>NZ_JAUZUP010000002.1:0-723083 GCF_031844085.1 Microbacterium sp. PRF11
CCCCCCCCCCCCCCGCCGCCCCCCCCCCCCCCCCCCCCCCCCCCCCCCCCCCCCCCGGCACGGGCCCGACCCCGGGAACCGGAGCCACGGCTTCTCCCCCGCCGTGCGCGCATCCACAGCCGACCGCAACCCCGTGGCGCGCAAGCAGACGGATGCCACGATGGGCGCATGCGCTTCATCGTCCGCGTGGCCGTCAACGCCTTCGCCATCTGGATCGTGACCCTGCTGCCCGCCCTGCAGGTCCGACTCATCCCGTTCGCACCCGGCGAGCCGTTGCAGGTGCTGCTCACGCTGCTCGTCGTGGGCTTCATCTTCGCCCTCGTGAACACGATCGTCGGTACCGTCGTGAAGATCGTCGCGATCCCGCTGTACATCCTCACGCTGGGGCTCATCTCACTCGTCATCAACGGGTTCCTGCTATGGCTGACGGCGATCATCACCGAGAACTGGGACTGGGGTCTGCGCACCGGCGAGTTCTGGCTGACGGTGGTCGCCGCTCTGCTCATCGCGGTCATCAACGCCGTGCTCGGCGGCATCCTGCGCCCGCGCCGCGAGGAGACGCGACGCCGCTGATGCGCCGACGGCGCTTCCCCGCCATGATGGAGGGATGACCGCGAGTGCCGACGCGCCCTTCCGCGTCGTGTTCGTCTGCAGCGGCAACATCTGCCGGTCGCCGATGGCCGATGTGGTGTTCCGGCGTATGGCGGAGCAGGCGGGCCTCGGCGCGCACGTCGCCTCGTCGTCGGCGGGCACGGGCGACTGGCACGTGGGCGAACGGGCCGACCATCGCACCCTCGCCGCCCTCGACCGGCTCGGCTACGACGGCGCCGCGCATCGTGCCCGCCAGTTCCAGTACGCCGACTTCGAACGCAACGACCTCGTCGTCGCCCTCGACCGCAGCCACGAACGGGTTCTGCGCGGCTGGGCCCGTGACGACGACGACGCCGACAAGATCGCCCTGCTGCAGTCGTTCCTCCCGGATGCCGAGACCCTCGACGTCCCCGACCCGTACTATGCCGGGCCCCCGATGTTCGACGAGGTGCTCGGTATGATCGAACGGGCCAGCCGCGCCCTGTTCCGGCAGCTCGAGCCCGCCATCCGATCCGCGGGCTGACCCGTCCGCGCGACCCCCGGGAGACCCGTGTCCTCTCTGCCTCCGCAGCCCCTCAGCCCGCTCGACGGCCGCTACTTCGCCGCCGTCGCCGAACTCGGCGACTACCTGTCGGAGGCGGGCCTGAACCGGGCTCGCGTCGAGGTCGAGGTCGAGTGGCTCCTGGCCCTCACCGACCGTTCACTGTTCGGTACCGCTCCGGTGTCCGACGCCGACCGGGCGAAGCTGCGGGCGCTCTACGAGGACTTCGGAGCCGACGAGATCGCCTGGCTGAAGGAGAAGGAGGCGGTCACCCGCCACGACGTCAAGGCCGTCGAGTACCTCGTGCGCGACCGCCTCGACAGCCTGGGGCTGGCGGCTCTGGCCGAGCTCACCCACTTCGCCTGCACGAGCGAGGACGTCAACTCCACCGCCTACGCCCTCACCGTGCAGCGCGCGGTCGAGCGGGTCTGGCTGCCGAAGCTCCGCGCGGTCACCGAGGCCCTCACCGAGCTCGCCGCGCAGCACCGCGACGCCGCGATGCTCTCGCGCACCCACGGCCAGCCCGCCACGCCCACCACGATGGGCAAGGAGATCGGTGTCTTCGCGTGGCGCCTCCAGCGCGTCATCCGACAGCTGGATGCCGGGGAGTACCTCGCGAAGTTCTCGGGAGCGACCGGAACCTGGTCGGCGCACGTCGCGGCCGAGCCCGACGTCGACTGGCCCACCCTGACGCGGGACTTCGTCGAGTCGCTCGGCCTGGGCTTCAACGAGGTGACGACGCAGATCGAGTCGCACGACTGGCAGGTCGAGCTGTACGACCGCGCGCGTCACGCGGGTGGCATCCTGCACAACCTCGCCACCGACATCTGGACCTACATCTCGCTCGGGTACTTCACCCAGATCCCCGTCGCCGGAGCCACCGGCTCGTCGACGATGCCGCACAAGATCAACCCGATCCGGTTCGAGAATGCCGAGGCGAACCTCGAGATCGCCGCAGGGCTCTTCGGCACCCTGGCATCCACTCTCGTGACCAGCCGCCTGCAGCGCGACCTGACCGACTCCACGACGCAGCGCAACATCGGCGTCGCCTTCGGCCACTCGCTCCTGGCACTCGACAACCTGCAGCGCGGGCTCACCGAGATCTCGCTCGCCGAAGACGTGCTACTGGCCGACCTCGACGCCAACTGGGAGGTGCTCGCCGAGGCGATCCAGACGGTCGTTCGCGCCGAGATCGCCGCCGGCCGTTCGCAGATCACCGACCCCTACGCCCTGCTCAAGGACCTCACGCGCGGACGTCGCGTCGGCGCGCCCGAGCTGGCCGAGTTCGTGCGCGGCCTCGACATCGGCGACGCCGCGAAGGAGCGCCTGCTCGCGCTGACCCCCGCCGCCTACGCGGGACTGGCGTCGCGGGTGGTCGACGCGCTCTAAGCCGCGGGGCGCTCGCGTCGCCCGGTCGTCGGCAGGTGACTGCGCGCAATAGCGGTCGCGTGGCCTTCTCGAGTGTCCAGGACACCCGGACGCGCCACGGATATGTCCGGATGTCTTGGACACTCGACCCGCTCGGGCACGCGCGGACACGTCCTCCCCGCCGCGGACCACGCGTCACCTGACGTCGAGTGTCCAAGACACGCCGCGCGGGCCGCCCACGGAACGGCGTGTCTTGGAGACTCAACGGATTCCCCGGGGGCGGGTCACGGCACCAGCCCGCCCGCGCTTTCCCCTGGAGTGTCCAGAACACCCGGACGCCTCTCGGAAACGTCCGGGTGTCTCGGACACTCGACGCACCTCGGCATCCGCCGAAACCCTCGTACGGCGCGAGAAAGCTCTGGACGCCGCCTCGGCAGACCCTTAGTGTTGACGTCAACATCCCCCCACCCCGTGCGCCGCATCGTCGCGGCGCGGATCGGAACAGACGCGATGACGCCTCGACGCCCCTCGTCCCGACGCCGCCTGCTCGCGGCGGCGACGGCTGCCTTGCTCGCCGGAGCACTGGCATCCCCCCTCTCCGCCGTAGCGGGCGCCCCCGTCGATGCGGCCGCGGCTGCGACGGGCGTGCCGACCGATCCGGGCGACGGCGTCCCCCGCGTCGACCCGCCGGTCACCTACACGAACTACCAGCCGCTCGCCGACCCGGGTCTGGGGGCGACGGACTACTTCCAGCCGAAGTGGTTCGACACCGACGGGCGGCACATCCAGGCGCACGGCGGCCAGGTCGTCACGACCGAGGAGGACGGCCAGACCGTCTACTACTGGTACGGCGAAGACCGCACGAGGGGGTACTGGAACAGCCCCGGCGTCTCGGTGTACCGGTCGACGGATGCCATGAACTGGACGAACATGGGCGACGCGCTGCGCAGCATCTCCACGCGTGACGACCTGCTCACGCCCTACTTCGAGGAGCTGTACGACACGGTCGACGAGAACGGTCAGCCGCGCACCGAGAAGATCGACCAGCTGGCGTACCACTTGAACTCCACGCGGGAGTCCGATTACACCGCGATCTTCGAGCGCCCCAAGGTGCTGCACAACGACAAGACCGGCCAGTGGGTCATGTGGTGGCACGCCGACGGACGCATCGAGCCCGGCGGCAGCACCTACGCCCGCTCGATGGCGGCCGTGGCCGTGTCCGACTCGCCGACCGGGCCCTTCCGTATGACGGGCGCGTTCCGCATGCCGAATCGCAGCGACTACCAGGCCTGCACGCCGTACGCGGTTCCGGGGCAGGCCCGCGACATGACCGTCTTCCAGGACGACGACGGGAAGGCGTACATCTCGTACTCGTCGGAGGAGAACTACAGCCTCTACGTCGCCGAGCTCGACGAGAGCTACACGAACGTCACCCACACCACCGACCGCGACACCCTCGACGTGAACCAGTACTCGGAGGACGGCCGCTTCCCGTACGTCTTCGCCGACGGCACCCCCGAGGCGCCCGTGCGCGGTGAGGACTTCCAGATCGTCAAGGAGTGCGGCCACCTCGAGGCTCCCGCGATCTTCGAGCGCGACGGCACGTACAGCGTCGTCACCTCGGGGGCGACCGGCTGGGCGCCCAACCCGCAGACGTACTACACGACGAAGGACCTGATGGGCACGTGGATCCGCGGGGTCCAGGTCGGCGACGAGCACGAGAACACGTACTACAGCAGCATCCCCGACGGGGGCGACGGCCTGCTCTCCGTCGGTGACGCGCGCCGCTCGACCTTCGGCTCGCAGACCACGAACGTGTTCGAGCTCGAGCCGGGCAAGTTCGTCTACATGGGCGACCGCTGGAACGAGGGCGAAGCGGATTCGACGTACGTCTGGCTGCCGCTCACCGTCGGCGAGAACGGTCGTCTCGAGATGCACAATCCCGCCGCCGAGGACCCCGAGCGCTACGGCGACGGATGGGACCGGTCGTACTGGGACGACAAGGGCTTCGGTCACGGCACGTGGTCGCTGACGCCGAACGCCGTACCCACCACCGTCCTCCGCGGCGCCGCGCCGGCTCTGCCCTCGACCGTGGGCGTCGAGTCGAACGGCACCGTCTCGCAGGTCGGGGTGACCTGGTCGAGCATCGACACCACCGTCCTCGGACCGCAGACGCTCGTCGGCACGCTCGCGGCCGACGCCGACTTCACCGAGGGCCGGATGTTCCGCCGCACGATCGAGGTCACCGCCCCCGGCATCGTCGACATCGCGCCCGAGGCGGCGGTCACCGTCTCGAGCCGCTCGAACCTCGCGGGCACGCTCACCGACGGCAACGCCAGCGGCAAGGGCTGGGACGACTGGACGGGCAACGGTTACCCGCGCGACAGCTGGCTGCAGTTCGAGTGGAGCGCCGAGCGCACCTTCGACTCGATCGTCGTGCACACCTACAAGGACGGCCCCACCGCCACCTGGCCGTCGCGTATTCAGGTGCAGACCCGCAACGCCTCCGGCGCGTGGGTCGACGCGGATGCCGCGGCCACGCTCGCGCAGGACGCCTCGGCGTCGGCGCCGGTCGCCGTCATCGACGCGACGACGGTGCCCGCGGCGAGCGCGCTCCGTCTGCGCCTGACCAGCGAAGCGAACACCTGGCAGTCGATCGCCGAGGTCGACGTGTGGGGTACCTCGGCGGGGACGAACGTGTGCCGCGCCGCGGGGACGACGGTGTCGGCGTCGTTCCACCAGACGAAGTGGGCCACGATGCCGGCCGCGAACGCGTGCGACGGCCGCGTCGACACGCAGTGGTCGACCTGGACCGACGCCGGGTACAAGGACTCCGCGACCTTCACGATGGAACTGCTCGAGCAGCACCGCCTGAACGAGGTGCGGTTCACGAACAGCGAGGGCACGATCGCGGGGGTCACCGCCGAGTACCGCACCCCCGCCGGCGAGTGGCTGCCCGTCACCGCGACCGGTACCGCACCCGCGGTGACCAATGGCACCGAGACGACGCTGTCGTTCGAGACGGTGATCGCAACGGGTCTGCGGCTGACGTTCGCGACCCCGGGTTCGTACCTGAAGATCCCCGAGATCTTCGTCCCCGAGGCCGGGGGGATCGCCGCCATCACGCCGTCGGTCGAGGGCGAGACGAACGCCGCCGGCTGGTACCGCTCGGCCCCCGTGCAGGTGTCGCTGTCGCACGACGGCGGTGCCGACGTCGAGGTGCAGTACCGCATCGACGACCAGCCGTGGCAGACGGGCACGGAGATCGATGTGACCGCCGACGGCGCCCACACGGTGTCGTACCGCGCGCTGTGGAACGGCGCCGAGGTGCCCGAGGTGGCCGGTTCGCTGCCGGTGCGTCTCGACACCGTCGCCCCGGTGACCGAGGCTTCGACCACGGCCCCGGCGACCCTGAAGCGCCTGATGGCCCCCGCCGCGGTGTTCGACGCCCTCGCGCCGGCGCAGGCCACGGTGGTCTTCCAGGCGATGGATGCCACCTCAGGCGTCGCCGAGACCGCCTCCTCGCTCGACGGCGGAGCTACGTGGACCGTCGGCGACACCGTGACGATCGCGGATGCCGGCGACCACACCGTGCAGTTCCGGTCGACCGACGTGGCGGGCAACGTCGAGCAGACCCGCTCGATCATCGTGACGGTTCCGACCGCGACCGACCCGGGCACGGGTGGCGGCTCTCCCGGCACCGGCGGTGGCGGCACGGGTACTCCCGGCACGGGCACCCCGGGCGACGCGGGAGCGGGTGCGGGCGCTCCGGGCTCCGTGTCCGGTGCAGGCGCGGGCGGCTCCTCGGCCGGAGCGAGCGGCGGAAAGGGCGGCTCCGCGACGAACGGTGGCGGCCTGGCCGTGACCGGTGCCGAGGCGCCGATCGCCCTCGGCATCCTGGCCCTGGTCCTGGGAGGTCTCGGCGCCGGCCTGCTGGCGCTGCGCCGCCGCCGCGCCTGAGGCCGCGGGGCGCGCCCGACCCCCGGGCCCGCCCCGTCAGCCCCTCGAGTGTCCAAGACACCCGGACAGATCTGAAAAACGTCCGGGTGTCTTGGACACGCAACCACCCGAGGGGGCCGAACTCACCCGTGCCACGCCCCGCCGTGGGGCGCCAGACCCCGTCGCCGCGCCGCGGGAGAATGGATGCCATGCGCGCGATGATCATGGACGCCCTGGCCGAACCGCTCGAGGTCCGCGAGGTCGACGCCCCGACCGCACCCGTCGGCGGGGTCGTCGTCGAGGTGCACGCCACGGGGCTGTGCAAGAGCGACTGGCACGCGTGGGTGGGCCACGACGACGTCGCGCTCCCCCACGTCCCCGGGCACGAGCTCGCCGGGGTGATCGTCGAGGTGGGCGAGGGAGTGCGGCGCTGGAGCGTCGGCGACCGCGTCACCGTCCCGTTCGTCATGGGATGCGGCGCGTGCGAGTGGTGCCTCGGCGGGAACGCACAGGTGTGCCCGCGACAACAGCAGCCCGGATTCACCCAGTGGGGCAGTTTCGCCGAGCGGGTCGTGCTCACGGCGGCCGACACGAACGCGGTGCGCATCCCCGACGGCGTCTCGTTCGAGGCGGCGGCGGCCCTCGGATGCCGGTTCGCCACGGCGTACCGGGCACTCACCGGCCGCGCACGGGTGCAGGCCGGCGAGTGGGTCACCGTGGTCGGCGCCGGGGGCGTGGGACTCAGTGCCGTGATGATCGCGGCCGCGCTCGGCGCCCGCGTGATCGCCGTCGACCGCACCCCGGCCGCCCTCGACGCGGCGCGGCGCCTCGGGGCGGAGCACACGTTCGTCGCCGACGGCGCCGACGTCCCGGCCGCCGTGCACGAGCTCACCGGCGGGAGCCACGTCTCGGTCGACGCGGTCGGCAGCCCGCAGACCGCGCGCGACGCCGTGCTGAGCCTGCGCCGTCGGGGCCGGCACGTGCAGATCGGGCTGCTCCCCACCGCCGACGGCATGACCTCGATGCCGATGGCGCGCGTGATCGCGTGGGAACTCGACCTGCTCGGCAGCCACGGCATGGCCGCGGTCGACTACCCCGAGATGCTCTCGCTGATCGAGAGCGGCGCCCTGCGCCCGCAGGAGCTCATCGAGCGGATCGTCGGCCTCGACGAGGCGGCGACGCTGCTGCCGGGCATGGACTCGGCGTCGCCCGCGGGGATGACGATGATCGACCCGCGGCGAGCCTGAGCGGCGGGTTCCGGGGTCCCTTCGACGGGCTCAGGGACCGCGCGCGTCGCCCGAGGGACACCTGGGCGGGTTCCGGGGTCCCTTCGACGGGCTCAGGGACCGCGCGGGGTCAGGAGCGCTTCGCGCCCGGCTCGCCGTCGTCGGTGCGCGGAGCCTCCGGCGCGGTCGTGTCGCCGGGGGCGGCGGCATCCGGAGCGTCCTTCGGCAGGAGCAGCGGACGGTCGACCGTGGCGGTGACCTTGGAGGGATCGACGGCGAGGAGCATGAGCGAGACGCTCACGAGCACGATGATGAAGGTAGCGCCCGCGGCGATGAGCGCGACGATGAGGGCGTGCTGAATCTGGTCGGCGGGCCGCGTCTGGAAGAAGCCCATCGACATGAGCGTGACGAAACCGGCGAACAGCGCGGCGATGAAGGCCAGACCGAGAAGCTGGACGGGCTTCATCAGGTCGCGGCGGGTGGCGGGCTTGTCGGTCATGACGCGGCCTCCTCGGAGGGTACGGCCGGAACGGGCTCGGGGCGGCGCGGCGAGAAGCCGGCGATCGCGAGGAACACGGCGACGACCGCCGCGTATCCGCCGAAGAGTCCCACGGCGATGGTGATGCCGGTCAGCGTGAACGAACCCGCCCCGGCGATGCTGTAGTCGAGCGCGTACTGCTGATTCGGGATGAACAGCACGACCCCGAGCACGAGACTCAGGATGCCGATGAGCACACCGTCCCGCGAGCCCGCGGCCCCGACCGTCTTGCGTTGACGCAACGCGCCGACCAGCTCGATCGCGCCCGTGATGAGGGCCCAGGCGATGACGACGCCGAAGAACACGCCCGTCGTGCGCCACGCGCTGACGCTCGCGACGAGACCGGCGACGATGCTGACCGCGGCGAGCAGCAGCACGATGAGGCGCTGCCCGCGCGGGAAGATCAGCCACGCCGAGAGGGCGAAGACGAGCCCGGTCGCCAGAGCGAATCCGCTGAACACGCCGAGCCCGAGGGGCGCGGAGTGGTCGGACGAGAACGTGACCATGACGGCCGCGAGCGCCGCGAAAAGGGCGCGCGCCAACTGCAGATGGCGAACGTCGAAGACGCGCTCGGAAGAAGGAGTGGTCACGGAGGGTCCCGGTGAGACGGTGTCGATGCCATCCAGTCTATTCCTCGGCACCTGAGCGGTCCTCGGGGAACCTCGACGACGAGGGAGTCGCGCGCGAGCGCGGCGCCACGCATCATGGACCCATGACATCAGCGAAGGCCGTCGCCGGCACCCTCGTGCACCGGCTGCGGCGGTGGGGCACGGCATCCGTCATCGTGGGCGGCGCTCTCGCGCTGTTCCCGCGTACTCGCGCCTTCGGCGCGCAGACGGCGATGTGGGGAGCGGTCGACGTCGGCTTGGCGATGCTCGCCGGCCGCCGGGGTGCCGCACCGAAGCGGCGGCCGCTGCGGCGCCTGCTGCTGATCAACACGGTCCTCGACGTCGGGTACGTCGCCGCCGGCGCGCATCTCGCCGTGCGCACCCCGTCGTTCGGCGGGCGCCTGAGCCCCGACGCGGCGCGTGGTCACGGCGTTGCCGTCGTCATCCAGGGCGCCGTGCTCTTCTGCCTCGACCTGACCGCCGCGCAGCGCCTGCGCCGCTGAGCCGACCGCCGGGGTCACGCCGTCCACACCGCCGCGCAGCGCGCCTGCGCCGCCGAGTCCCGCGCCGGCGCCGGGCCCGCGGGTCACTCGACCAGCTGACGCTCCTTCTCGGCGAGGGTGCGCTCGACCGCAGCGGCGACGCGCGCGTCCTCCGCCTGCTGGGCCCGGCGACGACGCTCGCGCAGCAGACGTGGGCCGAAGACCGCCGCCACGACGATCAGCGCGAGCAGGAGCAGCAGCGGCCACGGCACCGCCCACCCGAAGGTCGAGACTTCGAGGGGGTCGAGCGTCGAGATCGAGCCCGCGGCATCCGTGACGATCGGGGTCGCCGACACCGACGCGATCAGCACCCCCATCGCCGCCACCGCCGGTACCCGCACGTCGCGCTCCCAGCTCTCGCCGGGCAGCAGGGTCGGGGCCGCATCGTCGGGCGCGGCCTCGATGCGCGCGAGACCGAACGGTCCGGTGACCGCGTCGGCCTCTTCGGCCGCGAGCGAGACGTTGCCGGTGTTGTGCAGGCGGTAGTGGACGGTGGCGTCGCCGAAGAGGAAGGGCAAGAAACCGCCGTCCCACCCCACCCGCAGGTCGTCGACGGCGAGCGCCGGGGCGAGGTCTCCTCCGACACGGATGCCGGTGCGGATGCCCAGGCGACGGTCGACGTTGACGTTCGCGGAGGCGTCGGCGACGGTGAGCGAGGTGACGATCCCGCCGGCGTAGTCGCCGGGGGTGGCGTTCGGGGGCACGTCGACGGCGAAGGGCACCTCGACGGTCTGGCCGGCGGGCACGGTGACGTGGCGCTGCGGCACGGTGACCCACGCACCGACGCCCACCGACTGCTCGGCCGCGACCCGCAGGTCGAGCGCGCCGGTCGAGGTCGTGTACCCGTCGGCCGCGTAGACGTCGAGCTCGACGGCCTCGGTCCCGCGGTTCGCGACCACGAGGGCGTCGTCGAGGTGGGCGCCGGGGTTCAGCGCGTAGCTGTAGTTCGTACGATCCGCGCCGAGGGCGTTCGAGGCGGTGCGCACGGTCCAGGTCACGTCGTCGGTCGCGGCGAGGGCGGGACTCGCGCTCAGCGCGCCCGCGGCGACCATCGCGGTGGCGAGAACGAGACCGGCGGTCCGCGGGAGGGAGAGCAGTCGAATCATGGGGGGTCCTTCGGGACGGGCGCCGGCGGGGAGACACGCTCCCCGCCGGCGCTGTTCGCTCTGGTCAGCCGGCCAGGGCGGTGAGGGTCAGGGTCGCGCGGTAGCTTCCCTTGTCGATGGTGTTGGGGATCTTCAGGTCGAGGTCGGCGCCGACGACTCCGGCGCTGCGGTCGTGACCGGTGGGAGCCGAGCCGAGCAGACGCGAGACCGACAGACCGTCGCCGCCGTCGTAGCCGGAGTTCACCGCGGCACCCGCGACGGCTCCGGCACCCGGGGTGACGACCTTGGGCGCCCAGCCGAGGAACGACCCCTTGAAGGTCTTTCCGTCGTCGACGAAGTCGCTCACCGACGCCGAGACCGACCACGGCGACTTGCTCGCGCGGGTGTCGGTGACGGTGATCGGGTTGATCTGACCGGTGGCCTCGAAGTACTGCAGGTTCTTCTCCTGCGCGGTCCCCATGTCGACCAGGCCGTTGTGGCCGTTGATCGTCCAGCCGAACTCACCGGGGGCGCCGCTGGGGACGTCGACCTGGATGTCCTGGCCGTCGCCGTGGTTGGGGTGGATGGTCACCTCGTCCTGGATGGTACCGACGGCCTCGGCAGGCTTCGACCCGTTCTCGGGACCGCACCACAGAACCTTCTTCAGCTCGACGGCCGCGTTGGGCGCGTCGCAGGTTCCGGAGCGGATGTTCTGGACGATCAGCTGGTCCTTCTTGACCTGCACCTTGACGTACGAGCGCACGTGCTCCTGGTTCTGCACGGAGTTGTACCAGTAGTTCGCCGGGTTGAGCGGGTCGGCGCCGTTCCCGGCTCCGCTGGTGCCGCTGTTGTCGGGAGCGGTGATGTCGTAGTACTTCGATCCGGATGCCGTGTTGGCGGTGACGTAGACGACGCCGCCGGGGCCCTCGAAGATCTCGTCCTGGCCGGGCTTCTCGTCGGCGTTCGCCTTGGCGCCGTTCTTGATCTCGTACGAGCGCGAGTAGCTGTGGTCGTGGCCCTGGAGCACCAGGTCGACGCCGAGCTTCGAGAACGCGGTCGGGAAGTCGGTGCGACGGACCTTGTTGTCGGAGTCCTTCGCGTGATCCGCCGGCGAGTAGATCGCGTGGTGGTACACGAGCACCGTGTACTTGGCATCCGCTCCGTGCTTGTCGACGACGTCGGTGACGTACGAGATGTGCGCGGCGTCGCCGCCGCCGCCCTGCGAGGTGGCGTAGCTGTTGCTGTTCAGGTCGATGTACAGCACGTCCTTATAGATGAACCAGTAGTCACCGCCCGACTCGGTGCCGAGGCTGCCCGAGCCCTTGCGGTAGTAGGCGCCAGAGCGGTCGGTGTTGGGGGTGTAGAGGTGCTGCTCGTAGGCCTTGCCGCCCACGTCGTGGTTTCCGATGGTGGCCGCCCACGGGATCTGGCGCAGCGCATCGGGGGCGAGGAAGGCGTTCCACTGGTCTTCGCGGTTCGCGGAGTCGACCTGGTCGCCGCCCGAGACGAGCATCTCGGCGTTCGGGTTGGCCGAGACGGCGACGTTCATCGTGTCCTGCCAGCCGGCCTGGTCCTTCGCGATGTCGCCCGACGAACCGATCTGCGGGTCGCCGAAGAAGAGGAAGTCGTAGTCGCCCTCGAACGACTGCGTCTTGAAGGTGTAGGTGTTCGACCAGTTGCCGTCGGAGCCGACGCGGTACGAGTACGCCGTGTTCTCGCTGAGGCCCGTGATCGTGGCGTGACGGTTGAAGCCGCCGCTCGAGGCGATGTTCGCCGTTCCGGATGCCGAGAAGGTCGTCGCCGACGCCGGGAACTGGCCGCCCGTCAGTGCCGAGGTGGGGGCGAGCTGCACCGTCTGGGCGGTGTCGGCCGAGGAGTACCAGGTCACGATGCGCTGCGACTGGTCAGCACCGACGCCGAGGATGACGCCGGTGAGGGTGGCCGTGGTGTCGGCCATCGCCGCCGGGACGCTCGCCACGCCCGTGAGGACGAGGGAGGCGCCGACCGCGGCGGTTGCGATCCACGAGACACGGCGACGCGTGCGCGTCCCGTGCGACGTCGATGCGGTGAGGAACATGGTTGTCCGTTTCTTTCGAGGGGGTCTCTGGTGCGCACTCACCGATGGCGAGCGCATCCCACGCTCCGCCGGCTGGGTGACATCGCGGTGAATAGTTGACTCAGCACACCTATCGACTGCGCCAACACCCGTCACTCGATACCGAGGACGCGCTGCACGAACCACACCAGGCCCGCGATGGTGACGATCACCGCGATGGCCGCACTCACCCACATGCCCAGGCGCGGTGCACGCCGGCGCAGCAGCACCAGCAGGGGGAAGACGACGACGATGATGCCGATCTGCACCGCCTCGATCCCGACGTTGAAGACGAGCAGCGACCACAGCAGGGTCCACGACCAGGGTTCGTCGATGCCGAGGGCCGACGCGAAGCCGAGACCGTGCACGAGACCGAAGACGAACACGACGGCCACGCGCATCCAGCCGGCACGGTCGAGACGCAGGAACCCGTGGGCGTCCGAGAGGTCCTGGTCGGCCCGATCGCGACGGAACAGACGCCAGAGGTACCAGGCCGCCACCACCGCGATCGAGAGGGCGATGGTCGGCTCGACCACCTCGGGCGGGGCCGCGATCACCCCGGTCGCGGCGAGAATGAACGTCACCGAGTGCGCGAGGGTGAACGTCGTCGCCGCGATGACGATCTCGCGCAGGCGCCGCGAGCCGACGATGAGCGCGAGCAGGAAGAGGATGTGATCGATTCCCGTGAGCAGGTGCTCGGCGCCGAGGCGGAAGAACTCCCAGAAACGCTCGAGCGTCGTCTGAGCGGTCGTGAACGACGGGTGCTCGGCATCCAGGACCGTGCTTCCCTCGTGCAGGTCGAGGTCGTACGTGAGGATCGTCTTCGTGTCGGTGACGAAGCCCTCGGCGTCGGGGAACAGGGATGCCGTGATCTCGTGGCCGTTCTCCGAGGGCGGGCAGGTGTCCTCCAGTGTGACGACGGCGTAGGGCACGCCGTCCTGCTGGGTCATCGAGATGTCGTCGTCCAGGCGCGGGGCGCACGCGGCTCCCGCCGCCGTGATGCGGAAGCGCTCGGTGACGTAGCGGGCGATCGTGTCGCGGTGCGCGGTCAGCACCGCCGCCTGCGCGGCCGCGTCGCCGCGCTCGAACGCGTCCATCCCGGCCCGGTAGAGCGGGTCGTCCTTCTCGGCGTCGGCGGCCGAGACGACGAGCAGGTCGTACTCGAGCTGCAACTGGGCGCGGACGACACCGGTCCCGCCGCTCTCGAGATCCGCATAGACGACCGACAGGATGCCGTGGGCCGAGGCCGGCGCCGCGAGCGACAGCAGCGCCGCGATCCCCGCGGCCACGATCAGGACGCGCGAGAGGACGCGTCGAACGAAAACAGACATGTGCACCTTTCCGGGATGAGATGGTGCGCCCCGGTCGTGAACGGTTGCCCGCGGTGGGGCGAACGGAAACGAAACGTGCGGGCGTCGTTCTCCTGCGGGTCACCTGCACCGTCCAGGGTGAGGGGGTGAAACGACGGGTCCTTGCCGCGGTGGCGGCGACAGCGGTGGTGACGCTCCTGGCCGGATGCGCGAGCGCCGAGGGCTGGTCGACGATGCGTCCCGCTCCGGAGGCGGTCGGGACCCCGGCGCCGGGCTTCTCCCCCGACACCGCGCCCGCCCCCGAGTCGACGCTCGCGCCCGCCCCCGGTTCGTGGAACAGCGTGAGCGCCCCCGCCGGCTACCGGGTGGTGCTGCTCACCGTGGGGGACGACGCCCCCACCGCGACGCTCGTCGCCGCGGTGCAGGACTGGGCCGAGGAGACGCACGCCGATCTGCGTGTCGTGCACGCCGATGACGACATGATCGACGGCGCCGTCCGCGCGATGGAGCTGAACCCCGACCTCATCATCAGTGCGGGTGACGCCCTCGTTGACCCGCTCGCGACGGTGACGGCGAACCATCTCGACCGCCAGTTCCTCATCGTGGGCGCCGAACTCGCAGAGCCGACCGAGAACGTCACCGCGGCCGATTGGACCGGCGCCGCCTACCGCGGCGAGGACCTGGGAACCGCAGCCGCCTACGACCCCGCGACCTTCACGCCCGAGCGCGCGGGAGCCGCGGTACGGGCGGGGGTGGCGGCGGTGCTCACGGGGCTGCGCGGCGTCGTGCTCTGGATCGACTGAGCGCGGCCTCAGGCGCGACGACGACGTCGCACGCCGCGAACCGCCGCGCCGGTGGCCACGGCCGCGACGGCCAGGGCGGCACCCCACAGCGCGACCTCGACCCCCGTGGCGGGGAGCGTTCCGGAGCGGGGGGTCGTGGCATCCGGGACCGCGCTCGTCGCGGGCGTCGGCGTGGATGTGGTCGGAGCACCCGTGCGGGCGGGCACCTGCACCTGGATGATCATCGAGTCGTCGGCGGGCGCGGAGCCGTCGGCGGTCAGGGGCAACCACAGGGCGGAGGTCACGAGCACCACAGCCGCCGCCTTGAAGGGGATCACGACGTCGAGTGTGTCCGTCGCAGGTGAGCGCGGGGCGACCGGGGAGTGAACGGCAGATCGATCTCGAGGACGACACGGATCCTCCCCGCGGCGGACGACCCCGAGCTGCCCTCTCGGTGGGATGGAGGCATGACTCCCTCACCTGTGCTCACCGCCACCGGCCTCGTCAAGCAGTACGGCGCGCTGCGCGCCCTCGACGGCGTCTCGTTGACCATCCGCGCCGGCGAATCGGTCGCCGTCATGGGCGCGTCCGGCTCGGGCAAGACGACGCTGCTGCAGTGCCTCGCCGCGGTCATCGCCCCCGACGGCGGGTCGATCGTGCTCACCGTGCCGGGCGTGGCTCCGCGCGAGCTCGTCGGGCTGAGCGAGGGCGACCGCGCCCGGATCCGGCGCGACAGCCTCGGCTTCGTGTTCCAGGAGCACCTGCTGCTGCCGGAGCTGACCGCGGTCGAGAACGCCGCGCTCCCGCTGCTGTTGAAGGGGGTGCGACGACAGGATGCCGAGCGCCACGCCGCCGCGTGGATGGCGACGCTGGGACTCGCCGGCCTCGAGACCCGGCGCATCGGCCAGCTCTCCGGCGGACAGGCGCAGCGCGTCGCGATCGCCCGCGCGCAGGTGACCGGTGCCCCCGTGGTCTTCGCGGACGAGCCCACCGGCGCCCTGGACTCCGCGACGTCGGCGGAGGTGCTCGACGCCCTACTGTTCGCCACGACGGGTCAGGGCCGCACGCTCGTCATGGTCACGCACGACGCCGACGTCGCCGCGCGCTGCTCGCGCATCGTGCGGGTGAGCGACGGGCGCATCGTCGCGGACTCGGCCGCGGCATCCCTCTCTTCCGGGGGTGCGCGATGAGCACCGTCCTCCCCCTCGCCCGCCAGCTGTCGCGTCCCGGACGCCAGGGCCGCGCCGCGGTCGTCCTGCCCGTCGTGGCCTTCGCCGTGACCACCGCCCTGTTGCTGGTGGTGGCCGGCGGCGCGCGCATGTTCCTCGTCGACCCGCGCACGGGCTCGGATGCCGGGTTCTACGGCATCCTGACCGCGTTCGGCGTGCTGATGCTCGCGGTGCCGCTGATCACCCTCGGCGCCGCGGCGGCCCGGCTCACCAGTCGCCGCCGCAACGACCGTCTCGCGACGCTCCGCCTGCTGGGCGCGAGCACGCGGGAGCTGTGGGCGCTCACCGTGCTCGAGGCGACCGTCGTCGCCGCGGTCGGCGCGGTCGCGGGCGTCGTGCTCTACGCGCTGCTGCTCCCGCTCGTCGGTCTGCTGCCGTTCTTCGGCGGTCCGGTGGGTGTCGCCGCGGTCGCCGTCGATCCCCTGACCGGGTTCGCCGCGGTCGTCGCCATGATCGTCGTGGGCGCGGGGAGCGCCGCCGTGAGCCTGCGCCGCGTGAGCGTGACGCCGCTGGGCGTGCGCACCCGCAGCGACGCACCGCCGATGCGACGGCGCGCGCTGGCCATCGGCGGGGTGCTCATCGCGGGCGTCGTGCTGCTGGTGGCGAACTTCAGCATCCTCGGTCAGGTGCTCGGTTTCGCCGCGACCATCGTGCTGCTGCTCCTGCTGTTCGCGGGGGCCCTGGGGCTGCTCAACCTCGTGGGCGCGCCGATCATCGCCGCGCGCGGCCGGAGGATGGCCCGGCGTGCGCGGACCGCAGCGGCGCTCGTGGCGGGCCGCGAGCTCGCCGCGCACGCCGGTCCCGCCTGGCGTCGCGTGTCGGGGATGGCGATCGTGTCGTTCATCGCGATCGTCGCCGGGTGCGGCATGTCGCTCGCCGACGCTGCGAGCACAGCCGGCCCCGGGACGGTCATGAGCGACATCCGCGTCGGCGCGCTCGTCATCCTCGGGATCGGCTTCATCCTGCTCGCGTGCACCGTGGGCGTCACGCAGGCGGCATCCGTTCTCGAGGACCGCGAACTCATCGTCGGCCTCGACCGCCTCGGCACGCCCGAGCACGAACTCGCCCGGGCCCGCCGGCTGACCGTCATGGTGCCCCTGCGCTGGGCCGCGCTGGGTGGCGCGACGCTCGGCGGGGTGATGACGCTGCCGATCGTGGGGATCAGTCTGCTCGTCGCCCCGCTGTCGGTGCTGACGATCGCCATGACCTTCGCGGCCGGCTTCGCCCTGGTCGCCGCGGCGGTGGCGTCGACGCGACCGGTGGTGGCGGGGATCCTGCGCGAGACCGCGTGACGCTTCGGTCCTGCTAGCGTGCGGGGGTGATCCCGGATGCCACCACCCCCCGCCGCATCCACGTCTCGGCCGCGGTGATCACCGACGCCGACGGGCGCCTGCTGCTCGTCCGCAAGGCCGGGACGACGGCGTTCATGCAGCCCGGCGGCAAACCCGAACCCGGCGAGACCCCCGCCGAGACGCTCGCGCGCGAGCTCGCCGAGGAAGTCGGCCTGCACGTCGACCCCGACGCCCTCGAGCCCCTCGGCGCGTTCCGAGCGAGCGCGGCGAACGAGCCCGGCTTCGAGGTGGTCGCCGACGTGTTCCGTGTCGACATCGGCGACCAGCGTCCGGTCCCGGATGCCGAGATCGCCGAGCTCCGCTGGGTCACCGCCGCGACGGCATCCGGGATCGAGGTCGCCCCGCTCGCGCGGGAGTACTTCCTGCCTGCGTGACGCCGCGCGCTCCGCGCCTCCGGCGCCGCGCGCTGTCGGCTCGAGCGTCCAGAACACCCGGACGGATCTCGGAACCGTCCGGGTGTTGTGGACACTCAACGCCCGAGGCTCACCGCCTCGGCCAGATCGTTGCCGCGGACGGGCACCGCGCTCTTACCAGCTGCCCTTGGCGTAGTCCTTGAGGAAGATGCCGAACAGGTCTTCGCCGGCCTCGCCGCGCACGATCGGGTCGTAGACGCGCGCGGCGCCGTCGACGAGGTCGAGCGGGGCGTGGAAGCCCTCCTCGGCCAGGCGCACCTTGGTGAAGTGAGGGCGTTCGTCGGTGATCCAGCCGGTGTCGACGGCGGTCATCAGGATGCCGTCGGCCTCGAACATCTCGCGAGCGCTCGTGCGCGTGAGCATGTTGAGCGCGGCCTTCGCCATGTTGGTGTGCGGGTGGCCGGGGCCCTTGTAGCCGCGGCCGAACACGCCCTCCATCGCCGACACGTTGACGATGTACTTCCGGCGCGCGCTCGACGCGGCCATCGCGGGACGCAGCCGGCTCACGAGCAGGAACGGTGCGGTCATGTTCGCGAGCTGCACCTCGAGCATCTCGAGCGGCTCGACCTGGTCGACGTATTGCGTCCAGCTGTTGATGCGGTCCTCGTCGGGGATGAGGCCGCCGGCGTCGATCGCGGTTCCCGTCATCAGACGCTCGAGCGAAGAGGAGCCCGCGGCCATCGCCTCGGCGGTCAGCTCGTCGGCGGTGCGCGCGGCCGACGCGAGGATCGGGTGCGCAGATACCGACTGCGCGAGCGCGAGCGGGTGCGCGTCGTTCGTGTGCCCGAACGTCAGCAGCTCGGGCAGCGGTCCATCCGGAAGCGGCGCGAGTTCGGCATCCACCAGGGGTTTGTAGGCTCCCGGCGAGCGCCGAACGGTCTGCGCGGCGTTGTTGATGAGGATGTCGAGCGGACCCTCGGATGCCACGGAATCGGCGAGTCCGATCACCTGAGCGGGGTCGCGCAGGTCGATGCCGACGACCTTGAGGCGGTGGATCCAGTCGGCGCTGTCGGGCAGCGACGAGAAGCGGCGCACGGCATCGCGCGGGAAGCGCGTGGTGATGGTCGTGTGCGCACCGTCGCGCAGCAGGCGCAGGGCGATGTACATGCCGATCTTGGCGCGCCCGCCGGTGAGCAGTGCGCGCTTGCCGGTGAGGTCGGTGCGGGCGTCGCGCTTCTCGTGGCTCATCGACGCGCAGTCGGGGCACAGCTGGTGGTAGAACGCGTCGACGAGCGTGTAGTCCTGCTTGCAGATGTAGCAGGCGCGGGCCTTGATCAGCTCGCCCGCGAACGGCATCGAGGTGCGCGCGGCGAGCGGGATGCCGCGCGTCTCGTCGTCGATGCGGTCGGGGGCGCCGGTGGCGGTGGCGGCGACGACCGCGCGATCGGCCTCGGCGATGCGCTGGCGCTTCTCTTTGCGCGACTGGCGCTTGACGTCCTTGTAGAGCTTGCCGGTCTGACGGCGCAGGGCGATGTAGGCGGGGTCGTCGTGGTCGAGCGAGGAGGCCGCGTCGATGACGCGCAGCGCGATCTCGAGCTCGTAGGGATCGATGGATGCCGATCGCGCGGCATCGCGATCGGGGCTCAGCAGTGTTTCGGGCACGGGGCAGTGTACCGAGGCGCGGCTGAACGCGCGGTGGGCCGGGCGTGTCGCGGGCTGCCGCGGCCCTCACAACAGGGGATGCAACCGGAATCGGCGATCAGCCGCGGACCGGCCTGTCCCCGCCGCTCGCCCTCTCCTGCTTCCCGCCATCCACCCACCGCGTGTGCGCCTTCAGCGCGTGCAGCACGGCGAAGCGCACCACGACGTACAGGGCGGCGCCGAGGACGACGAGGCCGATGCCCCAGGTGAGAAGAAGGATGAGTGCGTGTGCGCCGAACATCCGGCGAGGCTAGCGAGTCGTGACCGGTTCCGCCAGGTCGCGCGCCGGGGCGGGCTGCACGCGCGCCCGCGAACGGTCGTATCGCAGCAGCCACCGCTGAGCCGGCACCTCGACGGTCTTGTGCAGCACCCATGCGATCGCCAGCGAGATGGCGAACGCCGCGAGACCGAGCAGAACCGCCTGCCGCCAGGGCAGTTCGGGATGCCCGTCGGGCCACGACGACGACACCGACGCGATGACCAGCAGGTGCACGAGGTAGAACGCGAACGACACCCGCCCGAGCTCCTGCCACAGCGGCCGGGCGAGGAACGTCGAGCGCCCGCGCGCATCGGCGGCGGCGAGGGCCGCGACCAGCAGCGCGTAGAAGCCGACGTTCGCGGCGAGCCCCGGGTGGATGTCGGTGCCGGGGATCGTCGGCGCCTCCGACGCCGCGTATCCCACGACGGAGAGCGGGACCGCGATGCCCAGGTGCAGCGGCATCCATCTCCCGCTCTTCATCATCAGCGCGAGGGTCATGCCGATCACGAACTCCGGCAGGCGGAGGAGGGGTGTGGATGCCGCGGACAGCGCGCCGGGAGCGAGGGCGGCGATCTGCGGAGCGAAGGCGACGAGCACGAGGGATGCCGCGATCACGATGATGCGGGCACGGTTCGACAGCCGCGCGAGGGGGCGGATGAGGAACGGGAAGCTGAGGTAGAAGAAGGCCTCGCACACGAGCGACCAGCTCGCGGGGTTCCCGGCCTGCCACCAGTCGGGGACCCAGCCGTTGAGGAGGAACACGTTGGCCACGACGGGTGCCGGACCGTCGCTGCGGATCTCGGGGACGAGGGTGGCCGCCGTGATGAGCGCGAGCACCACGCCCACCAGGTGCAGCGGGTAGATGCGCGCGAAGCGGTGCCAGTAGAACGAGCCGGAACTCTGCTGCGGCTTGTACCCCCAGGCCAGGACGAAGCCCGAGAGGATGAAGAACAGGGTGACCCCGGTCTTCCCCGCTTCGAACAGGAAGCCCCAGGCGACGCCGGCGTTGCCGCCGAAGTAGTTCACCGCCATCAGGTGGTGGCCGAAGATGAGCATCGCCGTCGCCCAGCGCAGACCGGTGAGCGACGGGAGATTTCGCACCCTGTCGAGCGGCCCCGGGTGGGCGGCCATCGGCGGCGAGGCGGGTGCGGTCATCGTGCTGATGGTCATCGCCTCCCGCCGTCGAACCGGGCGCGACGGCGTGCTCCCGAGATGCGCCCGGGGGCACGCGGCATCGCGCAGAACGATAGGACGCTACCGCGCGCCGTCGAAGAGAACGCTGAAAAGGCCGGGGCTTGACGCCACGACGACGCGGTCGTCAGCTGATCGTGATGGGGGTGCCGAGGGGCAGCAGGCCGGCGAGTTCGGTGATGTCGTCGTTCGACAGGCGGATGCAGCCGTGGCTGGCCGCCTGTCCGATGCTGTCCTCGTCGTCGGTGCCGTGCAGGCCGATCTGGCCCGGTCCGCCGCCGAAGCTCGACAGCACGTCGGAGAACGCCGAGAGCCCGAAAGCGTAGGGGCCGTACCCCTCGTTCGTGGGCTCGAGCAGTTCGGTGAGGTAGAACGACCCGTGCGGCGTCGGCGTCCCGCCGGTGCCGGTGGCCGCGCTGAAGGTCTTGACCGCGGCGCCGTTCTTGCTGAGCGTGACGGTGTTGTCCTCGGTCGAGACGGCCAGGCTGTACTCGAGGCTGTGCAGGGTGACCGCGTCGGCCTTCACCCAGCCGGTGCTGCCGTTCGGACGCTGGGCGAGCTGCACCTGCAGCCAGTCCCCGTCGGTGGACTCGACGAGGAGTGTCAGCGGCGCGCCCGATTCCCGGGGGTTGGTCAGCGTAGAGGTGACGGTGCCCGAGGGGGCGTCGTAGACCTCGAGCGTGGCATCCGTCGCGGTGGCCGAGGTGCCGACGACCGTGGGAACCGGAGCGGCCGAGGTGGCGACCGCGGTGGGCACGGGCATCGTCGGCGTGGGCGTCGCCGCGTCGGGCGTGGCGGCCGGGGAGCACCCGGTCAGCAGCAGGGCGGCGACGAGCGCGACGGCAGTGGCGGACATGCGAGGGGACACGGGGACTCCGGGGAGGGTTTCGCGGGGGAATGGGAGCGCCGGGCCGGAACGAGAGTTCCGGCCCGGCGTACGGGATGCCGTGAAGGTCAGCCCGTGAAGGTGGCGGCGCGCTTGACCGGCTTGGCGGGAGCGGCGACCGGAGCCGACGGGGTCGCCGCGGCGTCTGCGGTGACGACGAAGCTCACCGGAGCGGCGCTGACGGCGAAGCCGTTCGAGAACGCGCTGAGGAAGTAGGTGCCCTCGTTGGCGTAGTTGGTGCCGACCTCGGGCACGAAGCGGAGGACGACCGTGCCGTTAGCGTCGGCGACCTGGTCGGGACCGGCCTGGTCGCCCGAGCCCTCGTTGCCGATGCCGAACGAGACGGTGGCGCCGGGCTCGAAACCGGTGAAGGTGGCGGTGACGCCGTTCTTCAGGTACGAGGAGAGCGACTGCGACCCGGGGGTGACCGAGGAGGTCGGCTGCGCGACGATGGTGATCTCGATCGACGCGAAGCGGGGGAGCAGCTCGCGCTCGCGCGCGTCGGGAGCGAGAGCGTCGCGGTTGACGACGGCGACCTCGTGGGCGCCCGGCTCAAGCGATTCCGGGAGCACCGCGGACCCCTTGTAGGTGCCGTCCTGGCCGGCCGCGACCGGGCCACCGTCGACCGGGTAGGTGACCAGTTCCTCCTGCAGGTCGATGACGAACGCAAGTTCGGTGCCCGGCTCGAAGCCCGACGCGGTCAGCACGACGGTGCCGCCCGCGGTGGCGGTCGAAGAGCTCGACTCAAGCGAGGGGTCGGCGATGGCCTGGGCGGCGGTGGTCCCGCCGAAGAGCATCGCGGCGGCCAGCAGACCGGTGGAGACGAGGGCCGTGGTGCGCTTCAGCGCCGAAGCGCGGCGCGGGGATTCGGTCGACATGCGGTGTCCCTTTCAGGGAAACAAGGCACCGCCCATTGCGTTTCTCGTGGGCGGTTGCCGATGGGCAGGGCGCACCCAGGAAATGACGCTGGCGAGAAAGCGACGGAGTGAGCTACTGCATTGTTCCATATGAAAGCACCCAGAAAACGCAATCATTTCCCGCGATGTCCGTGAGATCGCTCCCGTGCGTATCGATCGTCTGAACGGGTGCGTATCGTGACGGTTTCACGACCCCGGGGAGAGCTCATGCCCACACCCTTGTCACCCGAGAAGCTCGATCGCAGAGCGCGCATCGTCGGCTTCGTGATGGCGCCCGTCTATGCCCTGATGGGACTCGGTTTCGTGATCCTCGGGCTCGGTTTCTGGCCGATCCTCGTCGGCGGACTCACCCTGATCGTGCTCACGATCCTCCTCGTCATCGCCGGCCTGACCCCGGCTCCGGCGCTGCGGTGGATCGCCGCGGCGGTCGGCGTCCTGGGCGGGGCGACGGCCTCGACGCTCGCATTCACGGGTTTCGGCTCCGACCTCGGACTGGCCGTGACCTACCTGCTCGGCATCCTGCCCATCATCGGCCTCGCCACGTTCGTGGTGATCGCGGTCTCGCGGGCGCGCCGGCGGGGGTGACGCGGGCGCGGGCTGCGGGGCACGTCGTCGCGGAGCGCTGGCTGTGGGGCCGCGTGAGGGAGGAGAAAGTGCGGGCGGAGGACAAAACCCAGCCGAAGATTCCTCCCCCGGCCGAATCCCCTCCGCGCGGGCCACGGCGCTACTCCCCCGCGTCCGGCAGCGCGCGCTGCGCCACCACCCGGCGGGCTTCGACCGCGGCCTCGGCGAACTCGACGTCGGGGTCGTCCATCACGATCAGCGTCGCGCGCGCGTGCGCGCTGACCACGTCGTACGAGGACTCGGCGGCGCGCTGAACGGTCGGCTCGGCCCGGAATCCGATCGCCGCGAACGCCCGACTGAGGCTGCGTTGGGTGTCGTGGTCGCCGCGGCCGAACTGGGTGGCGAGCTCCTCGGCGAGGCTCTCGTGGGCGTCGTCGGGAACGAGACCGGATGCCGTCCGCCAGGCCGCGCGAGCCACCTCGGGGTGTCGGTCGCGCAGCACCGCCCGGGTGATGGCCCCATATGCGGCGGGGTCGCCGATCTTCGACAGCGTATGGAGCGACTGGCTGCGCGCCTGCGGGATGTCGGACGTCACCTCGGGCAGCAGCCGCGGCACCACGCGCGCGGGGTCGTGGCGGGTAAGGGCCCAGGTGAGCATGTCGCGCACGAAGAAGTCGGACTCGACGGCGCATCGTGCGACGAGCTCGTCGATGTAGCTGTCGTCGGGACGGGTTCCCGCGGCGAGCGCGGCCTGCAGGCGTGCCGAGGCGTCGGAGTGCTCGAGCGCACTGCGGAGCCGCTCGGCGGGCGTGGTGTCGGTCATGGTGCTTCCAGCGTTCCACGGCGCGGCGCGGGGTGGGCCGTGCGCCGGGCCGTCCCTCGTATCCCCCGGGCTACGGGCGGGCCGGCACCCGCAGCGGCGAGCGGGCCGCCTCGGTCCCGAAAACCGCATCGAGGAACAGGCGCGCCGCACCCAGGATGCCGCCCGTGCGGGGGTGGCGCGGCACGGCGACCTCGAGGTTCTCGGTCGCCATGGGGAGGCAGTCGGCCCACAGCTTCGACTTGATCGCGGCGATGAAGACGTCGGAGGCGCTCAGCGAGCCGCCGACGACGAGCCGGTCGGGGGTGAAGAAGTTCACGATCGTGGCGAGGACGCCGCCGGTCATGCTGCCCGCCTCGCGGAGAAGACCTGTGGCGAGGGCGTCTCCGTTGCGGGCCAGATCGATCACCGTCTCGACGTCGGAGACATCACGTCCGGCCTCCTGGGCCGCACGGGTGAGAGCCGACCCGCTCGCCACCGCGTCGAGGCAGCCGACGCGCCCGCACGAGCAGGGTACGGGGCTCGCTCCGGGCACGGTGACGTGGCTGATGTCACCGGCGGCACCGCTCCGACCCGTATAGAGCTGCCCCCCGGCGACGACGCCCGACCCGATGCCCGCCCCGGCCTTGATGAACACCTGATTGCGGGCGTCAGGGTCGCCCCCGACGAGTTCGCCGACGGCCATGCAGTTGGCGTCGTTGCTCGCGAGGGCCGGCACTCCGAGGATGTCGGAGAGAACAAGGGCGACGTCGACGTCGTGCCACCCGGGCATGCGCGAAGGCGCGACGAGACGGCCGGTCTCCGCCGACACCGGCCCCGGCAGCGCGATCGCTGCACCCGTCACCGTGGGGGCGCCATTCGCCTCGGCCAGCGCGTCGAGTTCTCTCGCGACGCGGCGGAGCACGGCATCCGGGCCCTCCGCCAGATCCAGCACGAGGTGCTGGTGGGCGAGGGAGGTGCCGGCGTAGTCGACCAGACCGATCGTGCTGCGCTCGACGCCGAGGTCGATGCCGGCCACCGTCCCGAGATCGCCGCGGATGGCGAGACGCCGGGGCCTCCGGCCCCCTCGAGAGTCGTCGGTTCCGTCTTCGACGATGACCCCCGCCGCGATCAGCGGGTCGACGCGGGCGGTCACGGTCGAGGGTGACAGGCCCGTATGCGCGGCGAGTTCGGCGCGCGATCGCGCGGCGCCCGTGCGCAACGGCGTCAGCACCGCAAGAGTCTGCGGGCTGAAGGACGGCAGGGCGACGGGAGGGGTCTGCACGGTTCCATCTTACTCCAAAGTTGGAGTATCTGACTCGAATTATCTCTGTAACATGGCCTCGTTAGTTTGATTTCACCAAGGACGCGGAAATCACCTCCGCGTCGGCTGTATCGATATCGCGGCGAGTCCGCGGGAAGGATCCACACCCGTGTCGACGCCCGCCTCCCCCTCCGCCCCGATCTCCGCGCCCCTCGTCGCGGTCCGCGGGGTGCAGAAGCACTTCGGCGACCATCACGTGCTCAAGGACATCGACCTCGACGTCGCCCGCGGCGAAGTGGTGGTGATCGTCGGCCCCTCGGGGTCGGGCAAGTCGACGCTGTGCCGTTGCCTGAACCGCCTCGAGACCATCACCTCGGGCACCATCACGATCGACGGTGTCCCGCTCCCCAGCGAGGGCCGCGGTCTCGCCGACCTGCGCGCCGAGGTGGGCATGGTCTTTCAGTCATTCAACCTCTTCGCGCACCGCACGGTGCTCGACAACGTCGCTCTCGCCCCCCGCATCGTGTCGAAGGCGCCGCTGAAGAAGGCGCGCGAAGAAGGTCTCGCCCTGCTCGACCGCGTGGGCATCGCCGACAAGGCCGATCGTTTCCCCGGCGAGCTCAGCGGCGGTCAGCAGCAGCGTGCGGCGATCGCCCGCGCCCTCGCGATGAAGCCGAAGCTGATGCTCTTCGACGAGCCGACCTCGGCACTCGATCCCGAGATGGTCAGCGAGGTGCTCGATGTGATCACCTCGCTCGCCGAGGAGGGCATGACCATGGTCGTCGTCACGCACGAGATGGGCTTCGCCCGTCGCGCCGCCGACCGCGTGATCTTCATGGACGACGGCCGCATCGTCGAAGACACCACCCCCGAGCGCTTCTTCACCCACGCCGAGAGCGACCGCGCGCGGGCGTTCCTGTCGAAGATCCTCGCCCACTGACATCCTCCCCGCCCCCGACGCGGCTCGTTCCGCACGCACCAGCAAACGAAAGGCAGTACCCGTGATCTCCTCTCGCTCGATCCTTCGCCGAGGCCTCGTCCTCTTGGCGTCCGCGGCCACGGTCGCGTCTCTCGCCGCGTGCTCGTCCGGCACCGCGGCCGTCCCCGGGTCCGACCCCAGCGCCGCGGCCCAAACCGGCAGCCTCGAAGAGGTCTACGCGAACGCGCCCGTCGCCGACGCCGCAGCCCTCATCCCCGACTCGACGATGGCCAGGATCAAGGAGCGCGGCAAGCTGATCGTCGCCGAGGCCCTCGACGCCCCGCTGCTGTCGCAGCAGGACCCGACCAACCCCGAGGACGTCCAGGGCTTCGACGCAGACCTCGCCAAGATGCTGGCCATCTACATCCTGGGCGAGCCCAACGTCGAGATCGTCCCGCCGGCATCCGAGACCCGTGAGGCCCTCCTCGCCAACGGCACCGTCGACGTCGTCTTCAACACGTACACGATCACCGAGAAGCGCGCCGAGCAGGTCGACTTCGCCGGTCCGTACCTCGAGTCGGGTCTGGCCGTCGCCGTTCGCAGTGACAACACCGACATCAACGGCATCGACGACCTCGGCGGCAAGACTGTCATCGTCGGCGCCAACACCCCCGCCGTCACCGCCGTGCCCGAGGAGCAGCCCACCGCGGAGATCGTGAGCTTCGCGACCGACCCGCAGGCCCTCCAGGCGCTGCAGCAGGGTCGCGGCGACGCGTACGTGCAGGACTTCACCCTGCTCGCGAGCCACGCCATCGATGACAAGAGCATCAAGGTCGTCGGGCAGCCCTTCACCAGCGAGGCCTACGGCATCGGTCTGAAGAAGGACGACTCGCAGTTCAAGTCGTTCATCAACGACTGGCTGAAGCAGATCCAGGACGACGGCTCGTGGGCCAAGATCTGGGACGCCACCCTGGGCTCGGCGGTCGAGTCGAGCGCTCCGACTCCCCCCGCGATCGGCAGCGTCCCCGGCTCCTGATCCCCCCGACCGACCGGCGCCCGTTCCGCACATGACGGGCGCCGGTCTCCCTCTTCCCCTCCCGCTCTCCTGAGGACCCCATGGACTTCTTCGCCTCGAGCGCCGGGCCGATCGCGCAAGCGCTCGGAACGACGATCCTGCTCGCCGTGTCGGCCGGCATCGGGTCGATCGTGCTGGGCACGCTCGTCACCGCCGCGCGCATCAGCCCCGTGCCGGTGCTGCGCTGGGCCGCGTTCGCCTACGTGCAGTTCTTTGTCAACGTGCCCCTCCTGGTGCTCCTCGTGCTGGCGGTGTTCGCCTTACCGGACGCCGGATTCCTGCTGCCCCTGACTCCGACGGCGATCATCGTGCTCACGCTCTACGAAGCCGCGTACGTCGCCGAGGCCGTGCGCAGCGGCGTGAACACCGTGAGCCGGGGCGAGATCGAGGCCAGCCGTGCGCTGGGCTTCTCGCTCGGGCAGACGCTGCGCGTGCTGGTCATCCCCCAGTCTCTGCGGGCGGCGATCCAGCCCATCGGCAACGTCATGATCGCCCTCACCATGAACACCGCCCTGGCCGCCGCGGTGGGCGTCGTCGAGCTGACCAGCGCGGCCAACAAGCTCAACCTCGTCGAGGCTCAGCCCATCCTGATCTTCACCGCGGCGGGGCTCGTCTACATGGTGCTCGCGCTGGCGATCGGCCTCACCGCCGGCCGCCTCGAGAAGAAGTTGAGGATCCGCCGATGACCTCCCCCCTTTCGCTCTACGACGAGCCCGGTCCCCGCACCCGTCGCCGCATCCTCATCTGGTCGATCGTCAGCGCCGTCGTCATCCTCGGCCTGATCGCGCTCGCGCTCGCGCAGTTCGCGTCGAAAGGCCAGCTCGACAGCGACCGCTGGCTGCCGTTCCTCGACATCGCGATCTGGGAGTACCTCGGCGTCGGCCTGCTCGGGACGCTGCAGGCCGCCGCCCTGACCGCCGTCTTCGGGTTCGTGCTCGGCCTTCTGCTCGCGCTCGGCCGCCTCAGCCGGGTCCGCTGGGTCAGCTGGATCTGCACCGCCTACATCGAGATCGCTCGCACGGTCCCCGTCCTGCTGCTGATCTATCTCATGCTGTTCGGTCTCCCCCAGCTCGGGCTGAACTTCCCGGTGCTGTGGAAACTCGTCATTCCGCTGACGATCGCCAACGCCGCGGCCTTCGCCGAGATCATCCGCGCGGGCGTCCTCGCCCTTCCCCGAGGGCAGACCGAGGCGGGCCTCAGCCTCGGTATGACGCGCTGGCAGGTCGACCGCAAGGTGGTGCTGCCGCAGGCCCTGCGCTTCGTCGCGCCCTCGCTCGTCGTGCAGCTGGTGAGCCTGCTCAAGGACACATCGCTCGGCTACATCGTGGCGTTCACCGAGCTGCTGTACCGCGGACAGGTGCTGTCGAGCTTCAACGGCCTGCTCATCCAGACCTTCGTCGTCGTGACCGTCATCTTCCTCGCGCTCAACGGCGGCCTCTCGGGTCTCGCCGCCCGCCTGCAGAAGCGCCCGGGCCGGCGCAGTCTCGCGACCCCCGCCGAAGTCGCCCCCGCCGGCCTCACCACTGCGAACGCCCCCGTCGACCGCTGACCCGCCTCTCCGCCCCGGCCTCGAAAGAACCACCCATGACGTCCCTTCCCCCCGTCCCCTCCCCGCTGGCCGACCTCGCCGTCGTCATCCGCTCGGGTGTCGTCGAGAGCCGTCACCTCGGTTCGATCGCCGCCCTGGCCGCCGACGGGTCGGTGGCCTGGCAGACCGGCAGCGGCGAGCAGATCCTGCCCCGCTCCACGGTCAAGCCCGTGCAGGCGCTCGCCTGCCTGCTCGCCGGCGTCGACATCGACGGTGCCGATCTCGCCATCGCCGCCGGCAGCCACACCGGCGAAGACGTGCACGTCGACGTGGTCCGCGACCTGCTGACCCGTGCCGGCCTCGACGAGGACGCCCTCGCCTGCCCGGTCGACTGGCCCGAAGACGAACCCACGCGCGAACGCCTCATCCGCGACGGCGAGCGTCGCTCCCGCGTGCGGATGAATTGCTCGGGCAAGCACGCCGCGATGCTGCTCGCGTGCGCAGTCAACGGGTGGGACACCGCGACCTACCTCGACCCGGCACACCCCCTGCAGCAACTCGTGCGGTCGACGCTCGAGCGCCTCTCGGGCGAGACGGTCGCGTACGAGGCGGTCGACGGCTGCGGGGCTCCCCTCTTCAGTGTCTCTCCCCTCGGCATCGCCCGCATCTTCCGCGCCCTCGTGACGGCCGCGCCCGGGACGCCGGAGCGGAAGGTGGCGGATGCCATGCGGTCGTACCCCCGTTTCGTGGGCGGTGACCACCACGCCAACACCGACGCCATGCTGCGCGTGCCGGGGCTGCTGTCCAAGGGCGGCGCGGAGGGCGTGATCGGCATGGCCACGGCCGACGGCGCCGCGGTGTCGATGAAGATCCTGGACGGGAATCCGCGCGCGACGACGCTCGTCGCTCTCACCGTCCTCGAGGCGCTCGGCGCCGACATCTCGACCGCGGGCGACCTCGTCGACCTGCCGATTCTCGGCGGCGGCGTCCCGGTCGGTTCGATCCAGGTCGGCGGAGACGTCCGCGCCTGGCTCGGCGCCACGCCCGCTGCGGACGCCGCACCGTGACGAGCGCTGCCGGCCCGGCATCCCTCGCCGAGAAGTCCTCCTCGGGCGCCCGTGCGCTCGTGGAGATCTGCGTCGACGACCTCGCGGGGGTGCTCGCCGCCGAGCGCGCGGGCGCCGACCGCGTCGAGCTGTGCGCCGACCTCCTCGAGGGCGGCATCACACCCAGCCTCGGGATGATCGAGTCGGTCCTGCAAGCGGCCCAGCGCGTGGGTGTGCAGGTCATCGTCCGCTCGCGCGGCGGTGACTTCGTGTACTCCGACGACGAGTTGCGCGTGATGCAGGCCGACGTCCGCGCGATCGCCGCCCTGGCGCGCACCAGCCGCGTGCCGGTCGGTATCGTCTTCGGCGCGCTCACCGTCGACGGACACGTCGACGAACGGGCCCTCGACGCGATCCGCGCGGCGGCGGGCGACGTGCCGATCACCTTCCACAAGGCCTTCGACGACACCGCCGACCTCTTCGAGGCGTACGAGACCCTCGCCGACCACGGCGTCGCTCGCGTGCTCACCTCGGGCGGCCGAGCCACGGCCCGCGAGGGAGTCGAGGTGCTCGCGGCGCTGCGCGCACGTTCGGAGGGGAGGGGGATGCCGACGATCCTCGTCGGCGGTTCGGTGCGGGCCCACAACGTGGCGGCGCTCCTGGACAGCACGGGCGCCCACGAGGTGCACCTGCGCGCGCAGGTCGCCTCAGGCCGGGGCCACCTCGTCACCGACGAGTCCGTCATCCGCGACACGATCCTCGCCGCGGCCGAGAGCGACCGCGCATCGCACCCCGCGGTGATCGCCGTCGACATCGGCGGCACCTCGGCCAAGGGCGCGCTCGTCGACAGCGACGGGCACGTCCTGCAGAGCTCGCGCGTCGCGACCGGCGGGTCGGGAGCCGAGACGGTCACGCGCATCGCCGAGCTCCTCGCCGACCTCATCGCGGGAGCCGAGACGCTGGGCCGCTCGGTCGTGGGTGCGGGCGTCGTGAGCCCCGGCCTGATCGACAGCGCCACCGGCACCGTCCGCTACGCCTCGACGCTCGGGTGGACCGACGTCCCCCTCGCCCGGCTCCTGTCGGATGCCACCGGCCTTCCCGTCGCGGTCGACCACGACGTGCGCGCCGCCGGTGCGGCCGAACTGGCCTACGGTGCCGCCGCCGGGTCGCGCAACGTCGTCTTCGCCGCGATCGGCACCGGGGTCGCGGCATCCCTCACCTCCGACGGCCGCGCGGTCGCGGGAGCCATCTCGGGCGCCGGCGAGCTCGGCCACATCCCGGTGGTACCCGGCGGAGAGCTGTGCGCGTGCGGGCAGCGCGGCTGCCTCGAGGTGTACTTCTCGGGCGCGGGGCTGGCCCGGCGGTACGCGGCGAGCGCGTCCACGGCTGACGACCTGCTCGTGGAGACTCCGGATGCCGCTGCCATCGTCGCCCGCATCGACACCGACCCCGTCGCCGCCCGCGTCTGGTCGGAGGGGCTCGACGCCCTGGCCACGGGGCTCGCGACCCTCACGCTCCTCGTCGACCCCGAGGTGATCGTGCTCGGCGGTGGCGTCGCGCAGGCCGGTGACGTGTTCCTCCAGCCTCTGCGCGAGCGCCTGTCGGCCGCTCTCGCGTGGCGCGAAGCCCCCCGCCTCACGACGGCCGCCCTCGGCACGCACGCCGGTCGCATCGGGGCCGCGATGCTGGCCTTCGAGGCGGCGCAGCGACCCGAGGTGATCCGTACGTGGGCCGCGCCTGGCATCCTGGCTGAGCCGACCACCCCCCGAACGGAGGCCCGCGCGTGACCGAGATCGCGATCGTGCACGACCAGGCGGATGCCGGCCGCATCGCCGCCGACCTCATCGTCGCCGCGCTCGGTCGCCGCAGCGATCCGACGCTGGGGCTGGCGACCGGATCGACGCCCCTGCCGGTGTGGGCGGCCCTCGCGGAGCGCTCTCTCGACCTCTCCACCGTGCGGGGTTTCGCTCTCGACGAGTACGTGGGTCTGCCCGCCGCGCACCCCGAGAGCTACCGCGCCGTGGTCGATCGCGACATCGTCGCGCCCCTCGGACTCGACCCTGCGCTCGTGCGGGTCCCGGGCGATGACGACGGTCCGCTGGCCGAGGCCGGCGAGCGCTACGAGGCCGCGATCGCCGCGGCGGGCGGGATCGACCTGCAGATCCTCGGCATCGGCCGTACCGGGCACATCGGGTTCAACGAGCCGGGGTCCTCGCTCGCGTCGCGCACGCGTCTCAAGGCCCTGACCCCCGCGACCCGCGCCGACAACGCGCGGTTCTTCGACAGCATCGACGACGTGCCCACGCACTGCCTCACCCAGGGCATCGGCACGATCCTCGACGCGGGAGTGCTCGTGCTGCTCGCGTTCGGCGAGTCGAAGGCCCCCGCGGTCGCCGCGGCCGTCGAGGGTCCGCTGACCTCGTCGTGTCCGGCATCCGCGATCCAGCTGCACCGACGGGCCGTGGTCATTATCGACGAGGCCGCCGCCTCGCAGCTCGAGCACCGCGACTATTACCGCTTCGCCTGGGATCACCGCGAGATCGCCTCGGCATGACCGACGACCTGCTGCTCACCGGCGCCCGGGTGGTCGACGCCCGGCGCGACCTGCCCGACGCCTGGGTGCGGGTGAGCGGTGGCCTGATCGCCGAGGTGGGCACGGGGCCTGCTCCGTACGCGACCGATCGGCTCGACCTGGACGGGGCGATCCTCACCCCCGGACTTATCGACCTGCACGTGCACGGGGGCGGCGGGTACGCCTTCGACGACGGAGCGGATGCCATCACCGCCGGCGTCGCCGCGCACCGCCGCCACGGCACGACGGCGACCCTGGTGAGCCTGGTCTCGTCTCCGCTCGACGTTCTGCGTCGGCAGCTCTCCTCCGTCGAGGTCGCACGCCGGTCCGACCCCGGGATTCTGGGCGTCCACCTCGAGGGCCCCTGCCTGTCGCCCGCCCGGCGCGGGGCGCACGATCCCGGCGCGCTCGCTGCGCCCGATGCGCGGTTCCTCGAGCTGGTGCGGGATGCCGAGCCAAGCCTCATTCGTCAGGTCACCCTCGCGCCCGAACTGCCTGGGGCGCTCGACGCGATCGCGGAGCTCGTCGCCCGCGGCATCCGCGTCGCGATCGGCCACACCGAGGCCGACTACGCCCTCACGCGCGAGGCGATCGACCGGGGAGCGACCCTGCTCACGCACGCCCTCAACGCGATGCCGGCGATCGGGCACCGCCTGCCCGGACCCGTGCCCGCCGCCCTCGAGGACGACCGCGTCACCCTCGAGCTGATCCTCGACGGCGTGCACGTGCATCCGTCGGTCGCGCGCCTGCTGCTGACCGCAGCGCCGCAGCGGGTGGCGTTGATCACGGATGCCATGGCCGCCGCCGCCCACACCGATGGCAGGTACCGACTGGGTGAGCTCGATGTGCAGGTCACGGACGGCCGCGCGCTGCTCGACGACGGCGTCACGATCGCGGGGTCCACGCTGACGCTCGATCGCGCCGTGCGCACGGCTGTCGTCGACCTCGGCCTGAGCGCCTCGGATGCCGTTGGGGCGGCGACCGCGGTGCCCGCTGCGGCGTTGGGCGACTCCTCCCGCGGGCGGCTCGAGCCCGGGAGGCGCGCCGACCTGGTCGCGTGGGACGCCGACTGGCGTGTGCAGCGGGTGTGGCTCAGCGCTTCGTGACCCGCCGCTCCACCAGCTTCCGCGCGACGTCCATGAAGCTCGGCGCGTACTTGGCCCACTCCTGGTCGAGCTTGCGCACGTCGATCTTGCCCGTGTGCAGGAGTTCGCAGATCTTCATCCAGCTCTCCCCGGTCGCGGCGGTCAGCGCACCCGCGACCGCGGCGTTGACCACGATCCCGGCACCTGGAATGAGTTTGAGGAAGCTGGTCGCCAGGGCTCGCCCCGCGACCTGCACGCCGAACTGGGCGAGGGCTCCGGCCGAGAGCATCGTCTTGACCTCGAGGTCGTAGATCGCGGCGATGCGCCCCATCATCGTGAGTTGGATCGGCGCAAGAGTGAGAGCATCCGAGACAGGAAGCGGAACGGTCGCCGCTCCCGCGGCCGCCGTGGCCGCCGCCGCGATGATCGGCCGAGCCATCTCGCGCTTCCACGGGAGGTTGAGGCGCTGTGCGATGCGAAAGGCATCCTTGTCGCGCTCGGGGGCGAGGTCGAGGGTCTCCGTGACAAGGTCACCGAGGCCGTGCCCCTTCCCCTTCCCGTGCTTGTCGCGGGTGGAGGTGAGGATGACCTGCCGGTAGGGGATACGCAGCCGCTCGCCGGTCGACGGATCGATCGGGTCGTTCAGCCAGTCGACGAACGCCTGCAGGTCTTTCGCGACGCCCTGGTGCCCGGTGATCGGGTTCTTGATCCAGTCGACCTTCGTCAGCACGAGGATCACGGGCAGCCCCCGCGCGTCGAGCTCGCGGATCATCGCGATGTCGGCCGGGGTCAGCCGGTCGTCGGCCGCCCGGACGCAGTACCAGACGACCGAGATCTGGTGGTCGCCCGGGTGGGCGGCGATCGCGTCGAGATGGTGGCGCAGCTGCTGGTCGGGCGGCACCGGCGAGCCGATCTCGAACCCTTCGACGTCCCAGATGCCGAGCGAGTCGTCGCTGTAGAAGTGCACCCCGCGGGTCACCGGCAGCCCGCGCCCGACCTTCGCCCAGTCCCGCCCGAACACCGCGTTCACGAGCGACGACTTGCCCACGCCCGATGCGCCGACGATCGCGAGGTTGAAGCGGCCGTACCGCGATTTCGCCTCCGACGTCGCGTCGACGAACGCCCTCTGGTCGAGGTCGGGTCTGTCGGCGTTCTTCTTGGCCATGGTGTCGCCTCACAGGGGAACGGTGTCGCGCCGCGGATGCGGATGCCACGAATCTACGGCCCGGAGTCCCACACCGACGTTTCGGCGGTGCCGCTTGCGCGTGCGCGGTTGCGGTGGAAGGAGATTCGGCGAGGGGAGGGCTTCCCCCGCACCGGCGTTCCTGCCGTGCCTTGCGCGGGGCTGTGGGGGGAGGAGATTCGGCGAGGGGAGGACTTCCCCCGCGGCATCGGTCCTCCGCTCCCGGATTCCCCTCCGCTCCGACGCCGACGGGTCACGGCCCGCCGCGACGCCGACCCGTCACGGCTGTCGCCGCATCCCCGCCCACTCGTCACCCTCGCGCGTGAACACGATCCGGTCGTGCAACCGCGACGGACGCCCCTGCCAGAACTCGATCTCGCGTGGCTCGATGCGGTATCCGCCCCAGTGCGGCGGCCGCGGGACGGGTTCGTCGCCGGCGAAGCGGGCGCTCACCTCAGTCATCTGCTCCTCGAGGGCGGTTCGGGATGCCACGGGCTCCGACTGATGGCTCGCCCAGGCCGACAGCTGCGAACCGCGCGGACGCGAGGCGAAGTAGGCGTCGTCACGCTCGGCGGGGAGCGGGGTGGCCGTGCCCAGCACGATGACCTGCCGCTGCAGCGCGTACCAGGGGAACAGCACCGACACCGACGGGTTCTCGGCGAGCGCCCGACCCTTCCGCGACTCGCGGTTGGTGAAGAACCAGAGGGCGCCGTCGTCGTCGATCCCGCGCAGCAGCACGGTGCGTGCGGTCGGCGAGCCGGCGGCATCCACTGTCGAGACCACCATCGCGTTGGGTTCGGGAAGCTCTGCCGCGTCGTCGAGCCACCGCCGGACAAGGGCGATCGGCGAGGCGGACAGAGCGTCGTCGCCGAGCTCGTCGAGCCGGTAGTCGAGGCGGTGGGCGAGGGGGTTCTCGGTCATCGCCGGTCCTTTCGAAGCGTCGCGGGAGGCACCATCGTATGCGCGGGTCAAGCGGTCCTTTCCCGACTTGCGCGCCCTGTGGAATAGGTCGTCGCCTCCTCCCGTTGGGGAGGCGTGGCCCTGTTCCCCCACGAAAGGACACCCGTGAGCCTCTTCTCCCCCACCACCGTCGGCGACCTCGGCGTGCGCAACCGCGTCTCGCTCGCTCCGATGACGCGTCTGCGCTCCGGCGCCGACGGCGTTCCCGGCCCCATCGTGGCGAAGTACTACGCGCAGCGCGCGGGCATCGGCCTGCTCGTCACCGAGGGTGTGTACCCGAGCGACGAGTCGAAGGCGTACCCGGGCCAGCCGGGCATCGTGACCGACGCGCAGGCCGCCGGGTGGGCGAAGGTCGCGGATGCCGTGCACGCCGAGGGCGGCGTGGTGTTCATGCAGCTCATGAACGGCGGACGCGTCACCCACCCCGACATCACCGGCACCGACCGCATCGTCGCCCCCTCGGCGATCGCGATCGACGGCGAGACCCGTCTCGCCGACGGCTCGAAGGTCGCCTACGCCGTGCCGCACGCGCTCGAGACCGCCGAGCTCGCCACCGTGCGCGACGAGTTCGTCGCCGCCGCCCGTCGCGCCGTGGATGCCGGCATCGACGGCGTCGAGCTGCACTCGGCCAACGGCTACCTGCTGCACGAGTTCCTCTCGCCCGCGTCGAACCAGCGCACCGACGGCTACGGCGGATCGCCGGAGGCCCGTGCGCGCTTCGTCATCGAGGTCGCGCAGGCCGTCGTCGCCGAGGTGGGCGCCGGTCGAGTCGGCATCCGGATCTCGCCCGCCCACAACATCCAGGACGTGTGGGAGAAGGACGACGCCGAGACCCGCGCCACCTACGAGGCCCTCGTCGCCGGCCTCGCGCCCCTGGGGCTGGCGTACCTGAGCGTGCTGCACGCCGACCCCGCGGGCGAGCTGATCCAGGATCTGCGCCGCGCCTTCGGCGGCACCTTCATCGTGAACTCGGGTTTCTCGGCGGTCACCACCCGCGACGAGGCCATCTCGGCCGTCGACGACGGCATCGCCGACCTCGTCGCCGTGGGTCGCCCCGCGATCGCCAACCCCGACCTCGTCACCCGCTGGGAGAAGGGCGCCGACGAGAACGAGGTCGACCAGGCCACGGTGTACGGCGGCGGCGAGGGCGGCTACACGGATTACCCGTTCCTGCAGGGCTAATCCGACCCGCTCTCGGGGCCCCGCGCGACTCGTTCGCGCGGGGCCCTTCTGCATCACGCCGACCGGTAGCGCTGCACACTGGCGCCCGACCGGAACTGCCACCGTTCCACGAGCTCGAGCTTCATCTGATCCCGCACGCCCTCGAGCAACCGCGGACCTCGCCCCGTAATCACCGGATGCACGACGAAGGTGTATTCGTCGATGAGCCCCTCCGCCGCGAGCGCTGCAGGGAGCGTCACCCCGCCGAGCGAAATTCCTCGCCCGGGCTCCTTCTTGAGCCGTTCGACCGCCTCGACGACGTCCCCCTCGATCCGTTCGGCGTTCCAGTCCACCGCGTCGAGAGACGTGGATGCCACCACCTTCCGCATCGGATCCATCACCTCCGCGAAGGCCACCTCATCGGCATCCATCCAGTCGGGCCACTCCCTCGACGCGGGTCGGCGCCACGCGCCCTCCATCAGCTCGTAGGTGACGCGGCCATACAGGAGGGTGTCGGAGCGGCGCAGTTCGTCGGTCCAGAACGCCATCGACTCCGCGTCGGGCGGCAGTCCGGTCTCGTGTGAGCAGCAGCCGTCGAGGGTGACGTTGATGGCGTAGCGGAGAGGCTGGGTCATGCGGCTAGCTTCCTCGCCGGTCCCCGTCTTTGGAAGAACCCGCTGCCGCGAACAGCGCCGCCTGCACCGCGAACGCGTCCGCCAATTCCGGAGGCTCGACGACCTCCATCGCCACCTCGAACCGCCCGAACGATGCGGCGAGCGCACCCCACGACCACGACCCGACCTCGAGAGTGCAGCGGTCGTCGTCGACAGCCGTGACGACGCCATCGCCGGCGAACGGCAGCACGTCCCGCGCCGACGCATGCAGCAGCACCGTTCCCCGACAGGGCCACTCATTCGTGTCCGCCCCTTTGAACCGCGCCGATACGAACGCGTCGACGTCACCACCCGGCAGCGCACGCGGTACGAATGGCGCGCCCTGAGGGACACGAGGACGCACCCGCTCCGCCGAGAACAGCCGCCAGTCGTCCCGCTCGAGATCCCACCCGAGCAGGTACCACCGACCGTCCGACGTCACGAGGTGGTGCGGCTCGATGCGCCGCGACCGAGGGTCCCCGTCGCCCCTCGGCAGGTAGTCGAACCGCAGCGTGACCCGGTCGCGCACCGCCTGGGCAAGAGTGAGCAGCACGTCGAGCGGCACAGCCTCGATCGGCGCCTCGCCGGCACGGGCCACCGTCGTCACCTCGACGGCATCCAGTCGGTGGCGCAGACGCAACGGCAGCACCTGGCGCATGGTCGCGAGGGCGCGCACGGCCGCCTCGCCGATGCCAGCGCCCAACGCCGGGGCCGACCGCAGCGCGATCGCGACCGCGAGCGCTTGATCGTCGTCGAACAGTAGCGGCGGCATCTCGGCACCCGCGTCGAGGCGATATCCCCCGTCGGGACCCATCGTCGTCTCGATCCGGTAGCCCATCTCGCGCAGGCGATCGATGTCTCGCCGCACCGTGCGATCGCTGACGTCCAGCCGCGAGGCCAACACCGACCCCGGCCAGTCCCGCCGGGCCTGCAGCAGCGATAGCAGTGTGAGCAATCGCGACGTCGTGGCCATGTATCCGACGGTACTCGCGGTCTAGGACAGGAATCGACCTATACGGGTGGGAACGTGATTTCACGAGCCGATCCCGGCCCATTCATCGAGGAGCAGACATGCCCGTACAGACCACCACCCACCTGAACTTCCGCGGCGATGCCCGTCAGGCGCTCGAGTTCTACCAGACCGTCTTCGGCGGCCACCTCGCCGTCAACACCTACGCCGACTTCGGCATGCCGGCCGAGATCCCCGGATCCGACAAGGTCGTCTTCGGCCTCGTCGCCGCCGAGAACGGCTTCCGCATCATGGGCTACGACATCCCCGACCAGATCGAGGGCGGCATCGCCGGCGGCGGCTCCACCCGCCGCGAGAACAATACGACGATCACCGACCAGGCGCTTTTCGTCTCGATCAGTTCGCCCACGCTCGATGAGCTGCGGGTCTACTGGGATGCCCTGGCGGTGGATGCCACGATCGTCGAGCCCCTCGCGGCGTCGGCGTGGAGCGCCGGGTTCGGGATGCTGACCGACCGGTTCGGCGTGACGTGGAGTGTCTCGGTCGCCGCGGATTGACGCGGACGGCCGCTGCGCGCACTCGCTGCGCGTCGCGATCGCCCTCTCAGGCGCCGAGCCCGCGAGCAGCCTCGTCCAATGTCGGGGCCGCACCTTTGGCTGCACGTCCGTCAGCCGCTGGCTTATGATCACACGCGACCGGTCAAAGAGACGGCAGAAAAGCATTACAAATGGTCTGGCTATCGAAGAAGTATCTGGCCAGAAGCGAAAGTCGCCGTTCCCCTGGCGGGACTCGAACACGTTTTGAGCCGTCTGCATAGCGACGTCAAACGACAACTTCCGCGGAATTACGGGGATATCTGAGACTACGACGACATTGAACGACGTCCGAAACAGCCAAGGGCGAATGGGATGCGGCCAAAATGCGGGCAAGACTCGCCAATAGTAGAGCGGGTATCCAGCCCACGCAACGAGCAGATGCGGGCAAGTTCGTTTTGGGCCTGTTGCGGGGGCATCGATTTTGGGCAGTCTGCTCAAGACATGGATCGTCACTAAGCAACATGTCAACCAGCTCTCAGCGACGCCTGGGCGGCATCACCCGTGCAATTGGCGGGGGCGTGTTCGCGCTAGTTCTCGTGACGGTGATCACGATCGGCGCCCTGAGCGAACGGAACGCTCCCCCAGCGGAGGCCGACGTCGCGCCGACGCCTTCGGCAACCCGGTCTCCTCCCGCGAAGACGGAGCCCGCACAGCCTGTTCAATCAGAGGAGGCTGCAGAACCGGAGCAACCCGAAGCTGCCGTGATCACGCCGGCCAACAACGCCGAGTTCGCGGCGATCCTCGCTCTCACGGACTACTGCGCACCCGCAATTGCGGCGTTTGCGGACAAGTACTCCGGGCAGACGATCTCCTTCGACGGAAACATTGGCGCCCTGAACAACCACGATGGGTACGCCACTCGCTACGACGTCCTAATCGGTGTCGGGGACTACAGTGAGACCGCCCAGCCCGGACCGGCGTTTCAGTTCCGAGATGTGAACCTTGCGAGCGACCTGAACATCATCGGAGATAACCCCGGCAGCATCGGCGCGGGCACCACACTTGGAGTCGTCGCCGAGGTGGGTGAGTACGAGTCGAGCTCCTGCTTGTTCTTGATTGAACCGCTCGCGACGTCGGTCCGGTAGACAGAATTCGCGGTTGACGCTGTGGCAACTGGAGTCTCGGCTCGTTAATGCGGCTGTGGGGATACCTATCACGGAAGGGACTAGGTCTCGTCGTCAGCCGCACACTGCCCACACCGACGGGATAGAAGTTGTCCGCGATGCTCAACGAGTATCGCCTGCTGGAGACGGCGTTCGCGCGTCTTGAGCCCTCGCGGCATCAAGGGGCGGTGGAAGTTGGCGTCCGCTTGACTAGTCGCAGTCTCCCGCCGTCGCAGACGCGACCGAGGCGGTTCAGTTCCGGTTGAGCCCGTGACGTCGTGAATCGAGCGCGTCCTTGAAGTGGTTCTCGGCTGCGTCGATGTCTCGTGTCGGAGTCGACGGGTCAAACACACGCAGCAGCGAGAAGCGAAAATGGGCGGGGTCCAGTCCGCGCAGTTCGACGTTCCCGCCGTGCCCGTTGGTTGCGTAGGCGCTCCAACGCTGCCGGATGCTGTCCTGGCCGTCCGCCTTGCCGACGTAGTGGCGTCCGTTCACAGTGTCGGTGATGAGGTAGATCCCGTACACCGACGCTAGAGCTGTGCGCCACGACGCGTAGCGGTGCTCGCGCATCACTGCTTGCAACGCGACGTGGTCGAGGATCAGGCGGTCAAAGCCAGGAAATGGAATCGGTTCCGCGTCGGCGATACCTATGACCGGATAGCGCGCGGCGGTGGCTGCGCTCATCCGCCACGTGCGAGGCGATCGCCAGCCGATCACGAGCCGATCGCGTAGATCCGCCATCTGATCGGTCTCGGCGACGTCGAACGTCCGAATGATCCCGTTGTTGGAAATCTCACCGCGGTTCTCCACCACCGACCACAGTCGTGCTTGGTCGCCGCCCTCCCTGATGAATACCACCCACACCGGTGGAGGAGCGGCCGGGAAACTCTTCGTATTGGAAGACTGTCTCCGCGTGTACTCGAATATCTCCATGTGGGTGGAGTTGGCGTGAAGCCCCGCGAGACCGCTCTCTTCGGACTCCTGCACGAACGCGTGACGAATGACGAGCGCCTGGGAGGGATCGATTCCGGCGTCCATCAGCAGCGGGCCAAGCGTCAGTGTCATGGGTGCGTCGTTCCTCTTGGCAATCAGGCTACGGGCTGGATTAGGTGGGCCCGCACCCTGGAGAGTAGTCCCGGACTTCCAGAGCCGATCTACGAGCTCGCCGCGGCCGGTGGGGGACTCCTCGGGGCGCAAGCAAGCTCGTCGGTGGTCGCGGGCGCAACCCCTCCGGTGTCCAAGCTTGATCGACTCGACCCCAGCGCGAAGAAGACGGGCCGTCACACAGCGAGATCGGCGCGTAGCGGGCCTACCGCGTAGCGCCCAGCGTGTGGGTGACCCCTGCTATCTTTCGAATGACATCGGCACCTCGGGGGGACCACTTGCCAACCAATCCAACGTGGGATGTCGTTCGGCAGACCCCTTCGGGAGCGCCCTACGGCGACCTTCATGGCACGAACGTGATGGAGCAGTACAGCATCGCTTTCGCGCACTCGATCGCCACGCGAGCGCGTTGCAAGATGGAGAATCTTCGCGTCGACGACGAGCAAGTGGACGTCACGATCCGGCAAAAGGCTAGCCACACGATCTATGACGCGTGCGCGGTAGATGTCCAGCTCAAGTGCACGCATCGGGATGTGTTGCACGCAGATGGCGTTCACTTCAAGCTCCCGCGAAATCAATACGACGGTCTGCGGATGAGGTCGTACTTGCCCAAGATCCTCGTCACACTGCTGGTAGACGAAGACTTCGATCAGTGGATGTCCCACTCTCCGGACGATTTGCTCCTTCGAGGGCAGGCTTACTGGATGTCCACTGCGGGGCTGCCCGCGACCACCAGCGACTCCAAGACGGTGATCCTTCCTTCTGCCAACCGGTTTGATGCGGACCAGTTACTAGACATGCTTCAACGAATCGGAAACGGGGGCACGCCGTGAGCAAGTACTTCCCTGATTCGCAGGCTCGAAACTACAACCCATCCGTCGACTTGACGCCGTGGGCGGTCGAGCAATACCTCCTACTTTCGGAATGGCGCCTGGTCGAACGGCGAGGGTCCGACTTTGCAATATGGGGAACCGCTGACGAGCGCGCCAGCCTCATGCTGCCGTACGACAGTTCCTTCAGCGATTTCGGTCTCAGATTCCGCGAGGCGCTCCGGGCGATCGCGGAGGTAGTCGAACTCGAGGGGGAGGCTCTTGCGCTCGAAATAGTCTCAGCACGCAAGGACATCTTCCTCGTTCGCGCGGATCAGGACACAGCCGATGGATCAATACCGTTCGTGGAGGCACGTAACCTGATCACCGGTGTCGAGAAACTTTTGACGACGGCAGCTGCCAGCGCCATTCGCCCCCGGGCGTCAACGGCTGGACGCAAGTCTGGAGTCGTGAGGGGGTTCCTCGAGGACGATGTCCGGATGGGACACACCATGCGGGGGAGCTTTGTCATCACCGTGCTCGCAGCGGACTCGGTCGAGGACGGAAAGCGCCAGGCCGCATGGGAACGCGCTATAGCAAGTGCGCCGATCGGCGTGAGTGTCCCGGTGCCGCGGAGCGAGCCAGATGACGTCACGTTCTCGCGGCAAGTAATGACAAATCTTGCAACCGGCCTCGAAGCGGCACAGGACATCCTGTCCAACCCCGTGACTGAGAGCCGGCTTGAAGATGCGGTGGAATTGGGGCTGACTGCTCAGCTGCTAGAGGCTGTGACTTCCATGTCGTCGTCCGAGGGCGTCCAAGGACTGGACCTGTCATTTCGATGGTCCCGACTCGACCGCCAAGACTCGGACGTGCCCAAAGCGGTCCGTCTGGATCGCGACGACGCGCGGTCGGCGAAACCGGTTATCGAAAAGCTGCGCCGCGCACCCGAAGTGACCGAGGACCAGGTAGTAGGCGAAGTATGGCGCCTTGAAAGGTCGCAAGGCTCCTCGGATGGTCTCGTCATTATCGACGGCACTGTCGGCAAGTCACGCCGACGCGTCCGGGTCCCACTAAGCGGTTCGGCGTATCAGCGTGCCATTGCGGCGCACGACTCGCATGCGATGGTGAAGGTTGTCGGAACGTTTGTGCCCAAGTCCCGCGGCTGGGAAATGCAGCCGAACGCGACACTCACCCTGGTCTGAGTCTCGGGCTACGTCATAGTGAATTGGCCTGACTTTAGCTCCAGGGAGCCTTGTCCGGCGGGTCGGTTGGGCGGATTCCCTGGTCAGCGTCGGCCACGAGACTGCCGGTAGTTGTGGCCATCGACCCATTTGCCAACATATACCGCCGAAGATGTTTGTGAAGCCGCTTCCGGAGTCGGTGAGATCACGCAAGAAGCAGGCCGTTACATCCCAAACCCGCGCCCCGTACTCGGCGCCCCAAGCACCGGCCCCGTAACCATCGCCGCCTCCCGGTTCCTCGCCGCACGCCGCAGCTCCGCCTGGGCAGCGCGCACGGCATCCTGAATTGTCAGCTCCGGAGTGCCGCGCTGCGTCGACTCGGCGAGGCACTGTCTCTGGTTGGTCGAGGAGGCTGCTCCAATAGGCTAGGCACTATCGCTTGCATTGGCGGTTCGAAGGTCGCTGGAGAGCTGGCCATCCTTTCGGTAGCGTCGGGTTCTCGCCCGCCGTTTCTCGGGTGAATGCATCGACGTGCCTGACGGATCCGGGGGCGAGCAGTCCGAATGCGCTGCCGCCGACGACGATCGGCCGCCGAAGTCGGTTTGACATGCCCAGCTGGCCGTGATGAGCTCGCATTGCGAAGTAAGGATGGATCCCCATGAAGCTAACCGCGCTGTCGCTGTTTTCTGGCGCAGGCGGCATGGATCTCGGCCTCGAGCAGGCTGGCTTCGACTCGGTAGGGGCGCTGGAAATCGGCGGCACCCAGCGGGAGTCCATTCGTCTCAATCGGGACTGGGAACTAATCGGGAGCGGCGACGTGAACGAGCTGTCCCGCTCCCTCACCCCTAAGTCGCTGGGGCTTCGCCGAGGTGAACTGGACTTGATGGCCGGCGGGCCGCCCTGCCAGCCATTTTCTATGGCTGCCCAGTGGGCGCGGCGCGGTCGCCAAGGAATGCTGGACCAGCGGGCTGAGACAGTGCTGAGCACGCTCCGGCTGATCGAGCGCTTCCTGCCGCGAGCCGTTCTCCTGGAGAACGTGGCCGGATTCGTCAGAGGCCCAGGCGCGGCGCTTCAGTACTTGGAGGACGAGATTGCGGCGCTGGGCAAGCGTTGCGGCGTGACCTATCGACCCTACGTGTCCGTCGTCAACGCGGCGGACTACGGCGTGCCTCAAAACCGTAGGCGAGCAATCGTCATCTTCATGCGGGATGAAGTCCCGTTCGATTGGCCCGCCCCGAGCCATGCGGATTCACCGCGCACCGCCTGGGACGCGCTCTACGATCTGACGACGTCGTCTGCGCCAGGAGCAACCGGTAAGTGGGGTGAACTCCTACCATCGATTCCTCCAGGGGAGAACTACCAATGGCTGACAGCGCGAGGCGGCGGTCCTGAGCTGTTTGGATATCGAACTCGGTATTGGAACTTCCTTCTCAAGCTTGCGCCTTGGCTGCCCTCGTGGACATTGTCAGCCTCTCCCGGTCCCGCAACTGGCCCGTTTCACTGGGACAACCGACCGCTCACGGTGAGTGAGCAGCTCCGACTGCAGTCATTTCCAGATGGCTGGCGGCTCGCGGGCGACTCGCGTGCGCAGGTCTTGCAAGTGGGCAACGCGACCCCACCGCTCCTCGCGGAAGTAGTAGGGCGAGCGCTGAGAAGGTCGCTGACCGGCGCATGCTCCGTCGAGTTGCCTCGTTTGCTGCGGGCGCCGGCGCCCACGCCTCCGCCAACCAGTCCAAAGCCCGCGCCGTTGCCACGTCAATTCGACCGCCTGGTCGGCCAGCAGCCCGCGCACAAGGGGGCGGGCCTCGGACCCGCACCCAGACCCGCGTTTGCGACCGGCTAGCGTCGCGAACCGGCGACACGAGTAGTGATGCCATCTCGCAGGCCGGCGCCCGACGCGAAGTGCGGGTAGTCCGCCGCGCCTGCAAGCACTACACGCCCCGTCCAGGCCTCGGGCTGAAGCTCCACGCCCTTGCTGTCGAGAGGCCCCTCCAGGCGCACCGCCTGGTGGGTGGCCTGCGTCACGTTGATCGAGTACACGACAATCAGCCAGAACTTGTGACCGCGAGCAGCTGCGTGCTGTCGCTGCCCCTCCGATAAGTGGAACACGGGGTCCGGCAGCACCGTGCCTTTCACCTCGACATGAAGGTCGCCGTCGACCCGATCCACCAGGATGTCAAAGCCGGGATTGCCTGGCGGCATTTCTCGCACACGGTCCGCGCCGAACAACTCAGCGAGTAGATCCATGGCCACCGCGACTGAATACCGTTCCATCGCAGACGTATGCTGTGGCGACACAATCGCATTCGCGCGGCTCGGCGTTGTACGTTCAGAGTTCGACCGATCAGCTGCTCGGTCAAGTACGCGCTCGAGTACATCCATAGAGATGCGCCGCACTCCGTTGGGCCAGTTAGTACCTCGGGTGCTACCGGTCTCTAGATACGTGCCATCGGGTGCCTTGGCGAGTACCGGACTGTCGAACAGATGGACGTCGTGTACCTGCGCAATCAGGTGATCGGCGCGGGAGCTTGCGCGCACTTGACCAATCACACCTACACCGAAATACGACGCTCGCCCGTCGCTGCCGCCGCGCGATCCTCGATAGTAGATGAAGGCGTCACCAGGGGTCACCATATCGTCGTACCTGGCGGGAAACTCGTACTGCTTACCCAACACGTCGTCGTAGCGATGACCGGAAGCGGTCGGCGCGTCCGTAACGAAAACCACGGGCATGCCGTCTCCCTCTTTTCCCGACACAGCGGATTTTACCCGATCGGTGTCCCCAACAATCTGTAGCTTTATAGCGACTGGGCGAGGGGGACAAGTTTGAGTGCTGCGTACGAGCGCGTTAGCGAGGCTATCGCTGACGAGTTGTTCGGATCCGAACACGCGGGCCGCCCCGTCTATGCCCTTGCGGACGCAGCAGCGCTGGAGCGCATTGCATGCGCGGCCGGACTCGACGACCTGGACCCCCTCGCAAGTATTGCGCAATTGGTCCGCGCGTCCCTCGGCTTCGAGGAAACGGGTCGGCCGCCGTTTCGAGCGCATGCGAATGCGGCAACTGCACACAAGACGCAAGTCCTCGAGACGCCGTACGCATTGCCCTTGCTCGTAGTCCTATCTGTCGCAGCTGAGCAGATGCAGGCCGACGGACAAGTGGCGGCGCACAACTACTATGCGCGACTCCACGACCTGCTTGATATCCCGGCCGATCGAAGATCACGGGTCCAAAGCGACTATCGCCGCCACGCCGCTGCCTTGTGGGGTTCGCTGAACGCGTGGCTCGAGGCGTGGGAAGGAGAGCGAGGGATTCCGACCGCTTACAGCGTAGGCGGCCACGAGTACATTGGCTTGCCCCTGTCTCAAGCCGTGGTCCGGCAGCATGATCGGGATGGCCTCCACGAGTTCTTCTCGCTCGAGGGTCTGGCGCCCGGGGCGCGGCTGTCGCCCGCCGATATGGAGATCGGCATGGACCCGTATGCGATTGCGACGCCGAGCCCGCTGAGTTCTCACTTGCGAACGCTGTGGAAAGCGCCTGGTGCACGAGAGCGGATCGTTGAGGCAGCATGCCTCGAACTCGAAGCATGGAGCGGAGCCGATAGCACCGAAATCGGACGTGAAGGCAAGGCCGCGTCGCCACGGCTGCTCGCGTTCTTGCGGACCTTCCCGAGGAAGTCTGTCGCGTTCGGGCTCATGCTGCCATACCGATCGGAGGGGCCAGACATACTGCGTTTCGGTCTTGTCGACGGTGAGGTCTCCGTGCCGACGTCGGTTGGTCCTGGTGGGTCAACTAGATTGTCGGCCGCCGAGGGAGTTAGCGCGATCTCCCTGCTAGAGGAAAGGCTCAGGGGGGAACTCGGAGATGATGCGGGGCGACCGTTCGAGCGACTTCCCAGACGAGTAACGCCGCTTCGTTGGGACGACATGCAAGGCGCCTTCGTAGAGGTCGAGCGAGTCTCACTCGGCGACGACACTCTTGTCGTCGCGAAGGAGGATACGAGGGACCGAGTCGAGACGCATCTCGCCTCCCACGCCAGACCCGGATGGGTCGAAGTACAGAACCTGGGGGGCATGCCTGAGGGGTGGCTCATCTACGAGCACGTTCAGATCGTGTCCGCTGCGATCGAGGGCGTTCATCCCGACCTCCTGCCCCTGACGCCACGTGCACGCACGAGCCTCACTCTCCGTGGCGGATTCGTCCTCCCCGGGCTCCTTCGCAAGTGGTCGTCGCTGGAACCTCCGGAGGTAATCGCTGTCGCCGCCGGCGCTGGTTCAATTACGGTCCGGGTTTACCGGGGCGCGCGAATCGACGCGAGTGAACTCATTCTCGAGGTAACGCAGCCGGGAGAACTCAATGTAGTGCCCCTCGTCGACCACCATCTGGAGGACGGGGAGTACCTGATCACGATGCTCGTCGACTATTCGGCGCGACCCTCATCAAGTGCTCTGCTCCGCCTTCGTTCCGCAGCAACGCCCCAGTTCAGTGTGGACGAAGCCGACATCCGGCTGGTCTATTCACCTGATGCTGCCAAGACATGGCCGCTTTCAGCGGCGGCGGCGCGCTGGGACCGGTACGTCAATGGTGCGAGGGTGGTCGGCGCGCTGGGCAGCGATCTCGCCCACTCCTCGCAGATGGGCGAATTCACGCTGCGCGAGCGGACGAAGGCTAACGCATTTCCTCGTCCCACAGCCGTGGGGATCTCGATGGAGGTCGACTCGTGCCTCGTGACTGGCAAACATCACTTCCAGCTACCAACGGTGTTGCCCGGGCAGCCGCCGATTCGGAGCGTCGAGGGGGGATGTCGAACGTGTGGTCTCGTGCGTCGTTTTGCCGGAACGCCGTGGGCTGCGCGTCGGCGCACCGCGGGCAATAGCCGCCCGCCGGTTGAGATCGCCATTCCGCCGGTCTCGGTGTCCGCCGAACCCGATTTCCAGGTGGCGTTCGACGCGCTCAACCACATCGGACACGGAAGCTTCGCCACTTTCGAACGCGTCGCGGCGCAGGTGGAGGGATCGGGACTGTTTGCGGACGCATTCCTGAGGCGCCAAGAGGTCGCGGGGCACATCGATGTCGCCCGCAACGATTGGTTTGAAGTGACTGACTGGGCCGTGAACTCTGCCACCTTGGTTCCCGTAGCAGCGGATCGATGGGTGTTGATCGGAGCCCGGTCGCGCGCGCTCCTCGAGGGACTCCACGCGTTGGTTGGCGATGGCGCCGAAGTGCGCCAATCCGTTGACGCGGAACTGGCACGGGTGGAGGTCGTTGGCGAGATACCGAACCGAGCCGCGCTGTCCACCTTGGGCGTGTCTCTTCTTTCGGAGTCGCCAGCACCCCTGATCGCTTCGGGTCTGCCGGCCCTCTCGGTGGTTGCGCTAGGGCTCAAGAGAGTCGCGGTACCCGCTCATCGCTCTGCAGAACGGTGGGACACGGCATCGGCCTCGTGGCACTTGACCAGCTCGCTCGCCGCGCCCGGTGCTTACCGACTCAGGGATTTTCGGTCTCTCTATGTCGTTCGATCCGAGGACGACGTTGACGCAGGGGTAGTCAGACTTGGCAATGCCCAGCTCGTGAAGCACATCGCCAATCTCTGGAGTGACGACCCCCTCCTGGGATACCACTCACGCAGCGGATCAGTGGTCGTGCCGCTTGGTGCCGATCTGCCCGCGCTTTACGGACGCGCGCTAGCCCTCTGCTCAGGCATGTCACCACGTGAACTCGTCGAGCATCGAATGCTTCAGTATCCGTCTGTTCCTCGACAAGTCGCCGACGTCGTTTTCAGCAAGCTAACCCAGTGAGGTCTCGTTGAGTTTTCCCACGCCAGTACAGATCGCGCAAGACCTCCGCGACGGTTTCCTCCGGTATATCGACACCGCCTACGCACTCCGCAATCTAGACCTGGTGGAGGAACGCAGGCGTCTCCTGCTAGAGGGGCAAGGGAATCTCTTTGCGCCACTTATGCTCGAACCGGTCTTGCCGTACGAGGGACGTGTATCGGTGAGTGCCGGCGCCTCGACCGCAGGCATCGAACCAGACGATCTTCGCGACGTGGTCGGGTCTGTGTTCGGCGTGCCTCTCGAACTGCTTGACGAAGTGAGGCTCAGGCACCATCAGGCGTCCGCACTGTTTGCCCACTTCGATCGCGGTCAGCGTCACAACCCAGTCGTCACGTCGGGCACGGGGTCTGGAAAGACTGAGTCGTTCCTAATTCCGATGCTCACGCGGATCGTCAAGGAGAAGCGCTCGAATGAGGAGATCCCTTCATGCCACGACTGGTGGGACGTTAGACGTCAGAACGAGCAGTGGCGGCCCGCTCGCTCAGCGGGCCGGGCGCCCGCGGCAGTTCGATCGCTCATTCTTTATCCAACCAACGCACTCGTCGAAGATCAGGTAGCGAGACTTCGCCGAGCCGTCAGAGGGCTCCGCGAGCAGGCGAAGCCAATTGACATCTGGTTTGGCCGATACACCGGCGCGACTCCCGGGTCAGGTGCACTCCCGGCGGGAAGGTCATCAGTTCCCGCAGTTCTTGACGTCGCGCGGGACATCCGCGACCTAACTCGGCAGAACGCCCGTCTGGCGGAGTTGGGCGATGCAGAGTTGATGGCTCAATTTCAAGACCCGTACGCAGGCGAGCTTCTCACGCGCTGGGACATGATCGCGACGCCGCCCGACGTCCTGGTGACCAACTATTCGATGCTCAACGTGATGCTGATGCGAGACGTTGAGGAGCCTCTGTTTGAGTCCACACGCAGCTGGCTTGAGCAGTCCGCGGATCATGTCTTCACCCTTGTCGTTGATGAGCTTCACCTCTACCGCGGCAGCACCGGCGCGGAGGTCGGCATGGTCGTCAGGAACCTGGCGTCGCGACTCGGGCTAGACCCGGGGTCCGATCAGTTCCGCATCATCGCCACAAGCGCCTCGCTCCCTGGCGACGAATCGGGTCTGGAGTATCTAGAGCGGTTCTTCGGTGTTGATCGCCGCACATTCTTGATCGAGCCTGGACAACCAATCGACCTGGTCGCGCCGCCGGCACCCAGCGCTGGCAAGATCGTGACGATGCCGGAGAACGACATCGCTGACGCCGCCTCGCAGGGTCGCTGGGCAGAAGCCATCGCACTGGCGTGTGTGAGCGAGTCTGATCCGCGTCCGCGCGCGACGCGGTTCGAGGAGGTCTCGCGGCGCCTGTTCGGAAGCCAGGTTGAAGGCCCAGCAGCACTCGCAAGGATGCTCACCGGACTCGCTGCAGTCGAAAAGCCAGCCCTCCAGATCCGGGGCCACGTGATGATGCGTGGGATGCGAGGATTATGGGCATGCTCTGACCCGGAGTGCGCGGGGGGCAAGCCCGGTACGGGTCGCCGAATTGGACGGATGTACGACACCCCTCGTTCGACCTGTGAGGCATGTGGGTCGCGCGTTCTCGAGCTGCTGTACTGCTTCGAGTGTGGAGACGTGAGCCTCGGTGGTTATGTGGTCGATCGGCCGGACCGAGGCACGGTTGTCCTCTCCACAACGCCAGTTCAGCCGGGTGACAACGCGGGTGACTTCGTGTACAGGAGAACCAACGACGAGTACCGGTGGATTTGGCTAGGGTCCCCGGTGCCCGACAGCCCTACACGGCATAGGGCGCCCGCGGACGAGGACCAGGACCCGATCACGGTGGATGTCAACTTTGGCGCCGCTGTGTGGGACCCAAAGTTGGGCGCGCTGATGCCGACTGGAACCGGAATTCCGGCAGTGGTGCTCACCCACAACGCCCCCGACGCGAGCGGGCTATCCGTACCTGCGCTGCCGGAGGCGTGTCCTCGATGCGGAGGCAGTCAGGACAACCGTGACGCGAGCGTCTACTTCGCTGGGAACGTTCGTTCCCCCATCCGGGCACACACTTCGGGCCGCTCTCAACTGAATCAAATGGCCGTGTCACAGTTGTTCAGGAGTTTGGGAGACGAAGCGGCCGAGTCGCGCACGATTGTCTTCACGGATAGCCGCGACGACTCCGCCCGAATCGCGGCCGGGATCGCCCTCAACAACTTTCGCGACCAGGTGAGGCAGGTCGTTCGTCAACTGCTGCACGGTCGCGAGAGTCCGGTTCCCTTGCTGAGAGCTCTCGCCCGCAACGAGGTCTCGGGGGCGGATCGTGTCAGAGCCGACGAACTTCGGCACCTTCGACGGGATCTCTACGACAAGATTCGGCTCGAACACGCGGGTGTGATGGACGAGGCAGATCGGGAATACATCGAGGCTGCGGAGCGGGAGGCGGAAGCATTACCGTGGGCGACTCTCGTTCACGAGGCCGAGCGCGTACTTGTCGCCGCTGGCATCAACCCGGCGGGGGCTGGGCCTTCCGTGGCTCAGATTGACGGCGAGACTCCTTGGTATCGCGCATATGATTCGCCTGCACCCGAGGCGTGGGTTCCGCTTCCGGAAAAAGTTGCACGACCTCACCGTCGAGAGCGCAGCCGGTCCACAGCGACAGCGGTTGCCGAGGCTGTGTTCGATCGAGCGTCACGAGATCTCGAGTCCACTCAGCTCGGGTTCGTTCGGTGTCGGGCGCGTACACCCGAGTCTTGGGATCTGCCCCCAGCTGTGGCCAGCGACGCGCTAGCGAGCGTGATTCGTCTGCTCGGCATTGCGAAGCGCTTTGAGGGCGGTTACGTCGCAATGTCCAACTCCGCACCGAGGGTGGTGCGAACCTACCTCGCGCGGGTTGCGGCCAAGTATGGACTTCCGACAGACCAGTTGATTGCGGACGTCGGCGACTTCTTGCGATCGCACCGGATCGCCGACGATTCCTGGACCCTCAAAACACAAACGGGTCAAGGAGCGCTCGAACTCCATCAACCGGGTGGGTCCGTCTGGATCTGCAGCAACTGTGGTTCAACACACCTCCACCCCTCCGCCGGCGTTTGCACGAACGAAGAGTGCTCCTCGGGAGTCCTCATCCAGCAGAGGAGGACGGAGGAAAGCGACTACTACGGCTGGCTGGCATCCCAGCCGTTGCGCCGAATGCGCGTCGCTGAACTCACGGGGCAGACCAGTCTCGTTGATCAGCGCACGCGTCAGCGACTATTCAAAGGGGCGGTTCTGCCTTCGCCGGAGGAGAGTCCGCTAGCGGACCCCCTTGATCTCCTATCCGTGACGACCACCATGGAGGTCGGCGTCGACATCGGCTCGCTTCGTGCCGTTGCGATGGCCAACATGCCACCGCAACGGTTCAACTACCAGCAGCGAGTGGGTCGAGCGGGCCGGTCGGGCCAGCCCTTCGCATTCGCCGTAACGGTTTCGAGGGACCGTGCGCACGACGATTACTACTTTCAGGCCCCAGAACTCATGACAGCCGCGGACCCGCCACCGCCGTTCATTGATCTGTCAAGGCCTCGGATCGTCCGTCGGGTCATCGCGGCTGAGCTTCTTCGGCGCGCCTTCCTCAGACTGCCGGCTCCTCCACGACGCACAGCCGACAGCATTCACGGGATGTTCGGGCCCACGAGCGAGTGGACGCAACGCCGCTCTCATGTCGCAGCCTGGCTCGATCGTTCGGTCGACGTGCCGCAGGTGTGTGAACGGTTTTCAGCATTCACCGACTTGAGCGTCGAGGATCTCCTTTCTTGGGCGCGCGGCGCCCTGGTGGCGGATGTCGACGAAGCGGTTGCCAACCCGTACTTCGGCCATCCGGAACTGAGCGAGTTGCTCGCCAACGCCGGCGTTCTGCCCATGTTTGGGTTTCCCACTAGAGTGCGCCCGCTCTACTCCCGCCAGCTGAGAGCGGCGCGAGATGCAGAGCTACATACAGTCGCAGATCGCGACCTAGGAATGTCAATCACGGCGTTTGCTCCGGGGGCGGTAGTCGTTAAGGACGGCGCGGAGCATCTGGCGGTCGGATTCGCCGCGTACAACATCATCGGAGCGAGCGCGCGGCCGGTAGATCCACTGGGGCCTCCGCTACCAGTGCACCGCTGCGGGGAGTGTGGAAGTCTCGACACAACTCCGTCCAATCAACCTCGCAACTGCTCTGTTTGCGGTGAGCTAATGCGCAGCTTCCCTCTGTATCAGCCTGAGGGTTATCGAACGATCTATAGCAACCCCGATTTCGACGACACGCATATCGCTCCGATGTACGCCGGCTACTCGGAACTTTCCACGAACACGAAGCTTGGGCAGGCGGAGCGGCTGTACGGCGCGACCGTCCAGCTGCTCGAGCAGGCAGAGGTCGTTGCCGTCAATGACAACAGTCGGAAGCTCTTCGCGTTGCGGCGCCTCGCCGACCAAACGGTGATCGCAACTAATCGGGATCTTTATCGCCGGCCGCTTCCGGATTGGATGCGCACCGGCGGGACAGCGCTCGACGAAGCCGCCATCGGCGAAGTGCGACGCACTGACGTTCTCTTGCTCGACCTCGATGAGCTCAAGATACGGGACGGTGCGATCGCCACACGCCAACGAGATTGTCCGGCGGGGTACGGGGCGATGCTTTCCTTCGCCGAGCTGCTTCGCAATGCGGCGAAGGCATACCTCGACATCGATCAAGCTGAACTCGAAGTCGGACTCCAACCGCATCGCTCTGGAACGGTCGTGTCAGCCAAGGTGTTCCTAGCGGACGCACTCGACAACGGCGCGGGCTACGCACTCGAACTCGGCAACCCTCGGACTCTGGAACGACTACTGCGGTCGATTCAGAACGAGACGGGAAATCGACTTCGGGATACCCCGCACGGAGACTCGTGCACCTCGTCCTGTCCGGGTTGTTTGCGCAACTACGAGAATCGATTTCACCACTGGGCACTCGATTGGAGGCTTGGGCTCGACGTCGTGGATCTTATGCTCGGTGAGGAACTCAACTTTGAACGTTGGCGGGATCGCATCGCCCCCCTCGTCCAAGGCTTTATCGGTGGATTCGGAACGTACGTCGAGATTGCCGATGAGCTGGTGAACGGGCTCCCCGTACTGGCTAGCGGTGAGGTCGGCTCCGCCGTTGTGATCGGTCATCCGCTGTGGCGCCACGACGCCCAAGGATGGAACACACAAGTCCGTCACACGGTCGACGAGCTGCGCAGGCGGGGCATCGCCTCGGTGACGGTGTCCGACGCGTTCGTACTCGACCGGACGCCGATTAGAATTTTCGGCGCTCTAATGAGCAACTAGCACAGCGATGATCCCTTTTGCGCCGCGATCGTTATCCGAAGGTCTCGAATCAGCTCGATCGGACCGATCGACGAACGCTGGAGAACCTGCGTGATCTCGCCTTTCTCGGACCGAAACGGGGCGAGAGGTGGCATAACCCCGTTTGGTCCCGCCGTCGCAGGACACAGTGGCACCGCGCGTTTTAGGGTTGCGCGACGGTGGTCGATGTCTGATCGACGCCAAGGACAGATTTGAAGTGCTCCCGAAGGCCTGGATCGCATACATAGAGGTAGGTGCCGAGGATTCCTCGTGTGAGCAGCACCCCGTAGATGTTCTGGATCAGCGCGAGGAGATCGTCATCGGTCGTATGTTGACGGAGCTTCCTGAGGTTCTCTTTGCCCTTCTTGTCACGATAGGCGGCGCGGTCGACCATCACCTGTCGCGTGAGTTCGTCGTAACGAAGATCCGGGCCGATGATCACGCCGGCGTAATTAAGGTCGTATCCCTGCACCGTGTGGATTGAGCCAACCTCATTGATCGATCCCTTCGAGTTGATCCAGTCCCTATCAGTGCGATTCCAGATGAACGCGGCACCCTCCAGTTTGAAGTCGAAGCCGGGCTTGTTGCCGCGGGTCTTCCAATCCCAGGCGTACCCGGCGACAAGCCTGGCGAGCCCCGCCTCTCGGTCGCGTTCGCGGATCGCTTCCTGCATGTCGACGACGCTCTCAAAGAATCGCAGGTCGTACTCACCAAGGTCCGGGCGTTCACCTGTGCGAAGTTCGCCTCGAAGAAGCTGTCGAATGAAGCCGACGTAGTCTGCGTCCGCCCTCACCCGCATCTGCCTCGCCAGCGGAAACCACCGATGCACTCGCTTTGCATCAGCGATCTCAGCGGCAAGAACCTCACTCGGGAGGTCTGCTGGCCGCACGCCTTGCTGCTCGTCGATGAGCAGGATCTGGTGCGTGCTCCGGGCGCGGAGCCAATCGAGCTGGGTCTTGTTGAGGTCATCAGAGCCGAAGAGTCGTTCGTTGATGTCCGCGAAGTCACGGTTGCGCATACCCGACGATTGGTTCGCGCGGCGATTGAGCCGGTGCGTCTCGTCGACGATGAGCAGGTCGAACGGCGTCGACGACTTGCCGACGTCGAACGGGTTCAACACGAGGTCCTCACTGACCTTCGGCGTCTTCTTGAACACCTTCTTGATCGAGTCTCGAAGCGACTGCTGAGGTACGACCATTCCGACGCGGACGCTCTTCAGTAGCTCGCGGTTCTCAGGGACAAAGAACTCGGAGAAGAGCGAGTCTTGCTCGATCTCGTCCGTGTCTTCGTAGTCGCGGATGTCGGCCAGCAGCTTTATGAGGAAGATCGCCACGATCGTCTTGCCCGTACCCGGATTGCCCTGGATGACGCTGGTCGATCGTGTGCCCGTCGCGAGGTCCGCGAGCAGCGATTCGACGATCTGCTCGACGGCGATGGCCTGCTCTCGGGTGAGGACCTTGAAAGGCGAGAGCTTGAAGAGATCGCTGTTCTCGATCTCGGGGATGCTGCGCTGAAAGATCCCGTCCGATCGCAGCTGCTCGAAGATGTCACGGAAGCTCTCCCGGTACTGGTCGCGCTCGTAGTACCGCGCGTCGATGATGCCCTCGTTGCCATTGAGCACTGTGAAGTGCCCGTCGCCGGCGAGCCAGCGGATGAGGTGCGACTCGAGGTCGAGACACGCCGACTTGTTGAACGTCTCGTCAATGACGACACGCGCCCGGCGGAACCCTGCCTTTGATGGATTCTGGATGTGCTGACGCATGCGTGACACCGCACTGACCGTCTCGCCGACATAGACAGATGGCGCATCTGGGGACCCGGCGCTGTCGAGAACGTAGACGACTGGCCAGTTCGTCCGCCGTTCATCGCCGGACGCCCAAGTCGAGATCGCGGGTGTGGTGAAGTCGAGCCGTTCGATCTCAAAGGGCGTCATACTTCGTGCTCCGCCCTCTTGATCGATCGGCGGGGTACTTCGAGCCTGTTACCGCGAGCTTCTGGAGGACGATCTCGTCCAGATCGACTCCCAGTTGAGCGGCGAGCAGTGTGCAGTATGTGACGACGTCGGCGAGTTCATCGCGCACGCGAACCTCGTCTGCATCGTCGCTCCACTGGAAGCACTCGAGCAGTTCGCCAGCCTCGATCGAAATGCTCTTCGCGAGATTTGCCGGCGTATGAAACTGAGCCCAGTCGCGCTCGCGCACGAACTCCGACAACGCCTTACGAACTCGCTCACTCGTCACGGTGTGACGGTATCGCACAGCGGCCTCCCCTCCGACAATCAGCCGTCCCAGCGCTTGGGCGCGGCGCAGTGCTCGTCGTGGAACGGCTGCTGAGCGACGCGCGCAAGCGCGGAGTCTGCAAAGAGTGAGCGGCGAGAACGGAGGCGCGACCGAGCGCTACGCTCTCGGCGTCGGAGGGAGGCGCCCCTGCCGACGCCAGTTGAGAACGTCTGCCGACATCTATCCACATCTGCGATCGGCCGCGTTGACGAGCCGCGATCAGTGTCCGACACTGAGCGGACACGGACCGTCGAGCCGGGAAGAGCGGAGGTCGACATGGGCACCATCACCTCGTACGAAAGGGCGAAGGGCCGCCGATACCGCGTGCGCTACCGCAAGCCTGATCGCACCGAAACGCAGAAGCGCGGATTCACGACGATGCGCGAGGCGAAGCTTTACCTGTCCATGGTCACCGTGTCCAAGTCGAAGGGCGAGTACATCGATCCTGTGGCATCGCGGGTGCCGGTCCGGATGTTCGCGGACAGCTGGCTCCGGTCGAAGCAGCCGCCTATGTCGAAGCCTTCGTACTACATGACGCTTGAGCGGGCGTGGAAGAACCACGTCGCTCCAGTCTGGGCAGACAGGGAGATCTGGTCGATCCGGCGGTCAGGACTGGGTGTCAGAGTTCGCGACGCAGAAGTCGCGCACGGTCATTCTTCGCGCGCTGGGAGTCCTCGCAGGCATCCTGGATGTCGCCATCGATGATCGTCGCCTTGCGAACAATCCGGCGCGACACATTCGCAATCTCCCTCGGAGCGGACCAGGCAAGCGCCGCGTCTATCTCTCGCATGGCCAGGTGGCGACGTTAGCGGCATGCTCGGCGTATCCGACGATGGTCCTGACCTCGGCCTACACGGGCCTGCGCTGGGGTGAGGCGACGGGGGTACGCGGCGGAGTGTGAATCGACTGCGTCGACGCTTCGTGATCGAGGAGAACGCCGTGATGATCGCGTACGAGATCCACGTCGGCACGCCGAAGACGCACGAGAAGCGCTCGGTGCCATACCCCGCGCTGCTCGCTCCGATGATCGAGCAGGGGTGCGCCGGCAAGGGACCGGAAGGGCTGCTGTTCGGCGACGGCATCAACCACATGCGCAACTCAGGCGCACAGGGATGGTTTGCCAACGCGGTCCGCCGTGCGCAGGCTGTGGACCCATCGATCCCGAGGGTGACGCCTCACGACCTCCGCCACACCGCCGCATCGCGATCAGCTCGGGCGCAAACGTGAAGGCTGTGCAGCGGATGCTCGGCCACGCGTCGGCCGCGATGACGCTCGACACCTACGCCGATCTCTTCGACGACGATCTGGACGCCGTCGCAGCGCGCCTCAACGACGCGATGCCGCTCGTGGCGCTGCCCTCAGGTCCGCAGACCCGCTACGCCCGACCGACGTAAACGCCGGAGATGCTCGATCTCGTCGTTCTCAGGCGTCGAACGACGCTCCCTGAAGGGCGTCGAATCTGCCTCGGTTTCGGCTCACACGTTTCTCGAGTGCGGCCAAAAAGCGGCCAAAAAAGCTACCTCAGTGGTCTGGCCACAGAAGAAATACCCGGTCAGAGGCAAAAAGAGACTGTGCCCGTGGAGGGGCTCGACCCCATGAGTGCAGTCGGAATCGACTCGAGCTACACCGCCGGCAGCCCCCCGCAGAGAGTTACATCCCCGGCGCCATATCCGCGAACCGCGAATAGTGACCCTGGAACGCAACCGTGATCGTGTCGGTCGGGCCGTTACGGTGCTTCGCCACGATCAGGTCGGCCTCGCCGGCACGGGGCGAGTCTTTCTCGTACGCGGCCTCGCGGTGCAGCAGCACCACCATGTCGGCATCCTGCTCGATCGAGCCCGACTCACGAAGGTCGCTCAGGGCGGGCTTCTTGTCGGCGCGCTGCTCGGCGCCACGGTTCAGCTGCGACAGCGCGATGACGGGAACCTGCAGCTCCTTCGCCATCAGCTTGAGCGCACGCGAGAACTCACTGACCTCCTGCTGACGCGACTCCACGCGCTTGCCGCTCGTGAGCAGCTGCAGGTAATCGATGACGACCATCTTCAGACCCTCGCGCTGCTTGAGGCGACGGCACTTGGCCCGGATCTCGACGAGCGTCATGTTGGGGCTGTCGTCGATGTAGAGGGGCGCGTCGTTGATGCGACCGCGGGTGGCGGCGACGGTGGTCCAGTCGCGGGAGTCGAGGGTTCCCTTACGCATGCTCTGCAGGGGGATCTGGCCCTCGGCGCTGAGCAGACGCATGGCGATCTCGGAGCGACCCATTTCGAGCGAGAAGAAGATGCAGGGCGCGTTCGACTTGATCGCGGCCGCGCGGGCGAAGTCGAGCGCGAGCGTCGACTTACCCATGGCGGGACGCGCGGCGAGCACGATCATCTGGCCCGGGTGCAGACCGTTGGTGAGCTGGTCGAGACCGGCGAAGCCGGTGGGGATGCCGGTCATCGACCCGTCGCGTCCGCGAGCGGCCTCGATCTCGTCGACAGCGGCATCCACCGCCACCGTCAGCGGGATGTAGTCTTCCGCGCTGTCGTCGCCCGAGACGTTGTAGATCTCGGCCTGGGCGCTGTTGACGAGCTCGACCGGATCGCCCTCACCGGCGTAGCCCATCTGCACGATGCGGGTGCCGGCCTCGACGAGGCGGCGGAGCATGGCGCGCTCCGACACGATCGACGCGTAATAGCCGGCGTTGGCCGCGGTCGGGACGATCGAGGTGAGGGTGTGGAGGTAGTCCGCTCCCCCGGCGCGCTGCAGCTCGCCCGTCTTGATGAGCTCGTCGGTGACGGCGACGACGTCGGTGGGCTCGCCGTGCGAGTAGAGCGTGAGGATGGCCTCGAAGATCAGCTCGTGCTTGGGCACGTAGAAGTCGGGACCGCGAAGGGTCTCGATGACGTCGGCGACGGCGTCTTTCGACAGGAGCATGCCGCCCAGGGCGCTCTGCTCGGCGAGCATGTCGTGCGGCGGCGTGCGCTCGGGACGCGGTGCTTTTCCGAGACGCTCCTCGGCGATGTCAGCGATCGACACGGGCTCTCCTTCTGCTCTCGGGCCGCCCCGGCACCCCCCTCACGCGCGCGCGACCGAAGGGCGGTGGCGAGAGGTGGAGCGACCTCGGGAGCATCCGATCACCAAGTTCCGACATCGACGCGCGCGGGAGGTGATGGAGTTGCCCGATGGGCTGCGTCCACGGTAAAGACGACGCTCCTCCCACGCAAACAGGCCTGTGGATAACTTTGTGGACAGTTTGCGGGAAACGCCGCCAGGTCTGTGCACAACCACTGTGGAAAACTCGGTGGATGGATGGGATCTCGGTCGCACATTTAACGCCTGACCTGGTTCTTACTTCTCCACAGGTTCCCTGTGACAATCCTGGTTGAAGTAGGCGTTGAAGGTTGCTCGATTTGACATCCACATGTGTACAACTCAGGGGATAACTCCCGGATCAGCTACCCATGCGGGCCCCCGCTGTCAAATCTTTTTCCCGCTCGGCGTGTCGCCCGTCACCCGGCCTTCACCCTCCGCCGTCAGAAAATTCACCCTCTCCTCTTTTGCTCCGGCGGAACCCGGCGTACCGTAGCGCCCCAAGAAGTTCGGACGATTCTCCTTGGGGGGCGGATCATGGACGACACGCTGGGTAGGGGGGCACCGCACATGCTGCGGATGCTTCTCTTCGGCGTGCTCGCGGCTCTCGCCTTCATCGTCCTCTCGTTCTTCACCTCGGCCTCGTCGGCATCGGCCGACGACGGTTCCGGCTCGGGGCTGCTCGGTGCCGTCGGCTCGACCGTCGAGACCGTCGCCGACACCGGCAGTGGCGCGGTCGAAGCCGTCGCCGAGCCGGTCGTCGAGACCGCGAGCCCGATCGTCGAGAGCGTCGTCGAACCCGTCGCCCAGGTCGTCGAACCGGTGACCGCACCCGTCGCCGAGGTCCTCCCGGCACCGGTCGCCGAGGTCGTCACCGCCCCGACGGAAGTCGTTCCGACCGTCGTCGACACCGTGAACACGGTGGGCGATGTCGCGAACGACACGGTCTCCGGCACCGTCGGAACCGTGGGCGACGTCGTGGGCGGCGTCACCGGATCCGGACTGGTCGGAGGCGTCATCGCCCCCGTCGTCGACACCGTCGAGTCGCTCCCCGTGGTCGGCGCCGTCATCGAGGGCACGGGCCTCGGAGGCGTCGTGACCGACGTGGCCGTCGGCGTCGACGAGACCCTCCCCGTGGTCGTCGGCGAGCTGCCCTCCTCGGTGGCCCCCGTCGTTCCCACCGTTCCCGGTGGCACGCAGGGCGGTGGCGTCACCGTCCCGTCCCTCCCGTCCTTCCCCGGCCTTCCGATCCCCGGGGCTCCCTCCGTGGGCCTTCCGGGCGCGAGCGCCGCAGATCTGCCGCAGGCCGTGGCATCCGTCGTTCGTCAGTCCTCCTCCCCCGTGGATGCCGCGCGGCTCTCGCGCCTGTTCCGCGACGCGGGAACGGCGAGCGCCCAGACCGTTCAGGACGCGGCGGGAGCGCCATCCATCGGCCCCTCCTCCCCCGCCGACCGCGGCGCCTCGAGCTACACGCTCGGTGCCGCGAGCGGCGCGGGCTCGGCCGTCTCGGGCGGCTCGGCGACCGGAGGCGTAGCCCCCGCCACCGCCGACCACGGTGCCCTCTCGGCATCCCTCGTTCTTCTCTCCCGCGGGGGCGACGTCGACGACGACATCCCCGCGGTCCCCGTCTACGCCACCGACGTCTCTCCTGACTGAGGGCGATCGCGCCGTGCTCGACACGGCAGACGATCCCGCGCTTCGGCGCACCCTCATTCATCTACAGGAGAAACTCTCATGCGCAAGTTCTACTCGCGCGTCCTCATGGGCGCGCTCGTCGGAGGCGGCCTCGCCGTCGCCGGTTGCGGCATCGCCAACGCCGCAGAAACCTCGGGAACGGACGGTCTGCTCTCGGGCGACCAGGCCGTCGTCTCGCTCGATGCACCGGTCACGGTCGGCGGCAACGCCGTCTCGCTGATCGGCGACAGCCACAGCGAAGGCGCCGACACCGCCGCTCCCCCGGCCGCGTCGACTCCCGCCGCGTCCACCGACGGCACCGACAGCCTGCTCGGGGGCAACCAGGGCATCGTCTCGGTCGACGTGCCGGTCACGGTCGGCGGCAACGCCGTCTCGGTCGTCGGTGACAGCCACAGCGAGGACGCCACCACCACCGGCGGATCCACCGACGGCGGCGCCGGCGACGTCAGCACCGACGGCGACGACAGCATCGGCGGCGGCAACCAGGCGCTCATCCCGGTCGAGGTTCCGATCACGGTCGGCGGCAACGCCGTCTCGGTCGTCGGCGACAGCCACAGCGAGGATGCCGGCACCACTGGCGGATCCGGCGGCTCGGGGGCCGGCGATGTCTCCACGGACGGCACCGACAGCATCCTGGGCGGCGACCAGGCGGCCGCGCCGATCAGCGTCCCGGTGACCGTCGGCGGCAACGCCGTCTCGGTCGTGGGTGACAGCTGGACCGAGGGCGCCGACACCACCGGCGGCACCACCAGCGGCGGTGCGGGCGACGTCTCGACCGACGGTTCGGACAGCATCGGCGGCGGCAACCAGGTCGTCGCACCGATCGGCATCCCCGTGACCATCGGCGGCAACGCCGTCTCGGTCGTGGGTGACAGCTGGACCGAAGGCGCCACCACCACCGGCGGCACCAGCGGCAGCGGCACGGGTGACGTCTCCACCGACGGCTCCGACAGCATCGGCGGCGGCAACCAGGTCATCGCACCCATCTCGCTGCCCGTCACGGTCGGCGGCAATGCCATCTCCGGTCTCGGCGACAGCTGGACCGAAGGCGCCGAAACCACCGGCGGAAACACCGGGGGCACGGGTGACGTCTCCACCGACGGCACCGACAGCATCGGCGGCGGCAACCAGGTCATCGCACCCATCTCGCTGCCCGTGACCATCGGCGGCAACGCCGTGTCGGTCGTCGGTGACAGCACCAGCACGGATGCCACCACCACCGGCGGAACCACCGGCGGCGGACTGCTCGGCGGCGTCACGACCGGCGGGGGCGACAGCATCCTCGGCGGCAACCAGCTGATCGTCCCGATCTCGCTGCCCGTCACCATCGGCGGCAACGCGGTCTCGATCATCGGCGACAGCACCACCGGCGGCTCGAACACCGGCACCCCGGGTACGCCCGGCACCCCCGGAACGCCCGGCACCCCCGGCACCCCGGGAACGCCCGGAACGCCCGGCACCCCGGGAACGCCCGGCACCCCCGGAACGCCCGGCACCCCCGGCACCCCCGGCACCCCCGGCACCCCCGGAACGCCCGGCACCCCCGGAACCCCCGGAACCCCCGGCGCCCCCGGCACCCCCGGAACGCCCGGCACCCCGGGAACGCCCGGTAGCAACGGCACCAACGGAACGAACGGCGTCAACGGCTCCACCGGTGTGTCGGTGGTCGGATCCGTGGCGTCGGCGTCGACGGCATCCCCCCTCGCCACCGGCAGCAACGCTCGCACGCTCGCGGTGACGGGAGCTGACGGCGCCTCCGCCGCCGGTCTCAGCGTCGCGGGTCTGATCGCCCTCCTCGTCGGAGGGGGCCTGCTCCTGCGTCGTCGCCGCTCGGTCGCCTGACCGGAAGCGTTCGCGCACAGAACGCGACACCGGATGCCACGCCCTCGGGCCGGCATCCGGTGTCGCGGCGTGCGTGGACGAGGCGTTCGAAGAGGTCCCGGACCCTTCGACAGGCTCACGGTCCTCCGTTGCGGCAGAACCTCCACCACGGTGGCTGAGCCCGTCGAAGCCACCCCCGGACCCTTCGACAGGCTCACGGTCCTCCGTTGCGGCAGAAGCTCCACCACGGTGGCTGAGCCCGTCGAAGCCACCCCCGGACCCTTCGACAGGCTCAGTGTCCTCCCGTCGGGGGATCGCCCGGCTCCGGACTAGAGAGCTCCGCCGCGACGCTCGCGCTCGAGGAACGCGATCGTGTCAGGATTCTGCGGGGCGTCGAAGATCTGGGCGGGTGTGCCCTGCTCGACGATCCGGCCGCCCTTCATGAAGACGATGCGGTCGGCGACCTCGCGCGCAAACGACATCTCGTGCGTCGCCATGAGCATGGTCGATCCGCGGTCGCGCAGGACCCGAACCAGGTCGAGCACCTCGCCCACGAGCTGCGGGTCGAGCGCCGAGGTGATCTCGTCGAGCAGTAGCAGCTCGGGGTCGGTCATCACGGCGCGCACGATCGCGACGCGCTGCTGCTGTCCACCCGAGAGGCGGTCGGGGAACTCCCGCGCCTTCGCGCCCAGGCCCAGCTGCTCGAGCAGTTCGGTGCCGCGGGCGTAGGCCTCGGCCTTCGGCATCCCGTGCACTTTGCGTGCCGCAAGGGTGACGTTGTCGATGACCCGGAGGTGCGGGAACAGGTTGAAGTGCTGGAACACCACGCCGATCCGCGAGCGGGCGGCATCCTGGTCGATCGTCGGGTCGGTCAGGTCGTCGCCGTTCAGCAGGATCTGGCCGTCGTCGACACGCTCGATGAGGTTGATGGTGCGAAGCAGGGTCGACTTCCCCGAGCCCGAGGCTCCGATCAGCACCACGACCTCGTGCTTGGCGAGGTCGAGGTCGATGCCGTCGAGCACGACGTGATCGCCGAACGCCTTGCGGACGCTGCGGACCTCGAGCACGCTCATACGATCCCGCCCATCTGCTCGCGTCTGGCCAATCGCGCCGAAACGTAGTCGGTGAGGCGGATCATCGGCAGAGCCATCGCCACGAACAGCAACGCCGCCACGATGTACGGCGTGAAGTTGTAGAACTCAGCCGCCGAGATCTGCGCCGCGCGGACGGCATCCACCGCTCCGAGCACCGAGATCAGACCGACGTCCTTCTGCATCGACACGAAGTCGTTCATCAGCGCCGGCACGACCTTGCGCACGCCCTGGGGGATCACGACGATCCGCAGCGTCTGCCCGTGCGTCAGGCCCATCGAGCGAGCGGCGACCCGCTGCGAGGGATGCACGGCCTCCATGCCGGCGCGCAGCACCTCGGCGATATAGGCCGAGTAGGTGAGCACGATCGCGATCGTGCCCCACAGCACCACGGGCACGCGGCCGAAGATCCCGAGCGCCGGCAGTCCGAAGCCCACCAGGTACAGCACGATCAGCAGAGGGATGCCGCGGAACAGATCGGTGTAGACCGTGGCCAGGGCGCGCAGCGGGAAGAAGACCGGTCCCCGCAGCGAGCGCAGCACCGCAAGGGTCGTCCCGAGCACGGCCACGGCGAGCGCGGCGACGATCAGCACCTGGATGTTGACCCACAGCCCCGCGAGGATCGACGGGAAGCTCTGCACCGCGATGTCGAGGTCGAAGAAGCTCCGACGCACGTCTTCCCAGCCGGGGCTCGACAGGATCGCCCACCCGACCACCGCGACGAAGACGACGGTGCTGACCAGGGCGATCAGCACCGACTTCGTCGACTGCTGACGCCGCGTGGCGCGCCGAGCGAGTTCGAGCTCGCTCGGCCGCCACGCGGTGTCGGATGAGGTGGATGCCACGGAGTTACTTCAGCACGGGCGCGGCGGCCGTGCCGCCGAGCCACTTCTGCTGCAGCTCGTCGAGGGTGCCGTTCTCGCGCAGCGCGTCGACCGCCTCGGTGACGGGCGTGGTGAGCGCCGAGCCCTTGGGGAGGACGAAGGCGAGCTCGTCGCCACCGGCCGAGGAGTCCGGGAGCTGACCGACGACCTTGCCGTCGTCGAGCACGGCACCGGCGAGGTAGAACGCGGTGGGCAGGTCGACGACGATCGCGTCGACCTGGCCCGACTGCAGGGCGGCGACGGCGTCGTCGTTGGAGTTGAAGACGCTGAGGTTGCCGGTGCCGAGCTGGTCGGCGGCGACCTGGTAGCTGGTCGTGGCGCTCATGACGCCCACAGGGACGTTCTTCAGCTCGGCGACGGTCGTGGCCGAGGCGGCGGGCGAGGTGCCCGTGGTGACGACCGCCTGGGTGGTCGTGTAGTACGGCGACGAGAAGTCGACGGCCTGCTTGCGCTCCTCGGTGATGGAGAACTGCTGCAGGTTCATGTCCCAGTCCTTCGGACCCGGGGCGATGGCGCTGTCGAAGTTCGAGCGCACCCAGACGACGTCATCTTTCGAGAAGCCGAGCTGCGTCGCGACGGCGTCCGCGACCGCGGCCTCGAAGCCCTCGCCCGAAGCGGGGTCGTCGTTCTCGACCCACGGCGAGAAGGCGGGCTCGCCGGTGGCGATGGTGAGCTTGCCGGCGGTGACGGTCTGCAGAGCGCCCTCGGTGGCAGGCGCGGCACCGGCGTCGGAACCGGTCGGGGCGAAGGCGCAGGCCGTCAGGGTGACGACCGTGGCGGCGGCCACCGCGGTCAGGGCGGCGGCACGGCGCAGGCGTGCGAAAGCGGTCACGATGTCTCCTCGTGGACGTATCGGGGTCATCCCCGGAGTGCTGTGATGTGCACAGCGTACCCAGCGCATGTTTCCGGCGATGTCGCCGACGACATCTGACGACACGGGCGGAGCTACTCGGCGAGGCGCCAATCGGCGAAGCTGAACCCCGGCGAAACGACGCAGCTGACGACGACCTCGGCGTCGCCCGCCGGCCGAGCCGCCTGCCAGACGCCCGCCGGCACCGTGTGCTGCAGCACGTGACCGGCCGCGAGGTCGGGCCCGAGGGTGACCGTTCGCGCGGCGCCGGGCTGTTCGCCGTCTCCGCCGAGGGACAGCTCGAGCGCGCCCGGCCCGTGCCAGAGCCACACCTCGTCACTCGTCACGACGTGCCACGCGCTCTCGTCGCCCGGGGTCAGCAGGTAGTGGATGCAGGTCGCCGCGGGCCGCACACCGCCGGGCGTCTCGACCTCGACGCTGCCGGTCCACATGCGCCGGAACCACCCGCCCTCGGCGTGCGGTTCGAGATCGAGCAGGACGGCGGTCGCGGGACGCTCAACGGTCATCGGCGGATACTCCGGTCTCTCGGGTGAAAGCGGCGGATGCCGAGCGCACCACGCCGTCGATGACGGTCGCGGCCGCGCTCCCCTCGCCGGCGACGACGAGGTGCTCGATGGTGTCATCGACCTCCGACACCGGCACGTCGAAGAACGCCAGATCCGCCACGGCGCCCACGGCGAGGTACCCGTTGCGAGCCGGGCCCGTGTCGAGTCCCATGGCGTGCGCCCCGCCGAGGGTCGCCGCCCGCAGCAGCAGCTCGGACAGATCGCGGTTCGCGTACCCCTGCGCCCGTGCGAGCCGGTGCAGCGCCGAAACGTCGGCCAGCAGATCGAGGGACGGACTGGATGCCAACGAGTCGGTGCCCACGGCGAGCGCGCTGCCCTCGAGCAGGTACGCGGCGACCGGCGGCTCGTCCAGCCCGATGACGGCGTTCGACCGCGGGCACAGGGCCACGCTCGTTCCCCGGGCGCGCAGGATCGCCCGATCGCGCGCGGTCATGTAGACGCCGTGCGCGATGTGGCAGTCGGGGCCCAGCACGCCGAGCTCGTCGACGAACTCCGTCGCTCCCGTGCCGAAGCCCTCGTCGCGCAGCGCGCGGAAGCTCGCGGGACGGTGCAGCTGCCAGGGGGCGGTCTCGCCGTGCTCGCGCTCGAAGGCGGCCTCGCCGAGATGCAGGTGCAGGCGGCTCCCCCGTTCGCGCACGATGTCGGGGATCTCGAGCAGCGGTTCGACGTCGAGGGAGTACGGCGCGTGCGGTGACAGTCCCGTCCCCGGCGGCGAGGGCAGCGCGTCGAGGCGCGACTCGACCTCGGCGCGGCCGCGCTCGGCCCACGCCGCGTTGGTCCAGCTCATCACCTCCCAGTAGGTGATGCCGTGCAGCCGCGCGTCGTGCAGCGCCGACGCCGCCTCGACGTCGGTGACGATGTCGGCCACCGCCGTGGTCCCCGCGGCGATCATCGCGAGCGCACCGGTCCTGGCATCCGCTGCCCAGTCGTGACCGGCGCGGTAGACCGGGGTGAACGCCTCGTCCCAGTCGTCGAAGCCGGCGTACGAACCGCGCCCGACCTCGGCCATGCCCGTGTACTGCAGGTGCGAGTGCGCGTTCACGAGTCCCGGGGTCAGCACCCCCGGCCAGTGCACCTCGTCGAAGGCGACGCCGCGCGCCCGCAGCTCGTGCCGCACCCACTCGCGGTCGCCGACGTGGCGGATGCGCCCGCCCGCGACCGCGATGGCCCCGCCGGGAATGGGTGGCGCCGTCACGGGCACGACGAGGGATGCCGAGTACAGCACGACGTTCACGCGTCGCCGCCCGCGAATCGGGGCGAACGCCAGTCGTCGAGACCGGCGGGGTCGAGCGCGCGCGGGTCGTCGAGCGCGGCTTCCCGCACCGCCAGCGCCGTTCGGGCCACGAGATCGTCGACCTCGGGACCGAGCGCGTGGACACCGGGGCCGGGCCGCCGCGCGAGCAGGTCGTCGAGGGCGGCGAGCTGTACCGCGAAGGAGAGGTCCATGATCTCGATGGGGTTGCCCTCGGCCGCGGTGATGTTGACCGCTCCGCCGCCGCCGAGCACGAGCGCGTCGCCCGCGTCGGACACCTCGCCCGGGACTCCGCCGGCGACCGCGACGACCCGCGCGACGACGGCGATCTCGGGCGTGACCGTGGCGGGGACGCCGGTCGCCGAGACCACGAGCGCTCCCCCGGCCAGCTCGACCGCCCGGCCGGTCGCGAACCCGTCGTGCCGCGCCTCGAGCGCACGCACGGGGTCTGTCTCGGCGACACGGACATCGGCACCGAGCGCCCGGAGGTGCACGGCGACTCCCTTTCCGACGGGCCCGTAGCCGAGAACGAGGGCCGGCTGGTCGGTCAGCGCGATCCCCCGCTCCTCGAGCAGGTCGGCGATCGCGAAGACGCACGACTGCCCCGTGCCGTAGCGGTTGTCGAACATCGTCTTGGTGCGCGCGTCGTTGACGGCCATCACGGCGCAGCGCAGGATGCCGGCATCCTGCATCCGCCGAAGCGGGGTCAGCCCGCTCGTCGTCTCCTCGCACGCGCCGATCCAGCCGTCCACGAGCGCGGGGTCGTCTTCGTGCGCGAGGCGGATCAGGTGCGCACCGTCATCGAGCAGTACGTCGAGACCCGCACGCAGGAAGCTCAGCGCGGCAGCGCGCTCAGCGGTACCCGACAGAGACGTATCCGCCGTCACGGCGAAGCCCTCGGCCCGCAGCGCGTTCGCGACCCCGACGTCGGTCTCGTCGGGATGCGCGTACACCGACACCTCAGCCCCCCGCTCGCGCAGCAGCAGCGACAGCACCGCGGTCTTGGGCTCGAGCACCATGGCCACGCCGATCCGCAGGCCCGTCAGATCGAGACGCCCGGCGAGGGCGGAGGCGACGGGCATGTGCTCGCGCGCGAAGGCGATGCGGCCGGCGGCGTCGCCGCGCTCGGGCAGCAATCGTCCGTCGAGCAGCACGCGATCGGCATCCAGGTCGAACTCGACGCGGCCCGGGGCCGGCTCCGAGCTCGGGATGCCGCCGAGCCCCGCCAGAAGCGCGTGCAGCGCAGCGGATCCCTCGCCGCGCACGGCGAACGGGCGGCCGGCGATCATGAGGTTCGACGCGCGCGCGAAGCGGCGGACGATGCGCTCGGGTGCGCGAGGGTCGGTCACGGCACTCAGCCTAGGGTCACGGCATCCGTCCCCCCGACGCCCCCGGCCCGTGCGCCGAACGCACACGAACCGCACGAGATGACACGTTCCGGCCCTCGCGAAGGATGTGACCTCGGCCCGATCGTGTGATCTCGGCATGGCCCCGCGCCGCCCGCTCGGATCTGCGCGCCGAGGACGGCGGGGTCGTCGGGGCGTGAACCCCCGCCCCGAGCGGAAGAACGCGCCCGGCACCAGAAGGTCCGCCGCGAGCACGCGAAAAGGCCCCGCCCTGCCGAAGCAGGAGCGGGGCCGAATCGTGCATCGCGAATTACTTCGCGGCGACCACCTGGAGGGTGATCACGGCGGTGACGTCGTCACGCAGGCGAACGGTCGCCTCGTGCTCGCCGACCGACTTGATCGAGGAGGTGATCTGGATCTTGCGCTTGTCGAGCTCGCCGAGACCGGCGGCCTTGACGGCGTCGGCGACGTCGGCGGGCTTGACCGAACCGAAGAGGCGACCCTCGTTGCCGGCCTTGACCGACAGCTTGACGGTGTTCGACTCGAGCGAGTTCTTCAGGGCCACGGCGTCTTCGTGCGCGTGGATCGCGCGGGACTCGCGAGCGGCGCGGATCGACGCGACCTGCTTCTCGCCACCACGGCTCCAGGCCACGGCGAAGCCCTGCGGGATGAGGTAGTTGCGGGCGTACCCGTTCTTGACCTCGACAACGTCACCGGCGCTACCGAGCCCGGTGACCTCATTCGTGAGAATCAGCTTTGCCATCGGGTGCTCCTTAGCGGCCGGCGCCGGCGTAGGGCAGGAGAGCCATCTCGCGCGCGTTCTTGATGGCGCGGGCGATCAGGCGCTGCTCCTGCACGGAGACACCGGTGATACGACGGGCGCGGATCTTGCCGCGCTCCGAGATGAACTTGCGGAGGGTTGCGACGTCCTTGTAGTCGATGACGCCGACGCGGATCGCCTTCGCGGGGGCTGCGTTCTTCGCGCCCTTCCGCGGCTTGCGGCGGTCGCCAGTGGCCTTTCCAGCCATGCTTCCTTCTTTCGTGTGGTTCGGATGCCGAGCCGGTCACGCGGACCGGGACGTGGCATCCGGAATTTCGGGGGTCGTCTCGCTCGAGAGCGGGTCGAAGATCAGAACGGGGTGTCGTCGCCGTAGGAGCCGGGAGTGCTCCACGCGTCCGCGCCGCTGTTGTTGCCGCCGCCGTTGTTCGAACCGGGCGTGGACCAGGGCTCGTCGTTCGACTGCTGCACCTGAGCGCGCTGACCGCCGCCGCCACCGTTACCGCCACCGGCGGCACGGGTGACCTGGGCGGTCGCGTAGCGGAGCGAGGGACCGATCTCATCGACTTCGAGTTCGATGGAGGTGCGGTTGTTGCCCTCGCGGTCCTGGTAGGAACGCTGCTTCAGGCGACCGGTCGCGATGACACGGCTGCCCTTCGTCAGCGAACCGGCGACGTGCTCGGCGAATTCGCGCCACACCGAGGCGCGCAGGAAGAGCGCCTCGCCGTCCTTCCACTCGTTCGCCTGACGGTCGAACGTGCGGGGGGTCGACGCGATGGTGAAGTTCGCCACCGGCAGCCCGTTCTGCGTGTAACGCAGCTCCGGGTCAGCGGTGAGGTTCCCCACGACGGTGATGACGGTTTCGCCGGCCATCGTCGTTACTTCGCAGCCTTCTCGGCGGACTCGACCTTGCGGGGAGCGGCGGCCTTGCGGGCGGCCTTCTCCTCGGAGCGCTTGGCTTCGGCGGCGACCTGGGCGATCGCCTCTTCGGCGCGGAGGACCTTGGTGCGCATGATCTGCTCGTTCAGCTTCAGCTGACGGTCGAGCTCGTTCGTGGCCTCGCTGGTCGCGACGAAGTTGACGACGGCGTAGATGCCCTCGTTCTTCTTGCGGATCTCGTAGGCCAGACGGCGGCGGCCCCAGATGTCGATCTTGTCGATGGATCCTCCATCGGCCGTGATGACCTTGAGGAAACCGTCGAGCTTCGGAGCGACCTGGCGCTCGTCGACCTCGGGATCGAAGATGACCATGAGTTCGTACTGGTGCGTCACTAACCCACCTCCTTCGGACTAGAACGGCTGACGGGCATTTCCCGGCAGCAGGAGGGTGTGTTGCACGTCGTCTCGGGCTTACACGCGCATGGGCGTCGCCAGACAACTTTCCCAGTCTAACGGATGCCGCTCGCCCGGCGGAATCCGGGTCGGTAACGTGGTCCTGAGCCACCGTGGGGGGACGGATGCCAGGGATACGACCGTTCGACGCACGCGCTCTGCTCGTGCCGGAAGATCGCGCCGCGGCGCGCGCCTTCACGCAGCGACTTCGGGCGGAGGGGCGACTGCCGCCGGTGAACACCGCGGCGACGGTCATCGTCATGGTCGTGCTGTGCGTCCTGCTCGGGGGATTCGGCGTCGTGGCCCTCGTCCTGCTCGTGGTGTTCGCGTCGGTGCTGCGCGAGGGCGCCGTCGTCGTCGGCATCCTGTTCGGCATCCCCGCCCTCCTGCTGATCGGTGTCGTTGTCTCGATCCCGTTCCTCATGCGGCGAACGCAGCGCACGCAGGAGGACCGCCGCTGGCGCCTCGCCGGCTTCGCCCGAGACGTGGGCATGGAGTACGTGCCAGCGCTGCCGGACCCGGCGCTCCCGGGGGCGATCTTCCACATCGGCGACGCGCGCACGGCCTACGACATGCTGCGCGCGCCCCTCCCCCGTTTCGTCGAGGTGGGCAACCATTCGTACACGGTGAGCAACGGCAAGACCACCACGACCTCGCGCTGGGGGTACATCGCCGTGCGGCTCGACGTGCCGCTCCCCCACATCGTGCTCGACGCCGTCGGCAACGGCGCGCGGCTCGGCTCGTGGGAACGCGGGCAGCACCTCAGCCTCGAGGGCGACTTCGACCGGTACTTCCGGCTGTACTGCCCCGAGGGCTACGAGCGGGATGCGCTCTACCTCTTCACGCCCGACGTCATGGCCCGTTTCATCGACAACGCCGCGGTGCTCGAGGTCGAGATCATCGACGAGTGGATGTTCCTCGTCGCCCCGCAGGAGCTGTCGACGACCGACCCGGCGCGCTGGGCGTGGGTGTTCTCGGTGATCGCGGCGCTGCTCGACAAGCTCGAGCAGTGGGGGAGGTGGCGCGACGACCGGCTGTCGGTCGAGGCCGCCGCCGCTGCGCCCGCGCCCTCGGGCGGTTCCGCGCCGACCGGTGCTCCCGCGCCCGTCGCGTGGCCCCAGCCGCCGGTCGGGGTGGCCGCTCCCGGACGACGCCTGCGCCGCACGAGCCCGTGGCTGATCCTGGGGATCGCGCTCGGCATCCTGTTCGTCGGGGGGCTGGTCTTCACCCTCGGACCGCTCGTCGCGCTGTCGTTCGTGCGATGACCGGGGGCTCTCGCAGCGGGATGTCCGACGTCGTCGCTACGGTCGTCAGGGGAGGCGATGCGACATGACAGGACTCGACACCAGCCCGCTCACCGACGCGATCGACCGTCGCGAGGTGCGCGCGTTCACCGCCCGCCTGCGCAGCGAGGGGACGATCGCGACGGGGGTGCTCACGATCATCACGCTCACCATCGTGGGGGTCGCCGGAGTCATCATCGCGGTGCCCGTGCTCGGGGGCCTCGCCGCGTCGATCTTCGCGGGCGACGGCGTGAGCCCGGTCGGCCTTCTCATCTCTCTCGCCGTCCTCGCCGTCATCGCGCTCATCATCGTCGCGATCGTCCGCGGCTTCGGGGGAGCGGCCGCCCGCCGCTACCGACTGGACCGCTTCGCTCGCGCGAACGGGATGCAGTGGCATCCGGGGTACGACGACCCCGACCGGCCCGGCATGATCTTCCGCCTCGGGCGCGACCGGCAGACGCACGACCTCATGCGCCGACCGGCGCCGCGGTTCGTCGAGGTCGCCAACTACCGCTACGAGACGGGGTCGGGGAAGAACAAGGCGACTCACAAGTGGGGCTACGTCGCTCTGCGTCTCGACACTCCACTGCCGCACATCGTCCTGGATGCCGTGGGCAACAACGGTCTGTTCGGCGGCTCGAACCTGCCCGTCCACTTCGGCACCGAGCAACGTCTGAGTCTCGAGGGCGACTTCGACCGGTACTTCGCGCTGTACTGCCCCGCCGGGTACGAACGCGACGCGCTCTACCTCTTCACCCCCGACGTCATGGCCCGTTTCATCGACAACGCCGCGACCCTCGACGTCGAGATCATCGACGACTGGCTCTTCCTCTACGCACGGCGCGACCTGTCGACCCTCGACCCGGCGACCTGGCAGTGGCTGTTCGGCACGGTCGCCGCGATCGACGACAAGCTCGCGCAGTGGGCGCGGTGGCGCGACGACCGCCTGGCGGTCGCTCCCACGGCGGGCGCGGCGGCATCCGGAATCCCGGGCTCTCCCGCGGCGGCGCTCAGGCCGCCGCCCGTCGGTGTCGCTCGCGAAGGGCGCCGGCTGCGCCAGGGGATTCCGTGGGTGACGCTGCTCGTCGTCGCCGGGGTGTTCGCCGCGTGGACGGTGATCATCGTGCTGTTCCGGTGAGGGCGGCGGTGCGCAGCCGGGCCCGGCTTTGACCGGCGCGGCGGGGTGCCGTCGGGCTGGGGCCGGGCGCGGCGCAGGCGTGCCTGGCGGAGCGGCGCCGGGCTATGCCCGGTCCCCCGGGTCACGACGGCCGCGGGAGTGGCATCCCCTCTTCAGCGTCCGGAGACGACGAGCGGGTCGCCCGAGCGGGCGAGGTCGGCCTCGAGCTCCCGGACGATCGGGATGACCGTCTCGCCGAAGCGCTCGAGCTCCTCCTGGAAGTGCAGGAAGCCGAGCAGGAACAGGTCGACGCCGCGCTTCTTGTACGCAATGATGCGCTCGGCGATCTGCTGCGCGTCGCCGAACAGCTGCGTGCGGAATCCGTCGTTGTACTGCACGAGGTCTTCGAACGAGGAGTCGGCCCACATGCCCTTCTTGTCGGACGTGGCGTTGCCCGCCTCCTGGACGCTCTTGCGGAACCCCTCGACCGCGCCGCTGTCGGCTCCGGCGATGATCTCGCGCAGCTGCTGCTCGGCCTCGGCGCGGCTGTCGCGCTGGATGACGAAACCGTTCAGGCCGAACCGCGTGCGGCGACCGTGCTCGGCCGCGATGCGCGTGACGTCGTCGTACTGCTCCGTGAAGCCGTCGAAATCCTTGCCGTTCGAGAAGTACCAGTCCGAGAACGCCCCGCCGTTGAAGCGGGCCGCGGTCGAGTTGCCGCCCTGGAAGATGTCGGGGTGCGCGCGCCCGGGCACCTCGTACGGGAACGGGCGGAGCGTGAAGTCGGTGATGTCGTAGTACTTGCCGTGGAACGAGAACTTCTCCTGCGTCCACAGCCCCCGCAGCACCTGGATGAACTCCGCGGCGCGCTCGTACCGTTCGTCGTGCTCGAGCCACTCGAGGCCGAGATCGGTGTACTCGTCCTTGAACCAGCCGCTGACGACGTTCACGGCCGCCCGGCCGTGCGAGAACTGGTCGGCGGTGTTGATGAACTTCGCGAGGACCGCTGGATGCCAGATCCCGGGGTGGATCGCCGAGATGACCTTGAGCTTCTCGGTGGCCAGCAGCAGGGCGAGGCTGATCGAGGTGGACTCGTGCTGCTGCGCCGCCCCGTAGCTCGAGGCGTACCGCACCTGGCTCAGGGCGTACTCGAACCCGACGCGCTCGGCCGTGCGGGCGAGCTTCACGTTGTAGTCGTAGCCCCAGTCGGTGCGCTGCTCGACCGAGCTGATGACCAGTCCGCCGCTGACGTTCGGCACCCAATAGGCGAACTTCAGCGGCTCGTGGGTGGGGTGGATGTCGGTCATGGGGTCCTCCTCGCGGATCGGAACCCGGCAACCGTCGCATCCGCCCGCACCGCGGTCAACGACATATGACGGACCGTTGCAGTTCATGACGACACCCCTCCGGCGCCGGGCGAGGATGGATGCCATGACCTCACCCCAGCGCGTGCGTTTCGGCTACTGGACCCCGATCTTCGGCGGGTGGCTGCGCAACGTCGACGACGAGCAGACGCCCGTGTCGTTCGCCCACATCGCAGAGATCGCGCGGGCCGCCGAGGAGGGCGGGTTCGATCTCACGCTCATTCCCGAGCTGAACCTCAACGACATCAAGGGCGTCGAGGCGCCCTCGCTGGACGCGTGGGCCGTCACCGCCGGTCTCGCCGCGGTCACCTCCTCGCTCGAGCTGATGACCGCCGTGCGTCCGGGGTTCCACAACCCGTTCCACACGGCGAAGCAGGCCGCCACCATCGACGAGATCAGCGGCGGGCGGTTCACGCTCAACGTCGTCTCGGCGTGGTGGGCCGAGGAGGCGAAGCAGTACGAGGGTCTCTTCAGCGCTCACGACGACCGGTACGCCCGCACGATCGAGTGGGTCGAAGTGCTGCGCGGCCTGTGGTCGCAGACGCCGTTCGCGTACGAGGGCGAGTACTACCGCACGGAAGGCACGTACACCGAGCCGAAGCCGCAGGTGCAGCCCCGCCTCTACGCCGGCGGTGAGAGCGAGGCCGGACGCACAGCGATCACCCGCTTCGCCGACGCCTACCTGACGCACGGCGGCACGCTCGAGGAGCTCGAGACGAAGGTCGCCGACATGCGCCGTCGTCGGTCCGACGCCGGAGCGACCCCGTTCGAGGCGTTCGGCATGGCCGCCTACGCGATCGTGCGCGACACCGAGGAAGAGGCCCAGGCCGAGATCGACCGCATCACCGACGTGCGCGGGGGAGCGGCCTACGGCTCGTACCAGGACTTCGTGAGCAAGTCGAAGCTCGACACCCAGGTCGACCTCAAGGAGTACTCGGTGTCCAACCGCGGGCTCCGCCCCAACCTCGTCGGCACGCCCGATCAGGTGGCCGAGCGCATCGTCGCCTTCGCGAACGTCGGCGTCTCGACCCTGCTGCTGCAGTTCTCGCCGCACCTGCCCGAGATGCAGCGCTTCGCCGCCGAGGTCATCCCGCGCGTGCGGCGCCTGGAGGCGCAGCGCGACGGTTGAGCCCTCCGTCGCGGCGTCAACGCGAGGTGGCTGAGCCCGTCGAAGCCACCGACGCCGGCAGCACGCCCGGACCCTTCGACGGGCTCAGGGTCCTCTTGCGGTGTATGCACAGACCGATGGGCGCCTCATCCTTCGACGAGCTGAGGGGTCCATCGATGCAGGGCTAGATCGCCGCGCGAAGCGCCTGGTCGAGGTCAGTGATGAGGTCGTCGGCATCCTCGAGGCCGATCGACAGGCGCACGAGACCGTCGCCGATGCCCAGACGGTCGCGCGTCTCCTGCGTGAAGCCGAGGTGCGTTGTCGTGGCGGGATGCAGGGCCATCGAGCGGGTGTCGCCGATGTTGGTCATGCGGCTGAACAAGCGCAGCGCGTCGAAGAAGCGCTCGGCGGCGTCGCGGCCGCCGCGCACCGTGAACGAGAACACCGACCCCGAAAGGCCGCCGTAGTCGCGGACGGCGAGGTCATGCTGCGGGTGCGACGGGAGCCCCGCATAGTCGACGCTCTCGACGGCGTCGTGCTGCTTGAGCCACACCGCGATGTCGCGGGCGCTGGCGAGGTGCTGCCGCATGCGTACGGACAGGGTCTCCATGCCCTGCTGCAGCAGGAAGCCGTTGAGCGGGGACAGAGCGGGACCGGTGTCATTCGCGATACCGAAGCGCAGGTACAGCTCGAAGGCCCGCGACCCGAAGGCGTCGACGATCGACGGGTGTCCTGCGATCGGGGTCTCGGTGATGCCGGGGTACCGGCGCGAACTGCCGACCCAGTCGAAGGTGCCGCCGTCGACGACCGCCCCGGCGAGGTTGGCTCCGTGTCCGGAGAGGAACTTGGTCGCCGAGTGCACCACGATGTCGGCGCCGTGCTCGATCGGACGGATGAGGAACGGGGTCGCGATCGTGTTGTCGACGACGAGGGGGATGCCATGGCGTCGGGCGACCCGCGCGACCGCGTCGATGTCGACGACGTCGTTCTTCGGGTTCGGCAGGGTCTCGGTGAAGATCGCCTTGGTCTCGGGCCGGATGAGGGCGTCCCACTCGGCCTCGTCGAGCGGGTTCCACACGTACTCGACCGTCACGCCCATGCGCGCGAAGGTGCGGTCGAACAGCACGCGGGTGCCGCTGTAGATGCTGGCGGTCGACACGATGTGCTCGCCGCTCCCGGCGAGACCCAGCAGCGCCGCGGTGATCGCGGCCTGTCCCGAACCGACGACGATCGCTCCTGCGCCGCCCTCGAGAGAGGCGAGACGACGCTCGGCGACCTGGTTGGTCGGGTTGGCGTTGCGCGAGTAGAGGTGCCCGAGGTCGGCACCCGCGAAGCGGTCGGTCGCCTCCTGGAAGGACGCGAAGCGGTACGCCGCAGACAGGTGCACCGGCGTGATGCGCGAGCCGTGCGTCAGGTCTTCTTCTTCACCGGCGTGCACCTGCCGCGTGGCGAAACCGAAGCCCGCCCACTCGCTGTGGGGTGCGGCGGGCTCAGCCACGGAGGTCGACCAGGTCGCGCGGCAGCAGCGTTCCGAGCCAGCGAGCGATCTCGCGCGGTCCGGAGCGGGGGGCTTCGGCCTCGACGTCGGGGTTGTAGTTCGTGTTCGTGTTGACGTCGTAGGTGACGGTGCGCCCGTCACGCGTCTCGATGAACTCGATGCCGGCGATGCCGACGCCCTCAGCGGCGAGGAACGCGAGGAAGCGGTCGATCAGCGCCGGGTCGACGTCTTCGCGACGACGGAAGAGGGGTTCGGGCTCGACACCGTCGGCGCCGGGGACGGCGCATGCTTCGGCGGGGCACAGCTCGAAACTGCCGGCGCTGGTGTCGACGCGCACGGCGTAGACGAACTCTCCGCCGACGAATTCCGCGCGGGTGATGAACGGATCCCGAGCGGTCAGGAGCTCCTGGATGAGGGTGATGCCGTCGGGAGAGGGCTCGAACGCCGGTCCCGAGACCCAGGCGGTGAACTCGTCGATCGAGTCCCACCGGCGCACGCCGAGGCCCTTCCCACCCTGGTTGTGCTTGCTGATGAACGGCGCGCCGAAGTCGCGGGCCGTTTCGACGAGGTCGTCGGTGCCGAACACCGCGACGGTGCGCGGCACGTCGATGCCGGCGTGACGGAGCGCCGCGTGCTGCGCGACCTTGCTGACCTCGAGCTCGAGCACGTCGGCGCCGTTGATGACGGTGCGCCCCCACGACGACAGCCAGCGCAGCACGGCGCGGCCGAACTCCTTGCTGTGGGCGTGATCGCGCGTGTGCGCCGACGCGCTCAGTCGCGACCAGAACACCCCCTCGGGCGGCTCGACGGCCAGGTCGATCGACCCGTCGGTGAGGAGCCACTCCTCGAACGGCACACCCTCCGCCTCGAAAGCCGCCGCGAACGGCGGGATCCACTGGGGGTTCTCGTGGATGACATAGACCTTGCCCGACATGACGCCAGGCTAACGCGCCCCTCCGACATGGCATCCCTCGATCGTCACGGGACGACACCGGGGCGCGTCATCTCTAGGCTCGGGACAGGAAAGGGATGCCAATGACCTCCAACTACATCGACGCCAATCGCGCCAACTGGGACGAGCGCGCCACCCTGCACGCCGCCCGCGACGGTTCGGGCTACGGGGTGCAGCGCTACGTCGGGGATCCGGCCGCGCTGTCGGACGTCGTGCGCTTCGACCTCCCGCTGCTCGGCGACATCGCGGGCCAACGCGCCGTGCACCTGCAGTGCCACATCGGCACCGACACCCTCTCGCTCGCCCGACTCGGCGCCCGCGTGACGGGCCTCGACTTCTCCGAGAACGCCGTCGCCGAGGCGCGACGGCTCGCCGCGGAGGCCGGTGCCGACGTCGACTTCGTTCAGGCGGACGTCCGGGATGCCGCCGACTCACTGCCGCGCGGGGAGTTCGACCTCGTGTACACCGGTATCGGCGCGCTGTGCTGGCTGCCGTCGATCACGCAGTGGGCGGGGGTTGTCGCGGAGCTGCTCGCTCCGGGCGGCACCATGCACATCCGCGAGGGCCACCCCGTCCTGTGGGCGATGAACGAGGAGAAGCCCGGCCTCGCACTCGAGTTCCCGTATTTCGAGCAGCGCGAGCCGCTGGAGTGGGATGACGACAGCACCTATGTCGAGGTGTCGGCCCCGCTGACGTCCACCCGCACCTACGAGTGGAACCACGGTCTCGGCGAGATCGTCACCGCCCTGCTCGACCGTGGCCTGCGTCTCGACGCGCTCGTCGAGCACGACAGCGTGCCCTGGGAGGCCCTGCCGGGCCGGATGACCGAGCGACCCGACGGCGAATTCGCTCTCACCGAGCAGCCGTCGGTGGTGCCGCTGAGCTACACGATCCGCGCATCGAAGCCGGCCTGAGGCTCTTCGCTCAGAACAGCTTCCCGAGGGCTTTGATGGCGGTGTCGGAGTCGTCGTCCAGGTCACGGGGGACACCCGTGACCTTCGGTACGGTCTTCGCGATGCGTGGGCTCGGCGCCCCGCCGCACGTCATGGCCACCCTCAGGTCGCTCACGGCCGTGCGCAGGCTGGATCGATCGGGCGGCCGGGACGCCGCCTCCGCGCAGATCGTTCCGTCGATGTCGTGTGCTGCGCCCCGGGGCGCTTCCGTGTTCCGCATTCGGAGAAGCTACCGGGGTGGCCGCAGACGCCCGTGAGGTTGTCCACAGGCCGTCGGAACCACCTCAGCCCGGCGTCGCACCGACGCCGAAGGCCACCGCCTCCTCCTCGGTCAGCATCCGGGAGCGGATGAGGAAGCGCATACCGGTCGGCCCCTCCACCGAGAAGCCGGCTCCGCGCCCGGGGACGACGTCGATCGTGAGGTGCGTGAACTTCCAGTACTCGAACTGCGACTCCGACATGTAGACCTCGATGGGGTCGTCGAGGCCGGCGTCGATGTCGCCGAGGTGCACGTCGCTCGACCCGATGAGGAACATCCCCACCGGGTAGCACATGGGGGAGCTGCCGTCGCAGCATCCGCCGGACTGATGGAACATCAGGGGGCCGTGCTTCACCGTGAGGTCGCGCAGCAGCGCGGCAGCGGCATCCGTCACGTCAACGCGGGAAAGTCCGTGCATGTCCCACTCCTTTCAGGCGATGTCCCACTTCTGGCTGTTTGAAGGGCCCCTAGACGACCAGAAGTGGGACATGGGGGAAGCGGCGCCGGGTCTCCACGGCGCCGCCGCGGCTCAGAAGAAGCCCATCGCCCCTTCGGCGTACGACACGAGCAGGTTCTTCGTCTGCTGGTAGTGGTCGAGCATCTTGAGGTGGTTCTCGCGGCCGATGCCCGACTGCTTGTACCCGCCGAACGCGGCGTGCGCGGGGTACTGGTGGTAGGTGTTCGTCCAGACGCGTCCGGCCTCGATCGCGCGTCCGGCACGGTACGCGGTGTCGCCGCTGCGGCTCCACACGCCGGCACCGAGGCCGTAGAGGGTGTCGTTCGCGATCGAGATCGCGTCGTCGAAGTCGTCGAACGACGTGACCGACAGCACGGGTCCGAAGATCTCCTCCTGGAAGATGCGCATGTCGTTCGTGCCCTCGAACACCGTCGGCGCGACGTAGTACCCGCCCGACAGGTCGCCGCCGAGGTCGACCCGCTCACCGCCCGTGAGCAGCTTCGCGCCGCCCTGCTTTCCGATGTCGATGTACGACAGGATCTTCTCGAGCTGGTCGTTCGAGGCCTGGGCGCCGATCATCGTCTCGGGGTCGAGCGGGTTGCCCTGCCGCACCTTCTTCACGCGCTCGAGGCCGTCGCCGAGGAACTGGTCGTAGATCGACCGCTGGATCAACGAGCGCGACGGGCACGTGCAGACCTCGCCCTGGTTGAGCGCGAACATCGTGAAGCCCTCGAGCGCCTTGTCGTAGTACGCGTCGTCGCTGCGCAGAGCCACGTCTTCGAAGAAGACGTTCGGGCTCTTGCCGCCGAGCTCGAGCGTCACCGGGATGAGGTTCTGCGACGCGTACTGCATGATCAGACGGCCGGTCGTGGTCTCGCCGGTGAACGCGATCTTGCGGATGCGCTTGTGCTGCGCGAGCGGCGCGCCCGCCTCGATCCCGAAGCCGTTGACGATGTTCACGACACCGGCCGGCAGCAGGTCGCCGATGATGTCGAACAGGAAGAGGAGGGATGCCGGCGTCTGCTCGGCCGGCTTGATCACGACGCAGTTGCCCGCCGCAAGAGCCGGGGCGAGCTTCCACGCCGCCATGAGGATGGGGAAGTTCCACGGGATGATCTGTCCGACCACACCGAGCGGCTCGTTGAAGTGGTATGCGACGGTGTTCTCGTCGAGCTGGCTGAGCGAGCCCTCCTGCGCCCGCAGCACGCCGGCGAAGTAGCGGAAGTGGTCGACGGTCAGCGGGATGTCGGCCGCGAGCGTCTCGCGCACGGGCTTGCCGTTCTCCCACGTCTCGGCGACGGCGATCTTCTCGAGGTTTTCCTCGATGCGGTCGGCGATCTTGTTCAGGATGACGCTGCGCTCGGCGGGCGTGGTCTTCTTCCAGCTCGCGAACGCCTTCCACGCGGCATCCACCGCCCGATCGATGTCGTGCGCGTCGCCGCGCGCGACCTCGCAGAACGGCTTGCCGGTGACGGGGGTGATGTTCTCGAAGTACTCGCCGCTGTGCGGCTCGACCCACTCGCCGCCGATGTAGTGCCCGTACCGCGAGCGGTACTCGGCGACGGCCCCGCGCGTTCCCGGGGCGGCGTAGACGCTCGAAACGCCTTCTTCGACGATGGTCATGCGTGTCTCCTTCGACGGTCATGAGTCGCCGCGTCGGCTTCGGGCGGCGATGCGCCGACGGTACGCCGGGGGAGGTTGCATCTGGTTGCACCGGGACTCGTCGCCCGTCGGAGGGCCCGGGCGTGCGCGAGGCCACGTGACCTGGCGGGCGTCGGCCCCGGCCCGCGACGCCGTCGAGGTCACGTGACCTGGCGGGCGTCTCCCCGAGGTCACGTGACCTCGGCGAGAACACAGGCCAAAACCCGCGTTCCCGGCGACGTCACGTGATCTCGCGAGCCCCAACCCGGCGCAGGAACGACGGATGCCACGACCCCGAGGCCGTGGCATCCGTCCTGGTGGGTCTACGCGTCGGCGTCGGCCAGCACCGACCGCAGCGGCGGAACGTTGACCTCGTGCAGGTCGACGTCGTCGAGGCGCTCGATGCTCTGCACGCGCGGGGCGATGGTGCGGTCGTCGGCGACGATCCAGCTGCCAACGAGGAGGAAGCGGTCGTTGCCCGCCGTGATCGGCCCGGTGAGCGCGAAGGTCTGGTGGGTCGGCGTGAGGAACGTGACGCGCACGGGCGTACCGTGCGGCAGCGTCGAGGGGTCGACCACATCGGCCTCGAGCGCGGGCTGCGGGGCTTTGATGCCGAGGTCGATGCGCTGTATCTCGGCGCTCGTGGCCAGAATGACGTCGCCGACGAGCGGCTGGCCTCCCACGCCGATGCGCACGGTGCCCTCGAGCGCGTACAGGCCGTACCGCGGCGAGCGGACGATGACGCGGGCGACGTCGCCGGCCTTGACCTCGGCGAGCGCCTCGCGAATGCGCCCCACGTCGCGACGGGCGCGAGCTGCCGAGAAGATGTCGAGCGCGTTTTCGTCCATATGTTCAGCGTAACGAGGGCCTCCGACATCAAGGACGTCCGGAGGAGAATCCCCCGGTCGCGTGGGCGTCACCCCCGCTCGAGGCGCTCCAGTCTCGCGACGAGTCCGGCCCGCTTCGGTGAACGGGCGGGCACGAGCTCCAGGCACAACCGCAGCACCTCTTCGTCGTCGCGGGCGTCCGCCGTGTCGGCGTAGGCGAGCAGCACGTCGATCCCGGCCTCCGCGATCAGTGCTTCGCGCAGCGCCGCGCGCACCGACTCGCGAACCTCGACCACCCCTGGCGCCTCGGACTCGGGCAGCACGGGACCCGCATAGGCGGCGAGCGCGACCCGGTGAGCCCCACGGTCGAGCAGCGACAGCACGTGCTGGGCGTCGGTCTCGAGCCCCTCGGGCAGACGATAGGGACGGGATGCCGGAACCAGCCGCGGAGCCACGGGGACGAGCGCGCGACGCAGACGCACCATCTCGGGCCTGAGGGTCTCGACTGCGGCGTGGCCGTACACCGCCTCGCTCAGGGCCTCAGCCGAAAGCCCCTCACGGTGGACCGCCAGCAGCAGCAGGATCTCCGCGTGCCGCGCGCTGAGCTCGACGGACGCACCTCCCACCTCCAAGAGGGCGCGGTCCCGGCCCAGGATGCGCAGCAGAGCCCGCGCGGGCACGGATCGGCGCGGGGGAGGAGCCTGCTGCGCGCGCAGTCGCGCCACGAGGATCTCGCTCTCGATCGCCCGGGCCGTGGCATCCACCAGCAACTGGGCCTGAGGCGTCACGGCCTCGGGCCCGCCCGTCACGTCGATCACACCGAGCAGCCGCCGCGTCTCGGGGTCGTGAACGGGCGCCGCTGTGCACGACCAGGGCTGCACGAGGCGGTTGAAGTGCTCGGCGCCGCGGATCTGCACCGACCGATCGAGGGTCAGGGCCGTTCCGGGGGCCGAGGTGCCCACGGCATCCTCCGCCCAGTTCGCTCCCGCGACGAAGCCCATGTCGCCGGTCAGTGCGCGGATGTGCCGGTCACCTTCGACCCACAGCAGGCGCCCCGCGGCGTCCCCGACGGCGACGAGGACGCCGGACTCCTCGGCGGTCCCGGGCAGCAGCAGCGCGCGCACCATGTCCATCACGCTCGCGAGGGGGTGGGCGCGCCGGTAGGCCTCGAGCTCGTTGCTCGCGAGGTCGAGCGACGGCAGCCCCTCCGGACCGACGAGGGATGCCAACGACCTCCGCCACGACTCCTTGACGAGGGGCCGCACGTCGTCGAGGCGCCGGTCGTCGTTGCCGGCGAGGAGTTCCTCGTGCGCGCGCGCGATCAGCAGCCCCGAGGTCTCGGGGGACACGGCCGGTCGCGACCAGGCAGAGGACACGGAACTCCCATCGGCGGTGACGGAGGTGGGTCTCAGTGTAGGTGCGCGCACGGGCGGGCGGGAGGGTTCACGGCGGGATGCCAGGGGAGTAGCTGAGGTCTCGGCTCCGTGGCGCCCTCCGTGCACCGGGGCGGCCTCTAGACGCCCCACTGCACGCTTCGCGCCCCGCTACGGCGCGACCTCCCACGACACGACCCGAGCTCGAGCGAGGGGTACCGGACCCGGCGCCAGAACGTGCGGGATGCCGTGGAACCAGGCCCCGCTCACCCCGCGGCGCGCGCACTCCTCGAGCCAGGCGCGATTCTGCGGGGTCGTCGTAAGGGCAGCTCGGTGAGACGCACTGTCGAACGGTGTCACTTCGCGCGGATCGAGGGGGTCGCCTGTGGCGGTGAGGAATCGGTCCAGCAGGACGCTGCCCTCCGGAAGTTCCTCGGCGGGGATCGCCCAGAACTCCAGGGGCGGGCGCCGGAAACCCCGGATCTCGAGCCACGCCCGCCAGATCGCGTGCGGATGGACGGGGGAGAGGAAGACCACCTCCGTCCACCGCCGATCGAGGCCGGGAACGACCGTGTCGCGCAGCCGCCGGCGCTCCGGTGTGTCGTCGTACTTCGCGATGGCGGCAGCGTGAGCCGCGGGATCAATGCCCGCCAGGTCGCTCAACGGCAGAAGCGACGACGTTCCCTCCGCGAGGTCGACCCGGGCGTGGAAGACGCAGTCCATGGCATCCATGTATCCAGCCTGTAGGAGAGAAAGCGTTATGCACACTACCGCGCACTGCGTGGTACTGTCCGAGGCAGACAAGCGAAGGGGGCCGCGTGGACACGACGCAGCTGTTGAAGGGGGTGCTGGATGCCGCCGTGCTCGCGGTCGTGCAGCACGACGACGGGTACGGGTACGACATCGTGCGACGTCTGCGCGAGGCGGGACTCGGCGAGGTGGGCGACGCGTCGGTGTACGGGACGCTCCGGCGGCTGTACTCCGCGGGGGCGCTGTCGAGCTACGTCGTCCCGAGCGAGGGCGGTCCGCACCGCAAGTACTACGCGATCAACTCGCAGGGACGCGAGCTCCTCGATGCCCAGCGCGCCAGCTGGGCGCACTTCTCCTCGGCCATGACCGGACTCCTCGACGACACGACCCCCGCTCCCCAGCTGCGCACGATCGGAGACGCACGATGATCACCACGCCCGTCCGCGACGACATCCGCGCCTTCGCCGCCGCCGTCCGCACGCACCTCGACGATCTGCCCGTCGACGAGGTCGACGACCTGCTCGACGGGCTCGAGGCCGACCTGTCGGATCAGGCCGCGGAGGCCGGAGAGCACTTCGAGATCCCGGATGCCGCGACCTACGCCGCCGAACTCCGCTCGGCCGCGGGTCTCCCCGAGCGTGGGGCGCCTCGCACCGCCCCGAAGCGTGAACCGCTTCTCGAGCAGGTGAAGGACGGGTGGCGCGAGGTCGGTGAGGTCATCCGGAAGAACCCGGTCGGCGCATGGCTGCTGGACCTGTTCGGAGCGCTGCGTCCGGTCTGGTGGCTGGTTCGCGGCGCCACCTGGTACGTCTGCCTCTACCTCTTCGTCTGGATCGTCGTGCCGTCGAGCGTCTCGGGCGGCCTGCTCGGCGCCATCCTCGCCCTGGGAGGCAATCCGGTCGCGTGGGCGATCCTGCTCGCGGCCCTCACCCTGAGCGTGCAGTGGGGCCGCGGGCGCTGGCTCCCGGGGAAAGGCGTTCGGGTTCTGCGTTTGGTCCTGACGGTCGGCGCGGTGTTCGCCCTCCCGATCCTCGCGGGTCTGTTCGCGCAGGGGCTGAGCCTCGCCATCGAGCGCGCCAACGCGGTGCCCGAGCCCTACCTGATCTCGGGCCTCTCGGTCGACGGCCAGCGAGTGCGCAACATCTTCGCGTTCGACGTCGAGGGCAACCCCATCCCCGTCGTGCAGCTGTTCGATCAGAACGGCGCCCCGCTCACCACGGTCGGAGCCGACAGCGGGCCGCAGACCATCGACGGCTACTTCTACGGCGGCGGTGGTCCGGTGCCCGTTCCCTACCCGGTCCCGGGTGGCAACGGCGCCTGGAACATCTTCCCGCTGCGAGAACTGCCGGCGGGGTCGTGGATGACGCCCGACGACATCGCGAACGCGGGACCGACGGAGTTCCCGTTCTCGCGCGTGCAACCGCTCCCCGCGGACGTCGTTCGATCCGCTACGGAAGCGGACACCACGCCGGTCCCCACGCCCACGCCCCTGGCGGATGTGGAGCATCTGCCCGACGCGTCGGCGCCGTGAGCGAGATCGGCACCTCTCCGCCACGGAAACGAAACGTCGCCCGTCTACTGTCACAGCCGTGGACAGCGTGGATGAGGCGATCCTTGACCTGCTCTCGACCGATGCGCGCATGCCGTTCTCCGAGATCGCACGACGGATCGGACGCTCGCCGTCTCTCGCGAAGCGCCGGGTGGAGGCCATGCTCGCGTCGGGAGTCATTCCCAGTTTCACGATCGCGCGGCGAGACCCGGCGACATTCGACGGCACCGAAGCCGTCGTCGAGATCTTCTGTCGAGGCAACGTCAGCACCACGGAGCTGCGCTCGCTTCTCGCCGATCTCGACGGGGTCGTGACCGCGGTGTCGGTCGCCGGGGCGGCCGACGCCGTCGTCATCCTGCGCGCCGCTGACAACGAAGCGCTCGGAAACATCGTCGAGACGCTCCGCAGCTCCAACCGCATCGAGCGCACGCGCACCTCGATCGTGCTCGATCGACTCATGTCCTGAGGTCGAACGCGAGAAGGGGCGGCCCGTGGATGCCACGGACCGCCCCTTCCACCATCGTTCAGTCAGCTCGACATCGGCGCCGCGATACGGCGAGCGCGATGCCTCCACCGGCGAGCAGGGCGAACGCGGCGACGATTCCCGGCAGGGGGAGCTCCGAGCCCGTCGCTCCGAGCTGCGACGGCGTCGCCGAGACCGGCACCCCGGCGCTGCTGGACGGCGCGGGGGCCGCCGTCGGCGAGATTGTCGCCGTGGGCGCCGGTGCTGCGGCGATCACGACCTCCACGGATGCCGTGGTGAACGGCGCCCCGAAGAAGTCGGCGCCGGATCCGGTGAGCGTGACCGTTCCCGGCTCGGTCCAATCCGCCGAGGCCGTGTCCCACGTCACCGCGGCCGGTTGCGACAGACCCGACGCGTACTCGGGAGTCACCGTCGTCGGCAGCGCCGGAGCCGTCCCTGCGGTCGTCTGCACCGGGTCCGACGCGAGGATGCGGAGGATGTTCTCCGGCACCCAGGGCACGGTGTCCCCGACGATCCACTGGTCGAGCGTCTGGCTGAGATCACGCCCCGAGACTTCGCTCGCGAGCCGGATGAAGTCGGCCGTCACCACCGAAGACGTCCGGTACTTCGTGGCCCAGGCCTTCACGACGTCGTCGAATCCCTCCGGTCCGAGGGCGTTCATCAGGGCGCTGTAGACGTACGACCCGCGGGTGTAGCTCTGCCAGCCGTACAGATCCACGGGGTCCGTCCACCCCACCGAGGGCGACTTCCACTTCTCGGCCTTCTCGTTCTTGACTCCGTCCTGAGCGACCTCGCGGGGATCGTCGCCTTCCTTCAGCACATCGAAGGCGTAGTAGCGCTCGAAGAACGTCGCCGCCCCCTCGCTGAGCCAGATCTCCGACCACGTCTTCGGGCTCACCGAGTTGCCGAACCACATGTGCGAGAACTCATGCAGCAGAGTGCTCTCGTTGATCCAGCCGTCGAAGAACGGTCGGTCCTGCGTCTCGAGGGCGTACCCCACGTCGGCGTGATCCCAGATGATGCCGGTGCTCTCACCCGGGTAGGGTCCGAGCTTGCTCTCGAGCCAGTCGAGCATGAGCGGGATACGGCCCCGCAGGGAGTCGATGTCCTTTCGGTCATCGGCCGACGCGCTGTTCGCCACGAACGACCATTCCTTCAGAGTTCGTCCGCTGGCAAGAGTGATGTCCGACTCGAGGACGTCGAACTGCCCGACGGAGAGCACCAGCATCGATGTCGACAATGGTGTCGCGATGTCCCACGACCAGCGGGTGCGGTCCGCGTCGACGGCCTTCTGTCCGACGAGGTTGCCACTGCTGGCGACCGAGACGTCCTGGCCGTCGGCCTGGGTCGGAGCGGTCACATCGATGTCGTACGTCGCCTTGTCGCCCACCGTGTTGTTGCTCGGCAGCCAGGTCATGGTGCCGACCGGCTGCCCCAGCGCGGCCACGCCCGTGGCCGTCGGCATCCACCCCTCGGTCGACCCGTCCGGATCCTCGTGCCGAACGGGAGCGCCGTGATAGCTCACCACGACCGTGAACTCCCCGTCGACCGTCTCGGGAGCAGCCACGACGAGCTTGTGCAGCGTGGTCGCGTCGTCGTCTTCACGGGTGAAGGCGGCATCCTTCCCGTCGACGGTGACCGCATCGACGGTGAGCCCCTCGAGGTCGAGACGGATCGTGTCGAGCGGTTTCGCCGCGACGGCCGTGATGGTCGTCACGGCCGAGATGTCGGCGTTCGTGCGGTAGTCCATCTGGACGTCGTAGTGCTGGACGTCGAAGTCCGCGGTACCGACGTTCGAGAAGATGTCCGCCGCCGGCGGCGGGAGCTCGACATCGGCGACCGCCGGACTCGGGAGGGTGATACCCGCGGCGATCAGAGCCGCCGCTGCTGCGGCTGCCCCGCGTCCCCGGGAAGCGGATCGAGCGAAGTGCATCATGGTCCGGTCCTTTCGGGGTCAGTCGTGGGACGAGGTCGCCGATTCGTGGCGGCGGCGGATACGAACGACCACCAGAGCCGCCGTTCCCAGTGCGAGGAGCAGGGCCGCGACACCGATCACGTTCGAGGTGTCGGGGGTGCCGGTCGCGCTGAGGCGAGCGGGCGCCGATCGCGCCGGAGTCGCGGCAGCAGCGGCCGAGGCCACCGTTGCCGGGGTCGGCGATGCCGTCGGGCCATCCGTCGAGCCATCCGTCGGGGTGGGCGTACTCCCGCCACCGCCACTGTCATCCGGCACCTCGTAGGCGTGGATCTTCACGGTCTCCGACATCGCCTCACCCGAGAGGAAGCCCGCGCGTTCCGCGGTGACGCGGGCCGAGAGCGACGTCCCGGCGTCCGCCGACCCGAGTGCGTAGGCCGTGCCGGTGCGGGGCTGAGCCACACCGTCGCGCAGCCAGACCACGCGGAGTTCCGCATCGGCCGGGTCGACCGCGGCCGCGAGCCGCACCTCGCCGACCTCGACGATGAGCCGCGGTTCGTTCGTGAAGGTCGCACGACGGCTGACGATCAGCTCGTAGGTCCGGGTCGTCTTCCCGTCGGCGGCGGTGACCTCGATCGCCACCCGCCCCGTGGCCGGATCGACGGCGCCCACCGAGACGGTCGCCGCGGTGTCGGACGCCACAGCCGACACGATCGGCCACCGGGAGCCATCCACGGTCGCCTCGTAGTGCGTGGTCGCGGGGTCGAAGCCCGTGAGCGGCACCCCGTTCACGTTCAGGCGTCCGAGCGAGGCGGACGATGCACGACTGGCCGTCCGAGAGAAGGCCTCCACCTCCGAGATCGTCAGGTAGGAATCCTCCGTCGCCGTCAGCTCGACGTCGATCGACGAGGTCCAGGCCGGACGCCCGTCGACCCTCAGATCGACCGTGGCCTGCGGCAGGTCGCCGTCCGTGTCCACGGGCACCGGCGCCGTCGTCACGCGTTCGCCGGACCGGTCATCGGTGTACGACACGCGCACCTCAGCGGGCAGCGAGTGGTCGCCCCCGTCGCGGAAGCCCGTCAGCACGACCGTGTCGAGCAGCTGGGACGACGACCACGTGTAGGTCAACGTCTCGGTCGGGTTCGAGCCGCCCCACCGCCAGTCCGACCAGGCCTTGTCGCGCAGGTCGCCGTTCACCGTCCGGTCGATCGAGTAACCGGGCTCGGTGTACGAAGCCGTCCGCGTCTCGCTGTTCGGCGCGACGTTGACCGCGTTCCCCTCCGTCACGAACACCGTGAGCACCGCCGGGAGGCCCGGATTTCCGGCGATCGCCGAGTCGGCGGTTCCGTCGATGCGGATCGAGCCGACGGCATCCAGATCCGCCTGCGTCACCGTCGCCGTGTCCCACGTCACTCCGGTGTCGAACCGCGCCTCGCCATCGCCGATCTGGGCCGGCACGGTGGCGGGCAGCAGATCCGCGAGCGATGACACCGGCTGGCCCGTCGGCACCGTCGCCGAAACCGGATCGGTGCGGCTGAAGTCGCCGATCTCGACGGTGAGCACCGCGTCCGAGAACGCGTTGCCGTAGTCATCGACGCCGGTCCCGATCACGCGGTAGCTGCCGGCCTCCGCCCAGTCCACGCCGGAGGCGTCCCAGGTCACCGGGACGGGCGTGCGGGCTCCGTCGGAGTAGACCGGGACCACCGTCGTCGGAAGGTCGACCGGGGCACCGGGGATGGTCCGCACCGCCTGCGGCTCGATCGACGTCATCACGGTGTCGACGATCGTGAAGTCGGCGCGGTTGACGGCGAAGAAGTAGTTGTCGACCGCCTCGATCTTGATGCGGGCGTTCTTGGTCGAGACGCTCGGGAACGTCACGCTCTCCGCGCCGTCGTTCGCAGTCCGCTCCGCCAGGACGCGGTCGAAGGTCTTCCCGCCGTCGGTCGACAGCATGATGCGCACCTCGGCAGCGAGCTGCGGGGCGTCGGTGCCGTTGACCGCCCAGGTGATCTCGGTGCTCCGTCCGCCGATCACCGACTGCCCGGCGTCCGCCTGGCTCGTGACCTCGAACGGACCGGCCTCCCGGTCGATGCCGAGGTGAACGGCAGCCATGGCCACACCGCCTCCGTCGACGCGCTGGTCCCGCGCGGTGACCCGGAAGTCGAACCCGCCATTGCCGTTGCCCTCGTACGCCGCGGTCGGCAGGAACTCGGAGTAGCAGTCCCGCACCTGCGCCGAGTCGGACATGTCGCACAGGCCCGTGTGCGCGTTCGTCGCCCCGCTGAGGATCTGGTCCATGTCGGGGAACACCCGCGTGGGCACGGGGCCGGCCGCGTTCTGCGCACCCGAGTAATAGGAGTGGGCCTGCTCGTACGTGAGGTCCGCCGCCTTCGAGAAGACGCGGAACAGCGGTCCGTCGACCTTGTTCGGGTCGCGGAGTGCGCGCCCGAAGTCGCCGAGGTTCGCCTGCTCCCACACGTAGGTGAGCGCGTCGCCGTCGGCGTCGCTGCCCGAAGCGGTCAGGGCGAAGGGCGTGCGGATGGGAATCGTCCGGCTCTCGGGAGCGGTCACCACCGGAATGGTGTTCGTGGATGCCACGTGCTCACCGGCCAGGCCCGTCCAGTAATGCATCTGGTCGATGGTGAAGGCCGAGAAGTACGGGTCGGAGTTCGACTGCAGGTCGTTCTCTCCGCACAGCCCCGCGTAGCCCATGATCGTCGAGGACGAGCCGGGCTCCATGGCCGAGTCGCCCTGCGAGTTGTAGCAGGCGTTCATGGTGTGCGTGCCACCGAACTGGTGCCCGATCTCGTGCGCCAGATAGTCGGTCGCGAAGATGTCGCCGACCGGAGCCGAGAGGCCGGTGCAGCCGCCTCCCTTCCAGTAGTCCTTACCCACGACGTTCCAATAGGCCATGCCCCCGTCGCCCGATCCGAGGGAGATGTGACCGACGTCGTACGCGCCGTCGCCGAGGATGCGCTGCAGGACGCCGGCGTTCGCCGACAGCAGCCCGTCACTGCACTCACGCATCGCGTCACGCCAGTAGCAGGCGTCATCCCCGCAGGCACCGCCCGGATCGTACGCGGCCGCATCGCTGTCGAAGTTCAGCTGCTCGGTGCCGTCGACGAGCTTCAGTTGCACACCCACGTCGTCGTTGTAGATCTGCGCGACACGGTTGACCATCACGACCTTGGCGGCCAGCACGTTCTCGGTTCCGTAGAACTGCGCGAATGCGGGGTCGCTCGCGAGCGCGAGACGGATGACCTGCCGCGTCGCCTTCGGAGCATCGCCGGGAGCCTCGTCGGGCACGGGCGCCTCCTCCCGCGGTTCGAGGAACTGCGCCTCGCCCTTTCCCTCGCGGGCGGCATCGCGTCCGTACGAGATGTGCTGCGGCTTGGCGCTGCCCGCGTCCGAGGGGATGGGGTCGATGTACCACGGCACCGAGCGGTTGTCTCCGCTGCGCACCGACGCGGAGACGCCGAGCGGAGTGATGCTCAGGCGGATCGACGTCGTGGGATCGGAGGTCGCGTGACCGGCGTAGGTCTTGAGCTCCGGATGCCGTGCCGCGAGGTCGTCCTCCATGACACTGATCGGCTGCACGTCGAAGTCCACGAATGCGCCGGTGGGGTCGGGAAGCTTCACATGTTGCGTCGCGGGCACGACCGATCGCGCCATGGTGCGGAGCCCGGTCGACCCGCTGAGCACGGAATCCAGGTCGACGTCGAAGGCGGCGACCGGCGCGTCGGCCTTCAGTCCGAGTTCGGTCTGCGTCCCCTTCGTTTCGACGGGAGTCCAGACCGGTTCATCGGCACGCGCCGAAGCCGGTGTCGCGGACAGGAGCGCGGCTGCCAGGGCCGCGACCAGCGCGGCTGCGGTTGCCGCGACGAATCGCCGATGCGGGCGAGGGGCGGAAGGGGTCACAAGGGCTCCAATGCGAACGGACAGCGGGACGCCGAATGGCCCTCCGGACGCTAGAACGCGCTGATTTCGGTCGCGTTTCGTTGACTGAATCGTCCGCGCTGACGACAGATATTTGCGAAACGGCGCCGTGAATGCACCACATCTGTCACGTTAGCGCTCACAATCGGTCGCGTATAGAGCAATGTGTGAAATCGCTCCCACGTCCGAGGAAGCCCGTTTCGGCATTCCGATACGCCGTCGGCGACGGATCAGCCCCGCGCGGCCCACCACTCGCGCAAGCGCTTCTCGGCCTCGTCCTCGCCGAGCACGCCCTCGTCGAGACGCAGGTCGAGCAGGAAGCGATACGCCTCGCCGACCTCGCGGCCGGGCTTCAGCCCCAGCACCTCCTGGATGCGGTTGCCATCGAGTTCGGGGCGGATCGCGTCGATCTCCTCCTGCTCGCGCAGGGTCGCGATGCGGGTCTCGATGTCGTCGTATGCGGATGCCAGGCGCTGGGCCTTGCGCTTGTTGCGCGTGGTCACGTCGGCCCGCGTGAGGATGTGCAGACGCTCGAGCTCGTCGCCGGCGTCGCGCACGTAGCGGCGGACGGCGGCATCCGTCCACGCACCCTCGGCGTAGCCGAAGAACCGCAGGTGCAGCTCGACGAGGCGCGACACCACCGTGGTCGTCGCGGCGTCGAAGCGCAGTGCCTGCAGGCGCTTGCGCGCCATACGGGCGCCCTTGACGTCGTGGTGGTGGAACGTCACGCCGCCGCCGGACTCCAGACGGCGCGTGGCGGGCTTGCCGATGTCGTGCAGCAGCGCCGCGAGGCGAAGGGGCACATCGGGGGCGGCATCCGGATGCCGCTGCTTCTCGAGGGCGATCGCCTGGCGCAGCACGGTGAGCGAGTGCTCGTAGACGTCTTTGTGGTGGTGGTGCTCGTCGACCTCGAGGCGCAGGGCCGGCACCTCGGGGAGGAACTGCTCGCACAGCCCCGTCTCGACGAGGACGCGGATGCCGCGGACCGGGTCGTCGGTCTGCAGCAACCGCACGAGCTCGGCCTGGACGCGCTCGGGGCTGACGATGGCGAGCGACTCCCTCAGCTCGGTGATGGCGTCGAGCGTCGCCGGGTCGACGGCGAACTCGAGCTGGGAGGCGAAACGGGCGGCGCGCAGCATGCGCAGCGGGTCGTCGCCGAAGCTCACGGCCGGGTCGATGGGGGTGCGCAGGCGCCCGGCGATCAGGTCCTCGACACCGCCGGTGGGGTCGACGAGGGTGCGGGCGGGAACCCGGAGGGCCATCGCGTTGACGGTGAAGTCGCGGCGACTGAGGTCGGCTTCGAGGGTGTCGCCGAACTCGACGGTGGGCTTGCGGGTCACGCCGTCGTAGCTGTCGGCGCGGAACGTGGTGATCTCGACCTGTTCGCCCTTCACACGGGCGCCGATTGTGCCGAAGGCACGCCCCACGTCCCACTGCACCGACGAGATGGGCTTCACCAGCGCCAGGATCTCGTCGGGTCGGGCGTCGGTGGTGAAGTCGAAGTCGTGGGTGACCCGGCCCAGCAGCGCGTCACGGACGGGACCGCCGACGATCGCGAGATCGCGACCCGCGTCGGCGAACGCCCGCGCGACGGCGGAGACGACCGGATGCGCCGCGAGCTCCTCGAGGCGCGCGAGACCCTCGGCCATGTTCAGCATGCCTTCGAGCCTATCCGGGGCCGCTGATCTTTCCCCGGCATCCGCAGTCCTGCCCCACCCCCGTCGAGTGTCCACGACACGCCGTGTCGCGCGCGCGGGGTGCGGCGTGTTCTCGACACTCGACGCCGAGAGGAGCCCAGCCCGTCACGCGTCGGCGAAGCGGAGGAATCCGGTCACCAGCAGCTCGCGCACCCGCGGGAGGAGGTCGGCGCGGAGGTGCGCGGCATCCACTTCCATGAGCTGCGCGATCGCGTCGATGAGACTACCGGTCGCGAGATCCCCGTCGCACGCGCCCACGAGGGCGGCGAGCGCGGGGTCGACCTCGATCGTGCGGGCGAAGCCGCCGCCCTGGCGCAGCTCGATGACCGAGGGATCGCCCTCGCCGGGGCGGTGGTGCCGGGCCTCGGTGACGTCGCCGGACACGACGAGCACGCTGTCGGCGAGGTCGTCGTCGTCGAGCAGCGCGGCGCGATCATGCGCCGCGAGGCACGCCGCCAGGTGCGGGCCGAACGCCGCCTCGCCGCCGCCCGCCACGCGTTCGTAGCGCGCGAGGGTGGGCCCGCCGGCCAGCGGCTTGCGCACGAGCACGTACCCGAACCCGACACCGGTGACCCCGCGCCGGACGAAATCGTCGAGCCATGCGTCGATGAGCCGTGCGTAGGCCGGGGTGCCCGGGACCGTTCCGCCGTCGCGCACCCACAGCTCGGCGTAGGCGAGGGGGTCGAGCACTTCCCGCTCGACGATCCACGCGTCGAGCCCGGTCCCGACCCAGGCGCGGACGCGGTCGAGCCCCGACTCGCCCTCGCGGTACTCCCAGTTGCCGAGCGACTGCGCGACGCCACCGGGCGCGAGGTGCGCGCCGACCCCGCCGATCACGGACGCGACGAGCGCGTCGCCCTCCATTCCGCCGTCGCGGTACTCGTACGCCGGGACGCCCTCGACGCGCGGGGTGATGACGAACGGGGGATTGGATGCCACCCGGTCGAACGTCTCGCCCTCGACCGGCTCGAACAGCGAACCGAGCCGGGTCTCGATGCCGTCCACACCGTTGAGCAGCGCGTTCAGGCGCGTGAACCGCAGCGCGCGTTCCGAGATGTCGGTCGCCACGACCCGGTCGACGAGCCGACGCAGTCGGAGAGCCTGGATGCCGCAGCCGGTCCCGAGATCGAGTGCCGTCGCGGCACGACGCGTCAGCTGCAGCCGGGCGAGCGTCTGAGACGCCCCGCCTACGCCCAGCACGTGGTCCTCGGGCAGCGGGCCTCCCAGGGCCGCCTCGTCGAGGTCGCTCGCGATCCACCACTCCACCTCGCCGCGATCGTCCGAGAACGCTTGGGGACGCACGAGCACCGCGGGGTGCACGAGCCCGTCGGCGGCGGTGGCGAGGCCGAGGGCAACGGCACCGTCGACCCCCACACGGGGCAGGGCGGCGGCGGCAGCGGCATCCGGGACCGCCAGGCCCAGCCCCCACAGGCGACCGAGGATCGCGAGGGCGTCGTCACGGCCCGCCAGGGCGCGTTCCGCGGGGCGGCGCAGCCCGCGCGCGACGGCGTCGTCGGCCTGCTCGCCCCACGCGTGCCGCAAGGCGGCGCTCGCGTAGCCGGCGGAGCGGAGGTCTTCGGCGAGCGCCTGGGCGAGAGCGGGATCGGGTTCGGGGAGCACCGGTCCATTCAATCGGTTGCGCGAGGCTATCGGGGGGCTCGAAGGGACGCGGGCCTAGACTCGTCGCGATGCGAGGCCCCCTCGTCCCACCCACGACCGTATGACCGTGACCTCCCCGCCTTCGGGCCCACCCGTGCCACGGCGCTCGCTGACGCGCCGGCTGCTGGCGACCCTCGCCGCGGGGGCGCTCGCTCTGGGCGTCGCGCTGCCCGCGTCCGCCGCCGTCGCCGCGACGACCCCCTCGCCGTCGCCCACCGCCTCTCCCGCGGTCCTCGCGGCCGCTCCCGGGGCGAACGGCGTCCTGCGCGCGGGCGAGCCTCTGTCGGTCGTGGTCTCGCTCACCGCGGGTTCGACCGGCCAGGCCTCCAGCCCGGTGACCCTGTCGATCGGCGCCTCCCCCTTCGGCGACGACGCGAGCCTCGACCGATGGCTGAACGGCGATCCCACGGGAGTCACCGTGCAGCAGATCGCGACGGGAACAGTGGATGCCGCCGCCTCCGGCGCTCAGGCCACGACGACGCTGAGCGTCCCGCCGACCGACCCGGCGCTCTCGGGCCGCGGCGCGGGGGTCTACCCCGTGCTCGTGACCGCTCCCGAGGCGGGCCTGTCGACGCCGAGCGTCGTCGTCGTGCCGGCCGACGGCGGGTCGCAGACGCCGGTCGCCGTGGTCGTCCCGATCACGGTCGCGCCGATGACACGGGGCTTGCTCACGGCCAACGAGCTCGCCGAGCTGACGGCCGTCGACGGCGCCCTGTCGGCGCAGCTCGACTCGGTCGACGGCACAGCCGCCACCCTCGCCGTCGACCCGGCGATCCCCGCCGCGATCCGCGTGCTCGGCTCGGCCGCCCCGCCCACCGCCGTGGCGTGGCTGCAGCGCCTGCTCGCGCTGCCGAACGACCGTTTCGCCCTGCAGTTCGGCGACGCCGACATCGCTGCGCAGCTGCGGGCGGGCCTGTCCGCGCCGCTGGCCCCGACCTCGCTGCAGAACTACATGTCGGCCACCGACTTCACCCAGCCCGCACCGGCCGTCTCGGCCGTGTCGACGCCGGATCCCTCCGCGTCGTCGACCCCCGGCCTGCCGACCTACCCGTCGCTGACGACGCTGCTCGACATCGGCACCGCCGCGCCGAACGTGTACTGGCCCGTGACCGGCTCGGCCGGTGCCGAGACGGTCGCGGCCCTCGGAGCCCTCGGCACGGGCGACGACCCGACGCACGTCCTCGTCGCCTCGACGAGCGTCTCCGGGGGCGGCCGTCAAGCCGCTGCCGCTTCGGGCGGGGTCTCCACCCCGGTCTACGACGCAGAGGTCTCCCGCGCCCTTGCCACCGCCGCCGGTCAGAACGACGCGACCCGACGGGGTGCCTCCCTCGCCGCCGCCCAGGGATACCTCGCGATCGCGCGATCCACCGCCGGCGACCAGCCCCTGCTGGCGGTCCTCGACCGCGGCACCGACCGTTCGCGCGTGAGCCTGCGGGCCACCCTGGGTCTTCTCGCCGGGGCCCCGGGCTTCACGGGCACCACCCTGCGCACGATCGCCGCACTTCCGGCATCCGAGGTCTCGCTCGACGCTCCGTCGGTTGACGACGCACGGGTGGCCGACGTCAACGACCTGCTGGGCGACGAGCAGACCATCGACAGCTTCGCCACGATCCTCGACCAACCCGAGCTGCTCACCGGACGCGAGCGCGCGGAGGTGCTCCAGGTCATGAGCGCGTCGTGGACGGGGGATGCCGCCCGCCAGGCCGTCGCCGACCATCGCGCCGCGACGCGGACCACCCTCGACTCGGTCGGCATCCTGTCATCCGACTTCCGCCTCGTCAGCTCCAGCGCACCCCTGCGCCCGTGGGTGCGCAACGACCTGCCGTGGCCGGTGACCGTGGTGCTGGCGGTGCGCACCAATGACGCGCGACTGCGCGTGCAGGAGCGCACGACCGTCGACGCCCAGGCCTCGGCGAACACGCGCATGGAGGTGCCGGTGGAAGCTCGCATCGCCAACGGCGAGGTGAGCGTCGACTTCCAGCTGTACAGCCCGACCGGCGTGCCGATCGGTTCCCCTCAGTCCGTCGACGTCGAGGTGCGCGCGGAGTGGGAGAACATCGGCCTGGTCGTGATCATCGCCCTGGTCGTCGGGTTCCTCTCACTCGGCGTCGTGCGCACGGTCGCCCGTCGTCGGCGGGTGCGCGCCGAGGAGGCCGCGGCCTCGGATCCGGATGCCGACACCCCCACCGACGGCATCGGGGTGAAGGACCCGGATGCCGACGGACGCAGCCCGGCCGAAGACGCCGACGACCCGACCGAACCCGTGGACGACGAGCAGGAGACGCGCCCGTGAGCAGCATCGGACGGGCCAGCGTGCTCATCGGAGCGGGGACCATCGTGTCCCGCGTGAGCGGGGTGCTGCGCACGGTCGTGCTCGTCGCGGCCATCGGGTCGATCAGCAGCGCGGGTGACGCGTTCGCCGTCGCCAACCAGCTGCCCAACAACATCTACGCCATCATCTCGACAGGTCTGTTGACCGCCGTCGTCGTCCCGCAGATCGTGAAAGCCGCCGCGCACGCCGACGGGGGACAGGCCTTCATCTCGAAACTGTTCACACTGGGAACGGTCGGCCTGCTGGGTGCCACGGCTCTCGCGATGGTCGCCGCGCCTCTGCTGGTGCAGGTCTACGCGAGCAAGTTCACCGACGATCAATTGGCCCTCTCGACCGCCTTCGCCTACTGGTGCCTGCCGCAGATCTTCTTCTACGGTCTCTACGCGCTGCTGGGTGAGATCCTCAACGCCCGCCGCGTCTTCGGCCCCTACACGTGGGCGCCGATCGTCAACAACATCGTCTCGATCGCCGGTTTCGGGGCCTTCATCCTCCTCTTCGGCGGACCACAGACCCGCGTGGAGGCGTGGACCCCGGCCATGATCGCCGTGCTCGCCGCCACGGCGACGGCGGGCATCGTCGTGCAGACGGCCGTCCTCATGTTCTTCTGGCGCCGGGCCGGGCTCACGCTCCGGCCCGACTTCCGTTGGAGAGGCGTGGGGCTGCGTCACATCAGCCGGCTCGCGGGTTGGACCTTCCTCATGGTCGTGGCAGGTCAGCTCGCCGGCATCGTGCAGTCCAACGTGCTCTCCGGCGCCTCCGGTGAGGACCCGGCGATCTTCGCCTCTCAGAACGCCTGGCTGCTCTTCATGCTCCCGTACTCGATCATCGTGCTCTCGATCGGGACGCCCTACTTCACACAGCTGAGCGAGCACGCCGCCGCGGGACGCGACGACGACGTGCGGGCCGACATCGCGCGCAGCATCCGCACGCTCGGATTCTTCATCGTCGCGGCGACCGCAGCCCTCGCCGTCGCCGCCGTGCCCGCAAGCCGGATCTTCACGAACGGGCCGGAACAGGCGATCGCGGCCGCCCCCGTCCTGTGGTGCTTCCTCGTCTGCCTGGTGCCGCTCGCCGTACTCTTCGTCGTCCAGCGCACGTTCTACGCCTACAACGACACCCGCACCCCCTTCCTCTTCACGCTGCTGCAGTGCGCGCTCGTTGCGGGCGGGGCGGTCGCTGCGGGCGCCGTCATCGATCGCTCGGAATTGGCCGCCGCGGTCGCCCTCACCCAGTCGTTCGCGAGCATCGTGCAAGTGGTCGTCGCGACCGTCCTGCTCCACCGCAGACTGTCGGGCATCGGTGTCGGTTCGTGGCTGCCGGCGCTCGGTCGGTTCACCCTCGCCGCCATCCCCGCCGCGGCCGCCGGGTGGGGAACCCTCGTCCTGCTGGGTGGCTCCGAAGGATGGATGACGAGCAGCGTGCCCGCGGGGATCGCCGGTGCCGCAGTGCTGGGTCTCGTCGTCCTCGCCGTGTACATCGGCATCCTGGCCGTCTTCCGCACCCCTGAACTCGCCCCGGCGCTCGCGCTCGGCCGGCGGTTCCTCCCCAAGCGCTAGCCCCGGGGCCGCGGAATACCCCGCGGCTACCATGGGTTTCATCCGACGGAATCAACGAGAGGAAGGCGCAACCGTGCGTCACGTCATCATCATCGGATCGGGCCCGGCCGGCTACACGGCCGCCATCTACGCCGCCCGAGCCAACCTCGAGCCCCTCGTCGTCGCGAGCTCCGTCGAAGCCGGCGGCGACCTCATGAACACGACCGAGGTCGAGAACTTCCCCGGGTTCCCCGACGGCATCCAGGGTCCCGACCTCATGGCGAAGATGCAGGCGCAGGCCGAGCGTTTCGGTGCGAAGGTTCTGTACGACGACGTGGTGTCGCTCGAGCTCGACGGGCCCGTCAAGAAGGTCACGCTCGGCAGCGGAAAGGTCGAAGAGGCCGTTTCGGTCATCTACGCCACCGGCTCCGCCTACCGCAAGCTCGGCCTCGAGGGTGAAGACCGACTGTCGGGTCGCGGCGTCTCGTGGTGCGCGACGTGCGACGGGTTCTTCTTCCGCGACCGCACGATCGCGGTCGTCGGCGGCGGAGACTCGGCGATGGAAGAGGCCAACTTCCTCACCAAGTTCGCGTCGAAGGTCTACGTGATCCACCGCAAGGACTCGCTGCGCGCGTCGAAGATCATGCAGGAGCGCGCGTTCGCGAACCCGAAGATCGAGTTCATCTGGAACAGCGCCGTCGACGAGATCCTCGGCGACGAGGCGGTGAACGGTGTGCGCCTGCGCTCGACGGTCGACGACTCGACCCGCGAGCTGCCCCTCGATGGTCTCTTCGTCGCGATCGGCAACGACCCGCGCACGCACCTCGTGCACGACAAGCTCCAGCTCACCGACCAGGGCACCATCTGGGTCGACGGCCGTTCGTCGCGCACGTCGGTGGAGGGTGTCTTCGCCGCCGGCGACGTCATCGACCCGACCTACCGCCAGGCCATCACCGCGGCGGGAAGTGGAACCGTCGCCGCTCTCGACGTGGAGCACTTCCTCGCCGCCCGCGGCGAGGCCGGCGAGCCCGCCGTCGCCGAGAGCCCCATCGAGGGTCTTCCCGACGCCGCGGTCGTCTGAGGAACAAAACCGGGCTCACCGGCGTTTTCATCAACTGACGCTCTCATCTAAGGAGAAATAGCAATGACTGCCAAGGCGACGACCTCCGCAACGTTCGAGCAGGACGTCCTGCAGGCCGACGGACCCGTTCTCGTGGACTTCTGGGCCGAGTGGTGCGGACCGTGTCGTATGGTCGCTCCCGTCCTCGACGAGATCCAGAGCGAGAACGCCGACAAGATCACCGTCCTCAAGCTCAACGTCGACGAGAACCCCGACCTCGCGATGAAGTACCAGATCACGTCCATCCCCGCCATGAAGGTGTTCCACGGCGGCGAGGTCAAGACGACCATCATCGGCGCAAAGCCCAAGTACGCGCTCGAGCAGGATCTCGCCGCATTCCTCGGCTGACATCTGCTCCCATGAAGGCCCCGACGCTCCGGCGTCGGGGCCTTCATGCGTTCACCGTCCGGAGGAGAGAAGCCCGTCGGAACCGGGCTAGAGAGGACGGGGTGCCGTGACCTCGGCGCCGTCGCTGCGCCGCTCTGTGCGGCCCGCAGAGCGCCTGCAACGGGATGCGGGCGATCAGGAGGCGTCGAGGCGAACGGAGGCGTCCCAGCGGCGGTGTGGCTCTTCCTCGCCAAGGATGCGCCACACCGCCCGCGTGAGCGGGGGATAGTCGAGAGCGATCTGCCGCAGGACGCGGTAGTTGCGGGAACGATTCGGGCGGACGCCGCCGTTCTCGGAGATGTTCTCGGCCCGCAACGTGAGCACGACGAGCTCGTCGACCGAGGGAAGATCTTCCATGAAGTCCCACGGGTCTTCACCACCCCGGAGGCGTTCGTGGATCAGCACGGCCAGTTCGTCGGACGCCTCGGCGCGCAGAAGCTCGAGGCTGGCGCGACGGCGCGGGCTGTCATCGTTCGCTGTCACCATTCCAGCGTACGTCGACCCACCGACACCGAGGGCGCCGAACGGTTCGCTGTCCGCGAGATGGACCCGGGATCAGCCCGTGTAACCTTCTTCACCCAGCACCGCGAGGATGCGATTCAGGTCCTGTACCGTCGCAAAATCGATGCTGATCTGGCCTTTTCGCGCTGTGAGAGACACTCGCACCTTGGTGTCGAAGCGATCTCCGAGACGCTCGGCGACTTCGTCGAGCCCCGAGCGCTGGCTGCCGGCCCGCGGCTTCTGCCGGACCGGCGCGACGCCGGGCATCTTGGCCGCCGCTTCCGCGGCGCGCACCGACAGATCTTCGTTGACGATCTTGTCGGCGAGTCTCTGCATCTCTTTCGGGTCATCGAGCGACAGGATGGCCCGCGCGTGACCCGCGCTCAACACGCCCGCGGCCACGCGCTGCTGCACCGGCACCGGCAGCTTCAGCAGACGGATGGTGTTGCTGATCTGCGGCCGTGACCTCCCGATGCGGGTCGCCAGCTCCTCCTGAGTGATCCCGAAGTCTTCGAGTAGCTGCTGGTAGGCGGATGCCTCTTCGAGGGGATTCAGCTGAGAGCGGTGCAGATTCTCGAGCAGCGCGTCGCGCAGCAGGAACTCGTCTTCGGTTTCGCGAACGACAGCCGGGATGGAGTCGAGACCCGCCTCGCGCGAGGCACGGGTGCGTCGCTCACCCATGATGAGCTCGTACGTGCCGTCGCCCTTGTCGCGGACGACGACAGGTTGCAGAACACCAAACTCGCGCACTGAATGGACGAGCTCGGCGAGGTCGTCGGGGTCGAAGTGCGTGCGCGGTTGTCGCGGGTTGGGGACGATCGTCTTGGGGTCGACCTGGATTAACCGCGCACCGGGCACGGACACGAGCTGATCATCGACGGCGGCGGTGTCGATCTCGGGGGACGCCTCCGTCTTCTGTGCCGTGGAGGCACCGGGGAAGAAGACGTCGACGGGCCGCGACTCCGACGGTTCTGCGGTGGGGATGAGGGCGCCGATCCCGCGGCCCAATCCAGTCCTTTTAGCCATCAGGAGCCCTTCTTCGTGGTGTCGCGTGCGACGATTTCGACCGCGGCTTCGCGGTAGGCGATGGCGCCCGCCGATTGGCCATCGTACGCGATCACCGTCTGCCCGAAGCTCGGCGCCTCCGAGACGCGGACCGACCGTGGAATCACCGTGCGCAGCACCTCGTGCGTGAAGTGCGAACGCACCTCATCGGCGACCTGCTGCGCGAGCCGGGTGCGACCGTCGTACATGGTCAACAGAATGGTCGACACGTGAAGCCCGGGATTCAGATGCTTCTGGATCATCTGCACGCTGCCGAGCAGCTGACTCAGACCCTCCAGGGCGTAGTACTCGCATTGAATCGGGATCATCACCTCGTCGGCCGCGGTGAATGCGTTAATGGTCAGCAAGCCGAGGGAAGGCGGGCAGTCGATGATGACGAAGTCGAGATGCGCCGTGTCATCGGCGGACAGGTAATCGCGCAGCGCACCGCGGAGGCGGTGCTCTCGAGCCACCTGGGAGACCAGCTCGATCTCCGCTCCCGCGAGGTGGATCGTGCTGGGCGCGCACAGGAGGTTCGGTGACTCCGGGCTCTCCTGGACGATGTCCGCGAGGGGGAACTCATCGATGAGCACGTCGTAGACACTAGGGGTCTCTGCGTTGTGCGCCACGCCCAGCGCCGTGGACGCGTTGCCCTGCGGATCGAGATCGATCACCAGGACGCGGGCACCTACGGATACGAGAGCAGCAGCGATGTTGACCGCGGTGGTCGTCTTGCCGACGCCGCCCTTCTGGTTCGACACTGTGAAGACACGCGTGCTTCCGGATAGCTCCACCTGGCTAGCCTCGAGGGCGCGGCGTCGCGCTGACAGATCCGCGATTTCTCGAGCGATGGGGGAGTCGTCGAAAGAAGACGATGCAGCCGTCTCACCAGACTGTTTCACGTGAAACACCTTCCACCGTCGCGAACGCCACCAGTCTACCCGGGCGGTCTGACATCACCCGCGGACGCGGAGACTCGCCTCACGGGTTGCGTTGAATTGAGGGTCTGCCGAGCCGGCGTCGCCTTTGTTTCACGTGAAACACATGGATCTCCTGGGTCGCGATGGCGACGAGAATCCTTGGATTCTGCCAATTCAGCTGGAGTGACTGTGGGGTCCGGATGCGTCCGCGTGCGCGGCCGCCTCGCTGCAGGCGAGGTGTTTCACGTGAAACGCTCCCTTTGCACAGTGCGGCCTGCGACGTGTGCGATGAATGGGTGTGCAACCACCTCCGCTCCGAGTGGAGCCGTCATAGCGGTGAAGGATTGTCTCGATGGCCTTCACGCGCCCGGGCCAGCGTGATGTTTCACGTGAAACGCGAGCACTGCCAGATGCTCGTCGTGGAATGGGGTAGCGCTGGCGTGCTCCCGCAGGGACGACGCCACGTTGCCCCCTTTGCTCTCACGATCGCTGCGCTCTCCACCACTGCGTGAGAACGTGTGGGGCCGGCACAGAGCACCCAAGCCATGTCGGCGCACTCTCCACCTGACACGGCCCACGACGGACCCGAATGGACGAAATATGGCACCTCCGTGCGGCTTGCCCTTGTGTAGAACGTGCTGCCGCGTCCAAGCAGGGACGAGCCACCGAACCGGCCAGCGCGCTTGTCACGGCGAGAAGCACCGCCGCTGGTTCGACCCACCAGCGATGAGCAAGGGAAACCCGCAACCACTGTCCATCTCTGTTCACACCTCGGCGCCATTGCCGTCGTGGGGGAGTGAACGCCGGCTCTGTCATCACTCATGATGGATGTTGCACGTGAAACGTCCACGCACTGTGCTGCCTGCCCGATCGCGTCGAGTACTGACGGGAGGCGGCGGCCCCACGCGACTGGGCACACCGTAATGCCGAGGCGGACGGGACCTCCCCGCCTTGAGATAGGGCGTCGTGCAGACTTGGCATCCGCGCCGCACGCATTCGAGAAGCTCTGAACGGGTTTCCACGGCCCGCCCGGCCCTTTCCTAAGATCCCGCCCAGGGGCCGCAACAACAATCGCAGGTTGGTATGGCGGGGTACATCAGCAACTCGCCGAGGTGCGATGTTGCGCCAGCCAGGCGTGGTGCAGCTTCGACGACGCGACCGCCACCCTCCATCCACCGACGGGCGGAGCTTCGCAACTGCCCTTTCGTTGCGATCGAGGGAGTACTCCGGATGGAATGGCCTGCCTGCACGCGGGGGAGCGCCCCTGGTGCTGAGCAACGGAGGCAAGCGGGCCCGAGGTCGGGCCCTGTACTCGCGTCAACGACGAAGGCCGACCCATTGCCCCTCCTCTCGATAGCCGCACATGCAGTGGTACAAAGCGGGATTGACGACAGCACGACCCACCACCCGAGCACGCGCGGCTCAGCGACACCGGCGGTGAAGATGGAAGTTGCCCATGCCACGGGCTACCTGGCGAACCGCGCGTTCTCATCCGAGCCGATGGGCCCTTCCGAATTCGTATCCCGACGATTGCCGAATCTCCCCGCGTGACGCAACGCGCTGGATCGATTCGACTCTGTCCACTGTCCGTCGCGGCTCCGACGGTCCTTGGACCATGTCGGGACTGCGCAGTTCCGACAGGAGACCTGCGCCGCAGCGTTTCACGTGGAACAGCAGTCCCTCTGCTACCGAACGCTGCGCGTCGCCTCCCTTCTCCGCGCTCGCGCACCAGCACCCAAGCGTCTCGCGTCTAGGGCGCCTTGGAACGGTTGCGATAACGCAATCGACCCCTCGCGCCGACCAGGAAATGCATACGCAAATCGCATTCGACGAGCCCGGTGTTTCACGTGAAACACCGATCACTCACAAGCCAGCCCGACCACGGCTATCCGTAGCTCGGTAGGGGGCGACCTCCACACGGACTCGAGACTGCACCGCCCGTCACGGGACGATCGGACGATACCGAGCCACATCCTCCTCAACTCCGACATCGAGCCACCGTAGGCCTCACTGTCCTCCCGAACCCTCGTGAGGCAGCAGACCGAGGGCCGACGCGGACCGCCCCGCTTCGCATACGCGTCCGAGACCCGTCGATCCGCGAAGATCGAGCGCCTATGGATCACGCAGCCGACTCAGCGTCTTGCTCGCGGTTGACCCGTCCGAGGGGGCGGGTCGCGCTGGACGGGGTATTTCGGCGGAACGAGGACAACGGGAACGATGAGCAGCGGCGCAAACCGGAGGGGGACACGGCGAGCAAAGGTCAACCCAGGGGACGAGCCCGCCGAATCGGCGTCACGACGACCAGACCCCACTGTGCGAAGAGGCCGTTCGGGCGAGTCATGCGCGTACGAGCCGGGAGGACGTCGTCCTGGTATCCGTCGCGTCAGCTGACACCCGCTCGAGGGTCGCGCGGAACCGGGACCGGCCAACGGCCATTCATGACAAGCGCCACCTCCGGGGCGCGCAGCAGCTGCCGTGCGATTACAGGGCACGAGCTCATAACCCCGTGCTCCACCCCGCACTCAACGTCGTAGGCCGGCGGTCACTCGAAGGACGGTGTTGTACGAGACGACCACGTTCCGTCGCGCCGACCCATCGGACCCTCAGCCATCGGAGCAACCGGGTCGTCGCTGCACACGCTGCGACCTTCGTCGTCTGATCGACCCACCGACCGTGAACCATCCCCCACCCCACGCTGTCTGGAGGCGAGCCGCCGGCATCCGACGATGCGGGGCCGCCACCCGTGCTTGCGCGGGATCTCGAGCCCACGCGCCGAGTTACGGACCGTCCGCTCTCGACCGTCTCAGGCGCGACCGGTCGCGGCAGGTATACATGCTAAGGTCAGCGGGCCACGGTAGCGAGGAACACGCGCGTCGGTTCCTCCAGCAGTCCCTCACCGACGACCTCGACCGACACGTCCTCCAGCCCGTACTTTCGCACCTGCTTCGCGGCCGCGTCGATCTCAGCCGCCACGTTGGCTCCCTTGAGAAAAACCAGCTTCCCGCCCGGGCGAACCAGCGGAGCGGTGAACGGCAGCAGCGTGCGCAGAGCGCTCACCGCACGCGCCGTGGCCACGTCGAACACTCGCCCATGGGGCCACTCCTCCCCACGCATCCGCGCGACCGTGACGTTCTCGAGCGCGAGCTCGTCGACCTGCTCGGAAAGCCACTGCGTACGTCGCTCCATCGGCTCGATCAACGTCCAGTCGACGTCGGGACGAGCAATGGCGAGCACGAGTCCGGGAAGACCCGCTCCCGAGCCCACGTCGACGGCACGCCCCGTGAAGAACGGCGCCGCGATCGCGCTGTTGAGGATGTGTCTGGTCCACAGGCGCGGGAGCTCCAGCGGACCGATCAGTCCACGCTCCTCGCCGTGCGCGGCCAGGTTAGCCGTGAAACGCCGTGCCAGCTCAAGACGGTCACCGAAGAGCACGGCTGCGGCAACGGGCTCCGCTTCGAGTTGTTCCGGCACGGTAGGGCTCAGCCGCGTCGCAGAACCGTGTGACGGTCTGCGCCCTCGCCGAACGACTCGGAGGAGTACCCGCGATCAGCGGCGATGTCGTGCACGAGCTTGCGCTCGTAGCTCGACATCGCCGGCAGCGACGCCTGCGACGCACCCTCTTCGAGCCGGGAGATCGCCCGGTCGACGAGGGTCTCCAGCTGCCGCTGGCGCGCGTCGCGCGAGCCGCCGATGTCGAGGATGAGGCGCGAGAACCGCCCTGTCGAGTTCTGCACCGCCAGCCGCGTCAGCTCCTGCAGAGCCTGGACGGTATCCGGGTGCGACAGGGCCGACAGCGAACCGGCGTCGTCGGCTTCGACCGAGACATACGCGCGGCCGGCGCGCACGTCGAGGGCGAGATCGCCGTCGATGTCGGCGATGTCGAGCAGTCCCTCGAGGTAGTCGGCGGCGATGTCGCCTTCCTGCTCGAGCTGCTCGTCGGTCGCGGCGGTCGGTTCGGCGATCTGATCGGACGTCGTCATCGTGATCTTCCCAGGGGTCAGGAGGCGGGGGAGGACCCGGGGTTCCCCGCGGCTCCGCTGTTCTTCGTGGACTGCTTCTTGGCGCGCTGCTTGCCCACCGGCTGCTGACGCTTCGGAGCTGCGGCGCGAGCGCGCTCGGCCTCTTCCAGGAGGCGCTGCTGCTCGGCCTGGTACTTCTCGATCGGCACGACCTTGCCCGACGAGTCGATGGCCTTGCCCTTGCGCGCGAGGCGCTCCTCGCGCGCCTTGGCGGCGTCGGAACCGGGCGTCGGCATCTCACGGATGACGATGAACTGCTGCACCATCGTCCACAGGTTGCTGACGAACCAGTAGATGACGACGCCGAGCGGGAAGAAGACACCCGAGAAGATGAAGGCCAGCGGCAGGATGTAGAGCATGATCTTCTGCATCTGGTACGCCTGACCGGTCTTGGCCTCGGGCGACAGGTTCTTCGAGATGATCTGCAGCTGGGTGAAGAACTGCGACGCGATCATGAGCACGACGAGCGTCAGCAGGATCGCGACGGTCACCTGACCGTCGGCCTGACCCCACGCGGTGACGAGGTTGACGTGCATGGATGCCACGTCGAACAGTCGCGCGTCATAGAACTCGCGGGTGAGCTCGGGGGTGAGCAGACCGACGCCACCCTGATTGCTGTTGGCGTGCTTCGACACGTCGTTCAGCACGCTGAAGAGTGCGAAGAAGATGGGCATCTGCACCAGGAGCGGCAGGCAGCTCGACACCGGCGTGGTGCCGTGCTTCTTGTACAGCGCCATCGTCTCGCGGCTCATGGCCTCGCGGGAGAGCTGGTCGCGCTTGCCCTTGTACTTCTCCTGGACCTTGCGCAGCTCCGGAGCGATCTCCATCATCTTGCGCTGGCTCTTGATCTGCTTCACGAAGAGCGGAATCAGCGCGGCGCGCACGATGAGCACGAGACCGACGATCGACAGCACCCAGGTCAGACCGGCCGCGGGCGGCATGCCCAGCGCGGTGAAGAGCGCGTGCCAACCGACGAGCACCAGCTCGACCGCCCATTTGAGCGGCCAGAGGACGATTCCAATGAGATCCGGCACGGATCAGTCCTTTCGGGAGGGCACGACGAAGCCGTGCCGAGTGAGGTCGTGGGGGAAGGCCCGATGAGGACGGACGTCGTCGATGCCACCCTGAGCCCAGGGATGGCAGCGTGCGAGACGGGCGGCGGTGAACACGACGCCCTTCACGAGTCCGTGCTGCTGCACGGCGCCCACCGAATAGGCGGAGCAGGACGGGTAGTACTTGCACACGTCGCCGTAGACGTGCGAGATCGTCGCCCGGTAGGCGTGCAACAACGCGAGCCCGGCGTTGCGCGGGAGCAGGGGGACGGATGCCAGGACTCCGTCGACCGTGAGACGGGCGGTGCCCGTCGCCGACGCGGGGAGTGTGGACGTGCTCATGCCGAAGCTTTTCGTTCGAGACACCGCACGACGTCTGCTCGGAGCGTCGCGTAGTCGACGGTCGCGGCCGAGGGGAGTGCGCGGATGACGATCGAGGCGCCCCCGCGGATGGACGGGAGCGCCTCGGCGCACACCGCCTTGAGGCGGCGGCGAATGGTGTTGCGGATGACCGCGGAGCCGACCTGTCGGCTCACGATGAAGCCGAAGCGCGGGGATTCGGTCTCAGCCGACGATCCGACATAGGTCACGGTGTGCGCTCCGGCACAGCGAGAGCCCCGTCGGACTGTGGCTTTGTACTCCGATCCGCGGGTGAGTCGGTTCGGCTTCGCGAGCACCTGGTGGGTCAGGCCGAGAGCTCGGTGCGGCCCTTGGCGCGACGCGCGGCGAGGATGCCGCGGCCGGCGCGGGTGCGCATGCGGGCACGGAAACCGTGCTTCTTGGCACGACGACGGTTGTTGGGCTGGAAGGTGCGCTTGCTCATGGGTCACTCCGGAGGTGGTGTCGCCCGATGCTCTTCTGCCGGGGACGGGGTCGGGACTGCCGTATAGGCATAAGTCAACCGACTAAGGCTACGTCGCGCGCGGCGTTAACTCAAACCGAGGACGCGACCGCCCATTATCCCCAGGTGTTGTCCACAAGCGTGGCAAAGACACGCGGCCGGGTCCTACAGTGGATTTTGCTCCGCGAGAGCCGCGAACTAGCGTGGCCCCGGAAGTTATCCACAGGTTCGACGCGACACGTCGATCACCCGTCGCGTCTAGATCCCGGAGGGGATATGTCTTTGCACGAAGTACCGGATGTCCCCGTCTGGTCGAGTGTGCTGGACCATCTTCTCACCGACGACCGCGTCACTCCGCAGCTCCACGGCTTCCTCAATCTGGCTGTTCCGCAGGGCGTGATGGGCGGAACGCTCTACCTCGACGTGCCGAACGACCTCACCGCCGCGCAGTTCAACAAGCGCATGCGCGCGCCCATCCTCGAGGCCCTCTCTCAGGTGCAGGGCTCCGACCCCGAGGTGGCGACGTTCCGCGTCGTGGTGAACCCCGACGTGGTCGAATCGCACCGACCCCCCGCTCCGCGCGTGGAGCGCACGCCGGCGGCCGGCGTCTCGGTCCCCCCGAGCACCGTCGAGGCCGAGCCCGAACCGATCGTCCCCGCTTCTCGCAATGACACGCGACTCAACCCGAAGTACACCTTCGACAACTTCGTCATCGGCCAGTCCAACCGCTTCGCGCACGCGGCGGCCGTCGCGGTGGCCGAGGCGCCCGCCAAGGCCTACAACCCGCTGTTCATCTACGGCGACTCGGGTCTCGGCAAGACGCACCTCCTCCACGCGATCGGCGACTACGCCGCGAGCATGTACGCCGGCATCCGGGTGCGGTACGTCTCGAGCGAGGAGTTCACGAACGACTTCATCAACTCGATCGCGAACAACCGGGGCTCCGCTTTCCAGGCCCGCTACCGCGACGTCGACATCCTGCTGATCGACGACATCCAGTTCCTTCAGGGTCGGGCCGAGACGCAGGAAGCGTTCTTCCACACCTTCAACACCCTCCACGACCACGACAAGCAGGTCGTGATCACGAGCGATCTGCCGCCGAAGCAGCTGACCGGTTTCGAAGACCGCATGCGCAGCCGGTTCGAGTGGGGCCTCATCACCGACGTCCAGGCGCCCGACCTCGAGACGCGTATCGCGATCCTCCGCAAGAAGGCGCAGAGCGAACGCCTCCTCATCCCCGACGATGTGCTCGAGTACATCGCCACGGTGGTGTCGTCGAACATCCGCGAGCTCGAGGGCGCGCTCATCCGAGTTTCGGCGTTCGCGAGCCTCAACCGCTCGACCCTCGACATGTCGCTCGCCCAGACGGTGCTGCGCGACATCATCGACCAGGACGACGCGAACGTCATCTCGCCGACCGACATCATCACGGCGACCGCCCAGTACTTCAAGCTGTCGGTCGACGACCTGTACGGCTCCAGTCGATCGCAGGCGGTCGCGACGGCGCGACAGATCGCGATGTACCTCTGCCGGGAGCGCACGAGCCTGTCGCTGCCCAAGATCGGTCAGTTGTTCGGCAACCGCGACCACACCACCGTCATGTACGCCTACAAGAAGATCAGCGACCTCATGAAGGAGCGGCGCTCGATCTTCAACCAGGTGTCGGAGATCACCAGCCAGCTCGGACGCATGCGCTGAAAGCCGTTCTCCGAAGGGGGTTCGTTCACATCCGTGAGCGAACCCCCTTCGCGTTTTCTCGCCCGGAACAGCGGTCTACGGCCCCTGAGGACCACTTTTCGACGAGGTTCTTCACAGTGTGGAAAACCTGTGGATAACTCGGATTTGCTGCGGATGACCTGTGCACGGACGCGTTAACTCTGTGGAGGAGCGGTCGACGCGGTCGTCGGCCGGAGCTGTTAACCGCCCAGCTTCTCCGCAACGCGTCCACAGTTACCAGCGGCCGCGATCCCTGCTGTTAACACGCATCGCGACAGTTATCCACACTCTCCACAGCGGTTAACAAGATGAAGACCATTTCCCGTTGTTAAGAGAGATTCGATGACCTCGCCGTGCGGCGGCGGCTCGACGGACCCGCGTGGGAGTGGGCACTAGCATGGGTAAGCCATACCCGCCGTCAAGGGAGCGTCCGTGAAGTTCCACGTCAATCGCGATGTGTTCAGCGAAGCCGTCTCGTTCGTGGTCAAGCTCCTGCCTCAGCGCAATCCCCAGCCGATCCTGGCCGGTGTGCTCATCGAGGCCGGCGAACAGGGACTCACCCTCGCGGCCTTCGACTACGAGGCATCCGCGCGCACGACGATCGAGGCGACGGTCGACGAGCCCGGCACGATCCTCGTCCACGGCCGCCTCCTCAGCGACATCGCCAGCCGTCTGCCGAACGCTCCGATCCAGATCGCGGTCGACGACGACGGCGGCATTCTGCTCACCTGCGGTTCCGCGCGGTTCACGCTCGCGTCCATGCCCGTGCAGGAGTACCCGGCCATCCCCGAGGTCACCGGTGAATCCGGCCTCGTCCCGGCCGACGAGTTCGCGACGGCGATCGCGCAGGTCGCCTTCGCCGCGTCCCGCGACGACGTCACCCCGGTTCTCACGGGCGTGCAGCTCGAGGTCACCGGCACGCAGCTGAGCCTGGTCGCCACCGACCGCTACCGCGTGGCCCTCCGCGAGATCCCCTGGGACGGTGGCGCGGCGGCATCCGATGAGCCCACGTCTGCCCTCGTTCCGGCGCGCACCCTGCAGGAGGTCGGCAAGACCTTCGCCCACGGCGGCGACATCTCGATCGCCTTCTCGGGCTCAGGCGACCGCGAGATCATCGCGTTCTCGTCGGGTAACAAGACCGTCACGTCGCTGCTCATCAAGGGCAACTTCCCGCCCGTGCGCCGCCTGTTCCCCGCGCAGACCGAGCACCACAGCGTGGTGAACACCGCCGAGCTGGCCGAGGCCGTCCGCCGCGTCGCCCTCGTGCTCGACCGTTCCGCGCCGCTGCGTTTCAGCTTCGGCCCCGAGGGCGTGTCGATGGATGCCTCGGGCACCGAGCAGGCTCGCGCGACCGAGTCCGTCGATGCGACCCTCGTCGGCGACGAGGTCACCCTGGGCCTCAACCCGCAGTACCTCCTCGAGTCGCTCGGGGCGGTGCGCAGCGAGTTCACGCGCATCACGTTCACCTCGAGTGACAACGCCAACAAGCTCAGCCCCGTGCTGGTGACGCCGCAGACCTCGGTCGACAAGGGTGGCGAGGGTTCGTTCAAGTACCTGCTGCAGCCCAACCTCCTGCTGCGCTGAGTACGCGCTCCCGGCGGCGATGTCCGACCCGGCGGGTAGTCTGACTCGGTGATCGTGGAGCAGCTCGGACTGAAGGACTTCCGCAATTACGCGGGCGCCGACGTCACGCTCTCCGCCGGCGCCAACGTGTTCGTCGGCCGCAACGGTCAGGGCAAGACCAATCTCGTCGAGGCCGTCGCCTACCTCGCCACGCTCGGCTCGCACCGGGTCTCCAACGACGCACCGATGGTGCGCGACGGAATGGATGCCGCGATCGTGCGCGCGCGCCTCGCCCACGGGGAGCGCAGCGTGCTTCTCGAGCTGCAGCTCAACCGGCAGGGCGCCAACAAAGCCCGCGTCAACGGCGTCAACGTCCGCACCTCCGAGCTCCCGCGCTACGCGCAGGTCGTGTTGTTCGCTCCCGAAGATCTGCAGATCGTGCGGGGCGACCCCTCGTCGCGGCGGCGGTTCGCCGATCAGCTGATCGTCCAGCGCACCCCGCGCATGGCGGCCGTCCTCGCCGACTACGACCGCGTGCTGCGTCAGCGCAGCGCGCTGTTGAAGTCGGCTCGCGCCCGCGGGGTCCGTGGGGACGCCCTCAGCACCCTCGACGTGTGGGACGACAAGCTCATCACCCTCGGGACCGAGGTCATCGAGGCCCGGCTGGCCCTGGCATCCGATCTGTCCGAGCCGGTGGCACGCGCGTACGCCGCCATCGCGGGCGCCGACCATGAACCCCGCCTGTCCTGGGCGCTTTCGCTCGGCGGCGGCGACCCCGAAGAGGGCGACGACGTGAACGACGGGGCCTCGGGCCCCCTCGCTGAGCAGTTCCGCACCGCTCTGGCCGCTCGTCGCTCGGCCGAGCTCGAGCGGGGGCTCACGCTCGTCGGTCCGCACCGCGACGACCTCGTGCTGCGCGTGCGCGGGCTGCCGGTGAAGGGCTACGCCTCGCACGGCGAATCGTGGTCGGTGGCGCTCGCGCTCCGGCTCGCCTCGGCCGAGCTGCTGCGGGCGGAGTCTCGGCTGGGCGACCCCGTCCTCATCCTCGACGACGTGTTCGCCGAGCTCGACGCCGGTCGACGCGTGCGACTGGCCGAACTCGCCGCCGGCTACGAACAGGTCATCGTGACCTCCGCGGTCGAAGAAGACGTGCCCGACGGACTGCGGGCGCACGTCGTGCGCGTCGAGGCCGGCCAGATCAAGGACGCCGTCGATGGCTGACGAGGCCGAGCTGCCCGAGACGATGGCCACGTACCTGCGGCTGCGCGGCCTCGAGCCCTCGCCGTACCGCAAGAAGAAGCGCCGACGACGCAGCGACGACGGGGAGAACGCGCCGTTCTCCCCGGGGCGCGATCCCCGCGGCCTCGGTGACGTGCTGTCTTCGCTCACCCGCTCGGCGGGCTGGGAGCCGCAGCTCTCCCGCGAAGACCTCGTCCGCACGTGGGACGAGGTGGCCGGGGCGGACACCGCCGCGCACACCCGGCCGGTGGCTCTGGATGCCGGAACCCTCACGGTCCAGGCGGACTCGACGGCGTGGGCCAAGCAACTGCAGCTGATGCGCGCGCACATCCTGTCGGAGATCGTCCGGCGCTTCCCCGAGGCGGGGGTCGAGGCTATCCGCTTCGTGGGCCCCGACGTCCCCTCGTGGAAATGGGGGCCCAGAGCCGTTCCAGGCCGCGGTCCGCGCGATACCTACGGTTAGGCCATGGTCGATCCCGGCTCGACACGATTTATCCCCGTGTAGAGCCGCACACGGCATTTGGAGGGGCCTCGCGCGATAGGATGGAGGTTCCGACGAACCGATTCTGGAGCGCGCGTACCCATGACGTCCGAAAACCCCGACAGCGTTTCCGAGGAACCCGAAGCCACCGCCGCGAAGGTTCCCAACGAGTACGGGGCAGACGCCATCCAGGTGCTCGAAGGTCTCGAAGCCGTCCGCAAGCGCCCCGGCATGTACATCGGCTCCACCGGTGAGCGCGGCCTGCACCACCTCGTGCAAGAGATCGTCGACAACTCCGTCGACGAGGCCCTCGCGGGCTACTGCGACACGATCGACGTCACGATCCTCAGCGACGGCGCCGTGCGCGTGATCGACAACGGCCGTGGCATCCCGGTCGACATGCACCGCACCGAGGGCAAGTCCACGGTCGAGGTCGTGCTGACCGTGCTCCACGCCGGTGGCAAGTTCGGTGGCGGCGGGTACGCCGTGTCGGGTGGTCTGCACGGCGTCGGCTCGTCCGTCGTGAACGCCCTGTCGACGCGTCTCGAGGTCGAGGTGCAGCGCCAGGGTCACGTGTGGCGGCAGTCGTTCCGCAACGGCGGTGTGCCTCTCGCCCCGCTCGAGAAGGGCGAGGAGAGCGAGAAGACGGGCACGTCGATCACTTTCTGGCCGGATGCCACGATCTTCGACACCATCGACTTCGACTACGACACGCTGCGCACCCGCTTCCAGCAGATGGCGTTCCTCAACAAGGGACTGCGCATCAGTCTGCGCGACGAGCGTCCGCAGTCGGTCATCACCGAGGGCGAGCCGGGCGAAGAGGTCACCGAGGCGCGCCACGATTCCTTCCTCTACGAGCGCGGTCTCGTTGACTACGTCGAGCACCTCAACCGCGTGCGCAAAGCCGACGTCGTCAACGACGAGATCATCGAGGTCGAGTCCGAGGACACCGAGCGCAAGATCGCGCTCGAGCTGGCGATGCAGTGGACCACCGCGTACACCGAGAACGTCTTCACCTACGCCAACACCATCAACACGCACGAGGGCGGAACCCACGAAGAGGGCTTCCGAGCCGCGCTGACGACGCTCGTCAACCGCTACGCCCGCGCGAACAACCTCCTCAAAGACAAAGACGACAACCTCACCGGCGACGACATCCGCGAGGGTCTCACCGCGGTCATCTCGGTCAAGCTGTCGGAGCCGCAGTTCGAGGGTCAGACCAAGACCAAGCTCGGCAACACCGAGGCCCGCGCCTACGTGCAGAAGGTCGTCGGCGACAAGCTGGGCGACTGGTTCGACCGCAACCCCGCGCAGGCCAAGAACATCATCCGCAAGGCGATCGATGCCGCGACGGCCCGCCTCGCGGCGCGCAAGGCGCGCGAGACCGCACGTCGAAAGAGCGTGTTCGAGTCGGCGGCGATGCCCGACAAGCTCAAGGACTGCACCTCGAAAGACCCGTCGATCAGCGAGATCTTCCTCGTCGAGGGAGACTCGGCCGGCGGTTCCGCGGTGCAGGGGCGCGACCCCCACACCCAGGCGATCCTGGCGCTGCGCGGCAAGATCCTCAACGTCGAGCGCGCGCGTCTCGACCGCGCCTTGGGCAACAAGGAAGTCCAGGCGATGATCCAGGCCTTCGGCACGGGCATCGGCGAGGACTTCGACATGGCCAAGGCGCGGTACCACAAGATCGTGCTGATGGCCGATGCCGACGTCGACGGCCAGCACATCACCACGCTGCTGCTGACGCTGCTGTTCCGCTACATGCGCGGACTCATCGAGGCGGGCTTCGTCTACCTCGCGCAGCCGCCCCTGTACCGCCTGAAGTGGTCGAACCACCCCCACGAGTACGCCTACAGCGACCGCGAGCGCGACGCCATGCTCGTCGACGGTCAGGCCTCCGGGCGCCGCATCCCCAAGGACAACGGCATCCAGCGCTACAAGGGTCTGGGCGAGATGAACGACCACGAGCTGTGGGAGACGACGATGGACCCGCAGACGCGCACGCTCAAGCAGGTCACCATCGACGACGCCGCGGCGGCCGACGAGATCTTCTCGGTGCTCATGGGCGAAGACGTCGAGTCGCGTCGTAGCTTCATCCAGCGCAACGCCAAAGACGTCCGCTTCCTTGACATCTGATCTCGCACGACGCATTCACGGAACTGAGAAAACATGGCTGACGACATCACGCCCGAGCCCGAAGACGTCCGGGGCGAGCCCGAACACGACCACGGCAAGATCGACCAGGTCGACCTCCAGCTCGAGATGCAGCGGAGCTACCTCGACTACGCGATGAGCGTCATCGTCGGGCGCGCCCTGCCCGACGTGCGCGACGGTCTCAAGCCCGTGCACCGCCGGGTCATCTACGGCATGTACGACGGCGGGTTCCGTCCCGACAAGTCGTTCTCGAAGTGCGCCCGCGTCGTCGGCGAGGTGATGGGTCACTATCACCCGCATGGTGACGCGCCCATCTACGACGCCCTCGTGCGTCTCGTGCAGCCGTGGTCGCTGCGCTACCCCCTCGCCCTCGGCCAGGGGAACTTCGGCTCGCCCGGCAACCAGGGGGCCGCAGCTCCCCGGTACACCGAGACGAAGATGGCTCCGCTCGCGCTCGAGATGGTGCGCGACATCGAAGAAGAGACCGTCGACTTCCAGGACAACTACGACGGCCAGACGCAGGAGCCCACGGTCCTGCCCTCGCGCTTCCCCAACCTGCTGGTCAACGGCTCGGTCGGTATCGCCGTCGGCATGGCCACGAACATCCCGCCGCACAACCTCCGCGAGGTCTCCGCCGGCGCGCTCTGGGCCCTCGAGAACCCGGATGCCACCCGCGAGGAGCTGCTCGAAGCGCTCATGGAGCGCATCCCCGGCCCCGACTTCCCCACGCGTGCCCAGATCCTCGGCACCCGCGGCATCAAGGACGCCTACCGTACCGGTCGCGGCTCGATCACGATGCGCGCCGTGGTCAACATCGAAGAGATCCAGGGCCGCACGTGCCTGGTGATCACCGAGCTGCCCTATCAGGTCAACCCCGACAACGTCGCGGTCAAGATCGGGGATCTCGCGCGCGAGGGGAAGATCACGGGCGTCGCCGACATCCGCGACGAAAGCTCCGGCCGTACCGGCCAGCGCCTCGTCGTCGTGCTCAAGCGCGACGCGGTCGCGAAGGTCGTGCTGAACAACCTGTACAAGCACACCCAGCTGCAGGAGAACTTCGGCGCCAACATGCTGGCGATCGTCGACGGCGTGCCACGCACGCTCTCGCTCGACGGCTTCATCAGCCTGTGGATCGATCACCAGGTCGAGGTCATCGTCCGTCGCACGCGCTTCCGCCTGCGCAAGGCCGAAGAGCGCATGCACATTCTGCGCGGCTACCTGAAGGCGCTCGACGCCCTCGACGAGGTCATCGCTCTCATCCGTCGGTCGCCCACGGCTCAGGATGCCAACGAGGGCCTGCAGAAGCTCCTCGACATCGACGAGATCCAGGCGCAGGCGATCCTCGACATGCAGCTGCGTCGACTCGCGGCGCTGGAGCGTCAGAAGATCGTCGACGAGGCCACCGAGCTCGAGGCCCGCATCGCGGACTACAACGACATCCTCGCCACCCCCGCCCGTCAGCGCACCATCATCCGCGACGAGCTCACGGCGATCACGGACCGCTTCGGCGACGACCGCCGCACCGAGATCCTTCACGGCTTCGACGGTGACGTCTCGATCGAAGACCTCATCGCCGAGGAGGAGATGGTCGTCACCGTCACCCGTGACGGCTACATCAAGCGCACCCGCAGCGACAACTACCGCTCGCAGCACCGCGGCGGCAAGGGCGTCAAGGGCGCGCAGCTGCGCGCCGACGACGTGGTCGAGCACTTCTTCGTCACCACGACGCACCACTGGCTGCTGTTCTTCACGAACAAGGGCCGGGTCTACCGCTCCAAGGCCTACGAGGTCCCGGAGGCGGGCCGGGATGCCAAGGGCCAGCACGTCGCGAACCTCCTCGCGCTGCAGCCCGACGAGGAGATCGCGCAGATCCTCGACATCCGCGACTACAACGTCGCGACCTACCTCGTCCTCGCCACCCGCAATGGTCTGGTCAAGAAGACCCGCCTCGACGAGTACGACACCAACCGCCAGGGCGGTGTCATCGCCATCAAGCTCCGCGGTCAGGTCGTGGAAGAGGGTGAAGAGGCCGAGCAGGGCAGCGCAGACGAGTTGGTCAGCGCGATGCTCGTCGACGAGGGCGACGACATCCTCCTCATCAGCCGCCTGGGCATGTCGCTGCGCTTCTCCGCGACCGACAGCGCGCTGCGCCCGATGGGACGCTCGACGTCGGGCGTGAAGGGCATGGACTTCCGCGAGGGCGACAACCTGCTGTCGGCATCCGTGGCCAAGGACGACGAGTTCGTCTTCGTGGTGACCGAGGGCGGCTACGCCAAGCGCACCGCGGTGACCGAGTACCGCATGCAGAACCGCGGCGGACTGGGCATCAAGGTAGCCCGTCTGACCGACGATCGCGGTGTCCTCGCGGGCGGAATGATGGTGTCCGAGACCGACGAGGTCCTTGTGGTTCTTGCCAGTGGCAAGGTGGTACGCTCTGCCGTGGCCGAGGTGCCCGCGAAGGGACGCGACACGATGGGTGTCGTCTTCGCCCGCGCAGGAGGCGACGACAAGATCATCGCGATCGCTCGTAACGCCGAGCGGAACCTGGCCGAGACGACGGAGACGACCACGGAGCCCGCCGCCATCCCCGCGGACGAGGCCGACGCCTCCGCTCCCGAGACCCCCGAGGAAAGTACTGACGCATGAGCACGGTAGCCGACAAGCTCGCCAAGAAGTCGACTCACAAGACCCCTGCCAAGCAGGTGCGTTTGCGCCTGGTCTACATCGACTTCTGGTCGGCCGTGAAGTTGTCGTTCCTGGCGGCGGTGGCCATGGCGATCGTGACCGTGGTGTCGTACTTCCTCATCTACCTCGTCGTCAGTGCCACGTTGATGACGAAGCTCGACGAGTTCTTCACCAGCTTCACCGACGGCGGGGCGACCCTGTCGCAGTACATCGGTCTCCCGCAGGTCATGGCGTTCGCGGCCATCGTGGCGATCCTCAATCTCGTCGTGGTGACGGTGCTCGGCGCGGTGATGGCCGGCATCTACAACCTCGCGGTGAAGGTGACCGGCGGTCTGCTCGTCGGTTTCACCTCGAACTGACGCCGATTCGTCAAAACCTCGCGAGTCCGGTAAAGTCTTCGAGGTTGACATCACGTCAGCGAGACGGGGCTATAGCTCAGGCGGTTAGAGCGCTTCACTGATAATGAAGAGGTCCCAGGTTCAAGTCCTGGTAGCCCCACCCCTTCCCTCGCGGGGCCTTAGCTCAGCTGGTAGAGCGCCTGCTTTGCAAGCAGGATGTCAGGAGTTCGAATCTCCTAGGCTCCACATCACGAAGACGAGAAGCCGGCCCTCGGGCCGGCTTTTCGCGTTCACCGGGCGGTCGATCTCCGTCCCCGCCGCAGGAGCACGACGCAAGCCCCCAGAAGCACCGCACCGCTGACGGCGAGGACGGTGTCGAGGCCGTCGATGGTCACCGCGAAGGTGGGCGCGAAGACGCAGAGCCAGGCCGCGGCGATGACTGCCGCCGAGGGGGCCGCGCCGACGTCGCCGAGCCGTTCGAACCGGACGAGCAGGAGGGAGGCGAGCCACAGCACGGCCAGGACCGCGATGAGCAGGACCGGGCGCGTGGCCCACCACATGGGACTCGCGGGTGTCGGGGCCCCGCCGGGGATGAGCAGCGCGACACCCGACAGCAGCAGGATCACCGGCAGGTGCCACAGGTAGACCGTCATGAGGCGCGAGCCGATGACGAAGACGATCGCCCGGGCGATGCGCGTGCGCATCAACGCGGTGAGCGCGGGTTTGGCCAGCCGCAGCAGACAGGCCTGCGCGACACCCAGGAGCACGAGGGGGAGGGTCGGGGGGTTGAGGTTCGCGAGCATGTTCGGCGAGTACGGGCCCCATGTCACGCTGCCCCACAGCGCGAGATAGCTCACCACGGCGATCGCCGCGAGAACCGCGGCCGAGCGACGATCGAACCACCCGTCGCGGTACCAGAACCCCAGCTGCTGTACGAGTGGCCAGACGAACAACAGGTTCAGGTACCCGAGCTGATCGACTCCCGTCGAGAACCGGAGTGCGTCCACGACGACGACCGCACCCAGGAGGACGACCAGCGTCCGACGGGGAGCCGTGGCATGGGCGCGAGCGGCGAGCGGGACGACCGCCTGGCAGAGCACGTACGCGGCGAGGAACCACAGCGGCATCCCGACTCCCACCGCGGCCGAGTCGGCGAGCGATGCCGGCAGGCCGAGCGCCGAGGCGGCCACGAGGAGGACGGCGACGAACACGAAGAGCGCGAGGGCGGGCTGTGCCAGGCGGAGGATGCGCGACCGCACGAATCCGCCGGCGTCACCACCGCGAGCCGTCCACGACGCCCACCCCGCGGCCGACGCGAACCCTCCCACGACGAAGAACAACGGCATGATCTGGCCCACCCACGTGGCCGCGTCGAACCAGGGCTGCTCCTCGGCGGGGCGGTTGGTCACGATCGTGCCGTCGGGTCCGTAGCCGACGCCGACCTGCAGCAGATGGACGATGACGACGAACACGACCGCCGTCACCCGGGCGAGATCGAGCGTGAGGTCGCGCTGCGACAGGGCAGCGGGGGAGACGGTGCCGCGGTGACTCATTCCCCCATCGTGGCAAGACCGACGCGTATCCGCGGGGTCGACGCGGGTGAATCTGTCGCTAGAGTCTGGTCATGGACATGCGGGTCGCCGCGTACGCCGTCATCACCGACGCCGACGACCGCGTGCTGCTCGCGCACTGGATCGACGGTCGTCGTGCGGCGTGGACGCTGCCGGGCGGCGGACTGGAGCCCGGGGAAGATCCCGCCGACGCCGTGCGCCGCGAGGTCCGGGAGGAGACCGGGTTCCGGGTCACGGTGGACGAGTTGCTCGGCATCCACTCCCGGGTCATCCCGGCGCAGGCGCGGCTGGCCGACGATGCGTCCGGCCCGCTGCACGCCCTGCGCATCGTGTACCGCGCGAAGGTGGTCGGCGGACGGCTGCGCAACGAGGTCGACGGGTCGACCGACCGGGCGGAGTGGTTCACTCTGGCCGCCACCCGTCGGATGCGACGGGTTCAGCTGGTCGACATCGCGTTCCGGATGGCGGGTCTACGCAGCGGGTGAGCCCGTCAGGCGCGCTCGGTGGTGATGTCGGCAACGATCGCGCCGTAGACGCGGATGAGATCGTCCGCCTCGACGAACAGGCTGTAGCCGTGCGCACCGGCGCCCATCGCGACACGGGTGCCGACGATGCGTTCGTCGGCGTAGACCGGCCAGTCGGTCGTGCTCCCGATGGGGACGATCGTGCCGCGCTCGTAGCCGGTCGCGGCCAAGGCGAGCTGGGGCTCGGGCAGTCGCAGCTTGTTCACCCCGACCACGGCCCGCAGCTTCGGCCATGAGATCGCACGATCGCCGGGGACCAGCGCGAAGAGATAGGTGTCGTCGGAGCGCTTCACCACGAGCGTCTTGACGATGGATGCCGGCGGGATGCCGAGCAGCTCGGCCGCCTCATCGAGGCTCGACGCCGCGGGTCTCTCCCGCACATCGACGGAGAGGCCGCGCTCGCGCGCGGCCTCTCTGACTCTGCTGGTGGGATCGCTCACGCGTCGGGCGCGCGCAGCGGGTCGTCGGCGACCCACAGCTCGTCGTCGGCACGCAGCGTCTGCCACGCGGCATAGGCGACACCGGCCGCAGCCACGACGCCCAGGATGATGGCGATGACGCCACCTGCGCCGATGCCGTCGTGCTGCGAGGGGAGCTTCTTGCCCAGGCGCTTGGTGGCCTGCTTGCCGTACTTCTCGGCACGCTTCGCGTACTTGTGGGTGTCGAGCTCGAAGCCCTTGCCCTTCGCGAGGCGGGCACGGGTGTCGCCCGCGGCATCCCAGACCGACAACGCCCCGCCGACCACGGCCCCTGCTGCGGGGACGACCTTGTGGCTGAGGAAGCGGTTGCTGGCCTTCACGCTCTTGTCGACGTACGGCGCGGCGTACTTGCTGTAGCCGTCCTGCACGGCGGGGACGAGGTCTTCGCGGCTGAAGCGACCGAGCTGGTGGCCGGCTTCGCGAGCGACCTTCCCGCTCTCGCCCAGCAGCACCTGCTGCGACTCCCACACCTTGGCGGCGTGCTTCTGGAGCTTGCGCAGTTCCTTCTTGCTCTTGCGGCTGAGGCCCACGGCTCATCCTCCCTGTCGATGGGATGTACGTCCGTTCATCTTGCCAGAACGGCCCGCCGGCGCCGCCGACCCTTGCAGATAACTCTGAGAGAATGTACCCATGGCCAACCACACCGCCGTCGCGACCCTGCACACCAACCACGGCGACATCGTCGTCAACCTGTTCGGCGACCACGCGCCGCGCACCGTCCGCAACTTCATCGGTCTGTCCGACGGATCGCAGGAGTGGACGAACCCGGCTACGGGTGCCAAGGGTGAGGGTCCGCTCTACAAAGACGTCATCTTCCACCGCATCATCCCCAACTTCATGATCCAGGGCGGTGACCCGCTCGGTCAGGGCATCGGCGGTCCCGGTTACAACTTCAATGACGAGATCAGCCCCGAGCTCGACTTCACGCAGCCCTACAAGCTCGCGATGGCCAACGCCGGTCTCCGCCGCAACGCCATCACCGGCCAGCCCGAGGGCACCAACGGCTCGCAGTTCTTCATCACGACCGACCCCACCCCGTGGCTGCAGGGCAAGCACACGATCTTCGGCGAGGTCGCCGACGACGACTCCAAGGCCGTCGTCGACAAGATCGCCTCCGTCCCCACCGCTGCGGGCGACCGCCCGATCGAGCCCGTCGTGCTCCAGTCGGTCGACGTCGTCTCGGTCTGACCACCCAGGCGGCGGCGGGTGTCCACCACTGAGGAGTTCCGTCGCAACAGCGACAACTTCTGCTACCGGCATCCCGACCGGCAGAGCTTCGTGCTGTGTCAGCGGTGCATGCGCACCGTGTGTTCGGAGTGCCGCACCCCCGCCGCCGTCGGCGTCATCTGCCCCGAGTGCATGGCGCGACAGGCCGCCGCGCAGACCCCGGCGCAGAAGAAGGCGCAGCGGCGCTGGGCCTCTCGGCCCCTGGTGGCGGTCTCCTCCGACCGCCCGAAGATGACCCTCGGCATCATCGCCGTCACGGGTCTGGCGTACATCGTCGGCCTCATCCCGGGCGCGGGCGGCATCCTCACCAGTGCCCTGGCGTTCAACAGCGTCTTCCTGCTCCCGCAGACGGGCCTCATCGAGCCGTGGCGTCTGTTCACGGTCGCGCTCGTGCACAGCGGCTTCTTCCACGTCGCGCTGAACATGCTGGCGCTGTGGTTCATGGGGCGCAGCCTCGAGCCCATGCTCGGCCGCGCCCGGTTCCTCGTGCTCTACCTGCTCGGCGCCCTCGGCGGCTCCGTCGCCGTCGCGCTCCTCGCCCCGGGCGTGTGGACGGTCGGCGCGTCGGGAGCGATCTTCGCGCTCTTCGGTGCGCTGCTGGTGATCGGGCGCCACATCGGCGCCGACATCAGGGTCATCGGGATCCTGATCGCGATCAACTTCTTCTGGCCGTTCGTGATCGCCGGGATTGGCGCGATCGGCTCGGGGAACTTCGCCGCGTCGCTGGCCAACGTCGGGATCTCGTGGCAGGCGCACCTCGGCGGCCTTCTCACGGGCGCGCTCGTCGGCCTCATCTACGCGCGGACGCGCGCGGCGTCGCAGAAGGGTCTGCAGATCGGTCTGCTGATCGCCCTGGGCGTCGTGCTCGTCGCCCTGCTCGCGATCCCCGCCGTGGTCTACTACTGAGAGTTATCCACAGCCTCATCCACAGGTGGGGATGAACTACACGGGTGTAACTCAGCGCCACCGGGTGGTCATGAGGAAGCCCACGAAGGCGATACCGAAGCCGATCACGAGATTCCACGCACCGATGCCGGGGATGGGGAACTGCGAGGTGCTGAGGTAGAAGACCAGCACCCAGATCAGACCGATCAGCATCAGCCCGATCATGATGGGCAGAAACCACACCGGGTTCGGAGCCGAGCCACCGTCGTTGCGTTCAGCGATCGGGTCGTCGCCTTTGCCAGTTCGAGCCATGCCGCACAGTCTAATGCTCAGGTGCAGGCGAACCCACGGAACTAGACTCCGTACCGTGCATGCCGTCCCGTATCCGCAGACCCGGCGCGACCGCCGACGCCCGCGCACCCCGCGCCGCGGCGTGTCGGTCGTCGGTGTGATCGGCGACCTGCTCGTGACGGCCGGCGTGCTCGTCCTGCTCTTCGTCGTATGGCAGCTGTGGATCGGCGACGCGATCATCGGCGCGCAGTTCAAGGACCAGGGCAGAGAACTGAGCGAGCAGTGGGCCGCCGACCCCGCCCCGCCCGTTCCCTCGGCCTCCGCGACCGATGCGGCGCAGCCGGCGGCACCGCCCACGGCCGATCCGCCCGCTCTCGACCAGCCGGGGGATGCCGAGAGCTTCGGCGTCGTCTACATCCCGCGCCTCGGGGCGGACTACCACTTCCCCGTCGCAGGCGGCGTGAGCGCTGCGCGCACCCTCGACCCGATCGGGCTGGGCCACTATCCCGACACGGCTATGCCGGGCCAGGTCGGCAACTTCGCCATCGCCGGTCACCGCGGAAGCCACGGGGCGCCCTTCGCCGATCTGCCGTCCCTGCGCATCGGCGACGCCGTCGTGGTCGAGACCGAGGGCGGGTGGTACACCTACCGCTTCCGCAATCTCGAGTACGTGCGGCCCGACGGCGTGAACGTGCTGCTGCCGTTCCCGCAGCAGCCGCAGATCGAGGCGACCGATCGCGTGATCACCATGACCACGTGCAGTCCGCGCTACGGCTTCTCGGAGCGAGCCATCGCGTACGGGGTGTTCGAGTCGTTCACCCCGCGCACCGAGGCCGGTCCGCCGCTTTCCCTCACGTCTGGAGCAGCCTGATGTACGGAGCCCTCTGGCGAGTCCTGCCCGGCCCGTGGTGGGTGCGTCTGCTCATCGTGCTCGTGCTGCTGGCGGCCGTGCTGTACGGCCTCTTCTTCTACGTCTTCCCGTGGGTGAGCGACATCGTCTATCCCCAGGAGGTCACGGTCGAGTGAGGCCCTGGCGCGTCGTCGTCGTCGACAACCGCGACAGCTTCGTCCACACCCTCGCCGGCTACCTGCGCGACCTGGGCGCCGCGACGACCATGGTCGACGCGGACGACCCGGCGCTTCCCGGACGCGTCGTGCGCGAGGCAGACGGCATCCTGATCTCCCCCGGACCCGGCCACCCCGACGACGCGGGGCACTCGGTCGAGGTCGTGCACGCGGCCCTCGACACCGGGACGCCGCTGCTCGGGGTGTGTCTGGGTCATCAGGCCATCGCGACCGCCTTCGGCGCGCGCGTCGGTCATGCTCCCGAGCTCCTGCACGGCATCACGAGCGTCATCCGCCACGAGGGGGCCGGGGTCCTGCGCGACCTCCCCGACGGCTTCGTCGCCACGCGCTATCACTCGCTCGCGGTCGACGCGTCGACGCTGCCCGCCGCGATCGAGGTGACCGCGCGCACCGACGACGGCGTGGTGATGGGCCTGCGCCACCGCGAGGCCCCGATCGAGGGCGTCCAGTTCCACCCCGAGAGCATCTTGACCGAGGGCGGTCATCGCCTGCTCGGACGGTGGCTTCAGGATGCCGGTCTGCCCGGCGCCGTGGAACGGGGTGCGGCCCTGCAGCCTCGTCGGCTCAGGACCCCGAGCACACCGTCAGCGTGATCTCGCTGTGCACCGGGACCTCGCCCGGAGCCAGCGACTGCGTGGTCACCGTCTGCGGAGTGGAGGCGCGGCATCCGGGGTCTTCCTGCGTCTTCACGACCAGCTGCTTCTCGTCGGACTCGAGCTCTCGACGAGCGGCGTCGAGCGTGTAGCCCGTGTAGTCGACGATGACGACCTGACCGCTCGCGACCACGAGGTTCACGGTCGTGCCCTTCGCAACGGCGGCACCGGCTTCTTGAGTGGCCGAGATGACCGTTCCCGCCGCGAGGGCGGGGTCGTTCTGGCGGCGGATCGATCCGAGCGAGAGACCGGCGTTCTCGAGGGCGGTGCGCGCTTGACTCTCGTTGATCCCCTCGAGCGTGGGCACGGTGGCCGTGTCGGGGCCCGTGGAGACGTACAGGGTCACCTTCTGCCCCTCGGCGACGCTGGTACCCGCGGCGGGCACCGTGCTGACGACGTTGCCGGCGGCGATCTTCTCGTCGGACTCGTTGACGCGTCCGGTCGTGAGGTTCTCGGCCTCGAGCGTCTCGACCGCGCGGTCGTAGGACATGTCGGCGACGTCGGGGACGGTCAGCGCCGTGGTGGGGACGCCCGTGCTGGGCTGGATCTGCATGACCCAGATGAGGACGGCGACCAGCAGCACGGCGAGAACGCTCACGCCGGCCCAGATCCATGCGACCGGGGGCCCGGGCTGCGTGCGACGCATCGTCGTGTCGGTGCTCAGCTGCCGCAGCGAGCGAGCCGTCTCGGCCGCTTGACGCGGGTTCGGTCCGTACAGCTCGTTCGACAGCGCCGACATCTGCCGCTTCGTGGGCGCCTTGCCGTCGACGGTCTCGTCGAGCGCCTCGCGGAAGCTCGCCGCATCCTGCGGACGCTGGAACGGATCCTTGGCCAGGGCGCGGAGGACGATGGCATCCAGAGCGCGCGGGATCCTCTCGTCGAGCTCGCTCGGCGGAAGGGGGGCCTCGCTGACGTGCTGGTACGCCACAGCAACGGGGGTGTCGCCGCGGAAGGGCGTGCGTCCGGTGAGCAGCTCGTAGAGCACGACGCCGGTGGAGTAGAGGTCGGCTCGCGCGTCGACCGACTCGCCCTTGGCCTGCTCGGGGGAGAAGTAGGCCGCCGTGCCGACGATCGCCGTGGTCTCCGCGACGGTCGACGACGAGTCGGAGACCGCGCGGGCGATCCCGAAGTCCATGACCTTCACCCGACCGGCCTCGGTGATCATGACGTTGCCGGGCTTGATGTCGCGGTGCACCACACCGGCGCGGTGCGAATACTCGAGGGCCTCGAGGATGCCGTCGACGTAGCGCAGCGCCTCGTCGGTGGGCACGGGCCCGGCCGCGATGACGTCCTTCAGCAGACGCCCGTGCACGAGCTCCATGACGATGTACGGGACGGGACGTTCGACGCCGTCGGCACCCACCTCGGAGTCCTCGCCCGCGTCGAACACGCGCACGATCGTCGGGTGGGCCATCCGCGAGGCCGCCTGCGCCTCGAGCCGGAACCGAGTGCGGAACGCCGCGTCGCCGGCGAGATCGGCCTTGAGGATCTTGATGGCCACCGTGCGACCGAGCGTCTGATCGTAGCCTCGGTAGACGCTGGCCATCCCGCCGCGACCGATGAGGTCGTCGACGCGGTAACGGCCCGAGAGGACGCGCGTCTCAGTGGTCACGAGTGGAGCTCCAGAAAGGTCGGAAAGGGTCAGCGCGTGGCGGACGGGCTCGGCGTGTTGCCGGCCGTGATCGAGGCGGAGGCCTCGCCGGACGGACCGGCCTGGCGGTCGGCGGCGCCCGAGCAGCTGACGGTGTAGGTGACGCGCAACGTCTGACCGGTCGAGTTGCTCACCTTCAGCGCGGCGTTGCGCGCGTCGGGGGCGAAGGAGGCCGTCGACTGCCCGTTCTCGTCGAACGTGCCGTTCGTCGCGGTCAGGTTGTACGAGGTCACCGAGCCCGTGCCCGAGGGGCAGGTGTACTGCTGCCACGACACCTGGATGTCGCTGCCCGCCGTCACGGAGGAACCGGGCAGGGTGGGGGTGCTCGGGGCGGGGAGTTCGGTCTGCTCGCCGAACACCTTGAGGCCGATGATCGTGCCCGCCGGTACGCGACCGGTCGGGTTGACGCTCTCGACGAGGCCGACCTCGTCGGGGCTCGAGGCGGGGTTTCCGGCCTCACGATTGGCTCCGAGGTCGTTGTCGCTGAGGATCTCGCTGGCCTCTTCGAACGACTTACCGACGAGACCGAGCGAATCGACGTTGACGAGCGTGGACGTCTGCGTCGGAGAGGGAGTCGGAGACGAGGCGGTGGGCGTCGGCGCCGAGGGCGTCGGCTGCGCGCTGGTGGGCGCGGCATCCGGTTCGTCCTGGTTCGACACGAGCGTGAAGATCGTGCCCGCGAGCACGATGGCCAGCAGCGCGATGAGCGCCACGAGCGGCCAGGTCCACGGGCTGCGCTTCTTCTTCTGCGGGGCGGGATCTTCCTCGGTGTGCTCCTCGGTCAGGAGCGAGGTCGCCGCAGCGGGCGTCGGCATGAGCCGCGTGGCCGCCGCCGTCTGACCCGCCGTGAGCAGCTGCGTGGCGTCGTCGACCGCGGCCGCGCCGACGGCGACGGCGGGGACCGCGGCGGCTGCCGCTGCCAGGTCGCCGCGGCGCAGGGCGGTCGCAGCGCGCGAGACCGCGGCCGAGGACGCTGGGCGGTCCTCGGGCTTCTTGGCGATCATCGCCATGACGAGGTTCTGCACCGGGACCGCGACGGTCGGCGGGAGCGGCGCGGGCTGCTCGTTGATCTGCGCCATCGCGATCGCCACCTGCGACTCCCCCGTGAAGGGGCGCTTGCCGGCGAGGCTCTCGTACGCCACGATGCCGAGCGAGTATGTGTCGGTCGCGGGCGAGGCGGGGTGGCCCGACGCTTGTTCGGGCGAGAGGTACTGCACGGTGCCCATGACCTGACCGGTCGCGGTGAGCGGCACCTGGTCGGCGATGCGCGCGATGCCGAAGTCGGTGATCTTGACGCGACCGTCGGGCGTGATGAGCAGGTTGCCCGGCTTGATGTCGCGGTGAACGAGGCCGGCGGCGTGCGCGGCCTGCAGGGCGGCGGCCGTCTGGGCGACGACGTCGAGGGTCTTGTCGGTGGAGAGGGAGCCCTCGCGCTCGAGGATCGTCGACAGGGCTTCGCCGGGGACGAGCTCCATGACCAGGAACGCGCTGCCGTCCTCCTCGCCGTAGTCGAACACGCTGGCGATGCCCTCGTGGTTGACGAGCGCGGCGTGGCGGGCCTCGGCGCGGAAGCGCTCGAGGAAGCCCGGGTCGCCCATGTACTCGTCTTTGAGGATCTTGATGGCGACGGTACGTCCGATGACGTGGTCGGTCGCTTCCCAGACCTCGCCCATACCGCCGATCGCGATCCGCGAATCGAGCTCGTAGCGTCCTCCGAAGGTCACACCCTGCGTCGGTCTCATTTACCCAGCACCGCCTCCATGACCTTCTTCGCTATCGGGGCGGCGATCTCGTTGCCGCTCCCGCTCTGCCCCTGGCCTCCACCGTTTTCGACCACCACCGCGACGGCGACCTTCGGGTCGTCCGCCGGGGCGAAGCCGGTGAACCAGAGAGTGTAGGGACGGGAATCGTTCTCCGCGGTGCCGGTCTTACCCGCCACCTGGTACCCGTCTATTCTTGCATTCGACGCCGCGCCGTCCTGGACGTTCGCCGTCATCATCGACACCATCTGCGCGGCGATGCCCGAGTCCAGCGCGCGACCGAATTCGCTGTTGCTGCCCTCGGAGGCGACCGACAGATTCGGTTCGATGACGCGGTCGACCATGCGCGGATTCATCACGACGCCGCCGTTGGCGATGCCGGCCGAGACCATGGCCATCTGCAGCGGGGTCGCGCGCACGTCGCCCTGTCCGAAGCCGCTGAGTGCGGTCTGCGGGGCGTTCGGGGAGGCGGGATAGGTGGATGCCGTGGACTCGAGCGGCATCGAGAACGAGGAGTTGAAACCGTACTTCTCGGCCTCGGCGCGGATGGCGTCGTCGCCCAGTTCGACGGCGAGCTCGGCGAAGGGGATGTTGCAGCTCAGGCGCAGAGCCGTCGCGATGGTCACCGTGTCACCGCCGCCGCAGGTGCCGCCGCCGGCGTTGCTGACGACGTTCGTCGACTCCGGCAGGGTGTAGGCGGCGAGGTTCGGGAACGACGAGTCCGGTGTGTAGCGACCGGATGCCAGAGCAGCCGAAGCCACGACGAGCTTGAAGGTCGAGCCGGGAGGGTTGAGGTCGCCGGCGATAGCCCGGTTGTCGAGCGGCTTGGCGGCGTCGGCGACGAGCTGCTGATAAGCAGCGTCGACGGCGGTGGTGTCGTGCGAGGCGAGGGCGTTGGTGTCGAAGCTGGGCTTGGACACCATCGCGAGGATGCGTCCCGTCGACGGTTCGATCGCCACGACTGCTCCCTGCAGGTCGCCGAGGGCGTCCCAGGCGGCGCGCTGCACGTCGGCGTTCACCGACAGCTCCACGTTCGATCCGCGCGGCGCCTGACCGGTGATGGCGCGGTCAATGCGCGAGAAGAACTCGTTCGAGTCGGAGCCGCTCAGCACGCTGTTCTCGGCCGCCTCGATCGCGGTGCGCGAGTCGAGCACCGGGTTCATGTAGCCGGTCACGGGCGCCCACATCTCGGCATCCGTGTATTGGCGCTGCCAGCTGTAGACGTCGTCGGACGGCACGGACGAGGCGATGGGGGTCCCGCTGGCGATGATCGAACCGCGCTGGATCTCGTACGAGTCGTAGAGGGCTCGGGTGTTGCCCGAGGTGTCGGTGAGGGCGTTGGCCTGCACGACCTGGATGATGCTCGTCGAGGCGAACAGGGCCAGGAACATCGCAAGCATCACGATGCTGAGGCGTCGGAGCTCTTTGGTCACGGTGCCTCCTCCGGGGTTCGGGTGCGGGCGGACAGGACGGTGCTCATCAGCCGATCACCACCCGGGGGCGGCTGCGCACCGCGTCGGAGATGCGCAGCAGGAACGCGACGATGATCCAGTTCGCGATGAGCGAGGAGCCACCGGCGGCGAGGAACGGCGTGGTCAGACCGGTCAGCGGGATGACGCGGGTCACGCCGCCGACCATGATGAACACCTGCAGCGCGATGGTGAACGAGAACCCGGTCGCGAGGAGCTTGCCGAAGTCGTCCTGGCCGGCCAGGCCCACGCGGATGCCGCGGCTGGTGAACACCATGTACAGCGCGAGGATCGCGAACAGGCCCACGAGGCCCAGCTCCTCGCCCAGGCTCGGCACGATGTAGTCGCTCTGCGCGAGGGGCGTGATGTACGGGCGGCCCTGACCGAGCCCGGTGCCGAAGAGACCGCCGTGGGACAGCCCGAAGATGCCCTGCACCAGCTGGTAGCTGCCGCCGTCGCGCTCGATGACCTCGGGGTCGAACGCGTTCAGCCAGTTGGCGAAGCGCCCGTTGACGTAGGGCAGCACGCGGGATGCCAGGAAGGCGCCGCTCGCGACGAGCACGAGGCCGATGAGCACCCAGCTCGTCTTGCCGGTGGCGACGTAGAGCATCGCGACGAACATGCCGAAGATGAGCAGACCCGTGCCGAGGTCGCGTTGCAGCACGATGATGCCGAGCGAGACGAGCCAGATGATCAGCACCGGGCCGAGCTCGCGAGCGCGCGGCCACGTCATGAAGAGGAAGCGCGTGCCGGTCGAGGTGAGGCTCTCGCGCGTGCGCACGAGGTAGCCCGCGAAGAAGATCGCGAGGCAGATCTTGGCGAGCTCGCCCGGCTGGAACGACACGAAGCCGAGGGACACCCACACGTCGGCGTTCTGGTCGGTGCCGAGGCCCGGCACGAACGGCAGGAGCAGGAGCAGGATGCCGACGAGGCCGAAGAGGTAGGTGTAGCGGAACAGCACGCGGTAGTTGCGCACGAAGATCAGCACGGCCAGAGCCGCGACCATCGCCAGGCCCGCCCAGGCGATCTGGCGGTTGCCGGTGGCATCCCATCCGCTGGACTGAATGGCGAGGTCGATGCGGTAGATCATCGCGATGCCAAGACCGGTCAGCACCGTTCCGATGGGGAGGACGAACGGATCCGCGTCGCGCGCGCGCAGGCGCAGCACGACGTGCATCACCAGGGCGAGGAACGCGGGCACGGCGGCGAGGATCAGGTAGCCGGGTTCGACGGCCCCCGTCGCGCCGAGCTGGACGAGGGCGATGGCCGATCCGTAGACGGCGATCGCGAACACCAGGAGGCCGAGTTCGCGATTGCGCTGGGTGGCCGGCATCCGGATCTTCTTGAGCGCGCGCATGACGGCGGTGTCGGTCGACACCTCGCCGCCGGAGGATCTGGTCAGCTTCTGGTCGGTCATCCGCTTCCCTCCGCTGCGGGTCGAAGGCGGTCGACGATCTGCTCGGCGTCGGCGAGCGACCGGGCCGAGATGGTGGCCTCGACCGTCTGGCGGTCGAAGTCCGAGAGGTCGGCGAGCACGATGTCGGTGTCTTCGTAGGGCGTCGAGAGCGAGATCGGCCCGATCGACTGCTGGATGCCGCGGTAGATCACGACCGAGTCGTCGTCGGCGCCCACGAAGTAACGCGTCTGCGTCCAGTTGTAGCCCGCGAACAGGGCGACGCCGATGCCGGCCAACACGACGAGCAGGGCCGCCAGCCATCCGAGGCGGCGCCGACGCGCGCGACGGCGGTCCTCCTCGATCAGCTCCTCGAGGAACTCGGCGGCGGGTTCGAAGTGCGTCGGCTCGTTCGCGACCTGGCGCGCGTGGTGCAGCCAGCTCGAGCGGCTCGGGCGGGCCGCGGGGACCACGACGCCGCTGGGATTCGATGCGGAGCCGACGATCGCGGGCGTTCCGATGAAGACCGGGTGCTGTCCGCCGACGTCGACCAGGACGACCGTGACGTTGTCGGGGGCACCGCCGTCGAGCGCCTGCTTGAGCAGGGCGTCGGCCGTGCGCGCCGGAGGCATGCCGAGGGCGAGCGTCTTGGCGGTGTGGTCGTCGTCGACGACGCCGGACAGTCCGTCGGAGCACAGCAGCCACCGGTCACCGTCCTGCGTCGGCATGATGAAGCTGTCGACCTCGGGGTCGGGGTCCATGTCGCCGAGCACGCGCATGAGCACGGAGCGCCGCGGGTGGTAGCGGGCCTCTTCGGGCGTGATGCGCCCCGAGTCGACCAGGCGCTGCACGAAGGTGTGGTCCGCGGTGATCTGAGTGAGCGTGTCGTCGCGGTAGAGATAGATGCGCGAGTCGCCGATGTGGCCGATGACGGCGTAGTCGTCGACCATCACGAGCGCGCTCACCGTGGTGCCCATTCCCGCGAGCTCGGGGCGGCGGGCGACGGTGTCGATGAGTTCGGACGCCGTGTCGGAGAGCGCGTCGCGGATCGCCTGCTCGGCCTCGCCCGGCGTACGGAACGGCTGGTCGAGCTCGGTCAGCCGCGTGATCGCCAGGCTGGACGCGACGTCACCTCCCGCGTGACCGCCCATGCCGTCGGCGACCACGAAGAGGTTGGACCCGGCGTAACCGGAGTCCTGGTTGTTGGAGCGCACCTTGCCCGTGTGGGAGATGGCGGCGCTCGAGCCCTGGAAGACCATGGGTGAGGGTTACTTCCTCAACTCGAACGTCGTCGCACCGACCTTGATGGGCGCACCCACCTTCACCTGGACGGGGGCGGCCACGCGCTGGCCGTCGTGCGAGGTGCCGTTCGTGGAGTCGAGGTCCTGCAGCATCCACTGCTCCCCCCAGAGGACGAGGCGGGCGTGGTGGCTCGAGGTGTAGTCGTCGCGGATGACCAGGCCCGACTCGCTCGAGCGGCCGATCGTCAGCGGCTCGGTGCCCAGGGGCAGCTCGAGACCCGCCTTGGGGCCGCTGGTGATGACGATCCGCGACACGGTCGAGGTGGTCGCGAGGCCCCCCACCGGGCTCGGTGCGGGAGCAGCGGGCCGCTTGACCTGCGTGGTGACCGCATCGGGCGAGGCGACGGGTGCCGGCGATGCCGGAGCGGGGGATGCCGCCGGCTCCGGGAGCTTGCGCACCTTCACGCCGAACAGGTCGGCGCGCAGCGAGTAGACCACGCCGAAGACGAAGAACCACAGCAGGACGAGGAACCCGCCCTGCAGCAGGAGGAGAGTCAGCTGACTCATGAGTGGGGTCCCCGTTCCCGGACGTCGAAGATGCTCGTGGCGTCGCCCGCCGAAGCGGGACGACGCGGCGGCTGCGCCTGCGCGACCACCCGGAACACGATATTGGTGCGGCCGATCGAGATCGTCGAATCGGGCGGCAGCGCCGCCTCGGAGACCTTGCGACCGTTGAGAGTGGTGCCGTTGGTGGAGCCGAGGTCGCGGACCATCGCGCGCTCGCCGTCCCAGAGGATCTCGACGTGCTTGCGGCTGGTTCCCGCGTCGGGGATGGTGATGTCGGCGTCGCTGCCGCGCCCGATGACCGTGCGCGCGCCGGTGAGCGGGTGCCGCGTGCCGTCGATGTCGACGACGCCGCGCCAGGCGACGCGGCCCTCGGTGGTCTGGGAGTCGACGCGCAGCGTGCCGGTCGACAGCGAGTCGTCGCGCTCGATGGAGATGGCGACGGGGCCCGCGAACGAGTAGCCCTGCGTGCGAGCGTGCTTCTTGACCAGCGCATCGAGCTCCGACACGAGGGTCGAGCCCAGAGCGCTCATCTTCTCGTCATCGGCGGGGGAGAGACGCACGGCGAACGTGTTGGGCGCCAGGATCCGGTCGCGCGTGACGACGACCGCCTTCTTGTCGAGCTCGCTGCGCAGAGCCGAGGCGATCTCCACCGGCTGGATGCCACTGCGGAAGGTCTTCGCGAACGCACCGTTGACGGCGCGTTCGAGACCTTTCTCGAAACTGTCGAGTAGCCCCACGAGACTCCTTCAGGCAGGCAGACCAGTAGGCACATCGTAGCCAGGGCGGCTGGACAGGTCATGGATGCGGTAGCCGCTCGCGTTTCTTGAGGGGGTTCCGACCGTGATATCCTCGGAAAGTTGAGTTCGTGGCATCCGTGTCGCGTCTCGCGCGAGTGGCGGAATAGGTAGACGCGCTGGCTTCAGGTGCCAGTGCCCGCAAGGGCGTGGGGGTTCAAGTCCCCCCTCGCGCACAGAAGGCGGTCTTACTTTTTCAGTAGGGCAGCTCTTTACAAATCGAAAAACGAAGCCGGTCAGGAGTAGTTTTCCTGGCCGGCTTCGTCGTTTCCACCGCCGATGGCCCTCGCGTAGCCCGCTTGAGCACCACGCAATTGCACCGCACCAACACGAGTAGCCCCCTCGGGGGCTGGGTCCTGCAACTGATGTTCGGTTCGGGTGCGAGTGACTTCTATACACGCGTCGGGTGCTCGAGGCGGTTGCCGTGCTCGTCGCGCCGGCGCCGCGCTCGCCGCCTGTCGGTCGCCGAGATGACCCGGTTTACTGCGGCTTCGAGGAACGTGACGATGCGGCTCAAGTTGCTGACAGCGGTGGCCGAGGCGATGGCGAGGGCTTGAAATGCGTAACCGCGGGGCCGCCGACGACGGGGGTCGCCGAGGTCACTGCCGCCTTCGCGCTTCAGGTATTGGTTGTTGGCTTCGACGTGCGAGCGCTGCCCGGCCCACTTGAACCATTCGGGGCTGCGGTACTCGAAGTGCATCAGGTGCTTGATGATGCGCATGGCCTCGTCCGAGTCGGGAGCGAGGGTGAAGGTGCGCTGGGCGAGCTTGGGCCGGACAGGCTTGTCGTGGACGACGGTGTCGAAGCAGGCGACCTTCGACAGGTCGGGGAACATGAAGCGCTGACGCCCTTCGGCGTCCGGGTACCCAAGGTTCTTCAACCGGTAGGCCGTACGCGAGCGGAGGTGCTCGCGGTAGGTGGCTTCATCGATGCGCTGCTCAGGGTCTTCGTGATGGAAGTTGTACGTCGCGTTGATGAGGTCGATGGGCATCCACTTCACGTAGAGGCATCCGTCGACAGCGATGACATCGCCGATGGCACCTTCCACGGCCTCGCGCTTTTTGTCCTTGAAGTTGTAAACGTGACGGAAGCCCATCATGCGGGTGGGGTTCTGGAAGCGGTGTGACTTCAAGTTGTTGTAGTTGCGGTCCACCAGGATGAACCCGCGCTCGTCGAAGAGCTTGGTGTGAAATCTCACCGCGATGAGCGGTCCGTGCTTCACCTTGCCGGGGGCGTGCATGGTGATGCCTGTGGTGAGGAACGGGAAACTGCCGATGTCGCCGGGTGTGTTCGGAACGGTGACGACAGTTTCCACCTCCCACGCGGGTTTGTCAGACCTACGGCCGTCACCTTCGTGCTCGCCCTCACGCGTGTAGGGGCCGCTCATCGCGTCGAGGTTGTACCGGGGGCTGTCGAGATTGTAGATGCGGGGGTTCGGGCGTCCGGTGAGGGTGACAGCTGTCGCGTCGAGGGCGACGTTGCCCTTGTATGTCTTGCGGATAGCTTCGGGGAGCCGGCGGGCGGAGGCGTGCGCGAGCGCGTTCATGATGATGTCCATCCGGTCGCGGCGCTCCTTCGAGTACGTCTCGTGCGCGCGGCGGTACGCCTCGGCGGAGAGGAACGTGTTGCGGGGCACGTCCCAGGGGCTCAGCAAAGCGAGGATGCGGTTGAGGGCTTTCCAGAACCGCATGTACCACTCGTCGTGGTCGCCGATGGTCGTGGTGATGCCGAGGTACTCGAAGGCGGTCCTGGGTAGCTGTGCGTGGAGCGTGCGGGCGATGTCGTGGTAGCGAATGTTGCCCTTCTTCGAGTGCATGAGATGCAGGACGAGCGCCGCGCGGAACGGGATGATGGGTTTCCGACCGGCATTGGAGCGGCGAGCTTCGGCGGCCCATTTTTCCAACAGGACGACGACGCCGGACTCGTCGATGAGCTTGCCGTACAGCTGCACATGCGCCAGCGAGGTGGGTCCGACGTCGCGGACCTTTCCGTACTCCTCCGAGGTGTACCCCGTGGCTTCGAGCATGCGGCTCTCGAAGAGGGCGATAGCCGCTTCCTCCTTGGGGGTCATCGCTGCGCCTCCCCTCGAAGGGCACGGAGGTAGTGCGCGTCGTCGACTTCAGGCAGGTGCTTGAGCAGCAGATTGACGTGGTTGAGAGTCTCGACGCCTGCGGCACGGACCAGCATCTTCATCGGCGTCCCCGCGATGAGGTGCGTCGCCATCCAGGTGTTGCGGAGCCGGTCAGAGCGAGGCGGCGTGCCGTTGGAGTACTGCGTGAAGGCGGAGACGATGTTGTTGGTATCCCGGCGGCTGATGTGCCCCCACAGCAGGTCCGTGTCCGGGCGCCGCTCAAGCATCGGGGTCACCCACTCCTCCCACTCGGCGAGGAGGGGGACGACGCGCGCGCGGTCGCCGGGGATGTCGATGAGTGTTCCGGCAGGCTCACGGATGATGTGCTCGGCGCGGAGTTGCGCGAGTTCGGAGGTGCGGACCCCGGCGCCGGCGCACAGCACGAGGATGAGGAGCGCGCGATGGGACTTCAGCGGTGTGAGCTGCATCCCGGCCCAGTCGCGGAACCCTGCCATCTCCTCCGTTGTGTAAGGCGCGATGGTCGTCTTCTGGGAGAGGGCGGTGACTTTGTCGGGGTGCGCCTCGGGGAGGAGCGTCTCACTGATGCGCATCAGCACGGCGCGATAGTTGCGTCGGGTGCCTTCCGTACGGTCCAGGTTGGCGGTGGTGGAGTACAGGTCGATGGAGATGGGCGACCAGATGCTCTCTGCGGTCAGCGGGTAGCCGCGCATGCGACACCAGTGCACGTACCGTGCGGCGTAGTTGATGCACAGTTTCGCGCTGTAGGCGGTGTGGGGTGCGGCGATGGATACCGCGTCGCGGACGAAGGCTTCCCCCTCGGGGGTCAGGCCGAAGCCCTCGGCGGGGCGCCAGGTCTCGGTCATCTTGCGCGCCTCGGGTGGGAGGGACGCGTAGCTGCAGTTGGCGAGCAGACGCTCGATGCGCTTGGGGTGCGTGTCCGTCTGGAAGCGACCGAGGAGTGGACGCAGGGTTTCGGCGCCGGCGCGGGCGATGTCGGTGCATCCGTATTTCTGGATGCGCAAGTATGAGGGGGCAGTGTTCGGCATAGTGGTGGGGCTATGCACTGCGACACGCGCTTCGCCGGTCGAATACAGATCCGAACCAGCCGTAGCGGTAGTTTCTGGCACCACACCGGTGCATTTTCTGGGGGTAGATCAACTTGGGACGAGTGCCTGCGGGCCACGGGGCAGTCTTCGAGCCCCGGGCGCTGGTGAAAGAACGAGCCGCGTTCGGCAAGGTCGGGATTCCTATCGAGCCGGCGGAGGGCATCGACCCGACGAGTCCGCGCTACCGTGCGGCGATGCTGCAGCACCTCCTCGCGAACGCCGTTCGTGAAGCGGTGGCCATCAACGGCACAACCGTCCACGCTCATATCGACGGCGCCAACGGGCGCGAGGGGCTCAGCGCGGACCGACAACAGCGTCTGCTGCGGGGCGAGACGATGGCGCAATACGCCGATATCGCCTACTGGGCGAGCCATTTTCCGACCGTCGCGCTGGCGCTCATCCGGTACGTGAAATCGTGGCATCCAGCACTCGACGCCCTAGACCAATCCCGCGCGCGAGACTCGCAGAACCGCCCCGCGCGCTCGCCCATGCGCTGAAGTTAGCGCGCACAAATATCCATGTCTACCGGGATTTTGTCTACAGCATCGATGGACACGCCGTTAGACATGTCTAAACGCGACAGCCGGAGTCCGCCCTTCGCGGCGGACGGGAGGCCGGTGCTCGTCTCCGGCCAAACGGTGCCAATGACGTCTGCGAGTCGAATCACGTCGTCCCACTGGACACCGGCGCCCAGCCGAAGCGTCGGCCTGCTCGAGGGCACAATGACCGTTCGACGTCATGGCGTCGACCCGCGGGCTCCTCGACCTCCCCGTCCGGTTCGGTGCAATTCGCATGTTCAATCGTCACGCACCGATGCATCGCCGCGAGGAGGGTTCGAGGCCCCCGCGCTGGCGTTCACACTCGTAGGCGCCACCAGCAGAATCAGTCAGCGAGGTACGCTGTGACACTCTCCGAAAGCTGATGAGGGGTGAGCCCCCCGGTGAACTCGCGAAGCAGGGAGTCCTCGGGCTCCCCTACGGAGACAACGAAATCCTCGCCCATCTGAGCGACGATTGCGGCGTCTCCGCAGCTAGCGGTGGATTGTTGCGGGTCTGGCGTGCGAGCGGCGATGCAGATCCCTCCCGACCCGGCTGCATGTCCGAGGTAGAGTCCAGCACCACGGACTTTCCCGATGTACCGAGCCGATGCGGGGTCCATTCCCATGTAGGGATCGGGGAGTCCGGGAACAGGGTCGAGGGCGTCCTCGGTTTGCGCCCAACCCAGCTCGGGGTACGACTCGTGGAAGCCTGCTCGGGGGAGAAGCTGCCCCATGACCAGTCCGCCAGAGAATGCGAAGGCGGCCAGGATGAGGACGCCGCCTCCTTGCACAACTGCCCGCCGCGGCCGTGCGGGTCGGTCGAGTATCGCCGCGTGATTTCCCACCTCGCGTGACAGGGCGCGGTCCTGTACGGAGCTCACCTCGACCTCGTCGTATGTCGCGGAGCGGTGCTCGAGCTCCGCGAGGCGGCTGGTAAGCGCCGCATCGGCCGCGCCGTCGCCGTTGCGGCCGTATATGCGCTCTCGCAACGACCTCACTTCATCGTGTTCTTCCTCCGACAGCACCCGGCCATCCTGACGCATTTACCCGCGGCGTCGAAGACTTGCCTTCGGGAGAGGGAGGTGTGGAAGCTTCAGGAAGAAGCCGGTTGTGACATGGCTGGCCGGGCGGCATTGGCGAGCGTGCGAGGTGGCTGCCGCATGTGAGTACCAATCCAGTCGGCTCATGTGACGTTCGGGCATCCCTCATTGCCAACACCAGCTGTGGGTACGTCAGTCGGCCCGAGTGCGACGAGCCTAGAGAGCGATTCTCGTCCGTTTGGACGAGCGTGCTTACAAGCCTGCGGGGTGCAGGCGCTCCCAACGTTGGAGCGCGGCGCAGCTTCAGCCGCCCCGCATGAGACGCCCCGCTTGCCCGACACGGAACGAGGGCGTAGAAATCCATATGCACCTGGTTGAAACGCGCGAGGGTCACTGCGGACGCCCGTCGACCGATACGACACCGCCCGACACCTCACCGAGAACAACCCGTAGCGATGCAGGAGGAGAACGTGGTCGAGGAACTGAGCCCCTGGGCTGAGATCGTCGGACCTTGCTATTCGGTCGCGACATTTGCCCGAGCGACAGGCATGACTGAGGAAGAAGTGAGGAACGCCGCTGCTGAGCTGCGCGTGCTTGTGCTGACCACATTGGACGGTGTCGAGCTTCTGCCCTCCTTTCAAGTCCGTAATGGGAAGGTTGTCCCGCATCTCCGCCCCATCCTCGAGACCCTGAAGAGTGGGATCGAAGACCCGTGGACCTGGGCGCAATGGTTGAACGTCGAGGCAGAAGGTACGAGCCGGCACATCGACAATCTGTGGGCAGGGGCGTTCGAATCGACCACGCTGGAAGCGAGGCACACGGCGTGGGCGTGGGCGCAGTGACGCGTGGAGGTGCAGTGAGCCTCGCCTTCGACGGACAGCAGCGTGGGCGTGCAGGCGCATACGAGTTCTCGTGAGTGCCCGCGCATGGCTAAGCGCATGGAAATCCTCTGGTACCGGCAGTTCGACCGCGTCCTACTGAGAGCGGAATCCAGCCTGACCCCAGCGGAGGTGGAGACGCGCCGGTGGCTGGCGGCGTTCGATGACGCGATTCTCGGATCGGGTCGCTGTAGTCGCCGACGACGGTGGTGCGACTCGGCGCTCGCTTTGCAATGGCATCTTCGCCACACCCGCGCCTGGCCGTCGACGGATGACTCGACTGTTCCCGTCGAAATGCGATCCTGGGTTCGTGAGCAACAGCTCGAGCGGTTCACCGAGTTTCAGACCGCGTGGTGGCGTTACCTGCAGGGCCTGGCGACCTGATGACGACCCGGTCAGCACCAACCTGGTGAACGCGCCGACGGGAGCGGGGCAGGCTCTCCACCGCCGAGCGGCGCACCTCCAGGCGGGCAGCCTCACGATCCGAGGGCGTCGACGGGACGGATCGCCACAGGCAGCGGCTTCCAGGACCGCCGAGCGGCGGCTCGGCAATCGCTTCTCAGAGGCCGCGCATACCGCTGTGCCGAACCGCCCGCGCATGGCCGCTGTATGGACCGACAAAACCCTTCAGAGCCCGTAACCCCCAGGCGCGACATCGCAAACCCCACGACGCCGGAGGCGTTCGAGCAGGCGGTGAGCAGGTTGCGTGTCGAGCACGCCATCAGCTTGGAATGGCACCCGGGATCCACCCGATGGTCCTGCTCGTGCGGAGCGGGATCGTCCGGCACTGGTGCGTACCGGACCCAGGGGCAGACGCGTGCTGCGTCCGAACGTCACCTGCGCGCTGAGCTGAGGAAGATCCTCCGGTCGACATGAGTCAGGAGGCGCGCCGGAGATCGAGCTGCCCGATCTCCGGCGAAGCCGCGCCGTCAGAGGCCAGGAGCGCCGGGATCACCTGCGTCGCGACCTCTCGGGTGAGAGCCGGTGGGACGGCGTTCCCGATCATCGTGGCGAGCTCGCCGCGCTTGGTCACTCGGGAGAAGTCGAAGTAGTCAGGGAAGCCCTGGATGCGCGCCGCCTCGTGAGCAGTGAGGGCACGCAACTGGCTCGGGTGCATGTACCGGCCCTGCCCGATGCTGCCAAACCCGCTGGTGATCGTTTGAGCAGGCTCGTCCCACTTCAACCGGCCGTACATCGACTTGTAGCTGTGCACATCCCGGTGGCATTCAGGTCGTTCCGAATTAGGCAGGTCGTATAGATCGTTCTCCAGCAAGTAGCGCATCCGAGAGAGATTGACCTCGTTCGCCTGAGGAATGCGGTCGTACCCTTCTCGTTCGCCGAGGTCGACGAGATCCCCGATGGCCCATCGCAGATCGTGCTCCTTGGAGGGGCGGTGGCTGGTGAGCCAGCCGAGCACGTCGGAGGGGACCACCTGGTCGATCCGCGAGGCGATGAGGACGTGCCGGCGTCTGCTCTGGGCGACGCCGAGAGCGTGCAGACCGACCACGCTCGATGCGACGACGTAACCGAGGGACTCGAGATGGCCCACCGTCGTCTGTACGACGTCGGCGGTGTCGTATCTCACCGATGGGACGTTCTCGATCAGCACGACAGACGGCTTCAGCACGGCCGCGGCTCGCGCCATGCGGGCATAGAGCTCGTTCTTTGGATCCGAGCGGCGGGTCCTGTTGTTCAGGTTGCTGTGCCCCTGGCACGGCGGACCGCCGAGCAGCAGATGCACATCCCCGACGCGGTCGCGCTCTTGCCTCTCCCGGGCTGCGAGTCCGGCGCCGAGGTCCCCACCGAAGATGTCCTCGACGGACCCGTGCACAACGTGCGCGCCCGGGAAGTTGGCCGAGTAAACGTCCGCAGCGGCTTTCTCGAAATCCAGCGCGAGACGCACGTCTAACGCGACATCGGCAGCACGAGCTGCCTGTGCCACCCCGAGGGTGAGACCACCGCAGCCGGAGAAGAGGTCCACCACACGGATCCGACGTTGACCTGAGGTGAAACGGGGTCGCGTCTTACGCCGCAGCGACGCCGCCGACGTCGAGTTCCGGAGTGTACTGGTCATCCCTTCGAGGGTACGCCGGAACAGCCCGTAACTCGAGCCCGCTCACGAGCGAGCCACCGCCTGCCCGCGGAGGTGCCCGAGCAGCTCGCGCAGCTCCGCCGGTGCGAACAGCTCGGCCGCGGGGCCGGAGTTCACTCCCGCCAGCCGCGCGAGGGTCGGATCGGCGAGCATCGCGTCCATGGCGGCGATCTTCGCTCGCAGAGAGGCGTCGACCTGCTCGTCGATGGTCCCGACCGCGGAGAGCACCGTCACTGTCGCGTGGGTCCCTTCGGGCATGCCCACCCGGTGTGTGCGGTCCATCGCTTGCAGGAACAAGCCGGCGTTGTACGTGCGGTCCACATGGACCTGCGCCTGAGCGGCCTTGTGCAAACTCACGCCCTCGCCGAGCGTCTGCGGTGTGGCCAGGAGGACTGTGCAATCGGCATCGCCCCGGAAGCGCTGCAGTTCGCGACGCCGGTCGGTGACGGCTGCATCGTCGCGTTGCGGCACCGCTCCCGTGATGACGGCCGTGCCGTATGGCGAGAGGAGGCGTTCGAGTTCGCGGATGTTGCCGAGGAAGTTCGACCAGACCACTACCTTGGTCCCGGCGTCCGCGTGCTCCGCAGCGAGGCGGGCCGCCGCCAGCAGTTTTGCGGGGCGGGCCGACGCGCCCAGATTTCCGAGCACCGAAGCGAGGTTCTCGGTCAGCGGCAGCTCCTCCGGCCACATCAGCCCGTTGTCATCCGCGTCCGCGAGCAGGAGCGGGTTCGACGCGCAGGCGATGAGCCGGGAGACGGCGCGGGCGAGAAGGCCCGGGAAGCGTTCCAGCAGGTCGGGGTCGGCCAACAGGCCATCGGCGACCGTGCGATAGATGCGCGCATGCGAGTCGTCCAGCCGGACGGGCTGGATGATCATCTCGGCCGCGTCGAGCTCGAGCTCATCCTTGGTGATGCGCACCCAGCTGCGGGAGGCGCCGGCGGTGTGGGGGTGCGCCAGGCGCGCACCCTGACCCGGCCATGCGAGGTCGAGGACAGCGGCGAGGTCGTCGGGGCCGTTCGGCATCGGGGTCCCGGTGAGGACGAGACGCACCGCCGCCATGCTCGCGAGGTCGAGCGCTCCCGCGCCGTGCAGCCCGGCGACGCCCCGCTTGGCGCGGTGGGCCTCATCGAATACCACCATTAACCGCCGTCCGTGCGCCCATCCGTCGATGAGGGCGCGCAGTGACCCTTTGGCGACCCGCTCGTAGTTGAAGACGAGCACGTCCGAGCGTCGGCGGGGAGCAGCCGGCACGATCTCCACCAGCGGTTGCTCACCCTCGGCGAAGCAGTCCGTCGCTTCCCCGGCCCACGCCTCGTACGCGCTCTGCGGTGCGACGACCAGCATCCGGTCGACGGCCCCGGCGGCGCGCAGCAACGCGAACACCGCGTACGTCATGGTCGTTTTTCCACTGCCCGGTACCGAGAAGTTGCCACCCCCTCGAGCGGCGACGAGCTGCTCGACGGCACCCCGCTGCGCGGGAAGCAGCTTTCGAGTGAAGCCAGCGGCGAGCAGCATCTCGTCGATCTGGTCCAGGACGGGGAGCTTCCCCTCCAGGACCGCGTCGACAGCGCTCTGGATGCTCGCCGAGCGCTGAGCTGCAGCATCCGCCCCGATATCCCAGACCCAGTCGAAGCGGCCCGCCGGCCATGGCCGGGAGAGGATCTCCCGCAGGTCGGCGGCGCGGTCGGCGACGACGCTGAAATCGACGTCCCCGACCCGCTCGGCGCCCGCCTGATCCAGCAGTTCCTGCTCGAGCGTGAGCCGCGCCGGCCGCGACATCGAGGTGGGAAGGGTGACGCGCAGGTCCCCCCCGTAGCGCACGACCCCGCCCGCATCCGCGGGCGGGGTCGTGCCGGTACTGGCGGTCATCGTGCCATCCGGTTGGCGGCGCGGGAGTAAGCCTTGCCGACCTGGAAGAAGTCGACGAGGGACTGAAGAACGGGGAGCACGTCTTCCACGACCTTCTCGTCCACCCCCTGCATCTCGTAGACGGCTTCGCCCCACAGGTCGGCGGGCCGCTCCTCCCCGGCGGCGGGTTCAGCCAGACCCATCACCGCACCAGGCAGGATTGTCCGAAGCCGGTCCGCATCCATCGACCGCTCGGCGAGGGCGTCGGCGAGCTGCTTGCACAGTCGGGCGAATTCCGTCTGGACGTTCACCGGCTCCCCCGGATCCTCGTCCTTGCCCAAGGGGAGCCAGAGTTCACGGAGGTAGCGGTCGGTCAGGGGTTCGTCGTCGACACGGTCGAGGGGGATCGTGTACTGCTCGGAGGCGATGAGGGAGACCACCGCGTCGCCGAGCTGTGTCAGCCCACGGTCGGAGTGCGCCATCGCACGCAGCAGCATGCTCGGGTCGGAGGCGCTGATGTCCGCGTTCTTACCGCCGGCACCGCGACCGGTGCGAGTGATTGCTTCGCCTCCGGCGAGAAGACCCGGGTGCGTCATCAGGGCGACCCCGCCCAGGGCTGCGAGGGCGCGTTGAGCGGGTCCTGCGAGGTCGCGGTTGTCGGATCCCTCCGCGGCGGCGCGTTCCGCCTGCGCCTCCTCGATGAGCTTCGCGATAGGTGTGCCCAGCTTTGTCGTCCATGAGACACCCCCGGGATGTTCGCTGGTCTTCCAGAAGAAGGCGTGACGGAACGTGGCGCTCAGCGCCGCCTGGACGCTGCCTTCGTAGCCGGAGCCGTCCAGGGCGAGCGCGGCGATCACCTGTGCTGCGGCGACGTCCGCGCGCACGTTCGGGTAGGCCCGGGCGCTGTTCAGGCGCAGATGCGTGTTGACGATCTTCTGCCCGTCCGGGCCGTTCTCGTCGGCGGGCATCGCCCCCTGGGCGGTGAAGATGCCGAGGAGCTTGACCGCCATCGCCAGTCGGTTACCCGGCAGCTCGTCCTCGGTCACCATCGCGCCGGACCAGGCCACGGGACGCTCGCCCAGCCACGCCGAGCGTTCCTCCGCCGTGATCCGGGATTTCGAGAGCATCTCGTCGATGGCTCCGATGGCGATCAGCCCGAAGACGTCCGGGTCCTTCCACTGCTCCTTGCTCTTGCCGGGCATGTGGTAGCTGCGGATGAGCTCCTGGATGGTCCCGGAGACCGGGTGCTCCAGTTCCGCGGTGACGACAGGATCAGGCTGGACGGCGATGATCATGTTCACCTCCACCGTGCGCAGCAGCTGGAAGGCGACGGCAGCCGGTGAGGTGACCGCGATAGTCTCCAGCCAGGTGGCGACATCGTTGCCCGGGACGTACCCCCGTGCGCCCGTCGCCCCGAACTCCAGAGCATCGGGGAGCGTCGCGAGGTCCTCCGGCGCCATGTCCCGGAGGTTGGGCTCGCCCCCGGTGAACCAGCGGTCAGTGGCGATGTTGGACACCGAACGGTTGGTGATGGCATCCATGCCGCAGAGGGCTGAGAACAGGCGCTGGGCGCCTTCCGCAGCCTGCGCGACCCACGCGGACCCGCCGTCCGATACAAGCTGGGTCATCACCACATCGGGGGGATCGAGCACCCCGAACTGCACGATGCTGTGAATTCGAGCCTTCTTGTCGGCTTCCGCGGTGGCGTAAGAGGACAGTCCCAGCAGCCGGCGCTGAGCAGACACAGTCTCCACGACGGACTCGGGATTGCCGACCCGCATGAGCGGCAGCGCCACCGCCGGGTGATCCTCGGCCGTGGTCACGAGACGTGTTGACCCGCCGCGGAGCTCCTTGCCCATCCGGCGCAGCGCCCGTCCGTTCAACAGCCACGGGAACAGAAGCGGCGTGTTCACCACGAGGCGGACCTGACGGAGGGTGCCGCTCTCCGTGCGCTTGCTCTGCACGACGGTCAGCGCCGCCATGTTCTTGTCGTCGTCCGCGTTCAGGGCCTCCACCTGACGGATGAGACCCAGGTCCACGTCGGCCTCATCAATTCCGTGCTCGCGAGCGAAAACCTCCCGGAATTTCACACCGAAACGTGTGAGAGCGGCGCCATCCGCTTCCTTCGGCTGCCGCGCCTGCGGCTTGAAAGGCTGGGTGGTCAGCTTGCGCCCATCCAGGCGCGAGGGAGGCGGAAAGGTCTCCGGATCCGTCAGCGGTGCGAGGGTCCCCGCACTCGTCTTGGGGGTGTTCTTGCTAATGGTACGTGCCACGGTCGGACCTCCGGTCCATCTATGGCCCGTGCTGGTCGACACGTCAGAAGACACGCGTTAACGCGAAAACTTCCTCCGTCCGAACCGGAACCAGTGATCGGGGCACCCGCACGGACTCGTCGCCGCTGGGGAACCCGCTTGACCGTGGTACGGCACAGGCAGGGTGTTTAGTGGGTGGTACGGTATCACATCACCGCCCATACGCGAAATCTGGATGGGTGTCTCCTACCCTGAGAGCATGGGCAGCGCGGAATCCTGGGCCAGCAGCGCCGCGACTTCCCGTTCGATGCGAAGCAACCGCCCCCGGGACACATCGCTCGAGCTCCGGGTGCGCAGGGCGCTGCATGCGGTGGGGCTCCGCTACCGGGTGGATTTCGCCCCGCTCGTCGGACTCCGGTCGCGAGCGGACATCGTCTTTACCCGCGCGCGCGTCGCGGTGTACCTCGACGGTTGCTTCTGGCACGGCTGCCCCCTCCACGGGACCACCCCGAAGACGAACGCGTCCTACTGGGTCCCCAAGCTCGAACGGAACCGTGCCCGAGACCTTGAGGTCACCGCGGCCCTGACGGAGGCGGGCTGGACGGTGATGCGGTTCTGGGAGCACGAGGACGAACGCGCCGTCGTACACGCCGTCCGAGCCGTGGTCAGCGGGAAAGGGATCCCCAGCTAATCCGCCATCCAGCCGATGGTCCGAGGTCCGCCGGTTTGCGCGACTATGGGGGCATGACAGCGTCACCACGACTGGATCCCCGCGTCCCGCTCGCATCTGCCGTGCACGCGCAGCCGGGCGTCTATGCTCTGTTGATCGGTTCCGGGGTCTCGACCGGGGTGGGTATCCCCACAGGCTGGGGAGTGGTCGAAGCCCTCGTCCGCCAGGTCGCCGCCGCGGAAGGCGAGAAGATTCCTGAGGGCACCAGCCCCGAGGAATGGTGGCAGAGCGCCCACCCCGGTCAGGAGCTCGGCTATTCCCGTCTCCTGGAGGAGCTGGCGTCCACTCCGGCTGCCCGTCGCGCGTTGTTGTCGACCTTCTTCGAGCCCTCCGAGGAGGACCGAGCGAACGGTCTGCGCGTGCCCGGGCCAGCTCACAGAGCTATCGCCAGCCTCGTCGCCCGTGGCAGCATCCGCGTGATCGTCACCACCAATTTCGACCGACTCCTCGAACAGGCGTTGGAGGCCGAGAACGTCCTCCCCCAAGTCATCGTAGGAAGCGCCAGCGCCGAAGGCATGGAACCGCTCCAGCACGCGAAGGCGACCGTCATCAAACTCCACGGCGACTACGCCAGCCTCGAGCAGCGCAACACCGTGGAGGAGCTCAGAGAGTACCCGCCGGCTATCAAGCAGCTCCTCGCTCGCGTCGTTGACGAGTACGGCTTGATCATCTGCGGATGGTCGGGGGAGTACGACCCCGCGCTGGTCGAGGAGCTCGACCGCTCTGCCAACCGCCGGTACCCGCTTTTCTGGAGCAGCTTCGAGGCCCCGAACCACATCGCTCGAACCATGACCGCACGTGCAGGGGCCCACCTCATCCCCTCATCGACAGCCGAGACGCTCTTCCCAGATCTCCTCGGACGTGTTGAGGCGCTCGCCGAGCTGGCGGAGACTCCGGAGACGACCAGGGTGCGTCTACATCGGATGAAGCGCGTCCTGGCCGATCCGGTCCGCCATCTCGAGGTTCGCGACATCATCGCCGACGAACTCGAACGAGTCGAGGAGTGGACGCACGCCCGCACCCGCGAACGCGCGGCGGAGACGGACGAGACGTATGGCGTCGACCTCGAGGCCGTCGCGGCGCGGACGATGCCGGTGATGACCCTCTTCTCCCAAGGCCTGTTCCTGGACCGGGACCTCCAGCACACCGGACTATGGCGATGGGTGGTCGAGCGGGCGATGCGTATGCGTCAGACGCCCGCGTTCGGGAGCGAGCCCGGTCTAGGTGACCTGGAGCATTACCCCGCCTACCTCCTGCTGCGAGCGGGCATCCTCGGTGCCCTCGCGGCTGGCCACGAGGCGGAGGTTCTGTCGATCCTCGGGGAACCGCGGTGGAGGTCACCCCTGCGCCATGGAGGTGCGGCGCTGCCCGCCCACGGGGTGCTGCACGAGAAAGTCGTGCTGAACACCCAAGCTGTCACCGGCCTCCCGCGATTTGCTGGTCGTAAGGTCGTGCTCCCCTTGAGCACCGTGACCCGCGCGCACCTCCATCAGGTCGCGGTCGAGCTCGTCGGACCCGCCGAAGCGGAGAGCCTCCTCGATCACATGGAATTCCGGATGGCGTTGGCGCACCGGTTCCTCATCCCCGATGACGTGGACCCTTTCCACATCTACCAGCCGGTGGCGGGGCGGTTTGTCTGGCGCCCGGGCGAATCGCGGATCAACCAACCGACTCTGGCAGTGACCGCGCACTTCCTCCGCACGCAGGTGGAGGGGCCCTGGAGAACCGTCATCGGCGAGCGGTTCGACGAAGAAGTGAACAAGCTCGACACGGATCTGAGGCAGCAGGTTCGCTACATCTGACCGCGCCGGACCCGCTGCTGTCGTATGTCGCGGCGAGATAGCGGCGCGGGGTCGCCCCCAGCAGCAGCTCGGCAGATACGCCTACTCGTCCGAAAGGATGAACTTCGGGGATTGGCACCCCTTCGGATTCGAGTGCGCGACGGCAGGCGCACCGAGCCCGACGGGGTGGAGTGGGCTCATCGGGGTGCTGCCGACGTTCAACCGGTGCACAATCGACGCACGCGTCACGACGGTGGCGCGGTTCCGGAAGGGGTGGGTGTGCAGCTTCTCTACGTGGTCAACCTCGATGTCGAGGGGCCTGATGCATTCGAGCGCGTGCGCGACCACGTCGGCGGTTGGTTGAGCGACGAGCAGCATCCTCTCGACGACGGATTCCTTCTCGACGGCGGACGTCAGTCGCTCGCTCCGGGGCGGGCGGGAGGACGTGCCATCGAGCGAACCGGCGAGAGCGAGGTCGTCCGAGACGGCGCCAAAGGTCTCCTCGTTCGCGTGCATCAAAGCGATGAAGCCGGCGGGTTGCAACTCACCACCCGGGTCACGGTCGTGGAACAGGACGGCCACACCCGCTTCCGCGCGGGGATCGGCCGCGTCGCCACCGGTGACGCGCTCGTGCCCGTTTCAAGTACCCCGGTCTACCAGCCGCGCGTCCTGAGGACCCTCGACATGGATGAGCACTTGCGCCTCTCGGTCTTCGGGCAGACGGTGCAGGGGCGATATCTGCAGATCCGGAACGCTGCCGAGGCGCTCGCCCTCAACGAAGCTCTCCCGACGGTCAAACGGCTGCCCACGTTGCTGGTGCACGTGCGCTCGCCTGAGACGTGGGAGCTGGCGAGACAGACCTCGCGGCGCCTGCTCGGGCTGGTGAGCACCGTCACCCTGAACTACGCCACGTCACGCGCGGTGACCGCAGCGTTCCCCCACGTCCGTGTCCCCTTCGGGGGGATGGCTCTGCTGTGGCCGGGACTCGAACGGACCGGGTACGCGCTGGACGCGGAACAGATCAACGCGCTCGGGGCTGACTCCGTATTGCGGCACCTCTCGACCCTGCTCGGCGGGCTCGCTGCGCTCGTCCATGGGCGCGACCGCGTGTGGGAAGCCGCTCGTGGCGCTGCGGATCAGATCCGACTGCGCGCCCTCACGGAGCGCGCGGAGAACGCGCAGGGCCGTCGCGACACCCAAGCAGAGCTGGACGCGCTCCGGGGAAAGATCGACGTCCTGGAGATATCCAGTCGGGAGTGGGAGGAGATCAGCGAGGACGCCCACCAGAGGGCCGACGAAGCGGATACCCGGCTGAAGGCCGCGGATGTCGAGATCCAGCGACTTCGCGCCGAGGTCAAATCGTGGCGTCAGGCGTACGAGGGCGTCGTCGCCACCTCGGACGAAACGGAGACGGACCCGTGGGCGGCGATTCCACCGCTGAAGGCCAAGCGGAGCCCGTCCGACACGTTCGACGCTCTGACGGACGCAGCGTCCGACCACATCGTCTTCACCGAGAACGCGCATCGATCCTGGGCGAGCAGCCCCTACCCCGACCCGGAGGACATGACGCAGAAGCTCACCAGCCTCGCTCGCGCCGCACTCGACCTCTACAGCCGCCCTCCCGGCCAGATGCCCCATCTCGACGACTGGTTCAGGTCAGAGCATGACCTCATCGTCGCGATGACGGACAAGGCCATCACCGAATTCAAACGGAAGGAGATGCGTTGGTTGCACTCCTTCGACTTCGAGGAGGTACACGACCTGGACGGTACGCCTCACGTGAAAGTGCGCGATGCCGTCGCACCCAACAAGTGCGGCCGGATCCACTTCGCCCTGGACAATGCCAACAACCGCTTCGTCGTACACCACGTGAGCGTGAAGGCGTACAACTCGTAACGACCCCTGACCGGAGCCGGGCGCTGCGGCCCGCGCAGTCGAACCCGCTCCGCACGCGACGTTTGGGTCCTTCTTGAGCGTGGCGCCGGGGAGGAGACGCGCCGCAGCCCGGGCGCGGCGGATGCCCCGAGAGGCGGACTGCCAGAGCCGAGCAGAGCTCGGCTCCTCGAAGCCGAGGTCTCCTCAACGCGCGCTGGTCAGTCGTCACCTTCGCTGACTGCACCCAGGTAGGTCAGATCCATGAACTGCACCGACAGATTAGCCTCACCTTCCAGAAGGTCGGGGATGTCACCGGAACTCAGAGTCCAGCGCACAGGTAGCGAAGTACTCCGCTCGCCTGAGACCGGGATGAAGAGAACGGCGTCGACGTCTTCACTGACTACTTCCTCCAACGGCCGAAGGAGATCGATGGTGAAGGCCAGGTGTGCGGGCTTCGCTCGGACAATCTCCATCGTCCGGTCCGCGGGGCGGGAAGGCACGTAGCGGGGCGTGTAGGTCCCGCCGAAGAGCATGCTGTCCTTGCCCCAAGCAAGGGGGCGGTCTGGGAAGATCTCGATGTCCTCGCCATCTCGCCTTTCCTCCCACGGGACGGCCGTGGCGTCATCGACGTAGACGTCCACGCGCACCTCGCGCAGGGGCTGTCGAGAGGGGTTGATCACGCCCAGGCGCACTCCCGCACCGAATCGCCCGGCGATCTCGTGCACGCCCGTGGACGGAGCGGCCAGAGAGCGCTCGCGCCATTGCTCGACTTCACGGTCGAACGCCTCCGCCGTACGACGCTCCATGGTCACGCCCAGCCCATACCGCGCACGGGAAGAGCTCGCGTGCATCTCGTCGAAGTAGTCGTCGGCTGTGTCCTGCACCCATGCGCGCAGGGCGTCATCGTCGAGAGCCAGCGCGAGCGCCTCGCCCTCGAGCCGCACGCCGATAGGCGGCAACCCCGATGTGGGAGTCGGGCGTTTCAGCATGGCGGCGATCTCGGCCCCGGTTGCCTTTCGTGTGTCTCCGTCACCGCGCAGGTAGACATCGCCGTTCTTCACGCCGTCGCCGTCTGCGTGGCTCGGCCAGACTTCGCCGGTGGGTGGGTCGACAACAACGGCGATGACATCGCGTTCAGCGTCCACAGGAATCTGCTCATAATCCCAACCGGGTCCCTCCGCTCCCGCGAGCTTCCGGATCTCGCGTTCGAGGTCCTTGGCTTCGAAGCCGGAAATTCCGGTAATCCGCCCTGCCCCGACGCCGAGCAGCATGACCGCGTACCCCCCAAGCCGGCGCGCGGCGCGGGCTGGGTCTCGATTGGCGGCGGCGAGGATGAATTTGGCGACCTTGTGCTGGCCGTGTCTCGTGTTGAGATCGACATCCGACTTCAGCTCAAGGAAATACCTCTCTAACCGGTCGTCGCCAGCGGCCGCCCACTGGACGAACGCGTTCCATCCACGTACCCCGCTAGGCAGGCGATCCAGGTCGATGTCGCTCATCTGCCGATGCAATCACATCCCCGAGGAGATGTTCCGTGTACACGTCGTCAGGCACCGCCGCACTCCTGATGGATGTCCTCAGCCCCGACCTATAGGACCGACAAGAATCCCGATATGTATGGTCGACAGCCTACGTTCGCGCTCACACCATATAGAAGTGGTGTGGAGTCGGCTTGAGGCGCAGCAGTTTGGAGCCCGGGTCCGGCAGCTGCGGACGCAGAGCAGTCTGACGCAGGAGCAACTCGCTCACCTGGTCGGGCTCACGCAGAACCACGTGCAGCTGATCGAAGCGGGCCGGAACACGTCCAAGGTCGACGGTCCGGCCTCCAACCCCCGGATGACCACCCTGTATCGCATCGCCGATGCGTTCGGGCTCAGTCCACACGAGCTCCTGCCAGCGAGTTCCGCAGCCCCGGACGACTGAGACCGCTGGTCCCCGTGCCCTGCTGCGGGGCGGACGCGAGATGATTGTCAGTCGACGGGGGATGGGCGACCGGGCGCGCGCTTCGGCGGTGCCCTCTGCTCGCCGGGGAGGAGTTCAGATGGACGTAGGGGTGGCCGAACAGGGGCGGCAAGCGAGTGACCGAACGATGGAGGTCCTGCGGCCGACGTCGATGCAACGTGTTCTCGACAGCCGGCGCGCTCTACTTGCGTTCGCGCTCATCGTCTTCATCACCACCTCGCTGCAGGTGCTGTCCAACCCCTTGGCTGTCGTCATCGACGGGACCCCGTGGGAGTACCCCGTCCCCCTAGGGGTCGTCGTCGTCTGCGCTGTCCTCGCGTGCGCAGCCCAATCCGCTGCACTCCTGCTCAGTGGAACACGACCGGGCATCGCCGCGATGGGAACGGTTCTCGCATACGTCGCGGTTGTCGCAGCGCTGGAGGTGCCCAACTGGGTGGCTTCGATGCCGTTCGTCGTCGCCGTCGCCATGTTCCTCGCAGCCGCGCAGGGGCCGACCGTCAAGACCCTCGCAGTTCTCGCCGTCGTGATCGTCGTCGCCGTGGGGGGCGTGTTCGGATGGTCCCTTTCCACAGGCGCGTCCCTCGGTGTGATTTGGGCTTTCCTGCTTCAGAGCACGATTACTTTCGTCGCTCCCGTAGCCGGTGCCACAGCGCTCGGCATCTGGTGGGCTCGTCGGTCGCGCCGCGTCCAGGCTGCCGAGGAAGCGGCCGCCCTCGCGGCGAGAGAGCTGGAGCACAAGATCGAGCACGCCCGGACCCAGGAACGCGGTCGTATCGCACGCGAGCTCCACGACGTGGCGGGCCAGCACCTTGCCGGCATGCTCTCCCTCGCCGACGCCGCCGTCGAGATCCAAATCCGCGACACGCGGCAGGCCGTCGAGCTCATTGCCGACATGAGGAGCGAGGGGAGGTTCGCCTCCGCCAGTCTCTACGCCGCGCTTCGGGACCTGGACGCGGTCGACCACAGCAGCGTCGAACGCACACCCGATATCGCGACACTGCCGGAGCTGATCTCCTACTGGTCGACGCGTGGAATGCGGCTGGTAGCTGAGGTCCAGGGGGATGCGGATGACCTGCCCGCCGCCGTCTCCACCGCGGCGTACCGCGCGATCCAGGAGGCATTGACCAACAGTGCCAAGCACGCCCCCGGCGCCACCAACGCCGTCGATGTCGTCATCACCCCTGGTTCGTTGCGAGCCACAGTCGTCAACGGACCCAGCGGAGCCGAGCGTGAGGCATCCGGATCGAACCTCGGACTCGGATGGGGGCTGGCGAACATGAAGGACAAGCTGGCTCTTCTGGGTGGGAGGATGACCGCCTCCGCGACGAAGGAAGAGGGGTGGCTCGTGACGATAGATATTCCGCTGTTCACCCCTTCCGGCCCGGGGACAACCCCATGACCGCGCCCCAGATCCGTGTCCTCATTGTCGACGACAATAAGGTCGTCCGGCGGGGATTGCGGCTGAGGCTGCAACACGCACCCGGGATCATCGTGGTTGGTGAGGCTGGGTCGGGTGCCGACGCGCTCGCCGTCGCAGGCGCTGAACGCGCCGAAGTCGTCCTCATGGATCTGCACATGCCCGGGATGGACGGCATCGCCACGACGCGCGCCATGATGCAAAGCATGACCCCGCTCCCGAAGGTGGTGCTCATCACCAGCGAGGCATCGGATGCGTTCGTGGTGGACGCCATCGACGCCGGCGCCACCGGCTACCTACTGAAAAGCCATGACACGGACCAGCTCGTTCAGGTCATCCGCGGTGCAGCGCAAGGCACCGCGACGATCTCCTCCCGGATGACGCCACGAGTACTGCTCGAGCTGGCGCGACGTCGCCCCGCACCAGCGAACCTCGAAGAGGTCCAACGCCTCTCGCCTGCGGAGACGCGCGTCGTGGCGCTACTGAGTCGCGGTGTCACGAGTAACGAGGATGTCGCCCGAGCTCTCAGCCTGTCGGTGAACACCGTGCGCAGCCATGCTGCGACTGCCATGCGGAAGCTGAAGGTCGCAGATCGTACACAGCTGGCGTTGTGGGGTATCAAGAACGGGCTGCAGAACAAGCAGATCTAGTCCGAAAGGATGAACTACTCCGGCGGGGGTTGACGTCCGGCTGACGCGCTCCCTTACGCCCCCCTCCCGAAATCACGCCGTCAGGGCGGGAAAAGCGCGAGCGACGCCACAGCTGGCGACACCGACTCTCACCTGTTGTGACCACCGGCGCGTATCGCTCGCGCTGACAATTGCTTCCCGGTGCCGACATCCCGAGTTTGTCGCGCACATTCGGGGGAGCAGTGGATCCGATCTATCCGCGTTACGCGCGTGCCCACCCTGTCTTCTACGACAGGCCGGCGGTTCGATCCGACGATGAAGTGCTACTCAGACCGACCAAGGCGGCTGACTGGTCGTCCTGGTCGACGCTGACCGAGGGGCCGTGGACACACTGGGGCGCGCCCAGCTCGGTGCTGCCGGAACAGGGCTGGAAGGTGCATATCAGCGCGACACCCTCCAGCGCTGGCGAAGCGTTGGAGCGGGTGTCCACCTTCTGCCACGCACGCGGCCTTTCCTTCAAACATCTCTCCACCATCGGCACGCTGCACTCAGTCAACGGCAAGGACGCAGACCGATCTGCCGCCGGCAAGTTCGTCACCATCTATCCGCCCGGTAGCCGGCTCGAGAGCGTACTGGTCGGTCTGGACGAGGCCCTCGCCCACCTGCCGGGACCGTACATCCTGTCCGACCTGCGCTGGAATCGCGGCCCCGTGCACGTCCGATACGGGGCTTTCATACGCCAGACCGTCGACGTGGACGGCGTCCCAACGCTCGCCCTGCGTCGTACGGACGGACAGCTCGTCCCGGATATCAGGTCACCGCAGTTCGTGGTGCCGGAGTGGGTCGCGACCCCGCCGTTCATCAAGGCCCAGCGGAAAGCGCTCGAGTCGGAACCGATACCCGATGGTTTTCCTACTATCGTCCGGGCCCTGCACCATTCCAACGCCGGCGGGGTCTACGAGGCCGTCGAGTCCGACGGTTCGGAAATCGTGCTGAAAGAAGCTCGCCCGCATTCGGGCCTGACCCCTGACGGGGCGGATGCGATCACGCGGCTGCGCCGTGAGGCGCAGACGCTCCGGGATCTGTCTCACCTGGCCTGCGTGGTGAATCTCCGGGGGGAGAGGGAGGTGCTCGGACACCGTTTCCTTGCCATGAGCCGCATCAGCGGGCGAACGCTTCAGGACGCATCGTTTGAGCGCTACCCGCTCATCCGGAGCCGCCCTGCGGCCAGTGACATCCATGCGTACCGGAGATGGGCACTCTCCATCATGCGGAAAGTGAAGGATGCGGTCGCCCGCGTGCACAAAGCGGGATACAGCCACGGTGACCTGCACCCACGGAACGTGCTCATCACCGACGATGAGGAGGTCGTGCTCCTGGACTTCGAGATGGCCCAGCCCATCGAGGATGACACGCCTCACCTGCTCGGCGCGCCGGGTTTCGTCCCGCCGGACGAACGAGGAGGGGCCGCTCTCGACCACTGGGCGGTCGCCTGCATGGAGTTGTCCCTGTTCGCCCCGTTGACTCCGCTCATCAACCTCGACAGAGCCAAGGCAGAAGACCTCGCACGATGGTCGGCCGAGACGTTCGACCTAGATCACTCCTGGGTGAGCCAGGTCACGCAGGCGCTGCAGTACGCCGCCGTCTCGGCCCGCCGTCGGGCCGGGACAGTTTCGGCGGCTGCTGACGTGATCGTGGAGCCTTCGGTCCTCATCGGCGAGATCTCTGAAGCTCTCGTGCGCGATGCCACACTCGACAGGCTCGACCGCGCCTGGCCGGGCGATCCTGCACAATTCTCGGAGACGCCTGCGGGACTGGCCCATGGCGCGGGCGGTGTCCTCCTGGCGTTGCAAGCCGTCGGAGCGCAGGCGCCCGATGGTTCGACCGAGTGGTTCCAGGCTGCCGCAGAGCAGTCGATCACGGCCGCCGATCCCGCCATGGGTCTCATGGATGGAGTAGCGGGAATCCTCTGGACCCGCCACGTGCTCGGCGACTGCGCTGGTGCCGCCCGTGCTCGTGACCGCCTGCTATCGGCGGACCCGACCCGCCTGGGGCCCGGGATCTACCGGGGGAGTTCCGGCATCGGGATCACCCTCCTCGAGACCGGTGACGACCCGGGATCGCTGCAGGCGTGCCGACGCGTCGCCGAAGCGCTGATGCAGTCGCTGGAGGCGGCGGGTCCGGCCAGTCGGACCGTGGCCACGGGACAGGCCGGCCTGATGCACGGTTGGTCCGGTGCCGCGATGTTCGGACTGCGGCTGTTCGAGCGCACGGGTACGGAGGAGTATCTCCGGTTCGCAGAACGTGCGCTTGAGCGTGACCTGGCGGCGTGCCGGCACGCCCCCGACGGTTCGCTGCAGGTAGATGAGGGCTGGCGGCTCGTTCCATACCTCGGCACCGGCTCAGCCGGCATCGGTCTCGCTCTCAGCGAGCTCGAGCGGATACGCCCGCGCGCGGGCTCGGACGCGCTCCTCACGCAGATAGTCCGCGCGGCCACATCGGCCTACGTCGCATACCCGGGTCTGCTTCAGGGCCGCTCGGGACTCGTCCACCTCTTGCTTGGCATGGCGGGCACCGTCGCGGCCGAGGAGGCTCATGCGAGCGTGGAGCGGCAAGTCCAGCTTCTGGGCGTGCATGCCATCCGGCGCGCCCACGGGGTGTCCTTTCCCGGGCACGGATTGCTCCGCTTGTCGTGCGACCTCGCTACAGGCAGCGCAGGTGTGCTGACCGCACTCTCCGCGTACGAAGACCGCTACCTCACGGGAACCCCTTCATCTGAGCAGCCGCTGCCGGTGCTGCCGTTCCTCGCTTCCCCCCGGGCTCGCTCGTCGGCTCAGTCGCCGGCTCGCGTGGATGGGGGGAGGTGATTCCCATGGGTTACCTCCTCTCCCTCCAGGCGCTCGATCAGCGTGACGGACAGCAGAGCCAGATCTTCGCCAGCACCGTCAGCAACTTCCAGTGCATCAGCAACATCTCGGTGCAGTTCTGCAAGTGATGTCGCCCTCGCCGGTCGACGCGCGGTTACGCGTCGACCGGCGTCGCAACACTCGCGCGCGCGCAAGAAAGGCCGCGACTAGTCGCGGCCTTTCCAGCGTCGCCATCGCGGTTGCAGCCACTCCGGCATTCGTAGAGATCATCGATCTGGGAGAGATTGTTTGATCCTGACCCGGGAATCGATGCCGCCAACGCTAGGCCCGTTGACCCCGCCGGTCAACCACCCTTCTGTGGTGTGTCGGATGTGCGCCAGTCGCGGTGCGCACGCGCACATCCGTTGACGATCCCCGCACGAGCCGCCAGGGTGTACCCAAGGGAAATCGTCCCTGGCTGACTCGTCGGAATACGGGCTTGCAGGCCCCCGGCACCTGGGTCGGCCTCGTAGAGAAGGGCCCCGGGAGTCAGTGGAACCGTTCAACACCTGATCGTGACCCTCGGGGCCCTTGCTCCTATCGCGCGGTAGCGCGGAAGGGCAGGCCATGGCAATCGAAGAGCTCCCCCCACCAAAGTCGAAGAAGAAGACGCGTAAGCGCACCGCGCCTCGCACGCCTCTCGAAAAACCAGTACGGAACAGGCTGACGGACGCACCGGTCCTTGAATCCGAGGCTCCCGCCGGAATTACCGCCGCCCAACGCCGCGTGTCATGGGTGACCTCGGTAATGGGGTTCATCGTGGCGGGAATCAGTGCAATCGCCCAATGGATCCAAGGCATCCCTCTCTGGGTCGTTCTCCTCGTCCTCGTGCTGTCGGTCTTCGCTGTGGTGGTCGTCAAGGTGAACGTCATCGAAGCGTGGTCGGCGCCCCATCGCGACGCCCTCCGTGTCCGGGCGAATGTGACCCTGGTAGTAGTCGGCGTGGTCGTTGCTGCCGTCGTCGCCGTCCTCGTCGTGGTCGACCCTCCTGAGATCGGCGGGTGGTCTTTCGCTTTCGCGGGGGGTTGGATGGTCGTGACCGCCTTCGCGATCACAGCGGCGAAATCGTGGTCGAGCAGTGCCCCGGCGCGCGACCGGGGTCGGGAGGTTGCGTTCCGTGCCGGGATCGCCGTCATCGGGATGACCCTCATCGCCGTCGCGGGGGGAGGAGCCGGTCTCATCGTGCGTGAGCTGATGCGCGACTCGGTGCCGTTGGCGACGTTCTTCGCAATACAGACGGCGATGATCGGCGCGCTCGCGTTCTTGGTCCTCCAGTCGCGGCGTCGGGGCACCGGTGTCGGTATGATCGCGGTCGGCCTGGCGTTGTCGGGCACTGCGGCAGACACTCTCTGGCACCAGGATCCAGGCTTCGGCTGGTCGTTTCTGGTGCTGTCGGTGACCGCGGTGTGGTCGGGAGTTGCCACACTGGCGAGGTCGGGCTACTGGCTCGGATTCGCTCTGGCGGGTATGGGTGGGGCGACTGTGTCGCTGGGGCTGGCCGCCCGTGCGAACGGCGTGCTGCCGTTCGCACTGATCTACATCGTCGCGGGAGCGGCGGCCGTGCTGGTCGGCCTTCTGGCTGTGATTTGGCCGGATGCTGTGCGGTGGCGAGCGAGCCGGCAGATCAAGACCCTTCCCGCGGTGCTGGCGATCACGGCGTCGGCCGCCGTCGCCTTGGTCAGCGTCTCCCTCGCCACCTTCTGGTTCACCCAGGGGTGGAGTGGGCTGGGTCTGTCGTTCACGGGGTTCGCTGCGGCAGCCGCTGCTCTGGGTGCCGGGGCGGTGTGGGCGCTGCGATCCTGAACGGGGAGCGGGGCCTGGATCGGCCCCGCTCCTCCAGGCCGATTAGAGGGCCGCGACGCCGGCGGTGGCGCTGGTCTTCATCTGCGCCTGGAAGGCTGCGCGAGCAGGCCCCTTCCGCCACGGATCGTCTGCGTAGTGGGTCTGTCGCAGGCCTGGCAGGATCTGATAGAGCAGGTCGGTGACGGCGTCGAGCCTCCACGTCGACGTGGGCTGCGTCGTCTTACCCAGGTAGGAGATGCCGGTGGCGGCAATGTCGAAACTCGCGTTCTCCCACAGCTGTAGCTCGCACGACAGGCCGGTCGCGTGGTCGGTAATGCTGGCGGGTTCCCATCTGGCGTGCGGCCCGCATGTCGGCTCCGCGAGCGGCCAGCCGTCATGCGGCCCGAGCACCTGTTCATGACCTGAGTGCCGCCGCCGGCTGTAGACGCTATGTCAGGGATGTCGAGGATGACCGTCTTGGCGTGTCAGGGCACCCGGAGCTCGCGTACGGGGTCGCGCCTGCTGGCGACGACGGCTGGGAGCAGACTCGACAGCGTCGCCGCCAACACCAGCAGCACCGACACGGCGACGGTGAAGGACCAGTCCGGGAGCGGGTCTCTCAACACCGTCAGCAGAATCCACGCCAGCGCGGTCCCTATCGCGGCGCCGAGCAGTGACAGGGCGAAAGTCTGGCCCAGGATCAACCACACCACGACTGCCCGGCTGGCACCCAGGGCACGTCGTCGTCCGAAGTCGCGGCGCCGCAGAGTCACGAGACCATAGACCACCGATCCGATGAGCACGGCGGTCACGGCCAGCAGAGCGAGCACCAGGCCCCGTGAGAAGGTCCCCAACTGACCTTGGATGACCTCCTTCAACTGTGTCAGCCCGGACGATGTCTCGAGCGAGACCTTCCCGGGGTCCTCGGGCGCGAGAAGGTCCGACACCGTCGCGGCGACGGCGCTGACGTACCGGGACTCCGTCGCGACGATGAGTAGCACGCTGATGTCCGCATTCCCGTCCTCGGACGGGGCCAGCGCGAGGGGCTCGAAGATGTCCAAGTAGGTCGGGGCATCCAGCTCACCGCCCACCCCCCAGGTGGCTTTGCCGACCTGCACCGCACCCGCGTATGCGCTCAAGCCGAGCTCGCGGGCTGCGTCCGCGGAGAGCCACACGTCCGGGGTTCCGCTCGTGGAGCGCGCCGTCGGGATTCCCAGGGCACCGAGGTCCTCGGTGTACACGGCTCGGACCGGAACCCGTTCGCCTGATGGCAGGTCGGCGTTCACCCCGTCGGTCGCACGACCAAATGCTCCCGCCCATTCGACCTGCTGCAGGGCGGCTATGCGCTTCAGAACGTCGGTGCGGACTCCCGCTCCATCATCGGCGCGGATGAGTATCGTCCGCGTCTGCGCGGAGTCCAGGGTCGCGAGGACCCGCTGTTCAGCACCGACGGTTCTACCTGTGGTGAACATGACAGCGAGCAGCATCCCCGCGACGATGAGTGCCGTCAGCACTGAGGAAACAGGCTGCGCCCGGGCCGACGCGAGCGCCTCCCGCGCTAGCGGCAGCACGCGGTTCACAGCTGCACGACCTCGTCGCATTCATCCGCTACCGCCGAGGAGTGCGTGACCACCACTACTGTGCACCCGCGACGGGCTTGCGCGCGCAGCGCGGCAACGACGACATCGCTGCTGGCGGGGTCGAGGTTCCCCGTTGGCTCGTCGGCGAGGATCACGGCGGGATTCCCAAGCAACGCCCGGCACAGCGAGATGCGTTGTGCCTGCCCGCCGGAAACCTGGCCTGGGCGACGCTCCGGCGTCACGTTCACGCCGAACTCGTCCATCAGTTCCCTCGCGCGGTGGGCAGCGGCTCTGCGGGACGTGCCCCTGTAGAGCGCGCCTTCTGTGATGTTGTCGAGCACGCTGCGGGTGGCGTCGAGGGCGGCGTCCTGGAACACGAAACCGAATTGCTCCGCCCGCAGCCGCGCTCGCTCGTGGTCGGTGGCCCGGCGTGTCGAACGCCCGTGCACGAGGATGTCGCCTGCACGTGGGGTGAGCATAAGGCCGAGGAGGTAGAGGAGGGTCGATTTTCCTCGTCCGGACGGTCCGGTCAGAGCCGTGAGCGAACCAGTCTCGAATGCGGCAGACCACCCGTCGAGCAGAGCCGCGCCGCGGACATAGCCGAAGGTGATTCCGCGCGCCTCCAGCATGTCAGTCCTCCACCGTGGGGAGACGTACAAGCGTTCCTTCGGCTACGCCCTCGATCAGCGATACACCTCTCGCGGCGGACAGCACGGTGACGGTGACGTGCTGGCCGGTGTCGAGAACGAGCTGGGTCGATCCGTCCGGCTGCGTCGACAGTGCGCTCGTGGGCACGGTGAGCCCTTCGGCCGCGGGGACGGTGACAACGCGGGCGGGGAGGATGGACTGCTCGGTGGCGCTCAGGCTCGCGCACGCCTCGGCGCAGATGGGAGAGTCGTCGGCCGAGGCTAGGAGCACGGTGACCGTATCGGGTTGGGCGGGGTCGGAGCGCCGTCCCTGCGCCTGACCGGTCCAGGTCAGCCCGTCGGGTGCGGTGAGTTCGACTCGTGTGCCGTCGGGTACCAGATCAGCCTGGGCGGCGGTGATCGGCAACGCGAACGTCGGTGCGGGGGAGAGGGTGCTGAGCACGTTCTCCCCACCGCTGAGGACACTGCCACGCTGCACGAGCTTCGAGTCGATGACGACCCGGCTGGGGAGCTCGGGAACAAAGATGATGTCCCCGACGGAGACGATCCCGGTGACGGGGTACCCGACCGCTTTCTGCCACGCGCGGAGCGCGCGCTCCGTGCCGGTGCCGAGCTTCCCGTCGACTGCGCCGCCGTAGTACCCGAGGTCGCTCAGCATGGTCTGCAGCTGTCGCACGTCCGGGCCCTCGGTGCCGAGGGCGAGCTCTCGGAATGCAGGTGTCTGTCCCGCTGCAGCCGTTACCGGCCGGAGGTTGACCGCGTACAGCGGGTCGCCCTGCTGCACCGCTGCGCCGTCGGTGACGAGAATGTCAGTCACCACTCCAGCCGCTTGGTTGCGGCCGGCCTCGCTCAAGCTCCAGCTGGCGGTGGCGTTGACGTTCAAGCTCGACCCGACGTCCCCCGTCTGGACCGACACCAGAGTGTGAGGCGCGTCCTCGAGAGGGTCGGTCGGGGGCACGATCACCGTGCTGATGGCCCAGACTCCCGCTGCGCCGAGGGCGAGCCCTGCGGCGGTCGCCGCGGCGAGGGCCGCCCAACGAGAGCCTCCACGCCGCTCACTCATATCGCCGTTACTCCCTCGGTCGGCCCCGAACGACTCTGGCGTCTGCCAGCACGGCATCGACTTTAAACCCAGAAAACGCAAGCTCACGGACCGTTCGTCCGAATGGACGAACTCTTCCCGCCGTGCTTTCCGGAGAGGGTTGCCGCGCGTTAGCCTCCGAGCGGGCGCCCACCTTCAATCGTTCTGAATCGTGGTGTTAGGAATACTCATGAAAAAGCGCACAATCTCTCTCGCGGCCGCCGTTCTCAGCGTCGGCATCGTCGCTTCCGGCGCTGTCGCCGCGAACGCGATCACCTACGGAGCAAAGAACTGCAACTGGCCGCAGCACGCGTTCGTCGAAGCGACGACCAAGGGCGGCTCGCCGATGTTCGAGATCTGGGCGGGCAACGGAACGTACACCTCGCGCACGTTCTCCGGGCAGTCGAACTACGTCCGCAACTACCTGAACAGCGCCGACGAGGACGCTCAGAAGGGTGCGGTCAACCACTACTCGCAGATGCAGAGCGGCGGAATGGGCTGCAGCGTCTGACCAGGAACGCAACGGGTGGGCTGACGAATTGGCGTCAGCCCGCCCGTCGATGGAGAAGCCATGACCAGTAAGTTTCGAATCGTCGCAGTAGTGCTGCTCTGCGCGGCCGCCACCCTCTCCGGCTGCGCCGCCGAGGATGTGGGACCCATCGACTACCAGGCGGGCCAGCTCAGCGGGACTGACCCCAATTTCGCCGAAGCGATGGCGGAATGTCTCGGCGACGCCGGCTGGGAGGTCGAGGTAATGGCTGACAACAGCATTCAGGCCACCCTGGACGGATCGCAGGCGTCCGCCTACCGAGTCGCGGAGGAGGCCTGCAAATCCGACCTCAACTACGACGAATCACCGGTGCTGTCGGAGGAGCAGAACAAAGCGCTGTACCGGGGACTCCTCCAACTGAGCCGCTGCCTCGAGGACGAGGGATATGACGCCGGGGACAAGCCGTCGGAGCAGGCGTTCCTCGACGGCGAAGTGTTCGATCCGTACGGCCACCTGCGCGACCCAGCGCGCGTCGGGCACATCGACGAAGCGACATACGGTGCGCTGCTGACCAAATGCCCACGCCCCTGAACATAACCCCGGCACATGATGAGCTCGTCCGGGTTACGCGAGGTGCGTCGTGACCGTACATGTGCAGCGCACGTCGATGGTCAATGGTGTCTACGCGGTAGTTAGTGCGTCTAGCCTTCTCGTCGCCTTCGCCTGGTTGTTCAGTGGTTCCGTTCGAATCGTGCTGTCCGGTGTTAGCGGAGGTGAGTCAGGAGCCGCGCTTGTCCAGGGCCAGTCGACCCTCACCTTGTTGTCCTTCGGGTTGCTTTTCGGGCATCTTGTCTTTGCTCTCGCGGGCGCGCGGGAACGCTTGGATGCACGATGGGTCCGCTGGGTCGGTCTGTTGCACATTCTTGCTTCGGCGCTCGCTGTCCTGAGCGCCGGTTTTTTCGGCCTGCTCGGCGGGATTGAGTCTTTCACTCGCTTCGTCGGGGTAGTTCTGCTCTGGTCGATGCCGTTCATCGCCAGTGCAGTTGGCTCCATCGGTGTATGGGCGGCGCGGCTGGGTCGGCGCAGGCTCGCGGCGGGATGGACGGTGATGTACTTGGCTTCCTTTCCATTCGTTCTGTTTCTCGGTGTGTTGCGATAGGTCTCGACTCGGTCGCACACAGGTGAGGATTCAGCGATGGGCGTCGACCGGGCGCGCCGTCAGCCGGCATCGGCGACAGCCCAGCAATGCCCCTCTGCTCGGGGGTCACCGACCCCTCGATGGCGTCCGGCCTCAACAGGACACTCACACCGACGCGATGCTCGTTCGCGCGCATGCGTCGGGGGGCCCGTCGTGGATGACTGGAGATTCGAGGATTCCGTCGATGGTCGAGCCGACGGCGACGAAGCCGGCTACACGCCTGGGCCGAGATGAGGGACGGTGAGGACTACGAAGGTCGCGCAGGTGGTTTCGGCCAGAACGCGGCTAGACCGTCATCGAGTATTCAATCCCCAGAAGGGCTGTTAGGACCTGCTCTCCATCGGTGCCACTACCGTCGCCGGACATGTAAAGGTGTGTTTTCGCCAAGGTTGGTCAGGTCTGCCAAGGCCACCTTGGCAGCGTCCAGCCCCGGATTTGCGGGGCTGGAAGGGGGTTGCCAAGGTTGCCAAGGTAGTAGGTAATCCATGAGGAGAAAAAGAGAGAGAGATAGAGATACCGCCGGATCTCTCTCTAAATCCTCTTATGGATGCCTACCCCGCACTTGGCAACCTTGGCTTGAGATCCGTCAACCGCGTATTTCCGCGGATCTGTGGGCCATCGGACCTTGGCATCTACCTTGGTCGGGGCCTGGCGACCTTGGCTGGCTGCGGGGTGGGCCCGCACGTGGGTTCACGCGATGCGAGAAGTCTGCGCAGGGTGCCCGGCCGGTGCCGAACGCGCGTCGCTGACTGCCGCGAACAAGTATTGCAGCGGGCACCGACACCGGCTCTAGGTCGACCGCAGAACACCCGCACGCCTTTCGAGGACTATGAGTGCGCCGCTTCGACCGGGTAGGGGCAGCTAGCGGTCGCCGCAGGGTACGGGGCGTGATGATGATCTTCCGCCTCTTAGCCACCGTGATGCGCGTGCTTGTGCGCCCCAATCTTGTCTGTTGGGTGACGTTCGGAGCCGCGCGGGCCGGGATCGCGCACCTTCTGGGTGTGCGCCAGGCGGGGCGCGGGCCTGCGCCCTCGGTCTACGGTCGCACTCGCCTCGCGCGCCCCTCTCAGTCGGATCCCGTCGTGAACGATTTGCGGGTGCGTCGCGACGGCGCCGTGCGTTTCGGTGCACACGTGCGCCAGCGCCCCGCCCGGCGCGACGGCGTCCGCGAGCTCCCACCTACTCCGTTGGCCATCGGCGCATCGCCCGAGTCATGGTGGCCGTGTCGAGTTCACGCGGGAGTCGCGGGGTCTAGCTCGCCCGCAGGAGTCGCGGGGGTGTGCTCATGTCGCGCGGTGGTGGCGCACGGTAGCCGGACTTTGGTCTCCCCGTCGCGGGCGAGCTTCGCGCTGCATTTCTCGGGGACAAACCGTGGGGATGACGCGAAGTGTCCGCCGAGCGGAGCGGCCCCGCTGTTCGCCGACGCTCTGACGCCCATCCTGGCGCCCGAGCGCGGGGCCTGCGGTGCTCGGCCCATTCCGGCTGGTCTTGTTGTTACCCCGCTCGAGGGGTAGAAAGTCCATGTGTGTATGGTTTCAGCTCACCTCTGCGTCATCCGGTGCACATTGTGAATCCGGGAGAAGACCCAGAACGGGTCGTCTCGCCCGAACTGCTCTCACCGTTACTGCGGCGCATACCCCCGGGGTGGTGGCCTCATCTTGAAGTACCCCGCGGGTGGTGGGAAGTGCTGCACAGACTCGACGCGGACCTGGCTGCCATCGACCCGGGGTACCAACTCCGACGGGCTGCTCGCGTCGACAACGAACTGATCTACCTCACTCGTGCCACCGGCGGAGATGCCAGGTTCGCCCGGCGGGTAGAGCTGGCGAAGCGGGAAGTGCGTGAGGTGTGCGGAACGTGTGGCCTACCCGGCATTCCCCGAACCCGGTCTCGGACCGTCCTTTGCGATGTCCACTGGAGTCCGCCGACGGCGGGAGAGAAAGCCTTCGCGCTCAGCGCTGACATTCCTGAGGCGTGGTTCACAGCGGAAGCCGAGATCGAGAATGACGCGTACGCAGCTGGGAGCGCGGCTGCCGAGCGAAGCGCGGCGGCCAACCATCTCAGCGAGCGGGAGATGGCCGACCTGCTCAACGTCGACGTCTGCCGTGTCCACGAGATGTTCGAACGGGGGCTCCTCGCCGGCGCGGACTACGACGGCCGCGTCGTCTACCCGAGATGGCAGGTGGTCAAGGGACGCCAGCTCCTCCCGCACCTGCCCGTCCTGCTGCGAGCGGCCGACGGTATAGAGCCGCGGACGCTGCAGGCGCTGATGGAGAGCGTCGACGAGGAACTCGATGGGAGCACGCCGGTTCACTGGCTAGCTGATGGTGGTCGGGTGGAGCCGGTCTTGCAGACGCTCGAGCAATGGTGGTGGATATGACGCGCTCGAAAAGGCCACAGCGGAGCGTGCCCGGCGACGTGACCGTGGCCGGGGGCTGACCCTGGGCGGACGGGGTCCGTGAAAATCGAGGCCATCGTGCACGAACTCAGCGGCCCCATCCGGAGGGGTCGCTTCAAACCTCCGTCAGAAGTGACCGGATTGTGAACGCCGGCTTAGTTCTTGCGAACGCGTGCCTTCTTGACGTTGTCGGAGACGGCGATGGCGATGATGTACGCCGCGCCGGCCACGGCATATGCCGACAAACCGAAAACGGATGAGAACGCGATCCAGGAGCCCGAGCCGTAGTTCGCGTCCGGTCTGAGTGCGACGACGAACATCACTGTGATGCCCGAGACCATTACTACAGACGCCAACGCCACTGCGGGCCCCCGCGGATCTGAAGCCCTCCTCGCAAACGCCCGGTGGAGCGCGACGACGGCACACAGCATCGAAAGGCTCAACGCGACCACTGTGATCACGGTTAAAGCCCAGCCGAGAGTTTCGAGGAACGGTCCGACTGGCTCGCATGCGGCAAGCATGGGCGCCGCACCGTAGTACACACCACCGGTCGTGCACGACGCATCGCGGTAGTTACCTACGGCAGCGCCGGAAACGACGAACGGGATCAGTAATCCGATGAGCAAACTGACCCAGCCGGTCCTCGAAAGAATCGGCTGGGTCAGCTGTTGCAAGAGTTGTGTCATCCGCCGCTGTTGCAGTCCCAAGAGAAAGTGTCCGCTGAGGTTCGCCCGTAGTTGAGAGAGGTCCAGCATAGGTCGGGGGCTGTCCACCCCCGGCCGTCGCCGAGAACCGGTCGGTTATCGGTTGCGCCGGGTCCCGGGTAGGTGCCGGGCCATACACCCATGCAATCCGTGAGCGGCATTGAGGGATTGTCCTCGCACCACTTGCGGCTCACTGGCTGAACCAGGCTCCCGACAACGCTTTGCGTGTCGAGGCCCCGGTACGGATACATCTGGATCATGACATCCTGTGTGCCGGCCACGGTGCTGGGAATGCGCCACGGGGCTGCGGCTCCGACAGACACAGATGTTACGACACACTTGTCGAACAGATCGTTGTAGTCCCCGTAGAAACCGATCTCGCGCGGCGCCACGACAGAATTCGTTCCGTTGATGACGATGGCGAACCAGTCGAACGGCCGGTTAGACGCAGCCGCCCAATCTTTGTAATCGCTCCGGCCGCATTGCGGCCGAACGCCGGACCAGCCCTGGTTGGTGGGGCCGAAACGTCTGTGCGTGTAGAAGTCGAACTGAAACTCCATACCCCAGCCTTCGGCCATCTGATGAGGTGCGGCGAAAGGGTTGGAGCCGTACCAGCTGTACTTCGCGGTTATGGATACCCGGGCACCCTGGTCGCGGATCATGGCCTCCGCCGAGGTCGGTTCCCAAGTGCTGGAGGCGCGCGCAGAGGCGACGGCCGACGGTACTTCCCTGTCCGCTCCGTTCAGTAGCTTCGACGTATCCGGTGCGACCGCGTCCGGAGCGTCAAAGACCGGCAGGTCCGAGCCGAGGAGTTCGGGGCTGGCCGAGCGGGCCTGCGAGCGCTGGGTGGTGTAAGCCTCGCCGTCGACGTAAGCGCCAATTACCTCCGGAGCAGTGCCAGTGCTTCTCTCGATGTCGTCGAGAAATGCAACTGGATCCGCATCCGGACCCATCCAGAAGTCTCCAGCGATGGAGTCGCTTTCGAAGTGGTACCCGAGGATGGGCAAGCCTGCACCCTGCTCCACCGTTACAGCCGATTCCAGGCTGACAGGGTGCGCGAACGGGAGTTCTACATGAATGGGCGGCTCGGACGCGGTTGTGCCGTTTAGGGGCGCCTCGGCTGTCTGTTCTAAAGAGGCGGCCTGCGCTGTCGTGCTGGCCCCAATTACCGCGAGAACAGCAACAACTGCGCACGCGGCGCGGATTCTTCTGTACACAAGCCCCCCTAAACTGTTCCTGGTCGCACCTGACCGACGCGATTCAGGTGTCAACATAGGGCACCCCGGGTTGCGGCATGGCGATGCGTGGCGGGCCCATGTAGTGCTGGCTTTATGGTCGATAGCGCTGGGTGGCTTTCGCCGTCAGACCGGGCCGTTTGAGCGTCCGGTTATCCGCGTGCGCTTGGGGACAGCATCCTTGCGCGACGTCCCGTACAGATGATGCGCTTGGTGGAAGCATCGGAGAAATTCGTCCATTCGGATCAACAAGAGATCAGTTCGACTCGCTGTTCGCCGAACACATCTCGGCGGGAGATTGCCGAAGCGGGTATGGCCCGGATATCCCCAGATGCGTCATGCCGACCGTGTGCAGCGACTCCTCACGGCGCGACGTGCGCCGCCATCCAGGCGTTGCCCGAGCCCAGACCAGACGTGGCCCAAGCCTGACCGTCGACGCGAACGACCATGACCTGGTCGGTTGCATCGGCGAGCTTCCTGATGTCATCGCGCACGGCTATCGCCGTCTTGTCCGTGACGATGAACCAGACGCTATCGAGCGGGCGCCAGTGGGTGCTGGCTCGCAGGTAGGTCCAGACAGGCTCGTAGTCGCGCCCGGGAGCTTTCAAATCGTAGGAGACGAGATAGGTGGGCATGAGTTCTCCGTTGGGCCCGAGTAGGTGGCGGGCGCCCTTCAAGCACGCCGAAGGTTGTTGGCAGGATGAACGCGTGCGCGTAGAGATCTTGGCTGTCAACGAGATAAGCAACCTGGTCGCGGGTTGCCAGCATCTCGTGCCGTACATCGACTCCAATGATCGAACATTGCTCACGGACGGGCACATCGACCTCCACAGCGGTCTGCGCCAAAGCCGCGAGGACTTCGTCGGCCGCGTCAGTGTGCAGGTGAAGGGTCAGAGCCGAAAGCGCGCGAGTCAGCGGCTGTCTACCTACCGCGTTCCGCGGGTGGACCTGCTGGCATACCAAGCAGGGGAGGGCGTGCTGTACTTCGTGGTGCTCATCGGCCCGACCCCCGAAGAGCGCACCGCCTACTACGCCTTGCTGTCGCCGTTCGCCATTGCCGCGTTGCTGGAGAAGGCACCCGCGGGGTCGAAGGTATCCGTTCCGCTCAAAGAGGTGCCCAAGGACCCCGCTGAACTCGAGCGGTTGGTGACGCTCGCCCACAAGACGCGAGAGCAACGGGTGTCTCTTGGGTTTGACCCAATTCTGTTGCAGAAGATGAAAAGCATCACCGTTCACAGCGCAGCCGACCTCGATTTCGATGTTCCGCTGACCTTGAACCCTGGGGCTGGCGAGGTCGCCGTCGTGCTGAACACCACCGATGGCCTGTCCATCCATCTCGACGGCATCCTCGAGATGGTCCCCGGCAACTACCTTCCCCGGACTGTGGACATCGAGGTGGGTAGCAACGGCACCGCCTACAGCTCCGCTGTCGTCCGCCGGCTCGACGAGGATTCGTTCGAGATGCAGTTCTCAGAGGCCGTGCGCTTGATCGTTCGCGGGTCCGGTCGAGGAATGAGTACCGACATCTCCCTCACCCTCGTGGGGCAACTCTCGACACGCCTGCAAGCAGTCCGCTTCTTCCTCGGTCTCATCGACACGCGTGTCATTACGGTGAACGGTCAGACGTCGCCGTTCACCGTCGCGGGGACGACGAGCAGCGACGGAGACGATGACGGAGGTCTTCGTCAGCACCTGGCAGCGCTGGAAGACCTGGCGTCCCTGTTCGATGCTCTCGGTGTCGACCTCTCGCTTATCGACCTCTCACGCGTCGACGATGGGCAAGCCAACCAACTGAACATGCTGTATCGCGCCTTGATGCGGAATGAGGAACTCGCCATCGACGGGGGCGGAACGTCCCGGGTGCTGCAACAGGTCGGACCGTGGAATCTGGAGCTGCTGATGCTTCCTGGAACATCGCCCGGGAGATGGCGGTTCGAGGACCCCTTCGCTCCGGAGGCTCCGCGCCAGTGGCGGTGGCGGGAGAAGGGCAAGCCGGAGATGGAAGCGGTCACGGTCACCGCCTACGACGTCGTGGAAGACGAGCATCTGCCGACCATCCTCAACCTACGCCTCGACTCCGTGGTGGCCGCTTACGAAGCCATCGCAGATGCCCCCGACACGACCCGCCTCGCAAACGAGCGAGTCCTGGCATTCCTCGCCGCAGCGGACGTCTCGACTGAGCGACGGCTCGAGTTCCTGCGAGCGGCTTCCCGACTCAACGACTGGTTGATCGCTGAGGAAGGAGCGACCCCCATCCACGACGTGAACCGTTGGCAGATCCTGTTCCGGCAGGAGCTGCTCACGCCTGACGATGAGCAGAACATCCGGGCTCTCAAACGTCAGGTCGTAAGAGATGGAGGTGCGAACGCCGACCTGTTGGAGCTTGGGTGCGCAATCCTGTTGAAGGACGACGGGGAAGTGTCGTTCCTCGTTGACAGGCTCGGGCCAGAGCGGATGCGCTCTGTCGATTCCTGGCCGATCTGGAAGCTCCACCCGCTGACCTCATCTGCGGTCGCTCAAGGGGACGCCGGCCCAGTGGGCTGAGAACCGGCCCGCGTCTACGGCGGCGATTGCAGACCCAAGGCCGTTGCGAGCCGCCCGCCAAGCGGCACGAGATGCCACCTCGGCGTGTGAAGAGACGAAGATGCTGGGTACCGGCACATCAGCTTGGGCGGGATCCACACTTTCGTTCCGCCCGTGTCCTCGCCGGGGAGCGCACCGCGCATGGCTACCTTGACGCACCTTGACGCTGCACCTACCCTAGACAGGAGGGAGAGAGACAATGAGTGATCTGAAAAGCCGTTACAAGGCTGAGCTGTTGCAGGAGATCGGGCGAAACCTCGACGAATACCTCAGCCGCGACACCATCACCGACTTCTCCGCTGACGCCCGAGCGGCAACAGCGTCCTCCGCCCTGGCGGGTGTCCGCGAGGCGAACCGCGTGAACGATCAGCTCGGCGTGTTCTACAGCGTCGACCGTGTCATGCAGGTCTTGGGTGGCATCAGCAGGCAAGCAGTCAATGAACGCGTCCACAAGAACCGTTTGCTTCGCGTGCGGACCTCGGACAACGTCTTGGTGTTTCCTGCTTTTCAGTTCACCGAACACGGAGAGCTCAGGCCCGGCATCAGTGACCTGCTGAAGATATTGCTCCCAACCGGTGAGGATCCATGGACGGTCGCATACTGGCTGACCAGTGAGATCGCTGACTTTGGAGGTCGCACCGCCTTGGACATCCTCGATTCTCGGAACGTCGATGAGATCGAGGACCTACTGGATCTGGCGCGCGACGACGCGGCGGGTTGGCAAGATATGCCTCATGGGGAGATCGACGACCACGCTCGCACCGCCGGATAAGGCTGCGGATTACACAGCCTTCCCGTGCCACGTGCACCGGGCGGGGTTGCGACTGCATAGAGCGCACCGGAAGACCCACAATCCCTGGTTCTTCTCCAGCGGTCGCGGACGCTTCGACCTGAGCACCCCCGGGGGGACTGTCAATCTCGCCTCCTCCGCAGAGGTTGCGACGAGAGAGTCCCTCGGGAAAGTGCTCGTGGGTGCGCGACGGATCCCCGCGGCATCCGTTGCGGGCAAGCGTGTCAGCGCCCTAGAAGTTCCACGCACGCGGTTCGCGGACTTCGTCGCCGGCGGGGCAGCCGCCCACGGCATCGTCGCGGGCGACGTATCCGCTCCGATGAAGACGTACGACACCACCCAGCAATGGGCTGCTGCGATGGCGAAGGCAGGTTTCGAAGGAATTCGTTCTCGGTCACGGTTCGGGACGGGCGTGGCTCCCCTGTGCTACTACCGTTTCGGTGATGCTGGTCAGCACGAGCTGGGCGGCATCACCGAAACTAAGACGATGCGTGATGTGCTCGAGAGCATGCCGGGGATGCAGATCGACCCCACCCCGGCGTCGACCGCCCTCATCATCGATCCTTGAGCCCTCATTAGGTCGCGCACCAAGCGCTCGTCCGTTCGGACGAAGTTGTGACAATTTCGCGTTCGCAGATTTCGGCGGGGCCTTGCCGGTGTCATCGACGAACCCGACGTTGAGCGCGCGGGCCGCGGCGCGGCACGTGGCGATGAGACCGGCTTGTGCGACGAAACGTTTGCGGACCTAGAACAAAGGTTCGATACTGATCGTGTGAACAGCGACGGACCGCGGTGGCACCCTCAGCTGCTGGCGCGGGAGGACCAACCCGCCCATTGGGTAATGCGCGACCCCCGCGGCGTCGTCGCTGGAACGGTCGAGCTGCGCCGCACCGACGACGGACCGCGCTACAAGGTCACCCACCGGGGCACCGTCATCGGGTGGGCGACATCGCTAAGGACTGCGACGGAACGCCTGCATCGCGTGATCATCTCGGAGGGGGTGCCCGGCGGTGGAATCAACGGCCGATAAACGGCGTGATCGGCTCGGTGCACTAACGCATCTGTGGCCGAGGGTTGAAGACCGCCCGGTGAGACTGATGGCGTGGCCGCCCGCCCCAACGGAACGCGGCCCTGAATGAACTCAGTTCGACGCACAGCTCCTGAGTGCGCCAACAGCCGCCGAGTTGTCGCGCGCTTCGTGGGGGGTGTCGGCGTCGCCGCGGAGCCCTTCGGGCCAGGGGAGAATCGTGTGAACTTTGTAACATTGCCCACGCCCGTGCCTCACAGATCTGCGACCGCCAAGGTGACCTTGGCCGACCTGGCTAGCTCTACGAGATATCATGTTTACCTGCCCCCTAGTGTGTATGGCGTTGTGTCGACATGACCGGACACCGCTGATCGTCGTCGTCGGCGAGGTCATGACCATCCCCGTGCGACGGTGAATGTCTCCTATCCGGCGGCCGCCGTCGTCGCCCCCGAGCCCCTTGTCGGGTTGAAGTCGACCTCACCCACATAGTTCTGACACACGCCGGTGCGGGAAGGTGCGCACGACAGGATAAGCAGGCTCGCTGAACATAAGAGGTTTCTCATCCAACGGGCCAACGGGCCGACGTAGGGTCGGACCTGGACTGCGGGAGGTAGCAATGGTGTGGGGTGCGGACGAGGCATCGCAGAAGGTGCGCGATGACGTTCAGCGTGCCCAGCAACGAGCCGAACGCTACCCTGCGCTGCAGTCCGCTATCGACGATGTGAGGAGCCGGGCGGTGTCTGTTCGACGAGACGTGTCGGTCGAAGTAGACGCAGCCGGTGTCCTCCGCGATCTCACCATCGGCGAGAGCGCGCTGGACCGGGGTGGTTCTCGCCTCGCCGCCGAGATCGTCGAGCTGATGCGCAAGGCGACCCGACAGGCGCACGCCGCCACCCTCGCCGCCACCACGGAGATCATGGGGGAGGACGACCCCATCGTGAAGACAATCGCGGCAGACCTTGCCGCACGCGAGACAGGTGAAGAGCAGGGTCGCTCCGGAGGCATGCGATGAGCGGCGACGCGATCAGCGTCGACGTGGAACTGCTGCACCAGCATGCGGGCTTGGTGTCGCAGCTCGCATCAGACGCGAACCAGGCCCTATCAGCGGTCCAATCCGTGAACCTCTCCGGCGGCGCGTTCGGTTTGCTCTGCTCATGGATGGTTCCTCCAGTGAGCATGGTGTCGCAGGCCGTGGGCTCGACCATCCAGCAGGGTGGCGAAGTGATCGAGCGGTCCGCCACTCAAATTCGTGCTGCCGCAGAGGACTTCCAGCGCTACGAGGAGTCGGTGATCGACGCCGTTCGCAGCCTTGATCGGAACCTCGGCTGATGAGCGACAATGCACTCGTCGCCGCGCCGGTCGCATCTGAGCCGTCAGCGTTCGGCGGGGCGTACTTATTGCAGGACGGCGCCGACCTCGCTGCAGCTATCCAGTCGGGCAACTGGGTTGAAGGCGGGGTGGCGGCCTTCTCCGCCGCGCTCGACACCGTCGCCGCTGTCATCGACCCCATAGGCACTCTGCTCGCTAACGGACTGGGGTGGGTGCTCGACCACATTGAGCCATTGCGGGGATGGCTGCAGGACCTCACTGGCAACGCGGCTGAGGTGCAGGCGTTCGCGCAGACGTGGGCAAACGTGTCCAGCCAGCTCAACCGTGTCGGAGGAGACCTTCAACATCGCTTGTCCGATCTCGACGGGATGAGCGGCGCGACCATCGACGCCTACCGCGCGCACGTGCAGGCACTCGCTGACACGGTCGCGTCCACCGGCACATGGTCCGGGGCGGTCGGTTCGGGCCTCGAGATCGCATCTGGACTCGTGCAGGCCGTGTACGAGCTGGTGCGCGACGGCATCGCCCAGGTCGTAGGCACAGCCATCAGCGCGCTCATTACAGCCGGGGCGACTCTGGGACTCGGAACACCTGTCGCGGTCGGCCAGATTGTCGCGCGGGTATCCTCCGTGGCCACCCGGGTGGGCCGTTTCATAGAGAAGCTCCTCACGTCCATGCGACGCTTGATGCCGCTGTTCGATGATCTCTGCGGAGTGCTCGCGAAGCTGTTCCGCGGCGGTCGCGGCGGCGCATCGGACGCCGTCGACCTCCCGAGTGGAAGCGCTTCGATGCCCACCGCAGACGGCGCGATGACCGGAACGGCCCATCTTCCTTCCGCCGCACCGGACCCTCCACGGCCGGCATCGCCGCCACCCCCGGGGGGCGCCGACACGCCGCCCGCCGCCGCTTCCCCGCCGGTCGCGCCCATATCAACCGTTCCACCGTCCGCACCCAAACCGGTGAGCTACAAGCGGCCCAGCAGCTATCGCAAGGGCGTGCGAGATACGGTGTACGAGCAGAACCGTGGACCCGACGGCCTCGTGAGAAACCCTCGCGATCAGACCGTCATCGGTCCGGACGATAAATGGGATATGGGGCATAAACCGGGGTATGAGTTCCGTCACCACGCGGCATCGGCCGAGGAGCGTGGGATCTCGCGTAAGGAATTCCTTGACGAACACAATGAGCCGAGCCATTATCGACCGGAGCTTGGGAAACACAACCGTGACCACCAAGATGAACTCGGACGCGAACACTACAAAGGTCCGTAAGCGGGAGACAAGCAATTCATGATCGACTCCTACATCGCCCGGGACCGCTCACTCGCAGGATTTGGGCGACCCGGAACGGACCCGTTCGTCGGCAAGTACGAGAGCGCAGAGTCCGGCCACAGCGTCGGCGGCTTCTCAGTCGCGGATTGCCCGGACCATGGTTTGACCTCGTGGAGCACGGTCGGCGCGAGCTTCATCGACACCGGCTACCGCACGGCCTCCGGCAAGCCGGTCACCTCGGAGTTCGTGGGGTGCGCCGCAAGTGACTGGGATCGGTTCGGCACGGCACTCGCGTTCTGCACCTTCTACGTCGCGGACGGGGGTCCCTCCCGGTATGGCACCGTCATCAGAGACGCCTTCCAGCACGCCGGCGACGGCATCACGACCAAGCATGGCTTCATCGTCGCCCCCTGGTGCTGGGAGAACGAGTTCCCCTCGTTCGAGGATGCCGACGTCTACACGACCTGGCTCCAAGTCGTTCCCATCACGGACGAGGAAGCGTCTTTCGTTGCCGAGCGGGGCGGCGACGCGCTCGAGGACCTTTTCGAGGAACGAGAGCCGGACCTTTTCGATCTCGGACGCGCGAGCATCGTCTGACCAGTGCACCGCAGGCACGCATTTGATGGTCACCGCCCGTGAGATCTTCCCTGTCGAAAAGGGCTTGCCGCGGCGAAGGACCCCACTTCTGGCTCGCGATTGTGGTCGCCAGTTTCGGGATCAGCTCCGCCGAAGTTGGCGTTATGATCTAGTCCGCCCAGTCCGTGGCGACCCGGGTAGCACGGCGCAGGACGCCGGCCACATCGCCGGCGGCGAGATCGTCAATCTGCCGCCGACGACCGTCGCCGCCGTCGTCGTCTCGCACATCTGAGTGCAGCCACAATGCCCACGACCATGGGTCATCGGCACCGGTGCGGAGGGTTTCGAGCACGGGCCGAAGGCCGTGGACGACCGCACCGCGATTGATTTGCCAGGCCGGATAAATGTGGCGTCCGTCGTCAGTTACAACGCGCAGAACGCGGAGCCAGCGGACAGCCACCTCGAGCCCGATTGGGTCTAGATCGAGCTCTCGGCAGATCTCAGTTGTGGAAAGACTCTTGCCTATGTGGCGCGCCCATTCCACATCTGACACACCGTCAGCGTAGGGCCAGATGTGCGCGACGGCGTCAATGCCGGAGCAGCCCTCTCTGCCGCCCGCTCAGGGGGGCATCGATTCATGTCTGCACGGAATGCTCGACCTGCAAGCTGTGCCAGCCTGAGGCGCGCCTTAGTCCGAAGATGGGTGTCGTTTGTTGCAGAGCGGGGTGGCGACGCGCTCAAGGACCGCTTCGAGGAACGAGAGCCTGACCTTTTCGATCTGAGTCGAGCCAGCATCGTCTGACCGGCATTGAGGCGGCACGCTCCTCAGTGGTTCGGGTCGCGTGTCGTTCGGTGTGAGTGAGGGCCACTGGCAGCTGGGTCACGGATCGAACTGCGTGTCATCCGCACATCGAGAGGGGGCGTCCGTGGACGGCGCCCCTTTGCGGGGTTTGCGTGCCCGCTCATCGGCGATATGGAAGGCACGGTGGGCAATCCGGGCCACTCCGTCCACATGATGTACCGCACCGCAGCGTCAGCGATCCGGACGTGGCGACGTTTCGTTCTGTGACCCGAACGAAAAGGACGCTGCGTACCGCGGCCAGAACTGCGTAACAAACTGAGTCTTTTATGTGTGTATGCTCAGCTTCGCCTGTACTCGACAGGCTTACGTTTCCGCCGGGGGGCGGCTTTCAGTCGGAGGTATGTGTGCCTTATCGCGCGCACTTTTCAGCTCTAGCGATCTTCACGACCCTGATCCTTGGGGTCTCTACTGCTCTTCCCTCTGATGCTGCCCAGGCAGTCGCATCGCAGCAGCCGTCGGGGAGCACCGAGGTTGAAGACGTAAGTTCACTTCCAGCTGGCGATGAGACCGCACCGGCGCCCCAGGTGCCGGACGGCGACCTGACCGTTCCCCAGGACGCAACTGACGTCGCCGCCCCGGAGGCTGTGGTGCCCATCGTCGCTCCGACCCCGGTTGCTGCTCCGAAGGGTCTGACGGGGGGTGTGCCCGAGAACGGACTGACGCAAGTGGGGCAGACGGAGTCGTCGACCGATTACGAATCCAAGACCGGCTCTACCGTCACGCATCTGTCCACAGACCCCCTGCAAGTTCGGAACGAGAACGGCCAGTGGGTGCGCCCGCAGACTTCGCTTTCACGAGCGGGCGGCGAGGGCGAGGACGTATGGACCGTCGGTAACCACCCTTTGTCACCGGTTTTCAAGGGTGGAAACGGCACAGCGCCGACCGTCACAGTCGAGCGTGCGGGGCACGAGGTGTCGTTCTCGTTGATCGGTGCAACGGATGGCGACCCGGAGACCCCATTCTGGTGGTGGGACGACTGGGAGCAGATCACGTACCGTGATGTGCGCCCCGATACCGACCTTGAGTACCGCATCGAGCCGGGGGCGGTTAAAGAGTCACTTGTTCTTGACCGTGTGCCGAGCAGGTCATCCTGGTCGTGGGTACTGTCGGCCGGCGACTTGGAGCCGAGACTCGCCAAGGCGGGTGCCGTGGAACTTGTCGACGCTGCGGGAGAGCCGGTGCTCCTCATTCCGACCCCGATGGCAACAGACTCCGCCGGGGATGAGCGAACGTCCTCGGATGCTGAGGTCGCGCTCACTCCTTACCTCGCGAAGCAGTCAGACGGCACGTGGCGGTACACCGTGCAAGCGGACAAGAAGTGGCTTGCGGACCCCGCCCGCGTGTACCCCGTCCGCATCGACCCCACGTTCATGGGGTGGGCCGACCGCACGGGTTTCAAGTCGGACGGCACTAAGTCCAACGGTGTCCTCCATGTCGGGAACACGCGCGAGAACAATCAAAACCGATACTGGAGATCCTGGGTCAACTTTGATTATGGCTCCATCCCCGGGAAATTCATCGCCGGGGCGAAAATCAACGTCGGCTACGACGGGTACGGGACGACGTCGAACCAAACCGGGTACATCCAGCACGCCATGGGGTGGAGTTACAACGGCACAGGTCCCCACCTGGCGTACTACAACCTCAGTACCGGGTGGGCGGAAAGCGAGGGGGACGGCGTCGCTCAGCGCCTAGCGACGCAGCTGCGCGCCGGAGACCGCCCGGCCTACCTCGTGGCGGGTAAGGAAGAGAACTGGTACTCCCATAAGCGGGTGGTGGTGGATCTTTGGATCGACGCCTGGGACTATCCCACGGTGTGGGGCACCCGCATAGGTGACGGTTCTACCGGGGTCGGGCTGCGCCCCATCCTCGGTGTCGACTCGACCAACCCCGGCAACCGCTCGCAGCAGTTCGCTTACGAAGTGGCGACCGATCCGGGGATGACGAACATCGTTGCGAGCCGCAACTGGGACGGTTGGCGCGAATGGCAGGTTCCCGATGACGTTCTGACGCCCGGACGGGAATACTTCTGGCGTACATCAGTCGTCGACGACGCCAACGGGTGGATGGGGCAGTCCACTTTCCGCCAGAGCCCGGTCTACAAGTTCACGACAAATCAGGTTCCGCTGCCTGCGGCGACGACCGCGACTCCGGGTAGGCCCGCAGCGGAAACGCCGGAGACGGTAACTTCCTTGACCCCCACCCTGAAGGTCGGTGCGGTGTCGGACACCGACTCCACCGGCGGCAACATGAAGTACCAGTTCAAGATCGCCACGGGCCCGGACGCCAAATCCGGCGCTGTCGTCACCTCTGGCTGGATCAGTGCTGCGGACGGCGTCGCGTCCTGGAACGTCCCCGCCGGCACGTTGCAGGACGGTGGGATCTATTCCTGGACCGTGCTGACTAACGACGGCCAGGACACCAACAAGCGCAACACCTGGGTGCAGCGGCTTCGCACCGACCTCCGCCTCGGCGCCTCGGGCCCTTCTCCGTACGACGCGACAGGCGCGGTAACGACGAACCTCGCGAACGGTAACGTCAACGTCTCGTTCGCGTCGCCGACGGTGCAGACCCTCGGCGGACCCATGGGGATGTCCTTCAGCTACAACTCGCAAGAGGTGCCGAATGCGAACCGGGGCCTTCTCGGCGAGTACTTCGACGCCGCGGACGCTCGAGCCAACGCCGTCTTCGACATGAACGGGAAAACCCCTGTCGTGGTCCGCACAGACCCGTCGGTCTCATTCGACTGGGGTGTGGGATCGCCGGTCGATGCCCTCACGGGCGACTACTTCATGGCTCGCTGGAACGGCTTCCTCACCCTGCCGCAGAAATACGTGGGCCAAGACGTTCAGTTCGGTGTCCGTCAGGACGACGGCGCGCGCGTCTGGATCAACGGGGAGAAGCTCGTCGACAACTGGGCTGCCGCATCGGCAACCAAGACCTGGGGGGCCGCGAAGAAATTCGGCGGCTCAGCCATGCCCTTCCGGTACGAGTTCTTCGAGATCGGCGGCGGCGCGACCGCTGAGCTATGGGTGCGGGTCGGAGCAGAGGAGTTCATCGTCCCGCCCGACTGGTTCACGAAACGCGTTCAGGTGCTCCCGCAAGGGTGGGGATCATCCATCCCGCTGTCGGGCTCGACAGCAGGATGGGTCTCGGCGCAGGCCACCGAACCGTCCATCGTGCTGACGGACGCGACAGGCAAGGTGCACACCTACGCCAAGGTCCCCGCTGGGGGTTACCGCGCGCCGGCAGGCGAATACGGCATCGTGTCTCTCGACGGCAACGGGTGGGTCGTTCTCACCGATGAGGACGGAACCGTCTACCAGTTCGGAAAAGAAGGCCGCGTCGTGTCGGCCACCCCGCCTGACGATGTTCGCAAGGCGGCCTCCCCGCAGACCGTGCTGAACGCGAATGGCGTGGCGACGGAGGTCGTCGACCCGGTTTCCAAGAGCGGTGAAAGCTACCTGCGCAAGGTGGCATTCACCTACCAGGACGGCAATCGCACGGTCTGCCCCGAGCGGGCAGGATCCGGCTGGGCGAAAGCCCCGGTGGACCTGTTGTGCCGCATCACCTATCCGGACGGCACGGAGTCGCGACTGTTCTACAACGGCAACGGTCAACTCGCCGCCATCCTCGATCCCGGGGACGAACTCACCCTGCTCGGTTACGACACCACCAGTGGACTGCTGAGCCAGATCCGCGACAGCAGCGCCAACGACTCCCTCCCCGTGACGGACACCGCCGCCGCGAGTGACCCGGCATCGACCACGATCACCTACGAGGGGCTCAAAGCCACCTCCGTCACACTCCCCGCCCCGGACGGTAAGACTGCCTCAGACCGCCCTTCGCGGAGCTACGGGTACGGGAACGGCCAGACCACCATCACCGACGCAGGCCTTGCCGGTGCAACGCAAACTGTCACCTACGACAGGGCGTGGCGCCAAACATCCGCGACCACTGCAATGGGGCTGTCCACCTCGCAGACCTGGGACGCGGGTAAAGACCTCGTGCTTTCGAAGGTCGATGCCAACGGGCTTACGGGGACAACGGTCTATGACCGCAACGACCGTGCGGTCGAGAACTTCGGTCCCGCCCCCGCCGCATGCTTCGGAGCGGACCGCCGTCCCGTCAGCGACGCGGCCACGAATGCTGCGTGCGGTGTCGCTCCCGCATCAACGAGCACCACGTATGACGCCGGCATGAACGGCTTGCAGGCCGCGTACTACTCGAACACCGAGAAGCTGAGCGGCAAGCCCGCCGCGTACACTCTCGGTCTCCACGGTGTCGCGGGCGGGGCCGTGGACCGTAGCTACGGAGAGGACGCGCCCTATCCCGGCGTAACCGCCGACCACTGGTCGTTGCGGCTCACCGGTGTCATCGCATTCCCCGAGGCCGGTTCCTACCGGCTGCGCACCACCAGTGACGACGGAATCCGTGTCTGGCTCGACGACGTTCTCGTCGTGGACCGATGGGTTCTGCAGTCACCCACAGATGCGACGAGCGACGCCTTCACCGTCGCCGCGGGCGACACGCGGCGCATTCGGATCGAGTACTTCGAATCGGGTGGCGGCGCGACGCTGCAGCTGAAGTGGGCTACGCCCTCCAACGGCGACTTCGTCATCGTCCCAGGCGCGCAACTCCGACCGGATCTGGGACTCACCACGAGCACCAAGGTTGACGACTCCACCACAGTGTCGGGTGCGGTCGCCCCACCCATGCTGAGCAGCACCACCTACAGCAACCCGATCACCGGGCAAGCGACGGAGACGACTGTCGATCCGGCCGGTCTCGCCTTGAAGACCTCGGCGACGTTCGAATCGTTGGGCGGCGAGGGGTGGCTCAGGCAGAAGACCAAAGCCCTGCCCGCGGCGGCAGCATCAGGGAGCATCACAGGGGACAAGAGCATCTCCCGCACGTATTGGGGCGATCTCGAGAAGCTGACCGAGGCGACCTGCGAAGTTCCAGCGGGCACTCCGCAGTACGGCATGCTCAAGTCTTCCACCTCGGCTACCCCGGCAAGTGGCACACCTATCGTCACCTCGTACGTGTACGACGTGATGGGCCGCACAGCAGGCACCAAGGTGACCGGCGATGCCGGCTGGTCGTGCACGAGCGTCGACGCACGCGGACGCACGGTGAAAGACTCCTCCCTCGGAGCCACTGGCGCTGCCGGGCAAACGGTGAACACCACCTACACGGTTACCCCCACCGGGATGACCGTCAGTACCGCGGGCTCAGCCATTCCTGGATCTGCAAACTCCACGATCACGACCAAGACAGACCTTCTCGGGCGTCTGGTGTCGTATACGGATGTGTGGGGCACCGTCACCGTACCGACCTACGAGCCGCTCACTAGCCGGATCAAGAGCGTGTCGACCACGGGTGAAGGCCTCTCGGGGGCGGTCACCGAGTTCAGCTACGACCTCGACGGGAAGACCACCCAGGTGAAGTACGGGGGCCAGGTCTACGCTGCAGCCTCGTTCGACGCGCAACAGCGCATGGCCCAGGTCGCCTACCTCGGCGGGTCCAAGCTGCAGGTCGGATGGGACGACAAACGCGGAACGGTCGCGCAGAACACCTGGACGTTCCCTTCCGGGACCTCCATCATCGACGCGGTGACGCGCTCCGTCGCCGGGCGCATCGTGCAGCAGCAGATTTCCCAGACCGCTCGAGCAACATTGCGGACCTTCACATCTACCTACGGATACGACGCAGCCGGTCGCCTCACCACGGCGAAGATTCCCGGGCACGAGCTCACCTACCAGTTCGCCGCAAGCGGGGGTTGCGGTGCCAACAGCGCAGCTGGCGCGTCGGGTAACCGCACCGGGTACATCGACCGGTACACCGCTCCGAGCAGCGGTGCTGTCCAGACCACCACGACGAACTACTGCTACGACTGGGCAGACCGTCTCACCTCCTCGACGGTCACCGGAGCACCCACCGGCGCCACAACCGTCGCAGACGGGCTGAGCACGACGGAACTCGCCTACGACGTCCGCGGCAACACCACCCGTCTGGCCGACATGACCTTCACGTACGACGTGGAGAACCAGCACAGCGGAACGACCTACGCAGACGGGTCGACCGTAGCGGTGGTGCGTGATGCCACCGGCCGCATCGTGGCGCGAACTGTCGACCCTGCTGGCAGCGCCCCTGCGGTCACCACGCGATACTCCTTCGCAGGAACAGGCGACGTGCCCTGGGCGATGAAGGCGGGCGCTGCAGCACCCACCGTGTTCCTCCCATTGCCGGGTGGCGTGACCGTCGATATCCCCGCGTCGGGCACATCGTCGTGGTCCTACCCCTCGCTACAGGGACACACCCTTGTGACTGGTGACGGGGCGACAGTAACCGGTGCACGTCTGTATGACCCGTTCGGCCAGCCGGTAGACCCGACGACGTACGCGATGGGCACGGCTGCGACGGACGACCAGGGACTGGTCAACGAGACTACCGGGTGGCACCAGGGGGCGCAGAAGCTCGTCGAATCCGTCGGCTCGGCGCAGGTGATCGAGATGGGCGCGCGACTTTACGTTCCTGCTCTCGGTCGATTCCTGCAGGTTGACCCGGTGGAGGGTGGTGTCGACAACGACTACGTCTGGCCGACGGACCCCATTGGGAAAAACGATCTCAGCGGGAAGTTCCAAATCGACTGGTGGGCGGTCCTGGACGTAGCTTCGATTGCCCTGATGTTCGTTCCAGGCGGACAGGTCGTCGGCGCGGCTCTCAAGGTGGCCACCGTTGTGGCGCGCGCGGTGAAATTCGCTTCTGATGCTCAGAAGGCCGTCAAGATTGTGCGGGCAGCCTCGCTATACACGCGCGGGCTGTCGAAGGCAAACTCCATGACAGGTAGTCGCCGGTCGGCAGAGTGGGCCGGTCGAATTTGGGCGGGACGTAAACCGTCTGAACGGGTTTCCAGCCACGGGACGAGGATGCTCACCGGGAAATCCGGACGTTGGGTCCGTGGGCCGCACGTTCAGATTGATGGTCGAACCAAATGGAACTATGGGCGAAATAAAGTGAGGCAGAACTTCCATGTCTACTACAGGTGATGATGAAGTCCGCGTGGCAGCATGGGCGCATTTGATCGAAGTCGGGCACCTGGTGGGCTTCGCATGCCGGGAAGATCCGTTCTACCTCCTCATGACACTGTCTGAAATGTCAGGCGATCAGTACATGATCGAGGTCACCTTCTATCCGGAATACGTGGACCTTGACGGCCACCCATCCGATCTGGTGGTCGAGTGGGGCGGGTCGACTCACATGCGCGAATGGGCGGAGCAGTTCTTACGCGAATTCCACGTCTTGCCTGCGCCTCAAGGCCTCCAGACACAGCTCAAGAACCGGCTGTTTCACCCGGGGGTCTCGAAGGACCTTGAGATCAACCCGGCGGATCCTTGGCTCACTCGCTATCCGTCGGAGGAGAGCTGAAGGCCGCTTTAGAGCGATCTGACCGGCCGTGCGTGGTGGCAGGATATCGGCAGGGCTATTACAGATTCGCCTGCCGGAAAGGTCGCTCTTGTCGCCTGCGGCTTCATCCCCGGGCTGGTTGAATCGGCATGCGGGGTCATCGAGACCCTTGCCTACCTAGCGCAGGGAAGGGTGGGCGATGCTGCCGTATCAATAGGGGCAATCGCAGCAGGAAGTATCGGGATGAGATTCGCGTACAAGCTCACGGTCTCGTCCGTGCAACTGGCAGTGAAAACGCGTGCAATCGCGCAGTTCAGTCGCGTGACGACTCGTGAGGAAACCAAGACAGTAGCGCGCGCGACGCGATCTCAGATCGAACGCCCCGTCACGACTATCACCGATCTCGGCACCAGTTCGTGGAGGGACGCAGTGAGGCCGTGGGTTGGCCAGGGGAGAGTCAACGTTGCGGCCAAGGGCGTACAAAGTCGAGGGAGAATGCTTGCTTTCATCTGCTGACCGGGTTCCGGGGTCAGCCCGCGGTGCCAGGAATGGCGGCACTACTCTCGCCGCGATTTTCACTGCCCCATTGCTCACCTATGACTGGACCCTGCCGGAGACAAAATCGGCGTTGTTCTTCTTCCCGTTGCTACTCTTCTGGCTCGTCCGCCCGTGGTTCATGGGGGTCTGGTGTGATGGTGATGTTCTAGTCCTCAAAGGATGGTTCCGGACCACAAGAATTCAGGTGCGCGATATTCAGGCGGTCACGTTGGCGCGGTACTGGGGCGTGCTCTCCCGGGGTGCTATCGATTGGTTACCCTTCATCGGACCCATCGCGGTCCTGAAGATTCGGACCGCGAACGGCCGTGCGCGCGATTTCCCGGGAACAGTAGGTCGGCGGTCAACAGTTTCAGGCGTAGCGCGCCGCATCCGACACCAGTACGGGATAGAAGCCGGGCGGAGTGAACGCGCCGAGTAGACATTCGCGTATTCGACGCTCCGGCGATGCCGTGGTCCGGACGCTTGGCACAGGGCAGGGACCTCTTCGACCTGCCACATCCGCGAAGCGTCGACCGCCGTCACCAGCAACGAAGTAAGTGTCCTCCCGACTCAGCAAGACAAACCCCTGAAGGTCAAAAGCGCTGTCGGTTGTCGGCGGCGTCCGTTGCTCGCTGGTCGGTCCCGTTGGTGGCGGTGCAGGAGGCACCTCGGTGGCGGTCGGTGGGGCACCGGAAACCGTTGTCGGCGCGTGTGCCCGACGCCGCGCATAGTCACGGGTATGGCCGCCATACAGGGCCAGCCACTTAGCCGACCTGGCGAACACCCGAGGAGCTGCGGACGCCCGGGTCCTGTCGTAGCGCCCTGAGCCGGAGTGTCTTCCGCGCGGCCGACGAGCGGCGGGCGGCCGTGACAATCGCCGCTCGTCGCTCGCCGAGCGCATACACTTCGCGACGTGCGCAGGTGACAGCGAGTCCGCTGCTCGACGGTGTCGTTGGCTCATGGCGCGCCTCTCTCCGATTCTCACAACGGCCCGGTTCGACTGATGCTTCCTGACTCGCGGAGAATTTATGTTGACGCCGAGGCGCTGGCGAAGGGCGACTTCAAACGTCCGGCAACACAATGGCGTCTGCAGCGCGCACCGCTCCAGATGTCAGACCACATCCCTGTCGTCATCGCGCGCTCGGCTTGACCAGGCGCTCGCTCATTGCCGGGCCTTGGGCTGAAGGTGCTCCTCTAAGCGTTCGATTGCGATGATGGGGATGTCGCTACTCAGCTCCAGGTGCTCAGACAGTAGCGGCTGCTTTACCACGACGATGGGTCGGATCGACCACCCGGAGGAACCGTCGATACCGAACTCCTTCAGGACGGCGCCGGCGTGCGTCCGGACCCACTGTGCGCGTTCACGCAACCGGGTGATGGCGCTGTTGCCGGGCCCAACGAGTTGATTCAGTTCGTTTCGCAGCTCAGTCGGCGTTCGCGCGACCTCCAGGTCCTTCGCCTCCACGAGGAGGACTTCTTGGGTGGACGCACGCACAGCGGCTACGTCGATGTCGCCGAGATCTCGACCGTCGATGTTTCGGAAGTCGTAGTTGCCCACGCGTCGCAGTCGCTCCTTCACCGGTGCGCACCCCACGCGAGCGAGGAGAGCGGCTACCTCACGTTCGAACGCGCGCCCCTTCGTCGTGCGTTGTCGACTCATCGCCCCGGCAATCTTGCCCTTTGCCTGCAACCGGCCAGTCCGGAACGACTCAAACCAGTAAATGGGTGCGTGGCGAAGCATGCGACGACCGAATACGAGCCCGGGCCCGTTCGCTATGAGCGGCCGTTTCAGATACGACCGGTCCCGGTTGAATCGCCAGGGCGCCACAGAAGGCAAGTCTTCCCAGAATTGCGCGAAGGTGCCTGAGAAGGGAGCGAGAGTGAGGGCATCCAAGACCGCCGACACCTTCGTCTGATCCCAGCCGGTCTGTTCCGCGAGTTCTCGAGCCGCCTCAGCCCGCGTCGTGCTGACTGTCTGCCTATCCTCGAGGAGCTCGGTCAGCGCGGCGACTGCATCGAAGACGTCGGTGTAGGTGAAGCCGAAGGCATCTTGCGCCAGCTCGTCTGCCATCGCGAGATCGGGAAGCCCGTCGCGCTCGCCCGGGCGAGGATCGACAGCATCAGCGAGGACGGTCTGCGCGCGGAAGCGGGAGAACATACCCACCGCTTGCACGTACGCGTCGCCCTCACGTGCTGTGCCCAGTCGCCCGGAGCCCAGGATGCTCAACTGAACATCACTGACACCGGAACGTAGGGAGTCCACCAGCATGCCCTTGTTGATGATCTCGCTGCTCAAGGCGAGCAGGCGGTCGTACCGTTCCTGGTTCAAAGCGTTCCCGCCTGCAGGCGGGAACGCTGACGCAAGTTCGACCAGAAAACGGCTGGCCATCATGGTGTCACTTGCGAGCGCGAGCCTGCGTTGCAGTCCCTGCACTTCATCGCTGGCAACACCGAAACATGCGATCCGGGCGGGGAGGCGCTCTGACTCCCGCGAGGAGTAGGCGATGAGCGCCTCACTGCGTTCCACGAGGCGCTCGGCAAGACCCGTCCCGTCCAGGTCGAGGAGCTCGTCGTGCAGCCGGTCGATGAGCCACGGCGCGACAGTCTGTGTGAGAAGGAGGATGCGACGGTCGGGCCTAATGGTCCCAACCGGCATCCCTAATTCCTCCGACAGATGTCGGCCGAGACCATCGAGAACCTGCGCGACGACAGCCTCCGAGCCGGTCCACACCGGGGTGTTCAACGGCGCCCAGGCCGTGATTGCGCTGGCGTTCGTGAGGTGGATCATGCCCTTGAGCCCGGGAGGAGCAATCTGGCCTACGGCCGAGGCATCCTCACCTCCGAGTGAGTCGTATAGTGCGGCGAGCAGGTCACGGTCCACTTCATTCTCAGGTGACGAAGTCCGCGCGTCGTCGTCGCCGGGTCGAGGAGATGACACCGTGAGGAAGCGAGCGTCTTCGGTCTTAGTCACTCGTACCCACGTGTCGAAAGTCTCACCAATCCGTGCGCCATGCACGAGGAGCTCGACGACCCCGAAGTCGTTGCTCGCGCGGCGAATGAGCTCGGCATCCACCAGCCACAACTGCCACATCCAGTAGGCGGTCGCCTCCGCCGCCACCATTAGAGTGTCGGCGCCGACATTCGTATGACGGCTGCGCACCGGCGGGATTCTCACCCAGACGGTGATGTCGCCCAGGTCGGCTACGTAGGCTGCACCATCTCGCAGCAGCGCGATGTACACGGGCGATGTCCCGCGCCCGTGGACTGACCACCCCTCGACCCAGCCATCACCGTCGTACTTGATGAAGCGCCGACGGTCATGACGGAACGCGTTCGCGTACCTCAGCTCCTGCCCGTACCCGACGGCAAGGTCAGCCGCGTCTGGCAGAGCGTCATCGCTGAGGTAGAAGCTCATTCCGTGTTCTCGGTACAGCTCGAAGGTGTCCACGATTGAGAACGAGCGGAGTTCGCTTCGCTGGTGCAAGTCGAGCAAGGCGCACGCGAAGTACCAGAGACCGAGGTTGCCGAGATCCGGAGTTTGGAGGATGGTCTCCAAGTCATCCCATCCCGCGAACAGCGTCGGCGTCGGCTCAGCCGAATCGCGTCCGCGCACCCTGAGGTCCCGGCCGATAACGGAGGTTAGGAAGATTCGAAGAACCCGGTCACCGTCGGCGGACCTTTCAACGAGGTCTTTGAAGACGTCGTCACCGTCCCACGTGCCGTACGCGGAGAACGGGTCGTAATTTTCCAAGTCATCGACGACGACGAAGAGATCCATGAGCTTGTCGGAGTCGAACTGAGACTGCAGGCGTACCCAGTTCCTGCCTTCCTCGACGGTTCGAAGTGGCTCGTCAACGAGACCGTTCAGGAGTTCTTTCGCTTTGTGGGTGGCATACGCGAGCATCGCCTGCACGAGCTGCGGTAGGCAGTACTCTTCGATGGCCGCCCTGACAATGTGATGTCTGAGCGCCGCCAGAAGGTCCGGCGGCGCCTGCACGGTCAGCGTCGAGCCGGAGCGAACGAGTGGCTGCACCATCGACCACTCTGATCGATCCGTCCCGGCTATCGGCACCGGCGTTCCCTGTTCGCGGACCAAGCCGATGGTGAGGTACTCCCGCGCCAGCGCGTGGAGCCCCTCAAACAGCTCTTCTTCGTCGAACTGCACCCAGCGAGCCCGCTCGGACAGGGTCGTCGCCGACGGAACCATGGCCCGGGTGCCGTCCTCCCCGGGCGTACTCCACCTGGTCAGGCCGGCACCCCGGCACGCCCGGTCGCTCACGGTCAACAACAACCTCGCCAATGCACGCACCTTCACGATGAAAGTGCCAGGAAGCGTCGCCTTTGGGGCGGCCAAGATGGCGGTGAGTAGGAACTCCGCGATCTTTGCGCAGTGTGTCGCTAGGCCCTGCATGCTCAGATGGGGACCACCGAAGTACGGTACCTCCACCACGAGCAGACCCTCGTAAGGGTCTTGGAAGCCAGCGGTGATTGCGTCTCCGACGCCTCGCACCGCTAGGAGGCTTTTGACCTTCGACGACGACAGCGGCCGCGCGTCAGGCCGTGCCGGAAGCTCTGCCGCGACCGCAGCCAATCGACGCAACCCGTGCAATGAGGCGGTGTTAGCGGGATCCAACTGCAGCGCGCTCGCGGCCGCGAGCAATGTCGGCCCATCAACGTCGCCCCACAGTCGCGGGTCGAGCTTCGGATCGGGAAGCTCAGGCAGCATGTACACAAAGTACTGGTCGCTGCAGTCGGCTAGTCACTCGATGATTGAAGCTCGGGCGAGCGGCGGGCAGTCAGGCGCGACGATACGCAGGTTGGGTGGACGGGCGACGCGCCCCGTCTCCCGAGATTACGTCGAACCACGGAATCAATCTATGGGCGAACGTTGGGACGCCAGTGCGCCCACCCCCGATCTGTCGGCGGGCTTTTACGCCATGAACGCACGGCTGACAACCGCCTGCGCGCCCGGCAGTAATAGAGCCGCTTGGACGTTGACCCCGACCGCATCCTAGGGCTGGGAATAGCAGGCGCGAACAAGATCCTCCCCAACGCTCGCGGAGATGCCCGCGACTTGCTCTACGAGTGGTTGAGGGTGTTGAGCGAGCGCGATATCAGCACGGTGGAAACGCTCCTCGTGGACGATAGCGAGCACGCCGCGGAGATGAGAAACATGGCGGTCTTCGTGGGCGTGCTGTCGCAGAGCGAGCGCCGGAGCATTCTGGATGCCGTCTACAAGCGCGCCGAGTACAAAGGATGAACCTGAGCGGCACCTTCCACTGGACACCGTCACCAGTGGTTATCGAGGCGAGCGGGGATCGCCTCCGACATCTTCGTGTCTGAGCTGCAAAACGAGGGGCTGATGCGAGCCCGTTACCTCAGTTGCCCGACCAGCGGATCTCCACTGTCACTTGCGACAGGTCGTACTCGAAATCCGACAGATCCGTCGTGATCACGTACCGCTTGTCGATCTCAGCATGTATGGCCGCAGCGACAGCTTCGGGTTTCTCGGGCGCCGCCGATGCATTGAGGACCGTCTGAACAGTCTGTGTCCTCCCGTCGAAAGCAACGAATTCCAATGTCGCCGTCCAGTGCGCGTCGTGGGGGATGACAGAGTCCGGTTCCGCTTCGCCGACGGTGACGACCACATGGCGGATATCTTCGGTGGGAATGTCCATGCGGTCAACGTAGCGGCGCCTACGACTGAGCGTCCCGGGCGGAGTGTCCAATTCATGGCGAGCGGGGTCGCTCGTCCTCGCGTCTGACTTGTGCTCCAGACCAGCTCGAGCGGGGGCCGAGCGCTCTCTCGACAGGGTGCCCGCGCCTGAGCGGCGACGCCCAGCCCAGACGTCCCTCGAGGAAAACCGAGACAGTCTCACCGAATGAGCATCGAAGGCGCTCGCGCCTCGAGCCGCTGGCGAGTGAAGGGGGGGGTGAGCACGTTCCGCGGAACGGAACATCGCCCGAAAAGTTCATCCGATTAGATGAGTGTCCCCGAGCGTGCGCCCACCCTCCCTTGCCACTCAGCCTTTGCTGCGCCGCGGGTCGTTGCCGTACGAGTTCTGCTGGGTGACGGCACCGTCCTGGCGGGTGATGCGGTGCTCGACGCCGCGTTCGCGTGCCATGTCCCGACCGACGGCTGTCTGTTCTGCCTTGTTGCCGCCCACGTGCGCGGCGCGGGAGCTGCCGTCCACCTTGGACTTCCACTGTCCGTCTTCGAAGTACGTTCTGATGTCGCCGTTCGCCATTGCTCTTCCTTTCTCGGGTGCCGGTGCTGGTCCCGGCGCGACAGTGATAGCACGGCTGAGGCATCGTGCGTGTGTGTGTGCTCGTAGTCCGTTGCGTTCTCTTTCGGGGCAAACAGTCCTCGGGCGAGCGACCCGACGAGGAGGCCAGATTGAGTGGCCGGCGTGCCATGCAAGACCGCGAGCACAGTGGCTTCCATCCTGAGCCAGCCGAGACCGCGTCGCTGTAACCCGGTTGTCGCCCTCGGCCACGCGGATCGTAGCAATGAAGGCGACGCAAGCGGATGCCGATGTCGGAGGCCGCCGGTACTGTTAGCTGCAACGGAGCTCGAGGTGAGCGCCGACGAGGAGACGAGATGATGGACACCAAGTCCAGGATGAGCGAACGCGAGCGTAAAGTCGCCGAGATCGCCGAGCACTCCGCTCGTATCAACAACCGCGAGCGTGAGCGGCGGGTGCGCTACCTCATCAGTGCGCTTTCGCCCGAGCACGTCCCTCACCGAGCGTGACTCAGCTGGCGGGACGGAGCACCTGCGTCCCCGTCGCCGTCATGGTCTCCATAAGTGTCTCGATGTCCGCCAGCGGTAAGGCATGAAACCGCTCGAATAGGTCAGCTTTGCGCAGTCCCGCGAGCGTGATGACGCCGCAGGGCACGGACGCCGCAAAGGGCTGACCGTCCACCTCTTTCTCGACGACCACTGACAGCGGAATCGACAAGAAAGTTTTCCATCGCGTACTTTCTGAAGACCCGAGTCCGAGATCGGACAGCTGCTGCAGCAACGGCCGACCTTGCAGGAACGCCCGGACCGAGGCGTTCGTTGACGGCTCGCGGATGACAGCCTGGCGTCGGGTGCCCGGGGCCAGAAGAGGGCCAGTAGAGTTCGCGTACAGCGTAAGGGTGCGGTTGGTGGTTCTCGGGTTGATGCGAACCCACAATTCCAGACGCAGAGCGTCGTTTTGGTCTGTGGTTCCACCGAGAAGGACCGAGATGCGTTCCTCGAGACTGTCGGCCAAGGTGCTGTAAGCATCCTCGGGCGTTGGGCACGTAGTTGACCACTCGTTCGCCCAGGCCCGCAGGCGTCGTTCGTAGCTGATATCAGTCGCGGCGTCGGCGTAGAGCGTGGCGGGAGGGGGGACGCTGCGCTGCAGTCGGATGCTCAGTTCCAGCTCCTCCACGAATTGCGCCGTCTGAGCGTGACTGATTGGGTGCAGCTGGGTGACTCCGATGTGCTTCGCCCTGTGCGCGAGGATCGCATCGACATCCGATTGCTCCAGGGTGTGAGCCTCGCCGAAGGCATCAATGTAAACCTGCGGAGGCAGGGGGGCACCCAGGGGCAGCGCGGAACGCACGAGCGCGAATCGCCGACGGCTGGAGTCAGCGTCCTTCGTGAGCACGAGCGATTGTATGAGCGGCGCATCGGTAACGCTGGCGCCGAGCATGAGAACGTGCGCATCCTCCAGGTGGGTCTGCAACATCTGCGTCACGGCTGCGTGCGAGCGGGCGTAGCTGAACTCGTCCAGGACGACGGTCCCCTCCGTAGGGCCGCCCGGTCGAGGGACCCGCCCATGCAGGTAAACGATGCGGACGACTGCGTCAGTGGCGACAGGGTCCCTCATCGGGTGGACAGGCCAGGGCTCCGTCGAAGGTTGCTCGGGCGCAACCTGACGCTCGAGCCCGGCAACCTTCACCTCCTCGTCCCCTCTCTCGCGCAGAAGCTCATCGGCGGCCTCCGCGAATGCCTCTTCGAGGTAGACGTCGTAGTTGGTCGTCAGGATCGTCACTGAACCGCTGAGACGCACGGAAGCCACCAGCGCGAGGCGCGCGATATTGGCGAGCAGCTGACCCTCGCTCCACCCCGTGTCCTTGTAGAGCGCGCTTTGCAAGCGGGGGGTCAGGAGTCTATTTGCTTCCTCGGGCCTACCCTCGGTGAAGTATTCCGTCAAGATGGAGGCGCGCTGTTCCTCGTCTGGCAGGGCGTCCAAGATGAGTTCAATAGCGGCGTGATCCTTTTCGCGGTAGCTCCGTCCGTTGCTTGCTGCCGCTCTGAACACTTGCTTGAGGAGAGCCGGCCACGACATGCCAGTGCGATTTATAGTGACCCCAGCTCCGCAGTAGAGCACGAGTGAATCCGCGGACGAGAGCTCATGTAGCGCAGCCAAGGTGCCCGCGCTTCTCAGGAAGAACTGCTCAGCACTCATGACGCCCCCGTATGCACGAGCCGATTCTATTGAGTCGCCGGGCGGGAACCTTCACCCGCCCATCCACGAACGGTGCGGTGTGGCGCTCGCTCGACGGTCGTTGCGGATCAGATGTGCTCTGAGAGTTGCAGCGCGTGCAGCGCCGCCACCATCTTCTCGTCAAGGTAGCGAAAGCTCGGCGGGGGTTCGAGTCGCCGACGGCGACGTTCACCTACGACTCCTCGCACGGTGTGACGTAGGCCTCGCACCAGCCGAGGCGACAGGGTCACACACCTTCGCGACCTGCGCGAGAAGCGACGTTCCGGTCGCTTCCGCGGGAATTCTTCCCGTCACAGCCGTCGCGCCGGCGCTGCGGCCGTCGCAGTCAAGCACGGTGTGCCCAAGAGCGGTGCTACCCCGAAGGTCTTTGGCGATAACCAGCTGCTGAGACGGAGGGAACCCAACGTCCCTGTAGGAGGGTGACGGGACCGATTCGCCGCCTGACCGGGGAGGCGTAAAAGGTGAGCGCTTAGCGTGTAATCGGTTCGGCACGGTCCATCGCGAACCCGCGCCACGACTGGGATCGCGGATAGATAAACACCGCCACAGAACGACGAAGGCCCCCGGGTTCATCCCGGGGGCCTTCGACGTTGTCTGCGGGAGCGGGAGGGCTCGAACCCGTTCGGGGTTGGGCCCCACCGCCAGAGGCTCCGCGCAGCCGCGCGTGCACAGGCGGTGGGGAAGCGCGGTGCGTCGTGGCCCTGCTCCGTCACCTCCTCGGTCGATATCATCGCGGGGTGATCGCAAGCATCCTTCTCTGACACGGCACTGCGTCGTCCCCTACCGGCTCGCCGGTCTCGTTCGCATGCCGTTCTCTCTGAAAGAAAGCTCTCCGATGTCAACCACACCTCACTCCGCCGCGCCCGCGGCCCCGTCCTTCACCGTCGCAGCCTGGGATGCGCAGCACCCGCTCGACGACATCACGTTGCGCAAGATCATCTCGGATGCGCGCGTCATAGCCGTGGGCGAGTCGGCCCACTTCATCGACGAGCTCAGCGACGCGCGCGCCGGCATCGCGGCAGCGCTGGTCCGAGACTTCGGGGTCGACGACCTGGCCCTCGAGATCGGCCACGACGAGGCGCCTCTGGTCGAGGACTGGCTCTCGGGACAGCGAACCGAGGAACTTCGATCGCTCGTCGGGACACTCACGTTCGCGCTCTACGGGACGTTCCTCGTCGGTCTGCGTTCTCGCTTGCCTCGTCACCGTCGGGTGCGGGTGCTGGGCGTCGATCTCCCGAACTCCCTGACGATCGAGCCGAGTCTCGCCCCGCTTTCGACGCTGCTGGACGCGATCGACCCCGCCGCCGCCGAGCTCCTGCGCCAGACGAGGGAGCTGGCGGGACTAGTCGTCGGGGGCTCTGCCGCAGCCAGTGCGGCGTCGTGGCTCGGGCTCGAGACCGCGGCCCAGGATTCGCTCACCGTCCACCTCACACGGTTGCGGGCTCGGATCGACGCACTCGGCGCGGTGCACCGGAACGGGGAGGACGCGCAGTCGTGGCGACAGGCGGGTCGTCTCGCCGATACGGCCGTCACGACGGAGATCATGCTTCGCGCGATGGGAGACCTCTTCTCCGGGACAGGACGCCTCGACGACACGACGGTCCGCGAGGTGTTCGTGGCTCGGCGCCTCGTCGAGGCGGTCGACTCGCTCGCCCCGATGGGGCGGATCGCCTACGTCGCTCACAACAACCACATCCAGAAGGCACCCGTCGCCTTCGACGGTGTGCTGGCCGCCCACCCGGCCGGAGAGGTTCTGGCCGAGTCGCTGGGCTCGGACTATCGAGCGATCGCCCTGACGCACGCCGATGACGAGGTGCCGGAGATGGCCGTTCCCGCGGCGACCGAGGTGGGTTTCCGGGTGGAGCGCGTCGCCGCTGCTCCGCTGCGCGCGGACAGCGTCGAGTCCTCCTGCGCGGACGTCCTGCGGTCGGCCGGTGCGGCCGTCGCGCGCTTCGACGAAGACGGGAGCACCGGGATCTTTCGTGTGCGGTCGCAGAGTGCAGACGTCGAGGTGGATGCCGCGGCCTTCGACGCCATCGTCGTTCTCGCGACGGCGACGACCGATCCCGCGGTGGCGACCCTGGGCCTCGATTGATCGCAGCCCCGAGCGCTCTCCTTGGACGCGACGGATCGACGAGCAGTTTTCCCACAACTGTGGATAACTCTGTGGAGAGCTTGTGCGAAAGGGTCCCCATCATGTGAGTGGATCGTGTGGATAACTCGGAAACCGATCACATCTTCGAAACTACACAGGCGTAATTCCGCCGATCTCACGCCTCGATCACCCCGGCGGGGTCGGAAGCGAGGACGGCGAGAGGGGCTGTGAATATCTCTGGGGAGAACGAGCTCGCCTGTCCTTGACGATGTCGGCGAGGGCGCGGGGATGGCATCCGGGACCGCCTCGCGCGCAAACAAACACAGGAAGGCGCCCGCGCGCAACCCACCTCGGGTTTCGCATACCTGGGAGGAAGCTGGATGCAACGAGAGTCCCGCCTCGAGCGGGCATCGGTTCACACTCGCGAAAGGAACACATCATGGGATTCTTCGGATTTCTCCTCCTCGGACTGCTCGCCGGCGCCATCGCCAAGCTGATCCTCCCCGGTAAGCAGGGTGGCGGCTGGCTCATCACGCTCGTCCTCGGTGTGGTGGGTGCCCTGCTCGGCGGCTTCCTCGGCAGCGTCCTGTTCAACGCTCCGCTGCAAGACTTCTTCTCCATCCAGACGTGGCTGCTCGCCATCGGCGGCTCGATCATCGTGCTGCTCATCTACGGCCTCATCGTGGGTCGTCGCGCCGCGCGCTGACATCGTCGTCGAAAGGCCCGGGGCGGTTGGACCGCGTCCCGGGCCTTTCGTGTTCGTCAACCCCGACGTTGGGCGGCGCCCCGCCGCTCTAGCGTGAGCGGATGCCACGCGACACCGTCTCCGCTCAGACCCTGGTCCGACGCCTCGTGCAGTCCGCCTCGGCCGACGTCGCCTCGACCGAGGCGGAGGCCCTGCGCGACGAACCCGATGGGGTGCATCGCCATCGCACGCGGGTGCGGCGCCTGCGCACCGTGCTGTCGGTGGTGCGCCGAGTCACCGACCCCGGCGAGACGCGAGAGCTGCGTCGGTCGCTGAAGCGGTGGGGGAGCACCCTTGGCGAGGCCCGCGACGCGGAGGTGCGCGCGGAGCGCGCCGACGAGGCCCTGACGGCGCTCGGCATTGACGATGCCGACGCCCGGCGGAGGCTGGTCGGCGACGAGCGGGCCGCGTACCGGCACCTGCACGAGCGGATCGCGGCCGAGCCGCAGACCGACGAGGGCCACCGCCGCAGGCAGCTCGTCCGCGAGGCGGGGCTGACGCTCGAGGTCGAGCATCCCGACGCCAAGAGCGCGAAGGTCGTGCGCCGTCTCGTGCGCCGGGAGGCGAAGCGGGTCTCGCGCGCGGTGTCCGCCGCTGACGGCTCGCTCGATCGCTTCCACGATGTGCGCAAGGCCGCGCGCCGACTGCGCTATCTGGCGGAAGCCGTCGACGCCGCCAACCCGGGCATGCTCGGCGGCGACGTGCAGCGACTCGGTCGAGCGGCCAAGCGCGTCCACAAGCTGCTCGGCGAGCACCGCGACGATCTTCTGCTCGCCGACCGCGCTCGCCGGCTACGTGCGCGCGCTTTCACGGCGCAGGAGTCCACGGCGCCCTACGACGCGGTCAGCGCGTGGGCTCACGACCGCGCCGAGCAGCAGCTCGACGGTGTGCCGAAAGCGGTGAGGAAGCTCCGCAAGGCCGCCAAGCGCTTGCGGTGACGGTCCGTCAGGCGCCGGCCACGCGCGCGTTGTGCTGCAGGATGACGCCGAGGTAGATCGCCAAGAAGAGTACGGGGACGACCGTCCCGAGGGCCACAGATCCCCAGAATCCAGGTGCGAGCAGAGGGATGCACATCAGGATGCCGAGCACCCCGAGTCCCAGGCCGGCCCCGCGCAGCACCACAGCGCTCGCCGGAGCCCTGCGCGGCGTCGCCCACACCGGCATCCGTTCGCCCGGATAGGCCCGGACGGTCGCCACGGTCGACCAGAGCCAGAGTGCCGCCCCCACGGGCACCAGTGCCGCCCACCACCACTGCGCTGTCATCGCCCCAGCCCAACACGGGCCGCCCGGTGACGCAAGGCACCGTGCGACGGCGAGCTCCGTGCGGGGCCGCCCCCCAATGTCCGGTCCCGCACGGAGCTCGCGGCGTCAGTCTCGTCGCTCTCGCGTCTCTACGGGGTCCCGGATGCCGCGTCCGCCCGCGCCCTGACAACGCCGGCGGGAACGGGACCCGGGTCATTTCATCCGAAAGGATGAGGGATCGCGCCGGGTGAGCCCGTTGCGCGAGCCCCAGAGGGCGAGCTGCGTACGGTCCGCGAGCTCGAGCTTCCGCAGCGCGGACGCGGTCTGACTGCGGACGGTGTTGATGGACACCGAGAGGTGCCGCGCGATGTCCTCCGTCGCGGTCACCCCGCTGCTGAGCAGACCGACGACACGCTGTTCGGCGGCGGTCAACAGGGCCAGCCGCGCGGGCTCCGACGGCTCGGGACGGGCATCGCGGAGTTCGCGGATCAGCCGGGGCGCGACGAGCGGGGAGATCGTCGACGTGCCCGCGGCGGCACCGCGGATGACGGGGAGCAGTTGATCGCTGTCGTGCCCCTTGAGCAGGTAGCCGCTGACACCCGCCTCGAGCGCCTCGACGACGAACGCGTCGGACACCTCGCTGGTCAGGAGGATGACGTGGCATCCCCCTCGTCCTTCCTGCGTGATCACGCGGGCGGCCTCGATACCGCTCATCCCGGGCATGTGCAGGTCCATGAGCACGACATCGGCCTTCTCGGCGCGCGCCCGCACGATGGCGTCCGGGCCGTTCGACGCTTCGCCGGCGACGCGGATGCCGGGAGCGTGCTCGAGGCGGATCCGGATGCCGCGACGCACCGTGCGGTTGTCGTCGACGATCAGCACCCGGATGTCGTCCGTGGTCGCCGTCATGAGCGGACCGGCGCATCGGCGCCGTCGTACAGGGCCAGCGGTGCCTCCATGACCACCACCCAGCCGGCTCCGGTCTCGGCCGGGCCCGCCCGGAAGGAGCCGTGCAGCAGATCGACGCGTTCGGCGAGTCCGCTCAGGCCCCAGCCGAGTCCGGTCGGTCGATCGCCCGCCGGGGAGCGTTCGCTGCCCGCATCCACGACATCCACGCGGACGTCTCGCTCCGACGCGGTCACCGCGACGCTGACGGCGGCGCCGGCGGCGTGCTTGCACGCGTTGGTGAGTGCCTCCTGCACCACTCGGTAAGCGGTGGCGGAGACGACGGCGGGCAGGTCATCGACCTCGCCATGCGTGTGGGACGAGACGTCCATCCCCCGCGCCCTCCACCACTCGATCAGCTCGTCGAGAGCGCGCAGGTCGCGAGTCGGGCCGACCGGGGAGCCGTTCTCGGCGCGCAGGTCGCGCAGCGCCGCGTACAGGCTCGCCGAGGCGAAGCGGCCCTCGGCGCGCATCTCGCCGATCAGGGCCGTCGCCTGGGCGGCATCCTGTCCGTCGATGTCGACCGCCGCGTCGGCGAGCGACAGCAGACCCGCGAGGTGCTGCCCGGCGACGTCGTGCAGCTCCTGCGCGATGCGGGCCCGCTCCAGCGTCCGCGCGTGTTCGATCTCGCTCTCCTGGCGAGCCTCGGCGGCGGCGAGCTCGTCCCGGGCGCGGCGGAGCGAGCGCATGCGCCGCGCCCACCACACGCCGAGCGCGGCCGCGCCCGACACGGGGGCGGCGAACGCGAGGCTCGAGCTGAGGACGAAGCTGCTCGTCACGGCGAGCGGGGCTCCGGTCGCCGACGACCAGAGCGACAGGATGCCGACGGCTGCGCCGATGACGACGCCCGTCCACACCGCCGCGACGGCCGCCCGCCGCTGCGCGGCGAGGAAGAAGACGGCCACGGCGACGACCAGCGGGAGAGCGCCCAGCCAGCGCGGCACCTCGACGCCGACGATCAGTCCGAGATAGCACCCGGTCGTGCCCAGGACCGCCCCGACGGGGAACCGCGGCGACAGGAGGAGGAACGCGCTCTGAACGGCGCATCCGAGGACCACCGCGGCGATCACCGCGGCGAGGGGGAAGCGGTAGTCCCAGACGACGTCACCCTGGAGCAGAGCGGCCATCGGGTCGGTGAGCGACTGCACGACGGTGACGGCGAACACGATGGCGACGAACGTCGCCATGGAACGCGGTCGGTTCAGGATGCGGGTGAACCCCGCGGTGTCGACCGCGTCTCGGTCGGGGTGATCGTCGGTCGTCGGCACCGCGTCACTCTAGCGTCGGCGGGAGGACGTACACGACGTCCTCGCCGTCGCGCTCGTGCTCGACGAATCCGATGCGCGCGAGCAGGTCGTGCGACGGATCGTCGTCGGCCGCGACGCACGCGTAGAGGGGGCGCTCGGCCTCGTGGGCCGTCAGCAGGCGCAGGGCCTCGGAGGGCGCCTCCTCGCCGATCCCGGGCACGAGGGCGAGGAGGATCTCGCGGTCGCCGCCCCGGTCCATGGCCGCAGCGATCCCCACCACGTCGTCGTCCTGCACGATGACCTGCGCGTCCACGTCGTCGCGGTCCGCCCATCCGTCGAAGGCCGGACGGTCCCCGACGACGGCGTTCGGCCACGCGGACCTGCTGTCGTGGACCGCCTGGAATGCGGCATCCCGATCGGCGTCGGTCAGGGGGCGGAGTGCGATGTGGGCCATGACGTCACGGTAGCGAGGGCACCGGGACGCGTCTTACGGACTTGTGCGCTCAGGCGAAACCGTGCAGGGCGAGGAAAGTCCAGGTGGCGCCGTTCGCGTCGCGCCGAGAGATCTGGTCGATGAGGTGGCGGAAGAGGGTCGCCCGAGTCTCATCGCCGACGCTCTGCCACCCCTCGAGATTGCGGCGCAGCACCAGGCTCGTCTGGTCGAGCGCCTTGCCGAAGACGATGTTGCGCGAAACGGCCACCATGTGGGTGTAGAAAGCGAGCACGGCGTCCACGTAGGCGCGGGAGGAGTCGGCATCCCGCATCGCGGAGGCCAGGGTGACGGCGGCCTCCAGCTCATCGGTCTCGCAGCGTCGGAGGCCCACGCGCATGGCACCGGCGATGGTGTGCGTCGCGTACTCGCGCATGTCGGTCCGGGAGCGCTCGGTGAGCGCGGCGACCCGGGTGTAGCGGTTGGCCGCGACCTCGACGAGACCGATGCGCTCCAGCTTCTGCAGGGCCTCGCGCACGGGCGTGCGGGAGATACCCATGAGGGTGGCGAGTTCGACGTCGCGCAGGCGGTCGCCGGGCTGCAACCGACCGTCGACGATGGCCTCGCCGAGGAGCCGGTAGGCCTCATCGACGAGGGCGGATGCGCGCCGACGTTCGTCCATCAGGCGGATTTTACGGCCATGGGTTATCACAGAACATGGACATAACTGCCTGATTCTTCGTTTTCGTGTCGCGCGCGGGCTCCGGCATGGGTAAAGTGATCGCCGTCACGCCTCGCGTGACATATCCGGGGGGATCCGTCGACGCCCGGGCTTCGAGCCATGCTCAGCCCGGGCGTCGTATGGGCTTAAGCGCCGACAACCACGATTTCGAGCGGCGCAACGTTTGTGTCACGGACTCGTGCGACCGTGCGAGCGTCCGGCTACCGTGGGGGCACAGATCGGCGCGCTCGGCGCCGGCTCGAGCGGAAAACGGCTACACGATGAGCACGCAGGGTACGGTCAAGTGGTTCAACTCGGAGAAGGGCTTCGGCTTCATCGCCCCCGACGACGGTAGCCAGGACGTCTTCGCGCATTACAGCGCGATCCAGTCGGGCGGATACCGCTCGCTCGAGGAGAACCAGCGCGTCGAGTTCGACGTCGAGCAGGGCCCCAAGGGCCTGCAGGCGTCGAACATCCGCGCTCTCTGACGTCACCGCGGCCCCGGCCGGACGGACCGCCACCGTGCGTCCGTCGGTCGGGGCCGTCGACGTGCGCGGCGGCCGGGATCAGCGCTCCTGGCGGACCAGGTCGACGCCCGCCGCGGCGAACTGCCGCAGCGTCGCGTGCGGCAGGAAGGCCCGCGTGAGCGCCGGGCCGATCCGGGTGAGGTCGGCCTCGTCGCGGTACAGCAGATACATGGTCTCGTAGCGCGGGTGGAACTTCTGCTTGAACCGGTGCAGGGACGCGAAGCCGTAGACCGGCTCGAGCAGCTCGGCCATGCGGGTCTGCAGAGCGGCGATCGCGCCGGCATCCGCGGGGTACTCGTGCGCCAAAGGCGCGCCCGACAGCGACATGACCTCGGCGCCCTCCGCCGAGAACTGCTGCGCGGACGCTCCGATGAGGTACTCCATGACGGGGCCGAAGCCGCCGTCGCGGCGGCGCATCAGGTCGAGCGTCCACCCGCGGATCCCGCTCTCGCCGTAGACCGGGAGCCATGAGAGGAAGCCGTCGACGTCGCCGTCGGGCGAGACGGCCAGGGCGAGCCGGACCTCGGGGTCGGTCGCCTCGTGCAGGGTGCCGAGAGTGAAGCCCATCTCGGGCAGCCCCTTGTCGCCCACCCAGCTCTCCGAGATGGCCCGCAGCTGCTGGCGCACGCCCCACGTCTCGTCGGTCAGCCGCGACAGGCGGAACGTCATGCCCTCGCGCTGCGCACGGTTCAGTGAGGTGCGCACCGCGCCCCATGCCTTGCCCGTGAACTGCAGGCCGGGCAGGTCGACGACGGTGTCGTCGGCGACCACGATGCTCCGCCAGCCGCTCGGCACGGCGGCCCGCGTCTGCTCGCCCGCGCTGAAGAAGCACGGGGCGAGGCCCGCCATCTCCGCACCGTCGATGAAGGCCCGAACGGTGTCGCGCCGCGCCTCGGGCGGTCCGAGCGGGTCGGCCAGCGCGAGCGCGACCCCCGAGCGGCGCTGATAGGCGACGATGCCGCGACCGAAGCGCGCGTACGACATGCCTTCCCACGTCGTCATCCACGACAGCGTCCCGCCGCCCGACGCGCGCAGGAGGGCCTTCGCGTCAGTGACGGACGGCGGCGGGTTCTCCCCGAGCGCCGCCCTCGGCCGGGCGCGGAACGCGCCGCGGACCAGCACGAAGTAGACGGACGCCACGATCCACAGCGTCGAGGAGGCCAGGACGCTGGTGACATCGGCATCCAGATCCTGTTCGAGGCCGATCACCCCGGACAGCGACAGGATGCCGATGAGCAGAAGGACCAGCAGGAGGTTCAGGGCGCTATAGACCAGAACCACGACCCAGGCCCACCGACGGCCGCGGCGCAGCGCCGTGGCCACGATCAGCACCACGACGGTGTTCACCGCGACGTCGATCCACGAGCCGGATGTCGCCGCGGAGTATCCGAAGGGCCCGGTCATCGGTGCGATGTAGCCGAGGATCTCGATCGCGCCCAACGCGCAGAGCACGACCACCGCGATGAGGCGCTGTTCGCGCACGCTCACGCGCTGCGGGCGCAGCGACCGGTCGACGGCGAGGATCAGGCCGACCGCGAGGGCGTGCTCGAGGTCGGCGATCGAGCCGTAGTACACGAGCGCCACCGACAGTGCGGCGATGAACACCGTCCAGGCGCGCAACCGCCAGGGGGAGGGCAGCAGCGCGAGAGCGCCCGCGAGACAGGCGAACACGCCCCCGGACGGACCCACGTCGAGCGCGGACGCCTGCTCCTGCGCCCACGGCCACGGCGTCAGCGCCGCGAGCCACAGGAAGACCACGGCCCCCAGCACCGAGAACAGCTGGCCGACCGCGAAATACGCGGCGGCGACGCGCGAGCCGCGCCGCAGCTCCAGGAAAGCGATGCCCGCGAAGGCGGGGACACCGGCCAGGTACACCCAGGGCGTCGTGACGAAGAAGGTCCCGGTGACGGGCGTCCACCAGCGGCCCTCCTCGAGGGCGGGCAGACCGTAGGCGACGGCGGGGAAGAGCTCGGACTCGGTGAAGGGACGCCACAGCCCGCTCGACAACAGGCCGACGAGGATCAGGATGCCGGCCAGAGCCAGCGTGAACGGCACGCGTCGGGCCAGCGCCATCAGGCGGGCGGCCGTGGTGTTCTCCCCCATGCCGCTCACGATAGGGCACCGCCTCCGCGCGGCCGAGGACCGATGCCGTCAGCGACCGGGGTCGACCGCGTGCCAGGCCGCGCGTGCGGCGGAGAGCGCCTCGCCGGCGTCGGTCGCGGCGCGTGCGCGGGCGAGGTGACGGCGGGCCTCGTCCAGCCGCAGGCGTTCGTCGATCGTCGGAGGGCCGTCCGCTCGGGCCTCGTCGCGGGCTTCGGCCGAGGCGAGCGCCGCGCGGGCGCACGCGAGGGTGCCCGGAAGAGCGGTCCGCGCCGCCTCGAGACGCCGGCGCTCGCCGACGGCCGCGCCCACCGCGGCGTCGCGCACCTCGCGGACGTGGGCGACGGTCGACACGGCCCGGCGGGGACGTCGGTCCGAGGTGGCGGCGGCGGCCTCGAGCGTCCGACTCGCCGCACGGAGGCGTTCGTCGGCGTCGGGCGCGCATGCCCCGGGACGCGCGCGGGTCGTCTCGAGGGCCTCCGCCAGTTCTGCGCGGGCCGCGGCGATCTCGGCGGCGGCGTTCTCGGCGGCCTGCAGGGCGGCGCGGTGATCGTCTTCGACCGCTCTCAGGCTTCTCGCGGCACGCGTCAGCGCGGAGGTCGCCCTCTCGACGCCGGCACCGTCGGCGAGAGCGGCGTCGGCCTCGTCCAGGGCGTCGGATGCCGCTCCGGCGGCTGCCGCGGCGTCGGTCCAGTCCGCCGCGTCGAAGCGCGCGCGAAGGCTCGAGAGCAACGGCTCGGGGTCGCCCGCGGCCCGGACGATCTCGTCTCGGCGGCGGCGTACGGCAGCGGTGAGCTGCTCCGGCGTGCGGTTCGTCCGCACCCACTCGGCCAGGTTCGTCCGTGTCGCGGTGATGCGGGTCAGCTGCGTCTCGAGACCCGAACGCACCGCCCGCGCCTGATCGCGACGCCGTGCCGCGACACCCGTGTGGGCGCGCAGGGTCGACACGTCGACGAACCCGCGGTCGCGCGCCCGTTGCGCCGCCGCCCTCCCTCGGCGCAGCTGGGTGGGGACGTCCACGGCGTCGGGGACGTCGGCGGTATCGAAGGCCGCGTCGAGCTCGTGGACGGCGTCGTCGACCCGCACCAGCACCGAGGTCGCCTCGGCCACGGCGGCATCCGCCTGGGCCCGGGCCCGAGGAGAACGCCGGGCGAGGCGCACCGCGATCACGATCACGACGGCGAGGAGGGCGGCGACCGTCAGCGCGATCGCCGCGGGCACCACCCAGCCGAGCTCAGGCACCGGCGGGGGTACGCGCGTCGGCCGTGTCGTCGACCAGCAGAAGAGCCCGCAGCTCGTCGATGTCGTCGACCGCCGCCTGCGCGCCCTCGGACTCGTGGGGCCAGCTGAAGCCCCACCGGACGAAGATCACCGGCACCCCGGCATCCGCCCCGCCCTCGACGTCGTGGTGGCGGTCGCCGATGAGGACCGGACGGGAGACGTCGGCGCCGACGGCCTCGAGGCGACGCAGCGCTTCGCGCACGATGTCGGCCTTCGTCGCGAGCGTTCGCTCATCGAGCGAGGCTCCCGCGATCGCTTCGAGGGAGGGGGCGAGGCCGAAGTGGTCCATCAGCGCGACGACCTGCACCTCGGGCTTCGAGCTCGCCGTGGACTGCGGCACGCCGGCGGCGTGCAGGTCGTGCACGAGCTCACCCACGCCGGGGTACAGGCGGGCGCTCACCGTGTACCCCTCCTTCTTGTTGAGGCCGCGGTAGAAGGCGACGGCCTCGGTGGCCTGCTCCGGGGTCATGCCCACGTTGACCTGGAAGGAGTCGAACATGGGCGGACCGATCCACCGCGAGAGCTCGCCGCGCGTCGGCGGCGTGCGGCCGAAGTGCTCGAGGGTGATGGTCAGGCGGCGGAGGATCCCCTCCGAGGCGTCGACGATCGTGCCGTCGACGTCCCACAGGACGCAGGAGAAGGGAGAGCGTGCGGGCATGCGTCCACGCTACCGGCGCCCGGTCGAGCGGCGGCGGCATCCGGCCCCGGCGGCCCGGCGTCATCGTCCCGCGGCTTCAGCAGTCGGTCCGTCAGGTCTCGGCGCGCGGGCGGGCGACGGCCGGGGTGCTCAGCCGGTCGACGAGGGACATGTGCGGCACCGGCAGACGCTTCGTGGCGCGCAGCCAGAGGAGCACCATCAGAGCGAGGAAGCCCACGAGGGTCTTGTCGAACACCGAGGTGAGGAGGTTCGACGAGAAGGTCGCCGCGATGAGCGGAACCCCCATCGTCTCGAACGACGAGGTGACCGTGTCGAAGCCGTGCCCCGACACCCCGCCGAACAGCAGCACGTTCAAGGGAGCGCCCACCAGCGAGCAGGCGACCGCCGCCAGGAGGTTGAGGCCGAAGAACCGGCGGATGTCATCGCCCATGCGCGCCCGGCGCACGCCGTAGCCCCACACCAGCGCGCCCACGAGGTTGACGAGGGCGAAGGGCATGGCATCCGGGACGCCGACGGTGAAACCGAGCAGGTTGCTCACGACCGCCACGCCGGCACCGTGCCACGGGCCGAGGGCCATGGCGACCACGGCCGTGCCGATCATGTCGAGGAACAGGGGCAGATGCAGCGTCTGCACCACGAGGATGCCGAGCAGGTTGAGCGCGACCGCCCCGACCAGCATCGCCGGCTTCAGCAGACCGAGACGGGCCGGCACGGGGTCGAGCGGTGGCGTCAGGATCGACGGCTCCACGGGCATCTTCCGTCGCGCGGGCGGCCGGCGTCCCCCACGGCGCACCGCGGAGCTGCGCGCCACCCACGCCGCCGCCTCCTCCTCGTCGCCGCCGAGGGCGCGCACGATGTCGCCGAGGAGCACCGGATCCACCCAGGTCCGACCGTCTCGGAACGCGTCCGAGATGGTGCTGCGGGGCGGCTGGGCTGCGCTCGCCGCGACACCGCGGTCGATGCGCAGCTCGGCGATCCGGCGCGCGATGTCGGCGTACGAGCGACCGCTGCGCTCTTTGCGCACGCGCAGGTCGGAGGCGATGCGGTCGAGCGAGTCCGCCTCGCCGGAGCCGTCGTCGAAGGACGGAGCGGTGCTCACGGACGGTTTCCCCCCTCGTCCCGTGTCGGTCCCGATGCGTCACACGTTACTGCCCGGAGTGCCTCGGCAGACGTCGCCGCGGGGGATGCTGATATCGGAATGCGTCTTTTTCGACCGGCTCCACGTCGCCTCGGCTTTCGAGAGTGAAGCGGTCGCGGCTGTCCGGAAGCGTCCGGATGTCGTGAATCGTCCCGTCTCGAGACCGGTCCGGTGGTTACCGTCGAAGCCGCGCGGCCCGGCGGATGACCGACGACGTTTCCCGGGTCGCGTCCACAGCGGCGGCGGTCGCGGAGGGCGATTGGGGGTCTCTTCGCGGCCGTCGGTCCGCGAGCGTCAGACGAGGTGAGCCGGCGTGCGGATGCCGTCGCGCGGGCCGTGGCCGATCCGGCGGACGCCGGCGCGCGGCCGTGGGCCGTGTCCGCCGGCGTGCGCCTTCATCGGCGAGGCTCGGCGGGGCGCGCGTCTCAGAACAGGCGCGGGGCGCCGGACTGCACGCCCTTCATCTCGTCGTAGTCGAGGGTGAGGCAGCGGATGCCGCGGTCGGTCGCGAGCACACGCGCCTGCGGCTTGATCTCCTGCGCGGCGAACACGCCCGTCACCGGCGCCAGCAGGGGGTCGCGGTTCAGCAGCTCGAGGTAGCGCGTGAGCTGCTCGACGCCGTCGATGTCGCCGCGACGCTTGACCTCGATCGCGACCGTCCCCGGTCCGTCGTCGTTGCGCAGCAGCAGGTCGACCGGGCCGATCGCGGTGGGGTATTCGCGACGCACGAGGGTGAGGTTTTCTCCGACGACCGAGACCTGCTCGGCGAGCAGCCGCTGCAGGTCGGCCTCGACCCCGTCCTTGATGAGGCCGGGGTCGACGCCCAGGTCGTGGGCGGTGTCGTGGATGATCTCGTGGATGCGCACCAGCAGCGCGTCGCCGGTTTTCGCGTGCGTGACGCGCCACCGCTCGATCACGCCGTCTTCGACGTCGACGTCGTCGGGCTGCTCGAGCGTGAGCGAGCACGGGGGGCTCATCCAGTTCAGTGGCTTGTACGATCCGCCGTCGGAGTGCACGAGCAGGCTGCCGTCGCCCTTGTGCACGAGCAGGCGGGTGGCGAGGGGCAGATGCGCGTTGAGGCGGCCGGTGTAGTCGACGGAGCAACGGGCGATGACGAGACGCACCCGACGAGCCTAATCGCGTCGCGCGGGCTCTTCCGCGGGGGCGGTCACGACGAGGGGTTTGGCGGCCCCGGAGAAGAGACCGGATGCCACGATCAGGCCGACCACGATGAGCAGCGTGTTGAGCAGCCCGATGTGGTCGCCGATCCAGCCGAGGATCGGTGGGCCGCACAGGAAAGCCACGTAGCCGATGGTCGCGGCGGCCGCGACGCGGGACGCGGCCTTGGCGGGGTCGTCGGCGGCGGCGGACATGCCGATCGGGAAGCCGAGCGAGGCGCCGAGGCCCCAGAGCGCCGCGCCCACGAAGACGAGGGGGCCGTAGGGGGCGAGGATGAACAGCAGCAGACCCGCGGCCGCGGTGCCGGCGAGCACGCGCAGCACGATGACGCGGCCCAGTCGGTCGACCACCGGGCCGCCGACGATGCGACCGACGGTCATCGCGACCGAGAACACCGCAAGCACCGCCGGGCCGGCCTCTTCGGGAGCGCCGTGCTCGTACACCACGGCGGAGGGGAGCCAGTCGTTGGCGCTGCCCTCGGCGAAGGCCATGCCGAGCATGATGACGCCGAGCGTGTACGTGCGCGGTTCCCGCCAGGCCTGCAGCGACACGGCGAGGCGCTCGCGCCAGTGGGTGCGCTCCTCAGCGACGGGGGCGTCCATCGCCACCTCGGCGCGCGGCACGTTCGCGACCGACACGACGGCCACGACGACGATGACGATCCCCATCGCCACGCAGTGGGCGATCACCGGGATGCCGAGGCTGACCGCCACGAAGCCGAGTCCCGCGCCGATGACCGTGCCGAAGCTGAAGAAGGCGTGCAGCAGGGGCATGATCGTGCGGCCCGTGGCCTTCTCGAGGGCGGCCCCCTCGACGTTCATCATCACGTCGACCGCGCCGTTGCCGAAGCCGAACAGCGCGAGGCCCGTGAGCGCCACCCCGAAGAGCTGGAAGGTGTCGGCACCGAAGCCGATGATCGCGAGACCTGCGCCCACCAGCACGAGGGCGAGGAGCATCCCGGAACGCGCCCCGATCCGTGCCATGACCGCCGGGGCCACCGAGAGGCCGATGATGGATGCCACGCCCATCCCGAGCAGGAGCAGGCCGACGCCGGAGTTCTCGATGCCGAGCGACTCGCGGATCGCGGGCACCCGGGAGGCCCAGGTCGAGATGCTGAGGCCGCTCGCGAGGAAGATGGCGCAGATGGCGACGTGCCAGCGCACGAGCTGCGAGCGGGTCAGGGCGGCGATCATGCGAACACTGTACCGAATCGATTCGACGTTGATCGAATCGATTCGGCACGCCACGCGACGCCCGGGTACGATCAGCGCGTGAGCACCCGTCGCGCGACCATCAGCGACGTCGCCCGAGAGGCCGGCGTCTCGCCGTCGACGGCGTCGGTCGTGTTCAGCGGCAAGACGCCCACCTCCGAGGCGACCCGGGCGCGCGTCCTCGCGGCCGCCGCCGACCTGGGCTACACCGGCCCCGACCCGCGGGCCGCCTCGCTGCGTCGGGGGCGCTCGGGCATCGTGGGCGTCGTGTTCGACCAACACCTCGGCACCGCCTTCCTCGACCCGGTCACCACGCACATGATGGACGGCCTCGCCGACGGGGTGTCCCGACTCGGGGCCGCGCTGCTGCTCCTGCGCGACGACGGCGAGACGGTCAGTGAACCGTCGCTGCACACCGCCCCCATCGACGCCGCCGTGCTGATCGGCTGCAGCCCGCGCATGCGCGACTCCCTCGAGATCGTCCGCGCACGCGGCATCCCGGTCGTCGTCGTCGAGGGCGATGCGGGCGTCGGCATCCCACGCGTCCTCCTCGACAACGCCGAGGCCCAGAGTGCGGCCGCTCGTCACCTCGAAGCCCTGGGGCACCGCGATGTCGTCATCGTGACCCTCCCCGTCGACACCTCTCGCCGACGGGGATGGATCGACCCGGGGACCGCGGTGCGGGTCGACGTGACCGCAGACCGACTGGCGGGGGCGCGTTCGGTCTTCCCCGACGCTCCGGCGCTCTCGGCCGCCACCAGCTCGATCGACGAGGGCGCCATCGCCGGGCGCGCGATCTTCGCCGACCCCGACCGCCGCCCCACCGCGGTGATCGCGCAGAGCGACCTCCTCGCGGCGGGCGTCATCCGCGCGGCCGAGGAGCGCGGGCTCCGAGTTCCGCAGGACGTCAGCGTCACCGGATTCGACGGGGTCGTCGTCGACGGTCTCGCCCCGCACGTCCTCACGACGCTCGTGCAGCCCGCCACCGCCAAGGGTCGTGCCGCGGGAGAGGCGGTCGCGGCGATGCTGGAGGACGCGACGCCGTCGGGTCTCGACCTGCACTGCACCTTCCGCGAGGGGACGACCACGGCCCCTCCGGCTACCATGAAGGTTCGCGACGCGCGGACTCTCATGCTCCGCATAGAATAGGTTCGACCCCCACAAGAGCCCGGGCACCCACCCGTCGACCCCGAGGAGGCGCGACCATGCTGTTGTTCCTCGGCGCGTTCGCGGTGCTTCCCCTGGTTCTGCCGTGGCTCGTGTCGCGCATCGGCGCCCGGGCGTTCTACGTGGCGGCGGTGCTCCCGATCCTGGCTTTCGCGCACGCCGTCGCCCAGGCGCCAGCGGTGCTGGGGGGTGACATTCCGTTCGAGGAATATCGCTGGATCCCCGCGATCGACGTCTCTCTGTCGATGCGCATGGACGTGCTCGGCTGGCTGCTCACCCTGGTCGTCACCGGGGTGGGCGCGCTCGTCATGATCTACTGCCGCTGGTACTTCCGCGGCAAGACTCAGGGCGTGGGGCAGTTCTCGGCGGTCCTGCTCGGGTTCGCCGGGGCGATGTACGGGCTGGTCCTCACCGACGACCTCGTCGTGCTGGTCATGCTGTGGGAAGTCACGAGCGTGCTGTCGTACCTGCTCATCGGGTACTACCACAGCCGCTCCGCGAGTCGCCGAGCCGCCCTGCAGGCCCTTCTGGTCACCACGCTCGGCGGGCTGGTCATGCTCATCGGCGTGGTCCTGCTCGTGGTCCAGTCGGGCACGTCGAGCCTGTCGACGATCCTGGCCGACCCCCCGACGGGCACCGTTGTCGACATCGCGGTGCTGCTCCTGCTCGTCGGCGCGCTGAGCAAGTCGGCGATCTTCCCCTTCCACTTCTGGCTCCCCGGAGCCATGGCCGCGCCCACGCCGGTCAGCGCGTACCTGCACGCCGCAGCCATGGTGAAGGCCGGCATCTATCTCGTCGCGCGCCTCGCCCCCGGCTTCGCCGACACGCCTTTCTGGCGGCCGACGCTCATCGCGCTCGGCGTCTTCACCATGCTGCTCGGCGGCTTCCAGGCGCTTCGCGAGCGCGACCTCAAGCGCATCCTCGCCTTCGGCACGGTGAGCCAGCTCGGCTTCCTCACCGTGATGCTCGGGTACGGAACGAGGGATGCCGCTCTCGCCGGCGTCGCCCTGCTGCTCAGCCATGCGCTGTTCAAGTCGTGCCTCTTCCTCGTCGTCGGCGTCATCGACCGGCAGTTGAACACCCGAGACATCGGGCAGCTCTCCGGCCTCGGTCGCCAGGCGCCCGTCATGGCCACGGCATCCTTCATCGCGATCTTCTCGATGGCGGGTGTCATCCCCACGCTCGGGTTCGTGGCGAAGGAGACCGCCCTGACGGCTCTGCTCCACGAGGCGGAGGGCGGGGCGGCGTGGGGCATCGTGGCCCTGGTCGGCATCGTGCTGGGGTCCGCGCTCACGGCGGCGTACGGCATCCGCTTCCTCTGGGGCGCGTACTGGACCAAGCGCGACGTCGAGACCACCGAGTGGCCCGACCCGCCCATCGGCTTCCTGTCGGCCCCGGTGCTGCTGTCGGCGATCACGCTCGCCCTCGGCTTCCTCTCGCCGATCGTCGACCACGGGCTGGCGCCGTACGCCGACGGCCTGCCCGAGGCGACTCCGGGTGTGGCGGCCCCCGATTACCCGTACCACCTGGCGCTCTGGCACGGTCTCGAGCCCGCCCTGTTCATCTCGCTGGGCACGCTCGCCCTCGGTGCCGGCATCTTCTGGGTCGTGCGCAAGACGCAGCTGCACAAGCGGCGTCGCGTACTGCCCTTCACCGCGAACGACGTCTACAACGTCGCACTGCGCGGGATCGACCACTCGTCCGAGTGGGTCACCGCCCGCTTCCAGCGCGGCTCGCTGCCGTTCTACGTCGGCACGATCTTCGTGGTGCTCGTCGTGGCCGAAGGCACCGCCCTGCTCGCGTCGAACGAGTGGCGCGCGCAGCTCGACGCCTGGCAGTCGCCGGCGCAGCTGATCTCGGCACCGATCATGATCGCTGCGGGCATCCTGGCCGTCCGGGCCCGCAAGCGCTACACGGGCGTCGCACTGGTGTCGGTGACCGGTCTCGGCATGGTCGTGCTCTTCGCCACCAGCGGCGCCCCCGACCTCGCCCTCACCCAGGTGCTGATCGAAACCGTCACACTCGTGGTGTTCGCGCTCGTGCTGCGACGCCTACCCGCGCGGATGGGGGAGCAGAACGAGTCGGTCGCCCCGCTCGCACGGGCCGTCCTGGGTGCGGGTGTGGGTCTGACCATGGCGCTGGTCGCCATCGTCGCGACCGGCGCACGGCAGGACGCCCCCATCTCGCTCGAATGGCCGCCGCTCGCCTACGAGATCGGCCACGGCCGCAACGTCGTGAACGTCGCGCTGGTCGACCTGCGCGGGTGGGACACGATGGGCGAGCTCTCGGTCCTCGTGCTCGCCGCCACCGGCGTGGCATCCCTCGTCTTCATCACCAATCGCAGCGACAACCTCGCGCGTCGCTCGGGCACCGCCCGCGCCCGCGTGGGTCTGGGGCGTCGGCGCCCCCTGGTCGAGACCGACAGCGGCGTACGGGCCCAGCGCGCCGGCGAGACGGGTGCACCGCGTGCGTGGCTCATCTCGGGCGCGAAGGTCCAGCCCGAGAACCGGTCGATCCTGCTCGAGATCATCATCCGGGTGCTGTTCCACTCGATCATGATCGTCTCGCTGTACCTGCTGTTCGCCGGGCACAACCTGCCCGGCGGCGGCTTCGCCGGCGGTCTCGTCGCGGGCATGGGCCTGGTCATGCGCTACATCGCCGGCGGCCGGTGGGAGCTCGGCGCCGCCGCGCCCACCGACGCGGGCCGACTGCTCGGTGCGGGCATGGCGATCGCCGTGCTGTGCGCGCTGGTCCCGATGCTATTCGGCTTCGCACCGCTGCAGAGCTTCACCTTCGAGGGCGAGCTGCCGCTGATCGGGCACTGGGAGTTCGTCACCAGCACCATCTTCGACATCGGCGTCTATCTCGTGGTCATCGGCCTCGTCCTCGACGTGCTCCGCAGCCTCGGCGCCGAGGTCGACCGCCAGTCGCAGCTGCCCGAAGACGCCGAGGTGGTGAACTCATGACCATCTCGTTCGTCCTCGTCATCGTCATGGCCGTGCTGTTCGCGTGCGGTGTCTACGCGATGCTCGAGCGCAGCCTCACGCGCGTGCTGATCGGCTTCCTCCTGCTCGGCAACGCCGCCAACCTGCTGCTCCTCATCGTGATGGGCGCACCCGGACGAGCGCCCTTCTACGACGGGGGCGAGACGGATGCCGCCGACATGTCCGACGCGTTGCCGCAGGCCCTGACTCTCACTGCGATCGTCATCACGTTCGGCATCTCGGCGTTCCTGCTCGCGCTCATCTACCGCTCGTGGCAGCTGGGCCAGGCCGACACGGTCATCGACGACGCCGACGATGTCGCGCTGCGCGCCCGCACGGCGAACGAGCCGGAGGACGCGATGGACGAGGAGTCCCGCTCCGACGACGACGACGTCACGACCGACTTTGTCGGCGACGTCGCCTCACCCATCCGCGTGCTGCACCAGGGCGATCTGTCGTCGCTGGTCGATGACGCCCCGGTGGACCGCGTGGCCGTGCGGCGGGATGATCGTGACGACGACCGCAGCGACCCCCAGGACGGTGATCGCTCGTGAGCGCCCTCGTGCCCCTCCTCGTCGGCATCCCGCTCATCGGCGCCGCGATCAACCTCATCTTCGGTCGGCGCAAGAAGACCCAGATCGCCGTGTCGGTCGCCTCTCTCGCGGCCGTGCTCGTGCTGGGCGCGATCCTGCTCGTGACCGTCGACACGAGCGGGCCCATCGCGGTGGCGATCGCCGCGTGGGACATCCCGTTCGGCATCGTGCTCTACGTCGACGTGCTCGCGGCCCTGCTCGTGGTGGTCACGAGCATCGTGCTGCTCGCGGTCCTGCTCTTCTCGATCGGTCAGGGCGCGGCCGACAACGACGAGGACACCCCGGTCTCGATCTTCTACCCGGCGTATCTCATCCTCGGTGCGGGCATCTTCAACGCCTTCATCGCCGGCGACCTGTTCAACCTCTACGTCGGTTTCGAGATCCTGCTCGTGGCGTCGTACGTGCTGATCACCCTGGGGGGCACCGAGTCGCGCATCCGCACGGGCGTGGTCTACATCGTCGTGTCGCTCGTGTCGTCGATCCTCTTCCTCGCCGCGATCGCGATGGTCTACGGCGCGCTCGGCACGGTCAACATGGTGCAGATCTCGGAGCGCATGGCGCTGCTGCCCCAGGACACGCAGACGATCCTGCACCTCATGCTGCTGCTGGCCTTCGCGATCAAAGCGGCCGTCTTCCCGTTGTCGTTCTGGCTGCCCGACTCTTACCCGACGGCGCCCGCCCCCGTCACGGCGGTGTTCGCGGGCCTGCTGACCAAGGTGGGCGTCTACGCGATCATCCGCACCGAGACGCAGCTCTTCGTCAAGAACGACATCAACTTCCTGCTGATGATGGTCGCGCTGTCGACGATGATCGTCGGCATCCTGGGCGCCGTCGCTCAGGCCGAACTCAAGCGCATCCTGTCGTTCACGTTGGTCAGTCACATCGGCTACATGATCTTCGGACTCGCGATCAACACGCCGCTCGCGGTGGGGGCGACGATCTACTACATCGTCCACCACATCATCGTGCAGACGACCCTGTTCCTGGCCGTGGGCCTCATCGAGCGCCGGGCGGGCAGCACCTCGATCCTCAAGGTCAAGGGACTGATGCGGGCAGCCCCCGTGCTGGCGGTGCTCTACTTCATCCCGGCGATCAACCTCGGCGGCCTCCCGCCGTTCTCGGGCTTCATCGGCAAGTACGCCCTCTTCGACGCAGCGGCCCAGGTCGGTACTCCCGTGATGATGGTGCTGATCGTCGGTGGCGTCGCGACGTCGATCCTCACGCTCTACGCCCTCATGCGCGCGTGGAACCTGTCATTCTGGCGCGAGGACGACGACTCCGCCGAGACGACCGAGCGCATCGCCTACCTCGGCAACGCCCCCGCGGCGGCCATTTCGACCGAGCGTCGCACGACGCCCCGGATCATGACGCTGGCGACCGTGGGGATGGTCGCGGTCACCGTGGCGCTGACCGTCTTCGCGGGCCCCCTGCTCGACATGTGCCTGCGGGCGGGCGTCACGATCACCGACGGCGTGAGCCTCGTGCAGGTCCAGGAACAGGCGGGTCAACGATGAGTCCCAGCCGTCGCTCGCAGATCTCGCTGTTCCTGCACCAGCTGCCGTTCCTGGTGTGGCTGGTCGCCCTGTGGATGCTGCTGTGGGGCCAGTTCACCTGGCTCGCCTTCCTCACTGGCCTCGTGATGGCGGTCTTCGTCACGCGGGTCTTCCGTCTGCCCCCGGTCGAGCTGTCGGGTCGCATCAACCTCTGGTACGGCCTCGTGTTCGTGGTCACCTTCCTCGGCGCGGTCGTGAAGGGTTCGCTCATCGTGGCGTGGCAGGTGCTCGACGTGCGCCGTCAGCCGGGGGCGGCGATCATCGCGGTTCCCCTGCGTGTCGACGACGACGTGATCATGGCGCACACCGCGGTGACGGCATCCCTCATCCCGGGTTCCCTGATCGTCGACGTCGATCGCGAGAATCGCACGCTCTACCTGCACACGATCGGGATCCGCAGCGACGCCGACCTCGAACACCAGCGGCGGGTCGTGCTCGGCTGGGAGGCGCGCATCACTCGAGCGGTCGGTTCGAAGGAAGAGCTGCAGGAGCTGCGCGCGAACATCGCCGCGCACGACGCCCCCGGTTCGCCGCGCGACGGAAGGACCCTGCTGTGACCACCGCTCTCGTCGTCGTGATCCTCGTCGTCTTCGCCGTCGCGGCCGTGCTGGCGCTGATCCGTCTGGTGATCGGCCCGTCGATCCTCGACCGCGCCGTCGCGGCCGACGTGCTGCTCACCGAGGTGGTGTGCATCCTCGGTGCCGACATGGTGATCAACCACCACACCCGTTCGCTCCCGGCGATGCTCATCATCGCCGCCGTGGGCGTGTTCGGCTCGATCGCCGTCGCCCGCTTCGTCGCGCGGAAGGAGAACCCGAGATGACGATCGAGACCCTGCTCGACACGATCGCCCTGGTCCTCGTCCTCCTGGGCGCGGTGCTGTGTCTGACCGCCACGATCGGGTTGCTGCGCTGGCGCGACGTTCCCACCCGCCTGCACGCGGCGACGAAGCCGCAGGTGCTGGGCGTGCTGCTGATCGTGATCGCGGTGGAACTGAGCCTGCGATCCTGGGAGGCGCTGGCCTTCGGCATCCCGATCGTGCTGATCCAGTTCGCGACCGCGCCGCTCGCGGCGCACATGGTGGGGCGTGCGGCCTACCGCAACCGCACCACCGACGAAGAGAACCTCTACGTCGACGAGCTGCGTCACAGCACCGAGCAGCCCGGTTCGACGGGCGCCGCCTCGCGTCCCGAGAGCTGAGCTCAGACGCTCGCTTCGCGCACGTCGGCGCGAGCCTGCGGCGAGGCCGCTCCCTCGTCGGGGTCGGGGGTCTCGGTGCGGTGGTCGAGCTCGCGCAGTTCCCGCTCCTCGCGGCGCCCTTCGGCGAGGAACGCCAGGCGGTTGAGGCACTCGTGGTTGCGCAGCACGAGCATCGGCTTCCACAGCAGCGACGGCAGCAGGGCGGCCGCACCCGAGACGGGCTCCTCCGCGATCGTCACGGCGATCCCGTCGCCGTGCGGACGCACGTCGATGCGGATGACGCCGCGACCCAGGATGCCGGCCTCCGGCCGCAGCCGGACCCGACGGGGCGGATCCCACTCGACGATCTCGGTCTCATCGTGGATCATGACGGGCCAGACGCCCAGCGAGTGGTGGATGCGCGTCCCCTCCCGGGGCCACTGCGGGTCGACGTCGCGCATGCGCGCGGCGCCCACCACCCAGACGGGGTAGAGCCAGCCGTCCGAGAGGACGGCGAAGAGGTCGTCGGGCGTGCAGCGCATCAGGCGCGTGTTGCGGGCGGCCATGGCATCCGTTCGGTCGGCGTGCTTCGACTGTAGGGGTGGGATGCCGCCGGGCGGGCGGGTCTTGACGGGTGGGCGTGCGGCGGGGTCTCGCCCCGTCGAGTGTCCACGACACCCGGACGGGTTCCGCGGGTGTCCGGGTGTCGTGGACACTCACGCGGCTTCCTCGCGGCGTGGCGCTCGACCGAGCGGGGACGGGCGGAGGGGAGGGACGAGCGGAGGGGGTCTCCCGCTCGTCCCTGCCCCCGTCGGGTGCGGCGGGTCAGTCGCGCGTGATGTCGGTCACCCGGCCCTGCGCCAGACGCAGGCGTCGGCGCGCGCGGCAGGCGACGGCCGAGTCGTGCGTGACCACGACCAGGGTCAGTCCCTCGGCGTTGAGCTGCTCGAGCACGTCGAGGATCTCGTCGCGCATGCGCTCGTCGAGGTTGCCGGTGGGCTCGTCGGCGAGCAGCACGCGGGGCTGCTTCGCGACGGCGCGAGCGATCGCGACGCGCTGCTGCTGACCGCCGGACAGCTCGCCGGGGCGGTGGTCGGCGCGGTCGGCGAGGCCCACCCGGGTGAGGGCTTCGGTGACGCGCCGGCCGCGCTCGTCGCGGTCGAGTCGCAGGGGTTCGAGGCCCATGTCGACGTTTTCGGCGGCGGTCAGCGTCGGGATGAGATTGAACCCCTGGAACACGAAGCCGATCTCCGCGGCGCGCAGTTGCGCCAGCTGCGGGTTCGACGCGGTGGCGATGTCGAGATCGCCGAGCACGACGGAGCCGGCCGAGGGGCGGTCGAGGGCGCCGAGCATCTGCAGCAGGGTCGACTTGCCGCCGCCGGTCGGGCCCTGGATGGTGACGAAGTCGCCCGCGGCGATCTCGAGGTCCACCCCGGCCAGCGCCTGGACCGTGCGGTCGCGCTGGCGGTAGGTGCGGGTGACGCCCTCGAGGCGGTACGCGGTGGCGACGGACGGGGGAGCGGTGAGGGTCATGGTGTCTCCTTCGAAGGAATGGGGGATGCCGTTCACGCGACGGACCGGAGGGCGGCGGCGGGGCTGAGGCGGGCGGCGCGCCATCCGCCGAAGGCTCCCGCGAGCACGCCGCCGAGGACCGCGATACCGACCGCGGCCAGCACGACGACCGGGGTCACGGGGGCGCTGAGGACGATGTCGGTGGCCTGGGCCGCCGCCTGACCGAAGCCGCCGGGACCGCCCATGCCCGGGCCGTCCTGGCCGCCGGGGCCGGAGGTCGCCGCGCCGACCGAGACGGTGGGGGCGATGACATTGACGAGCAGGATGCCGCCGAGACCGAGGATCAGTCCCGCGGCGCCGCCGATGAGCCCCTGCACGAGCGACTCGCCCGCGACCTGGCGCACGATGCGACCGTTCGACCAGCCGATGGCCTTGAGCGTGCCGAACTCGCGGGTGCGTCGCGCGACGCCCGAGATGGTGAAGAGCACAGCCAAGGCGAGGGCGACCAGCAGCACGACGATCGAGAGCCAGGTGCCGAGGGTCGTGATCATGCTCGACGCACTCGACAGGGAGCCCGACACCGTCGAGGCGAGCTCCGACTGCGAGCTGACGGTGGCGTCGGGCAGCGCGGCAGAGATCTCGCTCTGCACCGCGTCGATGGCGTCCGCCGACGTCGCCTGCACGTAGACGGTCGACACCACATCGCCCGTGCCCGCGAGCGTCTGCGCGACATCGAGGGGGAGGTAGACGTTCGCGGCGGTGTCGGCGTCGGCCGAGGCCGAGGCCACGATCCCGACGATCTGCATCGCGGTGCCCGCGACGTCGACGGTTCCGCCGACCGTCAGTCCTACGCTCGTCGCGTAGGTCGCATCCACGACCGCGACGTCGGTGCCGGCGTCGGCCGAGGTGAGGGCGCGCCCTTCGGTGACGGTCACCGAGGACAGGGGCCCGATGGATGCCGCCGGGTCGACGCCCAGCACGCTGAACGAGTCCACACCGAAGGCGCTGCCACCGTCGCCGCCGGGACCGCCGCCGGTCGGCGGCTCCTGCGGCATCCCTTCGCCCTGAGCGGTGCTGCTCTGCGTGCTGCGGTCGGGCATCTGGCCCGAGAAGGTGGTGTTCGTCAGGGCGAGCGCTCCGGTGGCCTCGGAGACGCCGTCGAGACCCGCGACCGTGGACACGGTCGACGCGTCGAGGGTGCCCCGGCGCATGTCGGTCATCAGGCGGGACTGGCTGAGGGTGGTGGTGCCGTCGCTGGTCGCGCCGTCGTCTGCGCCGAAGTCGAAGCGCGGACCGTTCCCCTGCCCCGGCTCGCTCTGGGCGCCGGTGACGGTGAGGTCGGTGCCGACGCCGTAGACCGTCGACAGCGCCTGCGACTGAGCGTCGCGCACGCCCGCCGACAGGGCGTTCACCACGATGACGAGCGCGATCGCGATCGCGAGTCCGACCGCGACGATCACGGTCTGTTTGGTGCGGCCGGCGAGTTCGCGCCGCAGGTAGGTGCCGTACATGCTTCTCCTTCCGGACGCGGGGTGCGGCCGTCGGGTCGACCGTAGGAACGGCACCCTCACCGCTCCCTCACCGTTTCTTTGAAGCAGGTAAGTCGCACGACACGGGCGTCGGCGAGAGTGCATGCTGGCTGTCATGGCATCCCGGCCCGCATCCCTGACCCGCTCCGACGGCTCTCCCGTCCGCGCGCTCGTCGTCGACGACGAGGCCAACCTCAGCGACCTGCTGCGCATGGCCCTGCAGAACGAGGGGTGGGAGGCGCGCACCGCCGCCAACGGGCAAGAGGCGCTGAACGCGATTCGCGAGTTCGGTCCCGACCTGCTCGTGCTCGACATCATGATGCCGGGACTCGACGGGATGGAGCTGCTGAGCCGCATCCGGGCCGCGGGCAACGACGCCCCCGTCCTCTTCCTCACGGCCAAGGACGCGGTCGAGGACCGCATCGCGGGGATCTCCGCCGGCGCCGACGACTACGTCACCAAGCCCTTCAACCTCGAGGAGGTCGTCGTGCGGCTGCGCGGCATGGCCCGACGTCACGTCGCGGTCGTCGCCGACGCCGACCCGCGGCTGCGCGTGGGCGACCTCACGCTCGACGAGGAGTCGTACGAGGTGGAGCGCGGCGGCATCCCGATCAAGCTCACCGCGAAGGAGTTCGAGCTCCTGCGCTATCTGATGCAGAACCCGCGTCGGGTGCTGAGCAAGGCGCAGATCCTCGATCAGGTGTGGAGCTACGACTTCGGCGGCAACGGCAGCGTAGTCGAGATCTACATCTCGTACCTGCGCAAGAAGATCGACACCCTCGGCGACCCGCTGATCCACACCGTCCGCGGGGTCGGCTACACGATCAAGACGACATGACGCGCTCGCGGTGGACCCTCCGGCGCACCCTCGTCGTGGGCACGAGCGTGCTCGTCGCCCTGGCGTTCCTCGTCATGAGCCTCGCGACCATCTTCGCGTTGCGTTCCTTCACCCTCGACCGCCTCGATCAGCAGGTGCGCGAGGGCCTGTCGTTCGCGGTCGGTCGCGACGACTTCTCCCCACCGGGCGGCGGCGAACGGCCGTCGGGGATGGATGCCGACGGCCCGGCGCAGCGCATCGGTACCCTGCAGGCGGTCATCGCCGACGACGGCACGGTGCAGAGGTCGGGATACACCCGGGTCGACGGGACCGAGGTCGATCTCACCGAGGACCAGATCGAGACACTGCGGAGCGTGCCGACCGACCGCACGCCCACCACGGTCGACCTGGGGGGCGACCTCGGCGCCTTCCGGGTGGCGGCGGCCGTCGACGACGGCACCACTGTCTTCTCCGGGAGCTCGGAGGCCGACGTGACCGCCACGACGTCGGCGCTGACGGTGATCCTCCTCGCGGTCTCGGCGGTGACGCTGCTCGTCGCGGTGCTGGGTCTGTCGGTCTTCGTCCGGCGCAGTCTGCGTCCCCTCGACCGGGTCGCGGCCGTCGCGCAGCGGGTGTCGACGCTCTCGCTCAGCGCGGGAGCGGTCGAGATCCCCGACCGGGCGGCGCCCGCCGACACCGACACGGCGACCGAGGTGGGGCGCGTCGGCTCCTCGCTGAACGACCTGCTCGGGCACGTGCAGTCCTCTCTCGCCGCCCGTCAGCACAGCGAGGAGCAGCTTCGCCGGTTCATCGCCGACGCCAGCCACGAGCTGCGCACGCCGCTGGCCAGCATCCGCGGATACGCCCAGCTCTCCCTCGGCGAGGACGCCCCCATGACGCCGACGCAGGCGCGCTCCTTCGACCGGATCGAGTCGGAGGCCCGGCGCATGGCATCCCTCGTCGACGACCTGCTCCTGCTCGCCCGATTGGATGCCGGACAGCCCCTGCGCCGCGAGGAGGTCGAGCTGACGTTGCTCGCCGTCGACGCGGTGAGCGACGCCCAGGCCGCGGACGCGACGCACGAGTGGCGCCTCGACGTCACGGACGACCTCATCTCGGTGACCGGCGACGAGAACCGGCTGCGGCAGGTCGTCGCGAACCTGCTGCGCAACGCGCAGACGCACACCCCGGCCGGCACGACCGTGACGCTGTCGCTGGCGCGCGAGGGCGCGGAAGCCGTGCTGCGCGTGGCCGACACGGGGCCCGGGATCGACCCGGGCGTGGCGGAACGCCTGTTCGACCGCTTCGCGCGCGGCGACGACTCGCGCAACCGCGATGCGGGGAGCACGGGACTCGGGCTCTCGATCGCGCAGGCGATCACCTCCGCGCACGGGGGGTCGATCACGGGGGAGAGCACACCCGGTCGGACGGTGTTCGAGGTGCGTCTGCCCGTGTGACGCGCGGGGGCGTGCTGTGTGGCCCCGGGGTTAGGGGCGGCCACCGTGGGGTGGTCGCCGTGGGGCGGGGTGGTGCCACGGGCGATCACCGTGCGGTGGTCGCCGTGGGGTGGGGGTGGTGCCGTGTGGCCCCGGGGCCACTTTCGTCGCCCCGGGGCCACACACGGTCACCGCGCCTCGGTCGCCGCCTCCCGGCGCCGGTCCCGGACGGCGGCGAACGCCATGCCGGCCGCGTAGAGGAAGAGTCCTCCCGCCGCCACGCCGACCACGATCGATCGGTTGGCGCCGTTGAGGACGTTGTTGACCCAGCCGAGGAGCGGCAGGCTGTACCAGAGGGTGCCCCGCACCTGCACGGGCCGAACCGGATCGGGGTCGACCTCGTCGTTGTTGTCGCCCTTCGTGACGAAGGTGAGCTCGCCGTCCGCGTAGGTCTTCGACATGACGCGATGGCTGACGACGGCGGCCTCTCCGGAGTGGATCTGATAGGTGATGACGTCGCCCACTTGGATGTCGTCGACGGCCGTCGGCCGGATGACGACCAGGGTTCCCGGGGGGAGCTTCGGCTCCATCGACTGCGTGAGGACGGTCATGGCGCTGCCGCCGACCAGCGCGGGCACGCCGATGACGGCGGCGGCGACACCGAGGACGAGGATCAGCACCGCCGCGCTGAGGGACACCCCGAGGTAGTGCAGGAGGCTCTGGCCGGCGCGCGCACGGGTCGCGGCGTCGCGGCGGTCGCGACGCGAGACGGTCGGCGAGGTGGCGCTGGTCGCGGCGTCGCGGCGCGAGTCGGTGGTCACGCCCGTGGTCGATGCGGCGGGAAGGGTCGCGGTGGTCATGCGCACTCCAGACTGGCGTAGGGGAAGAGGAGGAAGTACCGCGTGACACGCTGCACCGCGATGGTGGAGGTCGTGGACGCGGTGGTGCCGGAGACGGAGTCCTTGGCCTCGACCCCGAGGGTGTACGTGCCGTTGCGGCCGAAGCTGGTGCTGTCGAGCGAGACGGACGCGGTGTCGTTCGCGCTGGTGACGCCGGCAAGGGTGGCGGCGGTGTTGCCGGTGTCGAACACGCGGTACGTCACCGAGGCGCCGGCGCGGTTCGCGGGGGCGTTCCACCCGATCACGACCGAGCGGTTGCCGTTCGCGCACGACACCGCGGTCGGGGCTTCGATCCGGTAGACGCTCTGGGTGATGGCGGCGGTGGTCGCCGTGGTGGTCCAGCTGGTTCCCACCGCCCCCGTCACGCTGAAGGCGGCGGTGACTGTCTGCCCCTGCAGGGTCGCGTTGGTGCTCGTGGCATCCGGGCCGTCGATGCGTGTCGCCACGCAGACCGTGACGCTCGACCCGGGGGCCACCGACTGCGCCGCGGCGGGGAGGGCGGGGGCCCGGTCGGCGAGGGTCGTCGAGACGGTGCCGGAGGAGGGGATCGTCGCACCGCAGGTGCCGGTCCACAGGACGAGCGCTGTCTTCTGTGCGAGGGAGGCGCTGCCGCTGGTCTGATTGACGAGGCTGTACGCGAGGGGGGCTCCCCCGCTGTTGGTGATGGTGAGTGCGCCGGTGGCGGCCGTCGAGGTGCTGCCGCTGTACCGGTACGTCGTATTGAGCTGGCCGCTCTGCCCGAAAGCGGTCGCGATGGTGGTCGAGGAGGCGGATGCCGTCAACGCGGCCGTGGCATTCCAGGAGGCGGTGGCCGTGCCGGCGCCGGCGAGCAGGACCAGGGTGGCGATGGCGGCGATCGCGGCGAGGGAGCGGCGGCGGATCACGGACGCACCTGTGTTCCCGAGAGGGTGAGCGTCAGGGGCGAGGCGGCTGCGCCGGCCGCGGCGGCCGGGGCGCTGAGGGGCAGTCCGAGCCCGACGCAGACGGTCGCGGTTGCACCGGGGGCGAGGGGAGATGCCAGGCCGGATCGGGGCGTCGCGCCGACCCCGGCGGTGACCGCGGAGGTCAGGCGACCGGCGGTGCAGTCGGCGGGGGTGGCCGCCGTCCCGACGGTGACCGTGACCGCGGAGCTGAAGGCGGTGGCGGTCTGCGGGCCGGTCACGGCGTCGAGGCCGAGGGCGAGCGGCGTCGTACCGGTGTTGCGCACGGTGCTCGGTGCGTACACGGTGCGCCCCGGGTACAGCCCGGTGGCCGACAGGGACAGCGGAGTGAGGGTCAGGCTCGTCGAGCCGGCCTTGAGGGTGGCGGCGGAGGCGGCCGAGGCGGTCGAGTTCCACACCGCGAAGGTGCCGCCACCGGCGAGGATCCCGGCGATGACCGCCCCGCCGGCGGCTGCTGCCGCGAGAAGCAGCCGCGCCGGCGTGGAACGGCGGCGGGCCTGCTTCTCGAGACGCGCTGCGCGACGTGTGGGGGCGGACATCGAGGGATCCTCTACGGGGTTCGGACCGGGAGGGTCAGGCGGTCTTCTGGGTCAGCGTGACCGTCAGGTCGCTGAGGTTCACGGCACCGAACATCGACGCGTTGTTTCCGCCGACGGTGTCGCCATAGGGGAAGGCGATGGTGACGGTGACGGTGACGTCCTGGGCGACGTTGGCGGCTCCCGGGGTCACGGTGAAGGTGGGGCCGGTGCCGGAGATGCCGGTGCCGCTGGCGGTCAGGACCGCGTTGGACTTGACGTAGCCGGAGAGGGCCTGGTCGTTCGCGTTCGCGGGATTGGCCGCGGCGATCGAGGTCGGGCTGAGGGCGAGGGTCGCGACGACGTGGTCGCCCTCGGCGGTGATGGACATCTTCTTCGTGTAGGTCAGGGTGTCACCGGGGGCGATCGCGTAGCCGGCGAGCGAGATGGGCGTGGTGGACCCGTTGGCCGTCCACACGCCGGCCACGCCCGAGTCCTTGACGACCAGGTTTCCCGCGACGATGGTCGAGCCCTTGTCGGTCGCCGAGGCGTTCCACGTGGCGAAGGTTCCCGCTCCGCCGAGGAGGAGGACGGCACCGGCGGCAGCGGCGATGGTGGCCTTGACGATCTTGTTCATGACGGTTCCTTTCGCGGCTCGGGGCCGCAGGTTGCGAGTCTGGTGCGAGGCCACCCGACCGGGCGGCTCGTCATGGTTCCAGCCTGGTACCGCTCCCACAAGGAACCCGCCGCCGTCGGGTGAGCACTGCCTCAGGACTCCCCGACCCACCGCCAGGTCGTTGCAGCTGAATGGAAATGCAAGCGCAAGCCCACCGCAAGATCCCCGCAATCGCGTGCGTGGAGCGGCCAGCGTGTGCGTCTGCATGTCGGTCGATGGATGCCGCCGGCCCGGAGTCATCCGCGTCGCCCCGGGCCACTTGTGATGCCCGCCAGTGTTCGCTGCTGCCCGGGTGTCGTCATCCGACGAAGGACGCTTGCAAATTGTGAGCGCTAACAATAGTGTCATCGCGGACGGGCGAGCGACGGCGCCGCCCGCGACGTGACAAGGACGTGACGATGGACCCCTCCCGAGTCGGCCCGCCCCTCCCCGAACGCCAGCGCCGGGGGAGACGACGCCTGGCGCTCACCGCGACCCTGGCGCTGAGCATGATCGGTGCCGGAACGGTCGCCCCCGCGGTCGCAGCCGTTCCCGCCGCGCCGGAGGGCGGTCTCATCGCCGAGTACCGCTTCGACCAGACCACCGGCGCGTCGGTCGCGAACACGGCCGCGGGATCGCCCTTCGGCGCCGCCGTCGTCGAGAACGCCGCCGACACGCAATGGGCGGATGCCGCGCTCACGCTCACCGGCGGAGCGAAGGGGTCCGCGGGCAACTGGGTCCGCCTCCCGCAGAACCTCCTCGTCGGGGAAGAAGCCGCGACGGTCACGACCGAGGTCAAGATCGACGCGAGCATGAAGAACTCGTTCAACTTCCTCTGGAACATCGGCAACGACGCCAACCAGTCGTACTTCTTCACCAGCGTCCGGGACTCCGCCCGCTCCGCGATCACCACCGCGTCCGGTGGCGGAGAGGTGAACGCGCGGTCCGCCGTCAACCTCGACGCCGACCGGTGGTACTCCCTGACCACCGTCCTCGACGGGGCGAAGGACACGCTGTCGTTCTACATCGACGGCGCGCTCGCCGCGACAGCGCAGACCGCCCTGACTCCGGCATCCATCGCCGACCAGAGCCTCAACGCGATCGGGCGTTCGCCGTGGCCGGACCCGCTGTTCAAGGGCGCCGTGTCGAACTTCCGCGTGTACGACCGGGCGCTGAGCGCGAGCGAGGTCGCGGCCGTCAGCGATGCCGACGCACAGCAGCACGCCTCCGCCGTCGCGGGGTATGCCGCGCGGACCCTCGAGCAGCTCGACGACCCCATTGCGATCAGCGACTCCGTCACGACCCTGCCTGACGCGGGCGGCGCGATCACCTGGTCGACCACCGACGCGGCCGCGGCGATCGGTGCCGACGGACGGACGCTGACGCTCACGCAGCCCGCCGCGGGCGAACCGAGCCGCGACGTCGCTTTGACCGCGACCGCGGAGGTGCGCGGGGTGAAGGCCACGCGCCAGATCACCGCGCGGGTGCAGCCCGCGGTCGCGGCCGACGATCCCTACGGCTACCTCATGGTTCACTTCATCGAGGACGCGCAGGGCTACGCCGAGAAGATCTACCTCGACGTCTCGCGCGGGAACAACGCCGAGCAGTGGGACCCGCTCAACGGCGGGAAGCCGATCCTGGCATCCGCACTGGGGACCACCGGCGTGCGCGACCCCTACATCACCCGCAATCCCGAGACCGGCACGTACTACATCATCGCGACCGATCTGCGGGTCTTCGGCGGGGACCGCGGCTCGAACGGGTGCACCGAGTGGTGCTACTGGTCGAGCCAGGGCAGTACGAAGCTCGTGGTCTGGGAGTCCGACGACCTCGTCACGTGGTCCGCGCCGCGCCAGCTCGACGTGGCACCGCCCACGCCGCGACTCGGGATGGCGTGGGCACCCGAGGCCACGTGGGTGCCGGACTTCGACGGCCAGGGCAACGGTTCGTTCGTCGTGTACTGGTCGTCGAAGCTCTACGACCAGGGGGCGACGCAGCCGGGCTACAGCCGCATCCTCTGGGGATCGACGTCCGACTTCACGCAGGCCTCCTACGCGTACGGCGGTGTCTTCGTCGACGACGGCGGCGAGACGATTGACACCACCCTCATCCAGCACGACGGGAAGACCTACCGCGTCACCAAGGACAACGCCCAGGGTAAGGGCATCTACATGGATGCCACGTCCTCGCCCACGTGGTGGAAGACGGGCACCGCATGGACGCGCGTGCAGGAACGCATCGGCGCATCGTGGGCCGGGGGTAACGCCGGCGGGGTCGAAGGACCGGCCGGGTTCAAGCGCAACGACGCGGATCAGTGGTACCTCTACGTCGACGTCATCCCGACCGTCGGGTACAAGCCGATGACCACCGACGATCTGGATGCCGGCTTCTCGGTGCTGCAGAGCGCGGACTACTACATGCCTCCGCACACGAAGCACGGCGGCATCCTCGACCTCACGCGTGCCGACTACGACCGCGTGCGTGCGGCCGATGCGGTCGCGGCGGTCGAGACCGACCTCGGTTCGACCGAGGTGCGCACCGGTGCGGACGTCGAGAAGGCACTGCCGGAGACGGCCGAGGTGACCACGGCGTACGGTCGTGGCGTCTCGTCACTGCCGATCGACTGGGACACCACGGGTGTCGACACGTCTCAGGAGGGTTCGTACGTCGTCACGGGCACGGTGCGCAGCCTCGGCGCCAACGACAACGACTGGGTGGGTCGTGACGGCTCGACCGCGTGGAACGCACCGGATCGCACCCCCCGCTCGGCGACCGCGATCCTCGTCACCGCGACGGTCGTCGTGACGAGCCCGACCCCGACGCCGACGAGCAGCCCCACGGCCTCGCCGACCGCGACCCCCACGGGGAGCCCGACCGCGCAGCCCACGGCCACCCCGACGGCGGAGCCCACGGCCACCCCGACGGCGTCCTCCACGCCCACCGCCACCGCCGGTCCGACGGCGAGCACCGCGCCCACGACGGGGCCCGTCGCCCGGCCCCAGGCGACCCTCTCGGCCTCGTCGGTCGAGCGCGGTGGCACCGTGCGCGTGACCGTCAGCGGACTGAAGCCGGGAGAACAGGTGTCCGCCGAACTGCGCAGCGAGCCCGTGCGCATCGCCGGTATCCCCGCCGCGGACGCCGCGGGCCGGGTCGCCTTCGACGTGAGGGTTCCGTCCGACTTCGCCGTCGGCGCGCACACGGTGATCGTGACCGGCGCGGACGCGACCGTGATCGCCCGCCTGCCCCTGACCGTCGTCGCGAAGGGGACGCTCGCCGCCACCGGTGCCCAGCCGGCCCTCGGGGTCGGGCTGCTGGCAGCCTCCCTGCTGGTCGGCGGAGGCATCGCCTGGAGCCTGCGCGGCCGTCGCCGCGTGAGCTGACGCACCACCGCGCGTGAGTCGCCAGATTCTGTCGCTTCGGAGAACTCCGCGGCGACGAATCTTGGCGACTCACGCGTCCAGCGCTCAGCCGATCAGGCTCGGCTGCAGGTCGCGGAGGGTGCGGTGGTGCGTCATCCGCGTGACGCCGATCGCCGCGACCAGCACGCCGCCGACCATCCACGCGCCCAGCACCAGCAGGTCGGGACCGACCCGCGAGACGTCTCCGCCGTACATGACCTGGCGCATGGCATCCACCACGTACCCCATCGGCAGCACGTGGTGCAGGGCGGCGAGCGGGCCGGGGAGCGTCTGCCACGGGAAGGTGCCGCCCGCGGTGACGAGCTGCAGCACCATCAGCACGAGCCCGAGGAACTGGCCCACCGACCCGAGCCAGACGTTGAGGGCGAGCACGATCGCCGCGTACGTGGCCGACGCGAACACCAGGATGCCGAGCGCCGCCGCCGGATTCGCGAACGAGAACTGAAGCGCGATCGCGAGCACGGTGAACAGGCCGACCATCTGGAGCGCTCCGAGGCCCGCGGGCGTGAGCCAGCCGGCGAGGGTCACCCGCACGGGGGAGCGCAGCGCCGTGACCGCGCGCTTCGACACCGGCTTGACGATGAGGAACAGCGCATAGATGCCGATCCACCCGGCCAGCGCCGCGAAGAATGGGGCGAGGCCCGCGCCGTAGTTCTGCGCCTTCGTGACCGAGCTCGTTCCGACCGCGACCGGGTCGGAGATGGCCGAGGCCTGCGCTTGGCGCGTGGCGTCGTCGGAGTCGGGGATCTGCTCGACGCCCGCCGCGAGACCGTCGCGCAGCTGCGTCGCGCCGGTGGAGAGCTGACCGATGCCGTCGTCGAGCCGGGCGGCGCCGTCGCGCAGCTGAGCAGAGCCGTCGCGGAGTTGGGCTGCCCCGGATGCCGCGCTCCCGGCGCCGTCGGCCAGGGCGGCGGCACCGTCGGCTGCGGTCGCCGCACCCGTGGCCACCGTCGCACTGCCCGCGGCGACCTGTCGAGCGCCCGCGTCGAGCTGGTCGATCTGATCGACGGTGTCCTGCACCCGCTGGTTCGCCGCGGTCAGGCGATCGCCGACCGGGTCGAGCCGGGAGAGGATCTCGTCGACGCGGGCGGAGTCGAGGCCCGCGTCGGTCAGAGCCCGGGCGATGTCGGCACGCGCCCGGGGCAACTGGGCCGCGGCATCGCCGGCGGCGGAGCCCACGCGCTGGGCGGCGGCGTCGATGCGGTCGACGCCCCCGGCGACCTGCTGCGCGCCGTCGGCCACCTGTGCTGCCCCGTCGCGGAGCTGCGCCGTGCCGTCGCGCAGCTGGTTCGCGCCGGTCGACAGCTGGTCGGTGCCGTCGGCGAGGGTGGAGGCGCCGTCGGCGAGCGTGGCCGAGCCGGTGGCGAGCTGCGATGACCCGTCCTTCGCGCTCGCGAGGCCGTCCACGAGTTGCGTCGCCCCGTCCGTGGCATCCACGAGTTTCACGCGAATGGTGTGCAGGGCGTCGAGAAGAGACAGGCCCGCCTCGTCGACCACCTTCTTCGCGACCGACGACTGGATGCGGGCGACGGCCTGCGAGCCGATCGTGGAGGCGAGGTAGTTGTTGGCGTCGTTCGTGCGCAGCTCGATGTCGGCCTGTCGGGGCGCATCGCTCGAGAGTGAGGCGACCGCTTCGGTGAAGTCGGCGGGCAGGGTCACCACGAAGTCGAAGTCTCCGGCTTGCAGGCCCGCGTCGGCCTGGTCGGCCGACACGCGATGCCACTCGAACGTGTCGCTGTCGAGGAGCTGCTCGGCGGCTTCGTCGCCGAGGTTGCGCTGCTGCCCGTTGACCTCGGCGCCCTGATCGTCGACGACGAGGGCGACGGGGACGCTGGAGAGGTTGCCGTAGGGGTCCTGGTTGGCCCAGAGGTACAGGCCGCCGTACAGGATCGGCACGGCGAGCAGGGCGATCAGGGCGATCACCGACATGCGGGTCGAGGTGAGGCGGCGGAGCTCGGCCGTGATCATCTGCGGGATCTTCATCGGTCGGCCTCCGCCGTCTCGTCGAGGGCGTCGATCGTGGTCTTCGAGGCGTGGCCGGCGACCACCAGTACGGCGTACCCGCGCTCGGCGAACTCCTGCGCGATCCGCCACCAGGCGAGCGGCTCGCCGCCGTGGCGGTCGGGTGCGACCAGGACGAGTCCCTCGACGTCCTTCCGCAGTGCCGCGAGCTCGAGCAGCAGGCGCACGCGCGCCGCGGGCTCGACGTTGCCGATGGCGACGCCCGCGAGCGACTCGAGACCGATGCCTTCGAGCCAGCGCGTGGCCGCGAACGGGTTCGGCGCGCGCCCGGCGAACATCAGCTCCTCGGCGACGACGCCCGTGACGGTCACGTTCGACTCAGGCTCCGAGACCACGGGCGCGTCGACCAGGGCGACGCGTCGACGGATGGCCGAGGAATCGGCGCGACCGTCGATGGTCACCGTTCCGGTGTCGACCCTCATGCGACCGGATGCCACCAGGCCCAGCACCGTGGGACGCTGCACGGTCTCGGCGACGACCAGCGTCGCGCTGCCGGTTTCGAAGGTGGTCGAGGTCTCGGGCAGCGCGCTGCGGCCCTTCGCCACCGCATCGACGACGATCCTCATTGCGCCTCCAGGTCGGGGTGCTGCTCCAGGAGGGCCCGCGCTTCGGTCCACGACAGCCCGGCGATACCGAGCACCGCGCAGACTGCGATGGAACGCGCTGTGGAGGAGCCGGCATCCACCCTCGCGACCACGGTGCGGCCGGTCTCTTCGAGCAGGCGCGCGAGGGTCGGGGCGGGCAGGTCGGTGCGCAATTCTCCGGCGTCCTGGCCGCGGCGGACGATCGCGTCGATGCGGCGACGCAGAGGCGCCAGCGCTGCGGACGTCTCGGGCAGGTGCGCGTCGTCGAGAGCGAGGGCGGCGGCGGCCTGCACGTGGGCCGCTTCGCGCCAGAGCTCGGATGCCAGGCGCGCGAGCGCGACGCGGGAGTCGGCGTCGTCGATGCCGTCGGCGATGGCGTTGAAGCGGGCGGCGCCCGCGGCGATGACCTCGCGGATGATGGCGTCGCGGTCGTCGAAGTGGCCGTAGAGGGCGCGGCGCGACAGGCCGGCGCGGCGGGCGATCGTGTCGATCGAGGCGCGCGGGTCGTGGCCGATGGCCGCGGTCGCGGCGTCGAGGATGCCGGCGCGGTTCTTGACGGCGTCACGGCGGGTGGGGGTGCTCACGACCGACTAGTGTACGCCGAAAGTGCACGCCCGTGTGCAACTTATTCCATCCCCCCACCTTCCCGAGCGTCAGGGGTCACTTCTTGTCGCCTGGACGCGGCCGAAGCGACAAACGTCGACCCCTCACGCGCCGACGGCGGCTCGCGGGCGCGAAAGAGCCCGCGACGCTGGGCGTCGCGGGCTCTCGCGGGGATACCTCAGTCGGTGCCGGCGTCGAACGCGGCGGACTCGCCCGCGGCATCCGTCGCCTCTGCCAGGCGCTCGCCGTCGGCCGTGAGCGGGGAGGCCGACTCGATGATCTCGCGCGCACCGCCGGCCGCGACGTCGCCGACGAGCTCGCCGGTCGGTCCGCCGATCAGGCCCAGGCCCGCGTACTGCTCGAGACGCGCGCGCGAGTCCGCGATGTCGAGATTGCGCATGGTGAGCTGGCCGATGCGGTCGACGGGGCCGAACGCGGCGTCGCCGACGCGCTCCATCGAGAGCTTCTCGGGCGAGTACGACATTCCGGATGCCACGGTGTCGAGGATCGTGTAGTCCTCACCGCGGCGCAGGCGCACCGTCACCGAGCCGGTGATGGTCGACCCGACCCACTTCTGGATCGACTCGCGCAGCATGAGCGACTGCGGCTCGAGCCAGCGGCCCTCGTACATGAGGCGACCGAGGCGACGACCCTGTTCGTGGTAGGTCGCGAGGGTGTCCTCGTTCAGGATGCTGTTGACGAGGCGCTCGTAGGTGAGGAAGAGCAGCGCCATACCCGGCGCTTCATAGATGCCGCGTGACTTGGCCTCGATGATGCGGTTCTCGATCTGGTCGCTCATGCCGAGGCCGTGACGACCGCCGATCGTGTTGGCCTCGCGCACCAGCGCCACCGGGTCGTCGAAGCGCTCGCCGTTGATCGCGACGGGGCGGCCCCGTTCGAACTCGACCGTGACGTCTTCGGTCTCGATCTCGACCGCCGGGTCCCAGAAGCGCACGCCCATGATGGGCTCGACGATCTCGAGCGAGACGTCGAGGTGCTCGAGGGTCTTCGCCTCGTGCGTGGCGCCCCAGATGTTGGCATCCGTCGAATAGGCCTTCTCGGCGCTGTCTCGGTAGGGGAAGTCGTGGGCGACGAGCCACTCGCTCATCTCTTTACGACCGCCGAGCTCGGTGACGAAGTCGGCGTCGAGCCACGGCTTGTAGATGCGCAGCGCGGGGTTGGCGAGCAGCCCGTAACGGTAGAACCGCTCGATGTCGTTGCCCTTGTAGGTGGAGCCGTCGCCCCAGATGTCGACGCCGTCTTCTTTCATGGCGCGCACGAGCAGCGTGCCGGTGACGGCGCGGCCGAGCGGCGTGGTGTTGAAGTACGTGCGTCCGCCCGAGCGGATGTGGAACGCGCCGCACGCGAGCGCCACGAAGCCCTCTTCGACCAGGGCGGTCTTGCAGTCGACCAGGCGCGAGATCTCAGCGCCGTACTGGGTGGCGCGACCCGGGATCGAGGCGATGTCGTCTTCGTCGTACTGCCCGAGGTCACCGGTGTAGGTGCAGGGCACGGCGCCCTTGTCGCGCATCCACGCGACGGCCACCGAGGTGTCGAGACCACCCGAGAACGCGATGCCGACGCGCTCGCCGACGGGAAGGGACTGCAGGACCTTGGACATGCCCTCGATTCTAGGGCGGAGCGGTGCCTCGTCCCGATTCGTGCCCTGCTCGGGTCAGCCGATCGTCACGGCGCTGATCGTCACCGGGGTGGCGGGGGCGCCGTCGGGGGAGCCGCCGGCCGTGCCCGCCGCGGCGATGTCCTTCACGACCTGCAGGCCCTCGGGTGACATGGTGGCGAAGACCGTGTAGTTCGGGGGCAGCTCCGAGTCGGCGTAGACGAGGAAGAACTGCGAGCCGTTGGTGCCGGGGCCCGCGTTGGCCATCGCGACCGTGCCCGCGGGGTAGGTCTCGCTGCCGTCGAGCTCGTCGGCGAAGCGGTAGCCCGGGCCGCCGCGGCCCGTGCCGGTGGGGTCGCCGCACTGGAGGACGAAGATGCCCTCCGTGGTGAGGCGGTGGCACTCGGTGTTACTGAAGTACTGCTGCTGTGCGAGCGAGACGAAGCTCTCGACCGTGCAGGGGGTGCGCTCACCGGTCAGGGTCATCGGGATCGCCCCGGCCGAGGTCTCCAGCGTCGCCTCGACCGTCCCCGTGGGGCGCTCGGTGCCCTCCGCGGGAGGCGTGACGTCGACGGCCGGCTGCCCCGACGCGGTGTACGAGCAGTCGCCGGCAGCCGCACCGGTGCTCGAGGAGCTCGCCGCCGGAGCGGGCTCGGCCGTCGTGCCTCCGGCGCAGCCGGCGAGCAGGAGCAGGGCGGAGGCGGCGAGGGCCGCGGACATCAGTCGAGTACGCACGCGTTCCAGGGTAGGGCGTCTACCTCTTGCGCAGTGCGACGAGGTCGAGAGCCGCCTTCTCGAACCAGCTGCCGGCGGCGGGCCCGCCGTTGCAGAGGCCGTCGCTCTCGCCGGGTCGCTTGATCCACAGCAGGGCGTCGAGCCCGCCGCTCCCGGTGACGGCGCGGGGGGTGGTCCCGAGGCCCACGCCGGAGGGATTGCACCAATCGCCGGTCCACCCGCGGCCGTTGCGCGAGGTGTCGATGACATATCGGGCGGTGCCGCCGAGCAGCGCACGCACGCGCTCCGCGTAGCGCTGCTCGGCGGTGGTGGTCTGGAAGTTCGAGATGTTGGTCGAGAACCCGCGGGCGGTCGAAACCCCCGCGTCGCGCAGGCGCTGGGCCATGGTCTCGGCCGGGACCCAGTTGGAGTTGCCCGCGTCGATGTAGGCCGGCACGCCTGCGTCGGCGAGCGTGCGGACCGCGTCGGCGATGAGGCCGAGGCGATCGCCCTGTCCCTCGCACGACCCGAGCATGGCCAGCGCGTCGGGCTCGACGATCGCGACCGAGGGCGTCCCCCGCAGCGTCTGCGCGATCAGCCGCGCCCATCGCTGGTATCCGGCGGCGTCGAAGCCGCCGGAGGAGTGCAGGCCGCAGTCCCGGGCCGGGATGGCGTAGAGCACGAACACCGCGGTCTTCTTCTGCTGCGCCGCGGTCTGCGTCTCGGCCTGCAGCACGCGCACCAGGGCCGCGTCGTCGTACCACTCGCCGAGCCAGACCGCGGTCGGCTGCCCGGCGATCACCGCGATCTGCTTCGCGACGCTCGTGCGCCCCGCCGCCGTCGCGGCCTTCTGCGCCTCGGCCGCGGCGGAGTAGGTGGGCAGGGCGGGACCGGATGCCAGGGGGTTCGGGCTCTGCGCCGTCACGGCCGCACGGACGTCCTGCGCGGCGGCGGGAGAGCCGATGAAGAGGGGGAGGAAGGCGGCGGCGAGGGTGCCCGCGACCACGCGAGTCCTCCAGCACATCGGGCTCAGTGGCATCCGGGATCGCTTTCTCGGCACGGACGGGGCGATTCAGTATGCACGTCGGTCGACGCGACGACCAGCACGTATTCCGTCGGAACGGATGCCGCGTGCCCGCCCGATCGCGACCACCCCGACGGCGAGGGCGACGATCGCGACGGCGATGACGACGATGTAGAACACGACGCTCCCCCATCCGCCGGTGCTCGGGTCGAGGAAGGGGTAGGGGTACCAAAAGGGGGCGCCCGTCGTGGGGTTGGTGATGAGCGGCGCGCGCACCAGCGTGTACACGATCCACACGATCGGGAAGATCGCCGCGGCGAAGGCCGCAGACCAGGGCAGCCGTCGACGCGTGGGCCCGAGGACGACGTCGAGCAGCAGGAACAGCGGACCCCACACGTGCATGACCTCGTTCGACCAGCCGACCGTCTCGGGTTGGAGGGGGATGCCGCGCAGCAGCAGGTTGTAGACGACTCCGGTGACGATCATGTAGGTCGACACGAATGCCAGGGCCGTGGCGAGAGCGGGCGGGTCGACGTCGAGCCGGCGCCCTCGCGCGAAGAAGCGCAGGCCGAGCCAGGCGATCACGACCGCGGACGAGACGTTGGACAGGATCGTGAAGAAGCTGAAGAAGTTCGCGACGACCGTGGCGACGTCGCGGCCCCGGGCGACGGCTTCCGCGACGGACGAGGCGAACTGCGCCCCCACCGCGACGAGGATGAGCGCGGCGACCGCCACGCGGGCCGCGTTCCACCCGGTCGCCCACCCGCGCGATCTCTGCATCGCCCCAGGCTAGTGAGCGGCCGGGGGCCGAGGGAGGGGTTGCGGTGTGGATCCTCCTCCTGGGCGATCGAGGACGGCCGCTAGGGTGGTCGCACCTCGACCCGGGAGCACGACGTGAGCTACGACATCCTCGTCTTCGACCCCACCGCCGCGCCCGTCGGGCGGGACGACCTCCGCGTCTGGCTCGACGAGGGCGCACGTGCGCAGGGGCCGAGCCCGATCGTGGATCGGGCGGTCGAACTCCTGCAGCAGTTCTACCGGCCCCTCTCCGAAGCGCCCGACCAGCTCGTCGAGGGCGGTGGGCACTTCGCCGATTACGGGGTCGAGGGTGCTGTCTTGTACCTCTCGGTGCCCTGGTTCGACGCCGAGGACGTCACCGCGGTCGTGCACCGCCTCGCCGCCGAACACGGGTGGGGTTTCGAGGATGTCAGCACCACCGACGGCATGCTCTGGCGGCCCGATCCGCAGCGCACCCTCTCGTCGTCGCCCCTGGTGGGAGCGAGGCTGACCGTCGACAACGGCGGAGACCACGCCGATCCGAGTCCGGCGCTCCTGGCGGCATCGATCGACTGGATCTCCGATCACCGCGGTCCCGCCTTCGCGATCCTGAGTTTCGGCGACGACGACTACCTCCAGTACGCGGGCGGCCGCGACGGACTCACCGTCGAGCGACGCACCCCGACCGAGGCGGCTCCGGGTTTTCGTCACGCCGTCGCCGCAACCTCGGCGAGCACCGCCGGAGAGCTCATCGAGCTGCCCGGGGCGACGCGCTCGTTCCGCGTCCTGCCGAACGAGATCCTGACGGATCGGGATGCCATGGATCTCGTGCTCGCACTGGCTCGGGGAGCGGAGGCGTCCGCGTCGATCGCGTGGCACGACATCACGAGCACCTTCACCCGTTAGCCTCCGCGCGGGCGTGTCGGACCCGCTCGATAGGATGGGGTGTACCGCCGGAATCAGACGCGAGGAGCGCACATGCCCGGAATCGTGATCGTCGGCGTCCAGTGGGGGGACGAGGGCAAGGGAAAAGCCACCGATCTCCTCGGTGAGCGCACCGACTGGGTCGTCAAGTTCAACGGCGGTAACAACGCCGGCCACACCGTCGTCATCGGCGACGAGAAGTACGCGCTGCACCTGCTGCCCAGCGGCATCCTGTCGCCCGGCGTCAACGCGGTGATCGGCAACGGCGTGGTCGTCGACCTCGAGGTGCTTTTCTACGAGCTCGAGGCCCTCAACGCGCGCGGCCTCGACACGAGCCGTCTGAAGATCAGCGCGAACGCGCACATCATCACGCAGTACCACCGCACGCTCGACAAGGTCACCGAGCGTTTCCTCGGCAAGCGCATGATCGGCACCACCGGCCGCGGCATCGGCCCGGCCTATGCCGACAAGATCAACCGCGTCGGCATCCGCGTGCAGGATCTGTTCGACGAGAACATCCTGCGCCAGAAGGTCGAGGGCGCCCTCGACCAGAAGAACCACCTGTTGGTGAAGATCTTCAACCGGCGCTCGATCACGGCCGACGAGATCGTCGACGACCTGCTCTCGTACGCCGACCGCGTGCGTCCGATGGTGGCCGACACCTCTCTGCTGCTCAACGACGCCCTCGACGCCGGCGACGTCGTCGTGTTCGAGGGCGGCCAGGCCACCATGCTCGACGTCGACCACGGCACCTACCCGTTCGTCACCTCGTCGTCGGCGACCGCCGGCGGTGCCGCGACGGGCGCGGGTGTGGGCCCGAACCGTCTCGACCGGATCGTCGGCATCGTCAAGGCGTACACGACCCGCGTCGGTTCGGGACCGTTCCCCACCGAGCTCTTCGACGAGAACGGCGACTGGCTGCGCTCGCGCGGCTTCGAGTTCGGCACCACGACGGGTCGTCCGCGCCGCGTCGGCTGGTACGACGCCCCCATCACGCGTTACGCGACGCGCATCAACGGCATCACCGACCTCGTGCTGACCAAGCTCGACATCCTCGGCGGTCTCGAGCAGATCCCCGTGTGCGTCGCGTACGACGTCGACGGCGAGCGGTTCGACGATCTGCCCATCAACCAGACCGACTTCCACCACGCGAAGCCGATCCTCGAATACCTGCCGGGATGGAGCGAGGACATCTCGACCGCCCGCACCTTCGACGACCTGCCGCAGACGGCGCAGGACTACGTGCTGGCGCTCGAGAAGATGAGCGGCACGCGCATCTCGGTCATCGGCGTCGGGCCCGCCCGCGACCAGGTGATCGTGCGCCACGACCTGATCGACTGACGTGCGCTTCTGGGTCGGCGCCTACGCTCCCGACACAGGTGCGGCGGAGGGGATCGGCATCCTGCAGGCCGGCGAGGCCGATGCCCCCGGCGCGAGCGGTCCGCTCGGCATGGTCGCGACGGCGGTGTCCGCTCCCGGCTCGCCGTCGTGGATCGCCGCGCACCCGACCCACGACGTGATCTACGCCGCTCTCGAGTTCGACGGCACGGTGCAGGCCTACCGCCGCACCGGCGACACGCGGCTGGCACCGCTCGGTGCGCCCGTCGCCGCGGGCGAGGCGGTCTGCCACGTCGCCGTCGCCCCCGACGCCTCGCACCTGCTCGCCAGTTGCTGGGGCGACGGGCGGGTCGTGCGGATCGACCTGGATGCCGCGGGCCGACCGTCGAAACCGCTGGTCGCCCCCGAGGCCCTCGACCCGTACGGTTCCTCGCCGTCCGAGGGCGCCGTGTCGACCGGCGCGAGGGTGTCGGGCGCCGTCGTCCCCGACCTCGCGGCGGCCGCGCGGGCGCTGCGCGAGGCGGCCGGGGACGAGTACGGCCACCTCGTGCCCGCGTACGACGAGGTGCCCGAGACCGACGCCGAGTCGGAGGAGGCCGCCGCCGGTGCTCGCGTCTCGCGCGCGCATCAGGCGATCTTCCTGCCGGGCGGTCTCGTCGCGACGACCGACATGGGTTTCGACCTCGTGCGCATCTGGCGGGTGGGCGGAGCCGGCCTGCGGCCGGTCCAGGACGTGACGCTCCCGAAGGGCAGCGGTCCTCGTCACGGGCTGTGGCATCCGTCCGGCCACCTCTACGTCGTCACCGAACTCAGTTGTGAGGTCTTCGTGCTCGCGCCCGATCGCGAGGGTCGGTGGCACGTGATCTCGGGGGAGCCGCTGCTCGGCACGCTCGAGACCGACACGGCCGCCGAACTCTGCACCGACCGTCACAGCGCGACGCTGTACGCGGGCGTGCGCGGCAGCGACACCGTGGCCGTGCTCTCGGTACGCGGCTCCGGCGAATCGCTGCAGCTCACGGCGCTCGCCGAGACCGGCACGCACTGGCCGCGCCACCACGTGGTCTTCGACGACACGCTGCTCGTGGCGGGGCAGCTCGCGCACGAGATCGTGTCGCTGCCGCTCGACCCGCGCACCGGCATCCCCGGTCGCGTCCGACACCGCACGGCGTCGCCGTCGCCGACGCGGCTGCTGCCGATGCGCTGAGCGCTACTTCTTGGCATCCTGTCGCGGGATGACGATCTGCTTGATGATGAGCAGCACCGAGGCGGTCACGGGGATCGCGACGAGCGCGCCGAGCAGGCCCAGGAGCGTGCCGCCGACGAGGGCCCCGATGACGACGAGGGCGCCGGGGATCGAGATGGTGCGGTTCATGACCCGCGGCGTGAGGAGATATGCCTCGATCTGCATGTAGACGAGATAGACGATCGCGAAGATCAGTCCGGCGGTCGGGCTGACGATGAGGGTGAAGATCGTGGCGGTCGCCCAGAACAGCACCGAACCGACGAGCGGGATCAGCGTGATGCCGAAGGCCAGGGCCGCCAGCAGCGCCGCGAACGGCTGCCCGAGGATCGTCAGCACGATGAACGCGAAGACCGCGTTGCACAGCGCCAGCACGACCATTCCGGCGAGGTACCCGCCCACCGAGTCGGTGATCTGGCCGGTCATGTCCGCCACCGTCTCGCGACTGCGCGCGGGGGTGAGGCGCACCAGCGAGTTCTTCATCTTCGGCAGGGATGCCAGGAAGTACAGGCTCAGCACGAGCACGATGATCGCGCCCGAGACGAACGTGCCGATGCTCACACCGACCTGCAGGAGACCGCCGCCGATCGCGGCGATGTTGGCCGGGTTCGTGACGAAGCCCTGGACCTCTTTGAGGACGTCGCCCAGGCTGTCTCCGAAGTTGCTCTCTACCCAGCGCACGGCGTCGCTGTCGATCAGGTCGTTGACGAACGTGGGGATGTCGCCGACGAACTGCTCCACCTGACGGACGACCGGCGGGATGAGCAGCCACAGGGCGCCGGCGAGGATGACGGCGAGGCCGCCGAACACGATGACGATCGACCAGGCGCGCGAGAGCCCGCGCCGCACGAGGAAGCGCACGAGCGGGTCGAGGGCGAGAGCCACGAATAGGGCGATCGCGATGTAGATGAGCACCGTCGACAGGTTCGACAGGGCCAGGCCGAGCAGGATGGCGGTCAGCCCGCCGAGGGTGAGGAAGAAGCCCGCGGCGTACGGTCGGGAGATGGCCGACCACACCGGCTTGTCACGCGAGGTGGGAGCGCCCGCCTCGGCACCTACGGCGGTGGGGTCGGGACGCGTGGATCGGCTCATCCTCACACTGTAGGACTCCGCATCCGCGGGCGATTGGGCCCGGTCGGGCGCGGTAGGGTCGGAACGATCTGGGAGGACACATGACCGACGCCGATCCCTCGACGATTCTGCAGGGGCTGCGCGGCAGCATCGACAACATTGACGCCGCGCTGATCTTCCTGCTCGCAGAGCGCTTCCGCTGCACCAAGCAGGTCGGGGTGCTCAAGGCGAAGCACGGGATGCCGGCATCCGACCCGGCCCGCGAGGAGCAGCAGATCGCTCGGCTCGTGCAGCTGGCCGAGCAGGCCGACCTCGACCCGGTGTTCGCCGAGAAATGGTTCAACTTCGTCGTGGCCGAGGTCATCCGCCACCACCGTTCCGCCGCCGCGGAGGCACCCGCGGACTGACGTCCTCGGGTGGCGGCGCGCGGGCGGAACCGCACGCGGTGTCGAGCGCCGTTCGCTCGGCGACACGCCCGGGCTGACACGCGACGTGCCCTCCACGCTGACCCGCGGAGGAGGGAGCGCACGCGCGCGCGTGTGCCACGCGGCATCCCGGATTGCAAGGCGTGAGGCGATTTGCCAGGCGATCCATCGCCGTGAAACGTTGGTGGAGGCCCGTTGACGGGCCGCCCACTCGACCAGTCCGCGGTCGCCGGTGCCGACTCGGGGGAGTCCGCGCCGCGAGCGTACGGTCGGCGGCCTGGGCGACGGATCCGATATCCGGCGTCGACGCGCTCCACCCCCGGAGAGCGCCGAGGGCTGCCACCCGGGCGTGACCGCTGCGGCCACCCGAGGCCGCCGAGGTGCACACAGTGACACATCCGCCTGCCCTCGCGGCGAAGAACCTGTTCAAGGTCTTCGGCCGCGCCCCCCAGGCCGCCGTCGACCGGCTCCGCTCCGGAGCCCGTCGAGACGAGATCGCCGACCACGGGACCGCCGCCGTCGTCGACGCGAGCTTCGAGGTCCAGCCCGGCGAGATCTTCGTCATCATGGGGCTGTCCGGCTCCGGCAAGTCCACGATCATCCGCATGCTCAACGGCCTGCACGAGGCGACCGCCGGCACCGTCGAGGTGCAGGGCGACGCCCTCACCGGCGTCGGCGCGGCGCGCCTGCGCACCCTCCGCCGCGAGCGTCTGGCGATGGTGTTCCAGCACTTCGCGCTGCTCCCGCACCGCACCGTGGCCGCGAACGTCGCCTACCCGCTCGAGCTGCGCGGCGTCGGCAAGGCCGAGCGGCTCGCGAAGGCCGAGGAGATCCTCGCGCTCGTGGGCCTCGAGGGCTGGGGAGAGAAGCTCCCCTCGGCCCTGTCGGGCGGGATGCAGCAGCGCGTCGGAATCGCCCGCGCGCTCGCCGCCGACACCGACATCCTGCTGATGGACGAGGCGTTCAGCGCTCTCGACCCGCTGATCCGCCGCGAGATGCAGGAGCAGCTGCTCGACCTGCAGCGGACGCTGAAGAAGACCATCGTGTTCATCACCCACGACCTCAACGAGGCGATGTTCCTCGGCGACCGCATCGCGGTCATGCGCGACGGGCGCATCGTGCAGATCGGCACCCCCGAGGACATCCTCACCGACCCCGCGAACGACTACGTCGAGCAGTTCGTACAGGACGTCGACCGGGCACGGGTGCTGACCGCCGGCAACGTCATGGAGCGTCCGCGTCCGCGCGTCGACGCCTCCGCCGGCCCTCGCACCGCGCTGCGTCAGATGCGCGACGCCTACATGTCGGCCGTCTACGTCACCGACCGCGACCGCAGGCCGGTCGGCATCATCACCGATCGCGACGCGATGAAGCTCGTCCGCGCCGGCGAGAGCTCGTTGCGCAGCAAGCTCAAGCCCGTGCCGCAGAGCGTGCGCGAGGACGAGGTGCTGATGAACCTCTTCGTCCCCTCGGTCGAGTCGCCGCTGCCGCTGGCCGTGCTCGACGCCGAGGGCCGCCTGACCGGCGTGATCCCCCGCGTGACCCTGCTCGCCGCTCTCGGGCCCGGGCCGACCTCGACCGAGGAGTTGACCGTGCTTCCGCAGCCTCTGCCGTCGGCCGAGATCGACGCCGTGCTCGAGGGCACGCCCGTGGCGGATGCCGTCGGCCCTGACGCCCGCGAGAGCGAGGCGGTGCGCTGATGGACGGTTTCCGTATCCCCGTCGGCGCGTGGGTCGACAGCGCCGTGGACTGGGTCCGCGACAACCTCTCGGGCTTCTTCGACGTCGTCTCCGTGGTCGTGCGATTCCTCGTGGGCGGGCTGAGCGACGTGCTCCTGTCGGCGCCCATCATCGCCGTGATCGTCGTCGCGGCGCTGCTCGCCTGGCTCCTGCGCTCGTGGAAGCTCGCGCTCGGCACGGCCATCGGTTTCGCCCTGATCCTCGCGATGGGCCAATGGGTCACCGCGATGCAGACGCTGGCCCTCGTGCTGGTGGCGACCGTCGTGGCCGTGGCGATCGCGGTGCCCCTCGGCATCTGGTCGGCGCGCAACGCCACCGTGCGCGCGGTCCTGAAGCCGATCCTCGACTTCATGCAGACGATGCCGGCGTTCGTGTACCTGATCCCGGCGATCACGTTCTTCAGCATCGGCGTGGTGCCCGGTGTCGTCTCGACCGTGATCTTCGCCCTGCCCCCCGGCGTGCGCCTGACCGAGCTCGGCATCCGCGGGGTCGACTCCGAGACGGTGGAGGCCGGACACGCGTTCGGCGCGACCCCCGGGCAGATCCTCCGCGGCATCCAGCTGCCGCTGGCGATGCCGACGATCATGGCGGGCGTCAACCAGGTCATCATGCTGGCGCTGTCGATGGCGGTCGTCGCCGGCATCGTCGGAGCTGATGGCCTTGGCAAGGAGGTCGTGCAGTCGATCTCGACCGTCAACCTGCCCAAGGGCGTCGAGGCCGGCCTCAGCGTTGTCATCCTCGCGGTCTACCTCGACCGGCTCACCGCCGCCCTCGGGAACCGCGCCGACAACCGCGGGTCGCTGCTGGGCGTGGTCATGCGCCGTCGTGCCGCGCGCTCGGCCGCGGCCGTCACGGCCGGAGCCCCCGCCGCCCCGCACGTCGACGCCACCCCGACGGATGCCTCGAACGAGGCCGAGCGCGAGAAGGCCTCGCCGCGTCGAGCGCCGGTGCCGTCCGGGCGCTGAGTCACGGCATCCCTCCCTCTTCCGCGTGAGGGGTCATCTTCTGTCGCTCAGGCGCTCGCCAGGCGACGGAAAACGACCCCTCACGCGTAAAGACGGGGCAACGAAAACACATACGAAAAGGAAGAGAACACAGCAATGAAGACGCGACACCTCACCTCCGCCCTCGCCCTCGGCGCGGCGGGGACCCTGCTGCTCGCCGGCTGCGCGAGCGGCAACATGGCCGAAGGCGGCTCGGGCGACGGCGGCGAGAAGGGCACGATCACGCTCGGCTTCCTGCCCTCGTGGACCGACGGCCTCAGCACCGCGTACCTGCTCGAGGACCAGCTCGGCAAGCTCGGCTACAACGTCGAGATGCAGACCCTCACCGAGGCGGGCCCGCTGTACACCGGTCTCGCGCAGGGCGACGTCGACATCTACCCCTCGGCCTGGCCCGAGCTGACGCACAAGTCGTACATGGACCGCTACGGCGACCAGATCGACGACCTCGGCGCGTACTACGACAACGCCAAGCTCACGATCGCGGTGCCGAGCTACGTCGACATCGACTCGATCGAGCAGCTCCAGGACAACGCCGCGCGCTTCGACGGCCGCATCTACGGCATCGAGCCGGGCGCCGGTCTCACCACGCAGACGCAGGAGACCATGCTCCCCGGGTACGGCCTCGACGGCGACTTCGAGCTGGTGACCTCCTCCACCGCGGCGATGCTCACCGAGCTCGACAACGCCATCGCGGCGCAGAAGGACATCGCGGTCACCCTGTGGCGTCCGTTCTGGGCCAACGACGCGTACGACGTCAAGGACCTCGAAGACCCGCAGGGACTCATGGGCGACCCCGAGGCACTGCACTTCCTCGGCACCTCTGGCTTCGCCGGAAAGTACCCGGATGCCGCCGAGCTCATCGCCGGCATCCAGCTGAACGACGAGCAGTACGGTTCGCTCGAAGACCTGGTGGTCAACGAGTTCGGCGAGGGCCGCGAGGCCGAGGCCGTGGACGCCTGGCTCGAGCAGAACCCCTCGGCGTTCTCGACGCAGCGCTGATCCCCCGTGACGGCCTCCTCCCGTGTGGAGGGGGCCGTCACGTATTCACGCGATGGTGCGCGCGCTCGTGAAGCGCGTGATGAAGCCGGGGTGGTCGGCGGGCATCGCGAGGACGGAGTCGGGCGTGCGCCCCGCGAGCTGCGGGAAGCCGGAGTCGGCGACGAGGTCGTCGTCGAGGGTGTCGAGCTCAGCCGTGACCAGCGGCCAGGGCTCGTGCGCGTTCGCGGCCCAGATCGTGCGGCCGAGGTGCCGCTCGTGGAACCCCCACCGCGCGGTGAGGAAGCGCGACAGGGGCGTGTCCACCGTCTCCGTGCCGAGCGTGGCCCGCACACGCGTTCCCGGATGCCGTCCCCCGTGGCGCCGCGAGCGGTACTCGATGCGCGAGCCCTCGGTGCGCACCCCCGCCCGGGCCCACCGGTACGGCAGGCCGAAGAGCGCTCGAGCGGCGAGGACGGGGGCGAGGTGCTCGGCCTCGAGCGTGCGGAAGACCACCCCACGGCGGCCCTCGTCGTCGACGGCATAGGTGCGCACGTTGATCTCGGTGAACGTGCCGAGCAGCGGCACGGGCGGCAGCGGCAGGAACCGGAACTCGCTCAGCACGAACGGCACGAGCCCCACCCACGCGGAGCCGTCGTGCACGTCGGGACGGGTCCCCCGCGGCAGCAGGGGGGCGACCTCGGCCGGATCGACGCGCCAGTGCACGAAGACGGCGCGGTTCCAGCGCTGGGCGATGACGGCGCGTCCGGGCAGGTCGGGGGCGTGGCGCTCGGTGATCACCGGGTCATTCTGGCCCCGTCGCCTCGGCGCGGAGGGACACTGGACAGATGGCCCCGTCATCTGGTGCAGACCCCCGGCTCGTGGCATCCATTCGCGAGCTGCTCGCGGCCCGCGACGCCGACAAGACGATCTGCCCGTCCGAGGCCGCCCGAGCCGTGGGCGGCGACGACTGGCGCGACCTCATGCAGCCCGCGCGCGACGCCGCGCACGCGCTGGTCGAGCGGGGCGAGGTCGAGGTGACGCAGAAGGGTGAGGTGGTCGACGTGACCACCGCCCGCGGGCCGGTGCGGATCCGCCGGAAGCGGTGACGTCAGACAGCGGGCTCGGGCGGCGTGCGCGGAGCGGTTGCGGCGCCGCGAGGCAGCTCCAGGGCGACCTTCTTCTCAAGGACGTCGACGGCTTCGTCGCTCAACCAGATGAGTCCGTCGAGCTCTTCGCGCACGCGTTTGTAGGCGAGCTGGCGTTCGTTCGGGGTCGCGGCCTGATCGGTGGCGACGGTGAGCAGCTGCTTCGCGATGTCGAGGCGTTTGCGCTCGTCGGCGGTGAACGCGGCGTCCTTCACGCGTCGCGCGTCGCGCTCGGCCATGTCGAAGGCGACCTCGTAGTCGGTGACGGCGTCGCGGTACTCCTTGAGCTGTTCCGCCGAGAGGGTCTCGCCGTCCGCCGGACGGAGGTTGTCGGCCAGCTTCTTCGCGCGCAGGAACGCGGCCGTCAGCGGCTGGCGGCCGTCGCTCATCGCCGGGTACGTGACCAGCTTCTCGGCGTCGAGTTCGTACTCGAGCCAGCGGTGGGTCACGTCATCGTGCGCGGCGGCGACGCGCTTCTGCCCGACGTCGGTCGTCGGCGTCGCGGGGGCGGTGAGGGCGGCCCCTTCGCCGCCGGCGGGCGCGAGCGCCGCGCCCTGGGCCTTCAGGAGCTCGAGCTGCTCGCGGTGGCGGCGCCGCGCGGTGACCTCGCGGTGCTTCACGCGTGCGTTGATGGCTCCCATCGTCATCCCGAAGAGGGGGAAGACGAGCCACCAGTAGTGCCCGGCGAAGGTCCAGAACTCATTCACGGCGCCATGCTACGCCGCTCGCCCCACGGGGTCTCAAGAAGGCGACGTCGGGGGCCGATCGCGTGCGGGAGGCGGCCACACCGGGCCGTTCCGCGGCGGCGGGCCGCCGGCATCCGAGGTCTTCTTCTGCGCGCGCTTGGCGCCGCGCTCGTTCCAGTTGCGGGCGGCGGCGCGACCCATCGACTCCATCGAGCGGGCGAGGGCGCGCTGCGCGGTCTCGGCGAGATCGGATGCCACCCGGCTCCACGCATCGCCGCCGTCGATGCCTGGTTGGTCGCGATCGCCCCGGCGGGCCGCCCGCTCCGCGCGATCGAAGGCGTGCGCGGTGCGGCGCACGGCGTCGCGATACGCGAGGAACTCGGCGGGTTCGAGACGCGTCTGGACCGACGCCGGTCGCAGCCACTGCGCCTTCTCGTGCGCGCGGAGGAAGTCGGCGAGCAGCGGCGAGCGGGAGTCGCTCATCTCGGGGTAATCGATCGCGAGGGCGGGGTCGGTCTCGTAGGCCATCCACCGCGCGAGGATCGCATCGTGCTCGGCCAGCAAACGGGCGACGGGCAGGGGTGCGCTGCCGGCACGGATCGCCGGCAGCATCGCCTTCGCGGCCTTGACCCCCGCGCGCCGGGCGCGCACCTCGGCCGCCGCGGCGCGGAGGTCTCGCTGCGCGTCGGTCAACCGGCCGCGCGCGGCGGCGACGGCGTCGGCCGGGACCCGGGATGCCGCCCGCTCGGCCTGGGCGCGCACGACCTCGGCGTCGGCGACCTTGACGTCGGCCCGGCCGCGGGTGACCGCGTGTCGGGCCGACTGCAGGTCGAGCAGGGCAGCGTCGAGCTCGAGGCGCCGGGCGGCGGCCTTGCCCATCGGGCGCGAGGCCCACGCGCGCGCGGCCCGGTCGCCGGTGGTCGTCCCGGCGGGAAGAGCGCGCTGTCGGGAACGGCGCACGCCCAGCCAGCCGACGGTGCCGGCACCGGCCGCCGCGGGGCCGATCCACCACCACTCGACCAGAAGGGCCATCAGCGGTTCCACACGCCCATGCTATGCCGCGCCTCCGACACGGGCCTGGGGGTCAGGCCGGAATCCGCAGCGGAGGCCGAGCGAGCAGCGTCCCCCTTGCTCCGGTGCGTCGGCCCAGGCGGGGCGGGGCGGGGGATGCCCCGGCCTGCGCGATCGTGCCAGGGTGGTCGCATGATCACCCGGCTCGACCCGCGGACCCCGACCGACGAGATCGACGACCTGCGGCGGCGCATCGCGGCGACGCGGTGGCCCGACGACGTGGGCGACGACTGGACGCGGGGGACGCGTCCCTCGGCCCTGCGGCGCGTGCTCGACGCCTGGGCGGACGTCGATTGGCATGCCGTCGAGGCGAGACTGCGGTCTGAGCAGCACCTGCTCGTGGGCGAGGAGGGGCGGCGTGTGCACCTCTGGCGCGCGGGGACGCCGGGCGCACCCGCGGTCGTGCTCGTGCACGGCTGGCCGGACAGCTTCGTCCGCTTCCGCGGGGTCGTCGAGCATCTGGCGGACCTCGACGTCATCGTGCCGAGCATCCCGGGCTTCGGCTACAGCGATGCCGCTGCGCGCGATGAGGGCGGGCCGCGCTGGAACGCCGAGCGCCTGCTCGCCGCCCTCGGCGAGATCGGTGTGCGTTCCTTCGCGGTGCACGGCGGCGATCTCGGGACGGCGATCGCCGACCAGGTCGCACTTCTCGCCCCCGACCGCGTGACGGGGCTGCACCTCACCGATGTTCCGCTCTGGCGCGCCGCAGTCGACGACCGGCTCACCGCGGAGGAGCGGGAATGGGTGGATGCCGCCGCCGCCTGGGAGACAGCGGAGGGGGCGTACGCCGCGGAGCAGCGCACGAAGCCTCAAACACTCGCTGCGGCTCTGACGGATTCCCCCGCCGGTCTCGCGAGTTGGTACCTGGAGAAGTTCCAGGCGTGGGGTGACGGGGACGTCTTCGAGCGGATCCCGCTGGAGTGGATTCTCGAGAACCTCTCGGTGCACTGGTTCACCCGCACGGCCGGCAGCGCGGCACGGGTCTACTTCGACCGACGGCGGTTCCCGCCGACCCTCGGCCGGGTGACCGTGCCGACGGCCTTCGGCCTGTTCCCGCACGACATCGACCACGGGGTGGAATCGTTCGCCCGGCGCTCCTATCCCACGGTGCGGTTCACGCGCTTCCCGTCGGGCGGGCATTTCGGCGCGATGGAGCACCCCGCGACGCTCGCGGCCGACCTGCGTGCTCTGCTCGAGCACGCGTGAGGGGTCACCCTCCGTCGCGCGGGCGCTTTCCGGCGACAGCGGGTGACCCCTCCGGCGGTGATCAGCCGAGGATCAGCGAGATGACGGTGGCGCCACCGCCGGTGAGCACCAGAGCGGCGATCACGACCCACGCGGTGATCTTGACGCGCTTCTGACGTTTGTCGCTGAACACGGTCATGTCGTCGTCGTCATCGGTCATCGCGCGTCTCCTCTCGTCGGCGGTGTGGGGCGGGGGGGTTCACGGCGGCGCGGCCCGGCCGTGCACCGAGCCCGGCGCGGGGCCGGTCCCGGGCGTCAGGCCACCGGCTCCGATACGGTGGGGCCGAAGACGGCGGGCAGCGTCTCGTTCGACAGGCGACGCAGCTCGGCCACGGGGACCGTGAACACGTCCTGGATCTCGAGGGATGCCTCGGTGCCCGGCTCGACGTCGGTCACACCGATGCGCAGCACCGGGTAGCCACGGCCGTCGCACAGGCCGCGGAACTTCACGTCCTCTTCGCGGGGGACGCTCACCAGCACGCGGCCGGTGGACTCGCTGAACAGGGCGGCCGTGGCATCCACGCCGTCGCGCTCCATGAGCTCGGTGAGCCAGACGCGCGCGCCGACGCCGAAACGCATGACGCCCTCGGCGAGGGCCTGCGCCAGGCCGCCCGACGACAGGTCGTGCGCGCTCGAGACGAGCGACTGCGAACCCGCGGCCTGCAGCAGCTCGGCGAGCTTGCGCTCCTGGGCCAGATCGACCTTCGGCGGGCGACCGCCGAGGTGGTCGTGGATGGTGCCGGCCCACTGCGAACCGTCGAGCTCGTCGGCGGTGGTGCCGAGCAGGTAGAGGTTCTCACCGGCATCCTGCCAGCCGCTCGGGATGCGCGCGGCGACGTCGTCGATGATGCCCAAGACGCCCACCACCGGGGTCGGGTGGATCGGCTGGTCACCGGTCTGGTTGTAGAACGAGACGTTGCCGCCCGTGACCGGGATGCCGAGCTCGAGGCAGCCGTCGCTCAGACCCTCGACGGCCTGGCTGAACTGCCACATGACCTCGGGATTCTCGGGGCTGCCGAAATTGAGGCAGTCGGTGACGGCGGTGGGCACGGCACCGGTGACGGCGACGTTGCGGTACGCCTCGGCGAGGGCCAGCTTCGCGCCGTTATAGGGGTCGAGCTGGTTGTAGCGACCATTGCAGTCCGTCGCGATCGCGAAGCCGAGGCCGGTCTCCTCGTCGACGCGGATCATGCCGGCGTCGTCGGGGAAGCTCAGCGCCGTGTTGCCGAGCACGTAGTAGTCGTACTGGTTCGTGATCCACGAGGTGTCGGCGAGGTTGGGGCTCGCGACGAGGGTCGTGAACTGCTCGCGGAGGGTGTCGGCATCCGTCGCCCGGGGCAGCTTCGCGGCGGAGTCGGCCTGGAGCGCGTCGATCCACGTCGGGTAGGCGACCGGACGCTCGTAGACGGGGCCGTCGACCGCGACGGTCGAGGGGTCGACGTCGACGATGCGCTCGCCGTACCAGTCGATGACGAGGCGTCCGTCGCCCGTGACCTCGCCGAGGACGCTGGTCTCGACGTCCCACTTGCCGACGACGGCGAGGAACGCGTCGAGCTTCTCGGGCGCGACGATCGCCATCATGCGCTCCTGCGACTCCGACATGAGGATCTCTTCGGGCGTGAGCGACGGGTCGCGCAGCAGCACCTTCGACAGCTCGACCTTCATACCGCTGTCGCCGTTGGCGGCGAGCTCGCTCGTGGCGCACGAGATGCCCGCGGCGCCGAGGTCTTGGATGGCCTCGACGAGGTTGTCACGGTAGAGCTCGAGGCAGCACTCGATGAGCACCTTCTCGGCGAACGGGTCGCCCACCTGCACCGCGGGACGCTTGGTGGGGCCGCCGTCGGCGAAGGTGTCGGATGCCAGGATGCTCGCGCCGCCGATGCCGTCGCCGCCGGTGCGGGCACCGAAGAGCACGACCTTGTTGCCCACACCCGTGGCGTTGGCGAGCTTGATGTCTTCGTGACGCATGACGCCGACCGCGAGGGCGTTCACGAGCGGGTTGCCCTGGTAGACGGCGTCGAAGACCGTCTCGCCGCCGATGTTGGGCAGGCCGAGGCAGTTGCCGTAGAAGGAGATGCCGCTGGTGACGCCGTGCACCACGCGCGGGGTGTCGGGGTGGTCGATCGCGCCGAAGCGCAGCTGGTCCATGACGGCGACCGGACGCGCACCCATCGAGATGATGTCGCGCACGATGCCGCCGACGCCGGTCGCGGCGCCCTGGAACGGCTCGATGTAGCTGGGGTGGTTGTGCGACTCGACCTTGAAGGTGACCGCCCAGCCCTCGCCCACGTCGACGACGCCGGCGTTCTGGCCCATGCCGACCATGAGACGCGTCTTCATCTCGTCGCTGACCTTCTGGCCGAACTGACGGAGGTAGATCTTGCTGGACTTGTAGGAGCAGTGCTCGCTCCACATGACCGAGTACATCGCCAGCTCACCGCTGGTGGGGCGGCGGCCCAGGATCTCGCGGATCTTGGCGTACTCGTCGCTCTTGAGGCCCAGGGCGCCGTACGGCTGATCCTTCTCGGGCGTGGCGATCGCGTTCTCGACCGTGTCGGCGAGGGCGGTACGGGCGGCGGGGTTCGGGGTGGTCACGCGGCTGAGCTCCAAGAATCGCAGGGGCCGGACGGGAGTCAGTCTAGTTGTGCGCGCCGACATCGCCGGGGTCGGCTGTCGGGACGCTGCGCAACCTCGGCGACCTGCGCAAGATCCGTGCGTGCGGCGGCATTCGGGCTGAGGTCGTGCGCATCGCTGAGAGGCGCGCAGCGCGGGGGCAGGATGGAGACGTCGGTGCCGGCGAGCGGCCCGCGGAGGGAAGAGCATGCGCGTCGTCATCGCCCCCGACAAGTTCAAGGGCACCCTCACCGCGGTCGAGGCGGCGGATGCCATGGCCTCGGCGGTCCGCGAACGGTGGCCCGACGCGGAACTCTTCGTCGTCCCGATGGCCGACGGCGGCGACGGCACGCTCGATGCGCTCGGAGGGGCGAACCGCCATGACCCCGTGACGGGACCGCTCGGCCGACCGGTCGACGTCGGCTGGCGCCTCGACGGCGATCTCGCCGTGATCGAGTCGGCCGCGGCATCCGGTCTCGTGCTCGCCGGGGGAGCGCAGGGCAACGATCCGTGGGGCGCTACGAGCCGCGGCGTCGGCGAACTCCTCGCGCGCGCCCTCGACGCGGGGGCGACCCGCGTCGTCGTCGGGATGGGCGGCTCGGCGATGACCGACGGCGGTCGGGGGGCGATCGAGGCGCTGGGCGATCGCGTGCCGTTCCCGGCGGGTCGCGTCGCGGTGCTCACCGACACGACCGTCGCCTTCGTGCACGCCGCGCGGGTGTTCGCGCCGCAGAAGGGGGCGGACGGCCCGATGGTCGAACGCCTCACGGCGCGCTTGGAGGCGGATGCCGCGGACTGGGCCCACCGTTTCGGTTGCGATGTGCGGGAGACACCGCGCACGGGTGCCGCAGGGGGGCTCTCCGGCGCCCTGTTCGCCGCGGGCGCCGACCTGGTCGACGGGGCGGCGTTCATCGCCGAAGCCCTCGGTCTCGCCGCCGCGGTCGCCGCAGCCGACCTCGTGCTGACGGGCGAGGGGGCCTTCGACGTCACGACGCAGGCGGGGAAGGGGCCGGGGCACGTGCTCGCGCTCGCCGCGGCGCACGATGTGCCGACGCTGGTCGTCGCGGGCGTCGTCGCCGAAGACGTCCGCGGGCCCGGGGTCGTCTCGGTCGCCGAGGTCGTCGGCATCCGTCATTCCCTCCGTCACCCCGCGGAGGCGGTTCGCCTCGCCGCGGTGACGGGTCTTGCGACCGTGCGTCGCTGAGCGCGGCCACCCCGCGGGGGAGCCGGCTCAGGCGGTCTTCGCGATGCGCACCCGGATGTCCTTCATGAGCGGCTGGTCGCTCTGGCGGCTGTAGTCGTCGGGGCCGAGCAGCACGTTCATCTCGGGGAAGTAGCCGGCGGCGCTGCCGCGCGGGGTGTCGTACTCCAGTGCGCGGAACGCCGTGACACTGCGCACCGAGCCGTCGCGCGAGGTCGCGACGATGTCGACGAGGTCGCCCTCGGCGATGCCGCGCTCCTTCATGTCGCGCCGGTTCATGAACACGAGCTCGCGGATGTTGCGCACGCCCCGGTAGCGATCGTCGGCCGAGTAGATCGTGGTGTTCCACTGGTCGTGCGAGCGCATCGTCTGCAGCACGAGCACGTCGGCCTCCTCGGGGATGACGTTGGGCAGCTCGGCATCCGAGAACTCCGCCTTGCCGGAGGGCGTACGGAAGTCGCGCTCGCGTGCCGGCTGGGGGATGCGGAAGCCGTAGTGCTGACGGACGAGCTCGTTGAAGCCCTCGAAGCCGGGCAGCACCTTCGCCATCGTGTCGCGGATGCGGTCGTAGTCGCCGACGTACCACTCCCACGGCGTGGCCGAGTCCGGTATGGTGGCGCGGGCGAGGCGCGCGATGATCTCGGGCTCGCTGAGCAGGTGGGGCGAGGCCGGCTTGCGGGAACCGAGCGAGAGCATGACGGAGCTCATGGCGTCCTCGGTCGAGATCGACTGGGGGCCGGACTCCTGCTCGTCGCGCTCGGTGCGACCGAGGCACGGCAGGATCAGCGCCTTCTTGCCGTGCGTGAGGTGGCTCCGGTTGAGCTTGGTACTCACGTGCGCGGTCAGCTCGCACCGGCTCATGCCCTCGGCGGTGAGCGCGGTGTCGGGAGCGGCGCGCACGAAGTTGCCGCCCATGCCGAGGAAGACCTTCAGGTCGCCGCGGTGGAGAGCCGCCACCGTGTGCACGGTGTCGAGGCCGGGCTCGCGGGGCGAGGTGATGCCGCACACCTCGTCGAGCTTCGCGAGCCACTCCTCGGTGGGCTTGTGGTTGATGCCGCAGGTGCGGTTGCCCTGCACGTTGCTGTGCCCGCGCACGGGCGAGGGGCCGGTGCCCTTGCGGCCGACGTTGCCGCGCAGCAGCAGCAGGTTGACGATCTCGCGCACGGTGTCGACGCCGTGCTGGTGCTGGCTCACGCCCAGGCACCAGCTGATCACGCAGGCCTTCGAGGCGAGGTACACGTCGGCGGCCGCGCGGATCTCGGCCTCGGTGAGTCCCGCCTGCTCGACCAGCTCGTCCCAGGTCGTGGCCTCGACCAGCGCGCGGTAGGCGTCGAGTCCGGTCGTGTACCGGTCGAGGAACGCCTGGTCGAGGGCGGTCGGGTCGGTCTCGGACGCCTCGAAGACGACCTTGGCCATGCCGCGGATCAGCGCGAGGTCGCCGCCCGGGCGTACCTGCAGGTTCATCGTGCTGGTCGGGGTCGAGTTGAAGGTCGCCATGTCGACGATCTCGTGCGGCACGATCGTGCGGGTGCCGGCGACCTCGCGCAGCGGGTTGACGTGCACGACCTGTGCGCCGCGGTCGATCGCCTCAGCAAGGCTCGTGAGCATGCGCGGGGCGTTCGAGGCGGCGTTCACACCGAGCACGAAGAGGGCGTCGCAGCTCTCCCAGTCTTCGAGGTCGGCCGTGCCCTTGCCGGTGGCGAGGGATGCCGTGAGCCCGCGGCCCGAACCCTCGTGGCACATGTTCGAGCAGTCGGGGAGGTTGTTCGTCCCGAGCTCGCGCGCGAACAGCTGGTAGAGGAAGGACGCCTCGTTGCTCAGGCGACCCGAGGTGTAGAAGGCCGCCTGGTCGGGGGAGTCCAGCGCCGTGAGCTCCCGGGCGATCAGGCGGAACGCGTCGTTCCACGAGATCGGCACGTAGTGGTCGGTGTCGGCGTCGTAGACCATGGGGCCGACCAGGCGACCGGCATCCTCCAGCTCGAAATCGCTCCACTGCGACAGCTCGGTCACCGAGTGCGCGGCGAAGAACTCCTTGCCGACGCGCTTGTGGGTCATCTCCCACGTGACGTGCTTGATGCCGTTCTCGCAGATGTCGAGAGCCACGCCCTTGTCGTCGGGCCACGCGCACCCGGGGCAGTCGAAACCGCTCTTCGGGTGGTTCATCGTGAACATCGCCTTGGTGCCGGCGACCGGTTGACGCTGCTCGAGCAGCACCTTGCCGACGGTCAGCGCGGCACCCCACCCGGCGGCCGGGTGCTCGTAGGGGCCGGTGCTCGACCACTCCCCGTCGATCCGCGGCCCGAGGCCTCCCTGGCGCGGTTCCTCGGTCATCAGCCCGAACGACTCACCCATGTTCACCCTCCTGGATCGCGGCGCCGAGTCGGTGGCATCCACACACCGCGCGCCCGACGTCAGCGTACGCTCGCGACCTCGTCGGCCGCGGGGGTTGTGGAGGGCGCCTCGATGCGATCCGTCCGCGTGTAGAGGTTCATGCTCGAGCCGCGGACGAACGCCGCGAGGGTCAGCCCCGCGCGCTCCGCCAGCTCGATCGCGAGCGACGAGGGCGCCGAGACGGCCGAAAGGATCGGGATGCCGGCCATCACCGCCTTCTGCACGAGCTCGAAGCTCACCCGGCCCGACACCTGCAGCACGGTGCCGCGCAGGGGCAGCCGATCGTTCAGCAGTGCCCACCCGACCACCTTGTCGACGGCGTTGTGGCGGCCGACGTCCTCGCGCGCCACGAGGAGCTCGCCGCTCGCGGCGTCGAAGAGCGCGGCGCCGTGCAGACCGCCGGTCTTGTCGAACGTCTTCTGCTGCTCGCGCAACCGGTCGGGGAAGCCGGCCACGTCCACAGCGGACACGTGGATGCCGTCGCCCGCGACGTCGTAGCTCGACACCTTCTCCACCGCCTCGATGGATGCCGTTCCGCACACTCCGCACGAGCTCGTCGTATAGAAGGAGCGCGCGATGTCCGGAGAAGGAAGAGCCACGCCCGCGGCGAGCGTGAGGTCGAGGACGTTGTAGGTGTTGCCGTCCGCGCCGCCCGTGCCGGGGCCGCCGCAGTGGATCGCCCGGGCGAAGTGCTCGCCGCGGCTGATCACCCCCTCCGACACGAGGAACCCGGCGGCGAGCTCGACGTCGTGACCCGGGGTGCGCATCGTCACGGCCAACGGGGTGCCCGCGACGCGGATCTCGAGCGGCTCCTCGACCGCGATGGCATCCGGTCTCTGCCGGACCGCACCGTCGAGGGTGAGGCGGGTGACGCGGCGGTGGGCGGTGAGGCGACCCATGTCAGGACCGCGCACGACGAGAAGGCATGCGTCGAGCGTACGTCCGTTCCGAGCGGGGGCTCTCTGTACGGGCGGTCTGAACCGCATTCGAACGAATTCGATTCTCGGCGTGACGATTCCCCGAGTCGTCCCGTCTCAGTCATGTAGGCCAAAGAGCCCACCCCGGAGCTCCCGGGTCGTGACATGTGAAGGGAACCGACATGGCTGAGAACGCCCCCACCCCCGCTGCGCAGAACGTCCCGCAGGCCGCTTCGCGCGTGAACCGTCCCCTGGGCGCCCGTGGCGCCGAGACCCACACCGACGGCAAGACGACGATCGCCGACGGCGTCGTCGCCAAGGTCGCCGGCATCGCTGCCCGCGAGGTCACCGGCGTGTACGCCCTCGGTGGCGGCGGAGCCCGCGCGCTGGGCGCCATCCGTGACGCGATCAACGCCACCGACCTCACGCAGGGCGTGAAGGTCGAGGTCGGCGAGACCCAGGCCGCCGCCGACATCACGATCGTCGTCGAGTACGGTGCGCCGATCCAGGAGGTCGCCGACCAGGTCCGCGGTCGCGTCGCGGGCGCCATCAACCAGCTCGTGGGTCTCGAGGTCGTCGAGGTGAACGTGGACGTCAACGACGTGCACATCCCCGGCGACGACGACAACCACGACGACGACGAGAAGCGCGTCCGTTGAGCGCCACGACGAAGGGCGCCCTGGTCGGACTCGTTCTGGCCCTCAGCGCTCTGATCTTCGGTTTCTGGGGCTTCATCCTCGTCGCCCTGTTCATGGCGATCGGCGTGGTCGTCGCCCGGATCACCGCGGGTGAACTCGACTTCGGCAACATCGTCAACGCCTTCAAGGGTCGGAGCACATCGTGACCACCGTCACCGCTTCGCCCGGGGTCGGGTGAACGTCGCCGACCGCGTGCTGCAGAAGACGGCCGAGCGGGCCGCCGCCGACGTCATCGGGGTGGATGCCAAGAGCGTCCGCGTCGAGATCGTCTCGGCCCGCGACACCGCCGTGGTGCGCGTGACGTCCCCGTTCCCCGTTCCCCGCCTCGACGACACCGCGGCCGTCCGCGCCGCCACCCCCGTCCTCGAGGCCGCGCGCAGCGCGCAGAGCGAGCTGCGATCGCGCCTCACCCGTCTGTTCGGCCGCGAGGTCTCGCGCGTCGACCTGACCGTCTCGGGCGCCTCCGCCCCCCAGCGAAAGCGAGTGCTGTGATGACTGACACCGTGCTCCGCACCGTCGTGCGCCGCGAGACCCACTCGCCGCGCACCGTGGCCATGCTCGTCGTGGTCGTGCTGCTGCTCCTCGTCCTGGCGTACGCTGCGGTCGAGATCATCCTGAACCTCACCGGTGCCCAGCCACTGCTCGTGGCCCCGGGTGAGGCGCTGAACGCCGTCGTCACCGCGCCCACCGCGCTCATGCCGGTGGCCTTTATCGTCGGCGGCGTCGTCCTCGCGATCCTGGGTCTGATCGTGCTCATCCTGGCGCTCAAGCCCGGGCGACTTTCCAAGCACGAGATGGCCTGGGGAGAGCGCGCCGTCGTCGTCGACAACGGCGTCGTGGCTTCCGCCCTGGCGCAGCACCTCAGCAACGAGTCCGGCATCGCCCGCGACGACATCGTCGTCGGCGTCGCCCACCGCTCGGTCGACGTGACCGTGCGGCCCCCGGTCGGCATCCCGGTCGACGAGGCGCAGCTGCGCCGCATCGTCGACGAAGAGGTGACCGCCTACAAGCTCACGCCCTCCGTCCGCACGCACGTGCGGGTGCAGCGCCCCGACACCAAGGAGTCCTGATGAATGCGACACGTCGCGGTCTGAACCGCTTCGTCCTCTTCCTGGTCGCCGTCGTGCTGCTGGCGGCGGGAGCCCTCGCCCTCGCCGTCGGTCTGCTCCCGGGCGGGACCGACACCTGGACCTCCGTCATGGGCGGATTCCAGGGGTGGCTCGAGTCACTGGGCCGTGAGTCCGCCGGTTGGGGCGCCGTCGCCGCCTTCGTGGTGCTGGCCGTCATCCTCATCGTGATCGCCTCGGCCGCCGTCCGTGGTCGTCGCCAGGCGCCGCTGCAATCCACCGGGAGCGCGAACGCCGAGGGACGCATCACCGTCACCGACGGCTTCGCCTCCGAGGCTCTCAAGAACGCGCTCGGCGAGCGCGACGAGATCCTCTCCTCGCGCATCAGCGCCGGTGAGGTCGGACACGAGTCGGTGCTGCACGTCGCGGTGACCCCGCGGCAGAACACGTCGCCCCGTCAGGTGGCCGAGCACGTCGACACGCTCGTGACCAACCTGGCCGCGCTCACCGGACAGAACCTGCGCGCGTATATCTCGATCCACTCGGGTCTGCGTGCCAAGCTCGCACGCGACAACACCCGCGTGCACTGACACCCCACGAGGAGACGTCATGACCAGCATCGATCCCCACATCGACCCGCCGGCACTCGACGCGGCGGCGGAACTGGCCGCCACGGCTGCGAGCTCGGTCGACGGTGTGCACGCCCTGGGCAGCCTGCTCGAGCGCGCGTCCGACTCCGTGCGCGAACGCGTCGGGCTCGCCAGCAAGGTCCCCGGCGTCAAGATCGACACCGACCGCGCCGACTCGGTCACCGCGACCGTGTCGCTCGTCGTCGACTACCCGCACAAGCTGCACGAGGTGTCCGACGCGGTGCGCGCTGCCGTCCGCTCGGCCCTCGAGCCGCTCGGTCGCGGCCGGATCGACGTGAACGTCATCGTGACGGGCGTCTTCGGGCCCTTCGACCGCGACGTCGTGGCGGAGGCGGAGGAGAAGGCGGATGCCGTTTCGGCCCGCGCCTCGGAGATGGTCGACGACGCGAAGGCTCGCGCCTCGGCGGCGGCCGGGGATGCCCGGGCCGCGGCGAAGGACGTGGCGGACCGTGCGTCGGCGGCTGCCGACGATGCGCGGGAGAAGTCGCGGGATCTCGCGGCCAGCGCCGCCGAGACCGTCGACGCCGCCGTCGCGAAGACGAAGGACGTCGCGGCGGGCGCCTCGGCGGCCGTCGAGGAGACGGTGCGTCAGGCGCGCGAGCGCGTGGTCGCCGCCGACGCGGAGTCCGACATCGATGCCGCGGATCGCGTCACCGAGGGCCTCGAGCCCGCGCCGGCGGAGGACCGCGGAGACGTGCGCGACGTCGTCGCCTCGGCCCTCGAGGATGCGGCGATCGACATCGCGATCGCCGCCGACGAGGTGCGCACAGACGACAAGACCCCCGCGGTCGACGACGTGCAGTCGGTCGTCGAGGACGAGCGCCCGCGTCCCTGATCCCGCCTCCCCAGCCCGAGGCCCCGCTCCGGCGGGGCCTTCGGCGTTCCTGCGAGGTGCCGGTCAGTGGCCGAACTCCCGAGGAACGGCTGCTCGATGCCGTCCGGGCCGGGTCCGGGCAGCGCCCGACGCTGTTACTCCGGAGGTGCGCGACACACGAGGGGGCGCCCCGACCGACCGGCCGGGGCGCCCCCCGGCGTCAGCCGGCGGTCGCGTTGTCGTACGCGCGCTGCGCGGCCTGCTGCGCGTCGGCCAGGGCCTGCTCGGTCGTCTTGTCGCCCAAGAGCACGGCGGTGATGGCGTTGTTCAGCTCGTTCTGAATGTCCTGTCCCGCCGGCGACGAGCCGAACGACTTCCCGCTCTCGACCACGTCGTAGTACGTCGAGATCACCTGGTCGAAGCCGGCATCGCCGGTCGGCACCACGAACTGGTCGCGGATCATCTCGTCGGCCTCGGGCGAACCGGTGAACAGCCCGGTGTTCAGCCCGCCCTTGCTCTCGATGGTCGCGGCGCGCGCCGCTCCCGCCGCCATCCAGGCGTCCGTCGAGGTGAGCTCCGTCATCCACGCGCACGCCGCGGCGGGGTTCTTCGCCCCGGCGGGGATGACGAACGCGGTTCCCGAGGCGAGCGAGAACGGCTGGCCCTCGGCATCCCGGAACGGAACCGCCTGCAGCGAGATCTGGTCGCGGTAGGCACCGAGCACATTCGGGTACCACTGGTTGGCCACCTGCGCGCCGACCTGGTTCTGCACGAACTGGTTGGCGTCGCCGAAGGTGTCGAACGAGTCGGTGAAGCTCTTCACCGCGGCGTAGCCGCCCTGGGCGTCGGTGATCTGCTTCAGCGCGTCGATGCCGGCGGCGTTCGCGGAGTCGTCGAGCGTGGGCTTGCCGTCGGTGTCGGTGAGCTGGCCGCCCATGCCGAGCACCCACAGTCCGCCCTGGCCGGTGGCGACCGGGTCGAGGCCCAGACGCGTCGGATTGCCACCCGACGCCTGGTAGATCTTGCCGACCGCGGCGAGCAGGCCGTTCATGTCGGACGTGTCGAACTGCTCGGGAGCGACCCCCGCCTCGTTCAGTACCTTCATGTTCAGCAGGATCGCCGGAGGCTGGTAGAACTGCGACACCGCGTAGACGGCATCCTGATAGGTGACGTCGTCGACGACGTTCTGGTACCACCGCTCCGTGGGGTTCACGCCCTTCGCCTCGAAGCATGCGTCGAGCGGCATGAGCAGTCCCTGGGCGGCATATGTCGTGACGTAGCGGCGATCCATCTGCACGACGTCGGGCACGTCGCCGCCAGCGATGCGGGTCGTGAACTTCTGGGCGTCGAAGGCCGTGGCATCCAGGGTCACCTCCACATCGCCGAGCTGTTCGGCGGCGTAGTCGAGACGGGACTGGCCGACGTCGTCGGCGTTCTCGAAGCCCCACGCGGCGAGGGTGCCGGTCGGGGTGGCCGAGAAGTCGACGTCGGCGGCCTGTTCCTCGGCGCCTCCGCCGCTGCACGAGGTGAGCAGAGCGAGGGATGCCACGCCGGCGACGACACCGGCGAGTGAACGTGTGCGCATGATCGGGTCCTTTCGGGACGGGGGGAGGGGTCAGCCTTTGCGGCCCTGGGTGGCGACGCCTTCGACGAAGTACCGCTGGCCGAAGGCGAAGATGATGAGCATCGGGAGGGTCACCAGCAGCGAAGCGACCATCACGTACTGGTAGTCGCCCTGACCGCCGGCGCTGGGGCTGTACTTGGTCATCGCGTAGGCGATGCCGAGGGGGGCGGTGAACTCCTCGACGCTGCCCGCGTTCAGGTAGATCAGGGCGGCCTGCAGGTTGTTCCAGCTCGCCTGGAACTCGAACAGGAACACGATGATGAACGAGGGGATCGACAGCGGCATCGCGATGCGCCAGAACAGTCCCCAGGCGCTGCAGCCGTCGAGCCGGGCCGCTTCGAACAGCTCCCGCGGCACGCCGAGGAAGAACTGACGCTGCAGGAAGATGTAGAAGGCGCTGCCGAACAGGTTCATGCCCCACAGCGGCACCCACGTGCCGAGCAGCCCGGTTTCCTTCCAGATCAGGTAGATCGGGATCATCGTCACCGCGCCCGGCAGCATCATCGTCGCGAGCACCAGGCCGAACAGCAGCCCGCGGCCCGGGAAGCGGAAGTACGCGAAGCCGAAGGCGACGACCGAGCTCATGACGGCGACAGTGGTCGCCGCGAGCAGCGCGATCGCGACGCTGTTGAACATCCAGCTCAGCAGAGGGAGCTGCGTCCACACCTCGGCGTAGTTGCCCGGGGTGAACGTCTTCGGGATGAGGGCGTTGTCGAACACCTCGCCGCGCGGTTTGAGGCTCGCCGCGAGCAGCCACGCGAAGGGGTAGAGGAACAGCAGCGCGAACAGCACCAGCACCGCCGCGAGGACGACCCGGCCGGCGAGCGTCTTCGGCTGTTTCAGTGCCCGGCGCCACCGGGACGGCCGGGCGGCGGAGGCCGCGAGCTCGGGGCGGGCCTGGGCGACGCCCGGGGTCTGCAGGGTGTTCGTCATCAGCGGTCCCCCTCGTAGTAGACGAAGCGGTTGCCGAGCCGCACCTGCACCAGGGTGATGAGCAGGATGATCACGAACAGCAGCCACGCCATCGCGGCGGCGAATCCGAAGTTGAACTGCCGGAAAGCCTGCTGGAACAGGTAGATCGCGTAGAAGAGGGATGCCTCGGGCGAGGCGTTGCTCTGATCGCGCCAGAACAGCAGGTAGGCCTGGTCGAACACCTGGAACGCGGCGATCGTCAGCACGATGACGTTGAAGAACATCGCGCCCGAGATCATCGGCAGCGTGATCGAGAAGAACCGGCGGATCGGCCCCGCGCCGTCGATCTGCGCGACCTCGTACAGGTCGACGGGCACGTTCTTGATCGCCGCGAGGAAGATGACCATCGTGCCGCTCACGGTCCACAGCGCCATGATCACGATGCTCGGCTTGACCCACGCGGGATCGACGAGCCACTGCGGACCCTGGATGCCGATGGCCCCGAGCGCCTGATTGATCGCTCCCGAGTTGCCGTTGAGCAGCAGGAAGAACACCGCCGCGGTGGCCACGGCCGGGGTCATCTTGGGCAGGTAGTAGAGCGTCCGGAAGATCCCCGCGCCCCGGCCGACGCGGCTGAGCAGCAGCGCGAGGAACAGGGCGAAGGCGATCTCGAGCGGCACCGCCATGATCGCGTAGAACAGGGTGTTGCCGAGCGACACGGCCACGCGGGGATCCTCGAACAGCTGCGCGTAGTTCGTCGCGCCGACCGGACGAGCGGCACCCGTGGCGAGGTTGTAGCTCGAGAACGAGATGACGAGGCTGTAGATCATCGCCCCGGCTGTGAAGACGAGGAAGCCGATGATCCACGGCGAGATGAACAGGTACCCGGCGATCGCCTCGCGGCGGTTGTACTTGACCTTCTGTCGGCGTTTCCTCGGGGGGTCGGTCGTTGCCGGTGCGGGAGAGACGGTCACCGGAAGGACCGGTCGAGGGCGGTGGTCTCGATGCGCATCAGGGTCTCCTCTCGCGCGCTCCCTCGACATCGAGAAGCGCTTCGCCAGAGTCGGGAAGTGGGCAGAAGAGGTCCAGGGCGTTGCCAAGCGGTCGGGAACGTGGCATAAGCGCTTCTCCGCCGCGAGATCACCCGATCGGCACGAGAGCACACGCCGTTCGCGGCGCGGATCGCGTGATCTCGTGCGGATCGTGTGATCTCGGCGGGGATGCCCCCGGGTCAGCGCGCGTCGAGCGCGCGCAGGTAGCGCTGCGTCATCCGGGCCTGCACCACGCGGCCGATCGGCGCGCCGACGCGGGTGAACCACCGCCCCGGTGAGGAGAACGCGGCGATGTCGAAGGCGACCTCGCCGGTCGGGAGCATCGTGAGCGTGAACCGCTCCTCCCCGCGTTCGGGGTGGCCCGGGAGCGTTCCGTAGGCGAAACCCGCCGTCGTCTCGGACCGATCGGCCCAGACGACCAGACAGGGGATGCGAAAGCTCAGGATGCCGAGCCCCAACCGCATCGTGACGCGCGAGCCCTCGCGCATCGGGGTGTCGGAGAGCTCGACGCGGGCGCCGGCCCGGCGCTGCACCTCGCCGGCGAGCAGCAGATCCGCGGCCCGCTCGAAGTGCTCGCGTCCGCGGCCGACCACGCGGTGCGCGCGGACGTGGTGGTAACCCGGCGGCATCGGCCCGGCGGTCGCGCCGACCTCGTCGTACGTCAGGCCGTCCATGGGCTCACGGTAACGGGCGGGCGGTCGCGGGCACCCCGGGTTGCGCGGCCGCGGGGAGGTCCGGGAGGGGGCGGTGCGGGATGGGGCTGCGCGATGCGGTTCGGGAGGGGTCGCGCGGTGCGGGAGGGGGCGGCGCGGTGCGGGAGGGGGCGGCGGTGCGGGAGGGGGCTGCCGCGGTGCGGTGCGGGAGGGGTCGGGCGGTACGGGAGCGGAGGTGAATCGGGGAGGGGAGGATGCCGTGCCGGGTTCCGGTCCTCCGCAGGACGCTTCTCCTCCCGTGCAGCCGGTGCCCCGCGCGACGTGGCCGGGCCGGACCCGCGCCTACGCTGAGATCATGTCCGACTCCCGCGCGATCGACGTCGCCGAGCACCTCGCCGCGATCCTCGAGCGGGTCGTTCCGATCGACGCCGAGCAGCGCGACGTCGCCGCGGCGCGCGGCCGCGTGCTGCGGCATCCGGTCTTCGCCGCCGTCGACGTGCCGGGTTTCGACAGCTCCGCGATGGACGGCTTCGCGGTGCGCGACCTCGCCGCACCGGCGACGCTGCGCGTGGTCGCCGATCTGCCCGCGGGCACCGAGCTGGATCCCCGAATGGATGCCGGCGACGCCGCCCGCATCATGACGGGGGCGCCCGTGCCGGCCGACGCGACCGCGGTCGTCCCGTTCGAGGACACCGAGAGCGGGCTCGCCGGGGGGCTCGACCCGGTCGTGGTGCTCGCCGCACCGCGCCCCGGTGCCCACATCCGCCGTCGCGGTTCGGACGTCGAACGCGGCGCCCTCGTGGCGGAAGAGGGTGTACGTCTGACCGCCGCCCGGCTCGGTGCGATCGCCGCTGCCGGTGTGGGGAGCGTCTCCGTCTCGCGCGCACCGCGCGTCGCGGTCGTGTCGACGGGCTCGGAGCTGCAGCCCGCGGGAGCCGACCTCCGCCGCGGGCAGATCCCCGAGTCGAACAGCGTGCTCCTCGCCGGTCTCGCGGAGGAAGCGGGCGCCGAGGTCGTCCTGCGGACGAGTGTCGGCGACGACGGAGACGGACCCCGGCAGGCGATCGTCGCCGCCGAAGCCGCCGGTGCCGACGTCGTGGTGTTCTCGGGCGGAGTCAGTGCGGGCGCGTACGAGGTCGTGAAGAACACCCTCGGCGACTTCATGCGTTTCGACCGCGTACGCATGCAGCCCGGAAAGCCGCAGGGGTTCGGGCGGACTCCGGCGGGCACGCTGCTGTTCGGCCTGCCCGGCAATCCCGTGAGCGCCGCGGTGTCGTTCGAGCTGTTCGTGCGCCCCGCCCTCCGCGTCCTCGAGGCCGACGCCGAGCCGGGACGTGAGACGCTGCGCGTCGCGCTCGCCGACGGCCGCCGTGCCCGACCCGGGCGCGTGCAGTACGTGCCGGTACGCCTCGATCGCACCGATCCCGCCCGGTGGACGGCCGCGCCGACCGCGCACGGGACCCGGGGGCTCGGTGACGCCGACGGACTCGCGATCATCCCGCCGAGCGACCGCGACCTCGAGGCGGGCGAGCTCGTCACGGTCGCCCGATGGTGAGCGTCGACGCGATCCTCCTCGCCGGAGGTCGAGCGTCCCGGGTCGGCGGCGCGGCGAAGCCGCTGTTCGAGGTGGGCGGCCGCACCCTGTTGCACGCGGGAGTCGACGCGGTGCGCTCCGCCGGTGCCCGACGGATCGTGGTCGTCGGCCCCGTCCTGGACGCCGACCTCGACGTCAGGTGGGTGCGGGAGGATCCGCCCTTCGGGGGCCCCGTCGCCGCGATCGTCGCCGCCCTCGATCACGTGGATGCCGACGAGGTGCTCGTCCTCGCCTGCGATCTGCCCACGGCCGGTCCGGCGGTGGCGCTCCTGCCCCCGCACCTTCCCGAGGGCACGGACGGGGCGTGCCTCGACGACGGCCGACGTCAGTGGCTCATCGGGCGGTACCGCACGGCGGCGCTGCGGGCAGCGGCATCCGGTCTTCCCGAGAGGGGGCGCGATGCGTCGATGCGCGCGCTGCTGGGCGGGATGACCGTGGCCGCGGTGTCGGCGGATGCCGCGCTGACGCGCGATATCGACACGTGGGACGATCTCACGAGAGCTCGAGGAGGAATCATGACCGAATCCCGCACCTTGCCGCCGGAGGCGTTGAACGAGTGGAGCGCCGCCCTGGCGCAGCGCTTCGGCCTGGCCGAGGGGGACATCCCCATCTCGCTCATCCTCGACCTGGCGCGCGACGTCGCGAACGGCGTCGCTCGTCCGGCCGCGCCGCTCAGCGCGTTCGTCGCGGGACTCGCCGCCGGTCGCGCCGGCGGGTCGCCCGCCGACACCGAGGCCGCGGTCGCCGCCGTCGTCGAGATGGCCCGCGGGTGGGAGCAGCGCTGAGCAGGTCATGCCCGATTGGCTGATCGTCGTGGCCGGCGTTGCCGGGGGCCTCGTGCTGATCTGGGTGGTGCTGATCGCGGTGCTCTGGTGGCAGCAACGACGCGCGGGAAACGACGTCGATTGGCGCTCGGTGCTGCGGCTCGCGCCCGACGTCGTCCGCCTGGTGCGCCGCCTGGCGGCCGACCCGGCCGTGCCGAGGTCGACCCGGTGGTGGCTCGTCGGCCTGCTGGCGTACCTTCTGTCGCCGATCGACCTCGTGCCCGACTTCCTCCCCGTCATCGGTTACGCCGACGACGCGATCGTGGTCGCGATAGCCCTGCGCTTCGCTATCCGTCATGCCGGGATGCCGGCCATCGAGCGCCACTGGCCGGGAACGCCGGAGGGGTTGGGGAGTGTGCTGGCCCTGGTCGGCGCTCGGCGCTGACACGCTACTCGAACACCCCCGACAGGACGACCGTGCGCGTCTGCGGGTCGACGGCCACCGTCGCGCGGTAGCTGCCGGACGAGAACAGATCATCGAAGGTCGGGCCGCCCTCGAAAGGGCCGCTCGGCAGCAGAGGGCTTTGCCCGGGCCTGCGGTCAATCTCGATCGATCGGACACACCACGAATTCTGGCGCGATCGCGGCGAAGCGGGAGTCGTTCGTCCACAGCGCGGTGCATCCGGCCCCTCGAGCCGCCGCGAGGTGAAGAGAGTCCGCCAGCTTCAGCCCGCGGTGGCGAGCGCGCAGCGACGATGCCCGGACGAAGTCGTCGGGCGAGATCGCGACGAGATCGAAGGCACTCGCCGCGGATTCTATGCGGGCGACGAGTGCCGCGTCGCCGCGGCGGAAGGGCATGACGAGGAGTTCGTGGATGACGAGCGGGCTGATGGCGAGCGGCGCATGCGCAGTAGACAGCGCAGTCCGGGCGTCGGCTCCGGTCGGCCCCTCATCTTCAAGGGCGTAGACGAGCAGGCAGGTATCGACATAGATCACTCGCCGTACTCGCGCAGCTCCCGTAGCTCGGCCTCGATCTCGTAGGCGGGGCGGACAGTCCCGGCATCGAGCGGATTCTCTTCGAGCCATCGGCCGAATGCGTTGAGCGGAGGGTTCGGCGCGTCCTGGATGGGCACGATGCGGGCGACGGGAACCCCGCGGCGGGCGATCGTCACTTCGACACCGGATTCGACGTCGGCGATGAGCTTCGACAGGTTGTTCCGCGCCTCCAGGACGTTGTACATCATGGCGCCATCCTAGCCAGGTACCTAGCCAGGATGAAGGTCAGTCCCCCACGTACTCCCCGCGCGGGCGCAGCCGCATCGGCGGTTCGGCGTACTCCGCCGCGATGTGCGCGATCCACCCGGCGACGCGGCCGAGCACGAAGACGGTGCTCGCGGCGTCCTCGGGGAGGCGGGCAGCCGACACCAGCCCCGCGAGCGCGAGATCGACGTTGGGTCGCAGCCCCGTGCGGTCGGCGACGACCGTGGACAGTCGGTGCACGGCATCCATCGTCCGTTCCCCGTCGGGCAGGGCGGCGAGCAGGGGGAACAGCGCGTCGGCGCGGTCGTCGATCCCGACGTAGAGGGGGTGACCGAAGCCCGGGATGCCGGTGCCCTCCTGCAGCGAGTCGGTGAGCGCCCGTTCGGGCTCCTGTCCGCGGCGCACCCGCAGGAGCAAGCGCGCGGTGCGGGTCGCGGCCGAGATGTGCAGGGGGGAGTCGGCCGCCCCGAGCGCGGCGCTCACCGCGGCGTAGCCGTCGGCGCGTGCGGAGGCGGCCACGCGCGCGGCGAAGGTCGAGACCGCCAGGTCGTGGTCCATGAGCAGGACGAGGGCCGCGTTGACGGCATGGACGGTCGCGACGTCGGCGGGTCCTCCCCACCTGCCGACGAGGGAGCGGGCGAGGTCGGCGTCGGCGTGGCCGCCGAGCGCGACAGGGAGGCCCGTGAGCAGCGTCCAACCGATCCGGTGCACGCTCGCCGTCGAGGCCTCGTAACGGATCGGATCGTCGGCGGCGAAGCCGGCCACCGCCGCACGCAGCCGGTCCATCGCCCCGGCGCTCAGGGGGAGCGCCTCGACCATCGCCCGTGCGCTGCCGATCGCGGGCGCGGGGGCATCGACGCGCGCAGCGCCCCACAGCCACGCCACCACGTCGGCGAACGGGCGGTCGATCAGGTCGCGAGCGCGGCGGCCCCGGTAGAGCAGCTCGTCGTCCTCGATGTCGGCGATGTCGGTGCGCACGACCCCGAGGGGCATGCCGGTCGTCGGATGCGACGGCGTGCGAACGGCGGCGCGGCGGCGCCCCGCCGCGAACGCCTCGACCTCGAGAGCGTCGAACGTCGATCCGCGGGCATCCCGTTCGCGCCGGAGGAGCCCGCGTGAGACGTAGGCGTAGACGGTCTCGGCTTTGACGCCGAGGCGGGCGGCCACCTGGGCGGCGGACAGACGGGGGAGGGGCGCGCTCATCTTGATCCGATCAACGTTGACGCTCGAATCGTCATGTTCGCACACTGAGCGCATGAGCGACCTGATCGATGTACCGCGCGGCCTGAACGGCGTTGTCGCGGCCGAGACGACCATCAGCGACGTCGACGGCGACGCCGGCGTTTACCACTACCGCGGCCACTCGGCGGTGGAGCTCGCGCGCTCGCGGTCGTTCGAGGACGTCTGGCATCTGCTGGTGGTGGGGGAGCTCCCGGATGCCGCGACCCGGGCCGCCTTCGCCGCTCGTGTCCGCGCAGCCCAGGGCGAACCGGCGTGGTCCGAGCTGATCGCCGCGGTGGCGGCGCGCACCGGCCAGCCGCTCGCGGCCCTGAGCGCCGTGTGGACCCTGGGGGCGTCCGCCCGCTCCTCTTCGCCGTTATACGACCTGGATCCGACCGCGCGGCTCGACGACGCGATCGCCTTCGCCGCCGTCGCCCCGCTCGCCCTGGCGCCGGGGGTCCCGACGGGTCGGGGCGTCGTGGCCGACTATCTCGAGCGCGTGACCGGAGCCTCCCCCGAGGACGCTCACGTGCGGGCGTTGTCGGCGTATCTCGTGGCGGCGATGGACCACGGCTTCAACGCCTCGACGTTCACGGCCCGGGTCATCGCATCGACGGGAGCCGACATGGCATCCTGTCTCACCGGTGCGCTGGGAGCGCTGACCGGTCCCCTGCACGGGGGAGCACCCGCCCGCGCCCTCGACGGCCTCGATCGCGCGGGCGACGATCCCGCCCCCTGGATCGCGGCGGAGCTCGCCGCCGGACGCCGCCTCATGGGCTTCGGACACGCGGTGTACCGCACCGCCGATCCGCGCTCCGAGCTGCTGCGGGAGGTCGCCCGCGGCCTCGGCGGCGACCGCGTGACCCAGGCGCTGGCGTTCCAGGAGGAGGCCGAGCGTCAGCTCGCTGAGCGGCGACCCGAGCGGCCGCTGCACGCCAACGTCGAGTTCTACGCCGCCGTGGTGATGGAGCAGTGCGGCATCCCGCGGGCGATGTTCACCCCCACCTTCGCCCTCGCCCGCACGATCGGTTGGACCGCGCACGTGCTGGAGCAGGCCCGCGACCCGAAGATCATCCGGCCGTCGGCGCGGTACGTGGGGCCGGGATACCGGGGGTGAAGCGATTGTCGGCAGAGACGGGCGAGAGCTCGACCGCGGCTCTCGCCCCCCGTCCGCGTCAATCCTCGACGACGGACCCGTCCGAGGTGCTGATGATGAATTCGCCGACCACCGTGGTCCCGTCCTGGGCATACACGGCAACGATCCGCTCCTGGTTCGCCAATCGAGATGCGGCGAGCTCCTCGTGCGGGTTCGCCGCCATATCGGCATCCAAGTCCTGTTTCAGCGCGTAGCCCTCGACCCCGAGCCTGTGCCCCGGCTGCTCGAAACCCATAATTGATCTGCGGACTTCTGTGACTTCCGGCGCTCATGAAGGCGGGGCCGACGCGTATGAGATCCCACTCGTCTCGGGTCCCCGGGGCGGCCGCCGGCAACGAGGTTCGAAGCCCCGCTCAGCCCAACAGCTCCAGCCCGCTGAAGAAGCCGATCGAGATCGACAGCAGACCCGCGGCCACACCGGCGATGAACCCCGCCGCGGCGAGCTCGCGGGCCATGCGGGCGTTGAGACTCAGGATGCCGCACACGAACGACACCAGAGCCAGCACCCACATGCCGATCTGGATGTAGGGCAGCCGGTCGAGCTCGGAGATGGCGCTGGCCGTCGCGACGAACAGGTACCACGCGATGACGATCACGCCGGTGACGATCGCGATGATGGAGACCGCGCGCAGGTCGCCCTTCGGCGTCGGGGGCGCGGGCGGCTCGTCGCGCGGCGGCACGTCGATCGCCGGTTCCAGCGAATCGGGGAGATCGTCGTCAGCCATGCTCCGATCCTCCCAGGTCGGGGCGCAGATCGCAGGGAGTTGCCCCGGAGCCGCGACCGCGCCCACGCGCTGCGGCCTAGGCTCCTTCCGATGAGAACCATCGGAGTCGACCTCGCCGCCGGTGCGCCCGGCACCGCGCTCGCCGAGATCGTCTGGGCCGACCGCGGGGCGCGCCTGACGCGGCTCGACGTGGGTGTCCAGGATGCCGACATCGTGGCATCCGTCACCACCGGCGACGCGTGGCTCGGCGTCGACTGTCCGCTCGGCTGGCCCGACGCGTTCGTCGACTTCGTGGGGGCTCACCATGCGGAGCGCGAGCCCGCGCTCGGACCCGTCGAGGGGCACGCCGAGTGGCGGCGGTCGCTCGTCTACCGCGTCACCGACCGCGTCGTGAGGGAGCGGATCGGGCGCTGGCCGCTGAGCGTGTCGACCGACCGCCTCGGGGTGACCGCGTTGCGCGGTGCGGGCCTGCTCCGACGTCTCGCCGCCGCGGGGTTCCCCATCGATCGCGCAGCGACGGAGCGATTGTTCGAGGTGTACCCCGGCGGATCATTGCGGCTCTGGGGATTCGACACCACCGGGTATCGCGTGGATGCCACCCGCCGGGCGCTCCTGCTCGACGACCTCCGCTCTCGGGTGCCGTGGCTCGACCTCGGTGACTTCTCCGCCCGCGCCATCGCGAAAGCCGACGCCTTCGACGCGGTGATCGCGGCGCTGTCGACGCGGGCCGGGGCGCTCGGGCGGTTCGAGCGTCCGGGGGCCGACACGATCGAGGTTGCGCGCCGGGAGGGATGGGTTGTCCTCCCGGAGGGGTCGGTGGAAGGCCTCGCGGCGTAGATCGCGCGGCGACCTAGGCGCGGATGGAGATCTCGCGGGTGTCGAAGAGCCCGCGTCGCGCGCGCACCATCGTGAACCCCTCGCGACGCAGCTCCGCCGCGGCATCCGAGGTCAGTCTTCGGCGGGGGACCTTCCGCCAGCCGCCGTCGAGTCGGTAAGCGTGGGTCACAGTGCGTTCGCTGGCCATGCTGATGCTGTTCCTCCGGTGACGCGGGCGAGTCGAGGGGAATCCGGGGGGGCGACCGGCGAAGCGGCCCCTGCCCGGGTGCCCCTTCGCACGAGCAGGATATTGCGGATCGGCTGCGCGCGCGACCTCCGAGGGGGCCTCGGCTCGCGACTCACCCGGGAGCTCGCAGCGCGGGCTCCGGCTGGCCGCTTACCGCAGGCATGGCATAGCGTAGATGGGTGGTTCGGGCGGTCGGCGGTTCCGTGGACGGCTTGCCTGCTTTCGAGCGGCGCCGCCTCGCCCCCGGATCGCAGCCGACGGCGACCTCCGCAAGGGGAGGTCGCCGTCGGTCTTCTCGACGGATCGCCTGGGCGGGAGCTCTTGCCCTCGACGCCCCATCGCGCTAACGTGCAACCAAATGGTTGAACAATTGGATGCCGCCGACATCGACCGGGTCTTCCATGCCTTGGCCGACGCGACCCGTCGCGACATCGTGCGGCGCACGCTCGTCGCGGAGCAGTCGGTGACGCAGCTGGCCGCGGCGTACGCCATGTCGTTCGCCGCCGTGTCGAAGCACATCGCCGTGCTCGCGGAAGCCCGGCTCATCACCAAGCGCGCGGAGGGGAGGGTGCGACTCGTGTCCGCCGACCCCGCCGCCCTGGCGAAGGTGCAGGAGCTGCTCCGCACGTACGAAGACCTCTGGCGCGGTCGCATCGACCGGCTCGACGCGATCCTGCTCGAGGACGCCGGGGTGCCGGCATCCGACCCGCCCTCCGGACCCACCGAGAACTGAACCGACGAAGGAGTCGTCATGCCCGTCACATCCGTCGAGAGCGACGTCGAAGCGCTCACCATGACCCTGGTCGCCGACTTCCCCGTCGGGCCGGAACGCCTGTGGGCCGTGTTCACCGACCCGCGCCAGCTCGAACGCTTCTGGGGCCCTCCGGGCTGGCCGGCGACGTTCGACGTCTTCGACTTCCGGGTCGGGGGCCGCGCGACCTACTTCATGACCTCACCGCAGGGCGAACGAGCGGGCGGGACGTGGGAGTTCACCGCCATCGACGAGCCGTATGGCTTCGAGGCGATCGACTCCTTCGGCGACGAGCACGGCGCTCCCATCGAGGGGATGCCGTCGATGCGCATGGTATTCACGTTCGAGGCCACGCCGCAGGGCTCACGGCTCGTCAACGTCAGTCACTTCGCCTCGGCCGACGCGCTCGAACAGGTCGTGGCCATGGGCGCGGTCGAGGGATCGACCCTCGCAATGAACCAGCTCGACGCCGTGCTGCAGGGTCTGCGGGAGTTCGCGCAGGGCAAGGGCACGCAGCTCGAGATCCTCGACGACCAGCACGTGCGCATCACGCGACTCATCGACGGCCCGCGCGAGCTCGTGTGGCGCGCGCACGTCGACCCCGAGCTCATGCGGCAGTGGATGCTCGGCCCCGACGGCTGGCGCATGAGCGTCAGCGAGGTCGACGTCTCGGTCGGCGGCGAGTACCGCATCGCCTGGGAGCCCGAGGCGGGCACGGAGGGCGAGGGATTCGGATTCGACGGGCGCACGGTGCTCATCGACGAGCCCCGGCGCATCGTTCAGACCGAGCACATGACCGGCACCGACTACCCCTCGACGATCAACGACCTTTCGCTCTACGAGGAGGACGGCGCGACCCTGGTCACCCTGCTCATCGAGTACCCGGATGCCGCGACCCGCGACGCCGTGCTCGCGACCGGCATGGTCGACGGGATGGAGCAGAGCTTCCAGCGGATGGAGCGCGTGGTCCTGGGGTGAGGGGCTCGGGATGGCATGGCCCGGAGTCGCGGCATCCCGCTCATCGGATTCGGAGGTGCGCAACGGGTTCGGATGCCGTGGCTCGGTGGGTCCGATTCTGTTGCGTTCGTCCGAGATCGCGCTGGCGGGAGGCCGGCTCCGGGGTCGCGGCATCCCGCTCATCGGATTCGGAGGTGCGCAACGGGTTCGGATGCCGTGGCTCGGTCGGTCCGATTCTGTTGCGTTCATCCGAAAATGCGCTGCCGACCTGCGCGCCGCGCGGCCGGGCTCACGCGGCAGGGGCCGCCCGGCGCACCTGCTCGCGGATGTGCGCCTCGACCTCGGGCGTCACCTCGAGCACCGCGAACGACACCGGCCACATAGGCCCGTCGTCGAGCTGCGCCGTCTCGTCGAAGCTGACGGTGCCGTAGCGCGTCTTGAACTTCGACGCCGGCTGGTAGAAGACGACGACCTTGCCGTCTTTCGCGTAAGCCGGGAAGCCGTAATAGGTCTTCGGGGTGAGGTGCGGTGCCTCCTCGAGCACGATCACGTGCACCCGCTCGGCGATCGCGCGGTCGCTGCCCTCGAGCTTCTCGATCGCCTCGAGGCACGCCTCGTTCTCCTTCTGCAGCTTCGCCAGGCCCTTCAGACCCTTCATCGCCTGCAGCTCCTCGGCGCGCTGCTTCATCGCCGCACGTTCTTCGTCGCTGAATCCAGTGGCCATGGCATCCGTCCTTTCGTCTGTGTGGACGCAGGATATCGCTGCGCCGGGGCTCGGTCCGTGTTCCGTGGAGCGTGAGGCGTCTCGGGTCGAGTGTCCAAAACACCCGGACGATTCTTCGCGGCGTCCGGGTGTTCTGGACACTCGAACTTGGGGCACCGGAAGGGCGCAAGACGGCGGGTGCGCGGGTGCGCGGGTGCGCGGGCGCGCGGGCCGGCGGGCGTCGGGGAGCCGTGCAGGCGCGGGGCGGCGGGCGCGAGCGCGGGGCGGAGGCGTCGGCGCGAGACTCACGCCTGGCGCAGGCCCTCCTCGAGCGCGACCCACGCGAGCATCGCGCACTTCACGCGCGCGGTGAACTTCGAGACGCCCGAGAGGGCGGAGGCGTCGGCGAACGTCTCCTCGTCGAGGGGGATGGTGCCGCGCGAGCGCAGCGACTCACGGAACGACGCGATCAGCGCTTCGGCGTCGGCACGCGGCATCCCCTCGTCTCCGCCGTCCTCCTGGAGCAGGGAGACGAGCATGGATGCCGAGGCCTGCGAGATCGAGCAGCCGGCGCCCTCCCACGTGACCGAGGTGATGCGGTCGCCGTCAACCGAGACGCGCAGCGTGATCTCGTCGCCGCAGATGGGGTTGCGCTGATGAACGGTCGCGCTGTGTGCGCCGGGCTCGGCGAGGCCGAAGCCGCGCCGGTTCTTCGCGTGGTCGAGGATCAGCTCCTGGTACAGCGACTCGAGACCGCTCACGCGCCCGCCCCCGTCGTCGCCGCACCGCTCGGAGACGCTGCGCCGCTGCGAGCCGTCGCGCCGCTGGGAGTCGCCGCGCCGCTGGGGGCCGCGACGCCGAAGAAGCCGCGCACGCCCGAGACGGCGTCGAGGAAGGTGTCGATATCGGCCTCCGTAGTGTGGATCGCCGCGCTCGCGCGGACCGACGCGGTCATGCCGAAGCGGCGGTGCAGCGGCTGCGCGCAGTGATGGCCCACGCGCACGGCGACCCCGCGTGAGTCGAGGAACTGGCCCACGTCGTGCGCGTGGACCCCCTCGACCTCGAACGCCTGCAGGGCGACGCGCTCAGCGGCATCCGTGTCTCCGAGCAGGCGGATGCCGTCGATCGAGCGGAGCCCCTCGCGCAGACGCTTCTCGAGGGCGGCCTCGTGGGCGTGCGCGGCGTCGAGGTCGTGCTCGCCGAGCCAGCGGACCGCGGCGGCCAGGGCGACGGCCTGCGACACCGGTTGCGTGCCGGCCTCGAAGCGCTGCGGGGCCGGGAGGTATTCGGCCTTCTCGAGCGTGACGGTCGTGATCATCGACCCGCCCGTGGTGAACGGCGGGAGGGAGTCGAGCACCTCGTCGCGGCCCCAGAGCGCCCCGATGCCGTACGGTCCGTAGATCTTGTGCCCCGAGAACACGGCGAGATCGACCCCGGATGCCGGCAGGTCGAGGCGCAGGTGCGGTGCGGACTGGCACGCGTCGAGCACCGTCAGCGCGCCGACGCCGCGCGCCAGGGTGACGAGCTTCGCGACGGGGTTCACGATGCCGAGCACGTTCGACACGTGTGGGAAGGCGACGACCCTGGTGCGCTCGCCGATGATCTCGGCGGCGGCGTGCAGGTCGAGCATGCCGTCGTCGAGCACGGGGATGTGGCGCAGGCGCGCCCCCGTGCGGGCGGCGAGCTCCTGCCACGGGATGAGGTTCGCGTGGTGCTCCGCCTCGGTTACGACGATCTCATCGCCCTCGCGCAGGCGCCCGGCATAACCGAGCGAGCCGGCGACGAGGTTGAGACCGGCGGTGGCGCCGCTCGTCCACACGAGCTGCTCGGGCTGAGCGCCCACGAACCCGGCGACGGTGACGCGCGCATCTTCGAACAGCTCGGTGGCTTCGGCGGCGAGGGTGTGGGCGCCGCGGTGCACCGCCGAGTTCGCGGTCTCGAGGAAGTCGCGCTCGGCGTCGAGGACGGCACGCGGCTTCTGGCTGGTCGCGCCGGAGTCGAGGTAGACGAGCGGGTTGCCGTCGACCTCGGTCTCGAGGATCGGGAAGTCGGCGCGCACGGCGGCGACGTCGAAGGGGAGGCTCACCCCTCCAGGCTACGCGGCGCCGCTGCGGGGCGGCCTCGCGAGCGAACAGTGAGGAAGCGACCCGGCTCCGTTCGTGAACCGTGAGGGCCGCGGCCGTCCCGGGCCCGGGAGCGTAGACCGGATGCCATGACCCTCACGGCCCTCCTCCCCACTCTCCGCTCCAGCATCCCGGCGCCTTTCGACGCGGCGGCCTGGCCGGCCGGTTCCGCGCCCACCCTCGACGACGTCACCGTGCGGGCGATGTCGGTCGGCCGCTTCGCCGACATCTGCGGCACGCCCTGCGTCTGCACGGGGCCGGCGGTGATCCCGGCGTCGGGCGGGGTGGCATCCACGACCCTGTCGACCACCGTGGTGGTGGCCACGGTGACGGATGCCGGACCCGACACGCTGCGCCTCGACGCCTGCGTCGCGGGGCTCGCGGCCGTCTGGCGCGAGGCGCGGCTCATCGGCCGGGTGTCTCACGCCTACGACGAGCCCTTCGCCGTCGTCGACGCGCACGGCGAGGAACCGTGCGGCACGGTCGTGCTGCCCGGCGACGTGCGCGTCGGGGATCGCATCGCGTTCCCCTGCCCTGGATGCCACACCGTCGGCGAGGTCCGCTGATGCTGCTGCACTCGATCGTGTACGCCTGCCGTTGCGCCCGGGTGCAGGCGGAGTTCGAGGCGTTGGAGGCCGGGGGCTTGGAGGCCGAGGGGACCGGGGCGGGGTCGCCGAACTCCTGAGTTCCGGGCCGCGCGCGGGGGCCTGCGGGCCGGCGGGGCGCCGCGGGGTGGACGGGCGGTGTGGTGCCGAACTCCGGAGATCCGCGGCCGATCGGGGCCGCGCGGGCGCTGTGTCGCCCAGGGGCGGCGATTCCTCCGGAGTTCGGCGAGCCGCCGGTGGGGCGGGTCGCCGTGCCGGGGCGCGGAGAAGCAGCGGGGCAGGTCGGCAGAAGTCAGGAGTTCGGCGAGCGGACGGCGGGGTGTCCCGCCCTCCGGTGATCTCGGCGTTCGAACGGAGCCCGAACCGGTCGGCGAGGCCCCGGAGCGTGAATTCTCCGGAGTCCGGCGCGCGCGGTGGCGGCGGCCCGGCTGCGGCAGCGCGTCCACCCGAGAGGGCGGCGACCTACCGGCTCACACCACCAGCCGATACCCCATCCCCTGCTCCGTGAGCAGGTGCACCGGGTTCGAGGGGTCGAGCTCGAGCTTCTTGCGCAGCTGCGACATGTAGAGCCGCAGGTATCCGCTGTCGGCGACCTGCTCGCTCGCCCAGATCTCCTTGAGCAGGGTCTGCCGCGTCACCAGCGACCCGGGGTTGCGGGCGAGGAACTCGAGCATCCGCCACTCCGTCGGGGTGAGGTGCACACGGGCACCGCCGCGCAGCACGGCCTTCGCCGAGAGGTCGACCTCGACGTCGCCGAAGCGCACCACCGCGTCGCCCGAGGCGGGGACCGACCGCCGCGCGTGCACGCGCAGGCGCGCCAGCAGCTCGTCGATCTGGAACGGCTTGGTGACGAAGTCGTCGGCGCCGGCGTCGAGGGCCTCGACCTTGTCGGCCGAGCCCGTGCGGCCCGAGACGACGATGATCGGTGCCGTCGTCCACCCGCGCAGGGCGTGGATCACCTGTACGCCGTCGAGGTGCGGCATCCCGAGATCCAGCAGCACGATGTCGGGGTGCGCCTGAGCGGCGAGGGTGATCGCCGCGGCGCCGTCGGCCGCCGCCACGACGTCGTAGCCGTGCGCGGCGAGCGTGATCCGCAGGGCGCGGACGAGCTGCGGGTCGTCGTCGGCGATGAGTACCTTCACGGCGTCCTCCTGGAAATCCCGGATGCCATGGCATCCGCCCCCATGACGGGGAGCGCTACGACCATGGTGAGTCCGCCGCCGGGGGTGTCTTCGGGGGCGAGGGTGCCGCCCATGCCCTCGGCGAAGCCGCGCGAGAGGGCGAGACCGAGGCCGAGGCCGGCGGTGTTGTCGGTGTCGCCGAGGCGCTGGAAGGGCGAGAACATGTCCTCGCGGCGGTCGGCGGCGATGCCCGGGCCGTGGTCGATCACGCGGATCTCGGCGGTGCCGCCGAGGCGGCTCGTCGCGATGCGGACGCGCTCGCCGTCGGGCGAGTAGCGCTGGGCGTTGGCGAGAACGTTGACGAGCACGCGCTGCAGCAGCACCGGGTCGGCACTCACCATCGGCAGGTCGGGGTCGAGGGCGAGTTCGACGGCGTCGGGGCCGAGATCGAGCTCGTCGAGGGCGGAGAGCACGACGCCCGCGGCATCGGTCGCCGTGAGCGACACCGCGAGCACCCCCGCCTGCACGCGGCTCACGTCGAGCAGGTCGGTGACCAGCACCGACAGGGTCGCGAGGCTTTCGTCGGCGGTCTCGAGCAGCTCCCGACGGTCGTCGTCGGAGAGCTGGTCGCCGGCGGCGCGCAGGCCTCCGAGCGAGGCGACGGCGGCGGCGAGCGGGCGGCGAAGGTCGTGGCTGACCGCCGAGAGCAGGGCGGTGCGCACCTGGTCGGTCTCGGCGAGGGCGCCCGCCTCGGCGGCGGTCTCGGCGAGGTCGGTGCGCTCGAGGGCGGCGGCGAGCTGCGCGACGACGACGTCGAGCAGGCGGCGCTCCGAGGCGTCGAGGTCGCCGCCGTGCAGTTCGAGGGTGGCGCGTCCGTCGCCGACGGGCAGGGCCACCCGCCGGTCGTCGCGCACGGGCTCCCCGTCGGTGGCCAGCACCGCGCCGTCGGCGGCGACGAGACGCACCCCGGCGAGCCCGAACGCCTCACGGGCGCGACTGACGAGAGCGGGGACCGCGGTCTCGCCGCGCAGCACGCTCCCGGCGACGGTCGCGAGCATCTCGGCCTCAGCGGCGGCGCGCCGGGCGGCGCGGGCGCGCCGGGCGGCCTGGTCGACGACGATGCTCACGAGCATCGCGATGATCACGTACAGCACGAGGGCGATCGCGTGGACGGGATCGCTGATGGTGACGGTGTACAGCGGGGCGATGAAGAGGAAGTCGAGGGTGACTCCCGAGAGGACGGCCGCGAACACCGCGGGCCAGATACCGCCGATGAGTGCGACCACCACGACGAGCAGCTGATAGGCCAGCACGTCCGTGGTGATGGATTCGTCCGAACCGGTCGACAGCAGCAGCAGCGACACCAGGGGTCCCCCGACGAGGGCCGTGACGAAGCCGAGGATGCGTCTCTTCGCGCTCAGCGCGGGCCCCGTGAGCCGGGGCAGCGCGAACCGCCCACCGGCCCGGGCGTGGTTGACGATGTGCACGTCGATGTCGCCCGAGGCGCGGATCACGGTCGCCCCGATGCCCGGTCCGGTGAGGGCCGCGCCGAGACGCCCGCGCCGGCTCACCCCGATCACGAGCTGCGAGGCGTTGACCGACCGCGCGAAGTCGACGAGGGCGGTGGCCACGTCGTCGCCGACGACCTGGTGGTAGCTGCCGCCCAGGGTCTCGACGAGGGCACGCTGCTCGGCGAGGGCGCCGGGGGCGCTCGCGCGCAGACCGTCCTGCGTCGACACGTGCACCGCGAGCAGCTCGCCGCCGGCGGAGCGTGCCGCGATGCGCGCGCCGCGCCGCAGCAGGGTCTCCCCCTCGGGGCCGCCGGTGAGGGCCACGACGACGCGTTCGCGCGCCTGCCACGAGCCCTCGATGCCGTGCTCGGTGCGGTAGCGCTGCAGTGCGGAGTCGACCTCGTCGGCGAGCCACAGCAGTGCGAGTTCACGCAGCGCCGTGAGGTTTCCGAGGCGGAAGTAGTTCGACAGGGCGGCGTCGATGCGCTCCGCGGGGTAAACGGATCCGGCGGCCAGACGGTCGCGCAGGGACTGCGGTGCGAGGTCGACGACCTCGATCTGATCCGCCGCGCGGACCACGGCATCCGGGACCGTCTCGCGCTGCACGACACCGGTGATCTTCTCGACCACGTCGTTGAGCGATTCGATGTGCTGCACGTTCACGGTCGTGATCACGTCGATGCCCGCCTCGAGCAGCTCCTCGACGTCCATCCAGCGTTTGTCGTTGCGCGAGCCGGGGACGTTGGTGTGCGCCAACTCGTCGACCAGGGCGATCCCTGGATGCCGTTGCCGCACGGCATCCAGGTCCATTTCATCGAGCGCGACCCCGCGGTGAGCCACGGCCCGGCGCGGAACCACCTCGAGGCCCTCCGCCTGCGCCGCGGTGGCGGTGCGCCCGTGCGTCTCGACGATCGCGATGACGACGTCGCGGCCCTCGTCGCGGAGTCGGCGGCCCTCTTCGAGCATCTCGTACGTCTTGCCCACGCCGGGCGCCATGCCCAACAGCACGCGCAGCCGCCCGCGCTTCATTGCGCGCCCCCCGCACTCGTGCGGCGGGAGGTCCCTGAGCCCGTCGAAGGGACCGGTGCCGAGGGGGTTCCGGTGGCTTCGACAGGCTCAGCCACCTGGGTCGTGTGCTCAGTCACCTGGGTCGCGGGCTCAGCTACTTCCATCGCTCGCGAGGTCCCTGAGCCTGTCGAAGGGACCGGGGCCAGCGCACCCCACCGCCGCCGCGCGGGCGGCGCGGCGGCGGAGGACGCGATGACGGTCATGACAGTGATTCTCGCCTCTCAGCGGGCGTCGAGCGCGCGGTTGAGCTCCACGACGTTCACGCGCGGGTCGCCGAGGTATCCGAGATCGCGGGGGAGCGTGTGCTCGGCGACGAGGGCCGAGACCTCCGACGAGGGGATGCCGCGGACCTCCGCGACCCGCTCGACCTGGCGCTCGGCGTTCGCCACGGAGATGTCGGGGTCGAGGCCCGAGCCCGAGGAGGTGACGGCGTCGGCCGGGACCGAGCCCGAGCCGTTCAGCGACTCGAACGCGGTCCGACCCTCCTCGATCGAGGCGACGAGATCGCTGTTCTCGGGGCCCAGGTTCGATCCCGTCGAGGCCGAGGAGTCGTAGCCCGCGGCGGACGGACGCGACTGGAAGTACTGCGGGAGCGCCTGGCCGTCGGCATCCTGGAACGACTGCCCGATCAGCTCGGAGCCGGCGACGGTCCCGTCGGCGGTCTTGATCAGCGATCCGTTCGCCTGGAACGGGAGGGCGACCTGGCCGACCGCGGTGATCAGCAGCATGTAGCCGACGCCGAGGAGCAGGGTGAAGACGACCATCGCCCGGACGGCGACGGCGGTGGTACGCAGGGTGGTGCGCATGACGGGGCCTTTCAGAAACCGGGGAGCAGGCTCACGACGAGGTCGATGAGCTTGATGCCGATGAAGGGGACGAGGACGCCGCCGAGCCCGTAGACGAGCAGGTTGCGGCTGAGGATGCTCGACGCGCTCGCCGCGCGGTATTTGACCCCGCGTAGGGCGAGGGGGATGAGCACGATGATGACGATCGCGTTGAAGATGATCGCGCTGAGCACAGCGGATGCCGGAGACGACAGCTGCATGATGTTCAGCACCGCGAGGCCCGGGAACACGCCCATGAACATCGCCGGGATGATGGCGAAGTACTTCGCGATGTCGTTGGCGAGCGAGAAGGTCGTGAGCGCACCGCGCGTGATGAGCAGCTGCTTGCCGATGCGGACGATGTCGATGAGCTTGGTCGGGTCGCTGTCGAGGTCGACCATGTTGCCAGCCTCTTTCGCGGCCGAGGTGCCCGTGTTCATCGCGACGCCCACGTCGGCCTGCGCGAGCGCCGGCGCGTCGTTCGTGCCGTCGCCGGTCATGGCGACGAGGTTGCCGCCCTCCTGCTCGCGCTGGATGAGGGCGAGCTTGTCTTCGGGCGTCGCCTCGGCGAGGAAGTCGTCGACCCCCGCCTCGGCCGCGATGGCCCGGGCCGTGAGGGGGTTGTCGCCCGTGATCATCACGGTGCGGATCCCCATCGCGCGCAGCTCCTCGAACCGCTCGCGCAAGCCGTTCTTGACGACGTCCTTGAGGTGGATGACGCCGAGAACTCGTCCGGTCCCTTCGACAGGCTCAGGGACCTCGGCTGCGCGCTCAGGGACCTCGGTTGCGGAGGTGGCTCGGGCGGCGCTGGAGGTGGCTGAGCCTGTCGAAGCCACCGGGCCCGATGCCGGGGTCCACGTCGCCACGACCAGGGGCGTGCCGCCCGACTGGGAGATGGCATCCGTCTCGCCCTGCAGCTGCGCGCGAAGCGCCTCGGGAACGGGCGAACCGGATGCCGCGAGCCAGGCCACCACGGCCGACGCGGCGCCCTTGCGCACCTGCGTGCCGTCGGCGAGGTCGAGCCCCGACATGCGGGTCTGGGCCGTGAAGGGCACGGGCTCCCCGCCCCGGGGCATCTCGGCGACGATGCCCTGGGACGCTGCCAGCTCGACCACCGAGACGCCCTCGGGCGTGGGGTCGGCCTGCGACGACAGCGACGCGTACTCGGCCACGAGCGGCGCCCCGACACCGGACATCGGGACGAATGCCGACGCCCGCCGGTTGCCGTAGGTGATGGTGCCGGTCTTATCCAGCAGCAGGGTCGTGACGTCTCCCGCGGCCTCGACGGCGCGGCCCGACATCGCCAGCACGTTGCGCTGCACGAGCCGGTCCATGCCGGCGATGCCGATGGCGCTGAGGAGCGCCCCGATCGTGGTCGGGATGAGGCACACGAGCAGCGCCACGAGCACGGGGATCGAGACGGGGGATGCCGCGTACGAGGCGATCGGGTTCAGCACGAGAACCACGACGACGAACACGATCGACAGGCTCGCGAGCAGGATGTTCAGCGCGATCTCGTTGGGCGTTCGCTGGCGCGATGCTCCCTCGACGAGGGCGATCATGCGGTCGACGAAGGTCTCGCCGGGCTTCGACGTGATCTTCACGACGATCCGGTCGCTGAGCACGCGGGTACCGCCGGTGACGGCGCTGCGGTCGCCGCCCGACTCGCGCACGACCGGGGCGGACTCGCCCGTGATCGCCGACTCGTCGACGGTCGCGATGCCGTGCACGATGTCGCCGTCGCCGGGGATGAGCTCGCCCGTCTCGACGAGCACGATGTCACCGACGAGCAGGTCGCCCGAGGGGATGGCCTCGACCGCGACGTTCGAGGCGGCGGGGTCGTCGGGCGAGTACGCGACCACGCGACGGGCCGAGGTCGTCGTGCGGGTCTTGCGCAGGGTCGCTGCCTGCGCCTTGCCGCGGCCCTCGGCCACCGACTCGGCGATGTTCGCGAAGAACACCGTGAGCCACAGCCAGACGGCGATACCGGCGGTGAAGCCGACGGGTAGCGAGCCGTCGGCGCCGCCGAGGAACGGCTCCGCGATGGCGATGAGGGTGGTCAGGGCCGCCCCGACCCAGACGAGGAACATCACGGGGTTGTGCCACTGGGCGGCGGGGTTGAGCTTCTTCGCGGCACCCGGGAGGGCGGCGACGATCTGCGCGGCGCTGAAGGCGCGGCGCGGGGCACTGCTCGGGGCGCCGGACCCTTCGACAGGCTCAGGGGCCGGCTGGTGGGGAGCATGGGTGAGCGTGGACATCAGAGCGCAAGTCCTTCGGCGAGGGGTCCGAGGGTGAGGACCGGGAAGTAGGTGAGGGCCGTGACGATCACGACGACGCCGGCGAGCAGGCCCGCGAACTGCGGACGGTGCGTCGGCAGGGTTCCGGCCGTCGAGGGCACGGCATCCTGGGCCGCGAGCGACCCGGCCAGGGCCAGCACGAACACGATCGGCAGGAACCGGCCGAGCAGCATCGCCGCACCCAGCGCCGTGTTGAACCACGGGGTATTCGCGGTGAGCCCGGCGAAGGCGGAACCGTTGTTGTTCGCGGCGGAGGTGAAGGCGTAGAGCACCTCGCTCAGGCCGTGGACGCCCGGGTTGAGGATCGAGGTGCTCTCCACGTCGTCCCGGATGCCGGGAACCCCGAAGCTCAGGGCGGTTCCGGCCAGCACGAGCGTGGGCGTGACGAGGATGTACAGGCTCGCGAGCTTGATCTCCTTCGGCCCGATCTTCTTGCCGAGGTACTCGGGCGTGCGGCCGATGAGGAGCCCACCGACGAACACCGCGATCACCGCCAGGACGAGTATGCCGTACAGGCCCGAGCCGACACCGCCGGGGGCGATCTCGCCGAGCATCATGTTGAGCATCGGCATCCCGCCGCCCAGCGCCGTGTAGCTGTCGTGCATCGAGTTGACCGCACCGGTCGAGGTGAGTGTGCTCGTGGAGCCGAAGAGCGTCGAGCCGAAGACGCCGAAGCGCACCTCCTTGCCCTCCATGGCGCCGCCCGCGAGCTGCGGAGCGGTGCCGGAACCGGCCGTCTCCGCCCAGGTGAGCAGGGCGGTGGATGCCACGTAGATGATGCCCATCACACCGAGGATCGTGTAGCCCTGGCGGTCGTCGTTCACGATCCGACCGAAGGCCCGCGGGAGCGAGAACGGGATCACCAGCATGAGGAAGATCGAGAAGAGGTTCGTCCACGGGGTGGGGTTCTCGAACGGGTGGGCGGAGTTGACGTTGAAGACACCGCCGCCGTTGGTGCCGAGGAGCTTGATCGCCTCTTGCGAGGCCACCGGTCCGCCGGGGATGGACTGGGCGGCGCCGGCCACCGTCGTGGCATCCGTGAAGCCCGAGAGGTTCTGGATGACGCCGCCCGCGAGCAGGACGACCGCCGCGACGATCGAGAACGGCAGCAGCAGGCGGTAGGTGCCACGCACGAGATCGACCCAGAAGTTGCCGATCACGCCGCTGCGGCGGTACGCGAAGCCGCGCACGAGGGCGACGGCCACGGCGATGCCGACGGCGGCGCTGACGAAGTTCTGCACGGTGAGGGCCGCGAACTGCACGGTGTAGCCCAGGGTGGTCTCTCCGCCGTAGGACTGCCAGTTCGTGTTGGTGACGAACGAGACCGCGGTGTTGAACGACAGCTCCTCGCTGGGGGCGCCGAAGCCGAGCGAGAGCGGCAGCACCGCCTGCAGGCGCATGATCGCGTAGACGAACACCACCCCGACGAACGAGAACAGCAGCACCGAGCGCAGGTAGGCCTGCCACGTCTGCGCGCTGCGGGGGTCGACGCCGATCAGGCGGTAGGTGCCGCGTTCGACGGCGAGATCGCGCTCGCCGGTGTAGATGCGGGCGATGTAGTCACCGAGGGGGCGGTAGGTCAGGCCCAGGGCGACGAGAAGGGTGAGGCTGGTCAGGACGATCGACCAGATGGTTCCGCTGTCCATGGGTCAGAACTTCTCCGGTCGGACGAGCGCGACCACGAGGTATACGACGGCGGCGACCGCGAGGACCGCGGCGAGGATCGAGAAGAAGATCACGGGCGCTCGCCCCCTCGTCCGGTGGTGCGGGAGGGGGTGGGCCGGGCCTCCGGGCCCAGCTTCTCGACCCCCTTCGCGACGAGGGCGACCAGCGCGAAGAGCGCGACGGTCGCGACGAGGTAGACGGCATCCAGCACGACGACTCCAGGTTCGGGACGAGTCCGCGGCGAACCGCGGGCGCCGCGGGGCGGCACGTGTGTCGATACAACTCCGCCGGGTGCCGGCATCCGGGCGTCCTCACGTTTTCCCTACGGGTCGCCGACGGACGCATACGGGGTGCTTACGGGGTGCCGGGCTCCGGAGCGCTCGGCCTCCTTCGCGCGAAGGAGAGCCCGTTCGCGCATTGCGGCGCGTTCCGTCCGGAGCGCGGCACGCCACTGACCGCCCGCAGACGCATGATGGAGTCATGCGCGCAACCGCCGGCCCCGACGTCCGGGTCACGGCCTCGCTCGTGATCCCGGCGGCGGAGCTGTCGTGGCGGTTCTCGCGCTCCTCGGGCCCGGGCGGTCAGGGCGTGAACACCGCCGACTCCCGCGTGGAGCTGATGTGGGATGCCGCGGCCTCGACCGCTCTGTCACGGGTGCAACGCGAACGCGTGCTCGAGCGGCTGAGCGACCGTCTGGTCGACGGGGTGCTGACGATCGCGGCATCCGAGCACCGCGCGCAGCTGCGCAACCGCGACGCCGCACGGGCTCGTCTCGCCGCGCTGGTGGCCGAGGCCGTGCGCCCGCCCGCCCCGCCGCGCCGCGCGACGAAGCCGACCCGGGGGTCGACCGAGCGTCGCCTGCAGGCGAAGCAGCGGCGCACCGACGTGAAGAAGATGCGTCGACGCCCGACCGACTGAGCGCCCCCGGGGTCGAGTGTCCAGAACACCCGGACCCTTCCGGAAAACGTCCGGGTGTTTTGGACACTCAACAGCTCCGGCAACGAGCACGGCCGGGGCGGGGGCGGGCCACTGCGGGAGACGCCGACGCCCCCGCCACGCGGGCGGGGGCGTCGGGCGGGACTCAGGATGCCGAGGGCGGCGGCGACTTCTTCTGTTTCTGCGCCGGGATCTCGGCCACCGGCCGTCCGCTGCGCGACTGTCCGGGCAGGGGTCGAGAGCGGCGACCGTAGATGAGCTCGGACGAATCGAGCAGCCACGGGACGAGGGTGATCGAGACGCCGTGCACGAGCATGAGCTGCTGCGCGAGACGACGGGAGCGGCGGTTGTGCAGGATCGACTCCCACCAGTGGCCGACGATGAACTGCGGCAGGTAGACGGTCACCACGGCGGAGCCGTTGTTCTCGCGGTACTTCTTGATGAACGTCGACACCGGCGAGCTGTACGTGCGGTACGGCGAGTCGATGATGACCAGGGGGAGCGGCATGTCGTGCTCGGCCCACTCCCGCTGCAGCTTCGCCGCGTCCTCGTCGGTGATGGCCACGTGCACCGCGAGGGTCTTGTCGTGGTTGGCGGCGAGGGCGTAGTCGATGGCCTTCATCACGGGCTTCTGCAGGCGGTTCACCAGCACGATCGCCACGTCGCCCGAGGAGCCGAAGTGCACGTCGTCGTCCATGCGAATCTCGTGCTCGACGTCGCGGTAGTAGCGGTTCACGCCGATCATCAGCACCGCCAGGATCGGGATGGCGATGAAGACCAGCCAGGCGCCGTGCGTGAACTTCGTGATCGTGACGATGAGGAGCACCAGCACGGTCATGCCGGCGCCGATCGAGTTGATCCACAGGCCCGAGATCGCCGAGCGGCGCTCGATCGCCGCGGACTGCTGCTTCGCCGCCTCGGGCGGGAGGTCCTTCAGTCCGCGCAGGGCGCGCCGCCAGTGCTTGACCATACCGATCTGCCCCAGCGAGAACGACACGAAGACGCCGATGATGTAGAGCTGGATCAGCGTGGTGAGGTTGGCCTGGTACACGATCAGCACGCCGATGGCGACGATGCCGAGGATGATCATGCCGTTGGAGTAGACCAGGCGGTCGCCGCGGGTGTTGAGCGCCTTCGGGGCGTAGCCGTCGCGCGCGAGCACCGAGCCCAGCAGCGGGAAGCCGTTGAACGCCGTGTTCGCGGCGAGCAGGAGGACGCACGCGGTGGCCGCCTGGATCACGAAGAAGAAGACGCTGCCCGAGCCGAACGTCGCCGCCGCGACCTGGGCCATCAGGCTCGGTTGCGGGTTGTTGACGCAGTCGAAGCCGATCAGGTGACAGGGGTTCTCGGCGTAGTGCACGTTCGCGATGAGAGCCAGCGCGGTCAGACCGGCGAACAGCGCGATGGCGATGCCGCCCATCATCGTCAGCGTCGTCTGGGCGTTGCGGATCTTCGGCATCCGGAACGCGGGAACGCCGTTCGACACGGCCTCGACGCCGGTCAGCGCGGAACAGCCGCTCGAGAAGGCGCGGAGGATGAGCAGGATGAGCGCGGCCTGCGTCAGCGTTTCGGCCTGAACGGCGTAGTCGGCGCTCGCGGCGCGGGGGGCATCGCCCAGGAACGTGCGGGCGAGGCCGACGACGATCATCAGCGCGACCGAGCCGATGAACACGTAGGTCGGGATGGCGAAGACGCTCGACGCCTCGCGCACGCCGCGCAGGTTGACGATGACGATGAGGATGACGAAGCCGACGGCGATCTCGACGCGGAACGGGTTGAGCTCCGGAAGCGCCGAGATGATGTTGTCGACCCCGGATGCCACCGACACGGCGACCGTGAGCACGTAGTCGACCAGCAGGGCCGCCGCCACGACCACGCCGGGCACCTCGCCGAGGTTCTTGCTGGCGACCTCGTAGTCGCCGCCGCCCGAGGGGTAGGCCTTGATCAGCTGGCGGTAGCTCAACACCACGACGACCAGCAGGACGACGACGGCCACCGCGACCCACGGGCTGAGCGTCAGCAGGGCCGTTCCGCCGATGAGCAGGATCATCAGCAGCTCCTGGGGCGCGTACGCCACGGAGGACAGCGCGTCGGAGGCGAAGATCGGCAACGCCATCTTCTTCGGGAGGAGCTGCTCGTCGAGTTTCTCCGACGTGAGGGGCTCGCCGATCAGGATGCGTTTCGCGATCGGCGTCTCTTCGCCGTCAACGCGACTTTCGTCAGTCACGGCGCGCGACATTACGCGCACTGGACGCCGCGCGCAATCCGACGCGCACGCTGTTCAATGCATGGTCGCCGGACCGTGATCTGGCCGCGCCTTCCTGCAGAGCAGCAAACGCTCACTCCGCGGCGCTGTTCCCGGCGCTTCCGGCGTCGGCGGCGCGGGTCATGCGCCCAGGCTACGGGGATCGCCGATCCTGCCTAGGCTCTCGGGGTGGACAACATCGTGGGCTCGGGTCTGCTCGCCGTCGTCGCGGGCGCGGTGGTCGCGGTGCTCGCCTTCGTGCCGTTTGTCGCGATCAGCTACCGGCATCGCGGCCGGCTCACGGTGGGGCGCTCGCTGCTGTGGGCCGGGGCGGCCGTGTATTTCTGGGCGATCTGGACGTACACGCTCATCCCCGTGCCCGACGCCGAGGTCTACCGGTGCGCCGGGGTGAACCTGCACCCGTTCGCCTTCGTCGACGAGGTCCGTGCGGCGGTCGCGGTCTCGGGCCGCTATCTGACCGACCCGGTGGTGCTGCAGGTCGCGCTCAACGTCCTGCTGTTCGCCCCGCTCGGCTTCTTCCTGCGGGTGCTCGGGGGTCGCGGCATCCTGATCGCCGGTCTCGTCGGCTTCGCGATCTCGAGCGTCATCGAGACGACCCAGCTGACGGGCGTCTGGGGCCTCTTCCCGTGCGCCTACCGGGTCTTCGACGTCGACGACCTCATCGCCAACACCGGCGGGGCTCTGCTCGGCTCCATCCTCGCCTTCGCCGTGCCGGCACAGCACCGCGGTGCGGAGAGAGCTCCGGATGCCGACACCGCCCGCCCCGTGACACGTCGGCGCCGACTGCTCGGACTGGTGTGCGACGTCGTGGGCGTCTGGCTCGTCGGCTTCGCCGTGGCCGTGGTGGTGCAGGCGGCGCTCGTCCTCCTGCTGGGGGAGGCGTCGTCGTTCTCGACCGACGACGTCGCGTCGCTTGCGGGCACGATCGCCGCCTCGGGGCTCTGGCTCGTCGTGGTGCTCGGCACCGGCCGTTCGATCGGCGACCTCGCCACCCGCGTGCGCTTCACCGACGGCGTGCTGCCGGCGTGGCTCGCGCGCCCGCTGCGCTTCGTGACGGGGGCCGGGATGTACGCGTTCCTCGCGGAGCTGCCGGCACCGTGGTCGCTGCTCGCGGGTCTCCTCGCCGTCGTCACCGGAGCCCTGCTGCTGGTGTGGCCCGATGGCCGCGGTCTCACGGGGTGGATCGGGCGACGCCGTCTTGTCGACGAGCGCGCCGGGGTGGTGAGCCCGACGGTGGACCGGGCCGCTCGAGCCCGATGACGAGGTTTGCCATCGGGAGAATTCTTCGCTCATGGCCACGATGAACATCTCCCTCCCGGATGAGCTGCGGGCATTCGCCGACGAGCAGGTCAGCGCGCACCTCTACTCGTCGAGCAGCGAGTACGTGCGCGAACTCATCCGGCGCGACCGCGACAACGCGCGCCTCCGCGAGGCCGTCCTCGACGGCATCCGCTCGGGTGACGGCTCAGAGATGCATGGCGCGTACTTCGACCGTCTGAGGGCGCGCGCCACCGAAGCTCGATGACGCACCGCGTCGTTTCGTCGCATGCCGCCGACGAAGACCTCGCCGGCGCCGTCGAGGTTTACCGGCAGACCGCTGGCACGGAGACTGCTGCACGTTTCGTCGATGCGGTCGAGCAGTGTCTTCGTCGCATCGCGGCCTTCCCTTCGGCGGGTTCGTCGTCGGTCGAAGGCCACACCGGAATCCCGGGGCTGCGCCGCCTGGCGGTCGAGAAGTTCCCGTCTCACCTGTTCTACACGGCCGATGAGGATGTCGTTCGGGTTCACCGCGTGCTGCACGCGTGCCGCGACGTCGAGGGTGCCTTCGTCGACTGAGGAGTGCTCAGCGCGCGCGGAACTCCTCGGCGAGGACACCCATAAGCACCTCGTCATGGAAGCGCCCGCCGTGGAACGCCACCGCGCGCCGCACCCCCTCGCGCACGAAGCCGGCCTTCTCGTACGCCCGGATCGCGCGGTCGTTGAACGCCCAGACCCGCAGTTCGACCTTGTGCACCCCGAGCTCGTCGAACGCGTACCGCAGCAGGGTGCGCGTGGCATCCGTGCCGTATCCGCGTCCGACCGCGTCGGGGCCGAGGATGATCGCGAAGGTGGCGATGCGCGCCGGGAGGGCGGCTCCCCAGAGGGTCGCGTGACCGATGAGCCGGCCCGTCTCGTCGTCGATGCTGAAGCCCGCCCCGCCGGGGGAGTCGTTGCGGCTCCAGACCTGGAACATCTCGCGGACGGACGCCGCGGGCCGAGGGGCCACGGTCGCCTGCTGCAGCACGGCGCTGTCGCTCTGCACCCACCACTGCGTGAGCGGGTCGAGGTCGCTGTCTGCGAGCGCGCGCAGCCGGACGCGTTCGCCGCGCAGCAGGGCGGAGCCGTAGGTCAGGGCGGAGTCGGTGTCGTGGATCGCGTCATCTGCCATTCCCCGACGCTACTCAAAACGGTCGCTCCCGCTACCGTAACGACATGAACGAGCCGTTGTCGGCCGCGGACGCACGCATCCTGGCGCTGGAGTCCGACACCGTGCGCGGGCACCCGCTCAAGCTCCTCCGCCTCGAGCCCGGGGACGCTCTCGACCTCGACGGGTTGCGCGCGAGCGTCGCGGAACGGCTTCGGGCGTTCCCGCGCGGGCGCCAGGTGGTCGTCGACGACGCGGGGGTTCCTCGTGGACGGATGCCACCGAGATCGACGTGGCCCACCACGTCCGTCAGTGCGCCGCCGCGGACCCGACCGAACTGCGGGCGGTGGTCGGCCGCCTCATGTCGGAGCCGCTCGACCGCTCGCGCCCCCTGTGGACCATCGACCTGATCGGACCGCTCGCCGACGGGCGCGAAGCCCTCGCGGTGCGCCTGCATCACGCGCTCGCCGACGGTCTGACCGCCGTCCGCTTCCTCGAGTCGGTCGTATTCGAGCCGCACGACGCCCCCGCCCACGAGGTGGGTATCCGCGATCCCGAGGCGCGTCCGTCGCGCTGAAGCGAATGGGACGGATGCCGCAGACCCTGATCCGCGAGCTCGGGCACCCGGGTTCGCGGTCGCCGTTCGATCGGCCGATCACCGCTCGGCGCGGCCTGGCGTTCGTCGACGTCCCGCTCGCCGAGGCACGCGCCGTCGGTGCCTCGCGGCCCGGGCACGCGACCGTCATCGACGTGCTGCTCGCGGTCATCTCGGGCGCGATCCGCCGACGCCTCCTGCACCACGGCCACACGCGGCGTGTCGCGGAAACCGCCCGCGGTTGCGCCCAGGCCGGGCGGCGGCTCGCCCGGGCCGGGCCCGCGGCCGCGCCCGACCCGCGCCCGCGGACCCGCCCGCGCCGATCCCGGTGTCTCGACGGCGCGACAACCCCCGCGGCCGCGCCCGGCCCCGCCGCCTAGGCTGGGTCGGAGGGGAGTGAGATGTCGTCGAGAGCAGGGCGCGCGCAGCGGGCGGGGCGCGGCGTGGCCGCAGCCGCGGTCGCGACGTTCGTGGCGACCCTCTCGCACTCCGCGGTCTCGGCCGAGCGCCCGCCGCTCGTGAACGTCGTGCTGGCGCTGTGCCTGGCCGCTCCCGTGTGCGTGCTGCTCGCGGGCCGCGCGATGTCGTGGACGCGGCTCTCGCTCGCGGTGGTGCTCAGCCAGGCGCTCTTCCACGCGCTGCTCGTGCTCGACCTGCAGGGCGGCCTCGTGCCGGTCGGTCACCACGCGACCACGGCGCTCTTCAGCCCCACGGCTGCACACGGCGCGTCGGCTCACGCGGCGGAGTCCCCGTGGATGTGGGCGGCGCACGCTCTGGCCGCGCTCGTGACGATCGTCGCCCTCGGCCGTGGCGAGCGCGCGGTGCAGGCGATCGTCGGCTTCTTCGTCGCGGCGCTGCGCGCGCTACGGCCTCTCACGGGACTTCCCCCGCGGACGGATGCCGCTCCCGCGGCGCCCGACGCTCCGCTTCTGACCTGGGCGATGACGGTGTTGTCGCCGATGAGGCACCGGGGTCCGCCGCGCGCGGCGTGACTCCTCCTCCTCTCATCGCGCGTGAGCGCCGTCTTCGGCGTGCGCCTGTTCAGAAAGCTCATCCATGTCTCGAAACACCCTTCTCCGTCGTGCCCTCGTCGGCCTCGCCGCCGGCGCGGCCCTCGCCATCGCCGTCCCCCTCGCGGCGTCGGCCCACGTCACCGTGAACCCCAACACCGCCACGCCCGGAAGCTACGCGACCGTCAACTTCCGCGTCCCGACCGAGTCCGAGACGGCCTCGACCGTCAAGCTCGAGGTCAGCCTGCCCACCGACACCCCGCTGAGCGCCGTGCTCGTGCAGCCCGTTCCGGGGTGGACCGCCACGGTCGAGAAGGGCGCGCTGCCCGCGCCGGTCGAGGTGGAGGGCAACACCATCAGCGAGGCCCCGCTGAAGATCGTCTGGCAGGCCGACCCGGGCGTGGGCATCGGCCAGGACCAGTTCCAGATCTTCTCGGCCGTCCTCGGTCCCGTGCCCGACACCGGACACATCGTGCTGCCGGCCGCCCAGTCGTACTCCGACGGCTCGGTGGTCGACTGGGCCGCCACCCCTGACGAGGTCGCCGCGGACGACACGCTCGAACCCGCCCCGGTGCTCTACGTCAATGACACCCCGCCCTCGGGGGAGCACAGCCACAGCCACGGCTCGGCCACGGCCGCTCCGGCGGAGGAGGACCACTCGGCCATGGCCGCGAGCTCCACGTCGGACTCCTCGGGGGTCGCGCTCGGTTTGAGCATCGCAGCGCTCGTGGTCGCCGCGGCGGGTGCCGTTCTCGGTGCCCTCGCCTTCGCCCGTCGCCCGAAGCGCGGCTGACATGCGCACCCCGTCCGTACGGACCAGGGTCCTGGCCGCGGCGGCGTTCCTCGTCGCCGCGGTCGGGGCCGCCCTGGGTGGCGCTCAGGCCGCCTCGGCGCACGACAGTCTCGTCTCGTCGTCGCCCGCCTCGGGGGACAGCGTCTCGTCGCTGTCCGAGGTGACGCTGGATTTCAGCGCCAACCTGCTCGGCTACGACGGCGGCAACATCGTCATCGTGGTGGGACCCGACGGGCGCCACTACGAGACGGAGTGCGTCGCGTTGGCCGGTCCGACCCTGACGCTTCCGGTCGCCCTCGGGCAGCCGGGGGAGTACTCGGTCGAGTGGCGTGCCGTCTCGTCCGACGGTCACCCCGTCTCGGGCGTCATCCCGTTCACCTACACCGGTGCCAGCACCTCGGAGGGGGCGGGCACCTCTCCCTGCGCCGCGGCCGCCGGGGCCGGTGAGGCGGCCTCGACCACCGACGCCGCCTCGGAGTCCGGCGGGCTCTCGGGCCTGACGCTCGGCCTGCTCGTCGGCGGTGGAGCCGTGGTCGTGGTCGGCATCCTGGTGGTCGTCATCCTCCGTACCCGCTCGCGGGAGGAATGAGCGGCGCGGCCGGGGAGGTCGCTCCCCGGCCGCGTGACCGCTGCCTCCGGGCCCTACAGCTGCGAGCCCGACACCGCGAAGGTGTCGCAGGCGTTGACGCCCCCATCGCGCCCGGCGTCGAACCACCGCTGACGCTGCTCGCTCGAGCCGTGCGTGAAGCTCTCGGGGTTGACGACCCCGCCCGACTCGGCCTGGATGTGGTCGTCGCCCACCGCGGCTGCCGCGGCCAGGGCGTCGCTGATCTGCGACTGCGTCGGCGTCTGCAGGTACGGCGTGCCGTTCTCGTCGACCTGTTCGCCGGCCGCGGCCACCCACGCCCCGGCGTAACAGTCGGCCTGCAGCTCGGTGCGCACACCGTTGCTGTCGGGTCCCGTGCCGTTGTTCGGGTGCTCCTGCATGACACCGGTCAGGTTCTGTACGTGGTGCCCGTACTCGTGCGCGAGCACGTAGAGCTGCGCGAGAGGTCCCGCGGTCGTGTCGAACTGCTCGCGCAGGATCGAGAAGAAGGTCGGATCGACGTACACCGTCTCGTCGGGCGGACAGTAGAACGGTCCCGTCGCATTCGATGCGGTTCCGCACGAACTCGGCGTCGACTGATCGACGATGATCAGCTGCGGGGCGCGGTACCCGTCGAGCCGCTCGGCCCAGAACTGGTCGATGTTGAGTGACGCGGCCGCCAGACGGCAGGAATCGTCGGTGTTGGCATCCTGACCGGTCTCGCAGTTCGCGATCTGCTCGCCGCCGCTCTGCGGACCGGCCGGTGCTGCGCCGCCGCCGAGCAGCGGGGTCAGGTCGGTGCCGGTGAAGAACGAGAACAGCAGCACCACGATCGCCCCGAGGCCGACCGTGCCGCCGCCGATGGCGGCCACGGTGCCGCCGCGACGTTTGGCGGTGTTCCCGCCGACGCGGGCGTTGTCGTTGAAAGTCACGGCCGACACGGTACTCCTCCGTCATCCCGGTGATGAGGGGGTGGATTTCCCGCCGCGAACGGGGTGCGGTTCCACGGATATCCCGCCCGTGCAAGCCCTCGCTTCGGCGACGGTCGTCGCATACCTTCGCTGTCGAGTAGCAACGCGGCCCCGGCGTCCGCTCCTCGTTGTACGACAACGATCGGAGTCCTTCATGCCAGTGACACGTCGCACCTTCCTCGCCGGGACCGGGGCGCTCGCTCTGCCCTTCGTCCTCGCGAGCTGCGGATTCGTCCAGACCGCCCCGGCCGAGAGACGCCAGGGCACACTCACCTTCACCACGTGGGGGACAGATGCCGAGCTGGCGGGCTTCCGCTCGGCCATCGCCGCCTTCGAGGCCGCGAACGAGGGGGCCACCGTCGAGCTGAATGCGGTGCCCTACGAGCAGATGTTCACGAACATCGACGCGCAGCTGCAGGCGGGCAACCCGCCCGACATCTTCCGCGTGCCCTATTACACGTTCGGCGCGTATGCCGGTCGGGGGCAGCTGCTCGATCTCAAGCCCCTGCTGTCGGCCGGTCGCCAGGGCCAGTTCACACCCCAGGCGTGGGCGGCGGTGCAGAACGGCGACGGCACCTTCGGCCTGCCCCACCACACCGACACCTCCGCCATCCTCGTCAACCTCGACCTGTTCCGTCAGGCGGGCATCGACGCCTCCGAGATCCCCACGGCGCCCGAGGACGCCTGGACATGGGAGCAGCTCGACGCGCTCGGCGAGCGGCTGCGCGCGGGCCTCCCGGCCGACCGCTGGCCGTGGGCGTACAACTGGCAGGGCAACGGCGTCACTCGCTGGCTGAGCCTGCTGTTCCAGTCCGACGGCGCGTTCCTCGAGTCCGACCAGAAGACCCCGGCGATCGACTCCGACGCCGCGCGCGAGGCCGTCGAGTTCTCGAGTTCGTTCTTCACCAAGAACTACGTGCCGGCCAACAACACGATCGCCTCGTCGAGCTACGCGGCCGAGTCGTGGTTCTCGCAGTCGGTGGCGATGGTGTGGTCGGGCGCGTTCCAGATCCCGGATGCCGACACCACCGCCGACTTCGAATGGACGGCCACCTACGCTCCGCGGAACGTCCGCGCGGGCAGCGACTTCGGCGGCAATGCGCTCGTCGCGACCGCGAACACGCAGCAGCCCGAGCTCGCCGCGGCGTTCCTGGAGTTCGTGACGGATGCCGACCCCATGCGGGATTTCTGTCGAGCGGCATCCCTCCTCCCCACCCGAGGCGACCTGTTGAACGACCAGCTGAGCTTCGACGTGCGTCCCGAGCTCGCCCCGGTGTTCGCCGGTCAGGCGTCGCTCGTGCAGCCGCAGGACGTCGCGCAGGTCGCGAGCCCGTCGATGTCGGGCATCATCCCTGTGCTGAAACAGCAGCTCGACCTCGCCTTCACCGGTGCCCAGGATGCCGCGACCACGGTGACCAACCTGCAGTCGGGCATCGGGGCGGCCACCGGTGGCTGACACCCTCGCCGCGCGCCGACCGGTGGGTGGGGCCTCGCGTCCCCGTCGTCCGGGCGCCCGGCGCGAGGCCCTCGCGGCCTACGGCTTCCTCGCGCCGAACTACCTGCTGCTGCTGGTGTTCGTGCTCGTGCCGCTGGTGGGGGCGTTCGTGGTCAGTCTGCAGCGCACCGACGGCTTCGGCGACGGCACCTTCGCCGGACTCGACAACTATGCGCGGCTGGCGAGCGACCCGCTGTTCTGGCGGGCGCTCGGCAACACAGTCCTGTTCACCGTGCTCGTGACGCCGCTGTCGATGCTGCTGGGGCTGATCGCGGCGACCCTGCTGAACACCGCGCTCCCCGCCCGCCCCCTCTGGCGCTCCCTGCTCATCCTGCCGATGGCGGTGTCGGGCGTGGCCACCGCGCTCATCGGTGTGCTCGTGTTCGATCAGAACTCCGGCATCCTGAACCGCATCCTCTCCGCCGTGGGTCTCTCACCCGTCACCTGGCAGTCCGATCCGGTGCCGGCGTTCGCGACGATCGTGCTCGCGACGGTGTGGTGGCGCACGGGCTTCAACATGCTCATCTACCTCGCCGGCCTCCAGGGCATCGGGCCCGACCTGTACGAGGCGGCGACCCTCGACGGGGCGAACCGGTGGCAGCGCTTCCGCAACGTCACGGTGCCGCTGCTGGGTCCGACGTCGTTCTTCCTCGTCGTGCTGAACGTCATCTTCTCGTTCCAGGTGTTCGACATCGTCTTCGTCCTCACCGGCGGGGGCCCGGGCGGAGCGACCTCGGTGCTCGTCACCTACGCGTACGAGACGGGCTTCGTCACCCGCGACCAGGGCTACGCCGCCGCGATCGGCATGGTGCTGTTCGTCTTCGCCCTCGTCTTCGCCGCGGCGCAGTACCGCGCCTCCCGCACGAAGGACGTGGTCGAGTGAGCGTCGACGAGCGGGTGGCATCCTCCTCTCCCGTGGCGCCTCCGACCGCCCCGGCGGCTCGCCGTCCGCGCCCGCGTCGCGGGGGACTCGTGCTGCGCACCGTCGTGGTCGCGGTGATCGGGTTGGCCGCGGTGTCTCCGCTCTATTGGATGCTCGCGGTCGCCTTCTCGTCCCGTGCCGAGCTGCTCGGCGGGCGCGACCTGCGGCTGTGGCCCCGCGAGGTGACCCTCGAGAACTTCGAGCGGGTGTTCTCGTCGTTCCCGGTCGCGACGTGGTTCTCCAACTCGGTGGCCATCGCCGTCGTCGTGACGCTGATCTCGGTCACGACGAGTCTGCTGGCGGGATACGCCTTCGCCCAGCTGCGTTTCCGCGGGTCGACGGCGCTGTTCTTCCTGGCGCTGGCGACCCTCGTGCTGCCCGTTCAGGTGATCATGGTGTCGCTGTTCCGCATCGTCACGATGGCGGGGCTCTACGGCACCTACTGGGCGGTGATCCTGCCTGTCTCGGCATCCGCGTTCGGGCTGTTCCTCGCGCGGCAGTTCATGCTCGGCATCCCCCGGGAACTCATCGAGGCCGCGCGTCTCGACGGCGCCGGGCACCTCCAGACCTTCACGCGCGTCGTACTGCCCCTGTCGAAGCCGCTGATCGCGGTGCTGGTGTTCATGAGCCTGCTGTCGTCGTGGAACGACTTCGCCTGGCCCCTCATCGCGCTGCGCGAGAACCGCCTCTTCACCCTGCCGATCGGTCTGCTCTACCTGCAGGGGCAGTTCGGGAGCGACTACGGCGCGACGATGGCCTACGCGCTGCTCAACGTGGTGCCGATCGCGATCGTCTTCCTGGTGTTCCAGCGGTACTTCGTCGCGGGGTTCGCGCGCAGCGGCATCAAGTGACCCGCGCGGGGCTCGCGGGAGGTCCCTGAGCCTGTCGAAGGGACCGGGCCCGTCGTGGGTCGCCGGTGGCTTCGACGGGCTCAGCCACCTCGCTTCACGCTCGGCAACCTCGAATCGGAGGTCCCTGAGCCCGTCGAAGGGACCGGATGCCGCGGGCTAGCCCGGCCATCCGCGAGCGCGTCGAACGCCCCGGGGCGCCCGCGGTCTCAGCCGAGGAACTCCCGCGCGGCGACCACGAGGTTCTCGACGCCGCGGTCGATCGTCGGCTGCATGACCGGCGCGAAGTACGGGGAGTGGTTCGTCGGGATGTCGCGCTCGATCGTGCCGCCGGCGAGGGCGTCGGCGAAGGTCTGCGGGTCGACCCCGCCCCAGAACCAGAAGACCAGTGGGGCGCCCGACTCGCGGGCGAACCACGACACGTCCTCGCTGCCGGTGAACATGCCGGGGTCGACGACCGACGTCTCGCCGAACGCGCCGCGGAAGGCGGCGGTGAGGCGGGCCGTGGCATCCGGGTCGTTGATCGTCGGCGGCAGCGAGTGATCGGTGGTGATGGTGGGCGTCTGCTCGGCGCCTGACGCCTCGGCTTCGGCGCGGACGATGCGCTCGACCTTGCTCATCACCCGCTCGCGCGCGGCGTCGTCGGGGTAGCGCAGGCTCAGCTCGAGCTTCGCCTCGGCGGGGATGATGTTGTTCTTCAGGCCCGCGTGGATCGAGCCGACGGTGACCACGGCGACGTCGCGCGGGTCGACCTCGCGCGAGACGACGGTCTGCAGGCGCATGACGGTGGCGGCCGCCATCACGACCGGGTCGATCGTGGAGTGCGGGCGCGAGCCGTGTCCGCCGCGACCGTGCAGCACGACGGTGAGGCCGTCGGATGCCGCCATCTGGGTGCCCGGGCGCACCCCGATCATCCCGGCGGGCAGGGGCGTGACGTGCTGGCCCAGCACGATGTCGGGCTTCGGGTACCGGTCGAGGACGCCGTCGGCGATCATCGCCTGCGAGCCGGCTCCGTACTCCTCGGCCGGCTGGAACACGGCGACGACCGTGCCCGACCACTCCTCGCGCGTGGCGGCGAGACGCTCGAGCGCGCCGATGAGGGCGGTGACGTGCATGTCGTGCCCGCAGGCGTGCATGACGGGCACGGTGTTCCCGGCCGGGTCGGTGCCGCGCGCGGTGCTGGCGTAGGCCAGGCCGGTCTGCTCCTCGACCGGGAGGCCGTCCATGTCGGCGCGCAGCCACACGACCGGCCCGTCGCCGTTGCGGATGGTTGTGACCACGCCCGTGCGGCCGACGCCCTCCTCGACCTCGAGCCCGAGCTCGGCGAGGTGACGGGCGATGACGCCCGCCGTCCGCGTCTCCTGGAACGACAGTTCGGGGTGGGAGTGCAGGTCGGTGTAGAGGCTCTCGAGGTCGACGCTCATGCCTCCGAGCCTAGTTCGCCGCGCCGCCCGGCGGTCGGGGTGCCTCCGCGGCAACCGCTGCACGTCCGTCGAGTGTCCAGAACACCCGGACGCCTCGGAGCCTCGTCCCGGGTGTCGTGGACACTCGACGAGAGGCGACGACGCGGCCACGGGCGGTACCGGATGCCGAGCACCCGCGCAACCCATCCGTTCCGGTCAGGTCGGGCGACCACGCTTCTGCGCATGACCACGACACACTTCGACTACCTCATCGTCGGCGGCGGGATGGTCGCCGACACCGCCGCCCGCGGCATCCGCGAGATCGACTCCGACGGGTCGATCGGCATCCTGAGCGACGACGTCGACGAGCCGTACACGCGCCCGGCGCTGAGCAAGAAGCTGTGGACCGACGAGGAGTTCACGTGGGAGAAGGTCCCGCTCGGCACCGTCGAGGCCACCGGCGCCGACGTGCGCTTGCGCACCCGAGCGACGGCACTCCGCCCCGACGACGGAGAAGTGGATGCCGGTGACGAGACGTTCTCGTTCGGGAAGCTCCTCCTCGCGACCGGCGGAAAACCCGTCGCCCTGCCCATCGAGGACCACTCCGACGGAGAGCGGGCGCTGTCGTTCCGCACCGCCGAGGACTACCGGCGCCTGCGCGCCCTCGCGAAGGACGTCGACCGCATCGCCGTCGTGGGCGGCGGGTACATCGGCTCCGAGCTCGCCGCCGCGCTCGTGCAGAACGGCGTCGACACGGTGCTGATCCACACCGGTGCCGTCCTGGGAGACGCCGTGTTCCCCGCGGCTCTCGCCGAGCGGTTCGAAAAGCTGTTCCGCGACGCGGGCGTCGAGATCGTCGCGGGTTCGAAGGTCGCGGGCGGTCGGGCGGATGCCGAGGGCGTCCGGCTCGAGCTCGAGAACGGCGACGAGGTGCGCGCCGACGCGGTCGTCAGCGGCCTCGGCATCGAGGTCGCGACCGACCTCGCCGAGCAGGCGGGTCTGAGCGTCGAGGATGGCATCGTGGTCGACGCGCAGCTGCGGACCTCGTCCGATCGCGTCTGGGCGGCGGGCGACGTCGCGAACTACCCCGACCGGCTCCTCGGGCGCCGCCGGGTGGAGCACGTCGACAACGCCAACGAGCAGGGCAAGGCCGCGGGCCGCAACCTCGCGGGAGCCGCCGAGGCGTACACGCACACGCCTTACTACTACTCCGCCGTCTTCGGCATCCGGTACGAGGCCGTCGGCACGCTCGACTCCTCGCTCGAGACCGTGGAGGACTGGATCGACGCCGAGCGCGGCGTCGTCTACTACCTCGACGACGGCCGCGTGGTGGGTGTGCTGCTGTGGAACGTCGAGGACGCCCGCGACGCCGCCCGCGCGGTTCTCGCCGACGCCGACACCCTCACGCGCGACGATCTCGCGGGTCGGATCCGCTGACGACGGGCTCTTGACGTGCGGGCTACCCTGGATCGAAACCGCGAGTGTCGTGGTGTGTGAACACAGGAGCTCGCATGGCATCCGCTGAACTGCGTCTGGCCCTTCCCGTCGACCCGGCGCGCGACGCCGTCGCGGCGGCGCTGGCGGACCAGGGATTCGAGACGCGGGCGACGGACAGCGGTTCGCTCGAGGTGGCTCGCGGTGCGGCCGGCGACGAGACGGGCTCCCCCGGGGGCCGGGCGCGGTTCGACGTGCACGTGTCGGAGGTCTCTGAGGGCACGCTCGTCGTCTTCGAGAACGCCGAGCCGGTCACCCCGGTCCCGGGAGTCGCGGGCGGTGACGACGTCCGGGAGGCCGCGCGCCTGGCCGGCGCGCGCCTCGCGCAACAGGGGCTGCTCGCCGTGGCCGAACCCGCGGGCGGGGCCATCGCCCCCATCCCGCCAGCTCCGATGTACACGGGTCTGGCGGCCTCGGCCGCGCCCGGTTACCCGGGCTCTGCGCCCGCGTCCGGCCCCGTCGCGCCCGCGTACGGCGCGCCCGCGTACGGCGCCGCGCCCGCCGGCGCGGCCGCGCCCGGCTCCGAGCGCACGAACCCGCTGTCGATCGTGGCGATCATCACGGGTTTCCTCTTCCCGGTGGCCGGGATCATCACGGGCGCGGTCGCGCTCGCACAGATCAAGCGGTCCGGTGAGAAGGGCCGCGGTCTCGCTCTCGGCGGCCTCATCGCCGGCAGCGTGCTCACCGCCCTGGCGTTCGTGGGGGCGCTGATCTTCGTCATCGCCGTCTTCATCGGCGTCGCGCAGGGCGAGAGTGCCGACCCCTACGGTCAGCAGGAGGGCGGGGTGACGGTCGCCCCCGACGAGCAGGCCCCGGTCGACCCCTCGGCGATCGCACTCGGCGCGTGCCTCGACAACCTGCCGGGCGGTGTCATCGGCACCGACAACGTCGTCGATTGCGCCCAGCCCCACGCCTACGAGATCTTCCACACCTTCGACGTCGCCGACGCGGCCTTCCCGGGCGACGCGGGGATCGAGGATGCCGCGTACACCGGCTGCGAGGGCGCGTTCCCCGCTTTCGTCGGGGTCGACTACCAGAACTCGACGCTCGACTATTACTTCGTCGGGCCGACCGAGCAGACGTGGGCCGCGGGAGACCGCGAGATCGCGTGTCTGCTGTACGACCCGTCGACCGAGGAGAGCGTCGGCTCGCTGCAGGGCTCCGGCCTCTGAGCCGCTGAGCGCGCGGGGCGCGTGGCCTTTGGGTCACCGAGCGTGCGGGGCACGTGGCCTGGGGGCATCGAGTGCGCGTGGTCTGCGGGGCACCGGGCGCGCGGGGCACCCGGCCCCCGGGTCCCTGAGCGCGCGGGGCGCGTCAGCGCGGGGGCGCCGTCGACCCGCGGTCGACCAGCTCGAACGGCAGCGTCCCGCGTCCGAGGGCCGGCTCTGCTCCATCGAGCTCGCTGAGCACCGCGGCGGCCGCGCGCTCGCCCTGACCGCGGGCGAACTGATCGACGGTCGTCAGCCCGAACCAGCGGCCCAGCTCGTGCCCGTCGACACCGATGACCGACACGTCCTCGGGCACCCGCAGCCCCAGCTCGCGGGCCGCGAGGATCGCGCCGATGGCCATCTCGTCGGACGCGGCGAACAGGGCGGTCGGCGCCTCCCCGTCGCGCAACAGGCGGGTCGCCGCGAGCGATCCGCCCTCGATGGTGAAGTCCGCGGGCTCGACGTGTGCTTCTGCCACGCCTACCTCGGCGAGGCTGTCGACGAAGCCGCGGCGACGCAGCCCCGGCACGGTCGACGCGGCTCCGGTCGCGGCATCCGCTCCGATGTGGGCGATCCGCCGATGCCCGAGCTGCAGCAGGTGCGTGGTGGCGAGGCGGCCGACCGCGAGGTCATCGACGGTCAGCGTCGTCAGCAGCGGGTTGGGTCCGGCGATCGCCACGATCGGCACGCCGAGTCCGCGCAGCGACGTCGACTCCTCGGCATCCAGTTCGAGGGCGATGGTGATGACGCCGTCGATGCGGCGGCGTCGCAGGTGATCGTCGAAGACGCGGCGGCGCTCATCGGGGTCGGAGCTGACGCTGTACAGCGTGATGTCGAAGCCGCGGCGCACCAGCTCGTCGGAGATCCCCGCGAGGACGGTGCTGAAGAACCACCGGTCGAGGAACGGAACGACCACGCCGACCGCCCGCGTCCGCCCCGTCGCAAGGCTCGACGCGGCCGCCGAGACGACGTAGCCGAGCCGATCCGCCGCGGCGAGCACGCGGTCGCGGGTGGCGGTCGAGACCGGCCCGCGACCGCTCAACGCGCGCGAGACCGTGGCCGTCGACACTCCCGCCGCGCGCGCGACGTCGTCGATACCGGCCACGGTCTCGTTCGGGCGAAGGATGCCGCGGCCTAGGCCGCCGCGATCCAGACGGTCGTGTCGGTGGGCAGGCGCTCGCCGTCGAGGGGGCCGCTCGCGATGAGCACCTCCCCGGCGGGGAGCTCGACGGCGTCGTCGCCGAGGTTGGCCACCACCAGCAGCGAGCCGTTGCGGAACGCCACCACCTCGTCGCCGTACTGATCGAGCCACTCGAGGTGGCCCGCGCCGAGGTTGCGGGCACGACGCTCGGCGAGCAGCGAGCGGTAGAGGGTGAGAGTCGACGAGGGATCGTCGACCTGCACGTCGTGGGCGAGCTCGGCCCACTCCGCGGGCTGGGGCAGCCACGACTCACCCGTCGTGTTGAAGCCGTATGCCGGGGCGTCTGCGGTCCACGGGAGCGGCACGCGGCAGCCGTCGCGGCCGTAGCGCTCGCCGTTCGTGCGGAACCACGTGGGGTCCTGGCGGGCGTCGTCGGGCAGGTCGATGACCTCGGGCAGACCGAGCTCCTCGCCCTGGTAGAGGTACGACGAGCCGGGCAGGGCGAGCATCATCGACGTCGCCGCGCGAGCCCGTCGCAGACCCTTCACGGGGTCGGGCTTGCCGGGAGACTTCGGGCCGATGCCGGCGCCCTGCGGGTTCTCGGCCGTGAGCGCGAGACGCGAGGCGTGGCGCACCACGTCGTGGTTCGACAGGACCCACGTGCTGGGAGCGCCGACCTCGCCGTACGCGCGCAACGACTCGGTGATCACGTCGCGGAGGGCCGTGGCATCCCAGTCGGTCTCGAGGTAGTGGAAGTTGAACGCCTGGTGCATCTCGTCGGGGCGCACCCACAGTGCGGTCTGCTCGACGGTGGGCAGCCACGCCTCAGCGCACAGCGCGCGGTCGCCGTCGTACTCGGCGAGCACCTCGTGCCACTCACGCCACACGTCGTGGACGCCGGGCTGACCCCAGTACGGCACCTCCTCGGCGTCGCCGCCCATCGAGCCGCCGTCGGGGTCGGGCGTGAAGTCGGGCAGGCCCTCGGCCTTGATGAGGCCGTGCGCCACATCGACGCGGAAGCCGTCGACGCCCCGGTCGAGCCAGAAACGCAGGATGTCACGGAACTCCGCGCGCACCTCCTCGTTGGTCCAGTCGAAGTCGGGCTGGCTCTCGTCGAAGATGTGCAGGTACCACTGGCCGGGGGTGCCGTCGGCCTCGGTCACACGCTTCCACATGCCGCCGCCGAAGACGCTCTCCCAGTTGTTCGGCGGCAGCTCGCCGTTCTCGCCCTTGCCGTCACGGAAGATGTATCGCGCGCGCTCGGGGCTGCCGGGCGCGGCCTTCAGCGCCTCCTGGAACCACACGTGCTGATCGCTGGAGTGGTTGGGCACCAGGTCGACGATGACCCGGATGCCGCGCTCGTGCGCATCCGCGAGCATCGCGTCGAAGTCGGCCAGGGTGCCGAAGATCGGGTCGACGTCGCGGTAGTCGGCGACGTCGTAGCCGGCGTCCTTCTGCGGCGAGGTCTGGAAGGGGCTGAGCCAGATGGCATCCACCCCCAGCTGCTGGAGGTCGTCGAGGTGCGCGGTGACGCCGGGCAGGTCGCCCAGCCCGTCGCCCGTGGCGTCGGCGAAGGAGCGCGGGTAGATCTGGTAGATGACGGCGGTGCGCCACCACTCGGAGCCGGGAGCGGCGACGAGATCGGCGCGCGCGTCTTCCTGCGTGAAAGTCATGGCGTCCACGTTAGTGCAAGCGCTTGCAGCGGGCGCAAGCCCCCGGCGGGCGGGCGCGGGGTGGGTCGAGATCGCTTGACCGTTGAGCGTCCAAAACACCCGGAGTGTTCTGAAACTCGTCCGGGTGTTTCGGACACCCGGGTGGGTCGCCGCGGGCGCACGCCCAGGCCGCCACCCGGTTGAGTGTCCAGGACACGCCGCACACGGACGGGCCCGCCCGGCGTGTCCTGGACACTCAACACGGGGGTGGGCGCCGGGAGCGCGCGATTAGGCTGGGTCGGTGCCCGACGCCTCCGCCCTCTCTCGCGCTGAATCGCTCATAACGAGCATCCCCGACTACCCCCAGCCGGGCATCGTGTTCCGCGACATCACCCCCCTCCTGATGGATGCCGCGGCCCTGCGCACCGTCGTCGAGGCGCTCATCGAGCCCTTCGCGGGCCGTTTCGACGCCGTCGCGGGGGTCGAGGCGCGCGGGTTCCTGCTGGCCGGGGCCGTGTCGATCGCCGCGAACGTGGGACTCATGCCGATCCGCAAGGCGGGCAAGCTGCCCCGCCCCGCGGCGACCGTGTCGTACGACCTCGAGTACGGATCTGCGCAGATCGAGATGCACGACGACAACGCCGCCGGAGCGCGCGTGCTGCTGCTCGACGACGTGCTCGCCACGGGCGGCACGCTGGCCGCGGGTCGTGAGCTCCTGCAGGCCGTCGGCAGCGAGGTCGTGGGCATCGCGACGCTGCTCGAGATCGACGGTCTCGGCGGCCGCGAGGTGCTCGGCGGCGAGGTGCACTCGGTCTTCCACGTCTGAGACGCCGCTCGCCCGTCGGGCCGTCCCGGGCTCAGAGATGTCCCGCGCTCCGGTCATCCCGCCGCGCCCACGTCGCTACCGGTTCCGTGCGGCTCGAAGAGGCCGTCTTCTCCGGACTCCGGCACGCGCAGCGTGGCGTGAGCAACCCCGGCACGTCACACCGCGAGACCCTCGGCAGCTCCGATACGCCGCAGCCGCCGCGCCACGGCCCCGCGTCGAGCAGAATCGACGCATGACCTTCCCGCCCGGCATCCTGCACCTGCTCGCCTTCGCCGCGGAGCCCGGGGGCGGCAACCCCGCGGGTGTGGTCCTGGATGCCGCCGGCCTCGACGACGCGCGCATGCAGGAGATCGCGGCCGATCTCGGCTACCCCGAGACCGCGTTCGTGTCCACGCGGAACGGCCGGCGGGCGCGGGTGCGCTACTTCTCGCCCGGCGCGGAGGTCCCCTTCTGCGGGCACGCCACCATCGCCACGGCCGTCGCGCTCGCCGAGGCGGAGGGGGCGGGCGACTTCGTCTTCGACACCGCCGCGGGCGAGATCGCCCTCGAGACCACCCGCGACGCGGAGGGCCGTATGACCGCGGGCTTCACCAGCGTCGACCCCGTGCAGAGCGACCTCGAGCCGGAGGTGGGGCGGCGGCTGCTCGGCATCCTGGGTCTGTCCGAGAGCGACCTCGACGACCGGCTCCCGCTCGCGCAGTCGTTCGCCGGGAACACGCACCCGGTCGTCGCCGTGGCCTCGCGAGAGCGCTTCGATGCGTTCGACTTCGACGCCCCGGTGTTGCGCGCACTCATGGACGAGCGCGGCTGGGCGGGCACCGTGATGGTCGTGCACGCGGAGAGCCCGGATGCCGCCGTCTTCGAGGCCCGCAATCTCTTCCCGGTGGGCGACATCACCGAGGATCCCGCGACGGGTTCGGCGGCGGCGTCGCTCGGCGCGTATCTGCGCGACCGCGTGGGACGACGGGCGCCCTTCTCGTTCACCGTCCACCAGGGACGGCACATCGGGCGACCGAGCGCACTGCATGTCGAGGTCCCGGCGAGCGGTGGCGTACGCGTCAGCGGGACGGCGACGACGCTCGAGCGCTGAGCCGCGATCCCGGCGAACGCCCCCCCGGGGTGCCGGAGTCGCCGGTTGCTCAGGCCGGCGTCCGCACGGCGGCGAACCTGTTCCGGCGGCGCAGGGCGAAGCCGAGGCGCTCGTAGGCGGCGATCGCGCCGGTGTTGGTGGCGGCGGCGTGCATCATCGCGCGGTCTCCGCGCTGCTGGATGTGGAAGGCCACATCGAGCACGAGCCGCGAGGCGAGGCCCTGACGCCGGTGGTCGGCGTCGACGGCGACGGCGCTGATCTCGGTCCACCCGGTGGGGTGCAGGCGCTCACCGGCCATCGCGACGAGCCGCCCTTGACGACGGATGCCGATGTACCGGCCGAGCTCGTAGGTGCGGGGACGGAACGGGCCGGGCTGGTTGCGCGCGACGATGTCGATCATCTCGGCCGCGTCGTCGGCGCCCAGCTCGATCGCCTCGTCGTCGGGCCGGGTCCGCAGGGCGTCCGTCTCGACGAGCTGCACGCCCTCACCGCCGCCGACCCATTCCCAGCCCGCGGGCACCGAACCCTCGTACCCCGACAGTCCGACATCGGCCCCGGGGCCCACCAGCTCGCGGAGCGCGTCCCACGCGTCCGGGTCGTCCCACGTGCGCACGGCGACGAAGGGCGCGACGTCCTCGGGATAGCGCTTGACCAGGTCGCCGCCGATCGCGAAGCGCGCGTGCGGTCCGGCAAGGGAATGCCAGGCCGCGTTGTCGAGCACGGTGGCGTCGGCGTGCGGTGCGGGCAGGGAGAGGGCGGCGGTGGTGGTCATGGCATCCGTTCTGGGGGAGGTGCACGAAGGACAACAGCGTCAGCCGTTGGGCATTCCGCCGGGCGGCTGACGCGTTGCGGTGCCGGGCGCGGGTTTCGAGGCGCGTGCGGTGCGGAATCGGGGCGGTCGGGCGCGGGTGTGTCGCCGAATTCCGGAGATCCGGTGCGCTCTGGGGCCTTCCGCCCCGAGAAATCCCTCGGGTGACGTGGCCGATCAGGAGTTGCGCGGCTGCGCGGGCGGCGCCGGGCGGTGCGAGAGCGGCTCCGCCGGGAGCGGTGCCGGAGCGGATCTTCCGGGCGCGGCGCCGTGCCGAACTCCGGAGGAAGGGCGCGGTGCGCGGGAACTGAGCCTGGGAAGGGGACTGTTCGCGCGGAATCTCCGGAGTTCGGCGAGTGGCCGGTCGGATACGCCGCGGCCGGGCACGCGCGCCGCGGCCGTGTGCCGAACTCCGGAAGAACCGCAGATGCAGGTGGTGCGGGGGGACCGGTTCGCGGGGCTCTGCCGTGGTTTTTCCGGAGTTCGGTACGTCGGCCCGGGCTCGCCGAGGGGCCGGGGGCCCCCGCTACGCGTCGCGCAGGATCCGCGCCGTCACCCTCGTGCCGAAGAACAGCGCCTCCACCGGCACGCACTCGTCGGCCGTGTGGAACTGCCCGAACACGTCGAAGTCGGCGGGCACGCGCAGCGGCACGAAGCCGTAGCCCCGGATGCCCAGGCGGCTGAGGTGCTTGTTGTCGGTGCTGGCGGGCAGCAGGTACGGCACGACGGTGCCGTCGGGGTCTTCGGCGGTCACGGCATCCTGCAGCACATCCATCAACCGCCCCTCGGCGGGAGCCTCGATCGCGGGGATCTCCCGGGCCCAGGCGATCTCGATGTCGTCGCCGACCACGGCTGCCAGTTCGTCTCGAAGCGCGTCGGCCTGCCCCGGCACGACGCGCACGTCGAGCGTCGCGCTCGCCGAGGCGGGGATGACGTTGATCTTGCCCCCGGCCGACAGCACGGTGGGCGAGGCGGTGTTTCGGCTCCCCGCGTCGATGAGGGATGCCGAGAACCCCAGGTCGTCGACATCGCCGCCGGCTCGGGCGTACACGTCGAGGAAACGCTCGAGGGTGGCCGTGCGTACGACCGGGAACCGGTGGGCGCCGACCGCGGCGACCGCCTGCGCGACGCGGACGACCGCGTTGCCGGCGGTGGGCCGGGAGCCGTGCGCCGCAGATCCGCGCGCGGTGAGCGTCGCGACCGTCACGCCCTTCTCGGCCGTGGCCACGAGATAGGCGCGGCGGTCCTCCGGGAGGGGGATGGAGAAGCCGCCGACCTCGCTCAGCGCCTCGGTCGCGCCGGCGAAGAGCTCGGGGCGGTTCTCGACGATCCATCGCGCGCCCCACACGCCCCCGGCCTCCTCGTCGGCGAAGAACGCGAAGATCAGGTCGCGCCGCGGCACGACGCCCTCGCGTCGGAACGCCCGCGCGATCGCGAGCAGCATCCCGGCGAAGTCCTTCATGTCGACCGCGCCGCGACCGTACAGGATGCCGTCGTGGATCTCCGCCCCGAAGGGCGGGTGGGTCCAGTCCTCGGCGTCGACAGGTACGACGTCGAGGTGAGCGTGGGCGACGAGGGCGCCGGCATCCGGATCCGAACCCGTCAGACGCGCGACGACGCTCGCGCGACCCGGGCGGGGTTCGACGAGGACCGTCTCGTAGCCGACCTCGTCGAGCCGTTCCTTGACGTAGAGCGCGGCGCGCGTCTCGCCGTCGCCGATCGTCGCCGGATCGCCCGTGTTGACGCTGTCGATGCGGATGAGGGCGCGGATGTGCTCGAGCGCTTCGGTCTCGAGCGAGCCCGGCTCCGGCGCGTCGGGGCCTTCGGGCAGGGGCGAGGGCGCGTCGGTCATGGGGTCAGTGCTGGTGGGGGCGGGCGTCGTCGGCCAGCTTGAAGGCGAGGCGTCCGTGGGCGTAGCCCCCGCCCGCGCGGATGGCGGTCGCGACCCAGGCGGCCTCGGCGAGCTCGGCCTCGGTGGCACCGGCCTTCACGGCGTTCTGCGAGTGCCCGTCGATGCAGTACACGCACTGCGTCGTGATGCCCACGGCCAGGGCGATGAGCTCGCGGTACTTCAGCGGGATCGCGCGACCCTCGGGGGCGAACACGGCCTGGTCGAACGCGGCGAACGCGGCGAGGATGTCGGGCGTCTCGGCCTTGTAGACCTTCGTGTAGGTCTTGTCGGCGGTGCGGTCGAAGTACTCGGACATGGTGCCTCCCGGCGGCGTGGATGTGTCCGTCCCACGGTGCCACGGCGGGTCGCGGGGGTCGGCGGGTCGGCGTCACGCGGGGTCACACGCCCGACCCTGCCGGCGCGTCCGCATCCCCGTTCGCGCAGACCATGTCCCACTTTGTGCAGGCCGTGTCCCACATTGTGCGGGCTGGCGCCCGCGGGACCAGCCAGAAGTGGGACATGGCGTATCGCGGCGCCGCCCGCGCCGGCAGTCAGAAGTGGGACGAGGGTGCAGAGCCGCCCGCGCCGGCGGCCAGAAGGGGGATGAGGTTCGAGAACGCCGCCCTCAGCGCAGCACGCTCGCGCCGAGCTCCACGGGGCTCCCCTCGATGTTGCCCACGATGCCGCGGATCACGCCCGTGCCGTCCTCGCGGCGGAGGCCGTCGTACCAGGCCTGGGTCGCGGCGACGTCGAAGGCGTGCGTCTCATGGGCGCGCTTGCGGGCACGCAGCACGAGGTCGCCCGCCCGCTCGGTGCGGATGCGCTCGTAGCGCTTGAGCGAGTCCTCGACGCCGAGAGTCGAGGTGGCGAAGACGATGCCGAGCGCGAAGCTGTCCTCGAGCGCAGAGCAGGCGCCCTGACCGATGTCGGGGGCGGTGTTGTGCGCCGCGTCGCCGAGGATCGCGACGCGCCCTCGCACCCAGGTGTCGAAGGGGTCGATGTCCCAGATCTCCACGCGGTTGAGCGACTCGTCGGGGTCGATGCCGTCGAGCAGCGCCCGCACCCCCGGAGCGGCCCACGATCCGAAGGCGTGCTCGAGAGCCGCCATGCGGTCCTCGACCACACCCGAGGGCCCGGGCACGTCGACGAAGAAGTAGAAGCGGTCGCCTGCGACGGGCATGACGGCGCAGCGCTTGCCATCGCCCACGTACGTCGTCCACTGATCCAGCGGCCCGATCCGCTCGTCGGCCGCGACGAGGCCGTTGTAGTTCACGTAGCCCGAGTAGGAGCGTTCGGGGCGGATGCCGCTCGGCTCGGTGACGTAATCCCGCACGAGCGACCGCGCCCCGTCGGCTCCGATCAGCAAATCGGCGGTGTCGGTGGAGCCGTCGGCGAAGGTGGCGGTGACGATCCCGTCGGTTTCGGCGACCCCGGTCAGCTGCTTGCCGAGGTGGATGTGCGACGGGCCGACGGCATCCATCATCAGCTGCTGCAGGTCGGCTCTTGCGACGGGGTAGGGGCGCTGGCCGGTCTGCGCGGTGACGGGGGCGAGGCTGAAGCGGCAGAGCTCGTCGCCGGTGTGGCCGTCGTAGTAGGCCATGTCGTCCATGCGCCCGCCGAGGGCGGCGACCTCGGGGCCGAGGCCCAGCCAGTTGAGCACCTTCACGCCGTTCGACCACAGCGACAGGGCTGCGCCGACCGGACGGTTCTCGCGCATGCGGTCGTACACGACGACCTCGTGACCGAGCTTCTGCAGGGCGAGGGCGGCGGAGGTTCCGCCGACGCCGGCGCCGATGACGATGACCTTCATGACGCTCCTCAGCTGCCGCGGTAGGTCGAGTAGGCGAAGGGGCTCAGCAGCAGCGGCACGTGCAGGTGCGCTTCTCCCGAGACGGTGAACGCGATCGTCGCGACCGGGTGAAACGACGCGACGCCGCGCGAGCGGAAGTAGGCGCCCGTCGCGAACGTCAGCGCGTAGTCGCCGTCGTCGAGCCGGTCGGGGCCGAGGGCGAGGCGTCCGTCCGCGTCGGTGGCGGCGGAGTCGATGGTGGCACCGTCGAGATGGGCCAGCGTCACGGCGACGCCGGCTGCGGGCGTGCCGGCCGTGGCATCCAGGACATGGGTGGTGAGATGGGTCATTCCGCGGCCTCTGGCTCGGCGGGGGCGTCGTCGGCGAAGGTGGTGCGCAGGCGCAGCAGGGCGATCTCGGCGAGCTGCCGCGTGGCTTCGATGGTCTCGGCGTCGGGATCGTTCCCGAGGCGGCGTTCGAGCTCGGCGCGCATCTCGCCCGGGGTGCGACCCGCCGCGCGGATGAGAAAGACGCGACCGAAGCGCTCCTCGTACGCGGCGTTGCCCGCGGCGATCGCGGCGACGTCGTCATCGGCGGCGGACGCCATCGAACCCTGTTCGCGACGGGATGCCGCGGCCTCGGCGCCCTCGCCCGACACCCTCGCCCCGATGCGGGGGTGGGCGTGGAGCGCGGCCTCGAGATCCTGCGGCGACCAGGCGGAGGCGAGGTCCCCGGCGTAGGAGGCGAGCGCCTCGACGCTCGCGTAGGGGCGGCCCGCGACGACGGCGTCGACCCATCCCGGGACGTCGGCCCAGACGCGGGCGACGGCCGTGGCGTCCGCGTCGTCGGCGACGTTGAACTCGGTGAGGTGCATGCCGGTCAGGCTAGGGGCGCCGCGTTACGGGGCTGTGGCGCGATGTGTCGGCGATGTTGCTGTCGGGAACATTCGGGCGGGGTGTCGCGGGGTGGCCCCGGGGCGCCGGAAGTGGCCGCGGGGCCATCTGCTTACGCACGGCGCGCGGCGGAGATGCCACCGCGCTCGGCCAGCGACGTAGAGAGGTGGCCCCGGGGCGCCGGAAGTGGCCGCGGGGCCATCTGCTTACGCACGGCGCGCGGCGGAGATACCACGGCGCTCGGCCAGCGACGTAGAGAGGTGGCCCCGGGGCGCCGGAAGTGGCCCCGGGGCCACGCCCGCGCGCGGACCGCGCACGCCATCCGCGCCCGCCCTCAGGCGTGCACGATCAACCAGTGCGCGACGGCGTCCACGTCCCCGGTGTTGTGCAGCCGGTGCGGCACGGAGCAGGGGTAGCTGATCGCGTCGCCGGCGCGCAGGATCACGCGCTCGGCCTCGAAGTCGATCGTCAGCTCGCCCGCGACGACGGTCCCGACCTCGTAGCCCTCGTGATGGAAGAGGCCGTCGGCCCCGTGCGCCGAGGCGCCGGGCGGGTAGATCGACTCGAAGTAGTCGACGCCGGGCGAGGTGCCCGGCGTCAGGCGGCGGAACGACACTCCGCTGTCGAGCACGATGTCGGGTGACTGCCCCGCGCGCTGCAGCGTGAAGCCCGAGGGCCCGACGGCCGGAGCGGGGCGATCGGATGCCGGATCGAAGGCCGCGACGAGCGGCACGCCGAGGGCGTCGGTGATGGCGATGAGGCGCGAGACGCTCGGCTGCATGACGCCGCGCTCGATCTGCGAGACGGCGCTGGGGGAGATGCCGAGCGTCTTCGCGAGCGTCCGAGCCGAGATGCCGCGGGCCTGTCTCAGGTCGCGGATCCGCGCGCCGACACCCGCGGGCCCCGGCTCGACGGCGGCGGCTTCGACGACGGGCGACTGCGACATGGCCCGAGTCTACGGACGCCCTCCTTGTGAAGGAGTGACTTCACACAGCTGTTACACGAGCGAACCCAGCCGGGTGACGTGAACCCATAACTTCACATCAATGCTCCACTCCGGCCGCGGACTCCACGTCGTGGCATCCATCGCCCTGAGAGGAAATCCCATGACGTCCACCCCGCTCACCGGCCCCCACGATCTCGTGGAGGCTGCCGGCCACCCCCACGGGGGCGGCAACATGAAGCCCCACTACGACGAGCGCCTCGCGAACGAGGACCTCGCGCCCCTGCGGAAGCAGAAGTGGTCGAGCTACAACATCTTCGCGTTCTGGATGAGCGACGTGCACTCGGTCGGCGGCTACGTCACCGCGGGTTCGCTCTTCGCCCTCGGCTTGCAGTCGTGGCAGGTGCTCGTTGCGCTGATCGCCGGAATCGTGATCGTGCAGGTCTTCGCCAACATGGTCGCCAAGCCCAGTCAGAAGACGGGCGTGCCCTACCCCGTCATCAACCGCGTGGTCTTCGGCATCCGGGGTGCGAACATCCCCGCGATCATCCGCGGTCTCATCGCGATCGCCTGGTACGGGGTGCAGACGTTCCTCGCGGCCGAGTCGCTGAACATCGTGTTCCTGAAGTTCATCCCGGGTTCCGCGGCCCTGCTCGACGTCTCGTTCGCGGGCCTGTCGGCACTCGGATGGATCTCCTACGCGATCCTCTGGACCGCGCAGTTCCTGCTCTTCTGGAACGGCATGGAGGTCATCCGCCGTTTCATCGACTGGGCGGGCCCGGCCGTGTACCTCGTCATGATCGTGCTCGCCGTGTACCTCGTGTCGCAGGCCGGCATCCAGAACATCTCCTTCACCCTCTCGACGACGCAGCTCGACTTCTGGGCGTCGATCCCCGTGATGTTCGCCGCGATCGCCCTCGTGGTGTCGTATTTCTCGGGCCCGATGCTGAACTTCGGCGACTTCGCCCGATACGGCAAGAGCTTCGCCGCGGTCAAGAAGGGCAACTTCTGGGGCCTGCCGATCAACTTCCTCTTCTTCTCGCTGCTGACCGTCATCACCGCCTCGGCCACCGTGCCGGTGTTCGGCGCGCTCATCACCGACCCCATCAAGACGGTCGAGCAGATCGACACGCCCTTCGGGATCCTGCTCGGCGGCCTGACCTTCGTCACCGCCACGGTCGGCATCAACATCGTCGCCAACTTCATCTCGCCCGCGTTCGACTTCTCCAACGTCGCCCCCAAGAAGATCTCGTGGCGCGCGGGCGGCATGATCGCCGCGGTCGGCTCGACGTTCCTCATGCCGTGGAACTGGTACTCCAACGCCGACGCCATCCACTACTCGCTCGGCGTGCTGGGTGCGCTGATCGGCCCGCTCTTCGGCATCCTGATCGCCGGTTACTACATCGCCGCTCGCCAGCGCGTGAAGGTCGACGCGATGTTCACGATGGATGCCGAGGGCCCCTACTGGTACCGCAACGGCTTCAACCCGAACGCGGTCAAGGCCGTCATCGCCGCGGGCGTGCCGACCGTGCTGATCGCGATCTTCCCGAAGCTCTTCGCCGACCTGGGCCTGTTCAACATCTCGGCGATCAGCGACTACAGCTGGTTCATCGGCTGCGGCCTCGGATACGTGCTGTTCCTGCTGTTCGAGCGCATGGACCCCCGTATCCCCACGTTCGACGGCGAGACCGAGGGCATCTCCGACGGCACCGTCGACGCGGTCGCCGAGGCGCCGGCTGTCGCTGCCCCCGTTCCGGGCTCCGGAGTTCCGGCTCCGGATGCGGCCGCGGTGCTCGCGCGGGAGGCTCAGGATGCCGCGACTCCGGAGCGCGGCACGGTCCCGTCGCTCGATCGGCCGGTCGCGGGCCCGCGCGAGGCGCTCGCGTGAGAATTTTGCTCATCAACCCCAACACCTCCCGGGCGATGACCGCGAAGATCGCGGACGCCGCCCGGGGGGTGGCGGGGCCCGACGTCCGCATCGACGCCGTCTGCCCGGGCGTCGGTGCGGCGGCGATCGAGAGCCACACCGACGAGATCCTCGCGGCGGCGGCCGTGGTCGAGCTGATCGCGGCGGATCGCGACGGCGCCGACCCCGCCGACGCCTACGTGATCGCGTGCTTCGGCGACCCGGGCCTCGACGCGGCGCGTGAGCTGGTCGAGGTGCCCGTGCTGGGCATCGCCGAGGCCGCGATGCACCTGGCCGCGGTGTCGGGTCGGCACTTCGGCGTCGTCACGACCCTCAGCCGCACGCTCGGCCGGGCGCACGATCTCGTGGCGCGGTACGGCATGGAGCGGGCGTGCGTCTCGCTCGCCGCGACGGGCATCCCGGTGCTCGATCTCGAGGACACCGAGTCGCTCGCCGTCGAGACCATCGCGCGCTACGGCGCCGATGCGGCCGCCGGGGGCGCCGATGTCATCGTGCTCGGCTGCGCCGGGATGGCCGATCTCTGCGCCGAGCTGACGAGCCGCGTCGGCGTGCCCGTCGTCGACGGGGTCGCGGCGGCCGTGGGCATGGCATCCGGAATGGTGCGCATGGGCCTCGGCACGAGCAAGCGCGACGAGTACGCGACGCCGCCCCGGGGGTTCGTCGCGGGTGGCATCGGCGGGTACGACGCGCCGTCGCGCCCCGTCGCGGGTGACCCCGGGGTGCAGGACAAGCGCGGCGTGTCGCTGCCCCAGGCCGTCGGTGGCCCCGGGGCCACCTCTGTCGCCCCGGGGCCACCAACAGCGTCCAGCCCCGGCGTGCCGGTCGCCGCTCCGGCGGGTGCGACCCCTCCTCCCCAGCCGGCGGATCTCGGGGTTTACGCATGAATGTTGATGACGGTTACATCTGCGAAACGCGAGGCGCCTAGCGTGAGCGCCATGACCACCCGGATCGCCGCCCGCCGCGTCTTCGTCGACGGGGCCTTCGTCCCCGCCACGGTCGTCATCGACGACGGCGTCATCGCATCTCTCGACCCGTTCGACGTCTCGGCCGACACGGTGCTGCCCGCCGACGCCGTGCTCCTGCCCGGCCTCGTGGACTCCCACGTGCACCTCGACGAACCCGGTCGCACCGAGTGGGAGGGCTTCGCCACGGGCACCGCCGCCGCGGCCGCGGGCGGCGTCACGACGGTCGTCGACATGCCGCTGAACAGCCTCCCCGTCACGACCACGCCGGAGGCTCTGGATGCCAAGCGGGCGGCCGCCGTAGGAAAGCTCGCCGTCGACGTGGCGTACTGGGGAGGCGCGGTCCCCGAGAACCTCGGATCGCTGCGCGCCCTCGCCGACGCCGGGGTCGTGGGATTCAAGTGCTTCCTGTCCCCGAGCGGGATCGACGAGTTCGGTCACCTCGACGCCGAGCAGCTCGAGCGGTGCCTCGCCGAGCTCGCCGAGTTCGACGGACTGCTCATCGTCCACGCCGAGGACCCGGCGCACCTGCACGCCGACGGCGCCCTGGGCCCGCGCTATCGCGACTTCGAGGCGAGCCGCCCTCCGCTCAGCGAGCGCGCGGCGATCCTGCGCGTCATCGACGCCGCCCGGCGCACCGGGGCGCGCGCGCACATCGTGCACGTGTCCGACGGGGGAGCGCTCGACGCCGTCCGTGCCGCGAAGGCCGAGGGCGTCCGTCTCACCGTCGAGACCTGCCCGCACTACCTGACCCTCGATGCGGCGGCCGTCCCGGACGGCGCCGGGGCCTTCAAGTGCTGTCCGCCCATCCGCGGTGGCGACAACCGCGACCTCCTGTGGGCGGGCGTCGTCGACGGGACGATCGACGCGATCGTCAGCGATCACTCGCCCGCGACCGTCGAACTCAAGGGCAACCCCGACTTCGGGCTCGCGTGGGGCGGCATCGCGGGACTGCAGACGGGTCTCTCGGCGGTGCACACGACGGCCCGGGAGCGTGGACTGTCGTTCGAGTCGCTGCTGCCGCTGTTCACGACCGGGCCCGCCCGCATCGCCGGTCTGGAGGGGCTCGGGGTCATCGCTCCCGGGGCTCCCGCGCACGTGGTGGCGTTCGCGCCCGACGAGCGGTTCACGGTGGATGCCGAGGCCCTCGAGTACCGCAACCCCGTCTCGCCGTGGCACGGCCAGACCCTCACCGGGGTGGTCCGTGAGACCTGGCTGCGCGGAGAACCCGCCTACCGGCGCGGGGCTGCCGTGACCGAGCGCGAGGGGCGCGAGATCCTGCGCACGTCCGCGGTGGTGAAGGCATGAGCGCGCCGACGGCACCCCGGCCCGGCGTCCCGACCGGAAGCCACCGCGTCCCGGTCGCAACGAAGATTCCTGAGCCCGTCGAAAAGTCCGGACCCGACGCGCTCGGCCACCGCGGCTCGCGGATGCCCGCCCCCGTCGTCCCGATCCTCCAGCCGGGGGTCGGTCCGATCCCCGCCGCCCACTACCTGCCCGCCACCCCTGACACCGTGCTCTGGGGTCGTCTGCCCTGCGCGACGGACGCCCCCGTGCTCGAGATCTCCTCGGGCGAGAGCGTCACGATCGACACGGTCAGCCACGAGGGCATCCTCGACGACCAGGGCAAAGACCCCCGCGCCTTCTTCGCGGCCCACGGCGTGCCGCGCGAGCAGGTGCTCGACGACGCGATCAAGATCGCGGCATCCGTCTCGCGGGACCCCTTCGCCGACGGGCCGCATGTCGTGGTCGGTCCGGTGCGGGTGAGGGGTGCGCACCCCGGCGACCTGCTCAAGATCGCGGTCGAATCGCTCGTCCCGCGTGTGCCGTACGGCGTGATCTCGAACCGGCACGGCAAGGGCGCCCTCGTCGGCGAGCTGCCGCGCGGGGAGCACAACGTCAGCGTGTTCGCCGCGGTCGCCGAGCGCGACGGCATCCTGCACGGCACGCTTCCCCTCGTCGAGGGCGGCGATCCCGCGGTGTCGTTCCCGCTCGCGCCGTTCCTCGGCACGATGGGGGTCGCCGTGGCCGGAGGCGAGCGTCCGCACTCCGTCCCGCCCGGTACCCACGGCGGCAACATCGACATCAACCTCCTCGTCGAGGGCACGACGCTGTTCCTCCCCGTGCAGGTCGAGGGGGCGCTCGCCTACATCGGCGACCCGCACTTCGCGCAGGGCGACGGCGAGGTCGCTCTCACCGCCCTCGAGGCGTCGCTGCGGGCGACGCTGCGCTTCGAGGTGATCCCCGCCGATGTCGCCCGCTCCGCCTTCGGCGAGGTCACCGGTCCCCTGGTGCGCACCCCCGAGTACCTCGTGCCCACCGGGATGGACCCCGACCTCGACGCCGCGATGCGCGCGTGCGTGCGCTCGGCGCTGTCGCTGCTCGGCGGGCGTTGGGGCATGGACGAGCACCTCGCCTACGCCTACCTGTCGGCGGCGACCGACTTCGACATCTCGCAGGTCGTCGACATCGTCTCGGGCGTGCACGCGCGCATCCGCGAGGCCGACTTCGCCGGCGTCCCGGCCACGGAGCCCGAGGCCGTGGCATCCGGTCCCGAAGGAGACGCCGAATGAGCCCCGTTCTCGCCGCTGCCCTGGCCCGGGCCGAGGCCGCCGTGGCCGCGGGCCCGCCGTTGAGGCTCGGCGCCCCTGAGTCGGCTCCTTCCCGTCGAGTGTCCACCACACCCGGACGACCTCTCAGGCTGTCCGGGTTTTTCGGACACTCAACGCCGCTGAGAGGCGGGCGACGCTCGTGACGGATGCCATGACCCCGCCGACCGCGACCTCCGGGCCGGTGGCCACCGACGCAGGCCCCACGGAGGCCGCGCCCGCACCGATCCCCGCCGACCTCCGCGCCGCGTTCGACGCGTACGAGCGGGCGATCGTCGCGAACGACCTCGACGCCCTCGACGCGTTCTTCGAGCCCGGCCCCGACACCCTGCGCGGTGACCCCGCGGGCCTGCTCGTCGGACACGATGCGATCAGCGGCTTCCGCTCGCTGCGTGGTGGGGTCCCGGCGCGCGACATCGTCGAGGTGCACTATCGCGCCCTCGGGCCCGACACCGCCCTGCTCATGTCGGTCTCGCGCTTCCACGGCGGAGGGCGGGGCCTGCAGACGCAGGTGTGGCAGCGGCTCGACGGGCGATGGCTCATCACGGCCGCCCACGTCGCTCCGCGCACGCCCCCGCTCGACCGGTCCGTCTGGCGCAGCGTCGGCGACCCGTTCCTGCAGGGCGCGTGGGAGGGGACGCTCGCCGGCTTGACCGTCGCCGTCAAAGACCTCTTCGCGATCGCCGGTTTCCGCATCGGCGCGGGCAACCCGACGTACCTCGAGCAGGCTCGGCCCGAGAAGGCCACCGCGCCCGCCGTCGCCGATCTGCTCCGCGCGGGTGCCTCGTTGCGCGGGATCGCCCGTACCGACGAGTTCGCGTACTCGATCGCCGGTGACAACGCGCACTACGGCACTCCTCCCAACGGTGCGGTGGTGGGCGCCCTCCCCGGCGGCTCGTCGAGCGGTCCCGCCTCGGCCGTCGCCCTCGGCCACGCCGACATCGGGCTCGCGACCGACACCGCCGGCTCCATCCGCGTTCCCGCCTCCTACCAGGGCCTGTGGGGGCTGCGCACGACGCACGACCTCGTCCCGCGCCAGGGCATGCTCCCGCTCGCGCAGTCGTTCGACACGGTCGGCTGGCTCACCCGCGACGGCGAGACCCTGCAGCGCGTCGCCGACTGGTGCCTGAGCTACGACGGCTCCGCCTCGACCGAGAACGTCTACGGCGCGTCCGGCGACGACCTGCCCTGGCGGTTCCTCGTGCCGGAGGAGATCCTCGACTGCACCGAGCCGGAGACCCGCGCGGCGTTCTCCCGCTTTCTCGCCGGCCTCGCGGCATCCGACGATCCGCCGCCCTTCCGCGCCGTGCACACGGGAGACCTGGATGCCGCCTTCACGGCGTTCCGCACCGTGCAGGGCGCCGAGGCCTGGCGCAACAACGGGGAGTGGTTGCGTGCGCACCCCGGGGCCGTGGGTCCCGCGGTGGCCGAACGCTTCGCCGTCGCCTCGCGGATCACGGCCGCCGACGAAGCCGCCGCGCGGCAGGGGCTCGAGGGCATCGCCGCGGACCTCGCCGAGCTGGTCGATGATGCGGTGCTGCTCTTCCCCACCGTGCCGGGCCCCGCGCCCCAGCGCACCGCCGACGTCGACGCCGTGCGCGCCGCGACCCTGCGCATGACCGCGCCCGCCGCGATCGCGGGGCTGCCCGCGGTATCGGTGCCGTTGCTCCGCGTCGACGGCGCCCCCGTCGGTGTCTGTCTCGTCTCGCGCGCCGGCACCGACATCGCGCTCGTACGCCTCGCACGTCGTCTCGCCGAGCTCTCGGCATCCGTCCGCCCCCACCCCACGGAGTCCTGATGTCCCACCTCCCCGGCCCGATCGACCCGCCCGCCCGCCTGCTCATGGGTCCCGGCCCGATCTCGGCGTACCCGAGCGTGCTGCGCGCGATGGGGGCGCCGCTGGTCGGGCAGTACGACCCGTTCATGACCGCCACCATGAACGAGACGCAGGAGCTGTACCGCCAGGTGTGGGGCACGAGCAACGACGCGACGATCCTCATCGACGGCACGAGCCGTGCGGGCATCGAGGCCGCGATGATCTCGCTCATCCGGCCGGGCGACCGCGTGCTCGTGCCGGTGTTCGGCCGCTTCGGCCACCTGCTGGCCGAGATCGCCGAGCGGGCTCTCGCCGAGGTGCACACGATCGAGGTGCCGTGGGGACAGGTCTTCCCGGTGTCCGCGATCCGCGAGGCGATCGAGCGGGTGAAGCCGCACCTCGTCGCGTGCGTGCAGGGCGACACCTCGACCACCATGCTGCAGCCGCTCGACGAGATCGGCGAGATCTGCCGCGCACACGGCGCCCTCTTCTACACCGACGCCACGGCCTCGCTCGGCGGGAACCCCTTCGAGATGGACGCCTGGGGCCTGGATGCCGCGACCGCGGGCCTGCAGAAGTGCCTCGGCGGGCCGTCGGGATCGGCGCCGATCAGCCTGTCCGACCGTGCGGTGGAGGTCGTGCGCTCGCGCGCCCGGGTCGAGGCGGGGATCCGGGAGGAGGGCGATGCCGTGGCATCCGACTTCATCCGCTCGAACTACTTCGACCTCGCGATGGTCCTCGACTACTGGGGGCCCCGCCGCCTCAACCACCACACCGAGGCCACCACGATGCTCTACGGCGCGCGCGAGTGCGCCCGCGTGCTGCTTCTCGAGGGCCGGGATGCCGTGATCGCCCGCCACCGGCTGCACGGGGACGCGATGCTCGCGGGGGTCGAGGGCCTCGGGCTGACCGTCTTCGGCGACGTGGCCCACAAGATGACCAACGTGGTGGCGGTGGAGATTCCGGATGCCGTCGTCGGCGACGCCGTGCGCAGCGAGCTGCTCAGCGACTTCGGCATCGAGATCGGCACCTCGTTCGGGCCGCTCCACGGCCGCGTCTGGCGCATCGGCACGATGGGCTACAACGCCCGCACGGATGCCGTGCTCACCACCCTCGCCGCCCTGGAGGCGGTGCTGCGGCGCCACGGTGCAGCGGTGCCCGCCGGCGGCGGCGTCGAGGCGGCCCAGGCCGTCTACGCGGCGGCGCGGTCGTGACGCTCCTCGCCACCCCCGCGCGCGCCGACGCGCGCCTTGTGTGCGCCGGGCACCGCTCGCCGGGTGCATTCGCCGCGCGTCACGGCCGGCGTGGACGCGCGGGATGGTGGCGGCGGTGAGTGCCACCACACGCCTGCAGGTCGCGCCCGAGATGATCGCGTCGGCCGCGCGCCGCGTGATGGGGCGCTGCGAGGAGCTCGCCCGGGTCACCTCGACGCCCGGGAGCATCACGCGCGTCTACCTCTCTCCCGAGCACGCGCGCGTGAACCGCCTCGCTGCGGAGTGGATGCGCGAGCTCGGCATGACCACGCGTCAAGACGCCGCCGGCAACCAGGTCGGGCGTCTCGCCCCCAGGGGAGTCCCGGACGCCCCGGCGCTGCTGATGGGCTCGCACCTGGATACCGTCCCGGACGCCGGACGCTTCGACGGCATCGTCGGGGTGCTGATGGCGATGGAGGTCGTGCGGCTCCTCCGTCGCGTCGACGCCGAGGGCTCGGCATCCAGTCCCTTCCCCTTCGCCCTCGAGGTGATCGCCTTCAGCGACGAAGAGGGCACGCGGTTCGGCAAGGCGCTGCTGGGGTCGTCGGCCGTGGCCGGGCAATGGGACGACACATGGTGGGAGCTGACGGATGCCGACGGCTCGACGCTGCGCGAGGCCTTCCGCGAGTTCGGGCTCGACCCCGGCCGCGTGGGCGAGGCCGCGCGGCGACCGGACGAGCTGGTCGGCTACCTGGAGGCGCACATCGAGCAGGGGCCGGAGCTGCACCGGAGCGGCCAGGCGCTCGCCGCGGTGTCGTCGATCGCGTCGGCGCGGCGGTTCCAGCTGGTCGTCGAGGGCGAGGCGCGGCATGCCGGCGGCACGCCCTACGACATGCGCCGTGACGCCCTGCTCGGTGCGAGCGAGGCCGCTCTCGCGGTCGAGCGCATCTGCCGCGGTGAGCACCACATCGTGGGGACCGTCGGTCAGCTCGAGGCCTTCCCGGGGGCGGTGAACGTCGTGCCGGGCGAGGCGCACTTCTCGCTCGACCTGCGCGGAGAGTTCGATGACTCCCGCGACCACGCCTGGGAGGAGATCTCGCTGGAGCTCGACGCGATCATGGGTCGCCGCGGCCTGCGCTGGAACGCGCGGGAGGTGCACAGCGCCCCCGCGGTGTTCTGCGCTCCGCTGCTGCAGGACGTCGTACGCGCCGGAATCGGGGGCGAGGCCCCCACCCTCTTCAGCCGCGCCGGGCACGACGCGATGTCGATCGGCGCGATCACCGACGTCGGGATGCTGTTCCTCCGCAACCCCGACGGCATCAGCCACCACCCCGACGAGGCGGTGGCGGGGGCCGACGTGGCCGCGGGGATCCGCGCGCTCGCCGAGGCCGTGCTGCACCTGGGGGCCGAGCCGCGCTGAGCCGGCCCGGCGGCGGCGCCGGGTTCTGAGGGGCGCTGCGGGTGGCCCCGGGGCGTCGTATGTGGCCCCGGGGCCATCTACGAGCGCGGGTGCCCGTGTCGGTCGCGCGGTAGTCCGTCAGGTCGGGGCGCTGCGGGTGGCCCCGGGGCGTCGTATGTGGCCCCGGGGCCACCTGCGAGCGGGACGGGTCCGCGCACCCCACCTCACTCCCCGCCGGCCAACCTCCACACGCGGTCCCGCGAGAACGGCAGCTCGTACCCGCGTCGCCCGATCGCGCGCGAGACCGCGTTGCCGATCGCGGCTCCCACGGGGTTGTAGGGCGACTCGCTCATCGACTTCGCGCCGAACGGGCCGAGGGTGTCGTCGGTCTCGGCGAAGTACACCTCGGTGTCGGGCACGTCGGCGAACTGCGGCACGCGGTACGTGCGGAACACCGGGTTCTGCACGACGCCGTCCTCGAGGTACACCTCTTCGTACAGCGCGCCGCCGAGGGCCTGGGCGGCGCCGCCCTCGATCTGCCCGCGGCACTGGGCCGGGTTGATGACGACCCCGGCATCCGCCGACTGGATCGACTGCAGCACCTTCACCGTCCCCGTCTCGGGGTCCACGGCCACGCGCGCCGCGTGCACGTTGAACGCGAGCGACCGGAAGTCGCCGAACTCCGCGCCGTCCGTGGTGAGTTCTCCCGCGCCGCCGGCCTCGACGATGCGCGCCCACGACACGACCTGACCTCCGCAACGGATCCCGGATGCCACGACCTCGGCCTCCGCGGCATCCGTCCCCGTGAGGTCGGCGGCGATGGCGAGCATCCGCCGCTTCAGCGCGAGGCAGGCGCCGTACAGGGCTTTGCCCGCGACCACCGTCCCCGCCGAGGCGAAGGCTCCGGTGTCGTGGCGCACCGCGTCGGTGTCGGCGGCCCACAGCTCGAGCCGGTCGGGGGCCGCGTCGAGGACGGTCGCGGCGATCTGCCGGTGCACGGTCGAGGTGCCGTTGCCGAACTCCGCCGTGCCGACGCGCAGCAGGTAGGTGCCGTCGGGGCGCAGGGTCGCGCTCGTGTGGGCGATGTGCCCGCGCGGCGCCATGGTGGCGATCATCGCGGCGGCCATGCCCTCGCCGACGAGCCAGCCCGCCGGGGCCTCGGCGCCGTTGCCGCGCCGGAGCGCGTCCTGCGCGAGGTCGAGGCACTGGTCGAGGCCGTAGCTGCCCCAGATGAGGTCTTCCTCGTGCGACTCCTCGCCGTCGTCGGGGTGGAGCGAGTCGCCCTCGCGCACCGCGTTGAGGCGCCGCAGGTCGAAGGGGTCGATGCCGAGCTCCTCAGCGAGGGCGTCCATCGCCGACTCGACCGCGAAGACCACCTGGCCGAGGCCGTACCCGCGGAACGCGCCGGACGGCGGGTTGTTCGTGTAGACCGCCTCGGCGTCGATCCACTTCACCGGAACCCGGTACAGCGTCGTCGACTCAGCGCACGAGTGGAAGAGCACGCCGATGGCGTGGTTGCCGTAGGCCCCGGTGTCGCTCAGCACGTCGATCTTCATCGCGGTGAGGGTGCCGTCGGCATCCGCTCCCAGCGTCGTCTTCACTCGCATCGGATGCCGGAGCGAGGCGCGCACGAACTGATCGGTGCGGGAGAACTCGTACGCGACGGGCCGCCCGAGTTTCAGCACGGCGAGGGCGGTGAGGTCCTCGGTGAAGAGTTCCTGCTTTCCGCCGAAGCCCCCGCCCACGCGCGTCGCGTACACGCGGACGTCGTCCTGCGCGAGGTCCAGGACGTGCGCGAGTTCGTCGCGCACGAGGAACGGCACCTGGGTCGAGGAGCGGATGACCAGGCGTCCCTCATCATCGAGCCACCCGACCGCTCCGTGCGTCTCCAGGGCCGCGTGCGTGACGCGCGAGGAGCGCCACTCGCCGGTCACGGTCGTGTGACTGGCGGCGAGGGTCGCGTCGATGTCACCGCCGTGGCCCAGGTGGAACCCGGCGACGACGTTGCGCCCCGCCTCCATCACGCGCTCCTCAGGAGTGCGGTCGGGGTGCAGCAGCGGCGCCCCGGGGCGCCGGGCGGCCTCGGGGTCGAACACCGCGGGCAGCACGTCGTACTCGATGGTGATCGCTCGGCATCCGGCATCCGCGGCTTCGGCCGTCTCCGCCACGACCGCCACGACCCGCTGGCCGACGTGACGCACGACGTCGTCGAGCATGCGCGTGTCGTCGGGGTCGTCGGTGCGGTGCTCGTGCCGCCCGGTCGAGTACCGCACGGCGGGGACGTCTTCGTGGGTGAAGACGGCGGCCACACCCGGCACGGCGAGCGCGGCGGACGTGTCGATCGAGACCACTCGGGCGTGCGCGTGGGGCGAGGTCACGACGCGCAGCACGAGCGGCGGGCCGCCCGGCACGGGCTCGTCGAAGGTGAACGGCTCGCGTCCCTGGACGACGCGGCGCGCGGCCTCCGGGACGGTCGAGCTGCCGACGCGTCCGGTGACGGATGCCGCTGCCCCGGGCGGCGTGCACGACTCCTGGTCATCCGCGTGAGTCGTCTCGTGCCCCGGGCACGTGCCGCCGCAGCCGGCGGACGCCTGGGCGGGCGACGCGGGACCGGTCTCGCGCACCGGCCCGAGCACCGAGGACCGGATCGCCTCGCGGATCGGCCGGTATCCCGTGCACCGGCACAGGTTGCCCTTCATGCGCCGGTCGAGGTCGCCGAGGTCGTCGGCGGTGAGAGTGGATGCCGTCACGCTCATGCCCGGGCTGCAGAATCCGCACTGGAAACCGAAACCGGATGCCAGGGCCTCCTGCACGGGATGGAGCTCGTCGCCCGGAGCGAGTCCGGAGGCGGTCGTCACCATTCGGCCGTCCAGACGCATCGCCGGAACGATGCACGAGTGGGTCGGCGTCCCGTCGATGAGGACCGAGCACGCTCCGCAGTCACCCGCGTCGCAGCCCTTCTTGACCTCGACGTGGCCGGTCTCGCGCAGCAGCGTGCGCGCACACTGACCGGGACGGGGGTCGGCCTCGACCGCGGCCCCGTTGACCTCGAACTTCACGCGGTGCCTCCTCGGCGGACGGGGACCCCGTGCCGCGCTCCGGAGAACAGGGTCGTTCTCGGCTCGAGATGCCGGGGTGAGGGCGCCGGAGCGCCGTGTACTCCGGAGCGCGGGACGCCGCGACCCCCGCGCGCGGTCACGCGGCCCCCTCCATCGCGCGGGAGAACCCCTGGCGCAGCCGCTCGGCGAGCACGACGCTGACGCCCCGGCGCCAGTCGGCGCTGCCGAGCGGGTCGGTGTAGAAATCGGTCGCCCGGGCCACGGCATCCCGCAGCTCGCCGGCACCCGGCACGCGCGAGAAGCGCAGCACGCGGGGGCGGCGCACCGCGGCCGTCACGACGAAGACCGCCGCACCGTCGGGGTCGACTCGGGCGGTGACCACGGCGCCCGAGCGGCCGAGCTCCGCCAGGGCGATCTTCTGCAGACCGACGCGCGAGGACAGGGCGCGGGCGGGGATGTCGAGGGCGCGCAGCACCTCGCCGGGGGCGAGCGAGGTCTCCTGGTTGTCGACGACGAGATCCGCCACGGCGATCCGGCGCTCGCCGCCATCGGGAGTCCACACCAGGGCTACGGCATCCAGGGTCGAGAGCATCGCGATCATCGCCCCGGCGGCGAAGGCCTGGCAGACGTTGCCGCCGACCGTGGCGGTGTTCCAGATCTTGAACGACGCCAGCAGGGCGTCGGCGGCGGGGCGGGCGAGGGCGAGCGAGGTCCACGGCGCGGGGGCGTCGTTCTCGGCCCACTCCAGCAGCCGGGCGATGGTGCAGGTGGCCCCGATGCGCAGCCCCTCCGGGGTGACCTCGAGGTCGGGCCAGTCGAGGGTCATGAGGTCGACGAAGCCCGTCGTCGCGGGCTGCGGCTCGCTCATGAGCCAGGTGCCGCCCGCGATCACGACCTCGCCGGGGGTCAGGGTTAGGTCGGCGCGGGTGTGCGCCGCGCGGTACGAGGTGACGGTGGTGATGTCCACGGTTCAGCCCGCCAGCTTCCGGCCCGACCAGCGACCGTCGGTGAGCGTGTAGTGCTGGCGGGAACTGGGACCCTGTACGTCGCCGCGCCAGAAGGTGAGCGTGAGCGGACGCAGACGGAAGCCGACCCAGCGGTCGGGCGGATCGAGCGTCGAGTGCGTCTCGTCGAACTCGGCCCAGAGGTGCCGTCGGGCCTCCTGGGGCAGCTGCGCCGTCTCGTCCGTGTTGACCCACGCCAGGGTCTGCAGATACCGGGAGCGGTCTGCGTACACGGCGGCGGCCTCGGCCGCGGAGGTTCGCTCGACGATCCCGCGCGCGACGACCTGGCGGCCCACCTCCGGCCACGCCACCGACATCGCCGCCACGGGGGACGCCGCGAGTTCGGCGACCTTCGCGCTCGCCGCGTCGGTGTGGAAGGTGAGGCCGGTGGCATCCCCGTCGCTGATGAGCACGTGCCGGAGCGAGGGGAGACCGTCGCGACCGACCGTCGCCAGCGCCGCGAGGGGACGGAGCTCGCTGTCGTGGGGCGGGAGCCACCGCGCGAGGAGGGCGAGCGGGTCGGTGACGAGCGCGTCGATGTCGTCGACGTCGGAACCGAACGTGGTGCCGGCCGTGATCATGGCGACCTCCGGGGTGAGCTGCGGGTATCGCCGAGGGTAGGAGTCGCGCGTTTCGGCGATGTTGCCGTCGCGAACATCCGGCGAAACACGGCGCCGTCCCGGCCCCGCCCGACGTCGCGCAAACAACCCGCCACCAGCCCGGAACACCGCGGAAACACGCCATTGTTACCGTCATCAACATGTCGCTCCTCGTCACGAACGCACGTCTGATCACGGTCCCCGCGGGGACCGACGACCCCGGCTACATCGAGCGCGGCTACATGCTCGTGCGCGACGGCCGCATCGCGGCGATCGGTGCCGGCGACCCCGACCCGGGCGTCACGGCCGATGAGGTCCTCGACGTCGACGGCAAGTTCGTGGCCCCCGGCTTCGTCTCCTCGCACAGCCACCTCTTCACGAGCGGCTCGCGCGGCCTCGGCGTCGACCAGACGCTGTACGGCTGGTGCACCTCGATGTTCAGCGTGCTCACCAACGGATCCGCCGACCACATCTACTGGGCGACGCTGCACGGCTCGCTCGACTTCCTCGCCAACGGCGTGACCACGGCCTACAACTTCACCGACCCGCTCCTGCCCTGGGAGCCGATGGTCGACGGCAAGCGCGCCGACGGGGGCGGCATCCTGCGCGACCACGCCTGGCACACGCGCCAGAGCGATGGATGCCACGACGCCGGCCTCCGGTTCGTCGACTCGATCGCGCTGGATGCCACCGTCGGCACCGACGACGAGATCTTCGCCCGCTTCGAGGCGTCGCTCGACCACGTGCTCACGATGGATCCCGACATCGCCCTCGGCGCCTCGATCATGGGCCAGGTGCAGTGGTCGACCCGCCCCGACGCGGCCGAGATCGAGGTCGCCGTCATGGACCGCTTCGGTGTCACCAACCAGGCCCACTTCCTCGAGACGTACGAGGCGATCGAGCACCAGCAGACCAAGTTCCAGCTGTACAAGAACGCCGGAGCCCTGCGCCCCGGCATGATGTTCGGCCACTTCATCCAGACGACGCCGCAGATCATCCAGGATGCCGCCGCCGGCGGCGCCAGCATGTCGTGGCAGCCCGCATCGAACGGGCGTCTCGCGTCGGGCATCGCCCACGTCCCCGAGATGCTGGACGCCGGGATGAAGGTCGGCATGGGCCTCGACGACCAGGCGTGCACCGACGTCGCCGACCCGTGGCAGAACATGCGCATGGGCATGTTCATGCAGCGCGCCCGCACCCACGATCCGCTGTCGATGATGCCCGAGCGGGTGCTGCGCCTGCACACCCTCGGCGGAGCCGAGATCATGGGCGTCGACGACCGCGTCGGCAGCCTCGAGGTGGGCAAGTTCGCCGACTTCGTCGTCGTCGACCCGCGCACGCCCGACATCGGTCCGCTCTGGAACCCCGTGCGCAGCTACGTGCTCGCCTGCGGCCTGCGCAACCTGCAACGGGTCTACGTCGGCGGGAAGCTCGTGAACGAGAACGGCGTCTCGACCAACCCCCTGGCCGCGGAGGCCTCGCGCAAGCTCCACGAGGAGCTGCCGGCGCTCGCCGAGGAGTACGGCGTCATTCTCTGAGGGGCCGCTGATCCGGAACGCGTCAGGCCCAGAGGCGCGCGGCGGCCGTCTCGGCGGCGCGGAACGCCTGTCCTGCTCGCGTGGCCCCCTCCGTCGCGTGTTCCAGAGCACTGCGCAGTCGCGTCATGCTCTCGGTCCACTCCCGTTGCGCGAGGTCGTAGGCGTCACGGGCCCGGCCGCTCCATTCCGCGCGGCCCGCCGCGACGGCGCTGTCGAGATCGTCGAGGTGATCCTGGATGCGGTTCGTCGCGGTGCGCAGGGCCTCGACGAAGGCGTCGTGCCGGTCGCTGTCGAAGCTGATCGTCATGACGTCGGCTGGGGCCAGGTGAGGTCGTACCAGCGGAGGCGGTAGCGGTCGGGGACCTCGCCCGTCTCGTAATAGTGGAAGAAGATGTCCGTCGCATCGTCGAGGGCGAACACCTCGTCGGGGTAGACCGTCGCGCTCGCCGTGCCCTCGAAGTACGGGATCGTGACCGTGGGCGGGTCCGAGTGGTCGCCCCCGCGGCCCACGATGTAGTGGCGGTCCTGTCCATCGTCGTCGACCTTGTGGCACTCGATCGTCATCGCGTCACTCGTGCCGGCGCACTGGAGGTAAACAGGGCTGCCGCCCTCGTAGACGTACGCGACGAAATTCACGTCGTCTGGCATCGGGCCGAAGATGAACGTCGACCGCTGTCCCTGCTGGAGGAGGCTCAGAAGATGGGCAAGGTGTTCGCGAGGCGGACGGTAATCCGACCCGAACTCCATGGAGTTGCCGTCCAGCGAGTAGTAATGACGACTCATGTCAGGGGATCACTTTCAGAATGACTTTGGTAATGGATATCTGTTCGCCCCTCAGAATCGCGGTTGCGGGGTTCTCGGGAGTGATCGCCTCGTCGAAGCCCAGTTGGTTCTTCTCGTTGCGAAGATATTTATCGATTGCGGTCCCGCTCTTCACTTCCACAGCGGAGTACGTGCCATCGGGTCGTTGAATGAAGCCATCGAAGTACCGGTGCTGGGTCGATCCGCTCAGGGTGGACCGAACCTGATCCCGGATGACCGTCACGCTCTCCTCTTCCTCGACCTCGTCCAGCCCACGCTTCTCCTTATCGACCCACGGCTTTGATTCCTGCCCGTATGCGAAGTGCCCGTAGCTGTCGCGCCCCTGCCCTTGGTCGACCCCGTGATCCTTCTCGATCAGCATGACACCGGACCCGCTGAGAGCCGCGGCGATCTTCGACGCCCCCGCTCCCGCCAGGGCGGCTCCGGATCCGGCGAGGGCTGCTCCGCCGGCAACCGCGGGAATCCCACGGCGGAACGGTGCCGAGATCAAATGTTTACATGTTGTACGTTCAGCGACGCGAGGCATCGGCCGGCGCCGGACCCCCCCACCGCGAACCCCACCGCCGAGTGTCCACAACACGCCGCATGGCGCGGTCCTCGCTCGGCGTGTTCTGGACACTCAACGCCCTCGGGCGGGGCGTCGTGCGCCGACCCCGCATGGCGGGCGCGCCCTCCGCGCCCGCCGGATCCCCGTCGAGTGTCCAGAACACCCGGAGGGGATGCCTCTTGCGCCCGGGTTTCCTGGACACTCGACATTCTGCGAGCCGCGCGCACCCCGCCCGGCGCCGGGGCCGCGCGCACCTCTCGCCCGCCCCTCGCGCGCGCCCGCCCGCCCGTGCGAGCCTGGGCGCATGCGCAGGCTCATCGCGGGACTCGACGTCCACACCTCGCACGACGACGTCGCCGGGCGCCACGCGCTCCTGTGGCACCATGGCTCGCCGCAGACCGGGGCGATCCTCCCGCCGGTACGAGCCGCAGCCGACGCGCACGGGCTCGCCGTCGTCTCGGTGGCGCGTCCCGGGTATGCGGCGTCGACCCGGGTCCCCGGGCGGACCGTGGCCGACGTCGCCGCGGGGCTCGTCCCGGTGCTCGACGCGCTGGGGGTGGCATCCGTCGTCTCGGTCGGCGCGTCCGGCGGGGGTCCGCACGCCCTCGCGTGCGCCGCGGTGATGCCCGCCCTCGTCCGCGCGGTCGTGACGTTCGCGAGCCCCGCGCCGTTCTCCGGCGACGACGCCTGGTTCGCCGGCATGCGGGCGCCGGGAGGGCTGCGGGCCGCGGTCGAGGGCGAGGCCGCGCGTCGCCGCTTCGCCGAGACCGACGAGTTCGATCCGACGCAGTTCGTGGATGCCGACTTCGCCGCGCTCGAGGGGGAGTGGGCGTCGCTCGGAGCCGACGCCGGCGCCGCCGAAGCCGACGGTTCCGACGGGCTCATCGACGACGACCTCGCCTTCGTCCGACCCTGGGGGTTCGAGCTGGCGGAGGTCGCGGCATCCGTGCTTCTCGTTCAGGGGGAGAGCGACCGCGTCATCCCTCCCGCTCACGCGCGCCTGCTCGAGGCGGCCCTCCCGCACGCGCGCCTCGAGCTGTCGCCCGACGACGGCCACGTCTCGGTGCTGCGGCGTCTCGGCGCCGCACTCTCCCGGTGAGCGGGCGCGGACGCACGGCTCCTGCTTCGCGGGAGCCCGGCGCCGGAGCCGCGCGCAGCCCTCAGGCGGTGTAGTCGAAGCGGCTGATCTCCTCGAGCGCTTCGACGACGAAGGAGACGCTCTGCTCGAACAGCTCGGCGCCGTGGGCCGCGTTCGCCCCGGTCGGGTCGCCGAGCACCCCGGTGGGGCCGAAGTCGTTCGACAGCCACCCGAAGGTCACCGGCTTGGAGTTGAACCCGATGTGCCGGAAGTCGCCGATGTGCGCGGGCACGGTGGCTGCGAATGTCGTCGGGTCGACCAGTTCGGGACGCAGGTGCATGATCATGCTCGTCTCGCCGTGCCCGGCGTGGATACCGGTGCCGTGCTCGTCCGGGCCGCCGTCGGTGCCGTCGAAGGAGGGCACGCGCGCGGCGGGCATGAAGAACGTGCGCAGGCCGAAGCGGCGGCGCAGCTCGCGGTTCGCGACGTTGAGCAGCGCGACGTTCCCGCCGTGGCCGTTGAGGAACACCAGGGTCCGGGCTCGCGTGGTCAACAGGGAGCGGCCGATGTCGACCACCGTCTGCAGCATCGTCTCGGGCGTCAACCACAGCGTCCCCGGCGCCCAGGAGTGCTCGTCGGACTTCGTGATCGACAGGGTCGGCAGCTGCCAGACGTCGAGCCCTATCGCTGCGGCCCGCGCGACGGCGGCCGTGGCGGAGGCCTCGGCGACGATGGCATCCGTCGACAGCGGGAGGTGCGGACCGTGGTGCTCGATCGCGCCGGTGGGCAGCACGAGGATGGAGTCCTCGGTGAGGGCTTCGGCGGCGGCGGGGCCGCTCAGCTCGGCGAGCAGTCGAGTCACCGGATCGCGCCCTTCCGGGCCCCGGAGTACGCGGGGTCGAGCTTGCCGGGGTTGAGCAGCCCGTGGGGGTCGGTGATCGCCGCGGTCGCGACGGTCTGCTCGACGTTGAAGTCGACGTTCCACTGGTGGGGGTTGTGCACGCCCACGCCGATCTCGTTGAGCTTCGCGATGCCCCGGTACACGTCCTCTTCGCTGACGTAGGGCGCGGCGAGCATGCCGATCGGATGCAGCTTCGTCGACTCGATGTGCAGCTTCCCGCCGGGGAACACGGCCTCGACGGCGCCGATGTCCTCGCTCAGCGGCATCCCCGCCACCTCGAGGTGGAACACCTCGTGGGGCTGGCTCTTCTGGTACCACTCGATCGGGTGGTTGTAGCTGAGCATCGACAGGCGGATGCTGGCCTGCGGCCCCTCGCGCACGGCCTCGACCCGGCCGCCGGCGCCCTCGACGATCGCGGTGACCTGCTCGATCAGCGACGCGTCGATGATCGCCCGCAGGCTCGACCGTCCGTGGGGGATCGCGTCGTCGGAGGGGAGGGATGCCGAGATCTCGACGCCGTCGCCCGAGACCAGGCGCGGGGCGGGGGAGAGATTGCCGATGGTCTGCAGGACGGAGAGGGTGCCCGCGAAGTCGGGGAAGCTCGCCCACAGCCCTCGCCAGTCGCGCAGCGGCTCGAGGCGGACGGTCGCCCGCACGATGACCCCGGCGGTACCGTAGTTGTGCACGTACTTCTGCGCCTCATCGCCCTCGACGTGGACGATCTCGTCGCTGCCGTCGGCGTGCACGACGTCGAGAGCGACGACGAACCCGCGGTCGTTCGAGCCGTGCTCGATCGAGCCGGTGCCGCCGGAGCCCCCCGAGAGGAAGCCGCCGATGGTCGACTGCGCCGTCGAGGGGTACATCCACAGCGCCTGACCCGCCGCCCACGCGGCCTGCTCGAGCAGCACCATCGGGGTGCCCGCCTCGGCGGTGATGAAGCCGTCGCCGACCTCGACGATGGCCTTGGCGCGGGTCGTGTCGATCACGAGACCGCCCTGCAGGGGGATGCCCTGGCCATAGTTGCCGGTGCCCTTGCCGCGCACGGTGACGGGCACACCGTGGCGGGATGCCGCGGCGACGGCCGTCGCTATCTGCTGGGCGTCGGCGGCGAAGACGACGAGGTCGGCGAGACCGAGGGGGAGCTTCGCGGCGATGATCGGCGACATCGGCGAGCCGTCGACGCTGGCGCGCTCGCGCACGCGCGGTTCGGTGCTGACGGCGGCGGGGCCGAGCCGGTCGAGGAGCTCGTCCTCGAGGGAGAGGACGCGGGTGGCGGTGTCGCTCATGGGGTGTTCTCCGGGTGGAACGGGTGGGGGCGGAGGTGGCTGAGCCTGTCGAAGCCACCGGGGTGGACCGGACCGGGAGCGGCCCGGCCCGCGCGCGGCGGGCCGGGCCGGTCGGTCAGAACGAGATCGACGTGTCGATGAACTGGTTCGTGTAGAGGTCGGCGGGGGTGTAGCCCGACGCGGGCGGGGTGCCGAGGTCGGTGTACACCTTGCTGGCCTTGTCGAAGAAGTCGGTGAAGCGGTCCTCGTCGAAGTTGCCGTAGGTGGAGTCCGGGCCGTCGCCGACCAGGCCCAGGTCGACCTGCGCCTTGACCGAGTAGTCGGCCACGCCCTGCGTGTAGGTCCAGCCGGTCGCGTACTCGTCGACGAGCTTCAGGATGAGGTCGTTCGCCGCCGCCGGGTCCTTGTAGTACGCGACGCCGGCCTTCTGCAGGACGGGGACGAGCTTCTCCAGGCACGGCGACAGCTCGTCGAACTTGTCGGCCTTCACCGAGACCGACGAGGCGTAGGTCTGCCACCCCGCGTCGTGGATGAGCGCGAAGTCGACCGGCTTGCCCCACGCCGAGACCTCGTTCTCGTAGACGTAGGGTTCGGCCGAGGCGAAGCCCTGCTGCATGTCCTTGCCGCCGGCCGCGACGAAGTTGGAGGGCGTGCCGTCGTACGACCCGTCGAGGATCGACGACTCCGCCAGGCCCTCGCTCTTGAGGTATTCGATGTAGGCGGCGCCGTCGAAGTAGCGCCAGACGCCGCCCTTCGCGGCGAGGGCGTCCTTGACGTCGGCGACGCTGTGCACGTCGGGGTAGGTGGCGGGGTCCCACATCACCATGAAGGGGCTGATGTCGAGGGGGGCGAAGACCGCCTTGGTCGGGGTCGTGTCCGACAGCTGCACGGCCTCGTCGGTACCGACGTAGCCGAGGGTGATCGCGTCGTCCTGGTACATCTGCGCGGACACCGTCTGGAAGCCGATCGCCGGGCCGCCCGCGCGGATCTCGAGGTTCACGCCGGTGTACTCGCCGTCCGACATGAGCGGACCCGTGACGGTCTTGGCGTTGGCGTCGACGGTGTAGTCGTCCTTGATCATCTCGTAGAGGTGACCGTGCTCGGCTTCGGGGTTCCAGTCGGTCTGCACGACCACGGTCGAGGGGCAGTCCGCCGAGAGGTCGACGGAGCCGATCTGCTTGTCGGTGGCGGGGGCGCTCTCCGCGGCGCTGCCGGCGCAGGAGGTCAGGGTGAGGGCGATCGCGACGGCGCCGGTGACGGCGGTGCCGCGGAGGAGGGTGGAGCGCTGCATGCTGGTTCGCTTTCTGTGACGGGTGGAGCTCTCGGGTGCGGGTTTCGGGTACGCCGGGCACCGCTTCCCGCGGGCGCGGGAGCGCGGCATCCGGGATTCGGGAGGTGCGGGTCAGAGGGTGCTGTCGTACCAGCGGCCCACGGCCACCTTCGACAGCCAGCCGAACAGGGCGAAGATCGCGACGCCGAGGAGGCAGGCAGCCAGGATCGCGGCGAAGAGTTCCGCGCTCTGCAGGCGCGACTGGTAGTTGGCGATGAGCGAGCCGATGCCCGGCTCGCCGCGTCGGAAGAAGTAGTCGCCGACGATCGCGCCGATCACCGACAGGCCGGCGGAGGTGCGCATGCCCACGAAGATCGAGGGGAGGGCCGCCGGCAGGGTCAGCTTGGTGAGCACCGTCCACCGGTCCGCCTTCTGCAGGCGGAACAGCTCCCGCTGCGACTTGTCGACCGACTGCAGACCGAACAGGGTGTTCGACACCATCGGGAACAGCGCGATGAGCACGCAGACGATGACGCGGGCGAGGAACTCGTAGCCGAACCAGAAGCCGACCAACGGAACGAGCGCGAGGATCGGGATGCACTGCAGCACCACCGCGTAGGCGTACGTGGAGCGCTCGACCCATCGGGCCATCGACATCGCGATCGCCCAGCCGATGCCGAGGACCATCGCGACCCCGAGGCCCGTGAGGGCGACGCCCGTGGTGCGGAAGAGTGCGACCCAGATGTCGGCCCCGACTTGCGGGTCGAAGAACCCGAGGGTGAACATCTCGTGCGGCATGGGCAGGAGGAATCCCTTGCCCGAGGTCTCGAGGGCGATCGAGACGCCGTACCAGGCACCGACGAGCACGACCAGCACGCCGAGCGGCGGGCCGACGAGGGCGGCCCGGGCTCCGAAGCCACGGCGGCGTGCGGCCGTCCGGGGCGCGGGCGGTTCGACGGGCGGAGTGGATGCCGACGACTCCGGCGCCGACACGACGACGGGTTCTGCTGACGTGGTGCTCATGAGTGTCCTTCCCGGAGGGCGTGGGAGACCTCGCCGACGAGCTTCGCGAATTCGCCGGTGTAGCGGATCTCGGGATCGCGGGGCATGTCGAAGGGGACCTCGAAGGTGTCGACGAGGTGACCGGGACGGCCCGACATCACGACGACCTTGGTGGAGAGGTAGACGGCCTCGGAGACCGAGTGGGTGATGAACAGACCGCCGAACTGCTGGGCGACGAAGATCTTCAGGAGCTCGTCGTTCAGCCGTTCGCGGGTGATCTCGTCGAGGGCGCCGAACGGCTCGTCGAAGAGGAACAGTTCGGGGTCGAGGGTCAGCGACCGCGCGAGCGAGGTGCGCATCTTCATGCCGCCCGACATCTGCTTCGGGAGGTGCTTCTCGAAGCCGTTCAGGCCGACGAGGTCGATGGCCCACTGCGCCTTCGGGGCACGCACGCGCTTGGGCTGCCAGTTGAGTTCGGCGAGCAGCTCGACGTTCGAGCGCACGTCCCGCCAGGGCAGGAGGGTCGCGTCCTGGAAGACGTAGCCGATGCGGTCGGTCGCCACGGTGGCGGTGCCTTCGCTGGCCTGCTCCAGGCCCGACGCGATGCGCAGGAGCGTCGACTTGCCGCAGCCGGAGGGACCGACGACGCTGACGAACTCGCCGCGCTGAACGGTGAGGTCGACGCCGGAGAGGGCGGTGGTGCCGTTGGGGAACGTCATGGCGACGTTGCGGAAGTCCAGCAGCGGCGCGGTGGGATCCGCGACGGAGGCCGGAGCGGGGGAGGCGAGGGTCACGTGGCGCTCACTTTCCGATCGGGACGGGGGACGGCGCCGTCGCGGGTGCGGCGGTGCGGGTGGACACGCTCGTGCGGCTCACGAGACGGCCCCGGTGGAGCACGACGCGGTCGGCGCTGGCGAAAGCGACGACCTCGCCGAGGGAGTCGCCGCGGACGGCGACGAGATCGGCCCGCGCGCCGGCGACGGGGCCGGCGAAGGGCAGCCCCATGACGTCGCGCGCGCCGACGGTCACGGCATCCATCGCCTCCTCGGGGGCCAGGTGCCCCGCGCTGACGAGGAGTGACGCGGTCTCGAGGTGGTCGCACCGGCCGACGGGGTTGAAGGGGTCGCGCACGTTGTCGGCTCCCGCGGCGACGCGCACGCCGGCGGCCTTGAGGCGTCCGATCGGAGCGATCCCGCGGGGAGTGGCGTGGTCGATGCCCCATCCCTGCAGGTACAGGTTGGTGATGGGGAGGGCGATCACGCCGATGTCGGCGGTGCGGATGCCGTCGGCCAGGGCGGTCAGGTCGGCTGCCGGCATCATGCTCAGGCGGACGCAGTGGCCCGCCGTGCGCGGACGGTGCCAGCCGGTCACCAGGCGCGCGTAGGCGGCGAGCGTGTCGGCCCCGGCGAGGCTCTCGTCGGTGTGCAGGTCGACCCCGACGTCGCGCCGGCGGGCGAGGGCCACGAGTCGCTCGAGATCGGCGATCGGGTCGTCCGCGAGGTGCGGCGCGCCGCCGACCAGGTCGACCCCGGCGTCGAGAGCGGCCTCGAAGACCGCATCGGGCACGGTCGGGCCGCCGAGCGCGACGAGCTCGACGTCCATGATCCCGTCGAGTTCCGCGCGGAGGCGGACGAGCGCCCGCACGCCGGTGAGCGCGTCCTCGCCCCGCAGCAGATCGACGTGCGTGCGCACCGACGTGATCCCGGATGCCAGCATCCGCAGCGCCGTCGAACGCGCGCGGTCGAGGGTGTCGTCCTCGTCGAGGGTCAGGGCGAAGGCGTGCCAGCTCTCGATCGCGCGCTCGAGGTCGCCGAACGGGGGTCGGATGGCATCCCAGGACTGCGACTTGTCGAGGTGCGCGTGCGGTTCGGCGCCGGCCGCCGTGACGACGTAGCCGGTGAGGTCGAGCGTCTCGCCCGCGGTGTCGGGCAGGGGGCTTCCCGCCGGCACCACCGCGAGCACCTCGTCGCCGTCGATCGCGATGTCGACGACCGCGCCCGAGGCGAGGCGTGCGCCGCGCAGAGCGGCGATGGTGACGGGTGGAGCGGCAGACACGAGGGCCTCCGGAGAGTCGAGAAGACAGGCGTCGAGACGGAGCCACGGCAACGGGGCGAGCCGCTCGAGGCGGCGGCGTCAGTGTTGGTGTGACCAACATCCGGCGATGTTCCGATGCTAGGAATCGCGCGTTTCCGCCGTATTTCCCCCGCGTGACCCTCGTGACAAAGATGTCGGTGGTGTGTTCGGGGGTGTCCCCCGGCCCCGGGGCGACGCGACGCTCCGTCCGCCCCGGGGCCGGGGTGGTGGCATCCCTCTGTCGGCGGATGCCCTTCGGCGACGGGACGTGCGGATGGGAGGATCGTGCGGGTGCCCGTCGACCGCGCGGCAGCCCCGTCCCGTCTCGAAAGATGTCCGTGTCCTCGACGCCCGCCCCGGCCGCGCGTGCGGCTCGCACCCCGGTGCTGCTCGGCACGCAGATGCTCTTCAACATCGGCTTCTTCGCCGTCGTGCCGTTCCTCGCGCTGGTGCTCACCGACGACTTCGGTCTCACCGCGCTCGCCGTGGGGCTGGTGCTGGGCGTGCGGACCTTCGCTCAGCAGGGGATGTTCCTGATCGGGGGTGTGCTCGCCGACCGCTTCGGCGCGCGTCGGACGATCCTGACCGGGTGCGCCGTCCGTGTGCTCGGCTTCGCGACCCTCGCGCTGTCGCTGCTCCTGCCGAGCCCGCAGCTTGCGCTGTTCATCACGGGCACGGTGCTCACGGGTCTCGGCGGCGCGCTGTTCTCCCCGGGGATCAACGTCCTCGTCTCGGATGCCGAGCAGCGACGCCCCCCGTCCGGTGCGCGATCCCGCGCCTCGCTGTTCGCGTGGTTGAGCGTCGCGGGTGAGCTGGGCGCGGTGATCGGGCCGCTCGTCGGCGCGGTGCTGCTGGGGTGGGGCTTCGTCGTCGTCGCGCTCGGCGGTGCGGCGCTGTTCGTGCTGATCGGCGTCTTCCTCGCCGTCGCCCTGCCGCGGCGGACCGGGTCGACTCGACAGCAAGGGATCCACGGGCGCTGGTGGTCGCTGGGCGACCGCCGGTTCGTCGCGTTCTCGACGCTGCACGCCGCGGATCTGCTCGCCTTCAACCAGCTGTACCTCGCCCTCCCGCTCCAGCTCACCCGGGCCGGCGCCGGCCCCGACGTGGTCGCGCTGATGTTCGCGTGGGTGTCGGCGCTCACGCTCGTGTTGCAGCTGCCGGTCTCGCGCTGGTGCCACCGGGTCGGGGCGGCGCGCACCCTGCGCGTCGGCTACGCCCTCTCCGCCGCGGGGTTCGTCTCCGTCGCCGCCGGTGCCCTCGCTCCGCTGGATCCCACGGGGCGCATCGTCTCGGTGTTCGTCGCCGCCGGTCTGGTCATCGTCGGACACCTCACCACCAACCCCACCGCGCAGGGCCTGGTGCCGCGATTCGCCGGGACCCTGCCGACCGGCTCGTTCTTCGGCCTGCTGTCGACGTGCGGAGGGATCGCCGTCCTCCTCGGCAACGTCGCCGTCGGCGCGCTCCTCGGGTGGGAGGCCGCTCCCGCCCTCGCCTGGGTCTTCCTGGCTGTGCCGCTCGCGGTGGCGGCGGTGTGGGTGCCGCGGCTGGTGGGGGCGGTGGGGGCGTCGTCGGGTTCGTCGTTGGGGCGTTAGGCGTGGTCGTCGCGGGGTGGGTGCTCGCGGTGTCGAGTGGGCGGGGCGGGGGAGTGCTTCGGCGGGGTGGGCACGGGGTGCGGGGCGGGTGCTGGCGGCGTGGTGGGCGGGGCGCGAGGGTGCGTCAGCGGGGGTCAGTTGGTGGGCGTGGCAGCAGCGGGGCGGGCTGCTGGCGCAGGTCGCCGTGGGTGGCCATTGCACGAGAGGTGCTGGCTGGGCCGGTAGGCGCCCGTGGTCGGCGATCATCTTCGGTCGCGAACCACGGCGACGCCCCTCCTCCCCAGGCGTCTATCTGCCCAATCTGTCCACAGAAAGACCCGGTCAGCGGTCCAATGTCGGAGGTGTGGATTAGCATGCCTGCATGAGCTTTCCGACACCCCCGCCACCACCAGCTGACGAGCGCGACCCGCTTGCTGTCGTGCTTGCCGAGGTGCTCGAAGCGGATGCCGCTCTCGCGGCCGCCGAAGCCCGAAAGACTCGAGCGCTGGCCCGGGCAGGGCGTCTCGCGCTGGATGTCATGGCGGGGCAGCGGGCGTCGTCTCGGGCGGCGGAGATGGCGCTGCGAGAGGTGGCGTCGGAGCTTGCGGCCGCGGGGTGTTTGTCGGATCGGAGCGTGCAGGCGCAGATTGGGCGAGCGCTGACGCTCGTGGACCATTTCCCGGCGACCGTTGACGCGTGGGAGGCGGGGGCGTTGTCGCGGGCGCATGTGCAGGCGATCGTGGATGCCGGGACCCCGGTGCCGCTCGACAAGCGTGCGGAGTTCGATGTTCTCGCCGTCGCCACGGCGGAGGGGTTGAGTCCCGGGCGCCTACGGGCGCGGTTGGCGATCCTGGCGGAGCGGTTGCAGCCGACGACGATCACGGAGCGGCATCAGCGTGGGCGTGAGGAACGGTGCGTGAGGGTGGTGCGGGGCGAGAACGGGATGTCGGATCTGATCGCGACGCTTCCGACGGTGCTGGCTGTGGGGATCTATGACCGGTTGACGCAGCAGTCGCGGGCGCTGATCGATGCGCGCGATGAGACCGGTTCGCCGGTTTCGGCGAGCACCGATGGCGCATCATCGCCCGGCTCGGGCCGACTGGGCGTCAGCGGCGCCGCGTTCGGGATCGACCGTGTCGGCGACGATTCCGACGTTCGGCCGGAACGGCGAACGGTCAAGGCCACGGACGAGCAGCAGCGCGACGCGACGGTCGCAGGCGCGGGCGCGGGCGCAGGCGCGGGCGCAGGCACAGGCGCGGGCGCGGGCGCAGGCACAGGCGCAGGCACAGGCACTGGCGCAGCCGCAGGCGCAGCCGCAGCCGCAGCCGCAGCCGATGTTCGCAGCGCCGACCAGGTGCGGGCGGACATCCTCGCCGATCTGCTCCTCGCCGCCGCGCCCGACGCCGACCCCACCCGCACCGATGACGGCCCCGGCATCCTGGGCGCCATCCGCGCGCGGGTGCAGGTCGTCGTCCCCGCGCTATCGGTCCTGAACCCCGAGCGGGAGAACATCGACCCCGCGGAACTCGTCGGACACGGACCCATCGATATCGACACAGCCCGGCAATTGGCCGAAGCGACGAGGGTGCCGTGGGATCGGGTGCTCACGAACCCCGTCACCGGGGCCGTACTCTGCACCGACACATATCAGCGGACCGCCGCGATCGACCGGTACCTTCGTGCCCGCGACCGACACTGCCGCTGGCCCGGCTGCACCGCCCCCGCCGTCCGCTGCGAAGTAGACCATAACCTCGACTACGCCCTCGGCGGCAAAACCCACGTGTGCAATCTCTGCCACTTCTGCCAGCGCCATCACACGCAGAAGCAGTTCACCCGGTGGTAGGTCCGGCAGCTACCCGGCGGGGTGATCGAGTTCACCTCACCCACCGGGCGGATCTACACCGACCACCCTCTGCCCTACGCGCCGGCGGTGCGGTTCACCCCCGATGAACCACCAACGCCACCCCACCCTCGGGATCGAGAACCCGCACCCTTCTAGGTGCGGCTCCTGTCGCGACGCTGCCACTGCAGCGCATCGGGGGTCCCGTTCCGCCGAGTCGGGGGTCCCGTTCCGCGGGACGATCCGCGCGCCGCGGGGGCGCACGACCCACCAACGCGTAGCGATCTCCGCCTTCGCACGCCACCTGTCTATGGGCGTACGGAAGCAAAGCGCCTGGCTTGATCGCGGGCCGTGCGCGACCGCGGTTGGCAAGCGCGCCGCGTTGAATCGCCGACCGTGCACGGTCGCATTCGCTTAGAGCGACGCGTTTGCTCGGCAGCTGTGCGCGACCGATTCCGATCAGGGCGCCGAGTCGCTCGCCGGCTGTGCGCGACCGATTCCGATCAGGGCGCCGAGTCGCTCGCCGGCTGTGCGCGACCGATTCCGATCAGCGCGCCGCGTCGGCTCGCCGGCCGCGCGCGACCGTGTCCGGTCCGTGCGCCACGTCGGCTCACCGGCTGTTCGCCCGACATGCCCCGGCCCGCCGCCTACCCGGGACCCGCGGCGTCAGCTCTCCAATGCCGACCCCGTGAACTGGACCGGCTTGCCGCGGGAGCGGGCGTACGCAATCTCCCTCCGCGTGGATTCGCCGAGATAGCCGCCCGGGTTCACAACCAGCACCCGATCGGCCAGGTCGATCTTCCTCAGATGGAGCGCGTCGAGGACGGCCTTCTCCGCCGCCGTCGGTGGGTGCTCGAGGTCAGCGGGCGCGACGACGATGACGCCGGTGAGGGCGAGAGCCTGTGCCACCGCGCGGAACTCATCGACGAATCGCGCACTCCCGCATAGGCAGACGATCTCGGAGCCATCGCGCATCCCTGAGCCGTCTCCGCTGGCGTGATTCACAACTCCAGCGTGATCCGCTCGCACGCGGCGCGCGACACGCACGGCATCATCGTGCGGTTGGCATCCTGCTCCTCCGGGGACAGCACGGAGTCGCGATGCTCGATCTCTCCGTCGATCACCGCGACCTCGCAGGTGCCGCACGTCCCGTTGCGACAGCTGGAGGGGACGACGACACCGTGCTCCTCCACCACGTCGAGGATCGATCGCTCGGGCGGCACCGTCACCGTCAGCCCCGACATCATCAGGTCGACCTCGAACAGTTCGGGCCACACCGGGGGACCCAGCACCTTCGCCTCGAACCGCTCGACGTGCAGGCTCCCTCGCGGCCAGCCCGACATCGCGGCATCCATCGCCTCCAGCAGTCGCGCGGGACCGCACGCGTACACGACCGCGCGCCCGACCGGAGCGCCGAGACGCGCCGCGACATCGAGTCGGCGCCCCTCATCGGCGGCGAAGACCTCCACGCGTTCGCCGTACCGCGCCTCGAGCTCCTGTGCGAACGCCATCGTCGAGCGCGAGCGACCGACGTACAGCAGCGTCCACGGAGTCCCGGCCGCCTCGGCGGCTTCGATCATCGGCATGATCGGCGTGATCCCGATGCCCCCGGCGACGAAGATCGACGACCGTCCGGCCGTCGGCGCGAACAGGAAATGGTTGGACGGTCCCCGCACCCGCAGCGTCGCACCGACGTGCGCGTTCTCGTGCAGCCACACCGAACCCTCACGCTCACGCAGCACGCCGATGCGCCACGTCCCCCGCTCGGTCGGCGACCCGCACAGCGAGTACTGCCGCTCGATGCCCCCGGGCAGCACGACGTCGATGTGCGCCCCGGGCGACCAGTGGGGCAGCACCCCGTTCGCGCGCTCGAGATCGAGCACGACGACGCCGTCAGCGGCATCCCGCCGCGCCCGCACCACGGCCTCGAACGTCACACCCGCACTCATGTCTCTCCTTCGATCGGCTCCTCAGCGCCTCCGTGCACGGTCTCCTTCACGATCAGCAGGCGATAGGGCGTCCCGTCGGGCGAATGCCAGCGGTGCGGCACCCCGGAACGGCAGTACACCGAATCGCCGACGACCATCGTGCGTTCCCCGAACGGACCGAACGACACCACGATCGACCCCTCCAGCACGGTGAGGAACTCGTCCTCAGCGTGCACGTAGTGGTCGCCCGGTTCGGCGTTCGCGCCCGTGAACTCCATCGGCTCGAACCGACGCGGACCCTCCACGAGGAGACGCGCCGTCCCCTCCGCGAAGGGACCCACCACCCCGTCCCCCGCGAGGACGAACGACGGTTCGGCATCGTGGTCGTGACGCGGCGGTTCCGAGCCGGCGATCAGCTCGACCCGACTCGTCCCGAGCGCCCGCGCGAGCCGCTCGAGACTGGCCATGCTCGGACGCGCGAGCCCCCGCTCCAATTGGCTGAGGAAGGGATGCGACAGCTCGGCGGCCTCGGCGAGCTGCGTGAGCGTGAGGCCCCGCGCCTTGCGCAACCCCCGCAGGTGCGCGCCGAGCCGCTCGTCGCTGGTGGGAGCCGGGATCGCTGGTGCCATGGACGTCATCGTGCCACCCTCTCGAACAGCCGGGCGACGACCTCGGCCTCATCGGCGGTCACCAGGCACCCGTCTTCGACGACCACCCGCCCGCCGACCAGGACGGTGCGCGGACGCCGCCCGGGCGCCGCCCACAGCAATCCCGCGACCGGATCGGCCACCCCGGCGTCCGCGACGCCCGAGACATCCCACACGCAGACATCACCCGCGGATCCAGGCGCGAGGCGACCGAGCTCCGACCGACCCAGACCGTCGGCCGACCCCTCGCTCGCCATCGCCAGAACCTCGGATGCCGCCAGCTGCGGCCCCACGAGCGCCGACACCTGCATCGCCAGACGCGCGTCGGCCAGCAGATGTCCCGCGTCGTTGCTGCCACCCCCGCTGGTCCCGAGACCGACCGCGACCCCCGCGTCGAGAAGACGCCGGACGGGCGCGACCCCCCAGCCCATGGGCACATCGCACCCGGGGGCGTGCGTCGCGGACGCCCCGGATGCCGCTACCTGCGCGATCTCGTCGGCGGTGACGTCGCAGAGGTGGGCGAGCGTGACATCCGGGGCGAGCCAGCCCCACTCCGCGAGCAGCTCGAGGGGGCGACGACCGTATCGCTCGAGGGCGATCTCGACGTCGATCACCTCGTTCGCCTGCGTCCGCCGCCGCAGACCGTGCCGCGCGGCGACCTCGCCGAGCAGCTCGAACGTCTCCCGCGGGTCGCTGTGCACTCCCGCCGGCCCGACCGCGACCTGCAGCATCCCGTCCTCCGACACCCCGCCGGGTCGTCCCGGCACGAGCGCGGCGACGATGGCCTCGGCGGAGGCCGCGGCCTCCTGGGGGTCGTCCCGCGCGGCCCCGCGCACGAAGACGAGTCGCGAACCGAGGTCCGAAGCCGCCTCCGCCGCGGCCCGCGCCATCGCGACCGTATCCGCCCCGCTCGGCCAGGTCAGGTGGTGGTCGGCCACGGTCGTGACCCCGCACAGCAGCGCCTCCGCGAGACCGGCCCGGGCGGCGAGCCCGACGAGATCCGCATCGACCGTGGCCTCGTCGTACGCGGCCGCCATCGCCGGGAGCCACTCCCGCATCGGGATCCCCCGCGTGCCCGGCAGAGTCCGGAACGCCGTCTGCAACAGGTGGTGGTGGGCGTTGACGAGCCCGGCCGTGACGACGCAGCCGGTGGCATCCACGATCCGCGCGCCCTCGATGTCGGCGGACTCCGCGACCACGCCGTCGACGATGATCACGTCGCCCAGACGCACGCGACCGGCGCTCTCGACGACCGCCACGGCGCCGCGCACGACGACGACGCTCACGCGCTCCTCACCGCGCACGAGCCCGCCTCGGACGGCCACGGACCGGCCGACGCGTGCAACCGGACGCCGCCCCGCTCGCGCAGCGGACGGGCGTCGGCGTCGTTCCGGGATGCCACGATCTCCGCGATCACCGACAGGGCCGTCTCCTCGGGGGACGCGCCGCCCAGATCCAGGCCCAGGGGCGAATGCAACCGCGAGAGCTCGGCATCCGTCACCCCGGCGGTGCGGAGCAGCGCCGCCCGCCGTGCGACGGTGGCCCGCGCCCCCATCGCGCCGACGAAGCCGGCGGGGGAGCGCAGAGCAACCCGCAGCGCGGGCACGTCGAGGCGTTGGTCGTGGGTCAGAACGCACACCGCGGTCCGCTCGTCGAGGTCGGTGAGCGAGGCGAGATGCTCGTGCGGGGTGGCCACCACCACGTCCCGAGCCTCGGGGAACCGCTCGCGCGTGGCCAGCAGCGCCCACTCGTCGCAGACGGTCACCGCGAAACCGGCCGCCGCTCCCACGCGGCACAGCGCGGCGGCGTGCTCACCCGCACCGAGGATGATCAGGCGCGCGGCGGCGGCTCGCCTCAGGACGAGCGCCTCGCCGTCGAGATCGAGCCGGAGGGTGGTCGCGCGCCCGGCGCGCGCGGCCTCGAGAGCGGGTCGCGCCGCCTCGTCGACCCGGTACGCGACGACGTCCACCGCGCCTCCGCACGCGAGACCCGCGGCGATGGGCGTCACGGTTCCGTCGTCGGTGAAGCCGAAGCGGGCGCGCCGCACGGAGCCCGTCCGCAAGGCGTCGAGCCCGAGCATGACGGCGTCGCTCTCGACGCACCCGCCCGAGATCGACCCGATGACCCGCGCACCGCGCGTGACCGCCAGGGTGGCACCGACGCCGCGTGGGGCGCTGCGCACGACCCGCGTCACCGTCACGGCCGCGACGGGGGTCCCCGCGTCGAGCAGCGGCAGCAGATCGGCGGCCAGTTCGAGCATGGACGCGACGGTAGTCGGGGCGTGTTTCGCGCACGCTACGCTGTCGTGACCATGCCCGCCGGACCCTTCGCCGCCGCGTCGGGGCTCGTGCTGGCCGCCGGCGCCGGGCGCCGCTACGGCGGCCCGAAGGCCCTCGCGCGCACCCCCGCGGGCGCCCCGTGGCTCGTCCTGGCGATTCGCGCGCTCGTCGAGGGCGGATGCCGCGACGTCACGGTCGCGCTGGGCGCCGCGGCCGACGAAGCGGCGTCGCTCGTCCCCGACGGAACCGCGATCGTCCGCGTCGAGGACTGGGCGTCTGGTCTCGCGGCGTCGCTGCGCGCGGGGCTCGCGGCCCTGGCATCCGGCCCGTCCCCCGCGGCGGTCGTGCTCCCCGTCGACACCCCCGACGTCCCCGCCGCGGCGATCGCCCGGATCGCCCGACGCGCCCATCCCGACGCCCTCTCCCAGGCGACCTACCGCGGGGTCCCCGGTCATCCGGTGCTGCTCGGACGCGCGCACTGGGAGCCGTTGTCCGCGACGGTCCGGGGCGACACCGGCGCCCGTCCCTACCTCATCGCGCAGGGCGCCGACTTCGTCGAGTGCGGCGACCTCTGGTCGGGCGCCGACCGCGATACGCCCTGAGCCCGCGGGTCATCCGGGCGGCGACGGCGCCAGTCGGTACAGGATCCGGGGCCGTCCCCGCGCCCCGTAGCGATGCGCGAGGTCGATGACCCCGACGGCGACGAGATGCTCGAGATAGCGCTGCGCCGTCGCCCGCGACAGCCCGCACGCGCTCGCGACCTCGGTCGCCGACACGAACGCGACGGGATCGAGACTCGCCCGCACCCGCTCGAGCGTGACCGTCGCGAGCCCCTTCGGCAGGGCATCCGTCCGGGCGGGAACCCGCACGGTCCCGGTCCCGAGCAGTCGATCGATATCACCCTGTGAGAGCGTGCGCTCGCGCGCGGCCTCCACGCGCGCCCTCCGCTCGCCGCGGTACGTCTCGAGCCGGCGCCGCAGCACGTCCTCGGTGAACGGTTTGACGAGGTATCCCACGACGTGTGCGGCGAGGGCCTGACGCACGGTCACCTGATCCTGCGACGAGCTGATGACCAACACGTCCAGGCCGTCCGCGCCCAGCGTGCGCAAACGGTGCAGCACCTCGACCCCGCTGATGTCGGGAAGACGCATGTCGAGCAGGACCAGGTCGACACCGGAGCGAGCCCGCTCCACCGCGGCCTCTCCCGTCGCGGCCGACCCCACGACCGAGAAGCCCGCGACCCCGGCCACGAACCGACCGTGCAGAGCGCGCGCCGCGGCGTCGTCGTCGACGACGAGCACCCGGATGGCGTCGACGCTCACGAGCTCACCGCCCCGGCGACGGGGAGCTCGAACGCGAACCGCGCCCCGCCCCAGCCCGAGCGTGACACGAGGATCTCGCCGCCGCGCTCGGCGACGGCGCGTCGCACGACCGCGAGACCGATGCCGCGACCCGTGCCGGTCGGGTCGGGCTTCGACGTGAAGCCGCGCGAGAACGCCCGTTCGATCTCCCGCGGATCCAGCCCCGGTCCGTCGTCGTCGACGGCCCCGTGAAGGGTGTCGCCGACCTGGCCGAGCGTGCAGCGCACCCTCGTCGCTCCCGCCTCGGCGGCGTTGCGACACAGATTCGCGAGGATCAGCACGACCGTCTCGTCGATGGGCAGCTCGCGGTCGATCTGCACCTCGAGGTGCGCGCCCCGCGCGGCGACCTCGCTGCGCAGCGCCTCGATGCTCGCACTCACCAGCGACGCGCCCAAGCGGTCGTCCGACGGCTCGCGCGCAGCGAGTCCGGGCAGGGCGCCGGAGATGTAACCGAGCGCCTCGCTCGTGTCGCCGCGCGAGACGAGGCCGTGCAGCACGTGCAGCCGCGTGCCGAACTCGTGCGCCTGCTCGCGCAGGGCGACCATCGTGCGGGAGGTCTGCTCCTGCTCGGCGGCCAGCGCATCGAGCCGGCGGAAGCGCCGTTCGATCGCCGCCGCGAGCACGGACGAGGCCAGGGTGCCGGCCACGAGCGCCCCCAGACCCCAGGGCAGGATCGCACCGACCGCCTCGTTGCGCTCCGACAGGATGCTTGATTCCAGCACCCCCACCGCCACCATCCCGACGACCTCGTCCCCGTCGCGGATCGGCACCTTGGCGCGCAGCGAGCTGCCCGACGGGCCGGTCTCGGTACCGAGGAACGGCGTCCCGGCGAGCACGGAGGCGTTGGTCGTCTCGACCTGGCGCCCCCGCTGCTCCTGCTCCGGGTGGGTGATGCGCACCCCCTCGTCGTCGGTGATCACGACGTAGAACACACCCGTCGTGCGCTCGACGAGATCGGCCAGCGGCTGCAGCACGGCGGACGCGGGGCGGAGGTCGGCGGCATCCGCGAGGTCGACGAGGCTGCCGACCTCGGAGACGGATGCCACGGCCGTCCGCACGTCGTCGAGCTCGGCGAGCCCCGAGGCCACGTCGAACACGCGGTCGACGGTGTCGGCGCGGATCCGTCGTTCCTGTGCCGAGGCGGCGATGACGAGCGTGAGCCCCACGGCGGCGAGCACGATGACGCTGGGCAGCACGACGAGGGCGCGCCGCACCGCGCGAGCGGTGAACGGTGACGGGGAGTCGCGCATGGACGGCTTTCGATCGCGAGAAATATGAGCACAAAGCGCGCACGGGGTGCGCGCCAGCCGTCCTCCTGGGAGCGTCGTCACATTCTGCGCACGACGACGTTCGCAAGAAGGAGCTGTGATGACGGAGCCTACGCCTCCCCCTGTTTCCGACCATCCTTCGACGGATCGGTCCCGACGCCGATGGGTCGGCCGCATCGCGGGCGGGGTGGTCGCCGCGACGGCGATCGCGGTCGCCTCCTACGGGTCGATCACGTCGGCCTCGGCCGGCGACGACATCCACGCGTCGATGACGATCATCGCCCCGGCCGCGGCCGGCGGCGGCTGGGACGGCGTCGCCCGCGAACTGCAGCAGGCGCAGAAGGCCAACGGACTCGTCAACAACGTCCAGGTGGTCAACATGCCCGGCGCCGGCGGCACGATCGCCCTCGGCAACGTGTCGGTGCTGAACGGACAGGCGAGCAACCTGCTCGTCGGCGGCACGGGCCTGCTGGCGGCCACGGTGCAGTTCGACAGCGCCGCGACCCTCGACGACGTGACGCCGCTGGCGGTCATGGTCGAGGAGTACGACGTGATCGTCGTACCCGCCGATTCGCCGTACGAGACGCTCGACGACCTCGTCGAGGCGTGGCGGCAGAACCCGAAGGCGCTGCCGTGGACCGGGGGCGGCTCGTTCGACCAGCTCGTCGTCGCCGAGCTGGCCCTGGCGGCCGGCATCGCACCCGTCGACATGACCTACATCTCGTCCGACGGCGGCGGTGAGGCGATCCAGGCGCTGCTCAACGGCACCGCTCAGGCCGCGGCCGGCGGCTACCCCGACAACATCGACCAGATCGAGTCGGGACGTCTACGGGCTCTCGCGCTGGTCGCCGCCGAGCCGATCGAGGGCATCGACATCCCGACGGCCGTGTCGCAGGGATACCAAGTGGGTCTGACCAACTGGCGCATGCTCGCCGCCCCGAGCGGTCTGAGCGGCGAGCAGGTCGACGGTCTCACCGAGCTCGTCCTCGATTCGGTCGCGACCCCGGAGTGGGCCGACGCGCGCGCTCGCTACCACTGGACCGAGCGCATCATCACCGGCGACGACCTCACGGGCTTCCTCGCCGACGAACGCGTGCGCATCGAGCGCCTGTACGAGGAGATGGGTCTGTGATCCCGGCGAACAACAACCCCACGTCGGTCTCGGCGACCGTCGGCGACCGGCTGCTCTTCCAACGCGGCAGCGGTGCGCGCGGCATCGCGAAGGGCCTCGTGATGCCCGTCATCCTCGCGGCGTTCGCGACGTACCTGCTGTACGGCATCGTCGTGATGAAGGTGCCGCCGAGCGCGGCCTTCCCCGGCCCGCAGTTCTTCCCCGGCATCATCGCCGCGGGCCTGTACCTCTTCGCGATCCTCCTCGGCGTCGCGGCTGTGCGCGCGGCTCTGGTGACGCCCTCCGCGGAGGACGAGGAGCGGGAGGAAGCGGCCGGCACGCGACGGGTGGGCGTCGACTGGCGATCGTTCGCCTGGGTCGTCGGCTCGTTCCTCGGCTTCGCGTTCCTGCTCGGCATCCTGGGTTGGATCATCGCCGCCGCCCTGCTGTTCGTGGGCATCGCCCGCGGTTTCGGCCAGCGCCGGATCCTCTTCGCACTGCTGGTCGGCCTGACGATCAGCTCGCTCAGCTACATCGCCTTCGACATGGGGTTGGGTCTGTCCCTGCCCTCCGGAATCCTCGGATGGGCCTTCTGACATGGACGTTCTGATCCTCCTCGGCGAAGGCTTCGCCGGCGCCCTGACACCGCAGAACCTGCTGTGGGTGCTCGTGGGCTGCGTGCTCGGCACCGCGGTCGGCGTCATGCCCGGCCTCGGCTCCTCCATGGCGGTGGCGCTGCTGCTGCCGGTGACGTTCTCGCTCGACCCGACCGCGGCGTTCATCATGTTCTCCGGCGTCTACTTCGGCGGGCTGTTCGGCGACTCCATCACCGGCATTCTGATGAACACCCCCGGCCAGGCCTCGGCGATCGCGTCGACGTTCGAAGGTCACAAGATGGCGCTGAACGGCCGCGCGGCCCAAGCCCTGGCGACGGCCGCGATCGGCGCCTTCATCGGCGGCATCGTCGCGGCGAGCCTGCTGGTGTTCTTCGCCCCGCTGCTGGCGGACCTGTCGAGCAGCTTCGGGCCGGCGGAGTTCTTCGCGCTCGCGATCTTCGCCTTCGCGGCGACCTCGTCGGTCGTGACCGACAACGCGGTCAAGGGTCTCGCCTCGCTGTTCGTGGGCCTCGGCATCGCCGTCGTCGGCATCGACGGGGTCACCGGTGCCCCGCGCTTCACGCTGGACTCGCCGAACCTGTTCGACGGGATCTCGCTCGTGACGGTGACGGTCGGCATCCTGGCCCTGGGAGAGGTCATCCACGTGGCGGCGCTGGAGCGGCACGTCAAGGGCGGCGCGATGGTGCGCCCCGCGGGGCGCCCCTGGCTGTCGCGCCGCGAGTTCCGCGAGGCGACGCCCGCGTGGTTGCGGGGGACGGCGATCGGTCTGCCGTTCGGCGTCATCCCGGCGGGCGGGTCGGAGATCCCGACCTTCCTCGCGTACGGCATCGAGAAGCGCCTCGACGGGCGCCGCAAGAAGCCGCGCTTCGGCACCGGGGCGATCCGCGGCCTCGCCGCCCCCGAGGCGGCGGGCAACTCGACCACCGGTATGGCGATGGGTTCGCTCCTCGCGCTCGGCCTTCCGGTGTCGGCGACGGCGGCGATCATGCTCGCGGCCTTCCGCCAGTACGGCCTGCAGCCGGGGCCCCTGCTGTTCGAGCGCGCTCCCGACCTCGTGTGGGCGCTGATCGCGAGCTTCTTCATCGCCATGATGGTGCTGCTGCTCCTCAACCTGCCGTTCGCGATGCTGTGGGCGAAGCTGCTGGTCATCCCGCGTCCCTACCTCTACGCGGCGATCGCCGTGTTCTGCGGGCTCGGCATCTACGCGACGTCGGGCGCCACCTTCGACTTGGTGATGCTGCTGGCGATCGGCCTGCTCGGGTTCGTGATGCGCGCGCACGACTATCCGCTCGCCCCGCTCATCATCGGCATGGTGCTCGGCCCCCTCGCCGAGACGAGCCTCCGGGATGCCGCGATGAGCGCGAACGGCGACCTCACGACGCTCCTGCAGGGCCCGATCGTGCTGACGATCTACGCCGTGCTCGCCGTCGTGCTGCTCGCCGCGGGCCGCAACCGCCTCGTCGCGAGACGCCGTGCGGCGAAGGCGGAGCAACGCGAGAGCGTCGAGATCTCCTGACGACGATCCGGAACGGGCGGGGTGCGACGGCACCCCGCCCGTTCCGTCGTTCCGGGCCCGTCGGACGTCAGGAGAACAATTTTGTGGTGGCTATAGACAAATACCGGTGCGGGGGATATTTTTTCGGAGCCGTCATAATTCGACGGGTCCACAGCCGGGACGATGACGTACCCGATCCGACGCCGGGGAGGGCGCGGGTACGACCACGGGGGTCCCTGCAGTTCAGAGAGGAACGCAGATCACATGCTGAAGAAAATCCTGACCGGTGCGGCCATCGCCGCCCTCGCCGTCGGTCTCGGAGCGTGCAGCTCCACCCGCCCGGCCGACGGTGGCGGAGCAGCCGCGGGCGGCAGCGGAGACTGCAACGTCGGCATCGCGATGCCCACCCGCAGCCTCGAGCGGTGGATCAACGACGGCGAGCAGCTGCAGAAGAAGCTCACCGACGCCGGCTGCACCGTCGACCTGCAGTACGCCGACAACAAGACCGACCAGCAGATCAGCCAGATCCAGAACCAGATCTCGGGCGGCGCGAAGATCCTCGTGATCGCCGCGATCGACGGCTCGACGCTGGGTCCGGTGCTGCAGGAGGCCAAGGCGCAGAACGCCACGGTCATCGCCTACGACCGCCTCATCAACGGCAGCGAGAACGTCGACTACTACGCCACCTTCGACAACTACAAGGTGGGCACCCTGCAGGGGCAGTTCATCGAGGAGCAGCTGGGCCTCAAGACCGGCGCCGGCCCCTTCAACCTCGAGCCCTTCGCCGGCAGCCCCGACGACAACAACGCGAAGTTCTTCTTCGCCGGCGCGTGGGACGTGCTCCAGCCCTACATCGAGAAGGGCCAGCTCGTGGTGCCGAGCGGCAAGTCGCCCGCGAACGACGACGCCTGGGCCTCGATCGGCATCCAGGGATGGGCGTCCGACAAAGCGCAGTCCGAGATGGACAACCGCCTCTCGTCGTTCTACGGCGACGGCAAGAAGGTGAACGTGGTGCTCTCGCCCAACGACAGCCTCGCGATCGGCATCGAGGCCTCGCTGAAGTCCGCCGGCTACACCGCCGGCGCCGAGTACCCGCTCATCACGGGCCAGGATGCCGACAAGGCCAACGTCAAGGCGATCCTCGACGGCACGCAGGCGATGACGGTCTGGAAGGACACCCGCGCCCTCGGCGACCGGGTGTTCACGATGATCGAGCAGATCAAGGACGGCCAGACCGTCGAGGTCAACGACGAGAAGACCTACGACAACGGCAAGAAGGTCGTGCCGTCCTACCTGCTGACGCCCGAGGTCGTCGTCAAGGACGACGTCCAGACGAAGCTCATCGACTCGGGCTTCCTGAAGGCCTCCGACGTCGGACTCTGATCACTCCCGCGGCGGGGCGGGCTCGCGTCCGCCCCGCCGCTCGATCCCGACGGAGGGACAACCCATGACCGAACCGATCCTGCGCATGTCGGGGATCTCGAAGTCGTTCAACGGCGTTCCGGCCCTGGCCGACGTGTCGATCGACGTCCACCGCGGCGAGGTCCACGCGATCTGCGGGGAGAACGGCGCCGGCAAGTCGACCCTGATGAAGGTGCTCAGCGGCGTCTACCCGGCCGGCAGCTTCGAGGGCTCCATCACCCTCGAGGGCGAGCAGATGGCGTTCCGCTCGATCAACGACAGCGAGGCCGCGGGAATCGTCATCATCCATCAGGAGCTGGCGCTCAGCCCCTACCTCTCGATCGCCGAGAACATCTTCCTCGGCAACGAGAAGTCGCGGCGCGGCGTCATCGACTGGAACGCCACCAACACCGCCGCGGCCGAGCTGCTTGCGCGCGTGGGGCTGCGTGAGAACCCGGCGACGAAGATCTTCGAGCTCGGCGTCGGCAAGCAGCAGCTCGTCGAGATCGCCAAGGCGCTCGCGAAGGAGGTGAAGCTCCTCATCCTCGACGAGCCCACCGCCGCCCTGAACGACGACGACTCCGCTCACCTGCTCGACCTCATCGACCAGCTGCGCACGCAGGGCATCACCTGCATCATCATCAGCCACAAGCTCAAAGAGGTGCTGCGCATCTCCGACCGCATCACGATCATCCGCGACGGTCGAACGATCGAGACGATGCACCGCTCCGACGCCGACACCGACGAGGGACGCATCATCCGCGCCATGGTCGGCCGCGACCTGAACAGCCTCTTCCCACCGCGCGAACCCGACATCGGCGAGGAGCTGTTCCGCGTCGAGAACTGGACCGTGCACCACCCCGTCGACACCGAGCGCGTCGTCATCGACGACGCGTCCTTCATGGTGCGCGCCGGCGAGATCGTCGGTTTCGCGGGCCTCATGGGCGCCGGCCGGACCGAACTGGCGATGAGCATCTTCGGACGCATGTACGGCACCGGCATCTCGGGCGAGGTCTACAAGAACGGGCAGCAGATCGACGTCCGCACGGTCGACGCCGCGATCAAGCACGGCATCGCCTACGCCACCGAGGACCGCAAGAAGTACGGGCTCAACCTCATCGGGGACATCCAGGTCAACGTCTCGGCATCCGCCCTCGCCCGTCTCGCCCGCCTCGGCGTCGTCGACCGGTACCGCGAGTACAAGGTCGCCGACTCGTACCGCTACAAGATGAACATCAAGGCGCCCAGCGTCGCCGCGATCACCGGTCGCCTCTCCGGCGGGAACCAGCAGAAGGTGGTCCTGTCGAAGTGGATGTTCACCGGACCCGACGTGCTGATCCTCGACGAGCCGACCCGCGGCATCGACGTCGGGGCGAAGTACGAGATCTACGGCATCATCAACGAACTCGCGGCCCAGGGGAAGGCCGTCATCGTCATCTCGTCGGAGCTGCCCGAGGTCATCGGCCTCTCCGACCGCATCTACACGATCTCCGAGGGACGCATCACGGCTGAGGTCAGCCGCGACGACGCCACGCAGGAGACCCTCATGCGGCACATGACCGCCGGAAGGAACTGACAGCAATGGCCACCGCATCCACCCAGACGGTCGAGGCACCGACGCAACCGGGGCCCCGCCGTCGCGGCATCCTGTCGCGCATCAATTTCCGGCAGTTCGGCATCCTCGCCGCCCTCGTCATCATCATCGCGCTGTTCCAGGTGCTCACCGGCGGTCGCCTGCTGCTGCCGGGCAACGTGAACAACCTCATCCAACAGAACGCCTACGTGCTGATCCTCGCGATCGGCATGGTCATGGTCATCATCGCCGGGCACATCGACCTGTCCGTCGGTTCGGTCGTGGCGATGGTGGGCGCGATCGCGGCGATCGCCATGAACCAGTGGGGGCTGCCCTGGTACGTCGCCGTGGTGCTCTCGCTCGTCGTCGGCGCCGTGGTCGGGGCGTGGCAGGGCTTCTGGGTCGCCTTCATCGGCATCCCCGCGTTCATCGTGACCTTGGCGGGCATGCTGTTGTTCCGCGGTCTGACGCTCGTGCTGCTGACCGGCGGCACGATCAGCGGTCTGCCCGACGGCTTCACCGCGATCGGCGCCGGCTGGCTGCCGCCGGTGCTCGGCTACCTGGGCAACTGGGATGCCCTGACCCTCGCGCTCGGCGCGATCGCGAGCGCCGCGCTGATCGTGCAGCAGCTGCGCACGCGAGCGACCCTGCGCCGCCTCGAGCTGCCGCGCGAGGTCGCCTGGTCGTTCTGGGCCAAGAACGCCGCCGCCGTCGTGGTCATCATGGCCGCCTCCTTCACGCTGGCGACCTACAACGGCACCCCGATCGTGCTGATCATCCTGGCCGTGCTCGTGCTGGCGTATACGTTCGTCCTCAACCGCACGACCTTCGGCCGTCACATCTACGCCATGGGCGGCAACCTGTTCGCGGCCGTGATGAGCGGTGTGAAGACGAAGTGGGTCAACTTCTTCATCTTCGTCAACATGGGCGCCCTCGCCGGTCTCGCAGCCGTCGTCAGCACCGCGCGAGCGGGGAGTGCGGTCGCCGCCGCCGGGCAGAACTACGAACTGGATGCCATCGCGGCGGTGTTCATCGGCGGCGCTGCCGTGCAGGGCGGCATCGGCACCGTGGTCGGCGCGGTCGTCGGCGGCCTCGTCATGGGCGTGCTGAACATGGGGTTGTCCATCCTCAGCGTCGACGCGGCCTGGCAGATGGCCATCAAGGGCATCGTGCTGCTGCTGGCCGTCGCGTTCGACATCTTCAACAAGCGGCGCAACGGCGGTGTCTGACCGGATGGGGAGCGCGGCCCCGGGGCCCGCTCCCCATCCGCGTCACTGCGTTTCTCGTCCGTATGGCTCCGATGGGATGATGGGGGAGGTGCGCCCCTCATGACCCCTGCCGTGTTCGAGCCCGCGACGCCGCTCGCACCCCCGCCGGGTCGTACGACCAACGACCTGATCCGCCAGCAGAACCTCGCGTCCGTGCTCTCGCTGCTGCACTCCCGGGGAGCGCTCTCACGCGCGCAGCTCGGAGCCACCACCGGACTCAACCGCTCGACCGTGACCGGTCTGGTCATGGAGCTGATCGAACTCGGCCTCGTCCGGGAGGCGCCCGGAGGCGAACGCACCGGCAAGGTGGGCCGCCCGACCCTCGACATCGAGCCCGAGGACCACGTCGCCGCCCTGAGTGTTCGGGCCGAGCCGCACGCCGTGACCGTGGCGCTCGTGGGCCTGGGCGGAGTGGTCCACGCACGACTGCGCCACGACACCGCCGGGGCGCCCTCGCCCAAGCGGTTCGTGCAGATCGTCGCGAACTCCGTCGAGGCGATGCGCGCCGACATCGACCGGCACTACCGCGTGGTCGGCGCGGGCCTCGCCGTCCCCGGGCTGGTGAACGCCAACGGCTCCGTGCTGGTGTCGCCGACGCTCGGCTGGAAACGCGATCCGGTCGCCGCACGCCTCAGCGACGAGCTCGGGATGCCGGTGACCGCCGGCAACGACGCCAGCATCGGCGCCCTCGCCGAGTCGCGGTTCGGGGTGGGGGTCGGGGTGGGAAACCTGCTGTACCTCGGCGGCGCGATGCGCAGCATCGGCGGCGGCCTCATCATCGACGGCACCCTGCTGCGCGGGACCTCGGGCTATGCCGGCGAGCTCGGCCACACGGTCGTGGATCCGCGTGGGCGCGCGTGCGTGTGCGGGCGCCGCGGCTGTCTCGAGGCCGAGGTGAGCCTCGACATCCTCGAGCCGCTCCTCGGCCGCCGCAAGCTCGACGAGGACGAGCTCGACGTCGAGCTGGGCGTCGCCCGCGACCCCCGCGTCATGACCGAGGTCGCCCGCCAGGTCGAGATGCTCTCCCTCGCGCTGACGAACTTCGTCAATGCCTTCGCCCCCGAGACGGTCGTGCTCTCGGGCTACCTCGGGGCGCTGCTGTCGGTGAGCCGCGAACGCCTCGCCGACGCGGTGCGCGTGCACCCCCTCGGCGCCGAGGGCCGTGCCATCCGGCTGGAGCGCGCGCACCTGCGCTCGCGCCTCATGCTCGTCGGCCCCGCGGAGCTGGCGTTCGCCGACCTCCTGGCCAATCCCGCCGGTTTCCGCGGCTGATCCGCGCTCGCCCGATACCGGGGATCAGCCGCCCAGGACCACGTTCAGCGGTGCCTCGCCGCGTTGCAGACGTTTGATCTGCTCACGCACCAGTCGGGCGATGCGCGGGCGCATGGCATCCGTCGCTCCGCCGACGTGCGGCGAGATGAGCACGCCGTCGAGGCTCCAGAGCGGGTGGTCGGCGGGCAGCGGCTCGGGGTCGGTTACATCCAGCGCCGCGCGCAGGCGACCGCGACGTACGTGGTCGACCAGGGTGTCCGTGTCGATGAGCGGACCGCGACCGACGTTGACGACGAGCGCACCCTCGGGCAGCGCCGAGAAGGCGGCGTCGTCCAGCACGTGGCGGGTGCTGTCGCCGCCGGGGAGCGAAGCGATGAGGATGTCGGTGTCGGCCAGCACGTCGCCGAGCTTGCCGATCGGGAACACCTCGACGCCGTCCTGCAGCCGGCCGTGCGAGGCGACCGCACGCAACGACACCTCGAACGGCTGCAAACGCGCCGCGATCGCACGACCCACGCCGCCGAAGCCGAGCAGCGTGACGCGCGCGTCGGCCAGGCCGGGTGCCGTGCCCCCGGTCCACTCGCCGCGGTCCTGTGCGCGCACGAACGCGGGGAGGTGTCGCTGCGCGGCGAGCGTGAGCGCGAGGGCGAGTTCCGACGTCGCCGTCTCGTGCACGCTCGAGGCGTTCGCGAACACCACGCCCTCGGGCAGGCGCCCCTCGACATTGTCGTAGCCGATCGACTGGCCCTGCACGAGGCCGACCTCGACCTCGCTCAGGCGCTCGATCACGCCGTCCATCGACATGTACGGCGGCACCACCATGTCGAAACGCTCGCGCGGGGCGGGGCCCGTCATGTCCCAGACCACCACCTCGACGCCGTCGGGCAGCTCGCCGAGGTCGTCGCGGAGCTGGGCGGTGGGAACGGACACGAGGAGGGGGGTCGAGGTCGTCACCCGCCCGACGCTACCGCCGCCGTTCGAGACGCGCGCGGAGCTTGCGCGCCCGGGGGAGGGGGATGCTAGCGCGTCAGGCCGCGGCGCCCACGACGGCCGCGATGGCCGAGGTGAAGAACCCGAGCCCGTCGACGCCGGAGCGCATGGCGGCGGAGGTGCCGGGGCCGAAGCCGGGCTCGACCGCGTGCTCGGGGTGCGGCATGAGGCCCACGACGTTGCCGCGCTCATTGGTGAGGCCGGCGATGTCGTCGAGCGAGCCGTTGGGGTTCACGCCCAGGTAGCGGAAGGTCACGAGGCCCTCGCCGTTGACGCGCGCCAGGGTCTCGGCGTCGGCGATGTAGCCGCCGTCGGCGTTCTTCAGCGGGATGACGATCTCGTCGCCCTCGGCGAAGTCGCTGGTCCAGGCGGTCGAGGCGTTCTCGACGCGCAGGCGCTGGTCGCGGCGGATGAACTGCTGGTGGGCGTTGCGGATCAGGCCGCCTGGCAGCAGGTGCGCCTCGACGAGCATCTGGAAGCCGTTGCAGATGCCGAGCACGGGCATGCCCTTCGCCGCGGCGTCCTTCACCTCGGCCATGATCGGCGCGAAGGCGGCGATGGCGCCGGCGCGCAGGTAGTCGCCGTAGCTGAAGCCGCCGGGCAGGACCAGGGCGTCGACGCCCTTCAGGTCGTGCTCGCCGTGCCAGAGGGCGACGGGCTCTCCTCCGGCGAGACGGATGGCGCGCTGCGCGTCGCGGTCGTCGAGCGAACCGGGGAAGGTGATGACCCCGATGCGAGCGGTCACTGCACCACCTCGACGTTCACCACGTCTTCGATGACGGCGTTCGAGAGCATCTCGTCGGCCAGTTCGCGCGCGCGGGCGAGCGTGGCCTCGTCGACCTCTCCGTCGACGGTGAGCTCGAAGCGCTTGCCGATGCGCACGTCGGAGAAGCGGTTCTCGCCGAGCCGCGAGAGAGCGCCGGCCACGGCCTTTCCCTGCGGGTCGAGAAGCTCGGCCTTGGGCATGACGTCGACGACGATGGTGGGCACAGCAGCTCCAGAAGTCGGGTGGCGTTGTGGATGCCATTCTACGCGAGCGCCCGCCGTCGTCCCGTCCCCCGTGGCGGCCGGCTCGCGATGAATGTGGGAGTGCTCTCTTGACGTCGTGGGAGCGATCCCATACTGTCGTCCCGATTGGTTTGGGAGCGCTCTCACGCAACGCAGCCCACGCGTTCCGTCACGCCGATCCGCACCCACCACAAAGGAGTGATTCGTGAAAACCCGTGCCCTGCGCCGGACGGCCCTCGTCGCCGCCGTCGCCTCCACCTCTGCTCTCGTGCTCGCCGGATGCTCCGGCGGCGGGGGTTCCGCCTCGGGCGGCGACGGCGAGGTCACCCTCACCATCGCCACCTTCAACGACTTCGGGTACACCGACGCGCTCCTGCAGGAGTACATGGACGCGCACCCGAACGTGAAGATCGTGCACAACAAGGCCGCGACCAGCAACGAGGCCCGCGAGAACTACTTCCAGAAGCTCGGCAAGACGGGTCTGGCCGACATCGAGGCGATCGAGGTCGACTGGCTCCCCGAGGTCATGGAGTACGCCGACCTGCTGGCGCCCGTCCCCGACGACCTCAAGAGCCGCTGGCTCGACTACAAGGTCGAGGCCGCCACCAGCCCTGAGGGCCAGCTCGTCGGCTACGGCACCGACATCGGCCCCGAGGGCGTCTGCTACCGCTCCGATCTCTTCGCCGCGGCGGGTCTGCCGACCGACCGCGCCGAGGTCGCCAAGATGCTCGAGGGCGACTGGTCGAAATACTTCTCGGTCGGCGACCAGTACGTCGCCGCGACCGGCAAGGCGTTCTTCGACTCCGCCGGGGGCACGTACCAGGGCGCGATCAACCAGGTCGAGGCCGCGTACGAGAACCCCGACGACGGCGAGATCATCGCCACCGACAACCCCGACGTGAAGAAGATCTACGACCAGGTCCTGAAGGCCAGCGCCACGCAGTCGGCGCACCTCGGCCAGTGGTCCGACGACTGGTTCGCCGGCCTGTCGAACGGCGCGTTCGCGACCATGCTCTGCCCGGGCTGGATGCTCGGCGTCATCGAGGGCAACGCGCCCGAGGTCACCGGCTGGGACATCGCCAACGTCTTCCCCGGCGGCGCGGGCAACTGGGGCGGTTCGTACCTGACCGTGCCCGGCAACGGCAAGAACGTCGAGGCCGCCCAGGAGCTCGCCGACTGGCTGACCGACCCCGAGACGCAGGTCAAGGCGTTCGAGAACGCCGGAACCTTCCCGAGCCAGACCGACGCCCTCAGCGCCGCGGCCCTGACCGGCAGCACCAACGCGTACTTCAACGACGCCCCCGTCGGCGAGATGCTCTCCGAGCGCGCGCAGGCCGTGAAGGTCTCGCCGTACAAGGGCACCTTCTACTTCCAGATCAACGACGCCATGCAGAAGGCCCTGACGCGCGTCGAAGACGGAACCCAGGATGCCGCGACCTCCTGGCAGCAGTGGGCGACCGAGGTCGACGCCCTGTCCTGACCCTCGCGAGCGGATGCCGGGGCCTGAGCGCCGGGCCCCGGCATCCGTCCCGCTCGTCTCGAGGAGGAGACACCGTGACAAGCACACTCGAGCGGCCCGCGCGGGCCGCGGCGTCGGCGCCGGCGGGGGAGCGCACGCCCCGCCGCCTCGGCTTCGGCCGGCGCCGCAGCGCGTGGGACCTGAAGCTCTCGCCCTACCTCTACATCTCGCCGTTCTTCATCCTGTTCGCGATCACGGGCCTCTTCCCCATCGCCTACACCGCCGTGATCTCGTTCATGGACTGGGACCTGGTCCGAGGCTCCGGCGAGTTCATCGGCTTCGACCAGTACGCGTGGGTGCTCTCGCAGCCCAAGTTCTGGATCGCCCTGCGCAACACCTTCAGCATCTTCCTGCTCTCGAGCGTTCCGCAGCTCATCCTCGCGATCTTCATCGCCGCGATGCTCGACCAGAACATCCGCGCCAAGACCTTCTGGCGCATGAGTGTGCTGGTGCCCTACGTGATGGCGCCCGTCGCCGTCGCCCTCATCTTCAGCAACATGTTCGGCGACCAGTACGGCGTCGTGAACACCACCCTGCAGAACCTGGGTCTCCCGGCCGTGCCGTGGCACTCCGACGCCTTCGCCAGCCACATCGCGATCGCGACCATGGTCAACTTCCGCTGGACCGGGTACAATACGCTCATCCTGCTCGCGGCGATGCAGGCCATTCCGCGCGAGTACTACGAGGCCGCCACCGTCGACGGCGCCGGCAAGATCCGTCAGTTCTTCTCGATCACCCTGCCGAGCCTCAAGCCCACCCTCGTCTTCGTCATCATCACCGCCACCATCGGCGGCCTGCAGATCTTCGACGAGCCGCGCATGTACGACCAGTACGGCACGGGCGGCGCCGACAACCAGTGGCTGACCGTGACCCTCTGGCTCTACAACGTCGGCTGGGGCGAGTGGAACTTCGGCCGGGCCGCGGCTCTCGCGTGGATCCTGTTCCTGCTCATCCTCGCCATCGGCGCGATCAACCTGTTCATCACCCGCTCGCTCGTCCGCGACGAGGGCGGCCGCGGCGACGCGCGCTCCCGCCGCGAGATCCGCGCGCAGGCCCGAGCGGCGAAGGCGCAGGTGCGCCGGGATGCCACGGCCTCGCCGATCCGGTCGACGACACCTCGTTCGAAGGAAGGCCGTTCATGACCGCCGTCAGCCCCGCCCCGGTCCCCGTCCGCGACCCCGAGCTCTCCGCTGCCCCGCGTCGGGGTCGCGTCATCCGCGGCTCCCGCCCCGGGTGGATCGTCTACGCCGCGCTCGGCGCGGTGCTGCTGGCGAGCGTGTTCCCCTTCTACTGGTCGCTGCTGATCGGTTCGGGCGACTCCTCGACGATCCGCGACGCCAACCGGTCGTGGATCCCCGGGGGCAACTTTTTCGCCAACGCCGCGTCCGTGATCGGCGACCCCGCGGTCAACTTCTGGCCGGCGCTGCTGAACTCGATCGTCAGCTCCGGCTTGATCGCGGCATCCGTCGTCTTCTTCTCGACCCTCGCGGGGTGGGCGTTCGCGAAGCTGAAGTTCCGCGGCGGCCCGTGGCTCCTCGTCTTCGTCGTGGCGACGATGGCCGTGCCGACGCAGCTGGGCGTCGTGCCGCTGTACATCCTGTTCAGCGAGCTCGGCTGGACGGGTCAGCTCGGGGCCATCATCATCCCCGCGCTCACGAGTGCCTTCGGTGTCTTCTGGATGACGCAGTACCTGCGGCAGTCGGTCCCCGACGAGCTGATCGAGGCCGCGCGCGTGGATGGGGCGAGCTCGTTCCGCACGTTCCTCACCGTCGGCGTTCCGGCCGCGCGACCCGCAGCCGCGATGCTCGGCCTGTTCACCTTCGTGAGCGCGTGGAACAACTTCTTCTGGCCGTTCATCGTGCTCGACCGCCAGAACCCGACGCTGCCGGTGGCGCTGTCGCTGCTGCAGTCCAACTACTTCGTCGACTACTCGATCGTCCTCGCGGGCGTGCTGCTGTCGACGATCCCGCTGCTGCTGCTGTTCGTCTTCGCGGGCAAGCAGCTGGTCAGTGGCATCATGCAAGGGGCGGTCAAGGGATGACCCTCGCGCCCACGGAAGGAACCCGATCCATGTCCCAGTCCCGTTCGTTCCCCGAACGCTTCCTCTTCGGCGCCGCCACCGCGGCCTTCCAGATCGAGGGAGCGGCCTTCGAAGACGGTCGCACCGCCTCGATCTGGGACGCGTTCTGCCGCGTGCCCGACGCCGTGATCAACGGCGACAACGGCGACGTCGCGTGCGACCACTACCACCGCTACGCCGACGACGTGCAGCTCATGAAGAGCCTGGGCCTGCAGACCTACCGCTTCTCGACGTCGTGGTCGCGCGTGCGCCCCGACGGCGGCGCGCTCAACCCGAAGGGCGTCGACTTCTACAAGCGCCTCGTCGACGAGCTGCTCGACGCCGGCATCCTGCCGTGGCTCACGCTGTACCACTGGGACCTCCCACAGGCGCTGCAGGACAAGGGTGGGTGGACCGTGCGCGAGACGAGCGAGCGCTTCACCGAGTACGCGCTCGACATGCACGACGCCCTCGGCGACCGCGTCGACGTGTGGACCACGCTCAACGAGCCGTGGTGCTCCTCGTTCCTCAGCTACACCGCCGGCATCCACGCACCCGGGCACTACTCGCAGGCCGAGGGCATGCTCGCGGCGCACCACCTGCTGCTGGGGCACGGGCAGACCGTGCGCGAGCTGCGCGCCCGCGACTCCGCGCTCAACCTCGGTCTCACGCTCAACCTGACGGTCGCGGATGCCGTCGACCCGGCCGTCCCCGCCGACCTCGACGCGGCGCGTCGCGTCGACGGGCAGTTCAACCGCTGGTTCCTCGACCCGGTGTTCCGCGGAAAGTACCCGGCCGACATCATCAAGGACTTCCGCGACACCGACGCCGAAGCCGTGGCCCGCTGGCAGGAGGCCGTGCAGCCGGGCGACCTCGAGATCATCTCGACGCCGATCGACTCGCTCGGGGTGAACTACTACCACGGCGAGTTCGTCGGCGGAACGCCGCCCGAGATCGAGCCGCCCGCGGGCGACGCCCCCACGGTCCGTCCCGTCGGCAAGCCCTTCCCCGCCCACGAGAACCTGTACTGGCACGACCGCGGCCTGAAGCGCACGAACATGCACTGGGAGGTGCAGCCCGAGGGGCTGACGCGCCTGCTCGAGCGCGTCAGCGAGGAGTACTCGGCGGAGGCGGGCGTGGCGCTCTACGTCACCGAGAACGGCGCCTCGTACGACGACGAGCTGACCACCGAGGGCGGCGAGACGCGGGTGCACGACGTCGAGCGCGTGGAGTTCGTCGAGGCGCACCTGGGCGCGGTCCTGGATGCCGTGGACAAGGGCGTCGACGTACGCGGCTACTTCTACTGGTCGCTGATGGACAACTTCGAGTGGGCCTGGGGTTACGAGAAACGGTTCGGCATCGTGTACGTCGATTACCAGACCCAGGAGCGCATCGTGAAGGACTCCGGCCGGCAGTACGCTTCCATCATCGCCGAGCGCGCTCTGGCCACCGCACCCGCGGTCTAGGCCCGCGCGCGGGGCCCGGAGGAGGCAGAGCGTTGGAACTCGCACCGCTGCGGGGGACCGCCACGATCGAAGAGGTCGCGGCGCGGGCCGGCGTCTCGCGATCCACGGTGTCCCGCGTCGTCAACGGCTCGACGTCCGTCTCCCCCGCCGCGCTCGAGGCCGTGCGCCGCGCGATCGACGAACTGCAATACGTTCCCAATCGCGCGGCGCGCTCCCTCGCCAGCCGGCAGACGCGGGCGATCGCCCTCGTCATCCCGGAGCAGACCGACCGCTTCTTCGGCGACCCGTTCTTCGCCTCGATCGTCGCGGGCATCGGCGAGGTCGTCGGGGAGTCCGACTACATCATGAACATGCTCATCGCGAGCGATGACGCCAGCGCCAAGGCGCTCGGCTACCTGCGCGGCGGAAGCGTCGACGGGGCGATCGTGGCATCCCACCACACCAGCGACACCTTCCTCGACCGGGTGGCCGACGTCGTACCCGTCGTCTACGGCGGTCGTCCCGCACGCATCCGCGCCGAGGACTACTACGTCGACGTCGACAACGTGGCCGGGGGCCGCGCCGCGACCGAGCACCTGCTCGACCGCGGCCATCGGCGTATCGCGACCGTCTCGGGGCCGTCCGACATGCCCGCCGGCATCGACCGCCTGCAGGGTTTCCGCGACGCGATGGGCGCCGCGGGGCTCGAGCCGGTCGCCGTCGAGAACGGCGACTTCACCGAGATGGGCGGGGCGCTGGCGATGAACCGCATCCTGTCAGGTGGGGTCGAGCTCGACGCGGTGTTCGTCGCGAGCGACCTCATGGCGCGCGGGGCCTACGCCGCCCTGCGGGAGAAGGGCGTCGAACCCGGCCGCGACGTCGCCGTGATCGGCTTCGACGACTCGTCGGTCTCGACCGCCCTCACCCCCGCGCTGACCACCGTGCGCCAGCCCTCCCTCGCGCAGGGGCGGCACATGGCATCCGTCCTCCTCGACATCCTCGCCGGTCGCCCGGCCCCGCACGCGACGATCCTGCCGACCGAGATCGTGGAGCGGGCGTCGGCCTGAGCCGTGACCGGCCCGTCCTCACACGGGTGCACAGCCTCTCTCCGTGACGGCCGGCGGTGGCTCAGCGCACCTCGGGCCGCGGCTGCTGGTACACGTCGGGGACGTCGTCGCCGTCGGCATCCACCTCTTCGGCGAGAGCGAGCTGCTTGTAGCGCCGGTTGCGCACCAGCAGCACACCCGAGGCGAGCACGGATGCCAGGAGCGACGCGGCCATGATCGCGATCTTCGCGTCGTCGGTGTGAGGTGAGCCCTCGGGGAAGCTGAGCTCGGCGATCAGCAGCGACACGGTGAACCCGATGCCGGCGAGCAGACCCACCCCGGCCAGGTCGATCCACTTCAGCGCGGGGTCGAGCCGCACCTTCGTCACGAGCGTGAGCAGGCGCACTCCGAGCAGGATGCCGAGGGGCTTGCCGAGAACGAGACCGGCGACGACGCCGATCGTCACCGGATCGGCCAGAGCGCGCACGATGCCCTCGCCACCGCCGACGGACACCCCCGCGGCGAAGAACGCGAACACGGGCACCGCGATCCCCGCCGACAGGGGCCGGTAGCGGTGCTCGAACTGCTCGGCGAGATCCATGCCGCGGTGCACCGGCTGCCGTCGCGACGGAGCCACGGGGATGGTGAACGCCAGCGCGACGCCGGCGATCGTGGCGTGCACGCCCGACGCGTGCAGGAACGCCCACGCCGCGAAGCCGATCGGCAGCAGCACGACCCACGCGGCCCAGCCGTTGCGGGCGAACCACGCACGACCGCGGTGCGCGATCACGCCGTAGACCACCACGATCACGGCGAAGACGCCGAGGGGCAGCAGCGAGATGTCGCTGGTGTAGAAGATCGCGATGATCGCGATCGCGATGAGGTCGTCGACCACGGCGAGGGTCAGCAGGAAGATGCGCAGAGGCCCGGGAAGGTGGGAGCCTACGATGGCGAGCACGGCGACCGCGAACGCGATGTCGGTGGCGGTGGGGATCGCCCACCCGGCCAACAGGCTCGGCTGCGTGTGCACGATGGCCACGTAGATGAGCGCGGGCATCGCGACGCCGGCGAAGGCGGCGGTGACGGGCACGATCGCGGTGTTCAGGCGCCGCAGGCTCCCCGAGACGATCTCGCGCTTGAGTTCGAGACCGACCATGAAGAAGAAGACGGCGAGCAGGCCATCGGCCGCCCACGCCCCGACACTGAGGTCGAGGTGCCACGGCTCGTAGCCGAAGCGGAAGTCGCGCAGCGCGAAGTACGTGTCGGAGGCGGGCGAGTTCGCCCAGATGATCGCGGCGATCGCGGCCACGACCAGCAGCATCCCGCCGACGGACTCGCGGCGCAGAAGCGTCGTGACGCGGTGGACCTCGGCGTAGCCGGGCCAGTTCGGTGCGCGGACGGTGTCGTGGCTCATGAAGCTCCTCAGGGGTCGATCGACAGAATGTCGACCAGACTTCCCGACGCACCGGCATCCATTCTATGAGGCGGGCACCGCCCCGACCGCCGCCGGGGCGGCCGGGGCGGGATGTGCTAGTCCTCTTCGGGGTTGAAGTGCGACGCCGTGTCGGAGTGACCCGCGGCCACGCCGTCGGGGTCGTTCGGGATGGTGCCGTCGCTGCCGAGCCCGCCCGGCTTGGCCTCACCGTCGGAGTCGGTGGACGGGCCCTCGGTCGGCGAGACCTCGACGTCGGCGCCTTCGTAGGAGTTCTCGTCGGCGGCGGCCTGCGAGGGGTCGGTGGTTCCGGATGCCATGAGCGTGCCTCTCGTCGTCGGTGGCGGAGCGCCGGTCGGTGCCCGCCGGGTGCTCGACGTTACCCAGCGGCCGGGGCGCGGCATCCCCTCTTGCGGGGTGGTGCGGGGTGTGCTGGCGGGAGCCCCGCACGCGCCGGGCTCCGGGGATCTGTGCGCCGAGGCGCCCCGTACGGCGGCGTCGACGGTCGCAGCGCCGTTTTCTCCGGAACCCGGCACCGAGCCACGCGGGGAAACGCCGAACGCGCACGCCCCGCGGGGACGTGCGCGCTCGAGCGGGCGGCTCAGACCGACAGAGCCGGCTGCTTGACGACGAGGCGGTCGCCGTCCCAGCCCACCGGCATCGGGTCGGTGATGCCGCCCACGAAGCCGCCGTCGGGACCGACGTTGCGGAACGCCAGCAGCTGCCAGACGCCCTCGCGGTCCTTCACCAGGCGACCGACGTAGAGGTCGTCGTCGGTGATCGGCTGTGCCTGGGCGATGTCGAACGGACCGAGCACGCTATCGGCGGCGACCGCCCACACCGCACCGCGCGGGTGGCGTGCGCGCACGGCATCCATCGCCTGGGCGGGCATGCACGAGAACAGCAGCACGGCCCGGCCGTCGACCTCCTCGACCTGCGTCACCTCGAGCTGACCGAAGCCCTCGTCGGTGGGGGCGCTGACCGGCGCCTGCAGGGTCCATGACTCGAGGTCGCTCGAGGTCGCGTGCGCGACGACGCCGCGGCCGTTGAGCGGTCCGTGCGTCGCGCGGGCCGTGACGTACATGTGCCAGCCGTCGCCCGCGGAGTCGGCGAACACCCACGGGTCACGGAAGGCCTCGTCGTGCCAGTCGGTGGTGGCCAGACGCTCGTACGTCTCGCCGTCGGCCTCGAGCACCGGGTTGGCCGGGCTCTTGTGCCACGTGTACAGGTCGGTCGACGTCGCGAATCCGACGCGCTGCACGTTGCGGCCGTCGTCGGCGAGACGCGAGCCCGTATAGAAGAGGAACCAGGTGCCGTCCTCTCGACGCACGGTCGAGCCGGTCCAGGTGGCCAGGGCGTCGAAGTCGTCGGCCCCGCCGCGCACGAGGGCGTCGGCGACGCGCTTCCAGTTCTTCAGGTCGGTCGACACGGCGTGACCGATCGAGGCGCGGTAGTGGCGGTCCTCCGGGTCGTGCAGCGCGCGCGAGGCGTACAGGAAGAACAGGTGGTGGGTGTCGCCGTCATCGGCGAACCAGAAATCCCACACGTAGGAATCGGCGAGGTCGAACACGTCAGGCACTCTCTTTCGGTGCAGCGGGCTGCTGCAGGTCTTCTCGGGTCGGGGGGTCCATGCCCTCGCGGCCGACCGTGACGGCGGCGGCGCGCGCGGCGCGGTGCAGCAGGGGCGGGAGGGTCTCGGCATCCAGTCCGCACACGGCGGCGCGCAACGCCGCGGTGTCTCCGGGCAGATCCAGGATGCCGTCGAGCAGCGCGCCCATGAAGGTGTCGCCGGCGCCGACGGTGTCGACGACCTGCGTCGCGACCGCGGGGATCCGCACGGTGCCGTGGGCGGTCACCGCGAGAGAGCCCTCGCCGCCGTCGGTGATGACGGCGAGACCGGCGCCGAGCGCGACCCATTCGCGGGCCACGTCGGCCGGCGCGACGCCCGGGTAGAGCCACTCGGCGTCCTCGGCGCTCGCCTTGACGACGTCGCTGAGCGCGACGAGCGCCTCGACGCGGGCGCGGGCATCCTCGACACCGCCGGTGAGGGCGGGCCGGATGTTCGGGTCGTAGCTGACCAGCGCCGTCTCGCGAGCCCGCTCGGCGGCGGCGCGCACCTCGTCGGCGCCGGGGGCGAGGGTTGCGGCGACGGACCCGGTGTGGAACACCCGCGCCGACGGCACCTCGACGGGCGAGGGCAGCACCCAGTCGATGTCGAAGTCATAGGTGGCGTTGCCGACCTGGTCGATGACCGCGCGTGCGGTGGCGGTGCGCTCCGGCGAACCCGCCGAGTGCAGGGCGACCCCGGATGCCGAGAGCCACGCGTTCAGCGCACGCCCGCGGTCGTCGTCGGCGACGCGCGCCACGAGGGCGGCGCTGCGACCCAGCCGGCCGAGGGCGACCGTGACGTTGGCGGGGCTCCCGCCGGGGCGCTCGGCCGCCCCGGCGGAAGTGGTGACGATGTCGATGAGTGCTTCACCGAGCACGACGACATCGAGTGCGGCGCTCATCCCTTGACCCCCGAGGCGGCGATGCTGCTGACGAACGCGCGCTGGAAGACCAGGAACACGATCAGCACGGGCAGGGTGATGAGCGAGGTGTAGGCCATGACCTCACCCCACGCGGTGTTGAGTTGGAAGAAGTACTGCATGCCGACCATGACGGGTCTCAACTCCTCTTTCTGCACGACCATGAGGGGCCAAAGGTACTGGTTCCACGCGGGCAGGAACGTGAGGATCGCGACCGTCGCGAAGGCCGGACCCGACAGGGGCACGATGATGCGGCGGTAGATGGTGAACCAGCTCGCCCCGTCGATGCGGGCCGCCTCATCGAGGGACTGCGGGATCGTGGAGAAGTACTGCGCGAAGAGGAAGATCGAGAAGGCGTTCGCGATGAACGGCACGATCTGCACCTGGTAGGTGTTCAGCCAGCCGAAGTCGTACTTCAGCACGCCGCCCTCCATCACAAGGGTGGGCAGCTGGTTGACCCAGTAGACCATCGGTACCGCGATCGTCTCGAACGGCACGATGAGCGTCGCGATGACCAGCGCCATCACCACGACCCGGCCCTTCCAGCGCAACCGCGAGAGGGCGAAGCCGGCGAGGGAGTTCACGATGAGCCCGAGCCCGACGGTGAGGACCGTCACCAGGATCGAGTTGAACAGGAACTGCCCGACGGGCACGCGGTCGAAGACGCCGAAGTAGTTGTCGAGGCTGATGTCGCCGGTCGGCAGGAACGCCGCGGGGGAGTTGATGTCCCGCAGGATCTGCGCGTCGGGCTTGAGGCTCGACACGAACATGAACACGAGCGGGAACAGGAAGAACAGCGCGAGGATCGACATCGACACGTAGGTGAGGATGCGACCGTTGCGGCCCTCGGACGAGCGGGTGCGCCGCCCGGTGGGCGACGAGGGGCGGGCCGTGCGCGCGGTGCGCGCGGGCCGCTCGAGGATGCCGGTCATGTCAGTTCTTCTCCCGGGTCAGCCAGCGCTGGATGAGGGCGACGATGAGGACGGCGACGAAGAACAGGAGCGAGATCGCGGCGGCGTAGCCGATCTCCTGCTGCTCGTAGCCCTTGCGCACCGCGTGGAACACGACGGTCGACGTCGAGTTGAGGGGGCCGCCCTGGGTCATCACGTCGACCTGCACGAACAGACCGAGAGCGGCGATGGTGATGGTGACGAGGACGAACACCATGGTGGGGCGCAGGCCCGGCCAGGTGACGTTAGTGAACTGGCGCCACCGGCTCGCGCCGTCCATCCGCGCCGCCTCGTACAGCTCCTCGGGGATGGTCTGCAGCCCCGCGAGCCAGATGATCATGTGGAAGCCCACGGCCTGCCAGATCGACAGCACGATGATCGCGCCGAGCGCGGTGCTGGGGTCGTTGAGCCAGTCGGCGCCCTTGAGGGCACCGAAGGTGAGGGTGTCGATCATCGAGTTGATGAGGCCGTCGCTCTGGTACATGAAGCGCCAGAGGATCGACACCACGACGATCGACGTCACCACGGGGATGAAGAACACGACGCGGAAGAACGTCGTCCCGCGCAGACGCTGGTTGACGAGCACCGCGAGGAAGAGGCCGAGACCGGCCTGCACCGGGACGACGACCAGGGCGAAGAGGAAGGTGTTCAGCGCCGACTGCAGGAAGACGGGGTCGGCGGTGAAGGCCCGCAGGAAGTTGTCGAGACCGACGAAGCGCGGCGGGTTGGGGGAGATCAGCCGGGCGTTGGTGAACGACAGCGTGAAGGCCAGCAGTACCGGGACGATCAGGAACAGCACGAGCAGGACGGCGGCGGGGGCCATCATGGCCAGGCCCGCCCACGTCTCGCGACCGCGGGAGGTGCGGAAGCGGCGGAGGGAACGTCGCGGCTGCTTCGCCGCGGCGACCGGAGGTGACACGGTCATCAGGTTCTTCTTTCGCGGGGTGCGGTGGGGGCCCGGACGGGCCCCCACCGCGGACGCGGCGTTACTTCGCGCCGTAGCCGTCGTTGGACTCGATGTTGGTGTCGATCTCGGTGACCGCGGCATCCAGAGCCGACTGCACGTCGGCGCCGTTCATGATGTCCTTGGCCGCCGTCTCGAACGTGGTCGAGATCACCGCATACGCGGGGGTCTCGGGACGCAGCACCGCGTACTCCTTCGAGAACTCCGCGAACGGACGCAGCGCGCCGTCGGTGGAGTTGAAGTACTTCGACGCTTCCGTCGCCGCCTCCGTGGCGGGGATCACGAGCTGCTCGTCGGCGAACCGGGTGATGTATTTGTCGTCGAAGCTGAACTCGAGGTATTCGCGAGCGCCCTCGGCGTCGTTGCACGACGAGGAGATTCCCCACTGCCACGAACCGCCGCCGATCTTGGGACCGTTGCCGAGGTCCGGCGGCGGGAGGATCAGCAGGTCGTCGCCCACGGCATCCACCGCGGCGAGACCGTTCCAGACGCCCGTGTAGCTGAGAGCGACCTTGCCGTCGACGAACTCCTGGTTGCCCACGGTGCCGCCGCTATTGGCGTAGCCCTTCTTGAACAGGTCCTGGAACCAGGTGCCCCACTTCACGGCATCCGGTCCGTTGAGGGCGCCGTCGGCCGACAGCATGGTGTCGCGATCGATGAGGTCGCCCCCGAAGCTCTGCAGGAACGGCGAGTAGGCGTAGGGCCACCACTCGCCCTTGTCCTCGGCGCCGATGTCGATCGGGGTGTCGTAGCCGGCGGCCTTGAGCGTGGCCAGGGCCGCGTCGAACTCGGTCTCGGTCCACGGCTGCGCCGTCGTGGGGATGCGGATGCCGTTGGCCTCGAGGACCGACTTGCGCGCGAAGATGCCGAGGGCGGCATCCCAGTATCCGGCGGAGTAGATCTCACCGTTGTACGTTCCGACCGCGGTGGGAAGGAGCTTGTCGGTGATGTCGCTGGAGATGCCGAGCGGCTGCAGGTAGTTCGCCCACGCCCAGTTCGGCATGATCGGCCCGTCGAGGTCGAGCAGGCACGGCAGGTCGTTCGAGGCGGCGGCCGCGACGATCGCGTCGTTGTAGGCGCCCTGCGGGAACGACTCGGTCTTGACCTCGTATTTGTCCTGCGACGCGTTGAAGTCGCTGATGATCTGCTCGTAGACGGCGAGCTCGGCGGGGTTGCCCGCGGAGTGCGTCCACATGGTCAGCACGGTGCGACCGTCTTCGGTCGTCGTGCTGCCCTGGCCTGCCTGACCGCAGCCGGTCAGCACCAGCGCGGCAGCGACGCCCGTCGCGGCGAGCGGGATGAAGGACTTCTTCATCGGATTCCTTTCGGTGTGAGGCGACATCGCTGTCGTCATCGTGAGGGGGCCGCCGGGGCGGCGTCAGTCCGTGACCCGGGGGTCCCGCGCGCTGCCGAGGTGCGCGGGTGGGCCGACGGAAGCCCGACGAACGATCGGGCAGTCCATGAGGTGGGGGGATGCGGTGTCCGCCTCGCGGAGGCCGAGGGCGACCTCCATGGCCCAGCGGCCCATGGCCGCGTGGGGGAGCGAGACGGTGGTCAGCGGCGGATCGAGCTCCGCCGCCACCAGCTGCTGGTCGTCGTAGCCGACGATCGACAGGTCTTCGGGGATCCGGATGCCGTGCCGGTGCGCCCACATGACGACACCGGCGGCGATCCGGTCGTTGAAAGCGAAGACGCCGGTGGGGCGCTGCGCCTCGGGGAGGGCCCACAGCTCGCCGATCGCGCCCTGCCCGCCCGCGGCCGAGGTCTCGGCGAAGACGTGGAGGGCGGCATCCGGTTCGATGCCGGCCTCGGTCAGCACGTCGCGGTACCCCTGCAGACGGAGCTGGGCCGCCACGGGGCGGTCGTCGTCGCCGTCGTCGATGTAGGCGATGCGACGGTGACCGGCGTCGACGAGCTCCTGCGCGGCGGCGCGGCCCCCGGCGTAGTCGTCGGGGACGACCGCGGGGAAACCGCCGTCTTCGGGGCGGCAGTCGAGGAACACGGTGCCGGCGGGAAGACCCGCGGGGGCGGGGAGCACCCGGTGGTACATCGAGGCGTAGACCATGCCGTCGACGTTGTGGTTCACGAGCGTCGAGATCGCGTCGGACTCGATCTCGGGGTGGCCGTCGGTGTCGACGAGGATCACCAGGCGACCGTTCTCGCGAGCGACCTCCTGGGCTCCGGCGAGCATGCGTCCCGCGAAGGGCGTGGTGGCGATGCGGTCGGAGACGAGACCGATCGTGCCGGTGACGCGGGTGCGCAGGCTCCGGGCGATCGGGTTGGGCGAGTAGCCGACCTCGTCGGCGACGCGACGGACCCGCTCCTTCGTTTCGTCGGAGATGCGCGACTCGGCGTCGTTGAGCACGAGGGAGACGGTCGCGGGCGAGACGCCGGCGGCTTTGGCCACATCTGCGATGCGCACTCGAGCCATGTCTCACCCTCCATTGGATAATCGATTTACCTTGCTGATAAACCGATTTATCAGCGACCGAGATCAGTGTGGGGTCTACGGTGGCGCGCTGTCAAGTAACGGTCCGGCAACGGTGGTCGCGCGGCATCCCGGTCTCCGGCATCCACCCGACGCCGAAAGCACACGTTCGGTTCGAGCGCACACGTCCCGCGGGCGCCCGAACGTGTGGTCTCGGGCCGATCGTGTGATCTCGGCGCGGAAAGCGCGATCGCGACGCGGGCCAGCGCGGCGCCGCCGGGAGGGCGGCGTCCGGGGCGCTCGAGGTCACACGAACGGTTCGAGCGCACACGTTCCGCAGGTCTCAAAACGTGTGCGCTCGAGCCGAACGTGTGATCTCGCGGGCAGCAAGCGCGCCGGGCGGGCGCGACCGGATGCCGAGCCGGCGGCGGATCAGCTCGGGTCGCCGCCGAGCGGACCCACCGCGGGGATGGGACCGCCGTCGTCGGCGCCGGTCCTGCGCGCGCGGGCGATCGCGTTGCCGAGGTGGTAGATCACCAGGGCGGCGATCGAGCCGAGCACGATCGCACCGAGCTGGAACTGCCCGATGTCCATCGTGAAGCCGGCGATCGCCAGCACCAGGGCGACCGCCCCGGTGTACTGGTTGACCGGGCGCGAGAAGTCGACGCGGTTGTCGACCCAGATCTTGATGCCGATGATGCCGATGAGGCCGTACAGCGCGGTGGTGACACCGCCGAGCACCCCGGGCGGGATGGTGTTGAACACCGCGCCGACCTTGGGGGAGAGGCTCAGCACGATCGCGGTGAGACCCGCGATCCAGTACACCGCGGTCGAGTAGACGCGGGTGGCAGCCATCACGCCGATGTTCTCGCCGTACGTCGTGGTGCCCGATCCGCCGAAGGATCCGGCGAGGGTCGTGGCGAGACCGTCGGCGATCAGGGCGCGCCCGGTGGAGCGGTTGGCGGTGGCATCCGTCATCGCCGCCACCCCGCGTACGTGCCCGACGTTCTCGGCGACCAGCACCAGCACCACCGGAAGGAACATCGCGATGACCGACCAGGTGCCCGGGGAGGCGAAGTCGGGGAACTGGAAGACCGGCAGCCCGACCCACGGCGCCTGCTCGACGGCCGAGAAGTCGATGAGCGCCTCGCCCGTCGTCAGCTGGATGAGCACCGTCGCGACATAGCCCACGATCACGCCGAGGAAGATCGAGATCCGGCCGAGGAATCCGCGGAAGAGCACGCTGAAGAGGATGACCGCGACGAGCGTGATCGTCCCGGGCAGCGGCTGCAGCTCGAAGTTCTGCCACGCCACGGGCGCGAGGTTGAAGCCGATGAGCGCCACGATCGCGCCCGCCACGACCGGCGGCATGACCTTGTCGACCCATCCGAGGCCGACGAACTGCACCACGAAGCCGATCGCGGCCAGCAGCACACCCACCGCCACGATGCCCGCGAGCGCCGATCCGGTGCCCGAGATCGTGGTCGCCGCGGTGATCGGGGCGATGAACGCGAACGACGAGCCGAGATAGCTGGGGAGGCGGTTGCGCGTGATCAGCAGGAAGAGCAGGGTGCCCACGCCCGAGAACAGCAGCGTCGTCGACACGGGGAATTGGGTCAGCACCGGCACGAGGAAGGTCGCGCCGAACATCGCGATGACGTGCTGCAGGCCGATCGCGACGGTCGCGCCCCAGTTCAGACGCTCGCCCGGCGCGACGACCGCGCCCGGAGCAACGGTGCGCCCGTTGCCGTGCAGCTTCCAGCGGAACATTGAGTCTCCTTGGTGGTGGATGGATGCCGAGATCACACGTTCCGTTCGAGATCACACGCATTTCCGGTGTCGGGACGTGTGACCTCGACCCGATCGTGTGACCTCGCGAACGACGCGCGAGTCAGGATGCCGTCAGCAGGCGCAGCAGCGTCGCGTAGCGGTCGCGCGTGCGCTCGACGATCTCGGGCGGGAGGGCGGGCGGCTCGCCCTGCTTGTCCCAGTTCTCCGCCAGCCAATTGCGCACGATCTGCTTGTCGAAGCTCGCCATGCGTTCGGCGGGGGTGCTCCCGGTGCGCCAGGCCTCGGCATCCCAGTAGCGCGACGAATCCGAGGTGAGCACCTCGTCGGCCAGCGTCAGCACGCCGGCATCGTCGAAACCGAACTCGAACTTCGTGTCGGCCAGGATCAGGCCGCGTGCCTCGGCGGTCGTCGAGGCGCGACGGTAGATCTCGAGGGAGAGGTCGCGCAGGGCGGTGGCGGTCTCGGCCCCGACGATCTCGACCGAGCGCTCGAAGGTGATGTTCTCGTCGTGCTCACCCATCGGCGCCTTGAACGCCGGGGTGTACAGCGGCTCCGGGAGGCGATCGCCGTCCTCGAGCCCCTCGGGAAGGGGGATGCCGCAGACCGTGCCCTCCGCCCGGTACTCCGCCCAGCCCGATCCGGTGAGGTAGCCGCGCACCACGCACTCGATCGGCTGCATGTCGAGCGAGCGCACGAGCATGGCGCGTCCCTGGACGGCATCCGGGATCGACGCCACCGCGTCGTCGCCCGAGAGCTCGTGGTCGGGCAGCAGATGGTTGGGGATCGCACGCCCGCCGTCGGCTCCGGCGAGCTGGTCGAACCACCACAGGCTGAGCGTCGTCAGCAGCACGCCTTTGTCGGGGATGCCGGGGGACAGGACGTGGTCGAAGGCGCTCACGCGGTCGCTGGCGACCACGAGCAGGCGGGCAGGTGCGGCGTCGTCGGCGGTGTCGGCGGGTACGAAGAGGTCGCGGACTTTGCCGGAGTAGACGTGGCGCCAGCCGGGGAGATCGACGGGGGGAGCGGAGGTCACCCGCTCATTATTGCGGGTGCGCGCGCGACGCACCCGTGCGGATTGTTCCACACCGGCGCGCACGGCGCCCGCCCCCGGGGCGGCGGGAGGCACCTGGCTAGCCTAGAAGGATGACCGATGCAGCCTCCGACAACGCGGTATCCGTCGACCCCCACCTGGGGAGTGGCCACAAGACCATCCGCGGGTGGGTGTTCTGGCCGGCCGCGGGTATCGCTCTGGCGTTCATCGCGTTCGCGCTGTTCTTCCCCGCGGCCGCGGAGGCCACCTTCACCAGCGTCCAGACGGCGATCGTCTCGACCTTCAACTGGTACTACGTGCTGATCGCGGCGTTCTTCGTGGTGTTCGCCCTGGCGATGGGATTCAGCCGGTTCGGCAACATCAAGCTGGGCCGGGACGACGACGAGCCCGAGTTCTCGACGGTCTCGTGGTTCTCGCTGCTGTTCGCCGCCGGCATGGGCATCGGACTGGTGTTCTACGGGGTGAGCGAACCGCTCAGCCACTTCGTCTCGCCGCGACCGGGCGTCACCGGCACCCCGGCGGAGCTCGCGCAGCAGGCGATGTCGCAGACCTTCCTGCACTGGGGCGTGCACGCCTGGTCGATCTACGTCGTGCTCGGGCTGGCGCTCGCCTACGCCTTCCATCGTCGCAAGCGCCCCCGCACCATCCGCTGGGCTCTCGAGCCGATCCTCGGGGCGCGTCTCGTCCAGGGCGGTTGGGGCAACGCGATCGACGTCGCCGCACTCGTCGGCACGCTGTTCGGTGTCGCCACCTCGCTCGGTCTGGGCGTCATCCAGATCAGCGCCGGGCTCGACTTCCTGGGCGTGGTGCCTCCCACCATCGTCAGCCAGGCGATCATCATCGGCATCATCACCGGGCTCGTGCTCTTCTCGTTGCTCTCGGGCGTGGGCAAGGGCATGAAGTGGCTCTCGAACATCAACCTCGTCCTCGCCGGGCTTCTCATGCTGTTCCTGCTCTTCGCCGGCCCCACGGAGTTCCTGCTGCGCGATGTGGTCCAGTCGATCGGCAACTACATCCAGAGCTTCGTGGGGCTCTCGTTCACCGTCAGCGCCTACGCCGGCGATGACGGCGTCGCCTGGCAGGGTGCGTGGACGGCGTTCTATTGGGGCTGGTGGATCTCGTGGGCGCCCTTCGTGGGCATCTTCATCGCCCGCATCTCGCGCGGTCGCACCGTGCGCGAGTTCGTGGTCGGCGTGATCCTGGTGCCCACGCTCGTCGGCATCCTGTGGTTCACCGTGCTCGGTGGGAGTGCGATCTATGGAGAGCTGACCGGCACGGCCTCCTATACGGGGGCCGACGGATCGGTCGACGTCTCGACGGCGCTCTTCCAGATGCTCGAGGGCATTCCGGGTTCGGTGGTGCTCATCGTGGGCTTCCTGATCCTGATCGCGGTGTTCTTCGTGACCTCGGCCGATTCCGGTGCGCTCGTGATGAGCATGATCGCCACCGGCGGCGAAGAGGAGCCGAAGAACTGGGTGCGCGTCTTCTTCGCCCTCGCCACCGCCGTGATCGCGTTCGCGCTGCTCATCGCCGGAGGCTTGCAGGCGCTGCAGACCGCCGCGATCAGCATCGCGCTGCCGTTCAGCGTCGTGCTGCTCGCGATCTGCTGGGCGACGGTCGTGGCGTTCCGCCGCGAGCTGAAGGCCTACGACAAGGCGGAGCGCGCGCAGCTGCGCGACTCGATCGGCGAGCACTACGGGCTCGAGGTGGAGGAGCCGAATCAGCGCGGGATCTTCGGCATCCCGATTCGGTGGCGTCAGCCCCGCGGTTCCTCTCCCGCCCCCGCGGAGTCCGCACCCGAGCCCGAGAAGACGCCCCGCGACTCCTAGGCCCGCCCGCCCCGTCGAGTGTCCAGCACACGCCGCCCCATCCCACCGGGGCCCGGCGTGTCCTGGACACTCGACGTTTCTCCACGAGCGTTGGCGCTCAGCGACCATCGGGCGTATAGTCCATGTGGACTAGTCGACACGGACCATAAGGAGGACGGATGCCGGAGACCAGCCGCCTCACTCCCGTCGCCGTCATGATCCTGGCGACGCTCCGCGAGGGCGACATGCACACCTATGAGCTCGTGCGCCTGCTCAAAGAGCGTCGGGACGATCGGCTCGTGCCCCTGCAGAAGGGCACGATCTACCACACCGTCGCGCGCCTCGAGCGCGACGGGCTGCTCGCGGAGGTCGGCGTCGACCGCGACGGCAACCGCCCCGAGCGCACCACCTACACACTCCGGGATGCCGGCCACCGGGCCGTCGAGGAATGGGTGCGCGCGGAGCTGCCCCAGATCGACCGGTCGACCGACTTCCGTGTCGCGCTGTCCGAAGCGCACAACCTCGAACGCGACGAGGTCATCGACCTGCTCGACCGCCGCCGCGCACTGCTCGTCGCCTCCCTCGACGAACACCGCACCGGCCTCGACCGTGCGGCCGAGCGCGAGACCCCCGACCAATTCCTCATCGAGCTGCAGCGGCAGGCCGCTCTGCTCGACGCCGAAATCGCGTGGCAGGACTCCCTGCGTGCGCGCCTCGACGATCGCTCCCTCGCCTGGGGCATCGCCGAGATCCCCGATCACATCAAAAAGAAGCATCGCGTCTCGAAGGAGACCACACCATGACCGACTCCCGCGCCGCCTCCGCGGCATCCCGCTCGACGGGGTCCTTCAAGACCCCCGCCAAGAGTCCCTGGCCGGCCCTGTGGGCCCTGGTCATCGGGTTCTTCATGATCCTGGTCGACACCACGATCGTCTCGGTGGCGAACCCCGCGATCAAGGCCGCGCTCGACCCGAACACCAACAACCTCGACAACGTCGTGTGGGTCACCAGCGCCTACCTGCTGACCTACGCCGTTCCCCTGCTGATCACCGGCCGCCTCGGCGACCGCTTCGGCCCGAAGAACATCTACCTCACGGGTCTCGCGATCTTCACGATCGCGTCTCTCGCGTGCGGCCTCGCGCCCTCGCTCGAGGTGCTCATCGCGGCTCGCGCCGTGCAGGGCCTGGGCGCGGCGCTCATGACCCCGCAGACGATGGCCGTCATCACCCGCACCTTCCCGCCGCAGAACCGCGGCGCGGCCATGGGTCTGTGGGGAGCGACCGCCGGCGTCGCGACGCTCGTCGGCCCCCTCGCCGGTGGCCTGCTGGTCGACGGCTTCGGCTGGGAGTGGATCTTCTTCATCAACATCCCCGTCGGCATCATCGGCTTCATCGCCGCGGTCATCCTGGTGCCGCAGCTGCCCCGGACGGCGCACAGGTTCGACATCCTCGGCGTCGTCCTCAGCGCGGTCGGTCTGTTCCTGATCGTCTTCGGCCTGCAGGAGGGCGAGCACTACGCGTGGGCCGCGTGGATCTGGGCGATGGTGATCGCCGGCGTCGTGGTGATGGGCGTCTTCATCTGGACGCAGGGCCGCAGCACGGGCGAACCCCTCGTCCCGCTCGTCCTGTTCAAGGACCGCAACTTCTCGGTCGCCAACTTCGCGATCGCGGCGGTCGGCTTCACCGTGACGAGCATGGCGCTGCCGCAGATGTTCTACCTGCAGCTCGCCCGCGGCCTCACGCCCACCGAGTCGGCGCTGCTGCTCGTCCCTCTCGCGATCCTCTCGGGCGTCCTCGCCCCGTTCGCGGGCAAGCTGCTCGACCGCACGGACCCCCGCTTCCTGCTGGTCCCCGGTCTGCTGCTGGTGGGCGGTTCGCTCGGCATCTACGTCGCGCTCATCCTCAACGACGCGCCGATCTGGATGTTCCTCATCCCCTCGGCGCTGATGGGCGTCGGGAACGCGGGCATGTGGGGTCCTCTCGCCACCACCGCCACGCGCAACCTGCCGCCGCGTCAGGCGGGAGCGGGAGCGGGCATCTACAACACGACCCGCACCGTGGGCTCCGTGATCGGCTCGGCATCCATCGCCGCCTTCATGCAGGCGCGCCTCGAAGCCAACCTGCCCGGAGCGGCCGACGCGTCGGCGAGCTTCGGCGGTGGGGCGCTGCCGCCGCAGGTGGTCCCCGGCTTCTCGACGGCGATGGGCCAGTCGCTCATCCTGCCGATCATCGTGATCGGCCTCGGCCTCATCGCGGTGCTCTTCATGCGCCGACCCTCGATGATCCGCCCGCACGGCGCCCCGCGCGACGCGGCTCCGGCCCAGACGGCGCAGGCCGCCCCGGCCGCCGCGGGCGAGTAAGCCGCATCATCGAACGCCGTCGTCCCTTCCGAGGGGCGGCGGCGTTCGGCGTTCCCGCCTGTATGTGCCGGGTAGCGAAGGGAGGGGATTCGGGGGAGGGAGGGCGGATGCCGTGGCCTGGGCCCTCGGCTGCGGGTTTCTCCTCCGCTCCCCGGGGTTGCGCTGTCGGTGTTGCGGGCGGGCCGGGTAGGGCGGGGGAGGGGATTCGGGGAGGGGAGGGCGGATGCCGTGGCCTGGGCCCTCCGCTGCGGATTTCTCCTCCGCTGCCCGCCGCACACCCGGCCGGCGCGGATGGGGGAGGGGCGCCGGCCGGGCGGGGTTCCGCAGATCGGGAACATCGATGAGACGCACCGGGCGGCGATTTCGTCACGTCACCGTCCCGGATTCCCCTCGTGAGCGGCCCTCCGCCGCACCCACCGACGCTCCGTCAGCCCGGTACCGGCGTCGAGCAGAGCCATGCTCTCCGGCCGGAAGCCGCGCCGTTCGTAGAACCGCCGCGCTCCCCCGTTGACGTCGAAGACGAGCAGGTGCGCGTCCTCGTCGCCGATCGCGGCGTGCAGCAAGCGCGCCCCCAAACCGGTCCCCTGCACGTCTCGTTCCAGGTACAGGGTGCAGAGCTCGAGCGGCGGGAGCCCCGCGTGAGGCCGGTCGTCGATCGCCGTGCTGGCCACGCCCACGACGACGCCGTCGGCCCGTGCGACCGTGACGACGCGGGAACCGGACCGGATCCGCTCGGCCCACCGGCCCACGCGATCCGCGACGGGGACATCGAGCAGCGCGTCGTCGACGATCCCCCGGTACGTCTGCTGCCAGGCGAGCGTCTGGAAAGCCGCCACGGCGGGGGCGTCCTCCGCGCGGGCCCGCTCGATCACGATGCCCGTCATCGGCGACGCACGCACATCAACGCCCCGACCGGACGCTCGCCGCGGGTCTCGCGCGTGTGCGTCTCGACGACGTCGAAGCCGGCGGCATCCACTTCTCGCGCGAGCTCCGCGACGGGCCAGCGGTAGGCGCGCACCACCGCGTGGTCGAAGGCCTCCATCCCGGGGCCGACGAAGAACCCGAGCAGGAGCGAGCCGCCCGGTCGCAGGACCCGCGCGAATTCGCGCAGCGGCCCGCCGATCTTGTCGGGCGCGTGATGGATGGTCGAGAACCACGACAGGATGCCGCCGACCTCCCCGTCCGCCACCTCGAGGTCGTCGATGGTGCCGGCGTCGAAACGGATGCCGGGATGCGCCGCCCGCGCGTGCGCGACGAATCGCGGCGCGAGGTCGACACCGCGCACGTCGACGCCGAGGTCGACGAGATGCGCCGTCCAGTGGCCCGGACCGCAGCCGGCGTCGAGCACCGGTCCGCTGACGCCGGCGGCCCACGTCTCGACGATGCGCCGGTCCACCGGGTGCACGGCATCCATCGTCCCGAGCGCCGCGATGTACTCATCGGCGCGGGCGTCGTAAGCGGCGGGGGTCATCGGTCGAGGCTACGGGGTGATCCTCGTGCGCGACGGGAGGAGGTCCCGCGAGGGGAGGACGGATGCCGCGGGCTCGGTCCTCCGCAGCCGGAATCTCCTCCGCTCCCGGAGCGCGAACCTCAGTCCTGAGCGACCTTTGCGGCGATGTCGCTGCGGTACTGACCGCCCTCGAGGCCGATGCGCTCGAGACCGGCATAGGCCGCTTCTCGCGCCTCGCCGAACGTCGACCCGGTGGCGACGACGCTCAGCACGCGTCCGCCGGTCGCGACGAGCTCGCCGTCGCGAAGCGCCGTGGCGGCGTGGGCGACGTGCACGCCGTCGACCTCTTCGGCCTCATCGATGCCCGTGAGCACCCGACCGGTGAGGGGCGCCTCGGGGTAGCCCTCGCTCGCGAGCACGACGGTGACAGCGGTCGCCTCGGCGAAGGCGGGACGCGGCTCGTCCTCGAGGGTGCCGGAGGCCGCGGCCAGCAACAGGCGCGACAGAGGGTCGATCAGGCGGGGGAGCACGACCTGCGTCTCGGGGTCGCCGAAGCGGGCGTTGAACTCGATGACCTTCACGCCCTGCTCCGTGAGGATGAGCCCGGCGTAGAGCAGTCCGATGAACGGGGTGCCCTCGGTATCCATCTGACGGATCACGGGCTCGGCGATGTCGCGGGTGACCTGCGCGACGAACTCGTCCTCGCCGCCGAAGCGCTCCGTGAGCCACGGCAGCGGGGAGTACGCACCCATGCCGCCAGTGTTGGGTCCCTCGTCGCCGTCGCGCAGGCGCTTGAAGTCCTGGGCGGGGCTGAGGGGGGCGACGTGGTCGCCGTCGCTCAGGAAGAACAGGGACACCTCGGGTCCCGAGAGGAACTCCTCGATCAGCACGGCACCGCTCGGCAGGTAGCTCTCGGCGTGGGCGAGGGCGGCGGCGCGGTCGGAGGTCACGATGACGCCCTTGCCCGCGGCCAGCCCGTCGGCCTTGACGACGTACGGGGCACCGAACCGATCGAGGGCGCCCTCGACGGCAGCGAGATCGTGCGCGCGCACCGAGCCGCCGGTGGGGACGCCGGCGGCATCCATGATGCGTTTGGCGTAGGTCTTCGAGCCCTCGAGCTGGGCTGCGGCCTTGCCCGGACCGAACACCGGGATGCCGTGCGCGCGCAGCGGATCGGCGACCCCGGCGACGAGGGGCGCCTCGGGGCCGACGACGACGAGGTCGATCGCCTCTTCCTGGGCGAAGGTCAGCACCGCGGTGGGATCCATCGGATCGAGGTCGACCAGGTGCGCCTCGCGCGCGATGCCCGCGTTGCCCGGGGCGGCGAAGATCGCGTGCGACTCCTCCTCGGAGCGCAGGGCGAGGATGATGGCGTGCTCGCGCGCGCCCGAACCGAGGACCAGGATTCTCACGCGGCCAGCCTATCGAGCGCGGGGGCACCGGTTGAGTGTCCAGGACACGCCGCGGCCGGTCCGTCGGACACAGCATGTCCTGGACACTCAACCGGGTCCGCGGGCTCCGAAGGTACCGTGGATGCCATGCCTCCCCGCCGCATCGAGACCGGAGACGGCCGTGCTGCACTCGCCGCGGTGGCCGCCGGCGACGCGCCCCGCCCGGTCACCGCCACCGCGGTCCGCTACCTCCTGCAACTGCTCGTCGAGAAGGCGCCCGGCAACTCGGTCGAGATGCGCGTTCCGCCCTTCGGCGCCGTGCAGGTGATCGAGGGCCCGCGTCACACCCGCGGTACGCCCCCCAACGTCGTCGAGACCGATGCCGCGACGTGGATCGCCGTCGCCACGGGCGAAGAGCACTGGGCGGATGCCGTCACGGCCGGCCGGATCGTCGCCTCCGGCGTCCGCGCCGACCTGAGCGCGCTGCTGCCGCTGCGGCCGTAGGCGTGGGCGCCTCTGGGCGCTCAGCCAGATCACGTGATGTCGGCCACAGCACACGCCATGTGCCGCGATCTCGACGAGATCACGTGACCTCGCCGGGCGCGCCCGCGCCGCCCTGACCCGTCGCGCGTCAGCGACGGACCGGATCCCCGCCGCCGGCGAGGAACCGGTCGAGCTCGCGCCGGGTCGGCGCCGCCTCCCAGTCCCCGGGCACGAGGCACGCCATCGCGCCGCACGCGTTCGCGCGCACGAGCGTGTCGGGCAGGTCGAGGCCCTCGAGCACGGCGCTGAGGAAGCCGGCGACGAAGGCGTCGCCCGCGCCGACCGTGTCGAGCGCATCGATGCGGAAACCGGGCGCCTCGGTCGTGCCGTGCGCCGTCCGCACCGCGGCCCCGTCGGGACCGCGCTTGACCACGACCCGGGATACTCCCGCCGCTAGCAGCGCGTCCTCGGCATCCGGACCCATGAGCGCGAGCTCCTCGACCCCGCCGAACACGAGGGACGCCCGTTCCGCAATCTCGCGAAGGATCGGCCCCGCGACCGCGGCGGTCGCCAGGGCGGAGCGGTAGTTGACGTCGAAGCTCACGGGGATGCCGGCGGCGCGGGCGCGCTCGACGGCTGAGAGCACGGCGGCGCGGGCGGTGTCCGACAGCAGGGGAGTGATCCCCGTGACGTGCAGCAGGTCGGCGTCTTCGATCCATCCCGCCGGAATATCGTCGGGCGCCAGACGGGAGCCGGCCGAACCGCGCCGGTAGTAGTGCACGGCGGTGGATGCCGCGGACGGCCGCTCCTTGAGCATCAAGCCCGTGGGCGCGCCGGGATCGACGACCGCGTGCACCTCGAGGCCTTCGGCCCGGAGCTCGCGCGCGATGCGCTCGCCGAGGGGGTCATCGCCCACCCGGCCCAGCCACGCGGTGTCGACACCGAGACGGCGCAGGCCGATCGCGACGTTGCTCTCGGCTCCGCCGATGCCGAGCGCGAGACCGGAGGCGTGCCGCAGCGAACCGATCTCGGTGGTGCGGGCGAGCGCCATGGTCTCACCGATGGTGACGATGCGGCTCACGACCCGCACACCTCCACGAACCGCCTCGCCCGCTCGCGCAGCGCACCCAGGTCGCCGCCGTGAAACGCGTCGCCGAGCAAGGGGCCGCCGACGCTGACCGCCACGGCCCCCGCCGAGAGCCACGCGGCCGCGGAGTCGGCATCCACCCCTCCGGAGGGGATGACGGCGATGTCGGGGAACGGCCCGCGCAGATCCTTCAGATAGCACGGGCCGACCTGGCCGGCCGGGAAGATCTTGACCGCGGTGGCGCCCGCCGCCCACGACGAGTGCAGCTCGGTCGGGGTGAGTCCGCCGGGGACGATCGGGATGCCGGCGGCCACCGCCCGCTCCACGAGCACGGACGAGGTGATCGGTGTCACGAGGTAGTCGGCGCCGACGTCGATCGCGCGCTCGAGCTGGTCGAGGGTCGTCACGGTCCCGATGCCGAGATCGCCGTCGAAGGTGGAGCGCAGCGCGGCGAAGGCATCGAAGGTGCCGGGCGTGGTCAGCGTCAGCTCGACGCTCCGCACCCCTCCCTCGGCGAGCGCCGTGAGCACCGGGGCGTAGTCCGATGCGGCCGACGCCCGCGCGACGACGACGAGCTTCGACGACAGCGTGCGGGCGGGGAGCTCACCAGTCATGGACGGTCCCGTCGAGCAGGCGGTTCACCGGCAGGTAGGCCTTGGTGTACTCGAACGCGCTGGCGGCCTCCTCGTCGAGCTCGACGCCGAGACCCGGCTGGTCTCCCGGGTGCAGGAAGCCCCGGTCGAACGTGAACGACGTCCGGAAGACCTCGAGGGTCTGCTCGTTGTGCGGCATGTACTCCTGGATGCCGAAGTTGTGGATCGCGAGGTCCAGGTGCAGGGCGGCGGCCATACCGACGGGCGAGATGTCGGTGGGGCCGTGGATGCCGGATCGGATGCCGTAGATCGCGGCGAAGTCGAGGAGCTTCTTCATCGCGGTGATACCGCCGGTGTGCGTGACGGCCGAGCGCACGTAATCGATCAGGCGCTCGGTGATGAGGGTCTGGTAGTCGTAGACCGTGTTGAAGACCTCGCCGATCGCGAGCGGGGTCGTCGAGTGCTGGCGGATGAGGCGCAGCGCCGTCTGGTCCTCGCCGGGGGTGGCGTCCTCGAGCCAGAACAGGTCGTAGGGCTCGACGTCCTTCGCGAAGCGGGCGGCCTCGATCGGCGTCATGCGGTGGTGGCCGTCATGCAGGATGCGCAGGTCGGTGCCGAACTCCTCGCGGATCTTCGCGAAGACGCCGGGCATGTGGTTGAGGTATTGCCGGGTGTCCCACGTCTCCTCGGCCGGGCGGTCGCCGGAGCGCTTCGCGGGTTCGTAGTCGTAGCGCACGCCTGGACCGGCGGCCGAGACGCCGTAGATCTGGCCGAGGCCCGGGACGCCGGTCTGCACGCGCACCGCGGTGAACCCGAGTTCGCGGTAGCCGGTGATCGCGTTCGACAGGGCCGCGAAGTCGGTGCCGGAGGCGTGCGCGTACACGCGCACCCCGTCGCGGCTGGCCCCACCGAGCAGCTGGTACAGCGGCATCCCGGCCTTCTTCGCCTTGATGTCCCACAGCGCCATGTCGACCGCGGCGATCGCGGCCATGGTGACCGGTCCGCGGCGCCAGTACGCGCCCCGGTACAGGTACTGCCAGGTGTCCTCGATGCGGTCCTCGTCGCGGCCGATCAGCGTCGAGGCGAGGTGGTCGGAGAGGTACGACGCCACCGACAGCTCGCGGCCGTTGAGGGTGGCATCCCCCCATCCGACGACGCCGTCGCTGGTGACGACCTTGAGGGTGACGAAGTTGCGGCCGGGGCTGGTGACGATGACGTCGACGGAGGCGATGCTCATGCGGGGACTTTCTGAGGAGAGGGAAGCGGAGCCGAAGCGGGGGCGTTCGTGGCCCCGGGGCGTCCTGCGTGGCCCCGGGGCCACGCGGACGCGACAGGGGCTCGCGATGCGGAGGGATGCCGGGCGGACTCGCCGTCAGAGCCCGCCCGGGTGCGGGGCGTCGAGCCCCGCGGGTCACATCGCGGCGCGCGGGTCGGTCAGGTCGCGACCGGTCCACTCGGGAGCGACGATCGCGGCGACCAGCGCCGAGGCCGTGAAGATGCCCATGAGCACCATGATCGGCACGATGCTGCCGGTCGCGGCGGCCACCCACGCGGCGGCGACGACCGGGCCGATGCCCGTGGCGACGATGGCCGCGATCTCGCGCACGACCGCGGTGAGGGTGTAGCGGTTGCGGGCGCCGAAGATCTCGGGGATCGAGATGTTCTCCATGGATGCCAGACCCAGCACCGAGATGTTGTGGATGAGCGCGTAGCCGACGAAGATCCAGCCGACCTCGCGAGAGTTGATCAGCAGCAGCGTCGGGACGATGAGCAGCAGCGACAGGGCCGACATCACGATGTACATGCGGCGGCGGCCGAACTTGTCGCCGAGGAAGCCGACGAGGGGGATCGTGATGAAGCCGATCAGCGACGACACGATGACGATCTCGGGGCCGACCTCCTTGGAGATGGCCAGGGTGATCGTGATGAACGAGATGAGGTAGGTCTGCACGAGGCCGGAGTTGCCGGCCTGACCGAAGCGCAGGAAGAACGACACGAGGACGGCCTTGAGGGGCTTCTTCTGCAGAGACTCCAGGGTGCGGATGTCGTTGGTCTCGGTGGCGACCTTCTGCAGCTCCGCGCGCGAGAGCGCCTTGCCGTCGACGACGTCGGTGCGCTCTTCGAAGACCGGGCTCTCCTTGAGGTTGAAGCGCACCCACAGGGCGAAGAGCATGATCACCGCGCTGCCGATGAAGGGGATGCGCCAGCCCCACGCGATGACGTCGCTCTCCATCATCACGGCGAGCAGGATCGCCCAGATGCCCGAGGCGAACAGCGTGCCGCAGTTGGTGCCCAGGGCCACGAGCGAGGCGACGATGCCGCGGCGGTTGTCGGGGGCGTACTCCGCGAGCATGACGCCGGCGCCCGAGATCTCCGCTCCCGCGCCGAAGCCCTGGGCGAGGCGCAGGATCACCAGGAGGATCGGGGCCAGGATGCCGACCTGCTCGTACGTGGGCAGCACGCCGATGAGGGTGGTCGCCGCGCCCATGAGCAGGATCGTGTAGAACAGCACCTGCTTGCGGCCGATCTTGTCGCCGATGCGTGCGAAGAAGAACGCGCCGACCGGTCGGGCCACGTAGCCCACGCCGTAGGTCGCCATCGCGAGGACGACGGCCATCGCGGCATCCCCTCCCGCGAAGAAGATCTGGCTGAAGACGAGGGCGGCGGCGAGCGAGTAGAGCTGGAAGTCCATGAACTCCAGCGCGGTGCCGAGCCAGCCCGAGACGGCGGCGCGGGCGAGGTCGCCGACGGATCGTTTGGCGACGGGCGGCGGCGTCGACGCGTCGACGCCGGGGGCGGAAGAGCTGCTCATCGGATTACTCCTTCGTAGTGATGATGTGTCGGGTGTCAGAGGGAGAGAAGGACCTTGGCGGATGCCGAGGAGTCCCGCGCCGTGGCGAAGGCGGCCTCGGCGTCGGTCGCGGGGACGACGTGCGACACGACCGCGTCGAGGGCGTCGGTCGAGGCCAAGAGGGCGATCGCGTCGTCGATCTCGGTCGAGAAGCGGAACGCGCCGCGAACGGTCAGCTCCTTGGCGAGCATCGGCGCGAGGTTCACCCCGATGTCGGCGTCGGGGAGCATCCCGACCTGCACGACCGTGCCGGCGCGGCGGGCCGCCCGTACGGCCTGGGTGAGGGCGACGCCCACGCCGGAGCACTCGAAGACGACGCCGAAGGACTCGGGGTCGATCGCGTCGGTGCCGACGAGGAACGTCTCGCCCGCGCCGAGGGTGGTCGCCCGTCCGAGGGGTTCGGGGCGCACATCGCTCGCGCCCACGACGGCGGCGCCGGCGTCGACGGCGGCGGCGACCACGAGCAGACCGATGGGACCGGCGCCGACGACGAGGGCGCGCTTTGCGGTCAGGTCGCCCGCGAGGCCGACCGCATGCAACGCCACGGCGAGAGGTTCGGCGAGTGCGGCGCGCTCGAGCGGCAGACCCTCGGGGAGCGCACGGACCATGTGCTCCTCGACGATAAGGAACTCGGCCGCCCCGCCCTGACGGTGGGGGAAGCCCGCGGCGCTGCCGAGGTAGTCGCCGCCCGTGCGCAGGTGCGGGCGCTGCTCGAGCCCCGGGACGGACGGGCCGAATCGCGCGGGGTGCACCGTCACGGGCGTCCCCGGTGCCAGGCGCCCCGAGGGGTCGAGATCGACCACGGCTGAGAGCTCGTGGCCGGGGGTGAGGGGCTCGCGCACGGCGTACTCGCCGTTCTTGCCGTGGAAGTAGTAGTGCAGATCCGACCCGCAGATGCCGACGTAGCGCACGCGTAGGCGCACCTCGCCCTCACCGGGCTCGGGCGTCGGTCGGTCTTCCCAGCGGATGTCCTCCGCGCCGTGGATCGCGAGTAGCTTCATCGCGTCTCCTTCGTGTCGATGCGCCCGACGGGCGCCGGATGGTCAGGGGGTCGTCGGTGCCAGGGCGCCGGATGCCGACAGGCTGTCGGCGATGGCGTGATCGACGCCGCGCGACACGATCGTGTCGAGCAGATCGCCGACGCGGTCGACGAAGCCGCTGCGGTGGGCGAGCTCCTCGCCGAACAGCTGCAGGTCGACGATCGCGCGAGCGGCGAGATCGCGCCCGCCGCGGGTGGTGACGGCGCTCAGCCGCTCGCGCGCGGGATCGGCCATCGCGGCGGCGTGCGGCCCCGGGTCGAAGCCCGCGGGAGGCGCGATGCAGGCGAGGTAGGCCGCGACCGTCAGCGCGATCAGGTGCGGGAACGCGCCGCGCTCGAAGGCCTGGAGCACCGGGCCGGGGATGCGCTGACCGAGCTTGACCGACCCGTCCGAACCGACCTGGCTCGTCCGGTGCCCGAGCGCGCTGTTGCCCCAGCGCGAGAAGAGGTCGCTCTCGTACTGCGCGATGTCGACGCCCGCCGGGGCGGTCACCGACGGCTCGTACTCCTGGCGCAGGATCGCGGCGGCGGCGGCTTCGATGTCGGGCAGGGCGATGGCATCCGGGATCGTCGCCGCCCCGCGCAGCGCGCCGAGGTAGGCGATGAGGGAGTGCGTGCCGTTGAGTAGTCGCACCTTGAGCTGCTCGTAGGCGCCGACCTCGTCGGTGAACACCGCGCCTCCCGCCTCCCACGCGGGCCGCCCTCCTGCGAAGCGGTCCTCGATCGCCCACATCGTGAACGGCTCGGCGGGGACGGGGACGTCGTCGCGCACGCCCAGCAGCGCCGCGACGCGGTCGACGAGCTCGGGTGTCGTGGCGGGCACGATGCGGTCCACCATGCTCGACGGGAAGGTCACGGCCCGGTCGAGGTAGGCGAGGACGTCGGCACCCTCGGCATCCGGGAGCTCCCCGAGGAAGTCGCGCACGAGCTTCTCGGTGTGCGAGCCGTTCGAGACGAGGTTGTCGCAACTCAGGATGGAGATCGGCTCGCCGCCCAGAGCGGCGCGACGCTGCAGGCCGCGCGCGAGCTGGCCGATCGTGGAGCGGGGGTCTGCGCCGCGGAGGTCGGCGGCGACGACCGGGTCGGTGACGTCGAGGCGCTGGGTGGACGGCGAGTAGCTGTAGCCGTTCTCGGTGACCGTGAGCGTCGCGATGCGGATGCGCGGGTCGGCGAGGTCGTCCACGACCCGGGCCGGGTCGGTGGCGGCCACGTACGAGTCGGTGTGCACGCCCGGGACGACGAGCGAGGCGTCGTCGGGCGAGATCGTCGCGACGGCGTACAGGTGATCCTGCGCGTGCAGGGCGTCGACCACGCGGCGCGAGCGGGAGGCGACACCGATGATGCCCCAGTCCCCGCCGTCGGCGCGCATCGCGGCGGCGGTGTACACGGCTTGGTGCGCGCGGTGGAAGCTGCCGAGGCCGAGGTGCAGGATGCCGGCGCCGCCGGGTGCGGGCGGCGCGGACACGGTCGCGCGGCGCATTCGGGCGCTCACGCGCGGGTTCCTGTCGAGGCGGCGCGGGTCGACTCGGGGAGATCGTCGATGATCGGCATGAAAGCATTGTGCGTGGTTTGTACAAACTTGTCAAGCTTTTACATGGCGGCATGGGCGATGATGGGACGACGACGGCAGGGGGTGGACATGGCGGCGAATCTCACCGAGGTGGCGAAGTACGCGGGCGTCTCGATCGCGACCGCGTCGCGCGCGTTCGGCGAGCCCGACCGTCTCGCGCCCGCGACGCTCGAGCGCGTGCGTCGCGCGGCCGTCGAGCTGGGCTATGCCGCGCCGCAAGCGGCCGTCGGCACCCGCACCATCGCGGTGATCGTCCCGGATGCCGCCAACCCGGTCTACGCGACCCTCCTCAAAGCCATCCAGGGGCAGGCGTGGCACGGGCGCCACCGCATCGTGCTGTTCGACGCCGACGAGGACCTCCGCCGCGAGCGCGAGGCGATCGAGCTCGGCTGCCGCACCGACGGTCTCGTGCTGTGCTCGCCGCGCCTGCCCGAGACCGAGGTGCTCGAGCTCGTCGGCGACACCCCCCACGTCGTGGTCAACCGCGTCCTCGACGGCGCGCTGTGCGTCGTCATGGACGCGGAGCGCGGACCCACCCAGGCCGTCGAACACCTCTCCGCTCTCGGCCATTCGCACATCTCCTACGCCTCCGGCCCGCACGGATCCTGGGCGGACGAGCAACGCGCCGACGCCGTCGAGCGAGCGTGCGCACGCTTCGGCATCCGCCTGTCGCGGTTGAGCCACAACGCGGCCTCGATCCAGGGCGGCCGGGCGGCGGCCGCCGCCGCCGTCGCCACCGGGGCGACCGCCGTCATCGCCTACAACGATCTCGTCGCCCTCGGGCTCGAGGCCGGAATGGCCGAGCTCGGGTGCGTGTGCCCCGACGATGTCAGCATCGTCGGGATCGACGACATCGACCTCGCAGGCGCCGTCACCCCCAGCCTCACGACCGTGCGCATGCCCATCGCCCGTTCGGGAGCGCTCGCGGTGGAGCTGCTTCTGCAGGCGATGGGCGGCTCCGTCCCGACCGAAAACACCGTGCTGCCGTCGCAGCTCATCGTGCGCGGGTCGACCGCGCCGCCGCCGGCCGCCGCGCGGGCCTGACCCGCCCTGCCCGGGCGGTCCCGCCCGCCACCGCGCCCTCCGCCGCGGTCAAGTGATCTCGCCGTCGAGAGGTCACGACCCGCTCCGGCCCGGACGGTGGGAGAATGAGCGCATGGCCGAGCAGCCCACCCCCGAGCGACCGGTGTACGTCCGAGACGACATCGAGACCGCGACCGTGCGTCGCGCCCCCAAGTACGGTGTCTTCCTCGCGGCGGGGGCGTTCCTCGGCATCCTGGTCGCCCTCATCCTCACCGTCGCGATCGACGGCTCCGACATCAGCCCCTACACCCAGGTGGTGTACTCCGAGCTGCAGGTTTTCGGCTTCACCGCGCTGATCTGCGTCGTCGCGGGCGTCGCGCTGGCGGCGATCGTCGCGCTGATCTTCGAGCGCGCCCTCGGCGGTCGCACCCGTCAGGTGACCGTCGACCACGAGCAGTACGAGGTCTGACCCTCACGCCAGCTCGGCGATGATCGGGTGGATCGCCGCGTCGAACGCCGCGACGTCGCCGCGCAGGCCGTCGGTCACCGCGACCGTGAGCGAGCCGATCCACCACACCCCCCGCTGAGCCAGGGGGAGCACCTGCACGTTCAACTCGAACGAGTGCGCCCGCCGGCCGACCGCCCGTTCGTGCGCGGCGATCGCGCTCGCGTACGCCCGGTACGACACCCCCGGCCGCGCCGCCGCATCGCGCGCGTACCGTCCGTGGGCGTGCCGGGCGAAGTCGACCGCGTCGTCGGCGTGCGGCGCGATGGCCTCGCGCAGCGTCTGCGCGCCCTCGACCGGCAGGGCGACGAGGGTCTCGAACCCGTCGATCAGCTCGAGCGGCACGGGGGAGGGGTGCGCCTGCGGCTCCACCGTCATCGCCCAGTACTCGCGCCACTCGCGTTCGAGCTGCGCCTGCGCGGCCTCCGCCCTCTCGGCGCCCGTCGGAACGCGCCGCAGCGCGGGCAGCTCCTCGGGGGAGCGGATGCCGACCACCTGACGCAGATAGAGCGCGACGAGCACCGGTTGCGCCGCGTCTTCGCGGATCACCCACTCCGGCTGGCCGCCCGTCATGGCGTCATTGTAGGGAGCCCGCGCGGCGCGGAACACGGGCCTTGCGTCGGAAGGCGCTGCTCCCGCCGGCATCCCCGGCACCCGCGCGTGTCCGCCCCGGGTAGTCTGTTGCGGTGGCCTCCGCTCCCCACGAAAACCCGTACTCCGCCGCAGGCGTCGATACCGCCGCCGGAGATCTCGCCGTCGAACTGATGAAGTCTGCGGTGCGCCGTACGCACGGCCCCGAAGTGCTGGGGGGCGTCGGCGGTTTCGCCGGTCTCTTCGACGCCTCGGCGCTGCGCGACTACGCCAAGCCGCTGCTCGCGACGAGCACCGACGGCGTCGGCACGAAGGTCGCGATCGCGCAGGCCATCGACAAGCACGACACGATCGGCGAAGACCTCGTCGGCATGGTCGTCGATGACATCGTGGTGGTCGGGGCGCGTCCGCTGTTCATGACCGACTACATCGCGTGCGGCAAGGTCGTGCCGCAGCGCATCGCCGACATCGTCGCGGGGATCGCCCGCGGCTGCGCGATGACCGGCACCGCGCTGGTCGGTGGCGAGACCGCGGAGCACCCGGGCCTGCTGGGCGTCGACGATTACGACGTCGCCGGAGCCGCGACCGGCGTGGTCGAGGCCGACCGCGTGCTCGGTGCCGATCGCGTCCGTGCCGGCGACGTCGTGCTGGCGCTCGCTTCGAGCGGTCTGCACTCCAACGGCTACTCGCTCGTGCGCCACATCATCACGGGTGCCGGCATCGCCTACGGCTCCGCGTCGGCCGACCTCGGCGGCACCTGGGGCGAGGCGCTGCTCGAGCCCACGCGCCTGTACACCTCGCCGCTGCTGCGCCTGCTCGACGACGCGGCGGTGGGTGCTGGCATCCACTCGCTCAGCCACGTGACCGGCGGCGGCATCGCGGCGAACCTCGCGCGCGTACTGCCGCAGGACACGTGGGTCGACGTCGATCGCTCGACGTGGAGCCCCTCGCCGGTGTTCCGCGTGCTCGCCGACATGGGCGGGCTCGACCTCACCGCGACCGAGGGCACCTGGAACCTCGGCATCGGCTTCCTCGCCGTCGTATCGCCCGAGATCGCGGATGCCGCGACGGCGGCGCTGAGGGCCGACGGCATCGCCACGTGGCAGGTCGGCGTCGTCCGCGACGGCGCCCGCCCCGAGGGCGAGTACGAACAGGGCGCGAAGGGCGTCGACGGAGGCGCCGTGCGTCTGGTCGGTTCCTACGCGGATGCCGGGACCCCGGCGAACGGAGCGAAGTAACACCCCATGTGCGGCATCGTCGGCATGGCCGGGCAGGGCCCGGTCAACCAGGAGATCTACGACGCGCTCCTCCTCCTCCAGCACCGCGGGCAGGACTCGACGGGCATGGCCACGGCCGAGTCCAGCGGGGTGTTCCACATCCACAAGGCCCGCGGCCAGGTGCGTGAGGCCTTCCGCACGCGTGACATGCGCGCGCTGCTCGGCGACATCGGCCTCGGCCACGTGCGCTACGCCACGAAGGGCACGGCATCCAACGAAGAAGAGGCGCAGCCCTTCTACGTCAACGCGCCCTACGGCATCGTCCTCGTGCACAACGGCAACCTGACCAACACGCGCGAGCTCACCAGCGAGCTGTTCAGCAAGGACCGCCGCCACCTCAACACCAGCAGCGACACCGAGCTGCTCGTGAACATCCTGGGCTCCGAGCTGCAGTCCGAGATCACCGGACCCGACCTCGACCCGGCCCAGGTCTTCCGCGCGGTCGGGCGCGTGCACGAGCGTGTCGAGGGGTCGTACGCCTCGATCGCCCTCATCGCCGGCTACGGGCTCCTCGCGTTCCGCGACCCGTTCGGCATCCGCCCGCTCATCCTGGGCAAGCGCCCCGCCGCGCAGGTCCCCGGCGGCGAGCCGCGCGACGAGTACATCGTGGCATCCGAGTCCCTCGTGCTCGAGAACGCGGGCTTCGAGGTCGTGCGCGACGTCGAGCCCGGTGAGGCCGTGTTCATCACCCTCGACGGAACGCTCCACGCGCAGCAGTGCGCCGCGAACCCGACGCTCGCGCCGTGCTCGTTCGAATACGTCTACCTCGCGCGGCCCGACTCGGTCATGAACGGCGTCTCGGTGTACGAGACGCGTCTGCGCATGGGCGAGCGCCTCGCCGACACCGTCGCGAAGTACACCCCCGCGGGTTCCATCGACGTGGTCATGCCGATCCCCGACTCGGCGCGTCCGGCGGCGATGCAGGTGGCCCGCAAGCTCGGCATCGAGTACCGCGAGGGCTTCTACAAGAACCGCTACGTCGGCCGCACGTTCATCATGCCCGGGCAGGCCGTGCGCAAGAAGAGCGTCCGTCAGAAGCTCAACGCGATGTCGACGGAGTTCCAGGGCAAGAACGTCCTCCTCGTCGACGACTCGATCGTGCGCGGCACCACTAGCCGCGAGATCATCCAGATGGCTCGGGATGCCGGTGCGAAGAGCGTCACGTTCGCCTCGGCCGCACCTCCCGTGCGCTTCCCGCACGTGTACGGCATCAATATGCCCTCGCGCCACGAGCTCGTCGCCCACGGCCGGACGATCCCGGAGATCGCCGAGGAGCTCGGCTGCGACTATCTCGTCTACCAGGAGGTCGACGACCTCAAGGCGGCGATCATGGAGGGCACCGACCTGGTCGACCTCGACATGAGCTGCTTCGACGGCCGGTACGTCACCGGCACCGTGTCGGACGAGTACCTCGCGTGGGTCGAGGGCAGCCAGGAGTCTTGACCTCCCGCCGCGCGGGGACGATCGCGCTCGCCGCGGCGGCCGTCGTCCTGCTCGCGCTCACGCTGCGGATCGCAGTGGCCTCGCTGTCGCCGCTGTTGACGGTCATCGGCCGCGACTTCGAGGTCCCGGCGGCGGTGGTGGGTCTCATCGGCATGGCGCCGCCGGTGGCCTTCGCCCTGTCGGGCATGGTGACCCCGGCGATCGAGCGGCGACTCAGCCTCGAGCGCACGGTGCTCATCGCAGCGGTCGTCGGCGCGACCATGCTGTCGTTGCGCGCCGCGGCCGCCGACGCGTGGTCGCTGCTGGCGGCGACGGCGGGCATCTTCGCCGCGGTGGGTGTCGGCAACGTGCTGCTGCCCACGGTGGTGAAGAAGTACTTCCCCGAGCGCATCGGGCTCATGACGACGGTGTACTCCACGACGATGGCGGTGGCGACGTTCACCCCGCCGCTGGTGGCCGTTCCGCTGGCCGACGCCGTCGGGTGGCGCGGGTCGTTCGTGACGTGGGCGGTCGTGGCGCTGGCGGCGGTGGTGCCGTGGATCGCGCTGAGCCTCCGCGCCCGCGCGTCGAGCGCCGACGCCGTCGACGAGCCGCGCACCGCGGTTCTCTCGCGCATCGTGCGCGTCCCCCAGACGTGGGCGCTGGTCGTCACGTTCGGGGTGAACTCCGCCGTCGCCTACGCGATGTTCGCGTGGCTGCCGCCGCTGCTGATCGAGGTGGCCGGAGTGGATGCCGCCGAGGCCGGCGGTCTGCTCGCGCTCTTCTCGTTCATGGGCCTGCCGGTGTCGCTACTGGTGCCCTTGCTGGTGGCCCGGCTCGGGCGGACCACGCCGTTCTACGTCGTCGCCGTGGTCGGCGGCCTGACGGGCGTGGTCGGCCTGCTCGTGGCGCCCGCGGCGGCGACGGTGCTGTGGGTGGTGCTGATCGGCATCCCGCCGCTGATGTTCCCGCTGGCGCTCACGCTGTTCGGGCTGCGGACGCGCTCGCACGAGACCGCGGTCGCGCTCAGCGGGTTCGTGCAGAGCGTCGGTTACGGGTTCGCCGCGCTCATGCCCCTGGCGATCGGCGTGACGCACGAGACGACCGGCGGCTGGACCGTCGGTCTGTGCGTGCTCGGCGGCGCACTCCTGCTGGTCGTTCCCGCAGCGGTCATCATGACGCGTCGCGAGAGCGTGGAGGCGGCGTGGGAGCGCCGCACCGGGCACGCGTGGTGACCGTGTCCTCCCGGAGGGCGGGATCGAAGGTCAGGACCGAACCGCCGGAGCGGTGAGCAGCGGAACGGGAGGCGTCAGGCCTTCTCGTCTTCGTACTCGTCGCTGTACTGGTCGGCCCACTTGTCGACGTATGCGTCGTCGCCCGTTTCGGGTGCGCCCAGTTCGCGCTCGAGAGCCGAGTAGTTCACCGAATAGGTGTCGTACTTCAGCTCACGGGCGATCTTGGTGTTCTTCGCCTTCTGACGGCCACGCCCCATGCGAGACCCCCTCACGATCGACGTCGAGGGCCATGATGTGAGCCCTGCGTATTGCGGTTCCGGACCGAGCCGGTAAGAGTAACACCCAGGATATCACGGCGCATTCCGGCCGAGCCGTCGAGCGGATCACCGCGGGCCGCCGGCGCCCCGGAAGGAGCAGTCATGGTGGACCAGCCCCATCCCGTCGCCGCGCGCGGAGCGGTCATCGCGGGAGTCGTCCCGGGCCAATCGTCACGGGTCGTGCGCGAAGCCGCGCGGTACGCGGGTCTCGCCGGTGCCGAGCTCATCGTCGTCCACGTCGACACCACGCGGTTCGTCGCGTTCGAGGACCCCGACGGCTACGTACCGGCAGGCGTCGATCTCGCGGGGACCGCCGCCAAGGCCGCGCTCGACGAGGTGCGTCGAGAGGCCGAGGAGGCCCTCGCCGGCCACACCCAGGTGTGGAGCGTGCGGCAGGAGATCGGCGACCCGGCGCTCGCGCTCATCCGTCTCGCCGACGAGGTCGACGCCTCTCTGCTCGTGGTGGGTACGCGCAAGCGGGGGATCGGGGAATCGGTCCGCGAGTTCCTCACCGGATCCGTCGCCGCCCGCTTGAGCCACCGTCAGCGCCGACCGGTCCTCGTCGTCCCGCAGGGCGACCCGGTCGGCGCCGACGATCAGCTGCCGTGGGAGTGACTCAGCCGCGCATCGCGCGCGCCACGGCCTCGGAGGCCTGACGCAGCGCCTCCTCGACCCCGTCGATCCCGGATGCCGTCAGCTCGCCGCCGCGCGCCACGTGAGCGCGGAGCTCGGAGCGCACCCGGCCGCGGAACTCGGTGACCGCGGCGTCGGCGCGCGACAACTGCTCGCGGCTGCGGGAGCGCGCGTCGTCGACGGGCGCGGCGTGCGCCTGTTCGCGCTCCCCGCGGGAGGCGGCGGCCAGGTCGGCGCGCAGGCTCCGCATGGCATCCCGGACGCTGCCGCGCACCTCGTCGGCGATGAGCCGGACGCTGTCGGCGAGGCCCGCCTGGATGCCCTCCAGATCGCCCGAGCGTGCGGCGACCTCGCTGCGCCCGGCGTCGGTGATCTCGTACACGGTCTTGCGGCCGTCGACGGTCTTGGTGACCAGGCCCTCTTCCTCGAGCTTGGCCAGGCGCGGGTAGATGGTGCCCGCCGAGGGCGAGTAGGTGCCGCCGGTGCGTTCGGTCAGCGCCTGCATGAGGTCGTAGCCGTGGCGCGGCGCCTCGTCGAGCAGGCTGAGGATGTACAGGCGCAGATCGCCGTGAGAGAAGACGGGGCTCATCACCACTCCTCCTCTCCGGCGAGCTCCTCGGGACGCAGGCCCGAGATGCCGCGGCGCAGCACCGTGATCTCGCCCGAGACCGTGTTGGCGCGGACGTCGACGAACGACCCCGCGAGCGCGCCGGTCGAGCCGGTGTAGTTCGTGGGGCCGGAGCCGGAGCGCACCTGGCCGTCGATCTGGACACGTCCGCTGACCGAGCGCGAGACGTAGTTCGCAGGCAGGGAGCGGTCGAGGCGGATGGTGGCCGTGCCGCTGACGGAGTTGAGGCTGATGGCCTGCGTGGGCCCCGTCGAATCGACGAGCATGGCGCCCGAGACCGTGTCGATGGACGCCTTCGTGATGCGCCCGGTGGCCGCCACGTCTCCCGAGACGCTGTTGGCGCTGAGTGCGCCGTCGAGCTCGCGCACCTGCAGATCGCCCGAGACGGCGTTGAGGTTGACGTCGCCGACGAGGCCGTCGACGATGATGTCGCCCGAGACGGTGTTGAGGCGCACGTCGGTGCGCAGGCCCGAGACGAGGGCGCTCGCGCTGACGACGCCGAGGGTCAGGGCGACCGCGCGCGGAACGGCGACGCTCACCTCGGCCTTGGGTCCGCCGGAGCCGAAGTTGCGGAACACCTCGAGGAAGTTGTCCCACCGCAGCTGCGGGTGGTCGATCTCGAGGCGGCCGTCGACCATCTCGATGCGCAGATCTTTCACCGTCACGCCGTGCACCTCGATGCGCGCGTCGGGTTCGTCGTGCGCGATCACGTCGACCTGTCCGCCGACGAGGCCGATCTTCAGCTCGCGCAGCGCGTCGATGTCGATGACGCGCGTCTCACCGGGGTGGATGATCCATTTCTCCATGACGAGTCTCCTCACTCGCGATATATCGCGTTGCACCCGAGTATCGCGATATATCGCGTTATCGTCAACCCTCCGTCGGTGCACGCCGTTCCGTGGCATCCGGTCCTCTTGTCAACCCCGCGGACGCGTGAGGATGCGCGCCCGTAGCGTCGGACTCCCGGCGGAAGGAGACGGTCATGCCCCAGGGACGAGGATCGAACAGCCTGAAGGACCCCGACCTCTACGAGGAGTTGCGCAAGCAGGGCGACTCGAAGGAGAAGGCGGCCCGCATCTCGAACGCCGCCGCCGCGCAGGGCCGCGACAAGGTGGGCGAGAAGGGCGGTCACGCCGAGAACTACGAGGACCGCACCGTCGACGAGCTGAAGAAGCGCGCGAAGGAGCTCGGGATCACCGGGTACTCCGGCAAGAAGAAGGCGGAGCTGATCGACCTGCTCCGCAACCACTGAGGCGATGCCGCGACTCATCCGTGTCCGGCCCTACGAGGATCCGGGCTACCGTCGCGTGCGCTCCGGGTCGGGCTTCCGCTTCGTCGACCACGCGGGCGACCCCGTCCCCGAGCGCGAGGCCGAGCGGGCGCGAGGACTGGTCATCCCGCCCGCGTGGCGCGAGGTGTGGATCGCGAAGGAACCGAACGCGCACATCCAGGCCGTCGGGACAGATGAGGCCGGACGGCGGCAGTACACGTACCACGCCGACTGGTCGAAGCGGCAGGACAAGGGCAAGTTCGCTCGCGCCCTGCAGCTCGCCGAGGCGCTGCCGCGGGCGCGCGCCCGCGTGACCCAATCGCTGCGGCGCGCCGAGAACGATCGCGAGCGGGTGCTCGCGGTATCGTTCCGCTTCCTCGACCTCGTCGCCCCGCGCGTGGGCAACGCCCGCTACTTCGTCACGAACGGCAGTCGCGGCCTCACCACGCTCCAGCGGAGGGATGCCACCGTCGAGGGCGACCTGATCCGCCTGTCGTTCCCGGCGAAGAGCGGCAAGCGCGCCGAGCTGTCGGTGCGCGACGGGGAGCTGGCATCCATCGTCGAGGAGCTCGCGCTCGGCCGCTCTCGCGCGGCGCTGCTGAGCTACCGTCGCGGCCGGCGACGCGTGCCGCTCACTCCCGGGGACGTCAACGGCTACGTGCGCTCGCTCACCGGAGGTCCCTTCAGCGCGAAGGACTTCCGGACGTTGCGCGGCACGATCCTCGCGGCCGAGTCGCTCGCGAAGGTCGGTGCGGTCGGCGGCAAGAACGAGCGCAAGAAGGCCGAGGTCGCGGCGGTCCGGGCGACCGCGGAGGCCCTCGGCAACACTCCCGCGGTCGCGCGCGCCAGCTACATCGACCCGCGGGTGTTCTCGCTGTACCGGCGGGGTCGCACGATGGAGCTGGGCGGGTCGAAGGACGCCGCGATCAGGCGCCTGATCCTGGGGGAATGACCGCCTCCACCACGTCGGGCAGCTCGGGGACCGGCACGATGACGACGTCCTGCACCTTCCAGTCGAGGGCGACGCACCCCTCGCGGGCGGCCTCGATCGCGGCGAGCGGCACGGTCTCGTCGCGGGGGACGACGAAGGCCTCGATGTGGAAGACATGTCCCTCGTCGCGGATGCGACTGCCGGCGCGGTCGACCCAGTCGAGTCCCGCGAGGTACTGGTCGACGCGGCCGGCGAGCGGGTGCGGCTGCCGGTCGTCGAACGTCGTCGCTCGCGCGTCCATGAGGTCGACGATCGCGGCGCGGAGGTTGCTCACGCCGTCGTGCACGATGCTCGCGGCGATGAAGATCGCCGCCGCGGCATCCATCCACCACAGGCCGACGCCGATGCCGAGCACACCGACGATGGTGCCGAGCGAGGTCATCCAGTCGGCCTTGTTCATGTCGGCGTCGGCGTAGAGGACCTTGTCGTGCAGCTCCCGCGCGAGTCCCAGCTTCATGCGGCCGACGATCACCGGCGGCACCGCGGTGACCGCCATCACCCCGATCATCAGCCACCCGAGCCAGACGGTGATGCCGAAGAGGTTCAGCGTCCCGATCGTGGGGTGCTCGGCCGTCACCAGGCCGATGCCCGAATCGACGATGAGGAAGAGGCCCATGGCCGTCAGCGCCACCGCCGCGACGAGGTGACCGACCGCGACGGAACGGTGCAGACCGTACGGGTGGCGCACCGTCGGCGGGCGCCGCGCGAGACGGACGGCGATGAGGAAGGCCAGGGGCGGGATGAACGACAGCAGGTCCTCGATCCACGCGGCCTTCATCGCCTGCGAGTTGCCCAGCACGAGAAAGACCAGCGTCGCCGTCACGACGAGGAAGCCGATCGTGATCCACTCGAGCCGGATCGCGCGCCGCAGCACCTCGACCTGCCGGTCGGGAAGCTGCGCGCGGCCGAAGCGCACCGACTCCGTCGTCATCGGGACGCCTCCTCGTCGGTGAGGAACGTCTCCAGCCGCGAGACGAAGGCGTTCTCGCCGAGCGGCACGAGCATGACGAGCTTCGCCGTCGACCCGTCCTCGAGCGTGGTCTCGGCGTAGGGCCGCGTCATCCCCGCCTTCTTCGTCCACGGGGTCTGGTCGGTGAGCCCCGCGGCGACGACGTCGAGGTCGCCCTCCTCGAGACCGCGCACGAGCGCCTCCTCCGAACCCACCGTCCACTCGACATCGGCGTCGAGCGATCGCGCGAACGCCGTCAGGGCGTCGATTTCGATCCCGGTCGGTTCGCCCTCGTCCCATCGCACCCACTCGCCATTGGGGGAGACCCCCGCCCGCAGCACGCCGCCCTCGACCGCGTCGAGCGTTCCATCGGGATCGGAGGGGATCCGGATGCCGCAGCCGGCGAGCATCAGCATGGTGACCGCCGCGGTGGTCACAGCCCACAGAAGCCTTCGCATGGTTGTCCCTTCCCGCCGCGATCCTGCGGCCTTTCGCGGTGCGGTGTCGCGGGGGTTGCGGAGCGGGGTCGGGTGCCCGTATTCAGTCGGCAGGTCTCTCTGGCCGAGGAGCGAAACGACGCGCCTGCGGGCGCTCCCCAGGCTGAGAGGATCGACGCGTGACGGATGATCTCTCGCGCTCCGACGAATCACGTTCGACGCGCGCTCGAAGCCGGGGAGAGCGGTCCGGCACCCACCTCTACAGCCTCCTGACCCCGGAGGCGCGTTCCCTGTACGAGGTCGTCCCCGGCGCGCAGGAGCTCTTCCGCCCCACCCACGCTTCGCAGGGAGCGGCGCGTCGGGGACTGCGCCAGGACGACGCCTTCCGCAACCTGCTCCGAGCGGCGATGCAGGGGTCGGCGGAGCCGCGCGGGTGGCAGCGCCACGAATGGTCCGACGAGGAGGTCGCTCGCGCGGCCGCCGACCCGCAGCTGCTCGCGACAGCCCGGGCGGTGTCGAAGAGAGACAACCCGATCGACTGGCGGGCGACCTGGAAGAAGCGCCGGCAGCGCGAGACGGCGGTGCTCGCGGTCTTCACGTACTCGTTCCTCGCCATCCCCGCGGCCTTTGTCATGAGCGTCCCGTGGCTCGCGCTCGTCGGCGCGGCGGGGGTGCTCGGAGTGGTGGCCTCCCTGATCCGGCGTCGCTACCGAGAGAACCGGCCGGGGCGTGAGCCGGAGCCCGCCGTGCGGAGGGAGAGCGCCCCGTCATCGGATGACGGCATCCCTCGGCCCCTCTTCGTCGTCGAGCGCGCCCCCTCTCAGCATCTGATCGCGCGCGGCACGGGCCTGGTGTTCCTGGCGGGCGCCGTCGTCCTCGCCGTCATGGAGCTCGTCGAGGGCGGCCCCCTCGCCGCCGTCGGTGTCACCGTGTGGTTGAGCACCCTCGGTGCTCTTGGTGCGGTCATCTTCGTCTGGGCCCTGGCCATCGGGCGTGCGCGCATCACCGGGTTCGACGACCACCTGGTCGTTCGCCCCGGATTCGGCCGCTCGCGGATCGTCCCCGCCTCGGAGATCGCGTCGCTCGCGTCTCTGTCCGCCGGGCGGCTGCGGGGCAGGGACGCGCGCGGCCGCACACTCTTCGAGGCGATGAGCGTCTACGACGACTTCCCCGACTTCGTCGCCTGGTTGGAGGCGAAGGCCCCGCAGCAATGGGCCGACCTGACGTGACACCGACGCGCGGCGGCGCCGGGCGTAGGGTGGCGCGGTGAGCATGTGGCGCGACGTCGTCCTCGTCGCCGTCGGTGGCGCGATCGGCACCGCGCTGCGGGCGGGCCTCTCCCTGGGTCTCGGTGACGACCTCGGTCCGGCTCTGGTGCCGCTGATCAACGTGGCCGGAGCGTTCGCCATCGGCATCCTGTTCGGATGGCGGGCCCGGATGCCGCACTCCTCGCGCCGGCAGCGGACGCAGCTGTTCCTCGGCACCGGGGTGCTGGGCGGCTTCACCACCTACAGCGCGCTCGCCGTGGAGTCCGCGGATCCGGGGCTGCTGTGGTGGGGTGCGGCGACCGTCCTGGTCGGGACGGCGGCGGCGTGGGCGGGCGTGCTGCTCGGCCGCGGAGGGCGTCCCGCGCGCTGACCCTTGTCGCACCCGGCGAGAAAGTGGTACAAATGTGCCACTTGCCGTCGTGGGTTCGCCACGCCGGTCACCCGACCCGGAGGTTCGTCGATGAACGCCGCCCCCTCGATCGTCACGCTCGGAGCCCATGTGCTCGACACGATCGTCCAGCCCGTCGATGAGATCCCCGAGGGACAGGGCTCGCTCCTCGTCGACGAGATCGTGATGTCCGCAGCGGGACCGGCCGGGGGCACAGCGCTGGTACTGAACAAACTCGGCGCGCGCGTGATCACGAGCGGGGCCGTGGGCGACGACGTCGCGGGACGCGTGCTGGTGGGCCTGCTCGGTGATGCCGGCATTGACGTGTCGAACCTGCGAACCGAGGAGCTGCCGACCTCGGCATCCGTCCTCCCCATCCGCTCCGACGGGTCGCGGCCGGCGCTCCATGTGGTCGGAGCCAACGCGCTCGCGGCCGACGTCGTGCCCTGGGACGCGCTCGCCGCCGCCGATCATGTGCACGTCGGAGCGCCCGAGCTGCTCGGCCCCGAGAACGTCATCGAGATCCTGGAGTACGCCCGTCGGCACGGGGCGACGACGTCGCTCGACTTCCTCATCGGCGGCGACCCCGCCTTCTACGCGCTCATCGAACCCCTGCTCGCGTACACCGACTACGTGCTCCCCAACGCCGAGCAGGCCATCGGGTGGACCGGCGCCGACGACCTGCCCACCGCCGCCCGCGCCCTGCACGCGGCGGGAGCGGCGGTCGTCGCGGTCACCAACGGCGGTGGCGACATCGTGGTGGTCGACGGCGGCGACCTCGAGCTCGTCCCCATCGTCCCCGCCGAACCCGTCGACACCAGCGGGGGTGGAGACGCGTTCTCTGCCGGCTTCGTCTTCGCCAAGCTCCGCGGGCAGTCGTCGCGCGACGCCGCGCGCTTCGGATCGGCCACCGCCGCGCAGGTCGTCGCGGGCGTCGGCACCGATCACGGCGCTTACGACGCGGCATCCATCGACGCTTTCCTCTCGGCGGGAGCGCTGTGATCGCGGGTGTGCGAGAAGCCGTGGCAGGCGCTTGCCGTGCGCTCGCCGCGCAGGGCCTGGTCAAGGGGACTGCGGGCAACGTCAGCGTGCGCGTGGACGGCGGGATCGCGATCACCGCGACCGGGGTGGTGTTCGCCGACGCGATCGCCGACGACGTCGTGATCGTCGACGACGAGAAGAAGGTCGTCGAGGGCGCGCTCGCTCCGAGCTCCGAGCTCGACCTGCACCGCGCGGCCTACGCCGACGAGGCCGTCGGGGCCGTCGTGCACACGCACGCCCCCGCGGCGATCGCCCTCTCCCTCGTCGCGGACCGGCTGCCGTGCGTGCACTACCAGCAGCTCGCCCTCGGGGGCGGGATCGAGGTGGTGCCGTTCTCGGTTTTCGGCTCCGCCGAGCTCGCCGCGGACACCGGGAACGCCCTCGCCGCGGCCAACGCCGCGATCCTCGCCCACCACGGCGCCGTCACCACGGGCCGAGACCTCGCCGATGCCGTGACGAACACCGCCCTGCTCGAGTGGGCCTGCGACATCTATCTGCGCGCACGAGCGGTGGCGGTTCCCGCCGAACTCAGCCCCGATCAGCAGGCTGCGGTGCTCACCGCCGCGGTGTCGACCGGGTACGGACACAAGCACGGAGCGTGACATGGATGCCGTGACCACCGACATTTTCGACTCGCTGAGCCCGCTCGATGGACGCGTCGTCGACACGTTCCCGGTACGCAGCCCCGCCGAGGTGGCATCAACGGTGGACCGTGCGCGGCGCGCGGCGCGCGGGTGGCGGTCCCTCGGCTTTGACGGGCGCCGGCGCGCGCTGCAGGCCTGGCGGCGCGACATCGTGGCGCACCTCGACGACCTCATCGCCGTGGTGCGCGCCGAGACCGGCAAGCCCCGTGGAGACGCCCGGCTCGAGATCATGCTCGCCCTCGACCACCTGGCCTGGGCGGCGACCCACGCGCGTCCGGTCCTTCGTCGGCGCCGTGTGGGCGCGGGCGTGCTCATGCTCAACCAGTCGGCGAGCGTCGGCTACACCCCGTACGGCGTGGTCGGGGTCATCGGCCCGTGGAACTACCCGGTCTTCACCCCCATGGGCTCGATCGCGTACGCGCTCGCCGCGGGCAACGCCGTGGTGTTCAAGCCCAGCGAGTACACCCCCGGCGTGGGCGTGTGGCTGCAGCGCTCCTTCGTGCGCGCGGGCGGGTCGGCCGATGTCTTCGCCGTGGTGACCGGTCTCGGACCCACCGGCGCCGCCCTCTGCCGCGCGGGTGTCGACAAGGTGGCCTTCACCGGCTCCACCGCGACGGGCAAGGCCGTCATGGCCGCGTGCGCCGAGAGCCTCACCCCGGTCGTGATCGAGGCGGGCGGTAAAGACGCCCTCCTCGTCGACGAGGACGCCGATCTCGCGGCGGCGGCCGAGGCGGCCGTGTGGGGCGCCTACTCGAACGCGGGTCAGACATGCATCGGCATCGAACGTGTCTACGCGCACGCGAAGATCTACGACCGCTTCGTCGAGGCCGTCGCCGAGCGCACGCGCGAGCTCCGCGCCGGCGCCGACGACGCCGCGACGCTCGGCCCGCTCACCATGCCGAGCCAGGCCGACGTGGTCCGGGCGCACGTCGCCGACGCGCTCATGCGGGGCGCGACGGCGCGCGTCGGATCGGCCCCGGCTTCCGGGACCACTCTGCAACCCGTCCTCCTCACCGACGTCGACGAGGAGGCGGATGCCGTGCGGGAAGAGACCTTCGGCCCGACCCTGGTCGTCAACCGCGTGGCATCCATGGACGAGGCCGTCGAGAAGGCCAACGCCGTGCGTTATGGACTGTCGGGGGCGGTGTTCTCCAAGAAGCGGGGGAGCGAGCTCGCCCTGCGTCTCCGGGGAGGCATGATCGCGATCAACTCGGTCATCTCGTTCGCCGCGGTCCCCGCCCTGCCCTTCGGCGGGGTGGGAGATTCCGGGTTCGGACGCATCCACGGGGCGGACGGCCTGCGCGAGTTCGCGTACCCGAAGGCGCTGACCCGCCAGCGCTTCCCGCTGCTGACGTTGACCACGATGCGGCGCACCGCGAAGGTCGACCGTCTCGTCGAGCGCATCATCCGGCTGCTCTACGGCTGAGCCGGAACGTCGCGGATGCCGCGGGCTTCCGGCATCCGTCGACGATCACCGCACCGAGCGCACCCGCATGATGATGACCGAACCCAGAAGGCCCGCCAGTCCGCTCGCGAGGAACAACCCAGAGAACCCGCCGAACAGTACGACCGCCCCCGCCCCGAGCAGGGGACCGAACGCCTGTGGGCCGGCGAGGGCGATGTTCATGATCCCGACGTCCTTGCCGCGCGTCTCGGCCGAGGGCAGCACCTGCGTGGCCAGGGCCTGGTCGACGGCGAAGAAGCAGCCCTGACCGAGCCCGAGCAGCACGGCCCCGATCACCGCGGTCGACTCGGCCGGGGCGACGGCGAGCAAGAGTGCGGAGACGGCTTGGGCGACTCCCGAGGCGAGCACGAACACCCGACGGCGCTGAACGACGTCGCTGAGCTTGCCGAGGGCGACGGAGGCCACGATCGTCACGGCCATGTAGATGACGGTCGTGAAGACGAGGAAGCCGGTCGGGTCGGCCACGCCGAGGGCGAAGGTGAAGAAGTACAGCAGCATCGTCGTGGCGATCGCGTTGCCGAGGTTGATGAGGACGCGGCTCGCGACGGTCCATGCGAAATCGGGGTGGCGTCGGGGGTCGACCCAGATCGAGGAGAGGATCGTCCGGACGGTGAGCGGGCCGAGCAGTGCCGCCTCGGACGCCGTCAGCGGAACGTCGCGCAGAACGAGCAGGAACGGCACGGCCAGGGCCACGCAGCACACGGCCAGCGCGAGGTAGCCCGACGCCGTCGTGGTGAACACCGCCGTCACGAGCACGATCCCGAGCAGGATGCCGATCGCGTTCGGCGCCGAGATCCATCCCGACACGAGCCCCCGCTGCCCCGCGGGCACGCAGTCGGCCATGACGGCGGTGAGGGCGGCCGACGCCATGCAGAAGCCGAGCATCACGAGAGTCCATGTGACCACCGTGCCCAGCGTCTCGGTCTGAATGCCGAGCAGGGCGAGCCCGACGGCCGCCAGCACGACACCGGCCGAGATCCAGGGGCGACGCCGCCCGAACCGCGACCGGGTGCGATCGCTCAGTGCCCCGACGATCGGGTACGCGATGATCACGAACGCGCCCGCCACGGCGCTGACCAGGCCGTACGCGACCAGCGAGACGAGCCAGTCGTCCGATGCGTGCTGGTAGGCGATCTGCAGGGGCAGCAGGACCTGTACGGGAACGAGTTGCGCCATCCACAGCCCGAGCCACACGCCGGCGAACGCCGCGATCCACCCCGCGCGGACGGGACGGGTGGGCTCGGCGTAGGCGGTCGGGGCGGCGGGCGTCGGGTCGGCGGTCATCGGACACCGCCCGTACGCCGCGCCGCCAGCGTCGCCACGGCCCACCGGCCGGCATCCGCCATGGCGTCGCGCGCGTCGCGCAGCGCTCCGCACGCGTTGAAGAATCCGTGGATCTGGCCGGTGTGGGTCACGAGATGCGTTGCGACGCCGGCGGCTTCGAGACGCTCGGCGTAGGCGACACCCTCGTCGCGGAGCACGTCGAAACCCGACACCGCGACGTATGCCGGGGCCAGGCGCGAGAGGTCCTCGGCCCGCAGGGGCGAGACCAGCGGATCATCGGCGCTTCCGCCGCCGCTCAGGTAGTGCGCTGCGTACCAGTCCATCTGCGCCTCCGTGAGGAAGAAGCCGTCGGCGAACAGCTCGTACGAGCGACGCTTGCGCGAGAGGTCGGTGACGGGACAGAACAGGATCTGGAACGCCGGCGCCCCCTCGGCATCGTCGCGCGTGACCGCGGCCACGACCGCCGAGAGGTTGCCGCCCGCGCTCTCGCCGCTTACACCGACCGCGTCAGCGGTTCCGCCGAATCGCGAGGCGTTGTCGCGGACCCACCGGAAGGCGTCGACGCTGTCGTGGAGCCCCGCCGGGAACGGCGCTTCGGGGGCCAGTCGGTAGCCGACCGACACCACCGTCATGCCCGAGGTCTTCGCGAGGGTGCGGCACGTGGCATCCGCGCTATCGACCGATCCGAGCACCCAGCCGCCGCCGTGGAAGTACACGATGATGCCGGATGCCGCTCGGTCGAGGCCCGCGCGATACACGCGCCCTGGAACCCGCCCGGCACGGGTGGGGATCTCGATGTCGTCCCTCTGCGCGAGCTTCGTCGTCCCGGCGAACGTCCACGCTTCGAGTTCGATGTGCGCGCGGGCCTCGTCGAGGGGGAGCCGCTCGAACCGGGCGCCGGGAGAGTCGTTCATCACGCGCAGAGACGTCTGCACCGCGGGGTGCAGGGTCTTGCCGTCGATCACGACGGGGCGGCCGTTCACCGCGCGGAGGACTGCGGGGGGAAGCGCCCCGAGGGCGCGCGCGCCCCAGCGGAGCAGGTGGTCCTGAGGACGGGGACGGAGCATGACGGAACCCTTCTGTCGATCACGGCGATGGGATCGACTATCGGGTCACTTTATTGCACACGCGTACCGTTTTATGTGACGAAAATGTGAACTTACTTCCCGAAGAAGGCGAAGGGCGCGAGAAACATGTACGTTTGTGCCAACTAAACGGGAGAACGATCTCCCTCGCCCAGCGAAGAGGTCGCAGCGAGGGTCACGAACCCCACGATGGCGGCGCGCAGGGCGTGCGCCAACGACTGGAACTGGACTTCTTCGGAACGGGCGATGCGATGCAGGGCGAAACCGTCGATCAGGGCGACGACTGCAGCGGCGGCGTGCGGATCGGCCACGCCGTTCGTCTGCAGGACGGCCGCCGCGAGCGCCCGCGTCTCGTCGAGGATCTTCTCGACGTGCACGCGCAGCGCGGGATGACGCGAGGCGAAGAGATAGATCTCGAACTGCGCGACCGTGTGATCCTGCGATTGGCTGCGCACGATCTCGACGAACTCGTCGATCGCCGCCCCGGGGCTGTTGGTGCCCGAGACGAGCACGGAGCGGAACTGCTCGAGCCGCTCGAGCTCGGCGGCCATCGCATGAGCGACGGCCTCGCCGATCATGTCGTCGAGCGAGTCGAAGAAGTAGGTCGTCGACGAGTGCGGCACTCCCGCCGCGGCCGCCACCGCCCTGTGAGTGACGGCCGCGATGCCGCCCTCGGCGATGATCGCGATCGTGGCATCCAGCAGCAGCTCGCGGCGCGCTCGACCGCGCGCCCGCATCGGCCGGCTCGTCGTCTCGCTCACGCTGTCCTCCTCGCCGACCGGCGTGGTCGGTGTCGCCTTCAGAACGGAGTAAGCCTATGACCGCCTCCTTGCCCCCCGCAGACCGAGTCCCGGCACCCGACGTCGACGTGGTCGTGGTCGGCGCCGGGCTGTCGGGCCTGACCGCCGCTCACCGTCTTCACCAGTTCGGTGCGACGGTAGCGGTATTCGAAGCGGCGCCGCGCGTGGGCGGACGCGTGTCGTCGGCGGAGGTGGCGGGGGTGCACGTCGACCTCGGGGGCACATTCGTCGGCCCCGGTCAGGATCGCATTCTGGCCCTCGCCGACGAAGTGGGCGTCTCGCGATATCGCACCTACGCCGCGGGGCGCAACGTCATCCGGTGGCGCGGCGAGCGCCGGCACTATCGCGGCACGGTGCCTCCGGTCGGCGCGAGCCTGCTCGACGTGGGGCGCATCCAGCTCACCCTCGACCGCCTGGCGCGCACCGTTCCCCGGGGGAACCCCGCCGCCGCCCCGCAGGCCGCGACCTGGGATGCCGAGAGCCTCGGCTCGTGGCTGCGTCGCTCGCACGCCTCTCCCGCGGCGCGAGAGCTGATCGCGATCGCCGGCCGGACGACGTGGGGGTGCGAGCCCGACGAGATCTCGTTCCTGCACGCTCTGCACTACATCCACCAAGCGGGTGGGCTGTCGTCGATGCTCGACACCGAGGGTGGCGCTCAGGAGGAGCATTTCGTCGAGGGGTCGCATGCGATCGCCGTGCGTCTCGCCGACGCGCTCGGGCAGGCGCTGCGGGTGAGTGCTCCGGTGCGACGCATCGAGACCGTCGCCGATGTGGTGCACGTGTCGACGGTCGATGAGACGGTGACCGCCCGCGCGGTCATCGTCGCCGTGCCGCCGGCGCTGCGCGGAAGAATCGATTTCGCACCGGCCCTTCCCCCCTTTCACGCCCAGATGGCCCAGCGCTGGCCGGCCGGGGTTCTGTCGAAGGCTTACGCCGTGTACGAACGGCCGTTCTGGCGCGACCACGACATGTCGGGTCAGGGGCTGTCCGACACCGGCCCGGTCTTCATCACCTTCGACGCCGGTCCCGCTCGCGCCGAAGCCCCGGGAGTGCTCCTCGGCTTCATCGGCGGGGTCTACGCCCGCGAGTGGGACGAGCTGGCGCCCGCCGAGCGCCGAGCGCGAGCGCTGTCGTCCTTCGCCGACCTGTTCGGCCCCCGGGCGATGGATGCCATCGGCTACATCGACCAGCGTTGGGGGGCCGAGTCCTGGGTGGGCGGCGGCCCCACCGCGGTTCCGGGGCCGGGAGCGGTCGTCGCCTATGCCGGTGCCCTGTCCGCCCCTGTCGGGTCGATCCTCTGGGCCGGTACCGAGACGGCCGATCGCTGGACCGGGTTCATGGACGGAGCTGTTCGCGCCGGTGAGCGCGCGGCGCTCCAGGCCCGCGGCATCCTGACATCCACTTCGACAGATCACGAACAGATGGGAGTCGCCCGATGACCTGGAGCCGCGAGTACACGCACCTCACCACCGCCACCACCGACGCGGTGTGGAAGAGGTGGACCACCCCCGAGGACTGGGCCGTCGACGATCCCGACCTGCGCGAGGCCATCTTCCTCGCGCCTCCGCGCGTCGGTGACTCCGGCCGCGTGGTCAACCACGGAACCCCCGCACAGCGCTTCACCTTTACCGAGTTGCAGCCGGGGGTCGCGATGAACTTCCGCATCGGGTTGCCGGGGGCTGTACTGTCGTTCCCGCACCGCATGCGCCAGACGCCGCACGGGCTGTCGGTGACGCACGCCGTGCAGATCTCCGGGCCCCTCGCCATGGTGCTCGGTCCCCTCGTCGGGCGCAAGATCGCCGCGGGACTGCCGGCCGTCGTCCGGCTAATGACGACGAACGCGCTCGCTGACATGGCGGATGCGCGCGAGGAGTAGTCGGTGTCGCTGTCGATGATGCTCACGACCGCGGCGATGTGGGTGAACGCGCGGCCGATCCGCCTTGCACTGACCCGTGACGACTACCTCGAGACGCTCGACCCGGGCCGGCGCCCGGCCGAGCCGCCCGCGCGCCTGCGCCGCTCAGGCCGTGTGGTCGTCTCGCGGCAGGACGGGCTGCCCGTCTATCGTTACGAGCCGGCTACGCGGACCCCCGGGCTCGAGCTGATGTACCTGCCCGGTGGGGGACTCGTGAATCCGCTCGTCACGGAGCACTGGTGGATCGTCGAGCGTCTTGCTCGGGCGACCGGGGCCGCGATCACCGTGGTCTGCTACCCCCTCGCGCCCGAGCGCGGGGCCGACGACACCCTCACCGTGATCGACGCGCACTACGAACGCCTCGCCGCGCGGGCGGGAACTTCCCGCCTCCTCGTGGCGGGAGACTCGGCGGGAGGGGCTGTGGCGGTGGGCCTCTCACTGCGCGCTGCGCGTCGACCCGACGGACTCGTGTTGTTCTCGCCGTGGCTCGACCTCGCTCTCACCAACCCGGCGATCGCTCGTCGGGTGTCGCGGGACCCCTCACTGCGTGTCCCCGGCCTGCGGGCGGGCGCGGAGGCATGGGTGGGTGACCGGGGGCTGGACGACCCGGCGTTGAATCCCGCGCGGATGGGGCTCGCCGGGTTGCCGCCGACCCTCGTGTTCCAGGGTGGTCGTGACATCTTCTTCGACGACGCCGTCGCCTTCTCGCGACGGGCGCGTGCCGAGCGGGCGTCGGCGCGTCTGGTGACCGGCGGGGCGGGGTTCCACGTCTACGCGGGGGCGTTCTGGACGCCAGAGGCGCGCGCGGCCTACGCGCTCGTGGGGGCTTTCTCGTGCGACCCCGCACGAGTGAGTCATAGTGGGACATATGTGCAATAATCTACCGAGGGCGCGACGGTGCGCCCCATTCAAGGAGGACCGATGACCGCTCGCTACGACCTCACCAAGATCAAGCTCGGCAAGCTCATGACCGACCCCGATGCCGAGGGCATCATCCTCGACGTCATCCCCGACCTCAAAGCGAGCCCCACCTACCTCGTGGCCCGCACGCTCACCGCGAGCGCTGCGCTCAAGCTCGCCGAGGCTCAGATCGGCGCCGAGAAGGCCGTCGAACTGCGTCGTCGCATCGAGGCGCTCGAGGCGTGAGTCGCCGACGCGGCGACGAGTAGATTGACGGCGTGACGCCGCTGCTCTTCCTCGCCGTGGCGCTCGCCGGCGGCGTCGGCGCGGCGCTGCGGTACCTCCTCGACGTCGCCGTGCGCCGCCGGACCGGGGAGCGCTTCCCGTGGGGGATCCTCGCCGTCAACCTCACCGGGGCGCTCGCGCTCGGCATCCTGAGCGCCCTTCCGACCGACGAGGCGTGGCGGGCGATCCTCGGTACGGGGCTGCTCGGCGGCTATACGACCTTCAGCGCGGTGGCGGTGACGACGGTGCTGCTGGCCGAGGAGGGGCGCACGCGCGCCGCCGTCGCCTACGCGGTCGCGTCGTTCGTCGGGTCGGTTCTCGCCGCCGTCCTCGGGCTGACTGTGGGTTCGCTGGTCTGAGCGCCAGCCCGGACTCCGCGGGCGGGGCGCATGGGATACTGGCGTTCGATACAGACTTGTATCCAACGGCCGCGTCGCGGCATCCACCCCCTGATCCCGGAGGGTCCTCCCGTGTCGTACCTGGCCGTCCTCAGTCTGAAGAACCGCGCGCTCATCGCGCTCGTCACGATCGTCGCGGCGGTCTTCGGCGGCCTCGCGCTGACGAGCCTCAAGCAGGAGCTCATCCCGTCGATCGAGTTTCCGCAGCTCGCCGTCGTGACGACGTACCCGGGCGCCTCTCCCGAGGTCGTCGAGGCCGACGTGTCGACCCCCATCGAGAACGCCATCCGCGGCGTCGAGGGGCTGGAGTCCACGACCGCGACCAGCACGACGAACTCCTCGATCGTGTCGGCGTCGTTCACCTACGGCACCGACCTCGCCGGTGCCCAGCAGAAGATCCTCGCCGCGATCGCGCGCATTGACGATCAGCTGCCCGACTCGGCCGACACGACCGTCGCCTCGGCGAGCATCGACGACTTTCCCGTCATCCAGCTCGCCGTCACGGGGTTCGCCGATGCCCAGGCGACGCAGTCGATCCTCGAGAACAGCGTCGTGCCCGACCTCGAAGACGTCGACGGCGTCAACGGCGCGCAGGTGGTCGGCGGCACCGGTCAGCGCGTCACCATCACCCCCGACTCGACGAAGCTCGCCGAGCGCGGCTTCAGCCAGCAGGCGATCACCGACGCCCTTGACGCGAACGGTGTGCTGTTCCCCGGCGGCTCGCTGACCGAGGGCGATCAGACCCTCACCGTGCAGACGGGGGCCAAGCTCACCAGCGTCGACGAGATCTCCGCCCTCCCGCTCGTGCCGACGGATGCCGCCCAGGCCCGGGTCGGCAACACCACCATCGCCGACGTCGCCTCCGTCGAGCTGCAGAGCGACCCCGTGACGACGCTGTCGCGCGTGAACGGCGAGCCGGCGCTCACCATCGCCGTCACGAAGCTCCCCGCCGCCAACACCGTCGACGTCTCGCGCGGCGTGCTCGCCGCGCTCCCGACGCTCGAATCCGACCTCGGCCAGGGCGCCACCTTCACGGTCGTGTTCGATCAGGCGCCGTTCGTGCAGCAGTCGATCGAAGCGCTCGCGCAGGAGGGCCTGCTCGGGCTCGTCTTCGCCGTGATCGTCATCCTCGTCTTCCTGCTGTCGGTGCGCTCGACGCTCGTCACCGCCATCTCGATCCCGACGAGCGTGCTCATCACCTTCGTCGGGCTGCAGGCCTTCGGGTACTCGCTCAACATCCTCACGCTGGGCGCGCTGACGATCGCGATCGGCCGCGTCGTCGACGACTCGATCGTGGTGATCGAGAACATCAAACGGCACTACGTGGGCGACGCCGACAAGATCCCCACTATCGTCCGGGCGGTGCGCGAGGTCGCGGCCGCGATCACGGCATCCACGATCACCTCGGTCGCGGTGTTCCTGCCGATCGCCTTCGTCGGCGACGTCACCGGGGAGCTGTTCCGCCCGTTCTCGCTCACCGTGACCATCGCTATGGCCGCCTCGCTCCTGGTGTCGCTGACGATCGTGCCGGTCCTGGCGTCGTGGTTCCTCAAGCCCGGGAAGGTCGTGCGGGATGCCGCGGGCGAACCGGTCGACCCCGAGGCGCCGGACGCGCCCCCCTCACGTCTGCAGAAGGCGTACGTCCCCATCCTCAGTTGGACGCTGAAGCACTCCTGGGTCACGCTGACCCTCGCGGTGCTCGTGCTCGGCGGGACGCTCGCCTCGGTGCCGCTGCTGAAGACGGACTTCCTCGGCGACTCCGGGCAGAACACGTTCACCGTGACCCAGAAGATCGGTGCGGCGCCCAGCCTCGACGCCGAGGATGCCGCCGCCCAGAAGGTCGAGGAGGTGCTGTTGAGCACCCCGGGCGTGCAGACCGTGCAGACCTCGATCGGCTCGAGCGGCTCCGCCCTGCGCGACGCCTTCTCGGGCGGCGGCACCGGGATCACGTACTCGATCACCTCCGACTCCGGCACCGACCAGGTCGACCTCCGCGAGCGCGTGCGCACGCAACTGGAGGGGCTGACGGATGCCGGCGAGATCGAGGTGGCCGCCTCCGGCGGAGGCTTCGGCTCCACCGACATCACCGTCGACGTCACCGCTCCCGACTCCCAGGCCCTGCAGCAGGCGAGCGATGCGGTCGTCGCGGGCCTCGAGGGACGCGACGGCGTCGGGCAGGTCACCAGCAGCCTCTCGGCATCCCTCCCCTTCGTCTCGGTGCGCGTCGACCGCGACGCCGCCGCCGAGCGCGGCCTTTCGGAGCGTGCGGTCGGTGCGCTCGTCTCCGGCGCGCAGCAGCCGCGCCAGGCAGGGACCGTCGAGCTCGACGGACGCGGCGTGACCGTGTACCTCGCGACCGCCAATCCGCCGGCCACGATCGACGACCTCCGCGCGCTGGAGATCCCGACCGCGAGCGGCGCCGTCCGCCTCGACGAGATCGCCACGGTCGAGCAGAGCCAGACGCCGCCGTCGATCACGACGTCGCGCGGCCTGCGCACGGCTTCCATCACCGTCACCCCCACCTCCGACGACCTCGGCAGCTCGTCGGCCACCGTCACCCAGGCGCTGCGCGACGTGCAGCTGCCCGACGGGGCGACCGCGGAGGTCGGCGGCGTGGTCACCGACCAGCAGGACGCGTTCGGCCAGCTCGGGTTGGCGCTTCTCGCGGCGATCCTCATCGTCTACGTCGTGATGGTGGCGACCTTCAAGTCGCTGCGTCAGCCGCTCGAGCTGCTCGTCTCGGTGCCCTTCGCCGCCACCGGCGCGATCCTCATGCTCCTGATCACGGGGGTGCCGCTGGGCGTCGCCGGCATGATCGGCGCGCTGATGCTCGTGGGCATCGTGGTGACGAACGCGATCGTGCTGATCGACCTCGTCAATCAGTACCGCGCGCGGGGGCTCAGCGTGCACGACGCCACGATCGTCGGCGGGGCGCGGCGTCTGCGGCCCATCCTCATGACGGCGCTCGCCGCGATCTTCGCGCTCGTGCCGATGGCCCTGGGCATCACCGGTCACGGCGGGTTCATCTCGCAGCCGCTCGCGGTCGTGGTGATCGGCGGTCTCGTGTCGTCGACGTTCCTGACCCTGCTGGTGCTGCCGACGCTCTACAACCTCATCGAAGGGGCGAGCGAGCGCCGTCGCGCGAAGCGGGCGGCGCGGCAGACCGACCCGGTCCCGACGTCGACCGACGACGGGCATCCGCTGAGCCGCCGCGAGCTGCGCGAGAAGCACTGACGAGCCCGCCCCGCCGTCGCGGCGGGCGACACGACGGGGCGTCGGCGCCACGCCGCCCGGCAGAGGTGCGCAGGAGCGGCGGAGCGACCGGTCGCGCGATCGGCGGCGCCGCTTCGGCTCGGCGTGCGCGGGGTCCCGAAGCGGTGGTCGCCGCGGGCGCGCGGAAGGCGCGGACCGGTGCGCCGGCCGTCGGGGGGATGCCGCCGCCCGAGCGGATCGACATGTTCGAGCCCTCGCCGGTCCGGGATGCGGGGGCGATGCGGGGACGCACCGACCGGGCACCCGCAAAAAGCTCGTACGGGTGGGTGGCAGCGGCGAGGGGAGTGCGGGAGGGGCGGGCGCTCAGCGGGCGCTGCGCGCTCACCGGCCGGGCAGCGCTCGAGCGGTGAGCGAGCAGCGGACGGCGGGCGCGGCGGGGCACCGCGTGGGCGGGGGCGGCGGGGGTCGCGGCATCCGTCGTGGTCGGCAGGGCCCGCGCGCGCAGGGTCCAGGTGAACACGCCGGACCACGCGAACATCGCCGAGCACGAGATGGTCTCGAAGAGGGCGAGGTTGATCGTGGCGGTCACGAAGAGCGCGATCGAGGCGACGAGCCAGGCGATCGCCACGACCGTGCAGAGGGTCATCTTGACGCCCAGCCGGTGGAACACGAACGGCGCGCACACGATGAGCGCGAGGAAGCCGAGCACCATCAGCGCGGCGACGCGGTCGTGGAGGTCCTTGTCGGTGTTGAGGGGGATGCAGCCGACGAGCGCGAGGTTGACGCCGACCATGCTGTAGCAGACGCCGGCCAGCGTCGCCGAGCCGCGGCGCGCCGGTCCGCGGCCCATCGCGCGCACGTCGCGGCGCACGCAGAACGCGAAGAACACCACAACCAGGCCGCTGACCTTGAGCGTGGAGTTGAAGACGGCGCTGGAGAAGTCGCCGAAGATCCCGAGCTGGCTGAAGTGCAGCTGCCACCACAGGGGGTCGCTCGTCGTCGCAATCGACAGCAGCAGCCCGCCCACCAGTAGCACCAGAGCGGCGGCGCCCGCGTGCAGCGAGGGCACGGCACCGAGGCGGCGGGTGAGGGCGGACGGTCGGGGCGCCGAGACGGAGAAGGGGGCGGCGGAGCGGAGCGCGGTGCTCATAGTGGGGGATCTTTCCTCGTGACGGAACGAGACTCCCCCCACAGAGCGGGACCCTCGGCCCCCGTCGGCTCATTCGGGTATCGACCGGAGGAGCCGTGGTCCTCGCCACCCCCGGCCTCGACGGAAACCGTCAGCGCACATGGTACCCTCCGTGGCCGAGCGAAAGGAAAGGGATTGCCTCGGCTTTCCCCAGGTCATACGCCCATTCGCTTGTCCCCCAAATGGGGGACAAGCGACCCCGGTTCAGTCGAAGTGCAGTCCCCATTCCCGAGACATCCCGACCCCCGGTTCGAGCACGTCGAGGTCGGTCCCCGTCGCAAACGCGTTCGCCGGAGCCGTCATCGGTTCGATCGCCACGGCCAGCTGCTGACCCGGATAACGGTCGGTGGTGAACACCTGCGCCCAGCGGAACCCCTCGTCCTGCCACAGCGTCAGGCGCCGGCCATCGGGGGCGGTGAGCGTGTGCCGCGCACGGCCGTCGGCATCCCGCTCCAGCCCTCGGTAGCCGTTGTCGAGTGCCGCGGCGCCGAGGCGCACGCCCCCGCGCAGGTCGGTGCGACCGTCGACCGGCACCTCGTCCACCGGGATATTGCGCTCGTCGAGCACCAGGGTGCTCGTGCCCGTCGAATGCAGGACGAGATCCTCGGTCGGCACCCCGCCGATCTGCAGGTACGGGTGGACGCCGAGGGCGAGCGGGGCCGCCTTCGCGCCGACGTTCTCGATGCGATGGGTCACGTGCAGGCCGTCGTCCTCGAGGGCGAACTCCACACGGGTGCGCAGGTGGAACGGGTACCCCGTCTGCGGCACGACGTCCGCGCCCAGCACCAGCCGGTCGTCGGTGTGCTCGACCGGCTGGTAGCTGCCGAAGCGCAGGAGCCCGTGGCTGGCGTTGCCGAACTTCGGCTCGCTGATCGCCAATTGCAGGTCTTCGCCGTCGAAGGTGTACTTCCCGTCGCGGATGCGGTTCGGCCACGGCACGAGCACGACCCCGGATGCCGCGGGAGTCGGCACGTCGTCGGGGTAACGCGGCACGAGGTCGACGCCGTCGACGGTGAGAGCGCGCAGCGCTGCGCCCACCTGGGCGATCTCGGCGGAGGAGCGGGGTCCGCGCAGGTGGAAGCGCTGACCGGTGAGATCGGCGGTCATGACGAGGCCTTTCGGGAACGGGGCGGACGCTGCAGCCACGGGCGCAGCAGGCGGGTGACCCACGGGAGCACCGCGTAGGTCATGACGGGGGTGAGCAGGAGCGTCGTCGCCAGCACCCGCAGCACCAGGGGCACCTCGGCGAAGCCGGGGAGGAAGCCCAGCAGCCACGACGCGAGCAGGTTCGTCGGGAAGAAGCCGACCCAGATCGTCACGGCCTGCTTCCACCGCGGCGGCGCGGGCGGCACGGGCTGCTGGATCGGCGAGGTGGTGGCACCCGCTCGCTCGACGACGGAACCGAATGCCGCGTCGAACCATCCCTCGATGCCGGTGCGCCGCTCGACGCGCTCCTCGCGGGCGAACGGGCGGCCCGAGTCCAGCCACCACTGCCGCTGCGACGAGGTCTCCCAACCCTCGAGCGTGGTCATGTCGCGGAAGCGGTACAGCATGTACCAGAGATCGCTCTCCTCGCCCGCGCGCACCCACCCCGAGCCGAGGAAGCCCGGGAAGGCGGTCGCGAGGTCGGTGCCGGCCTGCATCCAGGAGGTCGCTTCGGCGGTGCGCGTCGGGTCGATGCGCCGCTCGATCGCCACCGTGATGGGGTGGGCGTCGGTGTCTGCCATGCGTCTATCTTCCGTCCTCGCGCGTGCCCGCGTGGCGCGCGCGAGGGGCGCCTGCCGGGGTCGGACTGTGCATGTCCCACTTCGTGCTGCTCTGCTGCGTCGAACCTGCTCTGTGTGGGACACGGGTGTGGGTGTGTGGGCGTGGGGGTGGGGGGTGTCCCACTTCGTGCGATTCGGCGGCGGTGGAGTCGCACGGATGGGGACATGGATGCCATTCCCAGGCGTGCCCTGTAACGTGGGGCGGTCGGCTCTGGACACCGCGTGTGATGCGCGGATGGGTTTGTGAGTCCAAGGGGCCGATGGACAGGACGCGATCGCGGCCTCGACCATCATCAGTGAATGGCCCCCGGCCGACGACAGTCCGGGTTTCGCGCCGCTTCGATCGGCGCCGCTGTTTCGCGCGAACAGAACCCAGGAAGTCCCCCATGCCCAAGAACAAGAAGCCCGCCGGCGGCCGCGCCGCCAAGAACTTCGAGCCCCGCTACGGCGCCAAGACCTCGTTCCAGGACCGCAAGCGCCGCCCCGGCGCCGAGGCGCCCGCCAAGCCCGGCAGCAAAAGCCCGAACCACCGCGGCTACCGCCCCGAGACCGAGGCCGCGCCCGACAAGCGCCGCTGGAGCGCGTCGGACCGCGCCGGTCGCGACGAGGCCCGCAGCATCCGCACCTCGGCGCGCGACGACCGCTTCGGCCGTTCGGATCGGGATGCCAGCGCCGGCCGTCGCGACGACCGTCCGGCCCGTTCCTTCGGGGAGCGTCCGGCTCGTTCCTTCGACCGGACCGATCGTCCCGCCCGTTCGTTCGATCGTGACGATCGTCCGCGTCGGTCGTTCGAGGACCGTCCCGCGCGGTCGTTCGATCGCGACGAGCGTCCCCGCCGCGACGCCGGGGACCGTCCCGCCCGTTCGTTCGAGCGGAACGATCGCCCCGCGCGTTCGTTCGATCGTGACGAGCGTCCGCGTCGGTCGTTCGAGGACCGCCCCGCGCGGTCGTTCGACCGTAGCGAGCGTCCGGCCCGTTCGTTCGATCGCGACGAGCGCCCCCGCCGTGACGCCGGGCAGCGTCCCGCCCGTTCGTTCGAGCGGAACGACCGTCCCGCCCGTTCGTTCGATCGCACCGATCGCCCCGCGCGTTCGTTCGATCGTGACGAGCGTCCGCGTCGGTCGTTCGAGGACCGTCCGGCGCGTTCGTTCGATCGTGACGAGCGTCCGCGTCGGTCGTTCGAGGACCGTCCGGCGCGTTCGTTCGACCGTGACGATCGTCCGCGTCGGTCGTTCGAGGACCGTCCGGCTCGCTCGTTCGACCGAGACGACCGCCCGCGCCGCAACGACGGCCCGAGCCGCAGCGATTGGAACGGGGCTCCCCAGCGCTCCGCCGAGCACGAGCAGCGCGTCGACGTCGTCCACGAGCGTCTTCAGGCCGAGGCGGTCGATGCCGCGACCGTAACCGGCGCCGGCTTCGCCGAGCTGGGTCTGGGCGAAAACATCGTTCGCGCCCTCGCCGGTCTCGGCGCCGAGAAGCCCTTCCCGATCCAGGCGGCGACCGTCGCACCGATCCTCGAGGGTCGCGACGTCCTCGCCCGTGGCCGCACTGGCTCGGGCAAGACCATCGCCTTCGGCGCTCCGCTCGTCGAGAGCATCCTGCGCGCCCAGGCCGGCAAGCGGCGCGAGTTCGGTCGCGCCCCCAAGGCGCTGATCCTGGCTCCCACCCGTGAGCTCGCTCTGCAGATCGACCGCACCGTCCAGGTCATCGCCCGCAGCGTCGGCCTGTTCACCACCCAGGTCTACGGCGGCGTGCCGCAGGCCCGCCAGGTGGGCGCGTTGAAGAAGGGCGTAGACATCGTCATCGGCACCCCCGGCCGCATCGAGGACCTCCTCAACCAGGGCAAGCTCGACCTGTCCGATGTGCAGGTCGCCGTCCTCGACGAAGCCGACCACATGTGCGAGCTCGGATTCCTCGAGCCGGTGCAGCGCATCCTGCGCGCCACCGCCGAGGGCAGCCAGAAGCTCCTCTTCTCGGCCACGCTCGACCGCGAGGTGGCGGCGCTGGTCGACGAGTTCCTCGTCGACCCGGCCGTCTACGAGGTCGCCGGCGAGGACCAGGACTCCAGCACCATCGAGCACCGCGTCCTGGTGATCGAGCACCGCGACAAGGCGCAGATCCTCGACTCGCTCGTCGACCGCGAGGGCAAGACGCTCGTGTTCGCCCGCACCCGCGCCTACGCCGAGATGCTCGCCGAGCAGTTCGACGACGCCGGCATCGCCGCGGTCGCCCTGCACGGTGATCTCAACCAGCAGAAGCGCACCCGCAACCTTGAGAAGCTCACCTCGGGCCGCGTGAACGTGCTCGTCGCCACCGATGTCGCCGCTCGCGGCATCCACGTCGACGACATCGACCTCGTCATCCAGGCCGACGCCCCCGACGAGTACAAGACGTACCTGCACCGTTCGGGTCGCACGGGCCGCGCCGGCCGCAGCGGCACGGTCGTCACGCTGATCACCCGTCAGCGTCGCCGTCGCATGACCGAGCTGCTCGACCGTGCCGAGATCGAGGCGCCGTTCGAGGACACCCAGCTCGGCGACGACGTGCTCGAGGAGATCTCGGGCCGTCAGCTCGCGAACGTCGACGCGTAACCCCGGCCCCACAAGGCCCCCGCCCGCGATATCGCGGGCGGGGGCCTTTCACGTGCAGAGGATCGGGCCGTTGTCATCGCTCGAGCCTCAGAACAGCGTCGGCTCGCTTGCCGGGGCCACGCGGGGGCGGGCTGGTGCCGCGCCGCCGGTGCCGCGGACCGGTCCGAGGCTGCTCGTCGGCGGTGTCCGCGCCGCCAGCCCGGGCTGGGGGCGGCCGCGGGGGTGGTCGTCTTCGTCCCACCCGTCGAGGCGGTGCATGCGCAGCAGCGGCCGCATGCGCTTGCCGAGCCAGGCGCGATACGCCTTGGGCGCCTGAGTCGAGACGCCGGGGTACAGCCCGCGGTACGACGACAGGAGATGCGGGTGCTCGCGCTCCAGCCACTGCAAGAACCACTGCTTCGCGCCGGGGCGCAGGTGCAGCGCGCCGTAGACCACTCGCGCGGCGCCCGCCGCGCGGATGCGGCCGAGGGCGTCGTCGAGCACTGGAATCGAGTCGGTGAGGTGCGGCAGGATCGGCATGAGGAACACCGTGACGCGGAAGCCCGCGGCGGTCGCGGCGCGGACGGTCTCGAGTCGTGCTTCGGCGCTCGGGGTGCCGGGCTCGATGGAGTGCTGCAGAGCGTCGTCGAACACCGCGATCGACATCGCCAGCGTCACCTTGACCTGTGCGGCCGCCTCGGTCAGCAGCGGCAGATCCCGCCGCAGCAGAGTGCCCTTCGTGAGGATCGAGAACGGCGTTCCGGTATCGGTGAGCGCGCCGACGATGTCGGGCATGAGTCGATAGCGGCCTTCCGCCCGCTGGTACGGGTCGGTGTTGGTGCCGAGCATGACCGGTTCGCGCGCCCACGAGCCACGGCGCAATTCGGTCCGCAGCACCTCGGCGACGTTGACCTTGACGACGATCTGCGAATCGAAGTCGGCCCCGTAATCGAGGTCGAGGTACTCGTGGGTCTTCCGGGCGAAGCAGTTGTGGCTGACGACCCCGTTCGCGATGAAGTCCCCGGTTCCCGTCGTGATGTCGATCATGTCGATCTCGTGACCGACGTCATCGATCGCGACGACTCGGAGATCGGCGCTCGTTTTGACGGCGGCGCCTGTCACGGTGAGCTTTCGCGTGATGGCCGGACGAGCGATGTCGAAGAACCGTTGCCGCGCGGACAATCCACCGCGCAAACGGATCGACGCCACTCCGTTCAATTTCACCGGCTCGCGGACGGCGTGGAAACCGAGGGCGGCGAAAGCTTGTTCCGTCAGCGAAAGCAACTCTTCGTTCGCGTTGGCGATGCGGAGCACACCCCGCGAGCAGGAGCCTTCGGCGTCGAAGATGCCCCCGAGGAAGCCCGCGAACCATTCGCGTGATCGGTCATCCGGCGCCGCGATGTGCTGCTCGAGCCGTGCGATGTCGGCGCGTCGGGCCGTGTGGATGGCGGTCATCGGACGCCGACCCGCGGGGACGGCGAAGGGGCGAACCAGGGTTGGCACGCCGATCCCTTCCAGCAAGTTTCGCGAAAGCTCGAGAGCCTCGTGGTCGATGAGAGCGAGACGGAATCGGTGAACCTCACGGACGCGGATGCCGTCATCGTAGATCTTGTGCAGGATCATGCCGTCGCCACGGATCATCCCCGTCAGGTACCCGCGCCGCCAGTCGGGGCTCGCGCTCGCGTCGACGGATCGAGGGCCCGTGCCGAATCCTTGGAGACGATTAGACGTCGTCAGATGTGGGCGTCGCTCCCCCGCAACCGGGGAGTCGGTCACGTGCTTCCACCCGCGTTCCGTCAAGAAACGGTGGTCACCGCTCGCCTCGATCTCGGTGCCATCGGCGAGCGTTACACGATGCAGTCGCTTGCGGGTCGACCACTTGGCCTGCACCGTGGTTCGCACGTAGTGGCGGTAGGTCGCGCCCCTTTCAGTGCCGATGATCTCGTCGCCGATGCGGATCTCCGAAAGGGGGACCTGTCGACCATCGGCCCTCAGGATGAGAGTGTCGGGTGACAGGCAGTAAGAACACGCATGACTGCAGCCACGGTATGGGTTCACCGTCCAGTCGAACGGCATGGCGGAGGCGCCGGGAACGCGGTTGAGAGCGCTCTTGCACAGCACTTCGTGGAACGTCATGCCGGCGAATTCGGGCGTCGTGACCGATCGAACCAGGCCGTCCATCTGTTCGAGGCCGGGCAGGGCGTCAGGGTTGTCCACACCCAGCTGCTGACCCTGCCATCTCATGGCTACAGTCGAACACATGTTCTATGAAACATCAAGGCGTGCCGGCCTCGAGTCGATCATCGCAGCGATGCGGGCAGCCGCGGCCGCGTGCCGGAGACATCCGCTCGGCCCGACCCGCGCGCCGGGGGTCGACCCGCGTCGGGCCGCGGGCGAGAATGGGTCGAGTGATACCCGATCCCGAGCTCTCCCCCCGCCGCGCCGCGCGCGCGGAAGCGGAGCGGCTCGCGACCGCGGCGCTCACCCTCCCGCAGACGCCGGTGACGGAGCAGAGCACCCCCGCCCCGCCCACCCGACGCGCGCTCAGAGCGGCGTCGGCCCCCTCGACGCGAAGCATCCGCACCGCCCTCGCCGATACCGCCTCGAACCCGACCTTCCGTCGTCGCCGCCTCGGCGCGGTGGTGGCCGCGGCTCTCGTCATCGTTGCGGGCGGCGTCGCGATCGGGGCGGCGGCCTCGGGTGCCGGCGGTGAAGCGGCGACCTCCGCCGTCGCCGAAGAGGCCGTCGCGACCGTCGCCGGCCCCCCGGCCGTTCCCGACGCGGGTCTGCCGGTACCGCAGCTCGCCGCGGTGGCGGCGACGGCGACGCCATGCGACGACCCGACATTCACCGCCGCGCTCTCCGCGGGCGATGACGGTGCGGCGATCGCCGCCGCCGGTGGGGGGAGCGCTTTCCGCGAGGCGGTGGCATCCGGGATCGCGCCCTGCGTGTCGCTGTCCGACCCCGACCGTCAGTGGGTCGTGGTCAACAAGCAGCGGCCTCTCGACCCGATCGACTATCGTGCCGGCGACCTCGTCATGCCCGACGCCGTCCGTGCCCTGGAGCAGTCCGCGCTCCGACAGGCCGCCGCCGGCGCCCTCACGACGATGGTGCGCGCCGCCGCCGACGCGGGCGCGGGAGAGATCGGCTACCTCAGCGCGTTCCGCTCGTTCTCGACGCAGCAATCGACCTACGCCGGGCGCGTCGCGATCGGCGGCGTCGACGAGGCCGATCGCGAGAGCGCGCGGGCCGGGTACAGCGAGCACCAGACCGGACTCGCGGTCGACATCGTGCCGTGCGACGGCTCGTGCGCCACCCTCGACGACGTCGCCGGCTCCCGTCAGGGGGCGTGGGTGCGGGAGCACGCGTGGGAGTACGGCTTCATCACCCGTTATGCCGAGGGGCGCGAGAGCGTCAGCGGGTACGAACCCGAGGCGTGGCACCTGCGCTACATAGGCCCGGAACTGGCCCGCGCCTACCATGAGGGCGGGTACTCGACCCTCGAGGAGTTCTTCGGGCTCCCGGCGGCGCCCACCTACTGACGCCGCGTTCCCCCCCCGTCCCGGGGCGGGTCAGGACGGTGCCCTCGTCCGCGCTTTCCCCCGCGCCGAGGCGCGACGACGCGGCGCACGACATCCGCTCGTCCCTCCCGCGCCGGGGCGGGTCAGGACGGTGCCCTCGTGCGCCCTTTCCCCCGCGCAACGGCGGGGCGGGACGTGGACTCCGTCCAGATTGAGTGTTGGTGATGAATCTGCCCTGAGCTATGTTTGTGCAACGCGCGCCGCCGATGTCGCGCAGATCGCTCAAATCATCCCCCCGTTTGGAGCGCACGATGGGTCGAACCCTGCGTTCGGTCGCGGCCATTTCCCTGGCCGGACTGTTCACCGTTGCCGGAGCCACAGCCGTTCAGGCTGCCGACGTGGGCGAGGGGGTGACGCCTCCCACACCCATCGAGTCCGCCACCGGGCGGTACATCGTCGTCCTCGACGAGGCGCCCGTCGCCACCTATGCGGGCGGCGAGCCCGGTCTGGACGCCACGAAGTCCGACGACGCGCGTCTCGACACCGACTCCCCGCAGGCGCGCGAGTATTCGGCCTTCCTCGAGGAGCGGCAGCAGAACGTCGCCGAGGAGGCGGGCGTGCGCCCCGACGCGACGTACACGATCGCCGTCAACGGCTTCAGCGCGACCATGGACCCGAACCAGGCCGCCAAGCTTGCCGCGACGAAGGGTGTGCAGAAGGTCGTCCCCGACGAGATCCGCCACCCCCACGCCGTTCCGTCGACCCAGTTCCTCGGTCTCGAGGGAGACAACGGCGTGTGGCAGCGCGTCGGCGGGATCGACGCCGCGGGCGAGGGCGTCGTCGTCGGCGTGATCGACACCGGCATCGCCCCCGAGAACCCGGCGTTCGCGGGCGACCCGCTGGGCACCACCCCGGGAGCTGCGCCCTACCTCGACGGCAACGACGTCGTCTTCCGCAAGGGCGACGGCACCGACTTCCGCTCCACCCGTGTGGCCGAGGGCAACGGCTGGTCGCTGTCGGACTACTCGACCAAGCTCGTCGGCGCCCGCTACTTCGACCAGGGTGCCGCGGCCACCGGCTTCACGTTCGAGGCTGACTACGTCTCCCCGCGCGACGGCGACGCACACGGCTCGCACACCGCCAGCACGGCCGCCGGCAACAACGGCGTCGACGCCAGCGTCGAGGGCGTCGACTTCGGCGCCATCTCGGGTGTCGCGCCGGCCGCGAAGGTCGCCGCCTACAAGGCGTGCTGGGCCGGCCCCGACCCGCTCGTGACCACCGACGACGTCTGCGCCCTGAGCGACCTGCTGAGTGCCATCAACGGCGCCGTGTCCGACGGCGTCGACGTCATCAACTACTCGATCGGCGGCGGCGCGGCCACCTCGACCCTCGCCCTCGAGGACCAGGCGTTCTTCAACGCGGCCGCGGCCGGTGTCTTCGTCTCGGTCTCGGCCGGCAACTCCGGCCCCGGCGCCTCGACCGCCGACCACGCCTCGCCCTGGTACACCACGGTCGCCGCCTCCACGATCCCCACGTACGAGGGCACCGTGAAGCTGCCCGACGGCTTCGAGGCCGCCGGTGCGTCGGTGTCGGTGCCAGCCGGCCAGGAGGTCACCGCGCCCGTCGTCTACGCGGGTGACATCGCGGCATCCGGAACCGATCCCGCCAACGCGGCGCTGTGCCTCATCGGCTCGCTCGACGCGGCCAAGGCCGCGGGCAAGATCGTCGTCTGCGACCGCGGGCAGAACGCCCGCATCGAGAAGTCGCAGGCCGTGAAGGACGCCGGGGGCGTGGGCATGATCCTCGTCAACGTCACGCCCGCCTCGGTCGACAACGACTTCCACTCCGTGCCGACCGTGCACATCGACGCGCGCTACCGCGACGCCCTGCTCGCCTACGTCCGCGGAACGGCGGATGCCACCGCGACCCTCGTGGGCGAGAACGTCACGGGCGTCGAGACCCCGACGCCGCAGGTGGCGGGCTTCTCGAGCCGCGGACCGATGCTCGCCGACGGTAGCGACATCCTCAAGCCCGACATCTCGGCGCCAGGCGTGGCGATCCTCGCCGCCGCCGCCAACGCCCCCGGTGCCGACCCGACGTTCGAGTTCCTCTCGGGCACGTCGATGTCGTCGCCGCACATCGCGGGTCTGGCCGCGCTGTACCTCGGTGAGCGGCCGCTCGCGACGCCGGCCGAGGTGAAGTCGGCGATGATGACGACCGCCTACGACACCGTCGACGCCGAGGGTGATCCCGCTCAGGACCCGTTCGCGCAGGGCGCCGGTCACGTCGACCCGACGAAGTACTTCGACCCGGGTCTGCTGTACCTGAACGGCCCCGCCGACTGGGCGGCGTTCCTGCAGGGCAAGGGCCTCGCCGACTTCGGCGTCGCCCCCATCGATGGAAGCGATCTGAACCTCGCCTCCATCTCGATCGGTTCGCTGGCCAAGCCGCAGACCGTGACCCGCACGGTCACCGCCACGCAGGCGGGCACGTTCACGGCATCCGTCGACGTCCCCGGAGTGGATGCCACGGTCGAGCCGTCGACGCTCGAGTTCGGCGCGGCCGGCGAGCAGAAGACGTTCACCGTCACCTTCGCCCGGACCGACGCCGCCGCCGAGCAGTGGACGAGCGGTTTCCTCACGTGGGCGAACGGTTCGACGCAGGTGCGCTCGCCGATCGCGATCCGTCCCGCCACGGCCGAGGCTCCGGCCGAGGTGTCGGGCACGGGTCTGTCGGGATCGACGACCGTGGAGATCCTGCCCGGTGTCGGGGGCGAACTGCCGCTGACGCTGTCGGGGCTCGCGGCGCAGACGCTGCTGACCGACGCCGACAACCCCGTCGAGGGTCACACCGGCGATCAGGACTCCGGTGACGCCGACGGGTACGTCCGGTGGACGGTCGAGGTGCCCGAGGGGACGACGCTCTCGCGCTTCGACCTGAACTCCTCGGACGACATCGGCAGCGATCTCGACCTGTTCGTGTCGCGCGTAGTCAGCCCCGACGACCTGCGGTACTACGAGCGGTTCACCTCCGCGACGGCCTCGGCCGACGAGCGGGTGACGCTGTCGGACCCCACCCCGGGCACGTACCTCATCGAGGCGAACCTCTACTCGTTCACCGGTCCCTTCACGTGGGACATGACGTACGCCAACGTCGCACCCGGCGGCGACGGTTCGCTCACCGCGACACCGAACCCGCTCCCCGTGGAGCAGGGCGTGGCGACCTCGTACGAGCTGTCGTGGCAGGGTCTCGCGGCCCAGACGCGCTACCTCGGAGTGGTCCGCTACGGCGACTCCGACGTGCAGACGGTGCTCACGGTCGACTCGGGCGAGGCGGCTCCCGTCTCCGTGGAGGCCCCGACGGTGTCGGGCACCGCGAAGATCGGCCGCCTCCTCACGGCGACGACCGGCACGTGGGACCCGGCTGACGTGACCACGGCCACCCAGTGGCTGCGCGACGGGGAGCCGATTCCCGGGGCCACGGCATCCACCTACCGCATCCAGCGCGACGACGTCGGTCGCGTGCTGAGCGTGCGGGTCACCGCCACCGACGCGGCGACGGGGCTCACGGGCACCGCCGACAGCGCCGGGGTCGCGGTCGTCACCGCCTCGCGCACGACGGTCGCGGTGACGCCCCGGACCGGGACGAGCACCGACACGTTCACGGCCACCGTCACGGTGCGCCCGACGTACGGTCCCGCCGCGCAGGGCGAGGTCACGGTGACCGTCGGCGGCAAGGACTACACCGCGACCCTGCAGAACGGCACGGCCACGGTCACGCTCGATCCGCAGCAGCGCGGCTCGCAGCGGGTGAAGGCGGTGTACGGCGGAAGCACCACGGTGGAGGGCTCCGAGGGGAGCGCCACCCTCGTCGTGCGACGCTGATCCTCGCCGACACGCACGCGGCGCCCGGGCTTCGGCTCGGGCGCCGCGTCCGTTCGCAGGCCCGGCTTCAGCGCCGCCGACGCGGGGTCAGCCGTACCGCGGGCAGCGGGGGCGCGGGGATGCGCTCGGGGCCGTGGTCGACGACCGCGCCGAAGCGGTCGGCGTGCGCCTCCCACGCCTCGCGCGCCTCGACGATCTCGTCGTGGGTGCGGCCGACGAAGTTCCACCACATGACGATGTCGGCCTCGAACGGCTCTCCGCCCAGCAGGAAGAGGCGCGCGCCCTCGTCGCTGCGGACCACCACGTGGTCGCGGCCCTTGCCGAGGTAGACGAGCCGGGTGTGATCGACGGATGCCGTGTGCCCCGGCTCGATCGCGGGGGCGGAGCGTCGCGCGGCGTCGGCGTCGACGGCATCCATCCCCGTCTCCACGACGGCGACGCCGGTGATGCCGGACAGCGCGTACTCCCAGTGCGGGTGCAGGGGGAGGCGGACGTCGACGCCGGCGGGGAGGCGCAGCTCGGCGCCCACGATCGGGGTGTGGACGGTCGCGGGCGAGACGACCCCGCCCAGATCGCCCATCACCACGACGGCGTCGGCACCGTCGCCGAGGTCGAGCACGGGGAGGTCCTCGTGCCGTTCGAAGGCGGGGGAGCCGTGGCGGCGCGCCTCGGGGAGGGCGACCCACAGCTGAAGGGCATCCAGGGGGATCGGTCCCTCGCCGACCGAGTACTCCGAGTGGGCGATACCGGCACCGCTCGTCATGAGGTTCAGCGCCCCCGGCCGTACGACCACGTCACTGCCGACGGCATCCCGGTGACGCACCTCGCCGACGATCGGCCAGGTCACCGTCTGCAGCCCGATGTGCGGATGCGGCTCGACGCGCATGAGCGTGTCCTGCGGTCCGAAGCGGTCGAGGAAGCACCACGCGCCCACCATCGGCAGGGCACGGTGGGGGAGGGTGCGATGCACCTCCATCCCGCGGACCCCGCCGAGTGGGACCTCGCGCGCCTCCACGACGAGGGCGCGCGGTCCGTCGCAGGCGACCGGGCCCTCCGACTCCGGGGGCGCGACGTCCAGGCGGGTCACGACGGTTCGCCGGACCCCGCGGAGTCGGCGGCGTCGTCCTCGTCGGGCCACTCGACCACGAGCCCCGGCACGTCGTGCTCGCGGAGGTAGTGCGCGACGAACGGGCACGAGGGGATGACGCTGCCCCCGCGGCGCGCGAGATCCGACAGGGCCTCGCTCGCGAGCGTCGAGCCCAGGCCCCGCCCCTTGAAGGCCGGGTCGACCTCGGTGTGCGGGAGGTTGACGCGATCCTCGCCCGCGGGGCGGAACTCGAGGAATCCGCCGAGCTCGTCGCCCACGTGGATCTCGTAGCGGCGTTCCTCGTCGTTACGGGTCACGGTCAGTTCATCGGCCATCGGCGTCTCCTGTCGTCGGTCTCCACAGCAACGTAGGCGGGGCGCGCCGTGTTCCGCCATCCCCTGCGCGCTCCCGTGTCGAGCGGGTAGGACCGCTCGTCGCACCGATCGCGCCGCTCATCGCACGCGGGAGGGATGCCGCGGGCTCGGGGCTCGGCATCCGCTTAGCCTTCCCGAGTCCGCAGTGGCGCGAACAGGAGACACCATGAGCGCATCCGTCGACGACGACGTCGTCACCGACCCGAACCTCCCCCCGGTCGCCGTCCCACCCGAGAAGCTCCGCAGCAGGTGGACACCCGCGAAGATCGCCCTGTGGATCGGCATCGCTCTCCTGGGTGGTCTCGGCTGGACCATGCTCGCGATCGTGCGCGGCGAGACGGTGAACGCCATCTGGTTCGTCTTCGCCGCCGTCTGCACCTATCTGATCGGCTATCGCTTCTACTCGAAGGTCATCGAGCGCTACATCACGCGCCCCGACGACCGCCGGGCGACCCCCGCCGAGCGCAAGCAGGACGGCAAGGACTACGTCCCCACCGACCGGCGCGTGCTCTACGGCCACCACTTCGCCGCCATCGCCGGTGCCGGTCCTCTCGTCGGTCCCGTGCTCGCCGCGCAGATGGGCTACCTGCCGGGCACCATCTGGATCATCGTCGGCGTGATCCTCGCCGGCGCGGTGCAGGACTACCTCGTGCTCTTCTTCTCGATGCGCCGCGGCGGCCGCACGATCGGCCAGATGGCGCGCGACGAGCTCGGCAGGATCGGCGGCACCGCCGCGATCCTCGCGAGCCTGCTCATCATGCTGATCATCGTGGCGATCCTCGCGCTGGTGGTCGTCAACGCCCTCGGCGAGAGTCCGTGGGGCGTGTTCAGCGTGTCGATGACCATTCCGATCGCGCTGTTCATGGGCCTGTACCTGCGCTACATCCGCCCGGGCCGCATCACCGAGATCTCGATCATCGGCTTCGTCCTGCTGATCGCCGCGATCGTCGCCGGCGGCTGGGTCGCCTCGACCGAATGGGGTTACGCGGCCTTCCACCTCGACCGCACCGTGATCGCGTGGGGCATCATCATCTACGGCTTCGTCGCCGCCGTGCTGCCGGTGTGGCTGCTCCTCGCCCCGCGCGACTACCTGTCCACCTTCATGAAGGTCGGCGTGATCGTCATGCTCGCCGGGGCCATCGTGCTCGTGCGTCCCGAGATCTCGGTGCCCGCGTTCAGCGAGTTCGCCGGCGGGCAGACCGGACCGGTCTTCAGCGGCCCGATCTTCCCGTTCCTCTTCGTCACGATCGCGTGCGGCGCCCTGAGCGGGTTCCACGCGCTGATCGCCTCCGGGACGACCCCGAAGCTCGTCGAGAAGGAGCGTCAGACGCGCTTCATCGGTTACGGCGGCATGCTCATGGAGTCCTTCGTCGCGATCATGGCGCTGGTGGCGGCCCTGTCGATCGACCGCGGCATCTACTTCGCGATGAACTCCTCGCCCGCCGCGACCCTCGGCACCGTCGAGGGGGCCGTCGCCTTCGTGAACGGCCTGGGCCTGGCGGGCGTCAACCTCACGCCCGACATGCTCACCTCCACCGCCGCCGCGGTCGGCGAGAGCTCCATCGTCTCGCGCACCGGCGGCGCCCCGACCCTCGCGCTCGGTCTCGCGCACATCATGCAGCAGGCCCTCGGCGGTCAGGCGATGATGGCGTTCTGGTACCACTTCGCGATCATGTTCGAGGCCCTGTTCATCCTGACGGCGGTGGATGCCGGCACCCGCGTCGCCCGCTTCATGCTCCAGGACTCGATCGGCACCGTCCTCCCGAAGTTCAAGGACCTGTCGTGGCGGCCCGGCGCCTGGATCTGCACGGCGATCATGGTCGCCGGTTGGGGCTCGATCCTCATCCTCGGCGTGACCGACCCGCTCGGAGGCATCAACACCTTCTTCCCGCTGTTCGGCATCGCCAACCAGCTGCTCGCCGCGATCGCGCTCGCCGTGGTGCTCGCGATCGTCGCCAAGCGCGGCCGCTCGTACTTCCGCTGGCTCTGGATCGTCGCGGTGCCGCTCGCCTTCGCCGCGGTCGTGACGATCACGGCATCCATGTACAAGATCTTCTCGCCGGTCCCGGCGGTCGGATACTGGGCCAACCACTTCGCCTTCCGCGGCGCGTTGGCCGAGGGCAAGACCGAGTTCGGCACGGCGAAGAGCGTCGCGGCGATGGAGGCGGTCGTGCGCAACACCTTCGTGCAGGGCGTGCTGTCGGTGATCTTCGTGACCCTGGCGATCATCGTGATCGTCATGGCGGTGATCGTGACGGTCAAGGCGCTGCGCGCCGGAGGCGGCGACAACCTCGAGGACGCCCCGGTGCCCTCGCGCCGGTTCGCCGCCGCGGGCTTCCTCGCCACGGCGGAGGAGCGCGAGATCGAGAAGCAGTGGGAGGCCCTGCCCGCCGACCACCCCGACCGTCCGACCACCTCGGCGCACCACTGATGCAGCGCACGTCGATCCCGGATGCCACGGCCCCGCGCGCGCGGAAGAGCTTGGGGGCGCGCCTCGCGCGCGCGGGCCGCGGCGTCCGATGGTACGTCACCACCCTCATGGGCGATCGCGCCTACGACGTCTACGTCACGCACCTTCGGGCGCATCATCCGGAGGCCGAGCCCCTCACCGAGCGGCAGTTCTGGCGGCAGCGCGCCCGGGAGCAGGACCGCAACCCCGGCGCCCGCTGCTGCTGACTAGGCTTCCCCCATGCTCGATGCGCCGTTGCTCGCGGGAGCCGCGGGTGCGGTCGTCGGGGCCGCGGTGACGCTCGCTCTCGTGTTCGCGCGGCGCTACGCCCTGGGCTCACGCGATCTGGGGAGCGACGCCGAGCGGGCGACGCACCGTACGCTGCACGTCGCCGCCGCCGCCGCCGCGGCGCTGCGCGGCGGGCGCGACGAGCCAGACACCGCTCGCGCGGCCACGCACCTGCGCACGCTGCTCGCGGCGGATGCGGTGGCGATCGTGGAGTCGGCGGCCGACCGCGTGGCCCTCGACGGGCCCGAGGCGCTCGCAGGTGCCGCCCGGCGGGTGGCCGGACGAGTCTACGAGTCGGGACGGCGTCAGGTGTTCTCCGAGGCGGGCGGGGCGGCCGTCGGCGCACCGATCGTCGTCGACGGGCGGGTCTGGGGCGCGGTCGTCGCCTTCGCGGCCCAGGCTCGCGCCCCGCTCGTACGGGCCACCGGCGACGTCGCCGATTGGTGCGCCGCGCAGATCGAGCTCACCGGCCTCGACGCCTCGCGCGCGGCCCTCGCCGAGGCGGAGCTGAAGGCGCTGCGGGCCCAGATCAGCCCGCACTTCATCTACAACGCCCTCACCGCGATCGCGTCGTTCATCTCCACCGACCCTCCCCGGGCGCGCGACCTGGTCCTGGAGTTCGCGGACTTCACGCGCTACTCGTTCCGTCGGCAGGGGGAGTTCACGACCCTGTCGGAGGAGTTGCGCAGCATCCACTCGTACCTCGAGCTGGAGCGCGCGCGCTTCGGCGATCGACTCACGGTGCGCCTGCGCATCGCGCCCGAGACCCTGTCGACCGTCATCCCGTTCCTCTCGGTGCAGCCGCTGGTCGAGAACGCCGTGCGCCACGGTCTGGAACCCGGCGAGCGCGGCGGGGTGCTGACAGTGTCCTCGATCGACGACGGCACGCACACCGAGGTGATCGTCGACGACGACGGCGTCGGGATGGACCCCGAGCAGCTCGCGGCGCTGCTCGATCTCGACGCGCCCTCGCCGCACGTGGGGCTGCGCAACGTCGACGCCCGCCTCCGCCAGCTCTACGGCGCGGGCGGGGGTCTGGTGATCGACACCAACGTCGGCTCGGGGATGTCGGTCCGTGTGCGCGTCCCCAAATCGCAGCCCCGACACGAGACGGCGCGCGCGTGAGGGTCGAGGTGCTGGTCGCCGACGACGAGGCCCCGGCGCTGCGCGAGTTGTCGGCGTTGCTGTCGGCCGATCCGCGCGTCTCGGTCGTCCATGCGGCGAGCGGGGGAGCCGAGGCCCTGCGCGTTCTCGAGCGAGGCGGGGTGGCCGTCGCGTTCCTCGACATCCACATGCCCGGGCTCAGCGGTTTCGACCTCGCGCGCGCCCTGGGCGGTCTGCGCGTGCGTCCCGCGGTCGTGTTCGTCACGGCCGACGACTCCGGCGCCGTGCGCGCCTTCGATCTGGAGGCGGTCGACTACGTCTTGAAGCCCGTGCGCACCGAACGGCTGTACCGCGCGCTCGGCCGTGCCCTGGCGGCCGGGACCGACACCGCAGGCGACGAGACGATCCCCGTCACGGTCGGCTCGACCACCCGTCTCGTGCGGCGGGCCGAGGTGCGCTGGGTGCAGGCGAACGGCGACTACTCGCGGCTGTACACCGCCGGCGGCGACCACCTCGTGCGGGTCCCCCTGTCGGAGCTCGCGGACCGCTGGGCGGACGCCGGGTTCGTGCGCGTGCACCGCTCGTACCTCGTGCACCGCGACGCCGTCACGGAGGTGCGCCTGGCGGGGGCCGCGCCCACCGTCATGCTGGCCGAGATCGAGCTCCCGGTCAGCCGGCGACTGGTGTCGTCGGTCCGCGAGGCGCTGCTGCGGTGAGCGACGTCGACCCGGCGGCATCCGGATGCCACGATGGGATGCCATGACCCCGGAACCGCGTCCGCTGCCGCGCGTGCGGGTCACGGCATCCACCGCGGGGAGGGTGTCGCGACCGGCGACGCGGGGGCTCGCCCTGCCCGGCCGGGCGGCGGATGAGGCCGACGCGGTGTTCTCTAGGGGACTGGTGCGCGCGCAGCTGCGGTTGGCGGTGGGCTGCGTCTCGGCGTTCCTCGTGGTCGCGGGGGCGCTCACGGGTGTCATCGCGGCCCTGCCCGCGCTCGGCGACCCGGTGGTGGGGGCGGTGCCGCTGTCGTGGCTGCTGCACGCCTACGGCTTCTACCCGGTGATCCTCGCCTTCGGTCTGATCTACGCGCGCGCCGCGGCTCGCAACGAGCGGCGCTACCGTCAGCTGGCCGACCCGGGGAAGGGGCCGTGAACCCGCTGTTCGACCTCGCCGCGGTGGGGGCGCTCGTGGTGACGACCGCCGTCCTGGGCTTCGCCGGCATCCGTTCGTCGCGGACGCGGAGCGATTTCTTCGTCGCGTCCCGCAGCGTCGGCAGCGTCTGGAACGCCTCGGCGATCAGCGGCGAGTACCTCTCGGCCGGGACCTTCCTCGGGCTCGCCGGCCTCGTCCTGTTGTCGGGGGCGGAGGGGTTCTGGTTCCCGATCGGGTACGCGGCCGGCTACCTGCTGGTGCTGCTGTTCGTCGCGGCGCCGTTGCGGCGCAGCGGTGCCTACACGATCCCGGACTTCGTCGAGGCGCGTCTCGAGTCGCGCGGCGCGCGGCGGGTGACCAGCCTCGTGGTGCTCGTCATCGGGTGGTTGTACATCGTCCCGCAGCTGCACGGGGCCGCCCTGGCGCTCGGCGTGGTCGCCGACGTCCCGCCCTGGACCGGGGGAGTGGTGGTCGCGGTGCTCGTGGCGGGGATCGTCGCCGCCGGCGGTATGCGCGCGATCACCGCGGTGCAGGCGTTCCAGTACTGGCTGAAGCTCACGGCCCTGCTCGTGCCCGCCGTGTTCCTGCTGGTGGCGCTGTCGGGCGGGGCGCGCGAGGTCGACCCCGTCGCCGTGTTCCCGGTCGACGCTGGACCGGGCGCGGTCGACGCCTACGCGACGACGTCGCTCGTGCTCGCGCTGCTGCTGGGCACCATCGGCCTCCCGCACGTGCTCGTGCGGTTCTACACGAGCCCGAACGGTGCGTCGGCACGCCGCACGACGGTCGTCGTCATCGCGCTGATCGGGGCGTTCTACGCGGTGTCGTCGACCATGGCCCTGATCGCCCGCGTCGTCGCCCCCGACCTCGCCGTCCCCGGGGTCGCCGACACGGTGGTCCTGGCCCTCCCCGCGCGGGTGTTCCCCGGGCTGATCGGCGAACTCCTTACGGCGCTGCTCGTGGCGGGGGCGTTCGCGGCGTTCCTCGCGACGTCGTCGGGGCTCGTCGTGTCGCTGGCGGGGGTCATCAGCCAGGACGTCTTCGGCGGCGGGGTCCGCTCGTTCCGCCTCTCCGCCGTGCTGTGCACCGTCGTGCCGCTCCTCGTCGCCCTGATGACCGAGCCCGCCGGTCTCGTCGCGAGCGTCGGTCTCGTCTTCGTGTTCGCCGCGTCGACGCTGTCGCCGGTGCTGCTCCTGGGCGTGTGGTGGCCGCGGTTGACGGCCCGGGGCGCGGTGGCGGGCATGGCGGTCGGCGCCGTGGCCTGCGGGGCCGCGCTGCTGGCGGGTGGTGCCCTGCGCGGAAGCGGCGGCTGGAGCGTGATCTTCGCCCAGCCTGCGGCATGGACGATCCCGCTGACGACCGCGGTCATCGTCGCGGTGTCGCTGCTCGACCGCGGTGGGGCCCCCGTCCGCGTCGAGCGGTTCCTCGCGCGGCTGCACACACCGGACGTGTGAGGTTCCGGCGAGGCGGGGTCGTGCCGCGGCCATTCGTCCGGTTGTCTCCGTCGCGTGCTCGGGCGGCGAGGCCCGCGCTCGTGCCGCGGACAGGCGGGCACCCGCCTGGATCAGCTCCGAGCCCGATGCCGCCGCACGGCCGCGCGATTCGCGCAGCGCACCGAGCAGTAGCGCTGCCGTCCGTTGCGGGTGACGTCGACGACGACGCGTGTACAGGGCGCGGCGGCGCACCGTCCCAGACGATCCATGCCGCGGGTGACGAGGTGCAGCGAGGTGCCCACCGAGATCACGGCCGCGAGCACGCGGGGCAGAGCCTCGTCGCTGTCCCGGTAGTGGAGGTGCCAGCCCTCGCCGTCGTGGTCGGTCAGGCGGGGATACGCCGTCACCGCCGCCATCTGCGTGTTCAGCAGTGCAGCGCGCGCGGCCGGGTCCGTCTCGTCGACCACGCGCAACCACTCGTCGACGACGCCGCGCGTGCGTTGGTGATCGTCGGCCGCCACAGGGAAGCGCATCGTCATCCCCATTTCGATCGTGCGCTCCTCGATCCCCGCGCGGTCGACCGGCCAGTCGTTCGCGAGCGAGGCGGCGAGGAGGACCGCGTACTCGCCGTAAGGGTTGAGATGCATAACGGCATTACATCACGCTGAATCCATGAGCATCCCCCGGACCCTTCCCCACCTCGTCTGCGCCCCGCCGCACGAGCACGCCTGGCGCACCGAGTCCGCGCACACCACCGCCGAGGGGCGCATTCGCTACGTTCGCTGCGTCGGCTGCGCAGCACGTCGCGTCGACCTCGACCCTGCGCCCGCGGCACCGCCCGTCCCCCTGACCCGGGCCGTCGGCTGAATCCGCGCGCGCCGCACGGTAGCGTCGAGGGCGACCGTCGACGGAGGACGCATGCTGGTTCTGAGCCTGATCGCCGCGATCGCGGGGGCGCTCCTCGTGCCGGCCGTGGCGCTGCACATCTGGTACGCCATCGGTCTCGCGCGGGTGTTCGACGCGCGCGGCGTCGAGACGTGGCGGGCGTGGGTGCCGGTGGTGAACGACGCCGAGATCTTCCGCCTCGGACGCATCGATCCCGTCCGCGCCGTGCTGCTGCTCGTGCCGTTCGTCAACGTCTACGCGCTCGTGCTCAAGGTGCGCGCCGCCCACCGGATCGGCACCGCCTCCGGCCGGGGCGCCGGCACGACCGCGCTCGCCGTGCTCTTCCCGCCGGTCTGGTCGACGCTGCTCGCCTCCGGGCCGAAGGCAATGGATGCCGCCTCTCCCGCGCCGACCGCCCCGTCGCCCGCCGAGGCGCAGGTGTCGGCCGAACCCGCGGGTCCGATCGCCGCGGTGCCGGGTATCGCCGCGGCGGCGGCCGGGTCGCGCTCCTCCGTACCGGAACCGGAGGCCCCGGCGGTCGTCCCCACCCTCCCCGGCCCCGTCGAGATCGCGCCCGAGTTGGAGCACACCTCTCTGCGCCGGTCCGCGCGCGCCGCCGACGACGTGCCGCCCTCCGCGGTGGCGGGTGAGCCCGTGCCGTCGCCCGCGGATGCGCCGGCGCCATCCCCTGTGACCGCGTCGGCTCCGGCCTCCGCGTCGCCCGGGCCTGCTCCGGCCCCCGTCGCATCGACTCCGGCCGCATCCGGCTCCGAGCTCCGGTCCGACTCCACAGCGGGCCCCGCCCGTACCGACCCGCTCGAGGCCGCGGATCCCGCCGCACCCGACGGGGTGATCACCCGTGCCCCCGGATCCGACCCCGCGGCCGGGGTCTCGGCATCCGCTCCCGCCGACCCGCCCTCCGCGGTCACCGCGCCCCCGACCCTCGAACGGGTGGAAGAGACCACGGATGCCACGGGCGCGCCCTCCGCGGAAGCCGCGGCGGCCGCCGCGCCGGTCGACGAGCAGACGCAGCTGCGTCCGCGTTCGCGCCGCCGCGGCGAGTGGACGCTCGGCCTGCCCGATGGTCGTCAGGTGCCGCTGACCAGCCGCACCGTCGTGCTGGGCCGGAAGCCCGCGGCATCCGATGAATCCGTCCAGGCGATCGCGGTGGTCGACTCCACGCGCACGGTCTCGAAGCAGCACGCGCGTCTCGACTGGACGGTCACCGGCTGGACCGTGACCGACCTCGACTCCACCAACGGCGTGACCCTCGTGCACGACGACGGCCGCGCCGAGCGCATCGGCGCGGGTGGCACGGCGCCCGTGCCGGGCCGGTTCCGCCTCGGCGACGCGCACCTCGAGCTGCGTCCCGCCGGTCCGTCCGCGTAGGACGCCCGGGCTGGATCGCCCCGCGGGAGGAGAATCGGCGGGGGGAGGGCGGTTCCGCCGGTTCCGGTCCTCCGGTGCCGGATTCCCCTCCGCTCCCGACGCACCCGCCAACCCGCGGCCGCCCGATGGCCCCGGCGCACCAGCCCCCGCGAGGTTCATGCGCACCCGCAAACCCCGGGCCACGCGCGAGCGCCGCCCGTCTACTCGGCGGTCTCGTCCCGGTACAGGCCGCGCCCGGTCGGGGCGGGGCGACGCGGGGCAGCGTCGTCGCGGCGTCGGCTGACGAAGATCGCGAGAGCGCCGATCGCGCCGAGCGCGACGAGTCCCGCAAGACCGATGCCGGTCGCGGTGGTGAGGGCGGCGGCATCCGGTCCGGGACCGACGACGATCGACACCGCCGCGGACGTCGACGTTGGGGAGGGTGAGGGCGAAGCAGACGTGAAGGGACTGGCGGGTCCGCGCAGCCCCGTCCCCGGGACGAGAACTAGCGCGTCGTAGGGCTGCACGACGCCCCAGCCCGACACGTCGGAACGCTCGTCGGGCTGCGGGCGCACCGCGGTCGCCTCGAGACGGTACGCCCACTGCGCGGGGGTCTCATCGGGGTGCGCGGAGGCGACGAGAGCGGCCGCCGCCGACACGTACGCGGCGGCCCAGCTGGTCGCCGGCTCGCTCGCCGCCACCACGCAATCGCCGCCGAGGGGCCAGGCCGACGCGATCTCCTGACCAGGCGCGGCCAGGGTCACGTGGGGTCCGAAGATGCTGGCCTCGGTCACGGATCCGCTGAGGTCGGTGGCGGTCACCCCGATCGCCTCGGCGAAACCGGCCGGGTAGCGTGCACCGTCGGTCTCGTCGGTCTCGACCGCGGCCACGGAGCTGCGGTTCCCCGCGCTGCCGACGACGAGGCTGCCGCGTCCGGTGGCGTACGCGACGGCGTCGGCGAGAGCGGCGTTGCGCTCGGTCGTGCTCATCGAGACGTTGATGATCTGAGCGCCGCGGTCGGCGGCGGCACGGATGCCGTCGGCGATGCGCTGCGTGTTCGGACCGAAACCGGCGTCGACGAGCTCCTTCGAGTCGCCCGCGTAGACGCGCACGGGCAGGATCTTCGCCGCCGGCGCGAGCCCCTGCACCCCGGAACCCGAGATGACCTGTGCCGCGATCTGACCGGCGATGACGGTGCCGTGCCCGAGCTGGTCGGTGCGGCCCGAGGCGTCGGTGCCGTCGGGCACGAGGTTGACGCCCGGGACGACCACCGCGTCGAGGTGCGGGTTCGTCGCCACACCCGAGTCGACGACAGCGACGGTCACCCCTTCGCCGCGCGTGAGCGCCCACGCCGAGGTGCTCTGCAGGCGATCGAGCGCGGGCGGCGCCTGCGGCACGCGCGTGGTCGCCGTGCACTGCGTGTCGGTGGTGGCGGTCAGGATCGGAGTCTCGGCGTGCGCGGGGGAGGGTACGACGCTGAACAGGATGCCGAGGCCGAGCGCCGCCGCGAGCGCACGTCGCCGAGGGCCGCGACGGGTCACTTCGCCTCCGGCGTGCGCTGCGCGGCGTCCTCGCTCAGCGACGGGCCGGTGGGCAGCAGTGCCGTCCAGCCGTCGGCGATGGCGCCGATCTGATCGGAGGTGTAGCCGAGGCGCGCGATCGTCTCGTCGGTCGCTCCCGGGAGCGGGAAGGCGGTGCCGGTGGCATCCACGAGCGTGAGGATGCTCGCGTTCTGGTCGCCGCGCCCTCCGGAGCGCACGAGCGCGCCGTGGCTGGGGTCGACGCGGACGCCGGCGGTGACGGCGGTCGAGGTCGGCTGGGTCGCGAGCGCCGTCTCGGCCCCGCTGTCGCCGGTGGTGAGCACCGCGCACGGGCGTTGGCCCGCGGCGACCGTCTCGAAGCCGGTGTCGGGCCATTCGTCGCCGAGGCCCTGCGTCGCGGTGGGGAGGCTGCGGATCTCGTCGGCGGTGACCTCGGTGACCTGGCCCCCGAGGGCGCTGCCGCTGCCGAGCTGGTACAGCTGCCAGGCCAGGGGAGAGAGCGACTCGAGCACGCCGCCGGTCTGCACGAGGAACCGTTCGTCTTCGGGGGCTCCCGCCTGCCGCACCACCTGTCCGGCGCGCAGAGAGGTGCCCGGGACGGCCTCGCCGTAGTTCTGCAACGTGATGGGGGTGAGCGCGGTCCCCGCCGTGAAGAGGTCGAGCCACGAGGCGGGCACCGGGATCGGATCGAGCGACGAGATGCCGGCCGCGCGCAGTACAGCGTCGGCGTCGGTGCTCGAGACGGCGAAGCTGCGGTCGCCCTGGACGACGTGCAGGATGCCGTCGACCGACACCACCACGGCGCGGTCGGTCGCGGGGGTGGGGCCGCTCGCCGTCGACAGGCGAACGTCGACGCCGACGTCGTCGGAGACGCACGCGCTCCATCCCGTGTTGATGAGCCCCGACGTCGGGGGCAGTTCGTCGGGCGCCCCGGTGATGCCGAGCGTGTCGCCCACCGGTGTCCCGGCGAGGGTGGCCTGATCGGTGGAGATCACGCCGTACTGGTTGGCCGGGAGGAGGAGGCGGGCGCTCGCCGTGTTGATGACGGGATGCAGCACCCCCTCGACGGTGACGAAGCGCGCCCCCGTGTCGGAGACGAGCACCAGCTTGCCGTTCTCCCAGCCTGTGGGCAGGCCCGGACGGATGAGGCCGTAGAAGACGCCGACGAGCACCACGAGGACGGTCAGGGCGATCGCGGCGATGACGGCGCGCAGCGGCGAACTCGGCTGCAGTTCCTTGCCGCCCGGGGCGCCGCTGACGAAGGCGGTGAGCAGACGACGGCGCGAGAAGTTCTGCGCCTCGATCAGGTCGCCCTTGGTGGCCATGTCAGGCCAGTCCGGACGAGATGACCGCCAGGGGGAGCAGCGACGCCAGCACCAGCAGCTCGGCGGTGTCGGCGAGGCGGATGAGCCGGAGGCGGGTCTTCGGCGCCAGCAGCGTGACGGTGACGACGCTCACCGTCGCCACGGCGAGCACGATGAGGATGCCGATCCGCAGTCCCGGCTGCGCGAGCGACGCCGCGACTCCCGCGACCACCAGACCCAGGATGCCGGTGGCCATCACCGTGAGCACGCCGGAGCGCGCGAAGGTCTGGCGCGAGGGGAACATCATGCCGGCGAACGCGAGGGCGCAGACGAGCGCACCGGTGGCGTTCTGCGCCGCGACCAGTGGGGTGGCGACGAGGACGACCGCGGCGAGGGCGAGGCGCAGCGCGATGAGGATGCGTTTGCCCTGCGCGACGCGCGCGGCGACGTCGTCGGCGTCGATCGGCTCGGGATCGGCGAACATCTCGGCGTCGCTCTGCGGCGAGACGACGCGCAACCGGGTCGTGCCCAGCGCGAGCCACGGCAGGGCGCCGCCGAGCGTGGCGACGACACCGATCATGAGCGTCCAGATCATCGCCGGCGGGAAGAACGCGGACATCGTGCCGGTCACGCCGATCGCGCCGCCCGCGATCAGCGGGGCGAGCTGCACCTCGGCGCGGTCGCGCGACAGGGCCAGCGCGACACCCGCGATGACAAAGGCCGCGCCGCCGGCGGCGGCCATCGGCCAACCCCACAGCTCGTAGGCCGTCGGGACGGCCAGGTAACCGGCGACGGCGGCGAAGACGGATGCCGCCATCCCGAGGCCCTGGCCCGCCTCGCCCTGGCCGAGCCGGGAGATGACGGATGAGACGACGAGGAGCACGATCGCGCCGCCGGCGGCCACGAGCGCGCCGAAGGGGAGGGCGCGTCCGGCGGCGAGGAGGAGGATCGCGCACACGCCCAGGAGGGCGAGGCTGACGGCGAGAGCGGTGCGCGCGTTGTCGCGCGTGGTCCAGGGGCGGTTCTGCTGCGCGGTGGCGTCGATGACGGCTTCGACGATGTCGTCGTAGACCCGGGGCTGGGCGACGAGCCCGCCGCGGACGAGCGTGAGCACCTCACCGTCGATGATGCCCTGGGCGGAGGCCCCGCGGGCGACGTCGACGACGGTGCCGTCGGCGCGGTGGAGGGCGTATCCCGACGACGTCATCGACGGGTCGAGGACACCCAGCGAGCGCGCGAAGCCGGGCAGGAACTCGATGACGGGCACCTGAGCCGGAATGGCGATGTCGAGACGGCGACCCTCGCTCTGCACCGACAAGCGCAGCAATGCACGCGTCGCGTTCATGACGTCAGCCATCCGCGGCCCCCTCTCCCGGACCGAAGCCCCCAGCGGTCAGACCTCGAAATCCTATCGTCGCCGGGGAGGTCGCCCCGTGCCGGACGCCCTCGCTCAGTGGAATCGCGTCGCGGACGCCCGGTCGGTGCTCACGTAGTCGTCGGCGATGCCGTCGGTCGCGTTCGCGATGCGGCTGAGGACGTCGCGCATGTGCTCGAGGGTGGTCGTCCACTGGCGCTGCGCGGTGTCGTACGCCGACTGCGCGGCGCCTTCCCACTGCCCGCGCAGGCGGGTGACCTCGGCGTCGAGGCCGCCGAGGGCGGCGTCGATACGCGCGCTCTCGGAACGCAGGCGCGCGGCCGCGGCATGGAGCGATTCAGGGGTGACGCGAAGGTCTTCCATCTCACTGTCCTCCCAGCAGGCTGTCCAGCCCGCTGATCGTCGTGCGGTGCGCGTCTTCGACGGCGGCCTGATCGCGCGCGGTGGCCTGGAGCGCGGCGCTCAGGGTGAGCAGCACGTCGTTCAGCCGGTTCGCGCCCGCCGTCCACTCGTTGACGAGAACACCGTACGAGGTCGCGGCTTCGCCCACCCATCGTCCCTGCAGCTCGTCGAGCTCGGCGAGCACGCGTCGCGTGCTGTCGGCGATGTCGGCGTGCGCGCCGTTCACCGCCTGGGAGCCTCGAGCGAGGGCTCCCTCTTCCGCGGAGATGCGGTCGGTCATCGTGGTGTCCTCCGTCGGGGCCGCACCGGTCGCGCTCGTGGCGCGCCGGAGGCCCGGTGATCTCGGGCCGGTGGTCCGGCTGCTCAGTCGTCTCGTCCGCCGGCCTGCGCGTTCTCGGAGCGGGGGCCGATCTCTTCGTCGTCCTCCATGCGCGGGGCGATGGGGCCGCCGAGGCCGCGGGCGGCTTCGTTGCGGCGATCCGAGCGCGAGCCCGGTCCGCCCATGCCTCCGACGCCGCGGCTGCCACCACCGGCCGCACCCGTGGCGCCGGTCGCGCCGGTCCCGCCCGAACCACCCGCGCCTGCTGGACCGCCCGCGCGCATGCCTGCGCCGCGAGCTGCCGAGGAGCCGCCGGTGCCGCTCCCGGCCGTGCCGCCGCCGGCCAGTCCGCCGCCCGCGAGTCCGCCGACGCCGCGCGCACCGAGGCCCGATCCGCCGGGCGCGGTCTTGCCGAGCAGGCCGCCGGAGCGGGCCGCGGTGCCGGAGGTCGCGGTGCCGCCGCCGAAGAGGCTGCCGCCGGAAGCGCCCGCACCGCGGGCGAGGTTGGCCAGGGCCGCGGCTCCGCCGCCGCCGGCGACCAGGCCGGCGGTGAGGCCGGATCCCAGGCCGGCACCGGCGCCGCCGGTCAGGCCGCCCGTTCCCGGAGCCGCCGGGATGACGCCGGGCAGCGTGGGAGAGCCGTTGAGCGGGCCGTCCGGCGTCGGGGTCGGCGGGATCGAGCCGAGATCGATGGGGGGCCGCGGTCCCAGATTGGCCTGCGGGACGTCGACGTGGAACGGGCCGTACTCGCCGGGGCCTTCGCCGCCTCCGGGAAGCTCGCCTCCGCCGCCACCGCCGGGCGTGAATCCGGACGGCCCACCGATCGGGGCGGGCTGGAACGTGGGCGTGCCGGAGCGACCGCCGCCGCCACCGCCGCTGTTGAACGTCGTGCCGTCGGTCGCTGGGTCGTCGGAGCTGGTCTGTCCGGAGCGATCGAGCTGGAACCTCGGCGGGGCCTTGAGCGTGATCTCGTCCATCTCGGCGGCATGGGTCGACATGGCCTGCGCGGCGGCCTCTTCACGTTGGTTCGAAAGGTATCCGTTGATCGCGGCTGCGGCTCCCTCGCCCGCGAGGAAGGCGACGGGTCCGAGGACGAGCGTCGCCCCGACGGTCGCCCCTCGGACGGCCGCTGCTTGCCCCTCGGTCATCGACCCCTGCGGCAGATTGGCCAGGGATTCGCGTGCGCGCTCGCGAACGGAGTTCGCCTGGGAGATCACGATCGCCGCGTTGACCTGGACCCAGGTGATCTGCTCCTGCACCTCGACGGCCGCCGCGCCGAAGAGCTTGCTCGCCGCGTCCCCGGTCTGTCCCATCACACCGGGGTTCTCGGCGATCTTTTGCAGCACCTGCTTCATCGACTGCAGCCCGGTGACGAGCGGGAGGTTCCCCGGCATGTCCCAGGCGCTTCCGGTGTCGGCGAAGTCGATGAGACGCTGTTCGTTGGGCCCGGTCATGGTGTGGTCCCTTCTCGGGTCTGGCGACGTTGGCGAGTGATGACGAAGACGGTGACCGCCCCGGCGATGAGGACGAGAACGATGAGGAGGCCGATGACCCACGGCACGAAGGTCATGATGCTGACCGGTGCCTCCTGCATGTCATCGCGGTCGAACGTGTTCCGGCGCTGTGTCTGGGAGGGGGGAGCGACGAATCCTTGCGCTCGGGCTTCGGCGATCTGATCGGCTGTGGGCGTGCCGAGCGGTTTTCCCATCAGGGGTGTCTCGTCGGGGTACTGCAGCGGATCGACCGTCAGGAGCGTCGGCAACCAGGCGGCGCCGTACCCGTATCCGTTTTCCGTGCGCACGGGCTCGTGCACGGTCCCGTTCGTGCTCGCGATGAGTGCGTGCACCAGCTGATTCCCCGTCGCTTCAGGGTATTTCTGCGCCGCAAGCGCGAGCATTCCCGCGACGAGGGGCGCGGCGAACGAGGATCCGGAGCCGTTCTCGGTCGCGGACCAGTCGCTGGGCGCACCCACGGTGGGCAGATTGGCCCCGGCGGCGACGACCGTGGTCTCCGGCACGACGAAGGGGTCGCCGTCGAGTTTCTTCTGGAGTTCGCCGGCGCGGTTCACCTCGCTGACGCCCACGACACCGTTCATGGACGCGATGTCGGTAGCGCTCGCGGCGATCTCGAACGAGTTCGGCTCCGAGATCACGACGGCCACCCCCCGTGCCAGGGCGTATGCCATCACGGGGACGTCGTAGTCTCGGGTCCCCGATCCGTACGACATGCTGATGACCTGGGCGCCGTCGTCGACGGCCGCCTTCATGAGAGTGCCGATGTTTCCCAGCCGATCATCCGTCGGTTCTTCGCAGTCCGGTCCGTTCTTGGGCCCGAGGCCATAGAACGTCAGGTCGACGTCCGGAGCGATTCCGCGGACCTCTCCCGCCCCCGTGCCGTTGCCGATGATCATGGCCGCCATCGTCGTCCCGTGGATGGTCCCCGAGTCGGCGACGTCGGACACCGGTTCGGATCCGGTCGCGCAGACGCGCGTCTCGGAGACCGAGAGGTTCCGGCCGGCGAAGACGGGCAGGTTCGGGTTGATCTGCGAGTCGATGACAGCCACTTTGACGCCTGCGCCCGTGAACCCCGCGGCGTGCGTCGCATCGACGCCGTACGCGTCGGCCCACCATTGCGCGTCTGTGTCTTTGGCGAATGCGGGTGAGGGCGCAAAAGGGATGAACAGCGCGGCGATGACCGCCATCGCGGTCCAGACCGCTCGGCGATTGCGGGCCCGCGTCATCGGGGAAGCCCCGAGAGGAATGCTTTCGTACCGTCGGCGCCTGCCGGCGAGGAACCCCCCGACGAGGCCGGCTGCGACGCCGAGTCGATGACCGACAGCGCCTGCTGCGCGTCGGTGGCGTTGATCATGTCGCGTTCCTGCAGGGCGGCCACCGCCTGGGCGAGGTTCTGGGCGTTGAGAAGCACCCACCCGCGGAGATTCTCGATCTCCGCCGCCAATTCTCTCGCTCGCTGCTCCAGGTGACGGGTGAACTCGGCGGAGGTGTCCTCCGCGGAGTTGCCGTCGACCTGCCGGATGATGTCGGCGGCCGGGATCTCTTCGGGAACCTCGGTCAACAGCACGACGTTGTGCTGCGCCTGATCGCCGTCGTAACCGATCTGACCGTTCATCAGACTCACTCGTTTCTCGAAGCGCGGATGTGTGCGCGTGACGCAGAAGTGGGGAGGCCCGGGCGGGCCGCAGAAACCGGCGGCCGCCGCAGCGACCGCCGGCTTCCGGTGACTCAGACGAAGCGGCCGGCGGCGGACTTGTCGGTCGAGGTGTAACCCTGGGCGATCTCGTCGGTCTTGCCCGCGATCTGCTGGAGCAGCTCGTTCAGGCGGGTGATGGACTGGGTCCACTGGGCCTGGGCCTGGTCGTAGGCGGTCTGCGCCTCACCGTCCCAGGAGGCGCGCAGGGCGTTGACCTGCGACTCGAGCTCGTCGAGACGGGTGCGGATGCCGGCGGCGCCGTTGCGGATCTGACCGGAGAGGGCGATGACCTGCTCGGGACGAACGGACATGGACTGCATGGGAGTTCCTTCTTTCGTGTCGAGCGGGGTCAGCCGAGCAGCGAGCCCAGGTTGCCGATGGTCTGCTGGTGCGACTCTTCCGAGGCGGCCTGGTCGCGCTCGGTGCCGCGCAGCGCGTCTTCGAGCGTGACGAGCACGTTGTTGAGCTTGGTCGTCTCTTCGTTCCACCGCTGCATGAGCTGCGTGTACGAACCGGCCGCCGCCCCGGTCCAGAAGCCGGCCACCTGGTCGAGCTCGGAACGGACCTTGCGGACCTGCTCGTCGATGCCGCCCTTGGCGGTGTTGACCGCCTCGGCACCGCGACGAAGCGCACCCTCCTGGGCTGCGATGAGATCTGCCACGACTGTCTCCTCGTTGTTCCTCCGGGCGCGCCCGGGCATAGGGGAATCGGATGTCCGCCCCGGGACTGAGGCCCGTCAGCGGCATCGGTGGAGGAGCCGGAGCCCCCCACCGGACTTCGAACCTACGTAATGGCGACCCGGATCGACAACCCCGGAACCCATATTCAAAGATGACAATTCTCTCATCTTTATCCCCGGTGGCGGATCGAAAGACGAACCGCCCGGTGCCGGACGGATACGCTGGTGCGGACGCCGGCCCGTGGGCCGTCGTGGCGCGAGAGCGAGGGGGACCGTTGAGCGCAGAGGTGGTGCACGGGCGCCGTGTCGCCCTCATCGATGGCGATTCGCGCTTCGACCTGGTTGTTCCCCTGCAGGCGCGCGTCGATGACGTGCTGCGCGCGGCGGGCTCGGCGCCGACGCGCCATACGCGCGTCGTGGGCATCTCGGGGCGCGAGATCCTCCGCTCCACGCCGATGACCGGTCTCGACGACGGTGCGGTGCTCGTGCTCGTCGACCCGACGGCATCGCTTCCCGGCGCGACGGTGCGCTCGGTCGAGGCTCGGGCGGCCCGGGTCGCGTCCGCATGGTGGGTCCTGGCGGCGGGGGGCGGCATCCTGGCCCTGCTCAGGTTGCAGAGCGCCGACGCCCTCCCGGAGCAGGTCCGCGCGCCCGTGGGGGTGCTGGCCCTCGTCGCGGCGCTGCTCGCCGCGGCGGTCTTCGGGCTCCGCGCCCGCACGCGCACCGCCACGCTCGCGCCGGTCGTGGGCGTCATCGCCCTCGCGTTCGGCGGCGGCGTCGCCGTGGTCGCGGACCTGCCCGCCTCCGCCGACCTCGTCGCGGTCTTCACCGGAGTGCTGAGCGCCGCGATCGTCGCCGGGGTGCTCGGCGTTCTCGGCTCGACCGACGCCCTGCGCGCGCAGAGCCGCACCGCGACCATCGTCCTGGCGATGCTCGCCGCGGTGTGGGGGGCGGCGCTGCTGCTGCACCTCGACGTGTCGGCGCCGGCGGCCGTGACGCTCGGTCTGGTCCCGGTCGCGCAGCGCATCCTCCAGGCGAGCCTGGTCGATGTGGCCCCCGGCACGTTCATCGACTACGGCCGCTTCCAGAGCACCCGGTGGACGGTGCGGCAGAACCTGCCCGACGAGGTCCGCACGATCGAAGCCGACGACGCCGACGCCCTCGTCGAACGCTCCACGGCGCGGTTGTCGATCGGCACGGTGCTGCTCATCGCCGCCGGTGCGGCGAGCGCCTTCGCGGCTCTGCCATCGTTCCCCGCGGGTGAACCGGTCGTCCTCGGCGGACGCATCGCTCTCGCGGTCACCGTGGTCCTGGCGCTCCTGCTCGGTTCGCGGCGCAGCACCGTGCCCTCCCTGCGGTGGGTGGCGCGCGCGGGTGCGGTGGTCGTCCTCGCCGCCGTGCTCTGGGCCCTCCTCCCGGCGTTCTCGCCCGAACTGCTCGTCGCGATCGCCGGCATCCTGCTGCTGGTCGGCCTCGGCGCGGCCCTGCTCGTCATCCCCGTGGGCCGCGGACTGCGGTCGCTGGGATGGTCGCGGACGGGCGACGTCTTCGAGGCGCTCGCGACGGCTCTGTCGCTTCCGGCCGGCATGCTCGCCGCCGGGGCGATCGAGATCGCGCGTGCGATGATGGCGACATGACGCAGACGCCGCCCTTCGGCGCGCCCGCGCCGGTCGGGACGCGCGTGGGCGCCTTCAGCGTCGACGCGGCCCTGGTCGTGATCGCCGCGGGCGTGGCATCCCTTCTCGGCTCTCCCGTCCTCGGGATCGCGGTCGCCTCGGAAGCCCTCCTCGGGCTCTGGATCCTGCAGGCGCGACGGGGACTCACCCCGGGGGCGCTGCTGTTCGGTCTGCGCGCCGCGCGTGCCGAGTCGCCGGTCGTCCCCGGTGCGGGGCGCGCGTTCGTTCGCGGCGGCCTGGTGGTGCTGGGCGGGCTCGTGCTCGTCGCCGGTGCTTGGGTCGTCGTCGCCTCCGCCGCTTTCGACCGCTCGGGCCGTCGACGTTCCTGGGCCGACCGCGCCGCCGGTACCGTCCTGCTCTCCGTCCCCCGCGGGCGGGGAGACGGAGACGCCGCGGAGGCCCGCGACCTGGCCGAACCGACGGTGCACGCGCGCTCCGCTGCGACCCGGGACCCGCTGCGCATCGACGCCGCCCCCTCCCTTCCGGCCGCCCCCGCCTGGGACGCGCCGATCGTCGCGCTCGCCGCACCGGTCCTCGCCGGTGAGCGTTCGGCATCCCCCGTCCCCGAGACGGCGGCGCCCGTCGCGATCGCCGCGCCCCCGGCGGGGCGCGACCAGCTGCTCGTCATGTTCGACACCGGCCAGCGCGCGCAGTTCGAGCTGCCGGCCGCGGTGAACTTCGGCCGTGCGCCCGTGGCCGATCAGCCCGGCGACGTGTTGATCGCCGTGGACGATCCGGACCGCCTCATCTCCAAGACGCACCTGCGTCTGGAGCACGACGGCGACGTCATCTGGGTGACCGACGCGGGATCCACGAACGGGTCGGAGCTCATCGACGACGACGGCACCGTCCACCCGCTGCGTCCCGGAGCCCGCACTCTTCTCGAAGACGGCACGCGCGTGCGTCTGGGCGAGCGCGTCTTCACCCTCAGTCGTCTCATCGGAGGTCCCGCGTGAGCACCGGTCCGCGCATCGCCCCGCCGTCGCTTCCGAACGGCCGCATCGTCGTCCAGCCGCCGCCCGAGCTCGTGCCGAACGAGGGCGGGAGCGGCATCCTGACCTCCCTGCTGCCGATGCTCGGCAGTGTGGGCGCCATCGTCATGGTGACCATCTCGAACAGCGGACCGACGGGCTTCCTCATCGGCGGCATGTTCCTGCTGTCGTCGCTGGGCTTCGTCGCGGTCAACGGCTGGCGACAGCGCGCGCAGCGCAACGCCCAGGTCCTCGGCAACCGCCGCGAGTACCTGGCGTACCTGGCCGACCTGCGCGACACCGTGCGGGTCGCGGCACGCAAGCAGCGCCGCCACGGCGGATGGATCATGCCGGCGCCGGCCGCCCTTCCCTTCATCGCCGAGGAGCGCTCGCGGGTGTGGGAGCGGCAGCCGGGGGACGAGACCTTCCTCCTCGCGCGCGTCGGGGTGACCGACCAGCCGCTGAGCCTCTCGCTCGAGGCGCCCGAGCTGCCGCCCCTCGCCCAGCTCGACCCCGTCGCCGCCTCGGCCGCGCACCGCTTCATGCTCACCCACGAGGTGCAGCGCGATCTGCCGCTGGGGTTCCCGCTCGCCGACTACGCGCGCGTCGAGGTCGTCGGCTCCGACGACGAGGCGGTGCGCAGTCTCGCCCGAGCGGTGGTCGCGTCCGCGGCGACGCTGCACGATCCCGAGGACGTCCTGATCGCGGTCCTCGCGGGACCGGGGCAGCTCGCGGCGTGGGACTGGATCAAGTGGCTCCCTCACGCGATGTCGTCGCGCGTGCAGGACAAGCTGGGTCCCGCCCGCATGATCTCGGCATCCGTCGACGACCTCATCGACATGCTCCCCGAGCAGGTCACCTCGCGCCCGCGCTTCGCTCCCGGCGGCGGGATCACCCCGCACATCGTGATCGTGGTCGACGGCGTCGAGACCCCCTCGAACAGCCCGCTCGCGGGACTCGAGGGCGCCCAGGGCGTCACCGTCGTCGATCTGCCGAGCCGCTGGGCCGAGCTCGACGACCCCACCACGGCCCGCATCGCTCTGGCCGACGCCCCCGTCGTCCCGGCCCGCTCCCGCCGGTCGGACGCCCCCGTCGTCCCCGCCTCCGCCGAGTTCATCGACGGCGCCGGTCGCGCTCAGGCCTTCGTCCCGGATGCCATGAGCATCGCCGAGGCGGAGGCCACGGCGCGGCGGCTCATGCCGCTGCGTCCCGCACCCATGGTGGTCGTGGACGCGCCGACGACGCAGGGTCAGGCCGAACTGACCGAGCTGCTGGGGCTGCCGGACGTGCGGGCGGTCGACTTCGACCGGGCGTGGACGCCGCGACTCGAGCGCGACCGTCTGCGGGTGCCGATCGGCCAGGAGTCGTCGGGCGCGCCGCTCGTGCTCGACCTGAAGGAGTCCGCGTCGCAGGGCATGGGCCCGCACGGGGTGATGGTAGGGGCCACCGGTTCCGGCAAGTCCGAGGTGCTGCGCACCCTCGTCCTCGCCCTCGCCATGACCCACTCGCCCGAGCAGCTGAACTTCGTGCTCGTCGACTTCAAGGGCGGCGCGACCTTCGCCGGGATGGCCGAGATGCCGCATGTCTCGGCGGTGATCACCAACCTCGGCGCCGAGCTCGCGCTCGTCGACCGCTTCCAGGACGCCCTGCAGGGCGAGGTCGTACGCCGCCAGGAGCTGCTGCGCGCCGCGGGCAACTTCGCCAACGTGGGCGAATACGAGGCCGCGCGCCGCGGGGGCCGCACCGACCTCGCACCCCTGCCGGCGCTGCTCATCGTCGTCGACGAGTTCTCCGAGCTGCTCACCGCGAAGCCCGAGTTCGTCGACAGCTTCCTCAACATCGGTCGCGTCGGCCGCTCCCTGCACGTGCACCTCCTGCTCGCCTCGCAGCGGCTCGAGGAGGGCAAGCTCCGCGGGCTCGACACCTACCTCTCGTACCGGATCGGTCTGCGCACCTTCTCAGCCGCCGAGTCGCGCACGATCATCGGCACCGCCGACGCCTACACCCTCCCGCAGGAACCGGGCGTGGGCTTCCTCAAGAGCGACACCGAGAACCTCGTGCAGTTCCGCGCGGCCTACGTCTCCGGGCGCCCCCGCGGCACGGCCGGTCTCGCCGTCGACGCGATCGAGGCCGCGGCATCCGGACCCGCCCGCGTCGAGGTGTTCACCGCCGCCGCCCAGCCCGACGAAGACTCGGCGGACGATCGGGATGCCGCGGTGTCCGAGACCGCGGCCCCCGTCGCCGAGAAGCGGTCGACGTTCCAGATCGCCGTCGATCGGATGAAGGATCGCGGGCCGGAGGCGCACCAGGTGTGGCTGCCGCCCCTGGCCGAGCCGACGCCGCTCGACGAGCTGATGCCCGACCTCGCCGAGGACCCGGAGCTCGGTCTCGTCTCGCGGCGCTGGCGCGACGCCGGCGCCCTCACGGTGCCGGTCGGCATCGTCGACATCCCCCTCGAGCAGCGCCGCGACCACCTCACGGTCTCGCTCGGCGGTGCGGCCGGTCACGTCGCGATCGTCGGGTCGCCGCTGAGCGGCAAGTCGACGCTGGCCCGCACGCTCGTCTCCGCGCTCGCGCTCACCGGCACGCCGCTGGAGCTGCAGTTCTTCGTGCTCGACTTCGGCGGCGGCGGGTTCACGGCGATGCAGCGGCACCCGCACGTCTCGGGCGTCGCCACCCGCACCGAGCCGGAGGCGGTGCGCCGGACCATCGCCGAGGTCGAGGCGGTGCTCGACGCGCGCGAACAGTACTTCCGCCGCAACGCGGTCGACTCCATCGACACGTACCGTTCCCGCCGCCGCGAGGGGCGCCTCGACGACGGGTTCGGCGACGTCTTCCTCGTCGTCGACGGGTGGTCGACCCTGCGCGCGGAGTTCGAGCCGCTCGAGGCGCGCGTGCAGACGATCGCCGCCCGCGGTCTCAGCTTCGGCGTGCACGTGGTCGTCACAGCGAACCGGTGGCTCGAGATCCGCGCGAACCTCAAGGACCTCATCCAGACGCGGCTCGAGCTCCGGCTGGGTGACCCGACCGACTCCGACGTCGATCGCAAGCAGGCGGCCAACGTGCCCGTCGGCCAGCCCGGTCGCGGCCTGAGCCCCGCCACGCTCCAGATGCTCACCTCGGTTCCGCGCATCGACGGCTCCGACGACCCGACGACGATCGCCGACGGCGTGACCGACATGATCGGTCGGGTCACCGCGGCGTGGCGCGGGGAGCCCGGCCCGAAGCTGCGGCTGCTGCCGGAGAACATCTCGCTCGACGAGGTGCGAGCGCTCACCGAGCCCGCGGAGACCCGGTTGCTGCTCGGCCTCGAGGAGGCCCAGCTGTCGCCGTTCGGCGTCGACCCCCGGGTGGAGCCGCACCTCTTCGTCTACGGCGACTCGGGGATGGGCAAGTCGTCGTTCCTGCGGGGCGTGGCCCGGGAGATCCAGCGGCTGTACACCCCGGCCGAGGCGAAGATCTTCGTCGTCGACTACCGTCGTGCCCTGCTCGGCGACATCCCCGACGACTACCTCGGCGCCTACCTCACCTCGCACGACCTCGCCACCGGTGGGATGAACGACCTCGCGCAGTACTTCTCCACGCGCATCCCGGGTCCGGACGTCACCCCGACGCAGCTGCGCGAGCGCAGCTGGTGGAAGGGCGCCGAGGGCTTCATCCTGGTCGACGACTACGACCTCGTCGCCACGAGTCAGGGAAACCCGCTCGCGGTCCTGCAGCCGTTGCTCGCCCAGGCCGGCGACCTGGGTCTGCACGTCATCCTCACCCGTCGATCGGGCGGGGCCAGCCGTGCCGCGTACGACCCGATCATCCAGCGCTTCACCGACCTCGGCGTGACGGGAATCCTCCTGGGCGGGAACCCTGAGGAGGGGGCGCTCATCGGGCGCGTCAAACCCGAGCGGGCCGCCCCCGGGCGTGCGCAGATCGTCAGCCGCGAGCACGGCCTCGTCGCCGCGCAGCTGGCGTTCGCGCCGTCGACGCACTGACGCACGGCTCCTCCACAGCCGCCCCGGTATCCCCCGCGGATGCCGGGGCGGTGTCGGTGTCGGTGGCCGGGGTTACCGTGGAGGGGTGACATATCCCGGCGCCGCTCCCGACTCGTACGCCGCCGCCCCGCCCGAGCCGTACGACGTCCCCGAAGACCCCTACGCCGGTGCCGACTGGGACCCCGACCTCCTGTCACCGCCCGACGACTTCGACGCGCCGCCGCCGCCCCTCGACCCGTCCTCGCCCTTCGCCCGTGCCGCCGCTGCGACGGGCACCGCCCGCGAGCTGCCCGCCGTCCGTGACTTCACGGGTCGCGATCCGCGGGAGGTGCTGCACGAGGTCTACGGGTACGACGCCTTCCGTGGTGACCAGGCCGACATCGTCCAGCACGTCGTCGACGGGGGAGACGCCGTGGTGCTCATGCCCACGGGCGGCGGCAAGAGCGTCACCTACCAGGTGCCGGCGCTCGTCCGGCCCGGAACGGGTCTGGTGGTCAGCCCGCTGATCGCGCTCATGCACGACCAGGTCGAAGCCCTCATCGCCAACGGCGTGCGAGCGGGCTACCTCAACTCCACGCAGGCCCCCGCCGAGCGTCAGGCGGTCGAGCAGGCCTACCTCGCGGGCGAGCTCGATCTGCTGTACGTCGCGCCCGAGCGGCTGAACGGCGCGCAGACACTGGGCCTGCTCTCCCGCGGGCGCCTGAGCGTCATCGCCATCGACGAGGCGCACTGCGTGTCGCAGTGGGGCCACGACTTCCGCCCCGACTACCTCGCCCTCGGCGACCTCGCCGACCGCTTCCCGGGCGTTCCGCGCATGGCCCTCACCGCCACCGCGACCCCGGCCACCGCTCAAGAGATCGTGGAGCGGCTGCGTCTGCGCGACGCGCGCGGCTTCGTCGCGAGCTTCGACCGCCCCAACATCCAGTACCGCATCGATGCCAAGGTCGACCCGCGTCGCCAGCTCGTGCAGTTCATCCGTTCGCAGCCCGAGGGGTCGGCCGGCATCGTCTACGCGCTCAGCCGCAAGAGCGTCGAGCAGACCGCCGCCTACCTGTGCACCCAGGGGCTCGATGCGCTGCCGTACCACGCCGGACTCGACACCTCGGTCCGCGCGGCCAACCAGTCGCGGTTCCTGCGCGAAGACGGCGTGGTCATGGTGGCGACCATCGCGTTCGGCATGGGCATCGACAAACCCGATGTCCGCTTCGTCGCCCATATCGATCTGCCCAAGTCCGTCGAGGGCTACTACCAGGAGACGGGTCGCGCCGGCCGCGACGGCGACCCCTCGGTGGTGTGGATGGCCTACGGCCTGGGCGACGTCGTGCAGCAGCGTCGCATGATCGACCAATCGCCCGGAGATCGCTCCTACAAGATGCGTCTCGGTCAGCATCTCGACGCCATGCTCGCCCTGTGCGAGACCGTCGGATGCCGCCGCCAGAACCTCCTCGACTACTTCGGGCAGCGCTCCGAGCCGTGCGGCAACTGCGACACGTGTCTGACTCCGCCCGACACGTGGGACGGCCTCATCGCGGCGCAGAAGCTGCTGTCGACGATCGTCCGACTGCAGCGCGAACGCGGACAGGCGTTCGGCGCGGGCCACCTCATCGACATCCTCCGGGGGGCGAAGACCGAGCGCATCGCGCAGCAGGGCCACGACCGGCTCAGCACCTACGGGCTCGGCGCCGACCTCAGCGATCAGGACTGGCGCAGCGTCATCCGGCAGCTGTTGGCCCGGGGCATCATCGTGGCGCAGGGCGACTACGGCACGCTCGCTCTCAGCGAGGCGTCGGCGGGTGTGCTGCGCGGCGAGACGCCCGTGCCGCTCCGCCGCGACGTGCTCGGGCGTTCCGGCGGCGGCGGGTCGAGCCGTCCCCGCAAGAGCAGCGCCGACGACGTCGCACCCGACGACCGCGACCTGTTCGAGGCCCTCCGTGCGTGGCGGGCCGAGAAGGCACGAGAGCAGGGCGTTCCGGCCTACATCGTGTTCGGCGACGCGACCCTGCGTGCGATCGCCGCGGCGCGCCCCGCCTCGGTCGGCGATCTCGACGGCATCACCGGCATCGGCGCCAAGAAGCGCGAGGCGTACGGCGACGGCATCCTGACGGTGGTCGCCGCGAACTGACCGCCCGTCGCAACGGCGCCAGGGCCCCGTTCAGCCCGCTCCCGGGAATGTTGACCGTCCACAACGACCCCGCCGCACGTCACCCGCGGCCCTTGTGTGGACCTCACACAATGATTGCCCGGTCGTTGTGGGACACCTACCGTGGTGGCATCCCTTTGCAACGTCGAAAGGTGCCGAAATGACCGACGCCGCCGTCCGTCCCACTACGCCCGCCACCAGCACGCGCACACCCGTCGGGGGTGCACCCACGGCCCCGCACTCCGCCGCCGAGGCCGCGGAAGCGCGCATCGACACGGAGAAGGTCACCGATCTCCTGCTCGGCACGTGGGCCGACACGCGCCGCGAGGCGCGCGAGATGATCAAGGACCCTGCGCTGTGGCGCGACGACAGCCTGGGCATGGACGCGCATCGCGAGCGCACCCTCAGCCAGCTCCACCTGCTCGTGCAGAACAAGGCCGTGCACCGCGCCTTTCCGAAGCGTCTCGGGGGCGAGGAGAACAACGGCGCGAACATCGCCGGCTTCGAGGAGCTCGTCGCGGCCGACCCGAGCCTGCAGATCAAGTCGGGCGTGCAGTGGGGCCTGTTCGGCTCGGCCGTGCTGCAGCTGGGGACGCGCGAGCACCACGACAAGTGGCTCCCGGGCATCATGAGCCTCGAGATCCCCGGCGCATTCGCGATGACCGAGACGGGACACGGCTCCGACGTGTCGGCGATCGGCACGACCGCGACCTACGACCCCGAGACCGAGGAGTTCGTCATCCACACACCGTTCCGCGGTGCGTGGAAGGACTACCTCGGCAATGCCGCCCTCCACGGCAAGGCCGCGACGGTCTTCGCCCAGCTCATCACGAACGGCGTCAACCATGGCGTCCACTGCTTCTACGTTCCGCTCCGCGATGACGACGGCGCCTTCCTCCCCGGCATCGGCGGTGAGGACGACGGCCTCAAGGGCGGTCTGAACGGCATCGACAACGGCCGGCTGCACTTCGACCAGGTGCGCGTCCCGCGGACGAACCTCCTCAACCGCTACGGCGACGTCGCCGCCGACGGCACCTACTCGAGCGACATCGCGAGCCCCGGCCGCCGCTTCTTCACGATGCTCGGCACGCTCGTGCAGGGCCGCGTCTCGCTCGACGGAGCCGCTGCGTGGGCGTCGGCGATCGGCCTGACCATCGCCATCACGTACGGCAACCAGCGCCGGCAGTTCGACTCCGGCAGCGGCACCCCCGAGGTGACGCTGCTCGATTACGGCAAGCACCAGCGCCGGCTCCTGCCGCGCCTGGCCACGACCTACGCGGAGATCTTCGCTCACGACGAATTCCTGCAGAAGTTCGACGGCGTCTTCAGCGGCGCCCTCGACACCGACGCCGACCGCGAAGACCTCGAGACGCTCGCGGCGGCGCTCAAGCCCCTCTCGACCTGGCACGCGCTCGACACGCTGCAGGAGTCGCGCGAGGCCTGCGGCGGTCAGGGCTTCCTCTTCGAGAACCGACTCGTGGGGCTGCGCGCCGACCTCGACATCTACGTCACGTTCGAGGGCGACAACAACATCCTGCTGCAGCTCGTCGGCAAGCGACTGCTCGCCGACTACGCAAAGCAGTTCAAGGGCAAGGATGCCAAGCAGCTCGCCGCCTTCGCCGTCGGTCAGACCGCGGGCAAGCTCTTCCACGGGGCGGGCATGCGCCAGCTCGGTCAGGCCGTCAGCGACTTCGGGTCGACCGCCCGCTCGGTCGAGAAGGGGCTCCGCGCGGAGCAGCAGCACGAGCTGCTGGCCGGCCGGGTGCAGCAGATGATCACCGACATCGCGGGCCGCCTGCGGCCGGCATCCAAGCTGTCTCGGGAGGACGCGGCCGCGCTGTTCAACGAGAACCAGTCGCAGCTGATCGAGGCGGCGCGCGCCCACGGCGAGCTGCTGCAGTGGGAGGCGTTCACCGACGCGATCAACCGCGTCGCCGACCGCGACACGCTGAAGGTGCTCACGTGGCTGCGCGACCTGTTCGGCCTGCAGCTCATCGAGAAGCACCTGGCCTGGTACCTGATCAACGGGCGCCTGTCGACGCAGCGCGGCGCCGCGGTCTCGAGCTACATCGACCGTCTGTGTGCGCGACTGCGTCCGCACGCGCAGGACCTGGTCGACGCCTTCGGCTACGGCCCCGAGCACATCCGCGCCTCGATCGCGTCGGGCGTCGAGGACGACCGCCAGAACGAGGCGGCCGCCTACTACGAGGCGCTGAAGGCGTCGGGGAACGCACCGGTGCCCGAGAAGAAGCCCGCGAAATAACGGCATCCCCCTCGCGAGAACAGGGGGCAGCGTCGAGAACAGGCCGATCCTCGCCGGGTCGGCCTGTTCTCATGGCATGGCCTGTTCTCGTGACCGGCTCGGTGGTGGCGGACAGCCGTAGCCTGGGGCGATGAGCGATCTCGTGACAGGTGCCGACGGCGTGACCCGCTGCGCGTGGGCGGGCACCGATCCCGAGTACCAGCGCTACCACGACGAGGAGTGGGGCACGACGCTGCGCGGCGATCGTCCACTCTTCGAGAAGCTCAGTCTCGAGGGCTTCCAGGCGGGCCTCGCCTGGATCACCATCCTGCGCAAGCGTCCCCGGTTCCGCGAGGTGTTCCACGGCTTCGACCCCGCGGTCGTCGCCCGGTTCGGCGCCGACGACGTCGAGCGTCTGCTCCAGGATGCCGGCATCATTCGCCACCGCGGCAAGATCGAAGCGGTGATCGGCAACGCCGCCCTCGTCGCCGGCATGCGGAAGGGCGAGTTCGACGCCCTCATGTGGTCGTTCGCGCCCGCGGCCCACACGCCGCCGGCGACCTTCGCGGAGGTGCCGGCCGTGACGCCGGAGTCCACGGCCATGAGTAAGGAGCTGCGCCGTCGCGGCTTCCGCTTCGTCGGCCCGACCACGATGTACGCCCTCATGCAGTCCTCCGGCATGGTCGACGACCACGTCGCGGGGTGCTGGCGCGCGGCGGGCTGACGGCGAGCGGGCGCGGAACCGATAGACTGGTCACTGGAGCTTCTCGCTCCGAGCGTCGTCGAACGCACCGGCCCCCTCTTCTCGGGCCTTTGACCTTCACGGCGAACGGATGCGCCACCCGGCGCCTTCGCCCATGCAGCCGCAGCATCGCGGCATCCCGAATCGCCGTGTGCTTCCGCGCCGCGGCAGGAGTTATTCCATGACGTCCCAGACTTTCGCCGACCTCGGCGTGCCCGCCCCGCTCATCGACGTTCTCGCCGCCCAGGGCAAGAACGAGCCCTTCCCGATCCAGGCCGACACCCTGCCCGACACGCTCGCCGGTCGCGACGTGCTCGGCCGCGGCAAGACCGGCTCGGGCAAGACCCTCGCGTTCTCGCTGCCGCTCGTCGCGCGTCTCGCGTCCCGCACCGACCGCCGCCGCGGTCGCAAGCCCCGCGCGCTCGTGCTCGCCCCGACCCGCGAGCTGGCGAACCAGATCGACGAGGTCATCAAGCCCCTCGCCGCCGCCTACGGCCTGGTCACCACCACCGTCTACGGCGGCGTGAACCAGAAGCGTCAGGTCGACGCGCTGAACGCGGGCGTCGACATCCTCGTCGCGTGCCCCGGCCGTCTCGAAGACCTCATCGGTCAGGGCTTCGCGAACCTCGGCGACGTCGAGATCACCGTTCTCGACGAGGCCGACCACATGGCCGACCTCGGCTTCCTGCCGGGCGTCACGCGCCTGCTCGCCCGCACGCCCGCCGACGGGCAGCGCCTGCTGTTCTCGGCGACGCTCGACAACGGCGTGGACAAGCTCGTCAAGCGGTTCCTGCGCAACGAGGTGCTGCACTCGGTCGACGAGGCGCACTCGCACGTCGCGGCGATGACGCACCACGTCTTCGCCCCGGCCGACGCGGATGCCAAGAAGGACCTCGTGCAGACGCTCGCCTCGGGCACCGCGCGCCGCATCCTTTTCATGCGCACCAAGCACCAGGCCAAGAAGCTCGCGAAGCAGCTGACGGCGTCGGGCATCCCCGCCGTCGACCTGCACGGCAACCTCTCGCAGCCCGCTCGTGACCGCAACCTCGCCGCGTTCGGCGACGGCCGCGCCAAGGTGCTCGTCGCCACCGACGTCGCCGCCCGCGGCGTGCACGTCGACGGCGTCGAGCTGGTCGTGCACGTCGACCCGCCCGTCGAGCACAAGGCGTACCTGCACCGCTCCGGCCGCACGGCCCGCGCGGGCTCGGCCGGCGACGTCGTGACGATCATGCTCCCCGAGCAGCGCCGCGACACCCTCGACATCCTCCGCAAGGCCAAGATCTCGGCGACGCCGCAGCCGGTCACCCCCACCTCTCCCGAGGTCGTGGCGCTCGTCGGCGAGGTCGCCCCGTACGTCAAGCCCGAGCCCGTCGTCGCGCAGCCCCAGGGCGGCGGACGCTCGCAGGGTGCCAACGCGCAGCGCAAGCGCGCCGAGCGCGCCCAGGGCGGCCAGGATGCCGCGTCGGCCGGCGGCGGTCGTCGTCGTCGCGGCCGCGGTGGCAACGGGCAGTCGTCCGAGACCGCCGCCGCAGCCGGTCACGCGCCGCAGGGCGGTCGCGGCCAGGGCCAGCGCTCCGGAGCCGGCCGTGGCCAGGGCGCCGGCGGCGGACAGCGTACCGGTGCGGGCGCCTCGCGTTCGCAGGGCGCGGGCCGCTCGGCATCCGGCGCCCCCACGACCGGGATGGTCGTCGGCGCCCGCAACCCCCGCACCAACCGCCGCGCCCAGGGCTGATCGTCTCTTCTCCGGTGCCCCCGTGGGTTCGTCCACGGGGGCACCGTCGCGTCCACGGGCGTCCGGCGTTTCGGTCGCGGCTCGCGCCGTTCCGCGGCGTGGCGCGCCGATGCGCCGATTCGGGGATGCCGCGCGCACACGCGCGGGGCCCGCACTGCGCGGGTGCGCGCGGAACGTCGCGGATGTCGGTGGTGTCCGCCACACTGGGGGACGACCCGAGGAGCAGCGCATGAACGGTCCCGACACCCACGACGTCATCCGCGTGCGCGGCGCGCGCGAGAACAACCTGAAGAACGTCGATCTCGACGTCCCCAAGCGCCGGCTGACGGTGTTCACCGGCGTGAGCGGCTCGGGCAAGTCGTCCCTGGTGTTCGGCACGATCGCCGCCGAATCGCAGCGGCTCATCAACGAGACCTACCCCACGTTCGTGCAGCAGTTCATGGGGGAGCTCTCGCGGCCCGACGTCGACGCGCTCGAGAATCTCAGCGCGACCATCCGCGTCGATCAGGAGCGCATGGCGGCCAACGCCCGCTCGACGGTCGGCACGGCCACCGACGTGCACGCCATGCTCCGCGTGCTCTTCAGCCGGCTCGGTCGACCGCACGTCGGGTCGTCGCAGGCGTTCTCGTTCAACGTGCCCTCGATCTCGGGCGCAGGTGCCGTCACGCACACGACCGGCGCGAAGAAGGGCACGAAGGAGCGACGTTCGTTCGAGATCACGGGCGGCATGTGCCCCGAGTGCGAGGGGCTCGGGCAGGTCAGCGACATCGATCTCGACCAGCTCGTCGACACGACGCTGTCGTTGCGGGCGGGCGCGATCCTCGTGCCCGGCTACACCGCCGACGGCTGGATGGTGCGCATCTACAGCGAGTCGGGCTTCGTCGACGGCGACAAGCCCGTGCAGGACTTCACCGCGCAGGAGCGCCACGACTTCCTCTACAAAGAGCAGACGAAGGTGCGCATCGCCAACACCAACATGACCTACGAGGGTCTCGTGCCCAAGGTCACCAAGAGCATGCTGCAGAAAGACCGCGACGCCCTGCAGCCGCACGTGCGCGCCTTCGTCGATCGCGCGGTGACGTTCGTCGCGTGCCCTGCATGCGCGGGCACCCGCCTGAACGAGGGGGCGCGCTCGTCGCGCATCGGCGAGGTCAACATCGCGGATGCCGCGGCGATGCAGATCACCGATCTCGCCGCCTGGGTGCGCACGATCGACGACCCCACCGTCGCCCCGCTCATCCAGGGACTGCGCGACACCCTCGACGCCTTCGTGCACATCGGTCTCGGATACCTCTCGCTCGATCGCGCGAGCGGCACGCTGTCGGGCGGCGAGGCGCAGCGCACGAAGATGATCCGGCACCTCGGGTCGAGTCTCAGCGACATCACCTACGTCTTCGACGAACCGACCGCGGGGCTGCACCCGCACGACATCCAGCGCATGAACGAGACGCTGCAGCAGCTGCGCGACAAGGGCAACACGGTCCTCGTCGTCGAGCACAAGCCCGAGGTCATCGAGATCGCCGATCACGTGGTCGATCTCGGACCGCGCGCCGGGCGCGACGGCGGCACCGTGCAGTACGAGGGAGACGTCGCGGGTCTGCGCGCCTCCGATACCTTGACCGGCCGCTTCCTCGACCACCGCGCTCGCTTGAAAGACACCGTGCGCGCGGCCACCGGCGCGCTGCCCATCCGCGACGCGCGACAGCACAATCTGCGCGGGGTCGACGTCGATGTGCCGCGCGGACTGCTGACGGTCGTGACGGGTGTGGCGGGGTCGGGGAAGTCCTCGCTCATCCACGGCAACCTGCCCGCCTTCGACGACGTCGTGGTCGTCGACCAGACCGCCATCAAAGGCTCACGGCGCAGCAGTCCCGCGACCTACACCGGCATCCTCGACGCGGTGCGCGCCGCGTTCGCGAAGGCGAACGGGGTGAAGCCGGCCCTCTTCAGCGCGAACAGCGAGGGCGCCTGCCCCGCCTGCAAGGGTCTCGGCGTCATCGTCACGCAGCTCGGTTTTCAGTCGACCGTCGAGACGGTCTGTGAGCTGTGCGCGGGGACGGGCTTCTCCGACGACGTGCTCGAGTACACCCTCGACGGCAGGAACATCGCCGAGGTGCTGGCGATGTCGGTCGTCGAGGCGTCGGAGTTCCTCACGAAGGGGCCGGCCGTCGCAGTGCTCGGTCGCCTGCGCGACGTCGGTCTCGGCTACCTCACGCTCGGGCAGTCGCTCAACACGCTCTCGGGCGGAGAACGCCAGCGACTCAAGCTCGCGATCTCGATGGCGAAGTCGGGGGCGGTGTACGTGCTCGACGAGCCCACCACCGGACTGCATCTCGCCGACGTCGACACGCTGCTGCGCCTGCTCGATCAGCTGGTGGATGCCGGCAACACCGTCGTCGTGATCGAGCATCACCAGGCGGTCATGGCGCACGCCGACTGGATCATCGATCTGGGCCCCGGTGCGGGTCGCGACGGTGGTGCCGTGGTGTTCGAGGGCACGCCCGCCGACCTCGTCGCCGCGCGGTCGACCCTCACCGGCGAGCACCTCGCGCGGTACGTCGGCGCCTGATCGCTTTCGGTCACGGGAGGCGCCGCTCGGACGGACACCGCCGTCCGCGCGGGAGTGCGCGGTCCGGCGAGGACGACGCCGCTCCGCAGCGTGCCGCTCGGCGTCGACCGCCACGCACCAAGCGTGCCGCCCGGCAACGACGGCGCTCGGTCCGCGGCGACGCCCCGACCCGAGGCGTCAGGCGCGACCGGTCGGGCCCGCGTCGTGCAGGTGCCGGTCGCCGTGGGAGAGCACCTTGACCATCACGCCGCGTCGGCGCAGGTCCGCGACGGCGCGCGTCTCGTCTTCGCGGGTCACCCCGAGGGCGTGCACGCTCGCCACGACGAGCACGTCGCCGCGTGTGAGGGTGCCGAAGAAGCGGTCCAGGCGGTTCGCCCACCCCTCCATCGTTTCGGGGGCGGGGTGCCGGAAGCCCTCGATCGGCACACCGAACCGGGTCAGGTCGTCGCGCTGCTGCACGACGGTCGGCATGTCGGGGCGAGCGACGACCAGGCCGACCAGACGCGAACCCGCCGGACGGGCGCGCCACCAGTCACGGTCGCTCTGCAGCTCGGTGAAGCATTTCGGGCACTCGGCCGCGGCGTGCACGAGGGGCACGGGGCTGGTCCCGGCGGCATCCGCGGATGACGGCATCGTCGGGATCGGATCGCTCATGGAAACCTCCGCGTCCATTGTGCCCCACGACCCTGCGAGAGCGCCCCGCGGCGTCGGCCCCGCCCCGGCGCGCTGCGCGCAACGGGCCGGGGCGATGGGCTCAGTGCGCCGAGTAACCGCCGTCGACGAGGTGGTAGCTGCCCGAGATGAACGAGGCGGCGTCGCTGAGCAGGAACAGCGTCAGGGCCGCGACCTCGGTGTCGGTGCCCAGGCGGCCCGTCGCGTGCTCGCGCTCGAGGTGCGACAGCGCCTCGGGGCTCAGGCTCGAGCGCACGAGGGGCGTGTCGATGAAGCCGGGACCGACGGCGTTGGTGCGAACGCCCTGGGAGGTGTACTCGAGGGCGGCGACCTTGGTCAGGCCCACGAGGGCGTGCTTGGCGGCGACGTACGCCGAGCTCTGCGCGATGCCGACGGACCCCAGAACGGATGCCATGTTGACCACCGCTCCGCCACCGGAGGCGACGATAGCGGGCAGCTGGAACTTCAGGCCGTAGAACACGCCGTCGAGGTTGATCGCGCGCACGCGATCCCACGCGTCGACGTCGTAGTCGCCGATCGTCGCGGCGGGGCCGCCGATGCCGGCGTTGTTGACGGCGAGGTGCAGTCCTCCGTAGGTGGTCTTCGCGTGCTCGACCGCCGCCTCGGCATCCTGCCACTTCGCCGTGTTCTGCGTGAAGGCGGAGGCCGTCCCGCCGGCGTCGGCGATCTGCTCGACGACGCGCGCAGCGGCATCCGGATCGATGTCGGTGACCACGACCGAGGCGTCCTCCGCGGCGAGTTCTCGCGCGATGGCCGCGCCGATCCCGCTCCCGCCGCCGGTGACGAGGGCGACCTTGCCGGTGAACCTGCTCATGGTGACACTTCTCTCCCGCAGGCGGACGGCCGCGGATCTCGCGGGGACCGCATGCGCACGGAAGGAAACGACCGGCGGAGCGGGGGTATTCCGCTCAGTCGTCCTCGCCGTCGTCGATGCGCAGCTCCAGGCTGAGCTCGTCGGCGTCGAGCTCTGCGAGCGCGTGGCGCAGTGCGGCGGTGCTGTACCGCCCGTCGCGCGAGACGTCTCCCAGGCGGCGGCGCATAGCCCCGATCGACGCCAGCCGCAGCTCGAGCAGATCGCGGACCCGTTCCGAGGCGTCCTCGTCGGGTGGCCGCACCAGCCGCGCCCCGGCGCGCTCGACGAGTTCGGCGGGGAAGGCCCGCCCGTCGCGGCGACGGAGCGAACCGGACTGCACCGCCGCCGAAGCGGCATCCCGGAGCTCGGCGTCGAGGGCACGTTGCTCCTCGCGCGAGGGCCCCTCGCCGCCCTCGCCGGCGAGGCCGACGCCGCGCACCACCGCCGACAGCGTCAGCCCCTGCAGCACGAGGCTGAACAGCGCGACGAGGAAGGCGACGAAGATCAGCAGGGGACGCTGGGCCGTGCCCTCGGGCAGGGTCTGGGCGGCGGCGAGGGTGACGACGCCGCGCATCCCCGCCCACACGATGATCGAGCCGTGTCGCAGGTCGAGCGGGGTGTCGCGGTAGTAGTTCAGGTCGGCGACGGTCCGCGAGATCCGCGAGCGCATCCAGCCGATCCGGCGCCGGGTGCGTTCGGGGTCGTCACTGCGCGGCGGGCGGGCGAGCGTCCCGTCCCGAAGCTGTCGCTCGAAGGCGTCGAGGCGTTCGCGAGCGTCGTCGACGCGGCCCTCGTGCCGGTCGAGCGAACGGCTGCGGCGGGCCTGGACGGCGATGAGGCCCGTCACCCACGCGGCGCGCACGAGCAGCGCGATGGCGAGGGCGCTGAGGGCCAGCCACGTGCCGTGCCACAGTCCCTCGTGCTCCTCCAGGTTCGCGCGGACGATGTCTTTGAGTTCGAGCCCGAAGACGAGGAAGACGGCGCCCTCCAGAATCAGCTCGATGGTGCGCCAGTTGAGGCGGTCGCTGATGCGCTGCTCGGGCGTGAAGCGGCGCGCCGCGCCCTGGCCGGTGACGATGCCCGCGACGACCGCGGCGACCAGACCCGATCCGCCGAGGTGCTCGGTGGGGAGGTAGGCGATGAACGGCACGGTGAAGCTCAGCGCCGTGTTCGCGGCGGAGTTGGCGATACGCTCCCGCACCCGCAGATTGGCCCAGCCCACCGCCGCGCCCAGGACGAGGGCGAGGATCACGGCCCACGCGAAGTTCAGCAGGGCGTCGCCGAACGCGAACCCGGATGCCACGGCCGCCACCGCCGTGCGCAGCAGCACGAGCGCGGTGGCGTCGTTGAGCAGGCTCTCGCCCTCGAGCATCGTCACCACGCGGGGCGAGATGCCCAAGCGCTTGGCGATCGAGGTGGCCACGGCATCGGTCGGGCTCAGGATCGCGCCCAGCGCGATGCCGAGGGCGAGACCGAGCCCCGGGATCACGGCCCAGAAGAACAGGCCGAGCAGCACCGAGCTGACGACCACGAGCAGGACGGAAAGGCCGGCGATGGGGGCGAAATCGCGGCGGAACTCGATCGCGGGCAGTTGCACGGCCGCGGAGTACAGCAGCGGGGGGAGCACCCCGACGAGGATGACCTCGGGGTTCACGGCGAAGGGCGGCACGAACGGCAGCAGGCTGACGCCCGCGCCGACCGCGAGCAGCACGAGGGGTCCTGCGACGTTGAAGCGCGGACCGATGACGGTGGCGAGGGCGATCACCACCACCCCGGCGAGGACGACGAGGAGCGGATCGATCACCCTTCGAGGCTAGACTTCCCGGTGCCCCGCGCTCTCGGCCCGCACCGCGTCGGCGACGGCGCGCAGGCCGATCAGCGTCTCGGCGAAACTCGTCGACAGGGGCGAGAGGCCGATGCGCAGCCCGTGCGGGTCGCGGTAGTCGGGGATCACGTCGCCTTCCCATAGCCGGGCGGTCACCGCGCGCATCGCCGGGTGCGAGAGCGTCACGTGTCCGCCGCGCTCGGCCGAGTCGCGCGGGGAGGCGAGGGTCACACCGAGGGGGGCCAGGATGCCGTCGGCCACCCGCGCCGCGAAGTCGGTGAGCGCGATCGACTTCGCCCGCACCGCCGCGATCCCGGCATCCTCGAGCAGATCGAGGGTGTCCTGCATGGCGACCATCGCCAGCACCGGCGGGGTGCCCGACAGGAAGCGGCGCATGCCATCGGCGGGGCGGTACACCGGGCCCATCGAGAAGACGTCGGCCGCCCCCATCCACCCCTGCACGGGCTGGGTCAGCGCCGCCTGCTGGCGGGCGGCGACGTAGGCGAAGGCGGGGGATCCCGGCCCGCCGTTGAGGTACTTGTAGGTGCAGCCGACGGCGAGATCCGCCTCCCACGCATCGAGCTCCACCGGCACGGAGCCCGCCGAGTGGCACAGGTCCCACAGCACGAGGGCGCCGGCGTCGTGCGCGACGGCGGTGAGCGCGGGACCGTCGGCGAGGTAGCCCGAGCGGTACGACACGTGGCTGAGCAGCACCACCGCGGTGCGCGGGCCGACCGCGGCGCGGAGGAGGTCGGCATCCACCCCGCGGGAGGTGTCGACGTCGATCCAGACGACGCGTCCGCCGCGCTCGGCGGCGATGCCCTCGACCAGGTAGCGATCGGTGGGGAAATCGTCGCGGCCCACGACGATCTCGATGCGCTGCGGGTCGCGGCCCATCTGGGCGTCGAGAGCGGCGCGCAGCAGCTTGTACAGCAGCACGGTCGTGGAGTCGCCGATGACGGTCTGACCGGATGCCGCGCCCAGGGTGAGAGCGCCGATGCGGTCGCCGATGGCGAAGGGCAGATCCATCCACGCCTCGTCCCAGCCGCGGATGAGCCGGCCGCCCCAGTCGTCGGTCACGAAGCGCGCGAGGCGCTCGGCGGTCGCCCGCGGCGGACGGCCGAGGGAGTTGCCGTCGAAGTAGACCAGGGGCGTCTCGGCCCCGACGAAGGCGTCGCGGTGATGCCGGAGCGGGTCGGCGGCGTCGAGGGAGGCGGCCTCGTCGTCGAAGGCGCGATGCGGGACCTCGAGCCGGTCGACGGATCCGAAGTCGGGGGAGGGGTCAGTCGACACGGGTGAGCTCCTCGGTCGGGACGACCGTCCCCCGGCTCAGCCAGGTGGGGACGGCATCGGTATCGGTGGGCGCGGGGCCCGCGACGAAGGTCGAGACGGCCCCGTCGGTCTCTTCCGCGGGCCAGGGGTCGCTGAGGGCGCTCACCAGCGCGTCACCGCGGACACCCGCCTCGTGGAGGGCCAGCAGCTCCCGCCGGTTGAGTCCCACGGGTAGAGGCCCGTTGCCCAGGTCGGTGCCGTAGAGCACCCGCCCGCCACGGGCCGCGAAGGCCCGCAGGTTCGCCACGGCCCGGTCGCGCGCCGCCCCGCGGTGGATGTCGAGGGTCGAGATCCACGCGTGGCCGGAGCCGACCGCGAGCGTCAGCGTCCGCCGTGACACGGGGGCGTCGAACGGGGTGTGCGCCAGCGCGTGCACCCCCGCCTCGAGGGCGCGCTCGACCTGGCCGGGCCCCTGTGCGTGCGCGACGACGGGGAGGCCACGCGCCGTCGCGGCGGCGATGATCGCCTCGAGCAAGACGTCGGAGAGCACGGGACCCGCGTCGGCGTGCAGGGCGATCTTGATGACGGAGGCTCCGGCATCCGCCTGCTCGTCGACGGCCGTGCGCGCGCCGCCCTCGACGCCGGGGTGGGCCGAGGGATCGGTCACCTCGCGCACGATCGCCGCGGGCGCCCACGACCGGCCCTGCGGATAGCCGCCGGGCGCGGTGAGGAAGGCCCCCGCGTAGGCGACCCGGGGGAGGCCGCGCCCGCGACGGGCCAGCGCCGCGGGGTCGCCGCCGAGGTCGACGACGCCGGCGATCCCGCGGGCGGGCATCGACGAGGCGTCGATGAGGTGCAGATGCACGTGGTGGTCGACGAAGGCGGGGAGCGCCGTGCCGACCTCGGCGGTGAGCGCCCGGCGGACGGCCCAGGCGGCGTCGAGGGTCACACCGACCCGGTCAGATCAGCGAGAGCTCGCGGAGCTTGGCCTCGACGTCGGCGTTGCTCGGCTCGACGTGGTGGCTGGAGTCGGGGTAGACCACGACGGGGATGCTCGTGCGGCCCGAGATCTCCTTGGCGACGTCGGCGGCGGCGGGGTCGGCCACCAGGTCGACGTATTCGTAGTCGATGCCGAGCTCGTCGAGCTGCTTCTTCGTGCGGATGCAGTCACGGCACCAGTCGGCGCCGAACATACGGATGGGTGCGTCGGAGGACATGTCTCCAGCGTACGCCGCCGCAAGCGGGGTGCGCTCAGGCGGTGACTTCGTCCTCGAGGGGCTCGATGGCGCGGACGGCTTTGCCGACACGGCTCTTCTTGGGGGCGTAGACCACGAGGGCGTGGAAGACGAAGCGCACCACGAACGCGGCGATCAGCGTGAGGGCCGCCGCGACGACGCTCTGGATGTGCGCCTGGTTGACCAGCAGCCAGATCACGGGGATGCGCACGATCGCCTCGACGCCGTTGAAGGTGAACGACTTGATGAACCGGTGCCGCATGAGCCCGGACTCCTCGCGCATGTCGGCGAAGACGAGGTATTCGAGGGCGAGGAAGTTCGCGACGATCGTGATGACGCTGGCGATGATGGCGGCGACGATGTACTGCACGCCCACCGTGGTCAGCGCCCACATGATCGCGAGGTTCGCCACCGCGCCGAGCCCGCCCACCAGGGCGAACGCCGACATGCGACCGAAGCGCAGCATGGTCAGCTGCAGCAGGAAGCGCATGCCCTGGTTGAACGACGCCTTGGACTCGCCGGCGAAGCGGGGAGCGAACGAGAACGGAACCTCGGCGACGCGCATCTGCTTGCGGGCGAGGATCTCGAGCAGGATCTTGAATCCGCGCGGCTGCAGGGTGTCGATGTCGAGCGAGGTGCGCTCCACGAGGAAGAACCCGGTCATCGGGTCGGAGCAGTTGTGCAGCTTCTTGGGGAACATCGCCTTGGTCAGCAGCGTCGATGCGCGCGACACCGTCGTGCGCACCGCGTTGGCCAGACCGTCCGAGGTGCCTCCGGCGGTGTACCGGGATGCCACGACGACGTCGGCATCGCCGACCTCGGCGCGCGCGAGCAGATCGGCGATGACCTCCGGCGGGTGCTGCAGGTCGCCGTCCATGACGACGCAGCGATCGGACGCCGCCGCACGGATGCCCTCGACCACCGCACCGCCCAGGCCGCCGACCGGGTCGTCGCGGTGGATGAGACGCACGGGGATGTCGCTGGCCGCCGCGACCGCGCGGATCACGTCGGGGGTGTCGTCGGTGGAGTCGTCGACGAAGACGACCTCGACCTCGCGGCCCACCAACGCCGCCGCCGTGCGCCGGACGAGTTCGGCGACGTTCGGACCCTCATTGAAGGTCGGAACGATGACAGAAAGGTCCATGCACACTCGCGTTTTCGTCGGTGGGGTAAAAGAACAGCGTAAAGGGGCCACGCAGGCTCAACCTGAGATTGTGGCGCACGTACCTGTGAGCTCGCATTCCCCTTGCACAGCGGTCCGCGAGACGTCGGCCGCGGGACGGTTCACCCGATCTTCGCGCGGAGGGCGTCGACGCTCATGCCGTAGTCCACGCGCACCACCGGCAGGGCGAGCTTGTCGGTGCCGATGCGCACGTAACCGGGTTCGATCGAGCGGCCCAGCTCGAAGCCCGCCTGGCGCACGCCCTCTTTCGTCCTGTCGTCGTAGTGGCCGAAGGGGTAGGCCACCACCTCTTTCGCCCCAAGGATCCGCGCCGACTCCTCGAGGTCGGCGGCGATGGTCGCCGGGTCGTCGTTGACCATGCGCCCCTTGCCGTTCGCGCCGGCGCGGTGCATGTCGTGGGTGTGCGAGCGCTGCAGGACGAAGCGATTGGGGGTGGACTCGGTGCGCGCCGAGGTGATGACGAACGACGTCGTCAACAGGTGGCGCGCGTCGACGATCGGGGCTGCCAGCTCGAGCCAGGTGCTGTCGGCGTCGTCGTCGGTGATGACGACCGAGTGCTTCGGCAGGAACAGCTTCCCGTCGATGAACGCGCTCAGCTCATCCCAGGTGGGCAGGTAGAAGCCGCCCTCCTGGATGTGGGCCATGTGCGCGTCGAAGTCGCCGATGTAGGCGTAGTTCCCCTTCAGCCAGGTGTCCTCACCCTCGGGCTTCCGCGTGAACTGGTGGTACATGAGGATCGGGATGCCGGCATCCTCCGCCGCATTCGCCTCGGGGGTCGTCCACGCGGCGTACAGCGTGCGCTCGCGCCCGGTGCAGGTGACCAGGTCGGCGCCGTTCACGCGGGCGGCGATCGTGGGGGCGCTCGCCGAAGCGGCGTCGGGGAACCACCCGGCGAAGACCCGACCGTCGGCGGAGGGGATCGGCAGTGCCCGGTAGAGCTGGTCCTGCGTCTGCAGCTGTGGGTCGATTGCGATGCCGTCGCCGGCGAACGACACGGCGCACGCGAGCGGATCGGCCGTGGTCGCGAGGAGCTGTTGCGCGGCGGTAAGCGGGGTGGGGGTGGGTGTCGGCGTCGTCTCCGGCGACGTCGTCGGGAAGGCCCGATCCGCCTCGGGGGCCTCGGCGCCGGCCCGGGTGAGGGCGAACGCGCCGACCCCGCCCACGATGAGGGCGACCGCGAGGCTCGCGGCGAGGGCGCGGCGGCGGCGGACACGGCGGGAGAGGCGGCGGCGGTGTTCGGCTCGAGTACTGATGGCGAGACCTCGGGTCGGGTGGCGAGTCGGCGCGATCCTATCGGGACGATTCGCGCGCGTTCGGGACGCCCCGCGCAACGGTGAAGGATCGCGAGAGGATGGAGCCATGCTCCGCATCGGTCTCGTCGGCACCAGTTCCATCTCCGAGCGTTTCGCGGAGGCCGTCGCCGGGGTCGACGGCGTCGAGGTCGCGCGTGTCTGCTCCCGTGACGAGCAGAGGGCCCGGGCGTTCGCCGCGCGCATCGGCGCGCCAGGTGTCGCGGTGGGTCTCGACGCGCTCCTCGCGGCTGCCGACGTCGACGCCGTGTACCTCGCCAGCCCCAACTCCGCGCACGCCGAACAGGTGCGCGCGGCGGTGGATGCCGGCATCCCGGTGCTCGTCGAGAAGCCGGCCGTGCTGACGGCGGATGAGTGGGTTGCTGCGGTGTCGCACGCGCGCGATCGCGGCGTCGTGCTGCTGGAGGCCATGCGCACGGCGTACGACCCGGGGCTGGCCGCCGTGGCCGCGGCCATGGCGCGGGTGGGGACCGTGCGCCGGGTGGCGCTCCGGTACGAGAAGCGGTCGGCGCGCTACGACCAGGTGCTCGCGGGCGAGCAGACGAACATCCTCGACCCCACCATGGGCGGCAGCGCACTGCGCGACCTGGGCGTGTATCCGCTGCACGCGCTGGTGCGCCTGTGCGGTGCGCCGCGGTCGGTGCACGGCGCGCGGGTGGGCATCGCCTCGGGCACCGACGGGGCCGGCAGCGCGCTCGCGGTGTACAACGGGTTCGTCGCCGACATCGCTTGGTCGAAGATCACCGACACCGCGCTGCCGAGCGAGATCCAGGGCGAGGAGGGTTCCCTCGTCATCGACGCGATCGACGCGCCGCGACGCCTCGTGCTCAGCCCGCGCGGCGGGGAGCCCGAGATCATCGAGGTCGAGGCCGCGGAGAACGTCATGGTCGGTGAGGTCGAACGCTTCCGGGACGCGGTGGCCGGCGCCGACATCGCCGAGGACCAACGGCTCACGGGGCTCACGCTGCGCCTCGTCGACGAGATCCTCGGTGTCCCCCTGACGTGACGGAGTTCACCCGTCGTTTCCCGCGCGCCGGGATGATGGGCTGATGCGCAGAGTCGGCCGTGTGAGCGAAGTCTTCCGGGCGTTCCTCCGCCTGGGCGTGACGAGCTTCGGCGGGCCGGTCGCCCACCTCGGGTACTTCCGCGACGACCTCGTCGTGCGTCGGAAGTGGATGGACGATCGCGCCTACGCCGACCTCGTCGCGCTGTGCCAGTTCCTGCCGGGGCCCGCCTCGAGCCAGGTGGGCTTCGCGATGGGGCTGCAGCGCGCCGGGATCGCGGGGGCCCTCGCGGCGTTCGTGGCGTTCACCCTCCCCTCGGCGGCGCTGCTGGTCGCCTTCGCCGGGGGAGCAGCGCTCGTCGACGGGCCGATAGGGGAAGGCCTGATCGCCGGGCTCAAGATCGTGGCCGTGGCCATCGTCGCCCACGCGGTGCTCGGTATGGCGCGCACGCTCACGCCCGATGCTCCCCGCGCCGGGATCGCGGTGGCCGGGCTCGCTCTCGCTCTCCTGCTCCCGGGCGCCCCGGGCCAGCTCGGCGCTCTCGCGGTCGGCGTCGTCGCGGGACTGTTCCTGCTCCGGGGTAGGGCCGAGCCCACCGGCCCGTCCCTGCCCCCGTTCGGCGTCCCCCGGGGGGTCGCGGTGGCCTGTCTCGCGGTGTTCCTCGGCCTCCTCATCGCGTTGCCGGTGCTGGCGGCGGTGACGGGCTCGGGGGCGGTGATGCTCGGCGACGCCTTCTACCGTGCGGGGGCGCTCGTGTTCGGCGGAGGCCACGTCGTGCTGCCCCTGCTGCAGGGAGGTGTGGTCGAACCGGGGTGGGTGGCGCCTGACACGTTCCTCACCGGTTACGCTGCAGCCCAGGCCGTCCCCGGCCCGCTGTTCACCTTCGCCGCCTACCTCGGTGACGTCTCGACCGTCGGCCCCGGGGGCGTCGCCGGCGCGGGCATCGCGCTCGCCGCGATCTTCCTGCCCGGGTTCCTCGTGCTGGTCGGCGTCCTGCCCTTCTGGGATGCCGTGCGCGACAAGCCCCGCATCCGCGCGGCGATGCGCGGGGCGAACGCGGCGGTCGTCGGCATCCTCGCCGCCGCCCTCTACACGCCCGTGTTCACCACCGCCGTCACGGGGCCGGGGCCGTTCGTGCTGGCCGCGATCGGATTCGTGCTGCTCACGGCGTTCCGCGCCCCGGCGTGGGCGGTCGTGCTCGTCGGCGCCGCGGGCGGGGTCGTGCTCGCGGTCACCTGAGACGCGGCCGAGATTTCAGTGACACCCGGTCTCACCGGTGTCAGGATGAGCGCACGGCATGATCGCCGCCGGCATTTCGAGGGAGAAACCCGTGTTCCAGAGCCCGTTCCCGCCCATCGAGATCCCCGATCAGAGCATCTACGATTACCTCTTCGGCTCGCTGGACGACACCGATCTCGGACGGGTCGCGCTCATCGACCCCGCCACCGGCGCCGAGACGACCTACGGCGCCCTCCGCGCGCAGGTCGACGCGTTCGCGGGCGCGCTCGCCGCCCGGGGCGCGGGGGTCGGCACGGTCGTCGCCGTGCTCTGCCCGAACGTCCCGGCCTTCGCGACGGTGTTCCACGGCATCTTGAGGCTCGGCGCGACCGTCACGACGATCAACTCGCTGTACACCGCCCGGGAGATCGGCGGGCAGTTGCGCGATGCGGCCGCGACGTGGCTCGTCACCGTTTCGCCGCTGCTGCCGCAGGCGGCCGAGGCTGCGCGCGCGGTCGGCATCCCGGACGACCGCGTCATCGTGCTCGACGGTGCCGAGGGGCACCCCGACCTGCGGTCGCTCCTCGGCGAGGGGCGCACCCCGCCCGAGGTCTCGATCGACCCGGCGACCCACGTGGCGGTGCTGCCGTACTCGTCGGGCACAACGGGCGCGCCCAAGGGCGTGATGCTCTCGCACCGCAACCTCGTCGCGAACGTTCACCAGTGCCGGCCGATCATCGAGATCGTTCCCGACGACCGGGTGCTCGCGGTCTTGCCGTTCTTCCACATCTACGGCATGACGGTGCTGCTGAACCTGGCTCTGCGTCAGCGGGCGACGCTCGTGACGATGCCGCGCTTCGACCTCACCGAGTTCCTGCGCATCATCCAGGACCAGCGGTGCACGTTCCTCTTCATCGCGCCGCCGATCGCGGTTGCGCTCGCCAAGCACCCCGCGGTCGCCGATTACGACCTGTCGAGCGTGCACAGCGTGTTCTCGGGGGCCGCGCCGCTCGACGGGGAGACGGCCGAGACGGCCGGCCGCCGCATCGGCGCCCGCTTCTATCAGGGCTACGGCATGAGCGAGCTCAGCCCGGTCTCGCACGCGATCCCCGTCGGCGGAGGGATGCCGGTCAGCTCGGTCGGCGTGCTCATCCCGGGCTGCGAGGCCAAGCTCGTCGACCCCGAGACCGGTGCGGAGCTCGAGGAGCACGGCGACGACGGGCTGACCGCGCCCGGCGAGATCTGGGTGCGGGGTCCGAACGTCATGCTCGGCTACCTCAACCGCCCCGACGCGACCGCCGAAACCCTCGACGACGACGGTTTCCTGCACACCGGCGACATCGGGGTGCACCACGTCGACGGCTCCTTCACGATCGTCGATCGCCTCAAGGAGCTCATCAAGTACCACGGCTATCAGATCGCTCCGGCGGAGCTCGAGGCGCTGCTGCTGTCGCACCCGCAGATTCAGGATGCCGCCGTCATCGGCGTGCGCGGCGACGACGGCGAGGAGATCCCGAAGGCGTTCGTCGTGTCCGTGCCCGACTCCGGGTTGAGCGCTGACGACGTGATGACTTTCGTCGCGGGCGAGGTCGCGCCGCACAAGAAGGTGCGTCGCGTCGAGTTCATCGACGTTATCCCCAAGTCGACATCGGGCAAGATCCTGCGCAAAGATCTGCGGGCCCGCGAAGCGGTCTGAGAACGACGAAGGGCGGGGCGTCGTCGCGACGGCCCCACCCTCCCTCACCTCACGGCGTGAGCAGAGCGCCGGTCTGCGTCGCCGCCTCGGCGGCGCGCTTCTCCTCGTCGTCCGTGCCGCGTCGCTCGTCGGCGGCCTCCTGCAACGCCGACTTCGAGCGCAGCGGCGGGGTGCGGAAGAACAGCGACAGCACGAACGCCAGCAGCACGACGCCCATCGCGGTCCAGTAGACCGTCGTCGCCGAGGAGTTGAAGCCGACGAGGAACGGCTTGGTGAGCCGCGCGTCGGCGCCCACGAGGAACGAGGTGTCGTCGAGCGTGGAATCACCGATCGAGGTGTTCTCGTCTCCCGCGGAGAACCGGTCCTCGATCGTCGTCGCCGCGGTGTCCACGAACGCCGCGCGCTGAGCGGCATCCGAGAAGTCCAGGCTCACGGTCCCGTCGGATGCGACGCGCGCGACCGGTACCTGCTGCTGGATCTGCGTCGTGGCCGCGGCGACGGCCTGCGCGACGGCCGTCTGCGTGGCGGCGGCCTGCGCCGACGCCGGGATACGACCTGCCGCGACCTGTTCGGCGACGGCCTGGGTCGCGGCATCCTGAGCCTGCTGCACCCCGGCCTGCAGCTGCGACGTGGTCCCGTCGACGATCTGCGACACGATCGGGGTGTAGATGCCGGACATGATCTTCTCGTTCGCCGGGGCCGAGGCGACGGTGGGGTCGAGGGCCGCATCGAGAGCATCGGTGAGGGTCGTGCGGTCGGAGAACGAGCCGATGATGTTCGTCGGCATCAGCGTGAACAGCAGCGACAGCAGCACCGCGGTGCCGAGCGTTCCACCGATCTGACGGAAGAACGTCGAGCCGCTGGTGGCCACGCCCATGTCGCGCAGGCCCACCGAGTTCTGGCTCGCGATCGTCAGCGTCTGCATGAGCTGCCCGAGACCGAGGCCGATGACGAGCATCGCCAGGGCGACGTGCCAGTAGGGGCTGTCGTACTTCAGGAACGTCAGCAGGAAGAAGCCGACCGACATCAGCGCCGTCCCCAGGATCGGGAACATGCGGTACCGCCCGGTGCGGGCGATGATCTGGCCGCTGGCGATCGAGGCGATCATCAGGCCAAGGATCATCGGCAGCATCTCGAAGCCGCTCTGGGTGGGCGAGGAGCCCAGCACGAGCTGCAGGTACAGCGGCAGCGTGAGCATCGCGCCGAACATGCCGAAGCCGACGAGCACACCGATGATCGTGGCCATCGAGAAGGTGGGCGAGCGGAACAGCTTCAGCGGGATGAGCGCGTCGTCCTTCATCTTCGTCTCGGCGATGACGAAGGCCAGGATGCCGAGTGCCCCGACGACGTAGCAGGCGAGGGCGATCGGCGAGCCCCAGCCCCACTCGCGCCCCTGCTCGGCGACGAGCAGCAACGGGACGAGCGCCACGATGACCGTGGTCGCACCCCACCAGTCGATGCGTACGGAGTGGCGCGGCTGCTTCGGGATGTGCAGGAACCGCCACACGATCGCGAGGGCCACGATGCCGATCGGCACGTTGATGAGGAAGACCCACCGCCAGCCGGTGATGAAGAGGATCTCGCTGGCCCCGGCGAACAGGCCGCCCACGAGCGGGCCGATCACGCTGGAGATGCCGAACACGGCGAGGAAGTAGCCCTGGTACTTCGCCCGCTCGCGCGGAGCGAGGATGTCGCCCATGATCGCGAGCGGCATCGACATGAGGCCGCCGGCGCCCAGGCCCTGGATCGCGCGGAAGGCGGCGAGCTCGGCCATCGAGGTCGAGAAGCTGGCGAGCACCGAGCCGATGATGAAGATGAGGATCGCCAGGAGGAACAGCGGGCGTCGCCCGAAGATGTCGGACAGCTTGCCGTAGATGGGCGTCGAGATCGTCGAGACGATCAGGTAGGCCGTGGTGACCCACGCCTGCAGGCTCAGACCCTGCAGGTCGTCGCCGATCGTGCGGATCGAGGTGCCCACGATCGTCTGGTCGAGGGCGGAGAGGAACATGCCGGCCATGAGGCCGAAGATCACGAACATGATCATGCGGTGCGTCATGACCGTGTCGGTGGCCGCGGTGTGCGCGCGGCGGCTGCGGGTGATGTCGGACATCGGTGCCTCTTCGGAAGAAGGCCCGGCGGACGGCTCGATGGCTCGGTCGGGCGCCAGGTGTTTGCTAAAAGTCAACAAATAGTAGCGCTGTCCGGCGGCGATGCGTAACCACCCCGGCTGGGGGATGGCTATGCAGGGGGATGCGGAGGCCCGCTCGCGTCACGGGAATGGGGGAAGCCACGGGAGCAGGTCGAGATGGCGGCGTTCGGCCTGTTCTCGGCGCCCCGGCGCGGCGGGGCGCGTGCGTCGCGCCGAGGTCCCTGGGCCTGTCGAAGGGACCGGGAGCCGGAGAGCGGCGATGGTTCACGCGGCATCCGGGAACGAAAAAGTCCCCCATGAGTAGAAGCCTCATGAGGGACCGTGGCTCCGACGGGCGTCGATCCCGTGACCTCACGATTTTCAGTCGTGCGCTCTACCAACTGAGCTACAGAGCCGAGCGGCATGTCTGCCGCTTCCTAGACGAAGGGCCTTCCCGAAAGAAGGCCCGTCGCTGTGGAGCGACCCTGACGGGACTTGAACCCGCGACCTCCGCCGTGACAGGGCGGCACGCTAACCAACTGCGCTACAGGGCCATGCATTTTCAATTATGTACCGGGAAGTGACCCCAACGGGATTCGAACCCGTGCTACCGCCGTGAAAGGGCGGCGTCCTAGGCCGCTAAACGATGGGGCCGGATGAGCTGGAAACCTTTCGATTTCCACCTCGCTTGCCGACGACCGAGCCTACTTCACAAATCTCGAGATTGCCAATCGAGGGCGTGGCGTCCTCCTCCCGCGCGTGTCGAGGGGGCAGGATGGGCCCGCCAGCGGGAACTCGCCCTGTTGTGCGTGAGACTCCTGTTGCTACTGTGAGTCGAGTTGCGACCGGTGAGATGAGGTAGTCCCGTGACGCTCGAGCGCCCCGACGAAACAGAAGATTGCGGCTGCGCGCCCACAGCGGCGGAGCAGAGACGGCTCTGGCCGACGTTCGACCGTCGCAGCGCGCTGAAGATCGGCGCTCTCGGCGCCGTCGCCCTCGGCGCGTTCGGGTCGGTGGCATCCGGGTTCACCACCCCCGCCCTCGCCGCGGACTACCCCTCCTGGGCAGACGTCGAGGCGGCGCGCGCGAACGAGGCCGCCAAGGGCGCCGAGATCACGCGCATCCAGGGCCTCATCGCCGGGCTGCAGTCCGAGGTCGCCCGCACGCAGGCCGAGGTGCAGGCCCGCTCCGACGAGTACTTCGCGGCCCAGCAGGCCTACCAGGACGCCGACTACCGCGCGCAGCTGCTCCAGCAGCAGGCGGACGCGCAGGCGGCAAAGGCGACGGATGCCGCGAACAAGGCCGGCAAGGTCGCCGCGCAGCTGTACCGCTCGGGCGGTGACGACACCTCGCTGGACCTGTTCTTCTCGGGCTCGGCCGCGACCGCCGACGACCTGCTCGCCAAGCTCGGCACGATGGACAAGCTCCTCGAGCGCAACCGTTCGGTGTACGCCGCCGCCGTCGCGGCGCGCGACAACGCCAAGAACCTCAGCGGCCAGGCCACGGACGCCGCGGCCGAGCGCGAGCGCCTGCGCGTGATCGCCGAAGAGAAGATGGCCGCTGCCCAGCAGGCCGCCCAGGCCGCGCAGGAGGCGCTCGCCGCGCAGCAGGCCAACCAGGCCGTGCTCGAGGCACAGCTCGCCGCCCTGCAGGACACCACCGCGAAGACCGTCGCCGACTACCAGGCCGGCGTCGAAGCCGAGCGCAAGGCCCGCGAAGAGCGCGAGCGTCAGGCCCGTGAGGCCGCCGCCGCCCGCGACGCGGCGGAGCGCGCGCGCCGCGAGCAGGAGGCCGCCGCCCGCGCCAACAGCGGCGGTGGCGGAGGTGGCGGCGGTGGCGGTGGCGGTGGCGGCGGTGGCGGCGGCGGCGGCGGAAACGTCGGCGGCGGCGGCTGGGCCCGCCCGTCGAACGCCTACACGTCGTCGGGATACGGCCCCCGCTCCGGTCAGTGCAACTCCAGCTACTGCGCGAGCACCTGGCACCTCGGCCTCGACTTCGGCGCGAGCTGCTGGTCGCCCATCTACGCCGCGGCCGCGGGACGCGTCACCTACGCCGGCCGCAACGGCGGCTTCGGCAACTACATCCGCATCCAGCACGACGACGGCTCGGGCACCGGCTACGGACACATCGTCGACGGCGGCATCTACGTCTCGTCGGGGCAGCGCGTCTCGGCCGGTCAGCAGATCGCCGCGACGGGCCAGACGGGCAACTCGTTCGGCTGCCACCTGCACTTCGAGGTCTACCCGCCGTGGGGCGGCACGACCGATCCCGCGCCCTGGCTGCGCGATCGCGGCGTCTCGGTCTGACCTCGCGACGAGAAAACCCCCGGTCCTCGGACCGGGGGTTTTCGTTCGACGCGGTGCGTCAGAGCGTGTTGGGCGCCTCGCCCGAACCCTGCGTCTTGGTCTGCGCGTCGTGCTCGTCGAAGCGCGTGAACGCCTCGGACACCAGACGCTCGGCCTCAGCGGCATCCGCCCACTCGTCGACCTTGACCCACTTGTTGGGCTCGAGGTCCTTGTAGTGCTCGAAGAAGTGGGTGATCTCCTTCTTCGTCCACTCGTCGATGTCGCTCACGTCCTGGATGTGGTCCCAGCGCGGGTCCTTGGCGAGAACCGCCACGACCTTGTCGTCGCCGCCGGCCTCGTCGCTCATCTTCAGAACGCCGACGGGGCGGACCTTGGCCAGGATGCCGGGGTGCAGCTCGCGGTCGAGCAGCACGAGCACGTCGAGCGGGTCGCCGTCCTCGCCGAGGGTGTTCTCGAAGAAGCCGTAGTTCGCCGGGTACCCGAAAACCGTGTAGAGGATGCGGTCGAGGTAGACGCGGCCGGTGCCGTGGTCGACCTCGTACTTCACGCGGCTGCCGCGGGGGATCTCGATGACGGCGTCGTACGCGCCCATACTCGTGCTCCTTAGATCTGTGGATTTCCGCGGCCCAGCCTAGCCGGAGCGCTCCGCGCCGCCGATGCCCGGCACGGTCCTGCACCCCGCCGGGCGTCGACCCGTCCCCTCCCGTGATGACCGGCCGCCGCTAGCGTGGATGCCATGCCCCACCGCCCCGGACTCGACCCCGCCGTCGCCGACGTGCGCCGCGCGGTGCGCACGGCCCTGACCGATCGAACGGGGTCGGTGGTCGTGGCGCTGTCGGGCGGACCGGATTCGCTCGCTCTCGCGGCCGCGACGGCGTTCGAGGCCGGGCGTCTCGGCATCCGGGCCGAAGCCGTCGTGATCGATCACGGACTGCAGGAGGGCTCGGATACCGTCGCTCGGCGCGCCGCCGATACGGCCCGCGCCCTGGGGCTCACCGCGCGCGTCGTGGCGGTCGAGGTGGGGCGGGGTGACGGGCCCGAAGCCGCGGCGCGCGAGGCGCGGTACGCGGCGTTGGCGCGCGCCGCCGCCGAGATCGGCGCCGACGCCGTGCTCCTCGGTCACACCCTCGACGATCAGGCCGAGACGGTGCTGCTGGGTCTCGCCCGCGGATCCGGCACGGCGAGCCTGTCGGGTATGGCCCCCGAGAGACGGGATGCCACCGGCCCGGTGTGGCTGCGCCCCCTCCTGGGCGTGCGGCGGCGCACGACCGTCGCGGCGTGCGCGGCCGAGGAGCTCGAGCCCTGGACGGATCCGCACAACGCCGACGCCGCCTTCGCGCGCGTGCGGGTGCGCGAGCGGGTGCTGCCCGTGCTCGAGGCCGAGCTGGGACCCGGCGTCGCCGAGGCGCTCGCGCGCACGGCGGAGCAGCTGCGCGAGGACGCGGCCGCCTTCCAGGACATGATCGACGAGACCATCGAGGACATCGTCGAGCACGCCGAGGCCGGCATCTCGATCTCGGTCGCCGCCCTCGCCGCCAACCCCGCGGCGCTGCGCAACCGCATCATCCGCTACGTCGTCGAGAGCGAGTTCGGGGTCTCCCTGACCCGCGCGCAGACGCTCGAGGTCGCCCGTCTCGCCACGGACTGGCGGGGGCAGGGGCCGATCGATCTGCCCTCGTGCCTGGCCCGCCGCGTCGGCGCGCGCATCGAGGTCGTCGCCGCGCAGACGCGCGCTTAGACTCGTGTGATGCGCGCGGCCGACATCTCCGACGACATCAGCGAAGTCCTCCTCACCGAGGAGCAGATCCACGAAAAGCTCGCCGAGCTGGCGACGCAGGTCGCCGCCGACTACGCCGACCGCGAGGTCGTGCTGGTGGGCGTGCTGAAGGGCGCGGTCATGGTCATGGCCGACTTCGCGCGTCACCTTCCCATGCACGTCTCGATGGACTGGATGGCCGTGTCGTCGTACGGTGCCTCGACGCGCTCGAGCGGTGTCGTGCAGATCCGCAAAGACCTCGACACCGACATCACGGGCAAGCACGTGCTCATCGTCGAGGACATCATCGACTCCGGTCTCACCCTCAGCTGGCTGCTCGAGAACTTCGCCTCGCGCGGGGCCGAGTCGGTCGAGGTGCTGGCGCTCCTGCGCAAGCCCGACGCGATGAAGGTCGAGGTCGACTGCCGGTACGTCGGATTCGACATCCCCAACGACTTCGTCATCGGGTACGGCCTCGACTACGCCGAGCGCTACCGCAACCTGCGCGACGTCGCCGTGCTGGCGCCGCACGTCTACTCCTGACACGCGCGCCGGGGGCTCGGCATCCGTTCTCCGTACGCCCTCGACGAACGCACAGGCCCGGCATAGTCCACGCGCGTTAGCCTGATGCGACCGCATTTCTGCGGAGGATCACGAAAGGGCTGGGCTCGCCCACCATGAATTTCAAGAAGATCACGCGAAATCCGATCGTCTACGTTCTGCTGGTCGGTCTGCTCCTGGTCATCGGTTTCTCCCTCATCTCCAACCTCAGTGGCGCCCGCCAGGTCTCCACGAAGGAGGGGCTCGACCTGCTCAAGGGCGGCACCGTGAGTCAGGTCGTCACGAACGATCCCGACCAGCGTGTCGATCTGACGCTGTCGCAGCCGTTCGAGGGCGCGAACAACGTGCAGTTCTACTTCAGCCAGGCCCGCGCCGACGAGGTCGCCACCGCGATCGACGCCGCGAACCCCTCCGACGGCTTCAACGACGTCGTGCCCAAGCCCAGCTGGTTCGACGGGTTCCTCGGCCTGATGCTTCCGCTGGTGCTGCTCGGCCTGCTCTTCTGGTGGCTGCTCTCCAGCGCCCAGGGCGGCGGCAGCAAGGTCATGCAGTTCGGAAAGTCGCGCGCCAAGCTCGTGACCAAGGAGACCCCCACCGTCACCTTCCAGGATGTCGCGGGCTCCGACGAGGCCATCGAGGAGCTCGACGAGATCAAGGAGTTCCTCAAGGATCCGAAGAAGTTCGAAGAGGTCGGCGCCCGCATCCCCAAGGGTGTGCTGCTGTACGGCCCTCCCGGAACCGGTAAGACCCTTCTCGCGCGCGCCGTCGCCGGCGAGGCCGGGGTGCCGTTCTACTCGATCTCGGGTTCCGACTTCGTCGAGATGTTCGTCGGTGTCGGCGCGAGCCGCGTGCGCGACCTGTTCAACCAGGCCAAGGAGAGCTCGCCCGCCATCATTTTCATCGACGAGATCGACGCCGTCGGTCGCCACCGCGGCGCGGGCATGGGCGGCGGTCACGACGAGCGCGAGCAGACCCTCAACCAGATGCTCGTCGAGATGGACGGCTTCGACCCGAAGGTCAACGTCATCGTCATCGCGGCGACCAACCGCCCCGACATCCTTGACCCTGCGCTGCTGCGTCCGGGCCGCTTCGACCGTCAGATCGGCGTCGACGCTCCCGACCTGAAGGGTCGCCAGCGCATCCTCGAGGTGCACGGCCGCGGCAAGCCGCTGTCGGACTCGGTCGACCTCGAGGTCGTCGCTCGCAAGACGCCCGGCTTCACCGGTGCCGACCTGGCGAACGTGCTGAACGAGGCGGCGCTGCTGACGGCCCGCTCGAACGCTCAGCTCATCGACAACCGCGCCCTCGACGAGGCCATCGACCGCGTGATCGCGGGGCCGCAGCGTCGCACGCGCGTGATGAAGGACAAGGAGAAGCTCATCACGGCCTACCACGAGGGCGGTCACGCTCTCGCGGCGGCGGCGATGAACCACACCGACCCCGTCACGAAGGTCACGATCCTGCCGCGCGGCAAGGCGCTCGGCTACACGATGGTGCTGCCGCTCGACGACAAGTACTCCGTGACCCGCAACGAACTCCAGGATCAGCTCACCTACGCCATGGGCGGCCGCGTCGCGGAGGAGATCGTGTTCCACGACCCCACCACCGGGGCATCGAACGACATCGAGAAGGCCACGAGCATCGCGCGCAAGATGGTCACCGAGTACGGCATGACCAACGAGGTCGGACCCGTCAAGCTCGGCTCCTCGTCGGGCGAGGTGTTCATGGGCCGCGACATGGGTCACGGTCGCGACTTCTCGGAGCGCATCGCCGAGCGCGTCGACGCCCAGGTGCGCTCGCTCATCGAGCAGGCGCACAACGAGGCCTATCAGGTCATCAACGACAACCGCGAGGTGCTCGACCGGCTCGCTCTGGCGCTGCTCGAGAAGGAGACGCTCGACCACATCGAGCTCGCCGAGATCTTCAAGGACGTCAAGCGTCTGACCCCGCGTCCGCAGTGGCTGTCGTCGGGTGACCGCCCCGTGTCCACGCTGCCGCCGGTCGATGTGCCGCGTCGTACGCAGCCCGCCGGTGTCGCTGCCTCCACCGAGGCCGAGGCGCAGGCCCAGGCCACGGCGCAGCAGCGTCCGAGCGGACACACGCGACCGGCCACCGCCTGAGGCGCCGTGCCGGTCGATCGAGAGCGCGTCGCCGCTCTGGTGCGTGAGTTGCTGGAGGCGATCGGGGAGGACCCCGATCGCCCCGGCCTCCGCCAGACCCCGACGCGCGTCGCCGACTCCTGGGCCGAATTCTTCTCCGGGGTGGGCCAGGATGCCGGAGCCCCGCTGCAGCACACCATCTCGGTGTCGCGAGGACCGGCGCCCGACACCCTCCCCTCGGGTGCGGTGATGCTGCGCGACATCGCCTTCCGATCGATGTGCGAGCACCATCTGCTGCCGTTCCGCGGCCGCGCCCACGTGGCCTACCTTCCGGGCGAAGAGGTCGTGGGCCTGGGCGCCCTGCCCCGGGTCATCGACATCCTCGCCGCACGCCCGCAGGTGCAGGAGCGGTTGGGGGAGCAGGTCGCCGACGCGATCGCCTCCGCCCTGGACGCCCGGGGCGTGCTCGTCGTCCTCGACGCCACCCACGAGTGCGTCACGATGCGCGGCGGACGTCAGCCCGACGCCTCGACCGTCACGATCGCCGCGCGCGGGGTGTACGCCGACCCCGCCGCCCGCGCCGAGCTGGTGGCGCTGATCGGGGCGCGGCCGTGACCCTCGTCATGGGCATCGTCAACGTCACGCCCGACTCCTTCAGCGACGGCGGTCGGTATCTCGACCCCGACGTCGCCCTCGCGCACGCCCGCAGCCTGCGGGCGCAGGGCGCCGACCTGCTCGACATCGGTGGCGAGTCCACCCGACCCGGAGCCGAGCGGGTGGCGTCGCGGGTCGAGCAGCAGCGTGTGCTGCCGGTCGTGGAGGCGTTGGCATCCGAGGGGGCGGTCGTGAGCATCGACACGATGAACGCCTCGACGGCGGCGGCGGCGGTGCGCGCCGGGGCGCGCCTGGTCAACGACGTGTCGGGGGGTCTGTCCGACCCCGAGATGCTGGCCGCGGTCGCCGAGACCGACGTCGACATCGCTCTCGGGCACTGGCGGGGGCCCTCGAGCGAGATGTACGCCCGCGCCGACTACGCCGACGTGGGTCGCGAGGTCGCCGCCGAGCTCGAGGAGAGGGTCGGCGCGGCCGTCGCCGCGGGAATCGCCCCGACCCGCATCGTGCTCGACCCCGGGATCGGCTTCGGCAAGCGCGGCGTGCAGAACTGGCGCACGCTCAACGCCCTGCCCGCCCTCGGGGCTCTCGGGTATCGCGTTCTGGTGGGTACGAGCCGCAAGCGGTTCCTCGCCGACGCGCTGGGGGACGACGCCGACCTCGCCCGCCGCGACCTCGCCACCGCCGTCACCAGTGTGCTCGCTGCGCGCGCCGGGGTGTGGGCGGTGCGGGTGCACGATGTACCGACCACCCGCGACGCGCTCGCCGTCGCCCGCGCTTGGGAGGCCTGATGGACACCACCGACCGGATCACGCTCACGGGGGTGCGCGCCTTCGGATATCACGGCGTGTACCCCGACGAGAAGCGCGAGGGTCAGGAGTTCGTGGTGGATGCCGCGCTCTCGCTGTCTCTGCGTCGCGCGGCCGAGACCGACGACGTGGTCGACACCGTGCACTACGGCGAACTGGCCGAGCGTCTGGTCGCCGTGGTCGAGGGCGAGCCCGTCGACCTCATCGAGACGCTCGCTCAGCGCCTGGCCGACGCGGCGCTCGACGACGTTCGCGTCGACGCGGTGACCATCACCGTGCACAAGCCGCAGGCGCCCATCGCGGTGCCCTTCGGAGACGTCGCCGTGACGATCACGCGGGGCAGGGCATGAGCGTCCGCCTGGCCCACGGCATCGGCGAGGCGCCCCGAGCCCGGCCCGTGCCGGCGGTGATCGCCTTGGGCGCGAACCTCGGCGACCGCGCCGAGACGCTCGCTGCCGCGGTCGACGAGCTGCGCCGTCTGACGCTCACGTCCGACGTGCGCGTGTCGGAGCCGATCGAGACCGTGGCCGTCACGCTCGCGGGCGAGGACGACGACGCCCCGCGTTACCTCAACGCGGTCGCGCTCCTGCAGACCCGCCTCGCCCCGCGCGAACTGCTCGCCTCCCTGCACCGCATCGAGGCGCGTCATGGTCGCGTCCGGCGCGAGCGCTGGGGGGACCGCACGCTCGACCTCGACCTCATCGCCTACGGTGACGAGACGATCGACCGCGACGACCTCGTCGTCCCGCACCCGCGCGCCCACGAGCGCGAGTTCGTGCTCGCGCCGTGGCATGCGGTCGACCCGGATGCCGTGATCCCCGGCCGGGGACGCGTCGCCGACCTGCTCGCCGGGCTGCGCGGAGGTGCTCGATGAAGCGCACGGGTGCCGGCATCCTGATCATCGCCCTCGTCGTCGGCGCGGTCGTCGGCTTCGTCCTCGACACGATGCTGACGTCGATGGGGCGGGCGACCTTCACCCCGGCGGCGAGCCTGCCGACGATCCTGGCGTTGCTCGGCGTCGTGATCGTGGCGCTGGCGGTGCCGGTCTTCCGCGCCAGCCGGGGGCGCAGCGCCCGCCGCATCGACCCGTTCCGCGCCCTGCGCATCGCGATGCTCGCGAAGGCGTCGTCGCTGGTGGGGGCCGCAGCCCTCGGGTTCGCCCTGGGGCTGCTGGGCTTTCTCGCGACCCGGCCGGTGACCCCCTCGATAGGCTCGATGGGATCGATCATCGCGACGCTGGTGTGCGCAGTCCTCCTCGTCGTCGCGGGACTCGTGGCCGAGCAGCTGTGCACCATCCGGAAGGACGACGATGACGACACCCCCGGAAACACCCCCGCAGGACCCGTCGGGGCCTGACCCCGAGCGCTCAGCCGGCGTGCTCGACGCCGGAACCTACGACCGCATCCTCGAGCCGCGCTCCGAACGTCGTCTGCCGCTCGGCGACGGCACCTGGCACCAGCTCGCACGGGCCTACGTGCGGGTGCAGCTGATCACGCAGGGAGCGGTCTTCGTGCTCGTGCTGGCGGCCGCCGTCGTGGCCCAGGCGATCACCGGTGTGCAGTGGCAGTGGATTCCCGCGGGCGTCATCCTCGTGGTGACACTGGTGGGCCTGCTCATCACCCCACGGCAGGCGCGCTCGTTCGGCTATCAGCTGCGCAGCGACGATCTCGTCTTCCGTCGCGGCATCCTGTGGCAGCGCGTGGTGGCCGTGCCCTACGGCCGGATGCAGCTGGTCGACATCACCCACGGTCCCCTCGATCGCGGTTTCGGCATCGCGCAGCTCAAGCTCGTGACGGCCGCCGCGTCGACGGGCGTCACCATCCCGGGGCTGACCCAGGATGCCGCCGAGCAGCTGCGCGACACCCTCGTGGCCGTGGCCGAGACCCGCCGGACCGGCTTGTGAGCGAGCCGGAGCGGGCGGGCCGCGAGCCCGACGGGGCGGGGCACGTCCCGGAGCCGGCGCGTGAGGCGGATGCCGCGCGAGCGGCGGCGTCCGCCGTTCCGCCGCCTCCAGCGTTCCCGGGGCTGGAGAAGCCAGCCGTTGTGCCCCCGACGGACCCTGCGGGGCCCGAGACGTCGGCCGTTCCGCCGCTGACGGTTCCCGCGGAGCACGGGACGCCCGCCGTCCCGGCGTCCCCGCGCGGAGTGGGCGCGGCGGCGCGCCCCGCGGTGCGCTCGCCCTACAGCGACGGGGAATGGCATCGGCTGCACCCTCTGACGCCGCTGCTGCGCGGCGGCCTGACGGTGCTCGTGATCATCGGTGTGCTGATCGCGAACCTCCGTGAGCGCTTGATCGAGCTGTTCTTCCCCGTGTTCGGCGACCTGCCGCCGGGGGAGCTTCCTCCCGACCCGGTGGACTTCCTCTTCGCGAACAACCTGCTGCTGATCGCCGGTGGGGTGACGGTGGTCGTGCTGATCGTCCTGTTCGTGCTCTTCCGGCTGTCGTGGCGCTTCCACCTGCTGCGCATCGGCGACGACGACGTGGAGGTGCGCTCGGGCGTGCTGTTCCGCACGCATCGCCGCGCTCCCCTCGACCGGGTGCAGGGGGTCAACCTGACGCGGCCCATGATCGCGCGACTCCTCGGTCTGGCCAAGCTCGAGGTGGTCGGCGCGGGCCTCGACGCCAACGTCAAGCTCGAGTACCTGTCGGGCAAGGATGCCGAGGCCATCCGCGGCGACATCCTGCGTCTCGCCTCGGGGCGGCGTTTGGCCGAGGCGCGCGCGCTGGCGGGGACGCGCGCCCCGCTCGCCCGCCAGGCGGTAACGGCCGTGGGCTCGGGCCTGCAGAACCTCGTCGACGGCGAGGACTTCTCCGACACCGAGCCCGAGAGCATCGTGCGCATCCCCCTCGGGCGCCTCGTGGCGTCGCGGGTGCTGAGCGGTTCGACCCTGGTGCTCGTCGCCCTCGTCGTGGGGATCGTCGTGGCGGCCTCCGTATCGACGCTGTGGCTGCTGTTCACCGTGGTCCCCATGTTCCTCGCCTTCGGCGCCTACTACCTCCGCTCGATCGCTCGGGGCCTGCGGTACTCGATCGCGCCCACCGCGGACGGCGTACGCGTGACCTTCGGGCTGTTCACGACGGTGTCGGAGATCGTGCCTCCGGGACGGGTCCACGCCATCGAAGTGCGCCAGCCGCTCATGTGGCGTCCATTCGGCTGGTGGACCGTGTCGGTGAATCGCCTGTCCGGCCGGTCGTCGACCGACACCAGCACCGATCAGTTCGCCGCCGTCCTGCCCATCGGCACCCGTGGCGACGTGGAACGCGTCCTGCGGATCCTCGCCCCCGGCCTCTCGGGAGGTGACTGGACACTCGTTTTCCGCAACGGCATCCTGGGTCCGGTGGAAGACGATCCCTATGTCACGACGCCCGCGCGCGCCCGGTGGCTGCGGCCGCTGTCGTGGCGCCGCAACGGTGTGCTGCTCACCGACGATGCCCTGCTGATGCGGCGCGGCTGGGTGTGGCGCACCCTCAGCATCCTGCCGTTGGCGCGTCTGCAGTCCGTCGGCCTGCACCAGGGGCCGTTGGCCCGGGCCTTCGGCGCCGCGACCGTCACCGGTCACGTCATCGCGGGCAGCGTGCAGACCTCGGTCGGCGCGCTCGATCGCGACGACGCGCTCCGGGTGTTCGAGGGCACCGCACGGGCCGGCGTCGCCGCGGCGGCGAGCGACCACACCCACCGGTGGGCCGGATGAGCGGCCGCGACGGCCGCCTGGGCGTCGGCATCATCGGGGCGGGGCGGGTCGGTCCTGTCGTCGGCGCCGCTCTCGCCGGCGCGGGACACGCCCTCACCGGGATCACCTCCGGCTCCGACGACGACCGGGTCGAGGCGATCCTGCCGGGCCTCCCGCAGCTCACGGCCGACGAAGTGGTGCGGCGCAGCGAGCTCGTGGTGATCGCCGTGCCGCACGACCAGCTCCCCGGCCTGGTGGCGGGGCTCGCCGACCTCGGCGTCTGGCAGCCGGGGCAGCTCGTGCTGCACACCGACGCCGCGTACGGTGCGCGTGTGCTCGACCCCGCGGCCCTCCGCGGCGCCATCCCGCTGGCGATCCACCCCGCGATCGTCTTCACAGGCGCGTCGTCGATCGACCTGCGGCAGCTGGCGCAGGCGTACGCCGCGGTCACCGCTCCGGCGCCGGTGCTGCCGATCGCCCAGGCGCTCGCCGTGGAGCTCGGCTGCGAACCCGTCGTGGTCGCCGAGGACGACCGGGCGACGTATGCGGAGGCGATCGCCACGGCGACCGAGTTCTCGCGCTCGATCGTGCGGCAGTCCTCGGAGCTGCTCGCACGCGTGGGCGTGGAGAACCCGGGCGGATACCTCTCGGCCCTCGTGCGGTCGAGCGTCGACCAGGCGCTCGTCGAGGGCAGCGGCCGCGGGCCGCTCGACGCCGACGCTACGATCGACGGATGATCCGCACCCTCGAGGATCTGCGCACCCGACTCGGCGAGATCCGAGGCGCAGATCGATCGCCCGGCGGCCCTCGCGTCGCGCTCGTGTCGACGCTCGGCGCCCTCCACGACGGCCACGCCGACCTCATTCGGGAGGCGCGCGAGCGCGCCGACGCGGTGGTCGTGTCGACGTTCGTCAATCCGCTGCGCTTCCGCACCGCGGACGAGACCGCCGCGTACCCGCGCTCGCCCGAGGCCGACGCCCGGGTGCTCGACGACCTGGGCGTCGACGTCGTGTTCGCACCGACCGCGGCGCAGTTCCTGCCCGCCGGGACGGCGACCACGCGGGTGTCGGCCGGCGATGTGGGGCTCCGCTACGAGGGGCGCGTCCGCCCGTTCTACTTCGACGGCGTGCTGACGGTGGAGGCCAAGCTCTTCCACCTCGTGAACCCCGACGTCGCGGTCTACGGCGAGCGCGACCTCCAGCGCATCTTCCTCGTTCGGCGGATGGTGCGCGATCTCGATTTCGGCATCGAGATCGCGACCATCCCGACCGTGCGCACCGACGACGGCCTGCCGGTCTCCAGCCGCGTCGGCCTGCTGGACGACGCCGACCGCCGCGCGGCCGCCGCCCTCCCGCGGGCCCTCGAGGCCGCGGCATCCAACGCCGACCTCGGCGTCGACGCGTGCATCGCCGCGGCGCAGTCGTCGCTCATGGGGGAGCAGCGCATCACGCTCGAGTACCTCAGCGTCGTGGATCCGGCGACGTTCCTCCCGGTCGATGACGGGCATCGCGGTCGGGCCTTCGCGTTGATCGCCGCCACCGTGGGCGGGCACCGGTTCATCGACAACGCCGAGATCTCGCTGCGCTGAGGGCCCGCGCGCAGCGACCGGTCGCGCCGGTCCACCCTCGGGCGTCCCGCGGCGCGGGCGAGCGCGGCGAATAGACTGGACGAAACCCCGAGGAGCCTCACGATGACCGACGCGCCCGCGAACGACGCCGCCGAACCCACCGAAGACGAGGTCTTCGAGCAGAAGGCGGTACGCCTGGCCAAGCGCGAGCGCCTGCTCGCCGAGCGCGCGGACGCCGCGGGTGGGGCGTACCCGGTCACCGTGCCGATCACGACGACCATCCCCGAGCTGCGCGCGCGGTTCGGCGATCTCGAGGCCGGGGCCGAGACCGGCGAGACGGCCGGCGTCGCCGGCCGGGTCGTGTTCAGCCGCAACACCGGGAAGCTCTGCTTCGCCTCGCTGCAGGCGGGCGACGGCAGTCGGATCCAGGCGATGGTCTCGCTGGCGGCCGTGGGCGAGGACTCGCTGCAGGCGTGGAAGGAGCTCGTCGATCTGGGCGACCACGTCTTCGTCTCGGGCGAGGTCATCTCGAGCCGTCGCGGCGAGCTGTCGATCATGGTCTCCGAGTGGCGCATCGCCGCCAAGGCCGTGCTGCCGCTGCCGAACCTGCACAGCGAGCTCAGCGAGGAGAGCCGCGTGCGCAGCCGCTTCCTCGATCTCATCGTGCGCGATCGTGCCCGCGAGACGGTCCTGGCGCGCGCGAAGGTGAACGCGAGCCTGCGACGCACCTTCACCGAGCGCGACTTCGTCGAGGTCGAGACCCCCATGCTGCAGGTGCAGCACGGCGGCGCCAGCGCCCGCCCGTTCGTGACGCACTCCAACGCCTTCGACACCGAGTTGTACCTGCGCATCGCCCCAGAGCTCTTCCTCAAGCGCGCGGTCGTGGGCGGCATCGACCGGGTGTACGAGATCAACCGCAACTTCCGCAACGAGGGCGCCGATTCCACTCACAGCCCCGAGTTCGCGATGCTCGAGGCGTACCAGGCGTACACCGACTACAACGGCATCGCCGATCTGACGCAGACCCTGATCCAGGATGCCGCCGTCGCGGTGGCCGGCTCGACCACCGTCACGTGGGCCGACGGCACCGAGTACGACCTCGGCGGGCAGTGGGACCGCATCTCGATGTACGGCTCGCTGTCGGAGGCGGCCGGGCGCACGATCACTCCCGAGACGACGCTCGACGAGCTGCGCGCGCTCGGGGCCGAGAACGACGTGGACGCCCCGCCGCACGAGACGCACGGCAAGTGGGTCGAAGAGCTGTGGGAGCACTTCGTCAAGGGCGGGCTCACCCGCCCCACCTTCGTCATGGACTTCCCCGTCGACACCAGCCCGCTGGTGCGCGAGCACCGTTCGATCGCGGGGGTCGTGGAGAAGTGGGACCTGTACGTACGCGGCTTCGAGCTGGCGACGGGGTACTCCGAGCTCGTCGACCCGGTGATCCAGCGTCACCGCTTCACCGAGCAGGCCAAGCTCGCCGCGCGCGGCGACGACGAGGCCATGCCGATCGACGAGGAGTTCCTGCGTGCGCTCGAGCACGGCATGCCGCCGACGGGCGGGATGGGCATGGGCATCGACCGCCTCCTGATGGCGATCACCGGGCTCGGGATCCGCGAGACGATCCTGTTCCCGCTGGTGAAGTAGGGCGCTCGAAGACCCACTCCGGCAGTCGTCCGCTGTCGACGAGCTCGAGCATGATGCCGCTGAGGCCGTGCTGGGGATCGATGGCGAGCGCCTGCTCGGCGTACGCCGCCGAATGGGACGCGCGGCCGGACGCCCAGGCGAGCCAGGCGCACGCCGCGAGCGGCCCGGGCCGGCGCTCGGGCGGCAGGACGGCGGCCACGCGCCGGCAGACGTCGAGACCGGCGGAGAGCCTCGCGGGCCGGGGTCGGGCGCCCTCGCCCCACATCGGCCGCGCCAGGTCTTCCGGGACGGGGACGCCGGCTCGGTAGGCCGTCTGCGCCTGGAACACCGCGTCGCCGGTGGCGAGGTCGCCGGTCCACTGCATGAGCGCGACGTCGCGCAGCGAGGGGCGCTCCAGGCAGAAGGCCATCGCGGCAAGGCGGGTCAGGTCGCCCTCGGTCCAGGGGACGGTCACCGCGCTCTCGAAGAGCGCGGGCGGGTCGGCGAGACCCGCCACGACGGCCTCGGCGCTCCGCCGACGGGCGGGGGACAGCCGCCGCCGGTCCCGTGTCGCCCGCAGGGCCAGCTCGGCGTCGTCGAGAAGGCGCACGATGCCCCGCGACGTCTCCTCGTCGCCGGGCGGGAGCGCGGCCGCCGCGACCTGGTCGCTCCGCACGTCGGGTTCGAGCCCGGGGGTGGCGGCATCCTGGATCTCCCACAGCGGGTGCGGGGTGCGCTCGGGGTCGAGGTAGCTCGCCCACCCGTCGGGGGACACGACGAGGGCGTCGATGATCCGGATGCCGCAGATGCCCGCGCGCGAGCGCACGGCCTCGACGAGAGCGGTGCTCGGGAGCGGCGCACCCGGGGCGAGGCCGTCGTCGGTGTAGACGGCGACGGCGATCGCGTCGGTCCTCGCGACCTTGCACGCCATGCCCAGGACGGTCGAGGCGACGCCTTCGGCGAGCGCGCTGTCGCCCTCGGGCGGAAGGTCGACGCGCATGGCGCCCAACGACCGCCCCTTCGCGAAGGGGACGACGGCGAGGCTCCGCCGGGGCGTGCATTCGAGCAGGTGCGGGACGAGGGCGAGGAAGGACGGGGACGAGACGGCGCGGACGACGGTGGTGGTCATGCGTCGAGGGTGCCGAGAACGAGAGGTCTCCCGCGGCGAGGATTGCCTCGATGGTGGACAACTCGACGAATCCGCAAGGTGGGGAGGAGGGGTCTGCGGGCGTTCGTCCAGCCACCGCGGGTATCCTCGAAACCATGGACGAGACCTGGACCGCGATGCTGTGGGCGATTCTTCCCACTCTCGTCGTGTCGGTCGTCTTCTTCTTCATCCTCCGTAACGTCATCCGGATGGATCGCACCGAGCGCAAGGCATACTCCCGCATCGAGGCGCAGGAACGCGCCAAGCGCGGGCTGCCGCCGGTGGCGTCCACGGGCGACGGCTCCGCGAACTGACGCCCGGGCGGCCCCTGTCGGGGGCCCTCGCTACGCTGGGTGCACAACCCGCCCAGGAGGATCCGTGATCAACGCCACGTTCGACGCGAGCTGGCTCGTGATCACTCTCTTCGTCGTCGACCTCGTGGTGCGCATCGCGGCGATCATCATCGTGCCGCGCAACCGTCGCCCCACCGCGGCGATGGCCTGGCTCCTGGCCATCTATTTCATCCCGTTCGTCGGCGTCTTCCTGTTCCTCCTGATCGGCAACCCGCGCCTCCCGCGCAAACGGCGGCGCAAGCAGGCGGCCATCAACCAGTACATCCACGACACCAGCGCCTCGCTCGAGTTCGGCACGCTCCGCCCCAACGCACCGCAGTGGTTCCGCTCGCTCGTGCAGCTCAACCGCAACCTGGGCGCCATGCCGATCGCCGGCGACAACGCGGCCACCCTCATCGCCGACTACCAGCGCAGCCTCGACGCGATGGCCGAGGCGATCCGCGCCGCGAAGCGGTACGTGCACGTCGAGTTCTACATCCTGCAGTCCGACGACTCGACCGACAACTTCTTCCGCGCCCTCGAAGAGGCCGCCGCGCGCGGGGTCGTGGTGCGCGTCCTGCTCGATCACTGGGCCAACCGCGGGAAGCCGCACTACCGGCGCACCCTCCGCCGTCTCGACGCGATGGGGGCGCACTGGCACCTCATGCTCCCCGTGCAGCCGCTGCGCGGGCGCTATCAGCGACCCGACCTACGCAACCACCGCAAGCTCCTCGTCATCGACGGCGACGTGGCCTACATGGGCTCGCAGAACGTCACCGACTCGTCCTACAACCTCCGCAAGAACATCCGCCGTGGATTGCACTGGGTCGACCTCATGGTGCGCGTCGAGGGTCCCGTCGTCGCGAGCATCAACGCGGTGTTCCTCTCCGACTGGTACAGCGAGACCGACGAGACGCTGGGCGATGAGATCGACCTGTTCTCGGTCACCTCTGGACCCGGGGACCTCGACTGCCAGATCGTCCCCTCCGGTCCCGGGTTCGACTTCCAGAACAACCTCAAGCTGTTCCTCGGCCTGCTCTTCGCCGCGCAGGAGCGCATCATCATCGTCAGCCCCTACTTCGTCCCCGACGAGGCGCTGCTGCTGGCGATCACGACCGCCTGCCAGCGCGGGGTGCACGTCGAACTCTTCGTCTCCGAAGAGGGCGACCAGGCGATGGTGTATCACGCGCAGCGCAGTTACTACGAGGCCCTGCTGCGCGCGGGCGTGGTCATCTGGATGTACCGCAAGCCGTTCATCCTCCACAGCAAGAGCGTCACGATCGACGACGAGGTCGCGGTGATCGGCTCGAGCAACATGGACATGCGCTCCTTCGGTCTCAACCTCGAGGTGTCGATGCTCGTGCGCGGCGGCGAGTTCGTGCGCGACATGCGCGCGGTCGAGCACACCTACCGCACGCTGAGCCGTCAGCTCACGATCGAGGAGTGGCGTCGTCAGCCGCTGCGCTCGACGATCCTCGACAATCTCGCACGCCTCACCTCCGCCCTCCAGTGACTCCCGCGCGCCCGCGATGGTGGCGGGACGGTTCGCCGGTGGCATCCAGGATTCTTCGCCATCATGGGTCGACCCCATCCCCCCTGGAGGTTCGCATGTCCCGTCGTCGTCTCACCGTGCTCGGCCTGCTCGGAGCGGGTCTGATCGCCGCCGGCGCCCTCGCCGGGTGCGCGTCCGGAGCGTCCTCGTCGCCCGATCCGTCCACGCCGGTCCCGGATGCCACCGACACCGCGCCCACGAGCGAGGTCGGCGCCGCCTGGCTCGATGCGGGTCGCGCTATCGCCGTCGTCACCTACGGCAGCTCGACGTGCGTCCCCGTCGTCGCGGGGGAGCTTCGGGCGGCGGACGGGACACTGACCGTCGACCTCGCCGATCCGCAGACCGACGTCTGCAGCCGCGACATGGCGCCACGCGCGACCTTCGTACCGCTTCCCGCGGGCGTCGACGCCTCCCAGGCTCTCGAGGTGACCGTCACCGGAGCGGCCGAGGGTCAGGCGCGCCTCGCGGGTCTCGCCGGCGCGCCCGCGACGTCCGACGACATGGCGCCGAGCGCCGGGTGGGCCGGCGCCTCGACGGTCGCGATCGTGACCTACGGCAGCTCGAGCTGCGTGCCCCGGGTCGAGTCGGCCACGGTCGACGGCACCCGGATCGCCGTGCGGTTCGCGGCGCCGCCCGCCGACCAGGTGTGCACGATGGACTACGCCCCGCGGGTGACCCTGGCCGACGTCGACGGCGAGGTCGCCGAAGGCGAGGCGACCGTCACCCTCTCCGGCGGCGGTGTGGCGGACGCCGGCCCGGTCCCCGTGCTCGGCACCCGCTGACCGCCCCTCAGCGCTCGACGACCAGCAGGTCGCCGACCTCGCAGTCCAGTACGCGGCAGATCGCCGAGAGCGTCGAGTAGCGGATCGCCCGCGCGCGGTCGTTCTTCAGCACCGACAGGTTGACGACCGAGACGCCCACCAGCTCGCTGAGGCGCGTCAGCGTCATGCCCCGCGCCTCGAGCAGCTCGTCGAGTCGGCAGTGGATGCCGGTGGGTCCGTCCTCCGCGGTCGCCGGGCTCATACGAGACCCTCGGTGTCGCGCTGCAGACGGTCGCCGACCGCGAAGGCGGTGCCGGCCAGTCCCGCCACGAAGGCGATGCCGATGAGGGAGGGCAGGTCGATCAGCTGCACGGTGCCGCGGTCGACGGTGCGCTCCGAGATCCAGGCGATGGCGCCGTTGGCGACCATGTTCTGGAAGAACGGCACCCCGGCCGCGCCCACGAGGGTGACGACCCCGGCGGTGGAGACCAGGGCGGTGTTGCGGCGGGAGAAGATGCGTCCGCGCAGGATGCTCGAGGTCAGCAGCAGCAGAAGCGTCACCACGGTGACGACGACGACGGCGAACAGGCCCTCCGCGATGAACAGCGCCCACAGCGACGCGGCGGGGAGGGAGGGCGCGGTCACCACGCCCCCGGTGAGCTCGATGGTGACGGCGCTCCCGCCGGGTCCGAGGGGGGCCTGCGCCACGGTGTCGACGAAGGGGGTGACGACGCGGACGTTCTGATTGGGGGCGGCGGCCGCGATGTTCGCGACGCTGCGGACGACGGCCCAGATCGCGATCGCGACACCGGCCACGACGAAGAACCAGAACGAGGCGGCGTCGCCGCGGGAGAGGACCGGGGAGGTCGGACGGGGGGAGGTCATGACAGCTCCTTATCGAGGATCGTTGTTATTGACAGTCGATAAAGTAACGATGATCGATATGTTCCGCAAGGTCTCGAGCGGTCGCGGTATGCCCACGGCGAACACGGGGCTCCGGCATCCGACCGCTGGTTACTCTCGATGTACGGCGCGCGGAGGCGTGCCTGTCAGCCCATTTCTGGAGGGACTGAGATGTTCGAGAGATTCACCGACCGTGCCCGTCGTGTGGTCGTCCTCGCCCAAGAAGAGGCGAAGATGCTCAACCACAACTACATCGGGACCGAGCACATCCTGCTCGGCCTGATCCACGAGGGCGAGGGTGTCGCTGCCAAGGCGCTTGAGTCGCTCGGCATCTCGCTCGACGCCGTGCGCGAGCAGGTGCAGGACATCATCGGCCAGGGTCAGCAGCAGCCGACCGGTCACATCCCCTTCACCCCGCGTGCGAAGAAGGTGCTCGAGCTGTCGCTGCGCGAAGCGCTGCAGCTCGGCCACAACTACATCGGCACCGAGCACATCCTCCTCGGCCTCATCCGCGAGGGCGAGGGCGTGGCCGCCCAGGTGCTGGTGAAGCTCGGCGCCGACCTCAACAAGGTGCGCCAGCAGGTGATCCAGCTGCTCTCGGGCTACCAGGGCAAGGAGCCCGCGGGTGTCGCCACCGGCGCCGGCGAGCAGCAGTCCTCGGGTGCCCAGGGCGGCTCGGCGGTCCTCGACCAGTTCGGACGCAACCTCACCCAGGCCGCGCGCGACAACAAGCTCGACCCCGTCATCGGGCGCGAGAAAGAGATCGAGCGCGTCATGCAGATCCTGTCGCGCCGCTCCAAGAACAACCCCGTCCTCATCGGCGAGCCCGGTGTCGGAAAGACGGCGGTCGTCGAGGGTCTCGCCCAGGCCATCGTCAAGGGCGACGTCCCCGAGACGCTCAAGGACAAGCAGGTCTACTCGCTCGACCTCGGCTCCCTCATCGCCGGTTCCCGCTACCGCGGCGACTTCGAGGAGCGCCTCAAGAAGGTCACGAAGGAGATCCGCACGCGCGGCGACATCATCGTCTTCATCGACGAGATCCACACGCTCGTGGGTGCCGGTGCCGCCGAGGGTGCGATCGACGCGGCATCCATCCTCAAGCCCCTCCTCGCCCGTGGCGAGCTCCAGACCATCGGCGCCACCACGCTCGACGAGTACCGTAAGCACTTCGAGAAGGATGCCGCGCTCGAGCGCCGCTTCCAGCCGATCCAGGTGGCCGAGCCGAGCCTGCCCCACGCGATCAACATCCTGAAGGGCCTGCGCGACCGCTACGAGGCGCACCACAAGGTGCAGATCACCGACGGCGCGATCGTGGCCGCGGCGAACCTCGCCGACCGGTACATCAGCGACCGCTTCCTGCCCGACAAGGCCATCGACCTGATCGATGAGGCCGGCGCTCGCCTGCGTCTGTCGATCCTGTCGTCGCCGCCGGAGCTGCGCGAGTTCGACGAGAAGATCGCCAAGGTCCGCGAGCAGAAGGAGCAGGCCTCCGAGGAGCAGGACTTCGAGAAGGCCGCGTCGCTGCGCGACGAGGAGAAGTCGCTCCTGGCCGAGCGTCTGCGCCTCGAGAAGCAGTGGCGCTCGGGCGACGTCGCCTCCCACGCGGTGGTCGACGAGGGCCTGATCGCCGAGGTGCTCGCCCAGGCCACCGGCATCCCGGTGTTCAAGCTCACCGAGGAGGAGTCCAGCCGCCTCATGTTCATGGAGAAGGCCCTGCACCAGCGGGTCATCGGCCAGGAAGAGGCGATCGCCGCTCTGTCGCGCACGATCCGTCGTCAGCGCGCGGGCCTCAAGGACCCCAAGCGCCCCTCGGGCTCGTTCATCTTCGCAGGCCCCACGGGTGTCGGAAAGACCGAGCTGGCGAAGGCGCTCGCCGAGTTCCTCTTCGACGACGAGGGTGCGCTGATCTCCCTCGACATGTCGGAGTTCGGTGAGAAGCACACGGTCTCTCGTCTGTTCGGTGCCCCTCCCGGATTCGTCGGGTTCGAGGAGGGCGGCCAGCTCACCGAGAAGGTGCGCCGCAAGCCGTTCTCGGTCGTGCTCTTCGACGAGATCGAGAAGGCCCACCCCGACATCTTCAACTCGCTTCTGCAGATCCTCGAAGAGGGTCGCCTGACCGACGGTCAGGGCCGCGTCATCGACTTCAAGAACACCGTGATCATCATGACGACCAACCTCGGTTCGTCGGCGATCGCCGGTGGTCCGGTCGGTTTCCAGGTCGAGGGCAGCGCGCAGACCTCGTACGAGCGGATGAAGGGCAAGGTCGACGAAGAGCTCAAGCGGCACTTCAAGCCCGAGTTCCTCAACCGCGTCGACGACGTGATCGTCTTCCCGCAGCTCAACAAGGAAGAGCTCCGTCAGATCGTCGGTCTGTTCGTCAAGCGCCTGGCCGACCGTCTGCTCGACCGTGACATGACGGTGGAGCTCTCGGACGACGCCAAGGACAAGCTCATCGAGATCGGGTTCGACCCGACCCTCGGCGCTCGCCCCCTCCGCCGCGCCATGCAGCGCGAGGTCGAGGACCGCCTCAGCGAGAAGATCCTGCACGGCGAGCTCGAGTCCGGCGACCACGTGAAGGTCGGCGTCGAGAACGGACGCTTCACCTTCGCGACGAGCCCGCGCGGCGAGAAGGTCGCGATCGGTGTCGGAACGGCCGGCGAGATCGCCGCCACCCCCGACACGCTCGCCGGCAGCTGACGACGTAGCCGAAGAAGGGTCCGGATGCCATGGCATCCGGGCCCTTCCGTCGTTGCGGCGTACGCTGGTCCGATGACCTCTCCCGCGCCGTTCGTCGTCCGCCCCGCCGGAACCGCCGACGTCCGCCGCATCCACGAGCTCCTCGAGCCGTTCGTGCAGAAGCGCATCCTGCTCGGGAAGGATCTCGTCGTCCTGTACGGCTCGGTGCAGGAGTTCGTCGTCGCCGAGGCCGACGGTGCGGTCATCGGGTGCGGAGCGCTGCACGTGATGTGGGACGATCTCGCCGAGATCCGCACGCTCATCGTGCACGACGACTGGTTGCACCACGGTGTGGGCCGCGCTCTCGTGGAAGTGCTCGAGGAGCGCGCCCGCGATCTCGGGATCTCGCGGCTGTTCTGCCTCACCTTCGAGGTCGACTTCTTCACCCGTCGGGGCTTCGCGCCCATCGGCGAGCAAGTGGTCGACCCCGACGTGTACTCGCAACTGCTGCGCAGCCCCGACGAGGGCGTGGCCGAGTTCCTCGACCTCGCCCACGTGAAGCCCAACACGCTGGGCAACACCCGGATGCTCAAGCACCTCTGAGCGTGCCGTGAGGGAAGCCCCCGCCGGGGCGCCTACCCTGGAAGCATGACCGATGCCCCCCGTAGGCGGAGGCAGTCCCCGGCGGTCTACCGTCGACGTCGTCTCGCGGCGGGGCTCCTGGCCCTGCTCGTGATCGGCCTCGTCGTGTGGCTCGTCGCGGCTCCGCCGTGGCGCTCTGTTCCGACGGCCCAGACGACGCCCGATTACGCCGCTCCCTCGACCGCCGCAGCGCCGTCGTCGGCCGCGTCGACCCCGTCCTCCTCGTCGAGCCCCGTGCCGTCGGCGACGCCGTCGCAGAGCGCCGCGACCGGGCCGGTCGAGTGCAGCGCCGCCGACCTGACCGTCGAGGCGTTGTCGGACAAGAGCGAGTACGGCCAGGGCGAGAACCCGCAACTGTCGATCCGTCTGACGAACACGTCCGCGAACCCGTGCACCCTGAACGTCGGGACCAGCGCCCAGTCGTTCACCGTGACCAGCGGAACCGACGTGTGGTGGCGCTCCACCGACTGCCAGTCCGAGCCGAGCGACCTGGAGGTGACCCTCGCGGCGGGCCAGGTCGTCACCAGCGCCGCACCCCTGACGTGGGATCGCACCCGCTCGTCGGTGAGCACCTGCGACGCGGAACGGCCCTACGCGCCCACCGGCGGCGCGACCTATCACCTGAGCGTCTCGATCGGCGGCATCCCCTCGACCGGGACGGCGTCGTTCATCCTGCGGTGAACTCGATGAGGGGCGGATGCCGGTCGGCATCCGCCCCTCACCGTGCGACGGTTCAGGCGCCGGGGCTCTTGCCGAACACCTCGCCCTCCATGGCGTCGTAGCCCTCCTTCTGCGGGTCGCCGTGCAGGCCGCCGGACAGGGCGTACTCCTCCTCGGGGGAGAGCACGAGCCGGTGGCGCCCGTAGACCGCGAAGGCGATGAAGATCACGGCGTAGACCACGATGATCGCGACGATCGCGAGCAGGTACGCCGGGTTCAGGAGCAGACCGAAGAACACCACCGCCGCGATGATCGCAGCGGAGTACGCGCCGAACAGGCCCCAGGGGCTCCTGTACGGGCGCACGGCGTTCGGGAACTTCCGCCGCAGCACGATGAACGCCACCATCTGCAGGAAGTACGCCAGCACCGCGCCCCACACGGCGATGTTCAGCACGATCGCGCCCGCGGGGCTGGCGTCGCCACCGGCGGCCTGCACCACCACGAGGGCGAGGAAGCCGAGGACGGCGCCGAAGACGAGCGCCACCCAGGGCGTCTTGCGCGCGCCCGTCAGCGACAGCCAGCGCGGGTAGTAGCCGGCGCGCGAGAGCGAGTACATGTTGCGGCCGTAGGCGAACATGATCCCCATGAGGGAGGCCAGGAGGCCGACGAGGGCGAGGAGCGAGAGCAGGGCTGCGGCCTGATCGCCGACCATCGCGCGGAAGCCGTCGAGGAGGGGTTCGAGCGATCCGCCGGTCTCTTCGGCGCCGAGTACGCCCGTGTTGAGGAACAGCACGATCAAGCCCGTGACGATGAGCGTCCCCCGTGCCCAGAGTCCTGCGCGCGGGATGTCGCGAGCGGGGTCGTGCGACTCCTCGGCGGCGAGCGGCAGCTCCTCGATGCCGAGGAAGAACCACATCGCGAAAGGCAGGGCCAAGAGGATCGAGCCGACCCCGAAGGGGAGGAACTCGCTGTTGCCGTCGGTGGGTGCGATGTTCCACAGCGAGCCCCAGTCGAAGGCGCCGGTGAACAGCGACATCGCGCCGAACACCACGATGATGCCGATCGAGATGATCGACACGACGATCGCGAAGCCGAACGAGATGTTCGCCCCCGCGGCGTTCAGGGCGATGAAGAGCGCGTACAGGATGATCCACCAGACGAAGGCCGGCAGGCTCACCCCGGTCAGCAGCTCGAGCGCCGAGTCGGCGTACTGCCCCGAGAAGTAGACGACGACGGCGGTGGTGGCCACGTACTCGATGGTCTCGGCGAGGCCCGTCGCGAGACCGCCCCAGGGCCCCATCGCCGACCGCGCGAACGAGTAGGCGCCCCCGGTGTGCGGCATGGCGGCGGCCATCTCACCGATCGAGAACGTGAGGCCGTAGTACATCACCACGAGGATGACGAAGGCGATGAGCATGCCGCCGAAGCCGGCGAAGCCGATGCCGAAGTTCCAGCCCGAGAAGTCGCCCGAGATCACGGCGGCGACGGCGAGACCCCACAGCCCCCAGACGCCGGCCGAGCGTTTCAGCGTGCGTTTCTCGAAGTACGAGGCGTCGGTGGCCGTATAGGTGGCTCCGGCGACCTTTCTGCGGGAGTTGCTCGAGGTGGACATGGGACCTCCAGACGAATGCGGACAGGCTTCGGGCTTACCTTGCGGGAAATCATGGCCTTCCATTGGTCGACCTGTCTACCTTTGGCGTGTAAGTTCCTCGTTACGTCCTTCACCCGAGGCGACGTCGACACCGCGAGAGGGAGACCATGGCGGGCAATCTCAGCAGCGAAGACCTGGATGCCGCGATCGACGCGGGCGAGATCGACACCGTCGTCGTCGCCTTTCCCGACGCCCAGGGGCGACTCGTCGGCAAGCGCGTCGCCGCGCGCTTCTGGCGCGACGAGGTCCGGGGCCACGGCGCGGAAGCCTGCAACTACCTGCTCTCGGTCGACGTCGACCTGAACACAGTCGACGGCTACGCGATGTCGAGCTGGGAGAAGGGGTACGGCGACATGCTGCTCGTGCCCGATCTCGACACGCTCCGCACCCTGCCCTGGCAGCCCGGAACGGCTCTCGTCTTCGCCGACCTCGCGTGGGAGGACCGCGCGCACGTCGCGCAGTCGCCCCGCGGCATCCTGAACGCGCAGCGCGCGCGTCTCGCGGAGCGCGGACTCACCGCCTACGCGGGGACGGAGCTGGAGTTCATCGTCTTCGACGACTCCTTCCGCGACGCCTGGGCCAAGGGCTACCGGGGTCTGACCCCCTCCACCGACTACAACGTCGATTACAACCTGCTCGCCACCACCAGGCTCGAGCCGCTGCTGCGCGACATCCGCCTCGGCATGGACGGCGCGGGCATGTACTGCGAGGGCGTCAAGGGCGAGTGCAACTTCGGGCAGCAGGAGATCGCGTTCCGCTACGCCGAGGCTCTCGAGACGGCCGACAACCACACGCTCTACAAGAACGGGGCGAAGGAGATCGCCGACCGGCACGGCAAGTCTCTGACGTTCATGGCGAAGTTCAACGAGCGCGAGGGCAACAGCTGCCACATCCACCTCTCGGTGCGCGGCGACGACGGCTCGGCCGTGATGGCAGGCGAGCAGGAGCACGGGTTCAGCCCCTTGATGGGGCACTGGATCGCCGGCATCCTGGCGACCCTGCGCGAGTTCACCCTGCTGTACGCCCCCACGATCAACTCCTACAAGCGCTACGCGAAAGGGTCCTTCGCCCCGACGGGCGTGGCCTGGGGTGTCGACAACCGCACGTGCGCGCTGCGCGTGGTGGGCCACGGCTCGTCACTGCGCGTCGAGAACCGCGTACCCGGGGGAGACGTGAACCCCTACCTGGCGATCTCGGCGATCATCGCGGGGGGCCTGTACGGCGTCGAGAACGAGCTCGAACTGCCCGAGCCGCTCACCGGCAACGCGTACGCGGCGGGCGTCGACACCCTCCCGACGACGCTGCGCGAGGCCGCCCGGCTCTTCAGCGAGTCGACGATCGCCCGCGACGCGTTCGGCGACGACGTCGTCGAGCACTATCTCAACCAGGCGCGCATCGAGGTCGAGGCCTACGACGCCGCCGTGACCGATTGGGAGCGGGTGCGTGGTTTCGAGCGCCTCTGATCCGAGCAGGACCCCCGTCGTGGGGCTGACGACTTATCTGGAACGGGCGAAGCAGGGCGTGTGGGACGTGCGCGCCTCCTTCCTGCCGCAGCAGTACTTCGACGCCGTGACCGCGTCGGGCGCGACCGCCGTGCTGCTACCGCCCCAGCCGCGCCCCGAACAGGCGGCCGCCGCCGTGCTCGACGGTCTCGACGGGCTCATCCTCACCGGCGGTCTCGACGTGCAGCCCGAGCTGTACGGCGCCGAGCGCCATCCGCTCACCGACCCCGCTCGGGCCGACCGCGACGCGTGGGAGCTCGCGCTGCTCGCGGGAGCGCGGGAGCGCGGCATCCCGGTCTTCGGCATCTGTCGGGGGCTCCAGCTGCTCAACGTCGCGATGGGCGGCACGCTGCACCAGCACCTCCCCGAAGCCCTCGGCACCGAGCGCTACCGGATCGGTGGGGGCGTCTTCGCCGAGAACGTCGTCGAGGTGGATGCCGGCACCCGGCTCGCCGGTCTTGTCGGCGCCGGAGCTCTCACCGTACACAGCTACCACCACCAGGGCGTCGACCGGGTCGCCGAGGGGCTCCGGGTCACCGCGCGCACCGACGACGGACTCGTCCAGGCGGTCGAGATCGACGGGGACGATTATCTCGTCGCCGTGCAGTGGCATCCCGAGGAGAACGCCGAGGACCGGCGGCTCTTCCTCGGGCTGGTCGCCGCGGCGGCGCGCTACCGCGCCTCACGTTCCTCCGAGCAGCAGGGAGTGCCCGCATGAGCACGTTCACCGTCATCGACCCCTCGACGGGGTCGCCGATCACGACGCTCGAACGCGCCGAGGTCGATGAAGTGGATGCCGCCGTCGCCGACGCCGTGCGCGCGCAGCGCGCGTGGGCAGCCCTGGCGCCGGTCGCCCGGGCCGACGCGCTGCGCTCCTTCGCCCGGGTCGTCGAGGCACATGTCGAGGAACTCGCCCAGCTCGAGGTGAAGAACTCCGGCCACCCGATCGGGTCGGCGCGGTGGGAGGCGCAGCACGTCGCCCAGGTGCTCAACTACTACGCCGGTGCGCCGGAACGCCTGATCGGGTCCCAGATCCCCGTCGCCGGCGGGCTCGACGTGACGTACCACGAGCCCTACGGCGTGGTCGGGATCATCGTGCCGTGGAACTTCCCCATGACGATCGCCGCGTGGGGCTTCGCCCCCGCGCTCGCCGCGGGCAACGCGGTCGTGCTCAAGCCCGCCGAACTGACCCCGCTGACGGCGATCCGCCTCGGTGAGCTGGCGCTGGAGGCGGGGCTCCCCGAAGGGCTCTTCCGGGTCGTCGTGGGCTCGGGCTCGGTCGTGGGCCAGCGCTTCGTCTCGCACCCCGACGTGCACAAGGTCGTCTTCACCGGCTCCACCGAGGTCGGCACCGAGGTCGCCGCGGGCTGCGCCCGGATGCTCAAGCCCGTCACGCTCGAACTCGGCGGCAAGAGTGCGAACATCGTCTTCGCCGACGCCGACCTCGAGAAGGCCGCCGCGGGAGTCCCCGGTTCGGTCTTCGACAACGCCGGTCAGGACTGCTGTGCGCGCAGCCGGCTGCTGGTGCAGCGGAGCGTCTTCGATCGCTTCCTGGAGATGCTCGAACCCGCGGTGTCCGCGTGGAGAGTCGGCGACCCGACGAGCGAGGACACCCAGATGGGGCCGCTCATCTCGGCATCCCATCGCTCCACCGTGCAGGGCTTCCTCGACGGGGTCGACGTCGCCTTCCGCGGCTCGGCGCCCGAGGGTGACGGCTTCTGGTTCGCCCCCGCGGTGGTGCTCGCGCAGCCGGGCGACCGCATCGCGCGCGACGAGGTGTTCGGTCCGGTGCTGGCCGTGCTGCCGTTCGACGACGAAGCGGATGCCGTCCGCCTCGCCAACGACACCGCCTACGGTCTCGCGGGCTCGATCTGGACCGAGAGCCTGGGGCGTGGCATCCGGGTCTCGCGCGGGGTGCGAAGCGGCGTGCTGTCGGTGAACTCGCATTCGTCGGTGCGCTACTCGACGCCCTTCGGCGGCATGAAGGCTTCCGGCCTGGGCCGTGAACTGGGTCCGGATGCCGCCGAGCACTTCACCGAGACCAAGAACGTCTTCTACGCCACCGAGTAACGCCCGCCCCCTCACCCCCTCGTCCCACTTATGACGGTCCTCGTCCCACTTATGGCCGGTCTGAAGGCCCCGCACCAGCCATAAGTGGGACGAGGTCCAGCGCGAAAGGAACACCCGCACCATGACCATCGACCTCACCCAGCGCCTGCGCGATCGCGTCGCCATCGTCACCGGCGGCGCCAGCGGCATCGGCCTCGCCACCGCCCGCCGGTTCGCCGCCGAGGGTGCCCGCGTCGTGATCGCCGACCTCGACGAGACCACCGGCGCCGCTGCCGCCGCCGAGGTGGGCGGGGTGTTCCGGCAGGTGAACGTCGCCGACGAGGACTCCGTGAACGCCCTGTTCGACGGCGTCGCCGCCGACCTCGGCAGCGTTGACATCGCCTTCAACAACGCGGGCATCTCGCCCGCCGACGACGACTCCATCGAGACCACCGAACTCCCCGCGTGGGACAAGGTGCAGGACGTCAACCTCAAGAGCGTCTACCTGTGCTCGCGCGCGGCCCTGCGGCACATGGTGCCCGCGGGCAAGGGCTCGATCATCAACACCGCGTCGTTCGTCGCGCTCCTCGGCTCCGCCACCTCCCAGATCTCGTACACCGCCTCGAAGGGCGGCGTGCTGGCGATGACGCGCGAACTCGGGGTGCAGTTCGCACGCCAGGGCATCCGCGTGAACGCCCTGTGCCCGGGCCCGGTGAACACCCCGCTCCTGCAGGAGCTGTTCGCGAAAGACCCCGAGCGCGCGCAGCGCCGGCTCGTGCACGTGCCAATGGGACGCTTCGCGGAGCCGGAGGAGATGGCCGCGAGCGTGGCGTTCCTGGCATCCGATGACGCGTCCTTCATCACCGCGACGGCGTTCGTGGTCGACGGGGGTATCACCAACGCTTACGTCACGCCCCTGTGAACCGGTGACGTGACAGGCTGAGAGGGTGACCGAAGCACCGCTCGACGACCTGCGCCGGGCCGTGTACCGGCCCGTGCGCAGCGGCAACGCGCTCGAGGACACCACCGCGCGCATCGTGCAGACCGTGCGACTGGGCCTCGTCGCGCCGGGGGAGTCGCTCCCCGCCGAGCGCGAGCTCGCCGCCTTGTACGGAGTGAGTCGCGACACGGTGCGCGAGGCCCTCCGAGAACTCTCGGATGCCGGCTGGCTCGAGACGCGTCGAGGTCGCTACGGCGGGACCTTCGTCGTCGACCCGGTGCCCCGACCCTCGCAGCCGGCGGTCGTGTCGGCCGCCGAACTCTCGGACGTCATCGCGCTGCGCGGCATCCTCGAACCCGGGGCGGCGTGGGCGGCGGCGGCGCGAGCCCTGTCGGCCGAGGAACGCGACGTCCTGTGGGCGCGGCACGAAGCGGCCGCACACGCCGACGGGGAGGACTACCGCCGACTCGACACGCTCCTGCACCTGACGATCGCGGAGTTCGCCGGCATCCCCTCTCTCGTCCCGCTCGTGGCCGACAACCGGGCGCGCGTGAACGCCTGGCTCGACACGTTCCCCCTGCTCCCGCGCAACATCGAGCACTCCACCGCCCAGCATGCCGCGGTGGTGTCGGCGATCCTCGCCGGAAGACCGGATGCCGCCCACGCGGCCATGCGCGACCACCTCGCCGGGTCGGAGGCGCTGCTGCGGGGCTTCCTGGCGTAAATCGCGGCCGCGCCGGATTCCCGGCGGAGGAGATTCGGCGAGCGAAGGAGGCGTCTCGGCCCTTCGGCCCTCCGATCGCTGAATCCCCTCCCGTCGCCCCGTGCCACGGGGGCGGGCTGGGCGTCGCGCGGATAGGCTCGGAGGATGGCCGCCGGCAAGAAGCGCAAGGGGAAGAAGCTCGACATGGACTTCAAGAACACCGCGCTGACCGACGCCCTTCAGACCCAGGACATGGCCGCGATCGCCTTCGCCTTGCGGCACGGGCCGACCGTCGTGCCGCTGATGACGCCCGGCGACGCCGACAACCCGCTCAGCGTCGGCGAGGTATGGACCTACCGCGACCCGAACACGGGGCAGCTCGCCCTGCTGTTGTTCAGCGACGCGGCGCACAAGCCCGAGACGCTGCCGCCGCACGTGGCGTTGCAGTCGCCGCAGTGGCTGCGCACGTTCCTCGGGACGCACCAGGATGCCATCACCACGGTGTTCATCGACATCGCGGGGCCGCACCCGATCCAGGCCTCCCCGGCCGATCTGATCGCCGCACTCGACGCCTGACCCGCGTCCCGCCTGACCCCGCGTGGCGCCTGGCCCCGTATCGCGCGGGCCAGGCGTCGACGCGCGCTGCGCTGGCCGTTGAGTGTCCAGGACACGCCGCGCGGGGGTCTTCAGGGACGGCGTGTTGTGGACACTCGAACCCTTCTTGTGCGGTCCCGCCGGAGAGTGGTCGAGTGTCCAGGACACCCGGACGCGTCGGGGAACCATCCGGGTGTTGTGGACACTCGACGGGGTAGGCACCCGCCGGCGGCGGGGGCGACGCTGAAGAACGGATGCCGCAACTCGCGTGCGCGAGGCACGCGTGCAAGACTCGGGGCCATGGAGTACCTGATCGCCGGTGCCGTGTGCGCCGCCGGACTTGTCATCCCCGCTGTGCTCGGCATGACGTCGCCGCACCGCCGTCGCCGGTCGGCGCCTCCCGGTCGCTGAGCGAATTCGTCTCTCCCCGGCGCTGAGCGAGGTCTTGCGACGCGCTCGTGCGTGCACGCGCTGGTCTAGGCCGCGAGTCCTACAGACTCACGTGGTCGATCCCCCCGGCCCTCTCGGGTGCGTCGCGGCACGCGGCCGTCCGCGCCCGGTCGGGACGTCGCCCGCCGGGCCGGGTCAGAAGCCGGGCTCGCTGTCGTCGCGGGGGACCCCGCGCACCTGCAACTCGTTGAGGGCCTGAGCCAGCTTGCGCGACGAGGCATCGAGCACGGTGTGATACCCCAACCGTTTGGCCTCGGAGGCGCGCTGCGCCGCCTGCGTGACGTTGCGGATCTCGCCCGTGAGGGTGAGCTCGCCGATCGCAGCGAGGCGCTTAGACACCTTCCGGTTCTTCACCGCGTTCGCCACGGCGATCGCGATCGCGAGGTCGGCGGCCGGCTCGACCAGGCGGACGCCGCCGACGGTCGAGACGTACACGTCGCGGTCGGACAGTGTCAGCCCCATGCGGCTCTCGAGCACCGCGAGCACCATCGCCACGCGGGACGAATCGACGCCGTTGACGATGCGGCGCGGGTTCGGCGCGGTCTGCCGCACGGCGAGGGCCTGGATCTCGACGGGGAGCGCCCGCCGGCCCTCCATCGCGATGGTCACGCACGTGCCCGGCTCCGGCTCGCCGTGGCCGAGGAAGAGCGCGCTCGGGTCGGCGACCTCGGCGATGCCCGTACCCGTCATGTCGAAGCAGCCGACCTCGTCGGTGGGACCGAAGCGGTTCTTCAGCGCGCGCACGAAGCGCAGCGACGTCTGGCGGTCGCCTTCGAAATGGCAGACCACGTCGACGAGGTGCTCGAGGATACGGGGTCCGGCGATCGATCCGTCTTTGGTCACGTGACCGACGAGGATGATCGGCAGTCCGCGCTCCTTCGCGACCCGGATGAGGGCGGATGCGACCTCCCGCACCTGTGCGGGCTGCCCCGCCGCTCCGTCGCTGTGGGCGGAGGAGATCGTCTGCACGGAGTCGACGATCAGCAGGCCCGGCTCGACCTGATCGACGTGCCCGAGGATGGTGGCCAGATCGGTCTCGGAAGCGAGGAACAACTCGTCGTGCAGGGCCCCTGTGCGCTCCGCGCGCAGGCGCACCTGCGCGGCGGACTCCTCGCCGCTGGCGTACAGCACGCGCCGACCCGCGTGCGCGCTCTTGGCCGCAACCTCGAGCAGCAGGGTCGACTTACCCACCCCCGGTTCTCCGCTCAGCAGGATGGCCGCGCCGGGGACGATGCCCCCGCCGAGCACGCGATCGAACTCACCGACGCCGCTCGTGCGCCGAGGGGCGTCTTGCGTGTCGATCTCGGTGATGCGCCGGGCTGCGCGCGCGGCCCCGGGGGTCACGGGAACGATCGAGCGAACGATCCCCGTCTGCTCCGCCGCTTCGACGACCGTTCCCCACGACTGGCATTCGCCGCAGCGGCCGACCCACTTGAGCGTCGTCCATCCGCACTCGGTGCACCGGTACGGAGCGGGGGCGGAAGCGGGACGTCGGGATGCCATGGGCCCAGGCTACGCGGGGCCTCCGACATCGCCCGGCGCCTCACCTCCACGGCATCCGTTTACTCCGGCCGCCGCCGCGCGGAGCCCGGCGCCCCGGCGCCTCGCGCGGACCGGCGGTCGCGGCGGTGCCGCGCTCGCGTGCACGCGGGCGGGCCGCGCGTCAGCCGCGCAGCGAGTCGGCGACCGTCGTCAGCGCGTCGGCGGAGCGACGCAGCAGCGTCAGCTCGTCGGTGGAGAACGGGGTGCCGCTCACCGGAACGGCGCCCTTCGCACTCACGACCGACGGGACCGACAAGGCCATGCCGCTGATGCCGTGGAAGTCCTCGAGCACCGTGCTCACCGGCAGGATCGCGTGCTCGTCGCGCAGGATCGCCTCGACGATGCGCGCGCTCGACAGCCCGATGGCGTAGTTCGTCGCGCCCTTGCCCTTGATCACCTTGTAGGCGGCATCGCGGACGTCGACGGCGATGGCATCCAATTCGGCTTCGTCGAAGCGCGTGCCGTCGGGCCGCTCGAACTCGGTGATGGGCACCGATCCGATCGTGGCGGTCGACCAGAGGGGGAACTCGGTGTCGCCGTGCTCGCCGACGATCCACGCGTGCACGCTCGAGGTCGCCACCCCCGCGCGCTGGGCGATCTTCCACCGCAGACGTGAGGTGTCCAGCACCGTGCCCGAGGCGAAGATGCGCCGCGCGGGCAGTCCCGTCGACTCCTGTGCGAGCACCGTGAGCACGTCGCACGGGTTGGTGACGATGACGTAGACCGCGTTCGGGGCGACCTCCAGAAGCTCGGGCATCATGCGCCGGATGATCCCGGCGTTGGTCGAGGCGAGCTCGGTGCGCGTCTGGCCAGGGTTCTGCTTCGCTCCGGCGGTGATGACGACGACGTGCGAGCCCTCCGCGACCGACACGTCGCTGCCTCCGGTGATGTCGCTCGACCCGGTGAACTGCGTGCCGTGCGCCAGGTCGAGGACCTCGGCCTCCACCTTCTCGGCGGCGATGTCGTAGAGCGCGACGTGCCGCGCCGACCCGCGGATCAGCGACGCGTACGCGACGCTCGCGCCCACGCTCCCGGCGCCGACGACCGTCAGTTTCGAGTTCTCGATCACGCTCATGGCTCGATCCTGGCAGCGGCGCAGAAGCGCTTCCAGCGGGGTCGTTCGACGGTGGATGAACGGATCCCGCGGGCGAGCAGCCCGCGTAACTCCTGAGTTTCGCGGGGCGCGGGCGGGGGGCGCCGTGCCGGCCTCCGGAACTCCGGGGGTGTCCGGCCTGGTTCGGGGCGTGCGGCGGGCCGGCGCCGCGGAAACTCCGGAGTTCGGCGCGCGCCGCGCGGCCGACGCCGCCCGCCCGCCAGCCCGGGCCGACGCCGCCCGCCCGCCAGCCCGCCCCGCCACCGCCCCCGGCGCAGCAGACCGGACGAGAGGGATCTCCGGCCGTCGATTCGCGGCATCCGCTCCGGTGTCGTAAGCTTGTCGGCGGTGACGTGTCCGAGCGGCCGAAGGTGCAACACTCGAAATGTTGTGTAGGTTCACCCCTACCGTGGGTTCAAATCCCACCGTCACCGCCACCACGAAGGCCCCGAATCCCGTGCGGATCGGGGCCTTTGTCATTTCCGCCCGCACGGCCCGCGGCGGCTTCACCGCGGGCGCGTGAGCGCGCGCGTCCCCGACCGGCTGGGCCCGGCGTGACGGGGCACCGGCACCGCCCGGCCCGAAACCGCCCCGCCCGGACCCCCGCCGAAGATCACCCCGCCCGGATCACCCGCCCGGGCCGGTCGGCTGGATCGGGGCGCCGTCGCCGTGACTCGGGAGGTCGCCGCGCTCGACGGGGGTCTGGCGGTCGGTGGGGGCGTCGGCGAAGAGGCGTTCGAGGTCGGCTTTCGACGGCACCCGGACCGCCTCGGCCGCCGCGCGCAGGTCGTCGACCGGGGCGCCGTTGCCGCCGAGCACGAGGATCGTGGCGTCGTCGCGCTCGGCGAGGAACTCGTGCGTGCCGCCGCCCTCGCGGTGCCACAGCCCCGACTCCTCGGTGCAGGTCACGGCTTCGCCGGGGGCGTCCCACAGCGGCATCGCGGCGCAGGACTCGGCCGTGGGCGCGCCCGGCGAGGTGCGGATCGAGATCATCGCCGAGGTGCTCTCGTCGAACCACGTCGCGGTGAGCCCGGCGTCGTCGACGGGGCTGACGGACTGCGGTGCGAGGTCGTAGCCCTCGACCGAGGTGGTGAACACGAGGCCCGGGTCGACGCCGAGCTGTGCGGCGCGTTCGGCGATGGATGCCGTGTCGGCCGGCGGGGCGGATGCGCTCGACGCGCACCCGCTCGCGGCGCACGCGACCGCCGCGAGCAGAGCCGCGAGGGCAGCGGTGGAGGTGTGTCGGGGGGACATGACGCCATCATCCCCCACCCGCCGCGGCGGCGATAGGGCGCCTGGTCGACACCGAGTGCGCTCGACGCGCCGGTCGCAAGCGCTACCCGGCGGCCGTGCTGGACTGCCACGATTCCTGAATGGATGCCACGACCGACGACGCCCCCTCGCTGTCCGACCGGCCGCGCCTCGACGCCCGCCAGCCGGTCGCCCTCGTGGTCGGGGTGATCGCCACGGTGCTGTTCGTGGGCCTGCGATTCGCGGTGGAGCTGAGCGGTTCGGCGCCGCTGCCCTGGGATCAGGCGTGGGACGACGCGATGTCGGCGCTGGCGAACCCCGTCGGGGTCATCGTCGCGTGGGTTCCCGCGATCGTGGGCGGCACGATCGGCATGATCGTCATCGGCATCGGCACCTCGCTGCTCTTCCTGCTGCGGCGGCGACCGTGGGACGCGCTGAACGTGGCGGCATCCATCGCTCTGGTCGTGCTCATCGGGGCGCCGCTGGCCGCGGTGATCGCCCGCGCCCGTCCGACGGATTCGCTCGCCGAGACCGTGGCGACGTCGTTCCCCTCCGGGCACACGGCGGTGGCCACGACGATCGTCGTCACCCTGGGGCTGATCCTCCGCCGCCGGGGGGTGTGGATCGCCGGCGTCGTGTGGGTGGTGCTGATGATGTGGAGTCGCACCTACCTGCACGCGCACTGGGCGTCGGACGTGGTGGCGGGCATGCTCGAGGGCGTCGCGGTCGCCACGCTCGTCTGGGCGCTGATCGAGGTGTGGCGCGTGCGGCGGGCGCAACGCCCTGACCGCTCCGGCGGTGCGAGCGCTAACGTGCCCGCATGAGTTCCGCCATCGCCGCCGCCGGCAAAGCCCAGAATTCCGCCGCCTTCGAAGCGGCCGCACGTGTCGGATACGTCGTCCTCGGCCTGCTGCACCTTCTCATCGGCGTCATCGCCGTGTCGATCGCCACGGGCGCGGGCGGCGACAGCGCCGACCAGAGCGGGGCTCTGCAGCAGGTGCGGGATGCGCCTCTCGGGGTCGCCCTGCTGTGGGTGATCGTGGCGGGCCTCGCCGCGCTCGCCGTCTGGCAGATCGCCGAGGCCGTCGTGGAACGCGATCCGGATGCCAAGAAGCGCTGGGCGCACCGGGCCAAGTTCCTCGGCACCGCCGTCGCCTACCTCGCGATCGCGATCACCGCCTTCACCCTCGCCACCGGCGGTCGGTCGGATTCGACGCAGTCCTCGCGCACCCTTAGTGCGCAGGTGCTCGCGATGCCCGGAGGAGTCGCCCTGCTCGTCGTCGTCGGTCTCGGCGTCGCCGTGATCGGTGCCGCCTTCATCGTGCGCGGCGCGACCCGCGCCTTCGAGAAGCACCTCTCGCTCCCGGGCGGTGCGGCGGGCCGCGGCATCCGGGTCTTCGGCACGGTCGGCTACATCGCGAAGGGCATCGCGGTGGGGGTGGCCGGCATCCTGTTCGTCGTGGCCGCGCTCACCCACGACCCGAACGCCGCGGGCGGCATCGACGCCGCGCTCCGCTCTCTCGCGGGTCTGCCCTTCGGTCAGGTCGTCCTGTGGCTCGTCGGCGCGGGGCTCGTCGTGTACGGCCTGTTCTGTTTCGCCCGCGCGCGGTACGCGCGCATGTGACGCGCCCTGCAGACGCGGTCGCCCCGGCGCAACCCCGGGGTGATCCCCAGCCGCGCGGAGTACTCCGGAGGGAACACACCGTCCGAGAGGAGCCGCCATGCGGGGAGTCATCATGCACGCCGCCGGGGACGTCCGGGTCGAAGACCGCGACGACCCGGTGATCCAGGAGCCGACCGACGCGATCATCCGTCTCGCCGCCTCGTGCATCTGCGGATCGGATCTCTGGCCGTACCGCGGCTCGGACGAGGTGGATGCCACGCCCATGGGCCACGAGTACGTCGGGGTGGTCACCGAGATCGGCGACGACGTGAAGAACGTGAAGGTCGGCGACTTCGTCGTCGGCTCCTTCATGGCATCCGACAACACGTGCGAGATCTGCCGGGCGGGGTATCAGTCCCGTTGCGTGCACGTCGTGCCGATGGGCCGGGTGGGCACGCAGGCGGAGTTCGCGCGCATCCCGCTCGCCGACGGGACCCTGGTGGCCACGCCCGGGCAGCCCGACGACGACCTCATCCCCTCGCTGCTCGCCGCCTCCGACGTGCTCGGCACCGGCTGGTTCGCCGCCGTCGCCGCCGAAGCGGGACCGGGCAAGACCGTCGCCGTCGTCGGCGACGGCGCGGTGGGACTGCTCGGCATCCTGGCCGCGCGACAGCTCGGGGCGGAGCGCGTGATCGCGATGTCACGGCACGCCGACCGACAGGAGCTCGCCCGGCGGTTCGGGGCGACCGACATCGTCGAAGAGCGCGGCGACGAGGGCATCGCGAAGGTCAAGGAGCTCACCGACGGTCTCGGCGCCCACTCCGTCATCGAGGCGGTGGGTACGCAGCAGTCGATGGAGCAGGCCGTGCGCTCCACGCGCCCCGGGGGTCACATCGGTTTCGTGGGCGTCTCGCACGACGTGACCCTCGAAGGCCAGGAGCTGTTCCGCTCGGCCGTGCACCTGCACGGCGGGCCCGCACCGGTGCGCCGCTTCCTCCCCGAGCTCATCCGCCTCATCTGGGACCGCGAGATCGACCCCGGTGCGGTGTTCGACCTGACCCTGCCTCTCGAGGACGCGGCCGAGGGGTACCGAGCGATGGATGAGCGCCGGGCCACCAAAGTGCTGCTGACGATGCCATGAGCCTCGCCGCGCGACGCCGCCCGGGGGTGCTGTCCGCGCTCGCCGTGGGCACGATGGTCCTCGCGGGCTGCGCCGCGGAGCGGACGACCGAGGCCGTTCCCACGCCGACGGCCGGAACCGCCGGATTCGTCGTGCCGGACGCAGAGCCCCAGGTCGTGGCATCCGGTCTCACGACACCATGGTCGGTGGCGTTCGTCGACGATGCGGCCCTCGTGAGCGAGCGCGACACCGGGCGCATCCTCGAGATCGTCGGGGATCGCACGCGCGTGGTCGCCGAGGTGCCCGACGTGGCGGCGGCCGGTGAGGGCGGGCTGCTGGGGATCGCGCACGCCGAGGGGTTCCTCTACGCCTACGTCACGACCCCCGAGGGCAACCGCGTCGTGCGCTTCGCGCTGGAAGGCGCGCCGGGGTCGTTCGCGCTCGGCGAGGTCGAGACGGTGCTGGACGGCATCCCGTCCGCGAACATCCACAACGGCGGGCGCCTCGCTTTCGGCCCCGACGGCATGCTTTACATCACCGCCGGCGACGCGGCCGATCCGGGCGCAGCGCAGGACGCGTCGTCGCTGGGCGGCAAGATCCTCCGCGTCACGCCGGAGGGCGAGGTCCCGGCCGACAACCCGTTCCCCGACTCACCGGTGTGGAGCCTCGGGCACCGCAACCCGCAGGGGATCGGGTGGGATGCCGAGGGCACGATGTTCGCGTCGGAGTTCGGCCAGAACACCTTCGACGAGCTCAACGTCATCCGGCCGGGCGCGAACTACGGTTGGCCCGACGTCGAGGGAATCGGCGGTGTAGAGGGATTCGTCGACCCCGTGCAGCAGTGGGCGCCCGCGGACGCTAGCCCCAGTGGTCTCGCGGTCACCGAGGGATCGGTGTTCGTCGCGAATCTGCGCGGCGAACGGCTGCGCGCGATCCCCACGGCCGACACGTCGACGGCGCGGGAGTTCTTCGCGGGCGAGTTCGGGCGCCTGCGCGATGCGGTCGTCGCTCCCGACGGCGCGCTGTGGATCGTCACGAGCAACACCGACCGTGCCGGCGGTGCGGACGACCGCATCCTCCGGGTGGCGTTGACGGCGGGGTGAGCGGCCTCAGGGCGTGAGGACGGTCACGCCGGCTTCATTGAGTGCCGCCGCCAGATCCGGCGACGGGGGAGCGTCCGTGATGAGGTAGTCGGCCTTGTCGAGTGCGGTGACCTGCGCGAACAGGCGACGGTCGAGCTTCGACGAGTCGGCGAGGATCGCCGTGCGCTCGGCGCGCTGGATCATCTCGCTCATCATCGTCGCGTCGCCGAGATTGCTCGTGGAGTAGCCGGAGGCGTCGACCGCGCCCACGGCGATGAGGGCGTAGTCGCAGCGGATGTCGACCTCGGGCGAGTGCGAGTTCATCGCGAGGGTGACCGGCCCCGTCGTGGCCTGGGTGATCGTGCGGACCGCTCCGCCGAAGATGTAGAGGTCGCGGAAGACGCTGGGCGAGATCTCGGCGGGGATGCGCAGGTTGTTCGTCGCGATGGTCAGGTTGCGGTGGTTGCGCAGCGCGCGGGCGACCGCGAGGGTCGTCGTGCCGGCGTTGAGCATCAGGACGGACCCGTCTTCGACGAGGTCGACGGCGAGGCTCGCGATGCGCTCCTTCTCGGTGATCTGCATCTGCAGACGCACGTCGAGACCGCGGTCCCGACCGGGCACCGACATGGCGCTCACCGCGCCGCCGTGCGTGCGGACGACGATGCCCTCGCGGTCGAGCTGATCGAGGTCGCGTCGCACCGTGTCGATCGAGACCCCGAAATGGGATGCCAGATCGACGACCGTGACCTGTCCCGATTCGGCGACGTACGCCGCCAGCTCGGCCTTGCGCCCCGCCGGAAGCCGCCTCTTCGTCGTGGCTGTGGTTCCGTCCATGCCGTCATCTCTAGCACACCGAGGCGACGGAACGAGCAGATTGCGGGGAGAAAACAGCAAAGAAACGCAGCGACAGCCGCTTCTTTGCTGATGTGAGCGCGTAATCGTGCCGGAATTGTCACGAATCTGCATCACACTCTTGCCCCACCTCGCATATCGGCGCATACTCGTGCTGAAAGATGCAAGAACGCGCAGAACAGCGCGAAATGCAGCAGATCTCAACGAGGAGAAACGATGGACAACAGCGGGCGCCGGCGTCGGAACGCCATCAAGCTCGTCGGTGCCGCAGCAGCGGCCACGACCCTCCTGGCGATGGCGGGGTGCTCGTCGTCGAACAGCGGGGGCACCTCGGCGGACGGGGACGTCACGATCGAATTCGCCCAGTGGTGGGAGCCTGAACTCGGCGACGGCGAGTTCCGCGGTCTCATGGACCAGTTCGAGCAGGAGAACCCCGGCATCAAGGTCGATCTGGTCAGCGGCCCCTACGCCTCGACCAAGGAGCAGCTCTTCGCCGGAGCGGCCTCCGGCACGATGCCCGACGTCGTCGGTCTCGACGGCGCGTGGGTCAGCGACTTCGCCAAGCAGGGCGTGATCGCCGACCTGTCCGAGCTGATGAGCTCCTCCGGGTACGACGACAGCCAGCTCGCCAGTCAGATCCAGGTCGACGGCAGCACCTACATGATCCCGGTGGTCAACTTCGTCTACCCGATGTTCACGAACGACGGCCTGCTCTCGCAGGCGGGTGTCACGGCCCCGCCGTCGACCCGCACCGAATTCGCGGACGCGGCGAAGAAGATCACCGCCCTCGGCGGCGACGTGTCGGGGTGGGTGCTCCCGCTCTCGCTCGAAGCCCCCAACGGCGTGCAGAACGACGTCATGTCGTGGGTCTGGGCCTCGGGAGGCTCGATGCTGAAGGACGGCCAGCCCGACCTGACCAACTCCGACGTCGCGTCGGCGACCGACTACATCCAGCAGCTCTGGAAGGACGGGGTCATCGCACCCGGTTCGTTCACGATGAAGGAGCAGGACAAGGTCGAGGAGTTCACCAACGGTCGCGTCGGCATGATGATCGACTCGCTCGCGCACATCAACCTGATCCGCGAGTCGAACCCCGACCTGCAATTCTCGATCTCCGCCATTCCGGCCGAGGACGGATTCTCGGGAGAACGCGGCATCCCCTACGCCTCGTGGGGCATCGGCGTGGCCGAGAACTCCGAGCACAAGGACGCCGCTTTCAAGCTCGTTCAGTTCCTCATGGGCACGGACGTCAACAGCGAGCTGTCGACCATGGCGAAGGCCTTCCCCGGCAACACGGAATCGGTGCCCACCTTCGTCGAGGACGACGAGCTGTTCAAGACCGCCTTCGAGATCTACAAGGACGGCTACCCGGCGAACGAGTTCACCGGCCTTCCCGTCGCCGAAGAGCTCATGCGCCAGTTCGGAACCCAGTTCCAGTCGGCCCTCGACGGCCAGCAGTCGATGAGCGACGCGCTGGAGAAGACGCAGGACGAATGGACGTCGGAGTTCTGATCCGACCCCGAACCGGGATGCCGCGCCGCCACCGTTCGCGGTGCGGCATCCCGCTCAGCGAAAGCCGCACATCATGACCATGCGCACCCTCACACCCCCTGACACCGAGGTGATCGTCACCGGTCGCCCCGCCTCCCGGCGCACCCGCCAGCTCCGCAAGGCCGGCGAGGCCTACGCGTTCCTGTCGCCGACGCTGATCCTGCTGTTCGTCCTGATGATCGTCCCGATCGTCATGGTGATCGGGTACTCCTTCCAGGACAACGTGATCCTCAACAAGAGTCCCGAAGTCGTGGGCGTCGACAATTACGTCGCGATCCTCACCGACCCGGGGTTCTGGAAGGCGACGGGCAACACCCTCTTCTTCACCCTGACGAGCGTCGCCGCGCACCTCGTGCTCGGGCTCTCGTTCGCGCTGCTGCTGAACAGTCGGCTCATCGGCGCCGTGCCCCGGGCGATCTTCCGGGGGCTGTACGTGCTGCCCTGGCTGTTCACCGTCGCCGTCATCGCGGTGCTCTGGCGCATGCTGCTCGCTCCGAACGGCATCGTCAACTTCCTCCTGAACACCAACATCGAGTGGCTCGCCTCGCCCCAGCTGGCGCTGGGCACGGTCACCTTCATCAACATCTGGGCCGGCTACCCCTTCTTCATGGTGAGCCTGCTCGCGGGCCTGCAGGGCATCCCGAGCGACCTCTACGAGGCGGCGACCGTCGACGGCGCCAGCCCCGTCCAGCGCTTCTGGAACGTCACCGTCCCGCAGCTGCGCCCGATCATCGTGAGCCTCGTGCTGCTCGACCTCATCTGGACCTCGCAGCAGTTCGCCCTCATCTGGCTGACCACCGGCGGCGGTCCGATCGACGTCACCGAGATGCTCAGCACCTTCACCTACAAGCTCGCGTTCGCGAAGTACGACTTCTCGATGGCCTCCACCTCGGCGGTGCTGGTCCTGGCGATGTCGATGATCATCGCGGTGCTCTACGTCCGCCACCAGAAGGCGAGGGACTGACCATGGCCCTGAACACCACCGCCCGCCCGCCGCTTGCCGCGGCCCCGCGCCAGCGCTCCGCGCGCACGGCCACGCGCCGCCGCCTCGCCAAGGTCGGCGTCCTCCTCGGCCTCCTGCTCGGCGCTGTCTTCGCGGCCGGCCCCGTGCTGTGGATGCTCTCGAGCTCGTTCAAGTCGAACACCCAGATCTTCGAGCTCCCCCCGCGCCTCATCACCGACACGTTCTCGTTCGACGCCTACGTCTCGATCTTCACCAACCCCGAGACGGTGCGCTTCTTCATCAACAGCTATGTCGTGGCGGGGGCGGTGACGATCCTCACGCTGCTCGTGGCCATTCAGGCCGCCTACGCCTTCAGCCGGTTCGAGTTCCGCGGCAAGCGCATCGTCAACGTCATCATCGTCAGCGTCCAGGCGGTGCCCCCGATCACCCTGCTCATCCCGTACTTCGGGCTCATGGTCGGCCTGGGGCTCTACAACACCTATCCGGGCCTGATCTTCACCTACATGGTGTTCACGCTGCCCTACGCGATCATCATGATGACCGGGTACTTCAACACCCTCCCCAAGGAGCTCGACGAGGCCGTCCGCGTCGACGGCGCCGGCTCCTTCACGGCCCTGTGGCGCGTGCTCGTGCCGATCTCGATCCCCGGCATCGTCTCGGTGGGCATCTACACGTTCATGATCGCGTGGAACGAGTTCCTGTTCGCCCTGACCCTCACCCGCACCATCGACATGCGCACGGTGCCGATCGGCATCCAGCTGCTCATGGGCCAGCACTCCTACGAGTGGAACCAGATCATGGCGATGAGCATCCTCGGCTCCATCCCGGTACTGCTGCTCTTCCTCTTCTTCCAGCGCTTCTTCATCAGCGGCCTCACCGCCGGCTCGGTGAAGAGCTGACTCCCGCACACCCAACCCCGAACAAGGAGAAATCCGTGCTCTACACCGGCAAGTCCATCCTCGACGTGGCGAACGCCCACAGCTTCGCCATCCCGGCCTTCAACATCAGCGATTGGGCGATGTTCACCGGGATCATGGACATCAGCGAGGAGAAGAACGCTCCGGTCATCATCGCGATCCACCCCGACGAGGTGTCGCACATCACCACCGACCTCATCCCCGCGATGCACGCCCGGGCGCACCGCTCGAGCGTTCCCGTCGCCATCCACTGGGACCACGGCGGAACCTACGAGCAGATCGTGCAGGCGATCCAGGCCGGCTTCACCTCGGTGATGATCGACGCCTCGCTCGAGCCCTTCGAGCAGAACGTCGCGCTCACCCGCAAGGTCGTCGAGGCCGCGCACGCCGTCGGCGTCCAGGTGGAGGGCGAACTCGGCACGATCGGCGCGAACGACAGCTACGGCGAGTCGGGTGCGGCCGAGATCATCTACACCAACGTCGACGACGCGGTGCGTTTCGTCGAGCAGACCGGGGTCGACAGCCTCGCGATCGCGATCGGCACCTCGCACGGTCTCTACCCGGCCGAGAAGAACCCCGAGCTGCGCCACGATCTGCTCGAGCAGATCAAGGCCGCCGTCGGCATCCCGCTCGTGCTGCACGGCGGATCGAGCAACCCGGATGCCGAGCTCAGCCGCGCCGTCCAGCTCGGCGTCAACAAGATCAACATCTCCAGCGACATCAAGGTGGCCTACCACGACCGCATGCGCGAGGTGCTCGGCACCGACCGGCGCCTGCGCGAGCCCAACGCCATCCAGCCCGAGTGCATCGCCGCGATGAAGGTCACGGCCGCGGAGAAGATCGACCTGTTCGGCGCCGCCGGCAAGGCCGACCTGTACTGATCGGACGGTGGACGGCGTCATGGCGGAAGACCTCGTGCTCGGACTCGGCGGCACGGTCGACTACGAGATCCGATGGGACGCCGAGGTGCTCTCGGCCCTCGCTGCGCAGCACGGCATCCGTCGCGACGAGCTGAACACCACGACGCCGATCATCGATGAGCGTGCACTCGTCGTCACGGTGCTCGCCTTCCTCGCCTCGGGCGGGGGAGGCGAGCGCTTCGTGCTCACCTCCGAGATCGTGGAGCGCTTCGCGGCGAACTTCGACACGACGATCACCCTCGGCGGGACGGGGGTGCGGGCGGGGATCGCCCTCGACCGCATCGGCGTGCCCACGGTGCAGCACCTCGTCAGCATCGACGACAACGTGCGCCGACTGCTGCCGGCGTCGATGCGGATCGTCTCGTCGGCCACGCGCGACACCCTCGACCCGCACCTGATCGTGCAGTATCCGAGGGGAGCGCGGGTGCAGGTGCTCGACGGGGTGGTCACCGCTCCGGCATCCAACCGCCTCATCTTCGCCAACGACGCGCCCAACCGCGAGATGGCGATCGCCGAGGGGCTGGGCGACGCCCTCGAGAACGCTGCGGCGTTCCTCGTCTCGGGCTTCAACACGATGCAGGATGCCGACCTGCTCGAGGCCCGGCTCGACGACCTCGTCGCCGCGATGCGGCGCCTGCCTCCCGAGGCCCTCGTCTATTACGAGGACGCGGGCTTCTACCACCGGGAGCTGTCCGCCCGCGTCCGTGCGCGGCTGCTCGACCGCATCGACGTGTACGGCATGAACGAGGACGAGCTGCAGGAGTACCTCGGGCGGTCCGTCGATCTGCTCTCGCCCGGTGACGTAGCCGACGCGCTCGCCGAGGTGCACGCGCTGATCCCCGCTCGCGCTCTCGTCGTGCACACGAGCTCCTGGGCCGTCGCCGTGGGGGTGGCCGCGGGGGTGCACCGGGTCGCGCTCGAGAGTGCCGTCCGCACGGCCGCGACCCGCTACCGGCTCGGAGACGCGTGCACCGCCGCCGATCTCGAGGACACCGCGCGACTTCCCCGGCACGAGGGCGGTGCCGCGGTGGTCGCGGAAGTCGAGCGACGCCTTCCCGCGGTCGGGGTCGCGGCCTACGTCATCGACACGGCGCACCCGACCACCATCGGTCTCGGCGACACGTTCGTGGGCGGATTCCTCGCGGCGGTGCCGGCGGCGGCCCGTATCGCCACGGCGCGCGCCCTGGATCGCGCCCTCGACGCGGTGTGCGCGCAGCGCTGACCGGCCGGGCGGCGGACGGGGCGGCTCAGCGCGTCGACGTGCTCGCGTCGGGGTCCGAGAAGGGGCCGCACGCGGCGATCACACGGCGCAGACTCACCGCCGCCTCCCACGCGTCGAGCGGTTCCCCGCGCGAGGCATCGCGCGTGCGCAGCGCGTCGGTGTAGGCGGTTAGGGCGCGCTCCGCGGCGCGCAGTTGCTCGGTGGTCGCCTCGGGGTCCGGCGGCGTCGCCGCGAGTGCCGACACGGCGTCGACCGCGGTGGCCAGGCGGCGGCGGACGTCGTCGGGCAAACCCGTGTCGGCGTCCGAACCGGCCGTGAGCCGCGACAGCGCGGCCGAGAGCTCGCGGGTCGCGTCCGCCGTGCCGGTGAGGGCGTCGAGGCGGCGGCGGTTCAGGTCGCGCGGGGCGCGCAGACGACGCCCGCGGGGGTTGTAGCGGCGGCTCTCGTCGGCGAGCTCCACCTCTTCGCGCACCTCGGCGAGCGTGCCCATCAGGCCGGCGGTGGCGGCGTCGGCGGCCTCGGGATCGAACGCCCGCCCCGCGAGGGCCTCGGCGATGCGGTGCAGCGCGTCACCCAGGTCGTCGCGCAGTCGCCCGAGCCGGTCGTCGGCGCGTTTGACGCGCAGCGGGGGCACGACGACGAGGTTGACGACGACTCCCACCACCACGCCGAACGCCATCGTCATGAGGTACGACACCGAGTACCCGTCGGGGTCCGTGCCGCCCAGCAGCAGCACGAACAGCGCGGCGATCGCCACCCAGTCGCGCCCCACCCCCAGGGCGCGGATGCCGGCGAGCAGCACGCCGACGAGGATGACCGCGGCCACGGCGACGATGCGCGGCAGACCCGTGCCGACGACGGCGAGGCTCGCCAGCCCGAGTCCGATGCCGAGCGCGAGACCGACGACCGCCTGGATGCCGCTCGACGCGGAGCGCGCGACGGTGGGGTACATGCTGACCAGCACCCCGAGCGGGGCGTAGTAGGAGTACTCGCTCTGCGCGAAGGGGACGAGGGGGGCGAGGTACCAGGCGAGGGCGGCGGCCGCAGCGGTCTTGAGCGCCAGCACCAGACGGTCCGGCGTGACCGCGTCGGCCCACCACCGGCGGGGATCGAGGAAGGGAGGTACGCGCATGAGGGAGGGGCGCCCGGGACGAGTCGGGCGCCTCATCATGGTGTGCCCCGGACGTTCGGTCGTCGTGGGGGTTGCCCTCACCCGCGCAGCGGGGTAGCCCTCAGCTCCCGGGGCTGTAGGCGTCCCAGAGCAGCCGCGCGTGCCGGGCCTTCGCGCGCTCCACGCCGTTCTCGTCCTTGCGGGCGGCACTGAACCACTCGGCCACGCGGCTCGCCATCGCGCTCAGCACCATGCGGGCGTCGGCGTGCCGGGCCGGGGGTACCGCGGCCTCGGCCGCCGGCATCCGCCCCTTCGGCGGCAGCTCGTCGTCGAGGTGACGCAGGATGAGGCGCGCGACGCCGACCGCGTGGCTGTTGACGACGCAGTGGGCGCCGCCGAGGATCTCCCACCGGCGCGCCTCGTGCGCGCGTGTGACCAGACGCGAGTGCAGGCGGCGGGGGGAGGGGCGGTCGAACTCGCCGCGGATCAGCAGCAGTCGTGCGCGACCGAGACCGATGCGGTCGGAGATGCGGTATCGCAGCATGTACGGCAGGGCCTCGAGGAAATACAGCACCCCGCAGAGCAGGTAGGCCGAGAACGCGGTGAGCGCGACGTGCAACGACTCGCGCGCGGTCGACTGCGCGAAACGCACGGCCTGCGTGAGCGCGTCGGCCTCGCCCTCGTCGACGACCGGGCTCACCAGGACCGCGTGCGACAGCGCCGGCCGGCGCGCGAGCACCTCGGTGACGACCTGCGTTCCCATCGAGTGCCCGACGAGGACCGGGTCGACGAGGCCGTAGTGGTCGAGGACGGCCTCGACCTGGTCGGCGAAGAACGCCGGGGTCGGTTGTTCACCGGATGCCGGCACCCCGCCGAACCCGGGCAGATCGAGCGCGTAGACCTCGCCGTGTTCGGCGAGCAGCGGGGCGAGGAACTCGAAGTACGTCGCGGCGACGCCGATGCCGGCGATGAGCACGAAGGACCGCCCGCCATGGGAGCCGGTCGACATGCGGGTGACGCGCGTCTGGGCGGCCCCGCGTCGGCACGTGTCGACCTGGACGTCGACGGGAGGGGAGTCGTCGGGCATCCGACCAGGATGCCGCACCCGCCTGTGCAACGTGTCAATCCCGGCCCCGGTGTCGGAGGCCGCGTCTAGCCTCGGCTCATGAGCGATACCTCCCGCGAAGAAGAGACTCTCGGCGCCACCCGCGAGGGCGACAACCCCGCCGAGAAAGACCCGTCCGACTGGGTCACGGGCGACGAGCCGATGACCGCGCCCCAGCGCAGTTACCTCGACACCCTGGCCCGCGAGGCGGGCGAGGAGATCCCCGCCGATCTGACGAAGGCCGAGGCGTCCGAGCAGATCGAGCGCCTGCAGAGCGAGACGGGCCGCTCGACCGAGTGAGCCCCGGAGCCCCGCGCGACCTGGCTCAGGTCGTGTGGGGCTCGTCGTTCGGGCACATCGTCTCGATGTCCTCCGTCTCGCCGCGTGCGATGTCGTCGAGGAAGTCGGCGACGATGCGCCGCTCCTCCGGGCCGAGACGCCGTGCCGCCGCGACCACCGACGCGCGACGAACCGAGAGGATGCGCCGTGCGGGGGAGTCCTCGTCGATGGTTTCGCGCACGACGATCGATCGCCGGTCTCCGGGGTAGGGCTCCCGCTCGACCCAGCCGGCCTCGGCGAGACGGTCGATCAGCGCCGTGGTCGCCGCCGACGAGATGCCCAGCATCGCCGCGAGCATGCGGGGCGTGACGGGTTCGTCCTCCGCCGTGCGCTGGAGGAGGAAGCGCAGCACCTTCGCGTCGTTCGGGCCGATCCCGAGCGAGTGCAGCGCCGCACGCTCGGAGGCGACGCCCGAATCGGTGAGGTCGTTGAGGGCTTTGACGACGTCGTCGGCCGTCGTTGCGTCTTTCATCTGCCCTCCCTCGTGGCGTCTGCGCGAGATGTCTCCGTTACCGATCAAGTAGGTAGCCGATCTACCTATCGATGGTACCTGCCCTCCGCGCGCCGCGGCAGGGGGCTGGACGACCTCCCCTGTCATAAGATGCCCTGGTGGAAAACGGGCCCGAAGCATCGCGCTACTGGTACGGCGCGAGCGAGGAAGACCGCCGTCGCCGCGCCGTCGACGTCCTCCAGGCGTTCCGTGTGTACCGCGCCGCCGAGGTGGCGATGCGTCGCCGCACGCGCGAATCCATGTCGATGGGCGAGAACGAGCTGCTCGTGCTGCGCTACCTGCTGAAGGCGGCCGGTCAGGAGCGTCAGGTCTCGCCCAGCGAGATCACGCGCTACCTCGGCGTCTCGACCGCGTCCACGACGGCTATCATCGACCGTCTCGAGAAGTCGGGGCACGTCACGCGCATCCCGCACCCGACCGATCGCCGCAGCATCCACATCGTCGCCACGGCGGCGAGCGACGAAGAGGTGCGCGCGACCCTCGGCGCCATGCACACGCGCATGATGTCGGCCGTGGTCGACATGACGCCCGAAGAAAGCGCCGCCGTCGTCGCGTGTCTCGGTCGGCTGCAGGATGCCGTCGACCAGGTCGATCCGCATCCGGTCGAGCCCGACGCGGCTCACTGATCGAGGTGTCACGGCGACTGAGAAAGTAGCCGACCTTCCTTCCCGCGGAGCATTAGGTGCGAGCGCGGCAGCGTGAAAGCATGGGGCGCATGGACGACAGCGCACTCGAACGGGTTTCTGCGCGCGCGTCCGACGCCGTCCCCATGATCGACGGGGTCGAGGTGGCGTCGTTCCGCGAGGTCGTCCAGCGACTGCGCGACGACTTCCCGGAGGAGGACCCCCTCCACGTGGAGGCGGTGGTCCTGCGCGAATGGGAGGCCTTCTCCGCCGGACGCCCCCTCGTCGTGCCCACGGCGGTCGAAGAGGGCGCGCGCGAGATCCTCGATCAGCCGCTGGTCTGAGTCACGACCCGGGGTGCTCGGGCTCGGGGACGAGGAGAAGGCCCCCGGACGAGTTCGCGGAGTTCGCCAGCGCCTCGATCCACGAGCGGCTCAGCAGTGCCGGTTCCGGCTCGTCGAAGACGAAACGCAGCGGGATCGAGGGGTGCAGCCACACCGTGCTGCGGCCCACCTCCTGGTCGGGCCCGTGCGTCCAGGACAGCGTGAAGCTCTCGCCTCGGCGGAGCTTGGTGGCGATGACGACCTTGACGTGAGCCAGCGCGCGATCCTCGATGTCGATCGGCGTCGCGACGTCGCCGTAATAGAGCGTTCCCACACCGGCACGTTAGCCGCGGCCGCCCGATGCGTCGGCGGGGGTTGCTTTCGTCGTGGCGGACGTGGCATCCGCCGAAAGAGGATCGTCGTGCGTTCCTCGGCTAGGCTCGGTCGCATGGGCCGATTCATCTACGACACCGTCGCGAACGCCGTCGACATCGATGACCGCACGCTGGCGCACCTGCGCATCGTCGTGATGAACAAGCTGCGGCGATCCGAGTCGTTCATGTTCGACGTCGAGGTCGGCGACGGCAGCGGCCGTCGCAGCTTCTGGATGCACCCCTCGGTGCCTATCCAGTTCCACTTCTACGGCAGCCGTCAGCCCCGCATCAACCGCGTGTGGGTCGAAGACCTCATGCTCGCGGCATCCGGGCCCAACGGTCTGGCGATCACGCCCGAACCCAGTGAGGACGCCCACGTCGAAGAGGGCTGATCCTCAGCTGCGCTCGACCTCTTCGGCCGGGCTGATGTCCTCGGGGACGAGCATGATGCCGCCCGACGAGTTGGCCGAGTCCGCGAGACGTTCGATCCATTCGCGACTGAGCGTCGTGGGCTCGGTCTCGTCGAAGACGAAGCGCAGCGGAATCGCGGGGTGCAGCCACAGTGTGCTGCGACCGCGCTCCTCGTCGTCACGGTGACGCCAGGAGAGCGTGAAGCTCTCGCCGCGGCGCAGCTTGGTGGAGATGACCACCTTGAGATGAGCCAGCGCACGGTCCTCGATGTGGACGGTCGTGCCGCTCCCGCCGTAGTGAATGGTCCCCATGGGCCTAAACGATACGCGAGGGCCGCTCGGGATACGCCGGTGCGGCGCGGGTGTCAAGTCCGCCGGGCGTGGCGCGAGCGGGTGTCATCGTGGTGGGGAGCACGGAAGGAGGGCGCCGTGACACATCCCCCCACTCCTTGGCAGCCTGATTTCGGGGCCTTCGACCCCGACGACCTGCCCGAGGTCTTCCACCGTCTGGTGGGCATCGACGTCATCGACGGCGAACTGGTGCCGCGCGCATCGAAGCCGCCGTCGTTCCCGGCGGCCTCGTAGCCGTCCTCGCTAGCGTCGGAACCATGCCCGACCCGCTGGACGATCAGCAGATCACCGTCTCCGGTGCGGCGTTGCGTGCCCTGCGCGACGAGTTCCAGCGCTTCCTCATGGAGTACCGCTTCGGGCTCGCCGAGGTCGAGACGAAGATCTCCATCCTCCGCGAGGAGTTCCAGGAGATGCACGCCTACAACCCGATCGAGCACGTCTCGAGCCGGGTGAAATCGCCCGACAGTCTGGTCGACAAGGTGCGGCGGAAGGGCATCGAGACCGACTTCGACTCCATCCGCTCCTCGATCACCGACATCGCCGGCATCCGCGTGACGTGCAGCTTCATCGACGACGCGTACCGCCTGTCCGACCTGCTCACCCAGCAGGACGACATCACGGTGCGCGACGTGAAGGACTACATCGCCGAGCCGAAGGCCAACGGTTACAAGAGCCTCCACGTCATCGTCGAGGTACCCGTCTACCTCTCGACCGGTCGCGTGGACGTGCCCGTGGAGGTGCAGTTCCGAACGATCGCGATGGACTTCTGGGCCAGTCTCGAGCACAAGATCTACTACAAGTACGACCGGCTGGTCCCGGCCGAGCTCCTCGCCGAGCTGAAGAACGCCGCCGACACCGCGGCCGAGCTCGACGCGCGCATGGAGCGGCTGCACCGCGAGATCCGCGGGCCGCGGCCCGGGGTGGTCTCGCTCTGACGCGGGCGACACAATGGAGGGATGAGCGACGACGACGCCCGCCTCGACGAGGTCGCCGCCGAACTGCTCTCCCTTCCGCCCGCGCGCTTCACCGCTGCCCGCGCCGAGCGCGCCGCCGCGGCCGGACCGCTCGGTCGGCGCATCGCGAAGCTGCGCAAGCCCACGGTCGCGGCCTGGGCGGTGAACCTGCTGGTGCGCGACGGGCAGCTCGGTGAGGCCGTCGAGCTGTCGCGTGCGCTGCACGAGGCGCAGGACGATCTGGATGCCGCGGAGCTCGGCCGGCTCGGACGCCAGCGGCGTCAGCTGGTCGCGACGCTCGCCCGACGGGCGGCCGAGCTCGCCGCCGATGCGGGCACCCCGCTGAGTCCGGCCATGAAGGACGCGGTCGAGAAGACGGTCAACGCGGCCGTGGTCGACGAGACGGCCGCGGCCGCGGTGCTCACGGGTCGGCTGGTGTCAGCCATCGACCTCGCGGATCGGGATGCCGACGGGCTGAGCGCCGCGGTCGCGGGCTCGGTGCCCGATGCTGTTCCCGCCCCCGCGGCGCGCGACGACCTGGCGGCTCGCCGCGCGCGGAAGGCCGCCGAACGTGCCGTGCGCGAAGCGGAGCGGGCGCGAGCCGATGCCGAGCGTGAGCGCGCGGCCGCGGACCGGCGGCTCGACACCGCTCGGGAGCGGGCGGACCGCGTGCACGAGCGCGTCGACGAGCTGCGCACCGAGCTGGCGAAGATCGAGAAGGAAGCGGCCGACGCCGACGCGGCGGTGGAGCGACTCGAGGGCGATCGAGCCTCGGCGGTCGACGCCGTCCGGGCGGCGGAGCGCGCGCTGTCGCGGGCCGAAGCCGCACGCGACGAGGAGGGGGACGCATGACCGCCGGGACCGCCGCCGAGCTGCTCGCCGAGGCGCGTATACGTTTGGTCGACGCGCAGCGCGAACGACTCGGCGAGCTCCAGGAGGGGCGCCGGCTGCTCGGCATCCCCCGTCCGGCGCGCATCGCCCCGCGGGGGAGCGCCTGGCACCTGGGGGTGCTGCTGCTCACCGACGACGCGGTGCTGTCCACCGGAGACATCGTGCGCTCGCGCGCCGAGGTGCGCCGCGGCTTCGCCGCCGAGTCGCAGCGCCGCCGCGCGGAACTCGCCGCGGCCGCGGCGCGCGGCGGCGTCCCCGAGGGCGAGGTGGTCCACATCGGCTGGGAGAGCGTCGATCTCGAGCGGATGGGCGAGCGCTCGACGCCGCTGGCGGTCCGCGCCGGCGAGACGCTCGTGCGGTGGAGCGCCGCGGGCGGTTACCTCCCTCTCGCGCGCTACCTCGATGAGCGCATCGAGCTGCTCCAGCACCCGCCGGAGCGTGCATAGAGACCCGCGCGCATAGTCGGGGTCCGACCGCCTGTCAACAGCGATGACGCCCGCCCGAACCGGAAACGACGCTGGTCTATCGTGAGCGACGTGCAGCAGGTATGGCCAGGATCCAGTTATCCCCTCGGGGCCACTTACGACGGTAACGGGACGAACTTCGCCCTGTTCAGTGAAGGAGCAGAAAAAGTAGAGCTCTGCCTCTTCGATGAGGACGGAACGGAGACGTGCTTCGAACTGATCGACGTCGACGCGTTCGTCTGGCACGCCTACCTCCCCAACATCCTCCCGGGGCAGCGGTACGGCTACCGCGTGCACGGCGAGTACGACCCCGCGAACGGCAAGCGCTTCAACCCCGCGAAGCTCCTCCTCGACCCGTACGCCAAGGCCGTCGAGGGTCAGGTCGACTGGGGTCAGGCCGTCTTCAGCTACGACTTCGGCGACCCGGACTCGTTCAACGATGAGGACTCCGCCGCGCACATGATGAAGGGCGTGGTCGTCAACCCGTTCTTCGACTGGTCGGGCGACCGCCAGCCCAAGATCCCCTACGCCGAGACCTTCATCTACGAGGCGCACGTGCGCGGTCTCACCCAGCTGCACCCCGACGTGCCCGAGGAGCTGCGCGGCACGTACGCCGGCATCGCGCACCCGGTCGTCATCGAGCACCTCAAGAAGCTCGGCGTGACGGCGATCGAGCTCATGCCGGTGCACCAGTTCGTCAACGACTCCACCCTCGAGGAGAAGGGGCTGTCGAACTATTGGGGCTACAACACCATCGCCTTCTTCGCCCCGCAGAACACCTACTCCTCGACCGGTGACCACGGCCAGCAGGTGCAGGAGTTCAAGGCCATGGTCAAGGCGCTCCACGCGGCGGGCATCGAGGTCATCCTCGACGTGGTCTACAACCACACCGCCGAGGGCAACCACATGGGCCCGACCTTCTCGATGCGCGGCATCGACAATGAGGCGTACTACCGCCTCGAAGACGACGACAAGCGCTACTACACGGACTACACCGGCACGGGCAACAGCATGAACGTGGGCAACCCCCACACGCTGCAGCTCATCATGGACTCGCTGCGCTACTGGGTGCTCGAGATGCACGTCGACGGCTTCCGCTTCGACCTCGCCTCGACCCTCGCGCGCGAGTTCTACGAGGTCGACCGCCTCGCGGCCTTCTTCGAGCTCGTGCAGCAGGACCCGATCGTCTCGCAGGTGAAGCTCATCGCCGAGCCGTGGGACGTGGGCCCCGGCGGCTACCAGGTCGGCAACTTCCCTCCCCAGTGGACCGAGTGGAACGGCAAGTACCGCGACACCGTCCGCGACTTCTGGCGCGGCGAGCCGCAGGCCCTCGGCGAGTTCGCCTCTCGCCTGACCGGTTCGGCCGACCTGTACGAGCACTCGGGTCGTTTCCCCGTGGCATCCATCAACTTCGTCACCGCCCACGACGGCTTCACGCTGCGCGACCTCGTGTCGTACAACGAGAAGCACAACGACGCCAACGGCGAGGACAACAACGACGGCGAATCGCACAACCGCTCGAGCAACATGGGCGTCGAAGGACCCACCGACGACCCCGAGGTGCTCAAGCGCCGCGCGCAGCAGCAGCGCAACTTCATCGCGACGCTGCTGCTCAGCCAGGGCGTGCCGATGCTGCTGCACGGTGACGAGCTCGGCCGCACGCAGGGCGGCAACAACAACGGCTACGCCCAGGACAACGAGATCACATGGGTCGACTGGTCGAACATCGACACCCCGCTCATCGAGTTCACCGCGGCCCTCGCCCGCCTGCGCAAGCAGCACCCCACCTTCCGCCGCAGCCGCTTCTTCGACGGCCGCCCTGTGAAGATGGAGGAGGGGGCGCCGATCCCCGACGTGGTGTGGCTGCGACCCGACGGCTCGCTCATGCAGCCCGAGGACTGGGACAACGGCTTCGGTCTCGCGGTGGGGGTCTTCCTGAACGGGCAGGGCATCCGCGAGCGCGACCGCCGCGGTGAGGCCATCAGCGACGACCACTTCCTCGTGCTCTTCAACGCGGGCGACGACAAGGTCGACTTCCAGCTGCCCGACTTCGAGTACGCGCCGAAGTGGGACGCATACGTCGACACCGCGGGCGAGCGCGCGAACACCGAGCCGCTGAACCCCGGCGAGACGCTGCCGCTCGAGCCGAAGTCGCTCATCGTGCTCCGCGAGCACCACCTGCCCGAGCCCGAGGTCGACCACTCGGTCGCCGCCTCTCTCACGGCGCAGATCCAGGTCATCGGCACCGACGACCTGCCCGGCCAGGCGCCCAAGCCGGAGCTGTGACCCAGATGCGGCATCCGCTTTCGACCTACCGCCTGCAGATCCGCGAATCGTTCACGCTCGACGACGCCGCCGAGGTCACGGGATACCTCCGTGACCTCGGGGTCTCGTGGGCGTACCTCTCGCCGATCCTCGAGGCCACCCCCGGCTCCGACCACGGGTACGACGTCGTCGACGTCACGCGCGTCGACCCCGCCCGCGGCGGCGCCGAGGGACTCGACCGGTTCGTCGAGGCCGCCCGGGCCCAGGAGCTCGGCATCCTCATCGACATCGTCCCGAACCACATGGGCGTCTCCGAGCCGCGCACCAATGCGTGGTGGTGGGACGTGCTGCGTCAGGGTCGCGCCTCGGCGTTCGCGGACTCGTTCGACATCGACTGGGAGTTCGGCGCGGGCAAAGTGCGCGTGCCGGTGCTCGGCGACCATCTCGACGCGGTGATCGACGAGATCTCCTACGACCCGACGCCGGCCGACGACGCCCCCGACGGGCTCGTCCGCTATTACGACCACGTCTTCCCGGTCGCTCCGGGCACGGGCACTTCGGACGTTCGAGCCCTGCTCGACGCGCAGAACTTCGAGCTGCGCTTCTGGCAGGACGAGGCGGACGATCTCAACTACCGCCGATTCTTCGCCGTCACGACCCTCGCGGGCGTGCGCGTGGAGCTTCCCGAGGTGTTCGACGCGACCCACGCCGAGATCCTGCGGTGGGTGCGCGAGGGCCTCGCCGACGGCCTGCGCGTGGACCACCCCGACGGTCTCGTCGACCCGGGCGGCTACCTCGACCGGCTCGCCGTCGCGCTCGAGGAGGCCGGCGAGGGCGAGGTCGGCTACGTGCTCGGCGAGAAGATCCTCGAGCACGGCGAGGCGCTGCCGTCGTGGTGGAAGACCGCCGGGACGACGGGCTACGACGCGCTCGCCGAGATCGACCGGGTCCTCACCGACCCCGCGGGGGAGGCCGCTCTCGATGCCCTCGACGCGCGGCTGCGCGCCGACAGCGAGCTGCCCGCGCTCACCGGCTGGCACGACCTCATCCACGACACCAAGCGCAAGATCGCCGATTCGATCCAGGTCTCGGAGATCCGTCGCCTGGTGCGAGGCCTCCCGTCGGCACTCCGCGAGGAGTTCGAGGCGGAGGTTCTCCAGGACGCGCTCGCCGAGATCCTCGCCTGCTTCCCGGTCTACCGCTCGTACCTCCCCGCGGGTCGTGCTCACCTCGACGCCGCTGCCGGCGAGGCCGAGGTGCGCCGCCCCGAACTCGGCGACGTCATCGAGAAGCTCGTCCCGGTGCTCGCCGACACGAGCCTCGAGGTCGCCTGGCGCTTCCAACAGACCACCGGTCCCGTGATGGCCAAGGGCGTCGAGGACACGGCGTTCTACCGCTACACGCGGCTGGGCTCGCTCACCGAGGTGGGCGGCGACCCGGGGGTGTTCGCCCTCGACGTCGCCGGCTTCCACACCGCTCAGGCCCTGCGCCACGCGTCGTGGCCCACCGCCATGACGACGCTGTCGACGCACGACACCAAGCGCGGGGAGGACACCCGCGCCCGCATCGCGGTGCTGGCCGAGATCCCCGAGCGCTGGGCCGAGGTGCTGACCGAGTTCCGTGACATCGCCTCGACCGGGCACGGGCCCTTCGACGCGCTGCTGTGGCAGGCGATTGTGGGGGCGTGGCCGGAATCGGCATCCACTCCCGAGGGTCTAAAGGTCTACCGCGAGCGCCTGCACGCGTACGCCGAGAAGGCGGCGCGCGAGGCGAGCGAGGTCACCGGCTGGTGGGAGCAGGACGAGGCGTTCGAAGAGCGCATGCACGCGGTCGTCGATGCGGCGACCGGTCCCGCCGCGGAGCGCGTGCGCGCTTTCGTCGATGAGATCTCGCCGGCGGGCTGGTCGAACGGCCTGTCGGCCAAGCTGCTGCAGATCATGGGTCCCGGCGTCCCCGACGTGTACCAGGGCTCGGAGCTGTGGGAGCAGTCGCTCGTCGACCCCGACAACCGCCGTGCGGTCGACTTCGCCGAGCGTCGCCGTATGCTCGCCTCTCTCGATGCACCCGGCGCGTCCTTCCCCGCGGTGGATGCCACGGGCGCGGCGAAGCTGCTCGTGACCTCGCGCGCGCTGCGCCTGCGTCGCGAGCACCCGCTCGAGATCTACCGTCCGCTGGAGGCTGCCGGAGTCGCGGCCGACCACGTCGTCGCCTTCGATCGCGGCGGGGTGTTCGCCGTCGCGACCCGTCTGCCTCACGGGCTGGAGGCCGCGGGCGGTTGGCGCGACACGGTGATCCTGCTGCCGGACACCCCGGTCATCGACGTGCTGACCGGTCGCTCCTTCGCCGGCGGCCCGACCCCCCTGTCGGACCTGCTGGCGTTCTACCCGGTGGCTCTACTGATCTTCTGATCTCCCCGCGCGTGAGGCGCCAAGATTTGTCGCCTCACGCGCCCCTGAAGCGACAATTCCTGGCACCTCACGCAAAAGGACACCTGATGAGCATCGACGTTTGGGCACCCAAGGCAGAGCGAGTGCGGCTGCGCCGGCTCGATGACAGCGGGGATGCCGTCGTCGAGGACATCGAGATGGAGAGCGCCGCCGACGGGTGGTGGACGGCGCCGATCGACCTCGCCGACGGCGAGCGGTACGGCTTCGTGCTCGGCGACGGCGACGACCTGCGCCCCGACCCGCGCTCGCGCCGCCAGCCCGGCGGCGTGCACGAGGCGTCGGCATGGTTCGACCCGAGCGTGTACGCCTGGAACGACGCCGCGTGGACGGGCAAGCAGCTCGCCGGCGGACTCATCTACGAGATGCACCTGGGCACCTTCACCCCCGAGGGAACCCTGGATGCCGCGATCGGCCGCCTCGACCACCTCGTCGACCTGGGCGTGACCCACGTCGAGCTGCTGCCGGTGAACGGCTTCAACGGCACCTGGAACTGGGGCTACGACGGGGTGCTCTGGTACACCGTGCACGAGGCCTACGGCGGCCCCGAGGCGTACCAGCGCTTCGTCGACGCGGCCCACGCCGCCGGTCTCGCGGTGATCCAGGACGTCGTATACAACCACCTCGGGCCGTCGGGCAACTACCTGCCCGAGTTCGGCGAGTATCTGCGCGAGGGCAGCCGCAACACCTGGGGCGATTCGGTCAACCTCGACGAGGACGCCGTGCGCGCCTACATCGTCGAGAACGCGCTCATGTGGATGCGCGACTACCACGTCGACGGTCTGCGCCTGGATGCCGTGCACGCCCTGCTCGATCACCGCGAGCCGCACGTGCTGCAGGAGATCGCCGAGCGCACCGACGCCCTGTCGGCGCACCGCGGCATCCCGCTCACGACCATCGCCGAGAGCGACATGAACGACCCGAAGCTGATCCTGCCCCGCGAGGCCGGCGGCTACGGCCTCACCGCGCAGTGGTCGGACGACTGGCACCACACCGCCCACGTCGCCCTGACCGGTGAGACGATCGGCTACTACGAGGACTTCGAAGACCTCGACGCCTTCCGCAAGGTGAACGAGGGCGGCTTCTTCCACGACGGCACGTACTCGTCGTTCCGCGAGGAGAAGCACGGCAAGCCCATCCCCGCGGACGTGCCGAACTGGCGCCTGGTGACCTTCGCGCAGGACCACGACCAGATCGGCAACCGCGCGGCCGGTGACCGCCTCTCGCAGTCGCTCGGCTACGACCGCCTCGCCGCGGCCGCCGTGCTGACCCTGACCGCCCCCGGCACGCCCATGCTCTTCATGGGCGAGGAGTGGGGCGCCACGACACCCTGGCAGTTCTTCACCTCGCACCCCGAGCCCGAGCTCGGCAAGGCGACCGCCGAGGGCCGCATCGCGGAGTTCGAGAAGATGGGCTGGGACGAGTCGACCGTCCCCGACCCGCAGGACCCGTCGACTTTCGAGAACTCCAAGCTCGACTGGGACGAGGCCGGCGAGGGCGACCACGCCCAGCTCCTCGGCCTGTACCGCGAGCTGGCGAAGCTGCGCCGGACGCGTCCCGAGCTGACCGACCCCTCGCGCGAGGGCCTGTCCGCGACGGCGAGCGAGGCGCAGGGCGGTCGGGTCTACGAACTCCGCCGTCGCGATCTCGTCGTCATCGTCAACCTCTCGGATGCCGAGACCTCGACCTCTGTGGCATCCGGGGCCCGCGTGCTGCTCGCGACCGCCGAGGGGGTCGTCCTCGACGATGCCGACGTCACGGTGCCGGCGGGCGCGAGCGCGATCGTGGGTCCCGCGCTCTGATCCGACGCGACGGCCCCGCTCCTGTCGGGAGCGGGGCCGTCGCTCTGCCGGGGCGGCTCGCGTCGGTGCCGCGTTCCGGAGATATGCGGTGTCGGCCGCGTCCGCGGCGTGCGGCGCACCGGCGCGGGCGCAGATGTCCGGAGCGCGGGACGGCGACCGCGGCGCCCGCCCGGTGACGGACGATCGCTGATCACGACGAGATCGCGAAGAGACCGCCGATGCCGACGGCGTAGAGGCACAGCACGACGAAGGAGTCGACGCCCATGCCCAGGATGCGGCGCCGCGGCCGGAAGATCAGACCCACGACGTAGACGAGCGTCAGGAGCGCGGCCAGAGCGGTGAGGTAGATGTCCGCCCCGTTCGCGCGGGGGAGGACCGCCGAGCCCGAGATGACCGTCGCCAGCAGGAACAGCACGGGCAGGAACGCGTTGCCGCCGAAGATGTCGCTGATGGCGAGCTCGTCGTCACCCTGACGGATCGCCTGCAGACCCGTGGAGATCTCGGGGAGCGAGGTCGCCAGTGCGAGTACCGTGGCCCCGAACAGCACGCCCGAGAGGCCGATCTGGGAGGATGCGGCGTCGCCCGCGCGTTCGAGGACGACACCGGCGACGAGCGTGGCCAGCGCCGAGATCGAGAACACGATCACCGCCTTCTTCGTGCTCATCGCGTTCTTCGTCTTCTGCTGCTTCGGCTTCGGGCTCCGGTCGGGAGCCCGCCCGTCCTCGTGCCACGGGAGGTGCTTCCCGGCCCGTTGGACCAGGAGGAGCCCGACGATCCACAGCGCCGCGATGATCACGACGTCCGGCGTCAGCCGCAGGATCTCGAGCCCGTCCGGAAGCTGACTGCCCGCGATGACCACCGCGAGGACGGCGACGACCGCGAGACCTTCGAGCACCAGGGTGAGGGATGCCGCGCGGTAGGTGAGCGGAGCGACCCCTCGCCCGCGCTTGCCGAAGGCGTCGAGGATCACCAGGACCACGGTCTGCAGGGCGATCCCGCCGAGGATGTTGCCGACCGCCACCTCGAGATTGCCCGACATCGCGGCCGAGACGGTGATCGCGATCTCGGGGAGGTTGGTCGCCACGGCCAGCACGATCAGACCGCCGAGGGCGCTGCCCAGGTGCAGCCGCGCATCGAGCACGTCGGTCGCCTTCGACAGCTGGATGCCCGCGACCCACACCACCGCCGCAGCGGCGACGAAGATGACGACGAGCAGGGCGAGAGGCAGCGAGTCCACTGCCCGATTACACCGCCCGGGTCCTCGGCATCCGTCCCTCTTGCGAAAGGGATGCCGAGGGCCTAAGCGTTCGAACCGCGGCCGTACGGTGAGGCTCTCGGCTGCCGGTCATGGTCCGGTGGTCCGACTGCGCCGCCGATCAACCCAACCTCTTCGATGCGGAGGCCGGTGTTACACGAGCCCTCTGCCCCGGGCTATGAGGGGGCTGGTGCGATGGATCGCCACCCTTGTGAGACGCTGCCCGCCATTCGCATCTCCACGACGTAGCTTCCCTCCAGTTCTTTCGCCAATTGAGACGCAAGATAGGCACCCACGGAGTAATGTGCCGTCACCGTCCTGGGGTCGGTGCGTTCGGTGAGATCCTGTCCGCGTTCGTTCCACTCGCGAAGTTGTTGCAGCAGGGCGGCCGAAACAGGCATCTTCTCTGCCTCATCGGCGATCGGAGGCGGGAACCAGACGGGGAGGTGGCCGGGAAATCCGTCCGCCACGACGCGGACTGTGGGAAGAGATCGCACGTGCGCCTCAGCAGCTTGCGGTCGTCGTCGGTATAGCGGTGATCACGCGAAGAGTATTGGACCCGAATGCGACGGAGGGGTTGAAGGTGTACAGATAGTCGCCATCGTTGTCGTACATGAGAATCGGGACGGAGACGCAGCGCGTGCTGATACTCCCTCGGGGAATGTCGACGATGGGATTCTCTATCGCTTGCGCTGCTGCGAACGCCATGAGGTCATCCCAGTTGCCGGTTTCACCCGGAATCTGAGAAATCCGATCCGGCTGAGACGGCAAACCACGTTGCTTCTGGGTTCTGCTCTAGAGAACCAGTCGGCAGCGGCGGCGCCTGCGTCGTGTCTGTCGATGCCTGCGCAGCGGAAGGCGCTGACAGCAACGCGGCGGTCATAAGGGTCACGGCACGCAGGTTCGCGCGGGTCCTCAATGTGATATCTAGCTCATTCCGGGGGAGGATGAAGCGGCGGTCCGCCGCCTGACAAGAGTTCAGCGCGCCCGATCAGCCGGCGTCAAGGTGTAGGGCGGCTGTATCGAGTCTGTGAGGACACTCTCATGTCTACGACACCCCCGTCGCGGGCACGGCCCTAGTCGACGGAGGGGCGGAGCAGGCGCAGCACGCGGATGATCACCGGCGGCAGCAGGACGACCGCGGCCACGACGATGGCCGTGACGCCGATCGGGGTGTTCTGCGGGGAGCCGGTGAAGCGCTCCACGGCCAGCCACCCGAGACCCCACGCGGTGGCCAGGGCGGGGGTGATGCGCCACGAGCTGCGCCACGCGGTCGCCAGGGCGATCACGGCGACCACCAGGAGGACGACGACGCCGATGGGGCCGGCGGCGTCTTCGAGGCCGACCGGAACGACGGTGGTCAGCCAGGCGGCGATGTTGGCGACGGTGGCGAGGGTGACCCAGCCGAGGTGCAGGCCCGTCACCCCGTCGATGAGGACGGAATCGACGATGCCGCCGCGCGGTTCGCGCGTCGCGACGGCGACGCGGAACGTCCAGCCGAGCGCCGCCAGCAGCAGCACGATCACGACGACCGTCAGGAAGAGTGTCCCGAAGCGGGCGGCGACGAGCCAGAGGCCGTTGAGGGTCATCGTGAGGGCGATCAGCCAGCCGAGGGCGCGCTGGCGCGGGTTGGTCCGCTGACCGGGGAGGGCCTGCCAGATCGCGTAGGCGATGAGGCCGAGGTAGATGACCGACCAGATCGAGAAGGCCGGTCCGGCGGGGGCGAGGTAGGAGCCGTCGGTGTCGAGGGCGCCGCCCTGCTGATCCTGCACGGCGGAGTTACCGAAGGCGCCGGCGCCGATGACGGCCGCGATGAGCATGAACGACACCGCGGAGAGGACGACGATCTGACGCGCGAGGTCGCTTCCCCGCCACTGAGTTGTCACGTTCATGGGTAGAACACTAGAAAAGCTAGGTAAATCGACGGCGTGGGGTTGACATCGCGGCTGACGGGTCTCTCGCCGTGCAGGTTCGGTCGGCCGAGCCGCGCGGCTCGGGCGGCTCGGCTCCGCGATCGGGCGAGGCCGGCGCGGCTCAGGCGGCCGCGCGCGCCCGAGCGGCGAACGAGCGCAGGAGGAGCGTCGGCTGCTCGACCGAGGCGGTGCGCACGAAGGTCGACACCTCGTCGAACGCGTCGGCGTCGAAGTACCCGGCGTCGCGGTACACCCGCATGCGCGCGACGAACGCCTCGGCGGTGGGCTCGGGATGGAACTGCGTCGCCCACAGCCCGACGCCCGCCCGGTACGCCTGCACGGGGCAGGCGTCGTTCTCGGCCAGCAGCGTCGCTCCCGGCGGGACCGCGGCGGTGGCCTCCTTGTGGGCGGTCAGGGCCTCGAAACGAGGGTTCAGGATGCCGAACAGCTCGTCCCCGCGGCCGGCATCCGTCAGGGTGATCTCGGCGGGACCGGTGTCCTCCGGGTGGCGCAGCGTCACCTCACCGCCCAGCAGTCGCGTCACCACTCCGATGCCGTAACAGGTGAAGAGCGCGCTCGTGCGTCCCTCGATGGCGGTCGCGGCGAGGCGCTCGAGGTCGGTCTCCAGGCGGAGCTGCTCGTCGCCTTTGTCGGGGTCGGTGACGTTGAAGGGGCTTCCGCCGACCACGATCCCCGCGTATCGGTCGAGATCCGCCGGGAGCGGCTCGCGGACGAGGTCGTGATGCACGAGGTCGTCGTCGCCGACGCCCAGTCCGTCGCGGAACGACGCCCATTCGGCCACCGCGGCCTCCCGCTGCGGCCGGGCGCAGACGTAAAGCAGACGGGCGGTCACTCCGGAATTCTATGCGGGTCGGCGAAGAGCGGACCGCGCGCAGACGCGGGGAGACGCGTGCCGGACGGTCAGCGCGAGGAACGCGCCGTGCGCCCCCGCACGATACCGACGAACGCCTCGACGTCGGGCGTCGTCTTCTCGCGCAGCCAGGCGAGGGCGACGGTGGACACCGGCCCGCCGCGCAGGATCCGGAACTCGACGTCGCGACGTTGGTGAGCGCGCGCCAACGACATCGGCACGACGACCACGCCGACTCCCGCGGCGACGGTCGCGATGGCCTCCGCGGTGTCGGCCGGCGGATCGAACGCCGGGGGCACGGCATCCGGGATCTGCGCGCGGAGCACGTCGTCGGCCGGTACGATCACGACCTCTCCCGCCAGGTCGGCCGGATCGAGCTCGTCGGCCGCGGTGAGCGCCGAATCCACCGACATCACCACGACGGGCTGCTCGTCGTACAGGGGGATGACGTGGAGGTCGTCGGTGTCCGGGATGGGCAGGCGCACGAGCGCGGCATCGACCTCGTCGAGTTCGCGGCGCTGCCCCTCGACCGGGATGGGGCGGAGCTCGAGCGACACGTGCGGCATCCGCTCCCGCCAGAGTCCGATCCACTTGCCCGGGGTGGCGCCGGGCACCGCGCCCAGCACGAAGTCGCGCGGCCCCTCAGGCGGTGGGGGCGCGGGTGCGGGCGGGCGTGGTTTCGGACGGGAAGGCGCGGCGGCCTTGGTGCGGGAGGGGCGTCGCGACGCTCCGCCGCGTCCGCGGGAGCCGCTGCCGTTCGCCATGCGTCCAGGGTAGTCGGGCGATAACGTGGGGGCATGATCGGCATCCTGGCGCTCGTCTTCGCGGGACTCGCGGCCCTGCTGCACGTGTACATCTTCGTTCTCGAGAGCGTGCGATGGACGCACCCGAACGTGTGGCGCATCTTCGGCATCGCCGACCAGCAGGCCGCCGACACCACCAAGCCCATGGCCTACAACCAGGGCTTCTACAACCTCTTCCTCGCGATCGGCGCGGCGATCGGCATCGTGCTGTGGGTGGTCGCCGGCATCGGCGACGTCGCGGGCCGCACGCTGCTGACCTTCTCGCTGGGCTCGATGCTCGCCGCCGCGCTCGTCCTCGTGACCTCGGGCAGGAAGTACCTGCGCCCCGCAAGCATCCAGGGGACGCTCCCGCTCATCGGACTGGTGCTGACGATCCTCGCCTGAGGAACGACCCCGCGATACGCGAAAACCCGCACGCTCCGAAGAGTCGTGCGGGTCGTGGATGCCGCGCCGCGGACGCGTCAGGCCGCCAGGCGCAACCCGCGACGGTCCGTGGCGACGGCCTCGCCGTCGTTGATGATCTCGTCGTCGCCGATGAGCGAGCCCACCGCGATGCGCGCGTTGTGACCGACCTGCGTGCGGACGCCGATGTGCGCTCCCGCGCCGATGACGGCCCCCGCGCAGATGTGCGCGTGCGGCTCGATGCGCGCCTCGGGGCCGATGACGGCGTCCGACTCGATCCAGGCGCCCCGACCGACACGAACACCCGCGGCGATCTGCACGCCGGGTTCGACGTAGGCGCCGTTCTCGACCAGCGCCGACGGGTGGACCTTCGCGCCGTGCGCGACGAGTCCGCGACCGTTGACGTGCTTGCGGTAGCGCAGCGTTTCGCCGTGGTCGTTCTCGATGTCGATGTAGTTCTTTCCCACGATCCCCTCCGGTCGGCCATCGGGTCGGCCGACATGTATGACAACGGGTGAGGGCGGACCAGCATTCCCTCGACAGGTTGTTCGTCGCCCCTACCGAGAACGGTTTCCTCGATGTCGAGAGACCGCGTCCGGTAGGTTCCCCGGCGTTGTGTTGTCCGACCGTTCTCGCACGTTCCGGCGAGCGCCACGGGCGGGTTGACAGGCGGGCGCGAAGGGTTCGCTTTCCGCGGGTGCACCTTCGGGCCCATCCGAACCGGGTGCGCGAGGGGGCGGAGAGGCCGACGACCGGGGCGCCCGCACCGGGATCAGCCCGGCTGGCAGGTGGGGCACCAGTACACGTCGCGCTCGGCCGTCGGATTGGCCCCGAGGGACGTCGCGCGAATGGGGGTGCCGCACCGCCGGCACGGCGCTCCCTCGCGTCCGTAGACCCAGAAGCGACGGCCCGGGCGGCTGTCGCCCGTGAACGTGCGTTCCGGACGCGGGAGGTTGGCCCGGATCATGCGCTCGCCGAGGGCGATGGTCGCTCGGGCGTCGATCTCGGTGGCGGGGGTGGTGGGGGCGATGCCGCGAACGAACAACAGCTCGTTCGCGTAGACGTTGCCGAAGCCGGCGACGTTGCGCTGGTCGAGCAGGGCGACGTGCGCGGGACGCTCGTCGACCGCCACGCGGCGGACGGCTTCGTCTTCGTCCCAGTCGTCGGCGAGCAGGTCGGGACCGAGGTGACCGATGACGGTGTGCTCGTCGCTCGTGCGCAGCACTTCCACCATGGCGAGGTCGAAACCGACCGCCTCTGCCGAGGCGACGCCGACGATCGCACGGGCCTTGAACGCCGCCCGACGCCATCTCTCGCCCGGACGATAGACGTCCCACCGGCCCTCCATCTTCAGGTGCGAGTGGAGCGTGTAGCCGCCGATCCGGTGGAGCAGGTGCTTACCGCGCGCGGCGACCTCGTGCACGGTCTCGCCGCGCAGGTCCGCGGTGGCGCTCCCGGGAACACGGATGTCGAAGCGCGTGACCACCTTGCCGGCGAGGGCGGCGTGGAGCTTCGCCGCCGCGCGGTAGACGGTGTCGCCCTCAGGCACGGGCGGCCTCGCGGAGGGAGTCGCCAGCGGTGAGCTTGCGCAGCGTCAGCCCCTTCGGCGACTCGACGAACCCGGCCTCGCGCAGCGCGCGTCCGACGGCGGTGCCGTAGACGAACTCGCCGTTGACCTGTTCGACCGTGAGCGTCTCGAGGTGGCGCTTCTTCGCGGTCTCGGCCAGGTGACGCGCGGCGGCCTGCAGGGGCGCCTCGTCGTCGGTGAAGGCCAGGGCGCTGCGGCCGCCGCGCTCGAGGTAGAGCGTGAGCTCGCCGTCGACGAGGACGACGAGGCCTCCGGCCTTGCGGCCGGGGCGATGGGTGACCCCCTCGATCGCGGGCCAGCCGAGGGCGGCGCCGTACGGGTTGGCGGGGTCGGTGGCCGCCAGCGTCATGGTGCGCAGGGGTGGCGGATCGGCCACCGCGGCGAACTCGCGCAGACGGTCGACGGTCGCCGAGGCCGCGAACTGCGCGGCGCCGAGCTTCTCGATGACGTACCCGCGTCGACAGTGCCCCGCCTCTTCGAACCCGTCGAGGATGCGGTACACCTGTGCGAATCCGCCCGGCACGCCCTCGGACTGCACCGCCCCCCGCGTGACGACGCCGTAGCGGTCGAGCAGCAGGCTGGCGGTGGCGGTGGCGCGTGCGGCGGCATCGGGCTCGCGCTCGGGCAGCAGCGACCAGCGGCCGCCGAGCGACGGGGGCCTGGGCGCCGAGGTAGCCCGCGGCATGGTGGCTCCGCGGTACATGCGGGCGCGGGGTGCCCGCCGTGCGACGCGGTGCGACTGGCCCCCACCGCTGAGGAGCGTGCGGACGGGGGCGAAGGTGTCGTTGGTGACCCTCCCGGCCCAGGTGAGGGCCCACAGCGCGTCGTTGACGGACTGCTCGTTCTCGGCGCCCGCGAGCTGCTTCAGCTGCGCCGCGAAGTAGGCCCCTCCACCCGCGAGGGCGGCGAGGAGGCGCGCCTCGAGGGAGTCGGGCGCGGGGTCGTCGGCGTCGTCGGGATCTTGCAGGGTGAAGGGCGCCGCCTCCGCGGGATGCAGGGCGATCCACCCGTCGCGCCCGGGGAGCGTGCCATGACCCGACCACACGACCTCACCGGTGGCCGTGAGCTCGTCGAGGAGGGCGGGGGAGTAGTCGGACACGCGCGAGGGCAGCACGAGCGACTCCCAGGCGCTCGCCGGGATCGGCACGCCGGCGAGCTGCTCGATGACGGCGAGCACGCCGTCGATGCCCTCGAGCGGGCGCCCGAGGTGCTGCCACACGGGGAGGAACCGCGCGTACGCCGTGGGCGGGACCGGCTCGACGCTGCCGCGGATCGCCGCGAGCGAGCGCATGCGCAGCCGGCGCAGGACCTCGACGTCGCACCACTCGGTGTCGTCGCCGCGCTGGGGGTCGCCGGTCCCTGAGCCCGTCGAAGGGTCGGGTAGGAAGAAACCGCTCGAGAGCCGACCCTGCGACTCCAACCGCTGCAGCGTGAGCCGTGCGACCGCCACGCCGACGCCGAGGCGTTCGGCGACCGCCTCGGTCGTGAACGGGGCGTGCGTGCGGGCGAAACGCGCGACGAGGTCACCGAGCGGATCGGGGAAGGGTTCGAGGAACGCGTTCGGGATGCCGACGGGAAGCGCCGCGCCGAGCGCGTCGCGGAGTCGCCCGGCGTCTTCGATTCCGGCGGTGCGGGAGACGCCCGCGATCGTCACGCGGATGGCGCGACGGTCGTCGACGAGGCCGGCGAGGTGCTGCTCGGCCTCGGCGAGCGCGTCGCCCTCGGTGTCGAGTCGCGCCGCCACCTCGGTCGCATCGAGAGGGCCGAGGATGCGGAGGAGGTCGGCCACGCCCTCGACGCCGCGCGCGCGCCGGTCGGGGTCGAGGCGCTGCGCCTCCCGCTCGAACTGGGCGATGACTTCGGGATCGAGGAGCTCGCGCATCTCGACCTTGCCGAGCAGTTCGCTCAGCAGCGCCGGGTCGACCGAGAGCGCCGCGGCCCGACGCTCGGCGAGGGGCGAATCGCCCTCGTACATGAACGCGCCGACATAGCCGAAGAGCAGATCGCGCGCGTAGGGCGACGGCTGCGACGTCGTGATCTCGACGAGGCGGATCTTCCGCTCGCCGATCTGCCGCGTCACCCGCAGGAGGGCGGGCAGGTCGTAGACGTCTTGCAGCACCTCGCGGAGGGTCTCGAGGATGATCGGGAAGGCCGGATGCCGTTTGGCGACCTCGAGCAGCTGAGCCGAGCGCTGGCGCTGCTGCCACAACGGCGAGCGGCGGTTCGGATTGAGGCGAGGCAGCAGCAGCGCCCGCGCCGCGCACTCGCGGAAGCGCGAGGCGAACAGCGCCGACCCGCCCACCTCGTCGGTGACAATCTGTTCGAGCTCGTCGGGCTCGAAGACGAAGAGGTCGGCTCCGGGCGGCTCGGCCGCGGCATCCGGGACGCGCGCGATGATCCCGTCGTCGCTCGCGACCGCGGCGCCCTCGACGCCGAGCCGCTCGCGGATGCGCGCGTTCACGGCCAGCGCCCACGGCGAATGCACCTGCATGCCGTACGGGGAATGCAGGATGATGCGCCAGTCGCCGACCTCGTCGCGGCTGCGCTCGACGGTGAGCGTGCGGTCGGTGGGCAGGCTGCCCGTGGCCTCGCGCTGCTCGGCGAGGTAGGCCAGGAGATTGGTGATGGCGTTGTCGTCGAGACCGGATTCCCGCAGCCGCTCCTCGGCCTTGACCCTGTCGACCCCGGCGATGTCGCGGGAGAACTTCCCCAGCGCCTCGCCCAGCTCGGCGGGGCGGCCGATACCGTCGCCGTGCCAGAACGGCAGCTTGCCGGGTTGCCCGAAGGCCGGGACGACGTTGACGCGGTCGTGCGTGATCTCGACGATGCGCCAGCTCGTGGTGCCCAGCGTGAACACGTCGTTGACCCGCGACTCGTAGACCATCTCTTCGTCGAGCTCGCCGACGCGGGCGTTCTGCGATTCTCCGGCCACGAACACGCCGAACAGGCCGCGGTCGGGGATGGTGCCGCCGCTGGTCACGGCCACGCGCTGCGCCCCGGGGCGACCGGTGAGCGTGCCCGCGTCGCGGTCCCAGACCAGGCGAGGGCGCAGCTCGGCGAACTCGTCGGAGGGGTAACGGCCCGCCAGCAGGTCGAGGGTGGCCTCGTAGGCGGAGCGGGGGAGGGAGCGGAACGGCGCGCTGCGCTTGACCGTCTCGAACCACTCTTCGACGTCGATCGAGCCCAGGGCCGAGGCGGCCACCGTCTGCTGCGCGAGGATGTCGAGCGGGTTCTGCGGCACGGAGATCGCCTCGATGCGACCGGCGAGCATGCGCTCGGTGACGACCGCGGTGTGCAGCACGTCGCTGCGGTGCTTGGGGAAGAGCGCTGCGCGGCTGACCTCGCCGACCTGGTGCCCGGCGCGGCCGACGCGCTGCAGGCCCGAGGCCGCGCTCGGCGGCGACTCGACCTGGATGACGAGATCGACCGAGCCCATGTCGATGCCGAGTTCGAGGCTGCTCGTCGCGACGACGCACCGGAGCGTGCCGGACTTCAGCTCGTCTTCGACCTGGGCGCGTTGCTCTTTCGAGACCGAGCCGTGGTGCGCCTTGGCGAGGATGGCCGCGACCCCGGCGGAGGATCCGGCCTGGGACATCTGCGCCGCAGGCACGGTCGGCTCGGGGACGTCGATGCCCTGGCGCTCGGCGTAGATCTCGTTGAGACGCCCGGTGAGACGCTCGGCCAGGCGGCGCGAGTTGGCGAACACGATGGTCGACCGGCGCTCGAGGATGCGATCGACGATCGCCTCCTCGACGTGCGGCCACACGGATCCCGAGACCTCGGTGCTCTCGGGGCGGTCGGAGAACCACTCGCCGTCGCCCGCCTGATCGGGATCGGGGGCGCCGGGAGGGGGCGGCGGGTTGAGCATGTCGTCGACGGGGACGACGACCGACAGGTCGAACGCCTTCGTGGCCTTGGGGGCGACGATGTCGACGGGCTGGGCGCCGCCGAGGAAGCGGGCCACCTCGTCGATCGGACGGACCGTCGCCGAGAGGCCGATGCGCTGTGCCGGGGAATCGAGCAGGGCGTCGAGCCGCTCGAGGCTCACGGCGAGGTGGGCGCCGCGCTTGGTCGCCGCGACCGCGTGCACCTCGTCGATGATGACGGTGTGCACGCCCCGCAGCGTCTCGGCCGCCTGGCTGGTGAGCATGAGGTAGAGCGACTCGGGGGTGGTGATGAGGATGTCGGGCGGGTCGGTGACGAGCTTGCGTCGGTCGCTCGAACTCGTGTCGCCGGAGCGCACGCCCACGGTGACGGCGGGCACCTGGATGCCGAGACGCCGGGCCGACTGCCCGATGCCCACGAGCGGCGAACGGAGGTTGCGCTCGACGTCGACGCCGAGCGCCTTGAGGGGCGAGATGTAGAGCACCCGGGTGGTGGTCGCCGGGGCCTTCGGCGCCGCCTTCTTCCCGCGCCGCGGGGGCTCGGCGGTGGGGGCCTCGGGCGCCTTCTCGGTGAAGATGCGGTCGATGGCGAAGAGGAAGGCGGAGAGCGTCTTTCCGGAGCCGGTCGGGGCGACGACGAGAGCGTTCCGCCCCGAGGACACGGAGTCCCACGCCCCCCTCTGCGCGTTGGTGGGCGCCGAGAAGGCGCCACGGAACCAGTCCTGCGTCGCAGGACCGAATCTCTCCAGCACGTCGGCCATGCCGACATCCTCCCCCGGACCTCCGACATCGGGTCGGGGTTGACGTTCGCCTGCCGCGGAACGCGCCCCCGCCGTGCCTCCCGCCTCACGGCGCGCGCTCCGTCAGCCGCCCGGCCTCGAGCTCCAGCCGGAGGTCGAGACCCACCCTCGCGAGGAAGGCGTCGTCGTGGCTGACCACCAGCACCGCGCCCCGATACGCCCGCAGCGCGTCGACCAGCTGGTCGACCGTGTCGAGATCGAGGTTGTTGGTGGGTTCGTCGAGCACGAGCAGCTGCGGGGGAGGGTCCGCGAGCAGCAGGCGCGCCAGCGCCACACGGAACCGCTCGCCCCCGGACAGCGCACCCACCGGCCGGCCGACCGCGTCGCCGCGCACGAGGAACCGTGCGAGGCGGTCGCGCACGAGCGGATGGGGGACGTTCGGCGCCGCAGCAGCGACGTTGTCGAGGACGGATGCCGAATCGTCGAGGTCGTCGAGCCGTTGCGGGAGGTAGCCGATCTGCTCGACGGTCGCGCGGGCGGAGATCCGACCCGTCGGGTCCCCGGCGCGGACGAGGCTCTCGAGGAGGGTCGTCTTCCCCGCGCCGTTGCGCCCGAGCAGGGCGACGCGTTCGCGACCGGTGACGATCCATTCGCGTTCGCCGTCGCCCAGCGACATGATGCGCCGCCCGGCCGCGTTGTCCGGATCGGGCAGGTCGATGCGCACCACATCGTCGTCGCGCACACGTGCCGACGCCTCGCTCAACGCCGCGCGGGCGGCATCCTCCTTCCCCCGCATCTCGGTGCTCAGCCGGCCCGCGCTCACCTGGGCCGCGTTGGCCCGTCCTCCGGCGATGATCTTGGGTACCCGCTTCTCGACCTGCGCCTTGTGCGCGACGCGGCTCCGCGCGGCGAGCTTGTCGGACGACTCGATGCGCTGCCGGCGCTCTCGGCGCAGTGTCCGGGCTGCGTCGCGCTCGGTCCGCACCGCGGCTTCCTGCTCCGCGTCGCGCTGTGCCCGCCAGGCGCTGTACGGACCACCGACGACACTGAGGGTCCTCCCGTACAGCTCGGCGGTGGCATCCATCTCCTCCAGCAGGCCGATGTCGTGACTGACGACGACGAGGGTGCCGGGCCAGGCGCGAACGAGGTCGCCCACCCGCGCCCGGGCGGCACGGTCCAGGTCGTTCGTCGGTTCATCGAGGAGCGTGATGTCGGCCGCGCGGGCGCGCAATGCCACGAGCGCGGCGAGCATGGTCTCGCCGCCGGACAGGTCCCCGACGCTCCGATCGAGCGCGTCCGGGGGCAGCCCCGCCTCGGCGAGGAGAGCGTGCGCGCGGGCTTCGACGTCCCAGTCGTCGCCGACCGCGTCGAAGTGCCGAGGATCGACGTCGCCCGCCTCGATCGCACGCAACGCGGCGAGGGGCTGGGCGACACCGAGCAGGTCCGCGACGGGTCGCCGCGGGTCGGACGCGGGGCGCTGCGGCAGCAGGGCCACGTCGCCGGATGCCGAGACCGTCCCCGCCGACGGGGCGAGGTGCCCCGCGGCCAGGCGCTGCAGCGTGGACTTGCCGGAACCGTTGCGACCGACGAGACCCGTACGGCCGCGGCCGACGGCACCCGAGACGTCGTCGAGGGCGACGGTGCCGTCGGGCCAGACGAGACGGACGTGGTCGAAGACGAGGGAGGGGGAGAGGGATGACATGACGGGACTCCGGAGACGCGGGATGCGCGGACACCGGACCCGTCCGCATCAGCGGAGGGCGGCCGAGAGAAACGGCGGGTCGACGGGTCAGCGCGCGGACAGGGGCGCGGAAGCGTCGACGATCTTCACCGGAGGGGACCTCGTTCTCGGGGACAGGGCTGCCCACGATAGCCGACCGGCGGCCATCGCGGTACCCCCCCCCGCCTCAGCTCCCGGCCGCGGCAACGCGGTCGGAGAGACGCGCGTCGAGGAAAGCGCGCACGTCGTCGAGTTCGGCCTGCGAGATGGAGTGGGTCAGGCCCGGGTACACGCGACCGCTGAGATCGCTGTGGGTGGGCAGCCATTGCGCCGTCATGTCGACGAGGTGCGGCGGGATGACGTCGTCGGCCGCTCCCCGGCCCCAGAACACCGGCGGTCGACGTTCGGCGAGGACGGCGTCGCCCGCGAGCTCGCCGCCCGCCGCGTAACCGGCGATCACGACGGCGAACGACACGGCATCGGGCGCGAGACGCAGTGTCTGCAGCGCCACCGCGCCGCCCTGCGAGAAACCGAGGAGCCCCACGGGTCGGTCGCCCACGGCGGTGCGGACGAAGGCGAGCACCGCGTGCGCCGCGCTCGTGACGGCGTCGGGATCGCGCCCGTCGAGGCCCTCGATCGGGTACCACGAAGCGCCCGGCATGGGCCAGGGCGGGGCGAGCGGTGCGCGCACGCTCGCCACGACGTACTCGGCGGGCAGATACGGCACGAGTCCGAACAGGTCGTTCTCGTCGGAGCCGTAGCCGTGCAGGAGCAGCAGCACGGGCCGCTCGCCCCGCTCGTCGGCCGGCGCCGACCAGCGCACGACGGAGGGGTCGAGGGAGAGATGCGCGCTCATTCCGCCATTGTCGCAGCGGCCTCCGACATCGGGGCGGCTGGGTTCCGCGGAGGCCGGCCTGCGCCCGGTCCCGCCATGACGTGACGGGAGGGGATGCGGGCAGGGGAGGGCGGAACGGGCGGGAAACGCCCTCCCCGCGGGGATTCCCCTCCCCTCACGGACGCTGTGCCTCCGCTCATGGTCGCCACGCCTGCGCCCGGGCCCGCCGTGACGGGAGGGGATGCGGGCAGGGGAGGGCGGGTTCGGCGGGAACCGCCCTCCCCGCGCCGATTCCCCTCCCCTCCCGGGCCCCGCGGCCCTCCCCTCCCGGCCCCGCGCCGCGCCCCTCGCGGTGCGGGACACGCGGCATCCGGAGCGGTCCGTTGATATACAGGGAGCATGCCCGTGCGCACCCCCGACCCCGAACCCGGCGACAACGGCGACGAGAACGAGCCGCTCGCCGCGTCGTTCTCCGGCGCGTCCGGAGGTCCGAACCCCAATCCGGGATGGCTCAGCGAGGTCGAGCTCGCCGAGGCGCGCCGCCGTCTGCCGATGCTCTACGTCGAGGCGCTGCCGGTGCGCACCGACGGCATGGGCGCGGTGACGCAGGTCGGCATCCTGCTGCGGGCGACGCCGCTCGGCGAGATGACGCGCACGCTCGTGTCGGGGCGCGTCCGCTACGGCGAGACCGTTCGCGATGCGCTGTTCCGCCACCTCGAGAACGATCTCGGGCCGATGGCCTTCCCCCTGCTCCCGCCGCAGCCGACGCCGTTCACGGTCGCCGAGTACTTCCCGCTCCCCGGCGTGAGCGCGTTCCACGACGATCGACAGCACGCCGTGTCGCTCGCGTACGTCGTGCCGGTCACGGGCACGTGCGAACCGCGTCAGGACGCGCTCGAGGTCACCTGGCTCTCGCCGCAGGAAGCGGCATCCGATGCCCTGTCCGACGAGATGGAGGGCGGTCGCGGCACGCTGATCCGCCTGGCGCTGGCCTCGGTGGGTGCGCTGCGCTGAGGTCGCCCGGTCGGGGATTGCCGGTGTCGGTGGCCCTGCCTAGGGTCGGAGGATGCCGGATTCTCCCCTGGAACCCCTGTCCCTGCCGCGTGAACTCGACGCGTGGCGCGCGTTCGCCGCGGACCGTCCCGTCGAGCGGCTCGAACGTGTCGCCGCGATCGATCAGCGCCTCATCTCCGAGCCCGGGCTCTCGCTGCACGAGCGTTTGGCGCTGTGGAACGAGGCCGACATCGCGCTCGCCGAAGCCGCCGCCCCCTCGCACCTGATCAGCGAGTCGCACCCCGACGCCGGGGTGCGCGAGACGGCCGAGAAGCAGGCGCAGGCGGTCGACGCGGTGCAGTCGCGCCGCCTGCTCGACCGCGACCTGTGGAGCGTGTTCGCTGACGCCGACGAAAGCGGCCTCGAGCCCGACGAGCAGCGGTTCCTCTCGCAGGTGCGTCGCGACTTCCGCCGGGGCGGCGTCGACCTGTCGGATGCCGATCGCGATCGCGTCCGAGAGCTGACCGACCGCGACACCGAGCTGTCGTTGACGTTCTCGCGCAACATCCGCGAGGGCCGTCGTGAGATCCGCGTCCCCGCGGCCGCGCTCGACGGATTGCCCGACGACTTCCTCGCCGAGCACCCCGCCGACGACGAGGGGATGGTGACCCTCACCACCGAGTACACCGACCTCATGCCCGTGCGCGAGTACGCCCGTGACCGTTCGGTGCGTCACGCCCTGGTGTCGGCGTACAACGATCTCGCCTGGCCCGACAACGAGCCGGTGCTCGCCGAGCTGCTCGCCGTGCGGGCCGAGCGGGCCGCTCTGCTCGGGTACGGCGACTGGGCCGACTATGAGACCGAGACGCGCATGATCGGCTCGAGCACGGCCGTCCGCACCTTCCTGGAACGCATCGCCGACGCGGCGGCCCCGGCCGCCGCCGACGAGTACGAGCGCGTGCTCGAGCGGCTGCGCCGCGATGATCCCGCGGCCGAGGCGGTCACGATCGCCGACTTCTGGTACGTGCTCGGCGCGCTCAAGCGCGAGGAGTACGACGTCGACGCGCAGCTCGTGCGCTCGTACTTCCGCTTCGATCGGGTGCTCGACGGGGTGCTCGCGACCACCGGGCGTCTGCTCGACGTGACCTACGTGCCCGTCGACGCCCCGTCCTGGCACGACGACGTGCGCACGTACGACGTGGTGCGCGGTGCGGAGCGGCTCGGCCGCATCCACCTCGACCTGCACCCGCGCGAGGGCAAGTACAACCACGCCGCCTGCTTCGGTCTCGCGCCCGGCATCAGCGGTCGCGCGCTGCCCGAGTCGGTGCTGCTGTGCAACTTCTCGCGGGGGCTCCTCGAGCACGACGAGGTCGTGACGTTCTTCCACGAGTTCGGCCACCTCGTCCACGACATCCTCGGCGGTCACCAGAAGTGGGCGCGGTGGACCGGGGTCGCGACCGAGTGGGACTTCGTCGAAGCGCCGAGCCAGCTGCTCGAGGAGTGGGCGTGGGACGCCGGGGCGCTGGCCGTCTTCGCGCACAACGACGCGGGCGAGCCCATCCCGGCCGAGCTCGTCGAGCGCATGCGCACCGCCGACGCGTTCGGACGGGGCCTGGAGGTCACCCGGCAGCTCGGCCACGCCACGACCTCGTACCGTCTGCACGTCGATCGTCCCGCCGATCTCGCGAGCGCGGTCGACGGGTACTACCGCGCGGCCAGCCCGGTGACACCCCTCGACGGGTCGCACTCGTACGCCGGCTTCGGGCACCTCACCGGCTACGGCGCGTGCTACTACACGTATCAGTGGAGCCTCGTCATCGCGCGCGATCTGCTGTCGGCGTTCGGCGACCATCTGTTCGACGTCGACACGGCCACCCGGTACCGCCGCGAGATCCTCGAGCCGGGCGGCACGCGCGACGCCCAGGAGCTCGTCGAGTCGTTCCTCGGTCGCGAGTCGACCTTCGACGCCTACCGCGACTGGCTCGGCGGGGCCTGAGACGGCGAGAGCCGCGGCATCCCGGAACGGATGCCGCGGCCCTCAGCGCTCGCGCGGGCCTCAGGCGGTCGTCTCCCTCGCGATCGCGGCGACGAAGGCGTCGATGTCGGACTCGGTCGTGTCGAAGGAGCACATCCACCGCACCTCGCGGCGCAGTTCGTCCCAATCGTAGAAGCGGAAGCTCTGACGGAGGCGGTCGGCGACGCCGGCCGGGAGGGTCGCGAAGACGCCGTTGGCCTGGGTGGGCTGCGTGAACTCGACGCCGCGGATCGAGCCGTCGGCGAGCCCCGCCTCGACGCCGGCGCGCAGACGCTGCGCCATGGCGTTCGAGTGCCGTGCGTTCTCGAGCCACAGGTCGTCGTCGAGCAGGGCGACCAGCTGGGCCGAGACGAAGCGCATCTTGCTGGAGAGCTGCATGTCGAGCTTGCGCAGGTAGGTCAGGCCCGTGGACGCCTCAGGGTCGAGAACGACGATCGCCTCCCCGATCATGGCGCCGTTCTTCGTCCCGCCGAAGCTCAGCACGTCGACTCCCGCGTCGCGCGTGAAGGCGCGCAGGGGCACGTCGAGGGCCGCGGCGGCGTTCGCGATGCGCGCGCCGTCCATGTGCAGGCGCATGCCGTGCCCGTGCGCGTGCGCGGCGAGCTCGCGGATCTCCTCGACCGTGTACAGGGTGCCGAGCTCGGTGGACTGGGTGATCGACACCACCAGCGGCTGCGCACGGTGCTCGTCGCCCCAGCCCCAGGCCTCGCGGTCGACGAGCTCGGGGGTGAGCTTGCCATCGTCGGTGGGCACCGTCAGCAGCTTGATGCCGCCGACGCGTTCGGGGGCTCCGCCCTCGTCGACATTGATGTGAGCGGTGGATGCCGAGATCACGGCGCCCCACCGGGGGAGCATCGACTGCAGCCCGACGACGTTGGCGCCCGTGCCGTTGAAGACGGGGTACGCCTCGACGCCTTCGCCGAGTAGGGAGACGAAGAGCTCCTGCAGGCGGGCGGTGTAGACGTCTTCGCCGTAGGCGACCTGGTGGCCTTCGTTGGCCGCGGCGATCGCGGCGAGGACGCGGGGGTGGATTCCGGAGTAGTTGTCGGAGGCGAAACCGCGCACCGAGGAGTCGTGGAGGGATGTCACCGATCCAGCGTAGTCACGCCGCCCGAGGCCGTCGCGTGCCCCCGCGGTCGCACTCCCCCTGGCCGATGTCGGAGGTCGGGTCTACCGTGATCGCCATGACCGATTCGCCGACGCCCGCCGCCTCGTCCGGCGCGGCCGTCGCCCCGGCCGGCGGACACCGCACCTTCCTCGCGGTGCTCGTCAACACGGCCGCGGCCAACGTGACCACGAGTTTCCTGTGGTTCGCGCTCACCTTCTGGGTGTACCTCGAGACCCGGTCGGTCCTGGCCACGGGCATCGTGGGCGGCGCGTACATGCTGCTGCTGGCGATCTTCGCGATGGTCTTCGGCTCCCTCGTCGACCGCCACCGCAAGCACCGGGTCATGGTGTTCTCGGGCGTCGTCACGCTGACGGCGTTCCTGCTGGCGGGGGCGCTGTGGCTGGCCTTCCCCGAGGCGGCGCTGCTCGATCTGGGCGGCCCCTGGTTCTGGCTGTTCTCGGGTGTCATCCTGGCGGGCGCCGTGGTCGAGAACATGCGCAACATCGCACTGTCGACCACCGTCACCCTGCTGGTCCCCGTCGAGAGGCACGCCAACGCGAACGGTCTCGTCGGCACGGTTCAGGGGCTGGCGTTCGTCGTCACGAGCGTGTTCAGCGGCCTGTCGGTGGGGTTCCTGGGGATGGGGTGGACGCTGGCGATCGCGATCGCCTTCACTCTCGTCGCCCTCGTGCACCTGTTCACGATCCGCATCCCCGAGGAGCGCCCGGCCGCCGCCGACGAGCCGGGCCCCCTGGTCGACCTTCGTGGGGCGGTCCGGGCCGTTCGTGCCGCGCCGGGCCTGTTCGCGCTCATCGTCTTCTCCACCTTCAACAACCTCATCGGCGGCGTCTACATGGCGCTGATGGATCCCTACGGCCTCGAGATCTTCAGTGTGCAGCTGTGGGGCATCGTCCTCGGCGTCACGGCGACGGGTTTCATCATCGGCGGCGGTCTCGTCGCGAAGTTCGGTCTCGGCAAGAACCCCATCCGCACGATGCTGTGGATCGTCATGGCGATGGGCGTGCTCGGCGCCGTCTTCGTGCTGCGCGATTGGTGGTGGCTCTACGCCGCCGGCATCTGGGTGTACATGGCGCTCATCCCGCCCGTCGAGGCCGCCGAGCAGACCGTCATCCAGAAGGTGGTGCCCTTCGCCACCCAGGGGCGGGTCTTCGGTTTCGCCGCCGCTTTCGAGTCCGCGGCCGCGCCGGTGACGTCGTTCCTCATCGCCCCGATCGCGCAGTTCCTGATCATCCCGTACATGGACGGCGCCGAGGGGCGAGCGACGTGGGGGTGGCTGCTCGGCGACGGTCAGTCGCGGGGTATCGCGCTCGTGTTCGTCATCGCCGGGCTGATCATGGTCGTCGCGGCCGGGCTCGCCTTCCTGACCCGCTCGTACCGCATCCTGTCGACGCAGTACCGCACGGCCGAGGTGAACGCCGACGTCGCCGACGCGGCGGAGCGCGCTTAACCTCCCGCGACCACCTCGACCACGCGGTCGTTGGCCGCCGTGGCGGGCGCGTCCCACAGCGCGAGGAACGCGTCGGCGAGCACCTGTTCGGCTCCCGCCAGGGTCCTCGCGCGGAAGACGACCGCCGCGGCGCGGAGCTCGCGTTCGGTGTCGCGGGCGTCCTTCGCGAATCCCTGGGCGACGGCACGCGTCCACGCCTCGCTCGCCGCCTTCACGGCGGCATAGTTCGCGCCGCCCGCCAGCGGACGCGCGACGGCCGTCGACGACACGATGGCGAGCCGGCCGGCATCCGAGGCGCGCAGGTCGTCGTCGAAGGTGCGCGACACGTTCCGGAGCGCCGTGAAGGAGCGCAGGAGGAAGGAGAGGTCCTCATCGCTCTGCCCGGCGAGTCCGCCGCCGCCGCGCCAGCCTCCGACCAGGTGCAGCAGGCCGTCGACCGGGCCGTACCTCTCGTACATGCGATCGCGCAGCGCCTCGACGGCGGCCGGGTCGGTCAGGTCGCAGCGTTCGAGGTCGACGCCGGGGACGTCCGTCGCGAGGTCGCGGAGGCGTCCGTCGTCGGTTCCGACGACGATCACGCGGGCGCCCGCACGGCGCAGCGTCCGAGCGCACGTGCGCCCTGCGTCGCTCGTCCCGCCGGCCAGCAGCACCCGTCGTCCGCGCACCCCGGGTGCCGTCCCCGTCTCGTGGCCCATGACCCCGGGGCGTCAGTCGGTCCCGCGGATGCCCGCGGTCGACGCGATCACCGGGCGCATCTTCTTCTCGAGCGCCTCGAAGAACATCGACAGGGGGAACTCGTCGTCGAGCACCGCATCGGTGTAGCCCTTCGGAAGTCCCGCGAGCACCTCGTCGGACAGGCCCCGCGCCCACGCCGATGCGGGGTGGGGCGTGACGACCGAGCGCACCAGGTCGTAGGCGGCGAGCCAGTGTGCGACCTTGGGGCGGTCGATCGAGCGCCAGTACAGCTCGTCGATGGCGTCGGCCAAGGCGATGACCGCGCCGGGGACCTCGTCCCAGTCGAAGGCGAGCGAGGTGTCGGTCCAGTGCAGCACCCGGTGCTGGTGCAGCCAGGCGAACAGGAGCTGCCCGCCGAGCCCGTCGTAGTTGCGCACGCGCGAGCCGGTGATGGCGAAGCGGAAGATGCGGTCGAAGATCACGGCGTACTGCACGAGCTCGGCGTGCTCCAGCATCGCCTGCTCCGCGTCGTCGAGGTCGTCGCGCGTCGAGAGCCGCTTCTGCAGGGACACGCACTCGCGGAACGCGGTCAGATCGCACCGCAGCTCCTCGAGCGAGTAGAGGAAGAACGGCATCCGCTGCTTGATCATGAAGGGGTCGAAGGGGAGATCGCCGCGCATGTGCGTGCGGTCGTGGATGAGGTCCCATGTGACGAACGTCTGCTCCGCGAGCTCCTGGTCGTCGAGGAGGCGCGCGGCCGCGGCGGGCAGCTCGAGCTTGGTGATCTCGGCGGCGGCCCGGGTGACGCGGCGGTAGCGCGCGGCCTCGCGGTCCTGGAAGATCGCACCCCACGTGAACGTCGGGATCTCGCGCATCGCCACGGTCTCGGGGAAGAGCACGGCGGAGTTGGTGTCGTAGCCCGGGGTGAAATCGATCAGTCGGAGCGAGACGAACAGGCGGTTGGTGTACTCCGTCTCGAGCCGGGCGATGAACTCCGGCCAAATGGCCTCGACGAGCACGGCCTCGACGAACCGATCGCTCGACCCGTTCTGCGTGTACATCGGGAAGACGACCAGGTGACGGATGCCGTCGACCCGGTGCTGCTGCGGCTGGAACGCCGCGAGGGAGTCGAGGAAGTCGGGGACGCCGAGCCCCTCGTCGCGCCAGCGGCGGAAGTCGGCGATCGACGCGCGCAGGTACGCGTCGTCGTGGGGGAACAGGGGCGCGAGCGCGTCGATCGCCTCGACGACGTCGTCGAGGAGCGGAGCTGCCGCGTCGGTGTCGGCGATGGAGCCGTCCTTGACCTGCAGGGCCTGCAGGGCGGTGGCGGCGGCCTTGAGCTGCGCCCAGGCGGGAGTCTGCTCGACCGTGTCGACGGTGCGACCGTCGAGGAGATCGTGGGCGGCACGGGTGGGCGGCGCGATGGTCATGGCATCCTCCGTTCGAAGCTGTAAATATTCCTGCTGAAACGTCATGCTAACGGAAAACTTACGGATCACGCCAGGGTCGTCGTCGGCCGCCCTGATACTGTCGAGCGCATGACCGAGGCCCCCTCCCGTACCCCGCGCCTCGAGGACTCCGTCGATGCGGCGATCGTGCGGGAGATCTCGCTCGACGCCCGGGCGACGCTGTCGCACCTGTCGGAACGCGTGGGGCTCTCGGTCTCGGCGGTGCAGTCGCGACTGCGTCGTCTGGAGGCCCGCGGAATCGTCCGCGGCTACCGCCCGATCCTCGACGCCGAGGCCCTGGGGCGTCCCCTCGCGGCGTTCGTCGAGATCACGCCGCTCGATCCCGCTCAGCCCGACAACGCCCCCGAACTCCTCGCGCACCTCGGGGCGATCGAGGCCTGCCACTCCATCGCGGGAGAGGCGGCCTACATGCTGTTCGTCCGCGTCCCCACCCCGCGCGATCTCGAAGACCTCATCCGCGACATCCGCGCCGCCGCCCAGGTGAACACCCGCACCACGGTCGTGCTGCAGACCTTCTTCGAGGCGCGTCCCATCGAACCGGCGGGATTCCCGGCCTAGCCCACCGGCATCCTCCCCGCGGCCCACGGGATACATCGCGCGAGGGATGCCGCTCGCCCGCCCTCCCCGTAGCGTGGTGGCGATGCTCACCTTCCGTCCGCTGCAGCGCTACCAGATCGCCATCGACATCGGCGTGGCCGCATTCTTCGGGCTGCTCGTGCTCGCGGCCGAACTGGTCGTCGACGCCACGGCCACGGGCGCCCTCGGCGCGGTGGCCGTCGCGCTGGTCTTCAGCGCCGCCCTGGCCTTCCGCCGCCTGCACCCGGCGCTCGCCCTGGCGCTGGCGTGGTTCGGAGCCCTCACGCAGATGGGCTTCGGGCGCCCGCCCTCGCCGAGCGACCTGGCGATCTTCGCCGTCCTGTACGGCACGGCGGCGTACGGAACGAAAGCGGTGTTCTGGACCGGCTTCGGCTCGGGCATCGCGGGGGCGATCATCGTCCCCGCGTACCTGGTGGGTCGCGACCTCGTGCAACCGCCGAACTCCACCGCCTGGTTCGCCGCCGGCGCTCTGCTGTTCGCCGCGGGCTTCGCCCTCATGCTCTCGTGGGTGTCGGGCGCGCTGGTGCGCACGGCCATGCGCGCGTCCGCGACGAGCCGCGCCCAGCGTGCGGCCGAGGCGGAGATGATCGCCGAGCAGCAGCGCGTGCACATCGCCCGCGACATGCACGACGTCGTCGCCCACTCGCTCGCGGTGGTCATCGCCCAGGCCGACGGCGCCCGCTACGCCGCCGCGACCGACCCGGGCGCCACCTCCGAGGCGCTGGCGACGATCTCGTTGACCGCCCGTTCCGCCCTCACCGACGTACGCCTGCTGCTCACGCAGCTGCGACACAGCCAGAGCGCGGGTCCGCAGCCGACCCTCGCCGATCTCGACGAGCTGTACGAGCGCATGCGCGCGGCGGGTGTCGACCTCGACGTCGTCGTCGACCCGGTCCCGCCGGGCGTCCCGCCCGCCGCGATCCAGCTCGCGGTCTACCGCATCATGCAGGAAGCGCTCACCAACGCCCTGCGGCACGGTGTCGACCCACACGTGCGCGTGCACCTGGGATGGGAGTCCGACCGGGTCGACCTGTCGGTGCGCAACGCCCGGTCGACGGCATCCGTTCCCGCGGCGACCCCCACCGGTGGGCACGGGCTCATCGGCATGCGCGAACGCGCGCAGCTCGTCGGCGGGCACCTGACCGCGGGTCCCGAATACGGCGAGTTCGTCGTCCGCGCGACCCTGCCGATCGGACCGCCCGCGTGAGCCCCGTGTCGACTCACCGCCCCATCCGCCCGCGAGAGGACCCGTCGTCATGACCGCCCCCGTCCGCATCGTCCTCGTCGACGATCAGGCCCTGTTCCGTGCCGGCATCCGGATGGTGATCGATTCGCAGCCCGACCTCGAGGTCGTGGGCGAGGCGTCGGACGGTCGCGAGGGCATCGAGGTCGTGCGCGCGACGCGTCCCGATCTCGTCCTCATGGACGTGCGCATGCCCGTCATGGACGGGCTGACCGCCACGGCGGAGATCCTGCGCGAGCCGGACGCGCCGCGTGTGGTCGTGCTCACCACGTTCGACCTCGACGAAGCGGCCGCCCGGGCGATCCAGGGCGGGGCGAGCGGGTTCCTCTTGAAGGACGCGGAACCGGAATTCCTCCTGTCCGCGGTGCGCACGGTCCACGCCGGCTCCGCCGTCATCGCCGCCGCCGCCACCCGCGAGCTGTTCGCCCACATCGCCGACGGGGGTGCGGCCGAACCGGTCCCCGAGGCCTACCGCGGCCTCACCGAGCGCGAACGCGAGATCTTCGCGCTCGCGGCGGCCGGACTCAGCAACGCCGAGATCGCCGAGCGCGAGTTCCTCTCGGAGGCCACGGTGAAGACCCACATCAGTCGCATCCTCACCAAGCTCGCGCTGCGCGACCGCGTGCAGCTCGTGGTCTTCGCGTACCGCCACGGCCTGGCCTGAGGCGGGGCCGGGGTCAGTCCTCGGCGTCCTCGGGGTCGTAGGCCCACGTCGGAGCGAGAGCGCGGATCCGCGCCTCGCGCCACTGCCACATCGCCCACAGTCCCGGCCAGAGGGCGGGGGCGGCGGCGCCGCCGATCGTGAGGCGCTCGCGCCAGAGCGTGCGCGACGGATCACCCGGGACGGCCGAGACGGCCATCTGGTGGTCCCACACGTCGAGCGTCGACAGCGGGCCCGTGAGCGGCACCCCCCAGTCGCGGAAGACGCGGACGCGCCCGTTGCCGTCGGTGGTCTCGCGGTCGGCCACCGAGATCAGTTGGCGGCCGACCGGCACGACGCCGGCCACGCTCATCTGCACCGGAACGTCGTCGCCTGACGAGAACGATGTCGGCATCTCGCCCAGCGCGTCGACCTCCAGCAGGGGACCGTAGAGCTCGGCCACCGCGCGGGGGGAGTGCAGGGCGCGCCAGGCGGCATCCGGGTCGCAGTCGATCTCGAACTTCAGCAGGATGCGCATGACCCGATCGTGCCCGATCCGCCGGATCGCCGCGCACGGCTTGACGCGTGCGGCGCGCGACCCTCGCGGTTCTAGGCTCGAAGGATGCCGCAGAACCCCGCCCTCGCGCAGTCCGACTACCAGGTGCGTCTGGAATGGGGCGCGGACGGGCTCGCCCGACTCGCGCCCGCGCACGTCGTGGTGATCGTGCAGACCCTCGGTCTCACCGCGCACGCGCTCGAGGCGTGCGAGAACGGTGCACGGCTCGACGTCTCCGTCGACGACGACCCGGCCGCCGCCCTCGTGCGCTCGGCGTCCGCCGCGGGCGCGCACGTCGTGATCGGCGGGCTGCGCAACGCCGCCGCCGTCGCGGCCCACGTCCTCGACGTGCAGCGCTCCCGCGGGGAGCGAACGAGTATCTCGGTGATCGCGGCCGGTCACCACGACGACGTGGATGCCGCGGCCCCGCGCTTCGCCGTCGACGACCTCCTGGGCGCCGGGGCCGTCGTCGCGGCGCTCGGCGATCTCGGCATCGATCACGCCTCGCCCGACGCGGCCGTCGCGGGGGAGGGCTACCGCGCCCTCGCCGGAGCCGTGCGGCACCTGCTCACCGCGAGCGGCACCGGCCGGATGCTCGCGGACGATGGCGCGCGCGAGGCCGTGCTCGACGCGGCGGCGCGCGATGCGGCATCCGTCGTTCCGGTGCTGGAGGACGGCGTGCTCCGCGCGGCCTGACGCAGCGGAGCAGCGCTCAGCGGGGCGTGGCCGCGGCGCGACGCGTGGCCGTGCTGATGTCGCGGTGCACCCACGACAGCGCGAAGCGCGGATCGAACGACGGGGCGCATTTCGCGCACGAGGTGGGCCGCGTCGCCCGGCGGTGCCGGTACGCGACGTGACCGGCAGGGCAGGTGCCCACCCACGGGGCGAGCTCGGTGGCGGTCTCACCCGCATGCGTCGTGCCGCCGACGTAGCCCAGCCCGCTCGCCATGCGCTTCCACGCCGGTCCGTGCCCCGCGGCGGGGCCGGCGAGCGCGTGCGCCACTTCGTGCAGGAGCGTCTGGTGGTTGGTGTCGTCGTCGTAGCGGGCGGCCAGGTAGCGCGAGACGCTGATGCGCTTGCGGCCGTAGTCGCAGAGCCCGGCGCGCCGCTTGGCGTTGTCGAACCCGAACGTCCAGGACGCGTCGAGGTGCAGGGCGATCAACGCCTCGGCCCACGTGCGTACGCGCTGCAGATCGGACATGACCGGAAGACTAGGCGGGGGCTCCGACACTCAGCTCGCGACGGCCTCGCGGGCACGGCGGCGATCGGCCGCGTCGATGGCGAGGAGCGTCGACTCCAGCTGCGCATCGGTGGCCCCGGCGTTCTGCCGCAGGAACAACGCCTGCTTGAAGTCGCGGCGCGCGGCCTCGTAGTCGCCCTCGTCGAAGTGCACCTTGCCGCGGTGCTGCAGGGCGAAGGCGGCGATGCTCGCCCAGCCCTGTCCCTCGGCCTCCTCCGCGCACATCGTCAGCTCCTGCTCGGCGGCGGCGTACGCCCCGCGGCACTGCATGATCGTGGCGTGGAGGATGCGCGCGCGCAGCAGATCGCGACGTGTGCCGGCCATGCGGGCCACGCGCACCGACTGCTCCGAGATGGAGAGCGCCTCGTCGAAGCGGTCGAGCACCTTCAGCAGCCACACCCGCTCGAGAAGGGCGTGCAGACTCCGCTGCGAACCGATCTCCTCGAGACGCTCCATGCACTCCTGGGAGTCGGTGATCTCCCGCAGGGTGTCGGGGTCGTACCCGTGGATGTAGCTCACCGTCGCTCCTCTCGTCCAGGCAGGACTCCCAGTCTGCGCCGCCCCGGGCCGGGAGGGCCCGCGCCACGCGGTCGGCGCCCGAAGCCGACGCCGTCATCTCTCGAACAGGGATGCCGACGGCTTCGGCGAGGCCGTGGCATCCGCGTCGGTGGCGGGGCGGGCGCCGCGCATGAACTCCTCGATCTCGGCGCCCTGCGCGACCTTCGCCGGATGGGGTCCGGCGGCCATGAGACGAGGAAGCCACTCCACGGGCAGCGGTGCGGCGGAGGCGGCGACGACCAGGTTCCCGAAGCGACGCCCCTTCAGCACCTGCACCTCGGCGAGCACGATGACCTCGGGCAGGACCTCGCGGATCGTCGCCACCTGGCGGCGCGCGAAGGCGAGACCCGGTCCGTCCGAGACGTTGACCAGCAGCACGCCGTCGGGCGCGAGCAGCCCGGCGGCCGCGCGGTAGAACTCCACCGTCGTCAGGTGGGCGGGCGTCTGCGCCCCGGAGTACACGTCGCTGACGAGCAGGTCGACGGCACCGGTGAGAGCCGCGGGCAGTCGCGAGAGGCCGGCGCGCGCGTCGCCGATGCGCACTCGCACGGCGGCCCCGCGGGGCAGGGGCAGGTTCTCGCGGACGAGGTCCCAGAGGGCCGGCTCCAGCTCGATGACCTGCTGGCGCGAGCCGGGGCGGGTGGCCTCGACGTAGCGGGGGAGGGTGAGCGCTCCCGCGCCGAGGTGGACCGCGGTCAGCGGCTGCCCCGGCATCCGGAGCCGATCGATGACGGCGCCCATGCGGGCCACGTACTCGAAGTGCAGGTGGGTGGGGTCGTCGAGGTCGACGTGCGACTGGGGCGTCCCGTCGACGACGAGCTCCGAACCCGAGACGAAGCCCGACGGTGCCACGCGGGCGATCGAGCCGTCCGACAGTCGCGCCGTGGGGGCGTCGTCCGGTTCGATGCGCATGCGTGCCATGGCTCCACGCTATCCGCGCCGCGCTCCGGCTGGGCGAAGTGGGAACCACGGCGGGGTTGAGGGTGGCGGAATGCGTCGTGCAGGGCGCCCGCCCGGATCAGGATGCCGGGATGCCGAAACACGATCGATACAAACGGGCAATGGGCGCGGCGGCAACGGCCCTGTACGGTCGGGGGAACACAGCAAGCGGAGCGTGGCACGACGACGTGACAACGCAGTCGTCCCCCTCCCCACCCCCGGAAGGTGCATCGAAAAATGCTCAGTACCGTACGACGCCGCCTGCTGGCCGGCGGCACCGCCGTCGCCATCGGCGCGCTCCTCCTGTCGGGCTGCACGAGCCAGCGCGACGACAACGGCGGGGGCGACTCCGGCGGAGACGTCGACTCGACCTTCGTGTTCGGCGCCTCGGGCGACCCCTCCAGCCTCGACCCGGCCTTCGCCAGCGACGGGGAATCCTTCCGCATCTCGCGCCAGATCTTCGAGGGTCTCGTGGGCGTGGAGCCCGGCACCGCCGACCCCGCCCCCATGCTCGCCGAGAGCTGGACGCAGTCCGAGGACGGCCTGTCGTACACGTTCCAGCTCAAAGAGGGCGTGACCTTCCACGACGGCACCGAGTTCAACGCCGACGCGGTCTGCTTCAACTTCGACCGGCAGAACAACTTCACCGGGATCGCGCAGTCCGAGAGCCTCTCGTACTACTGGGGCAAGATCATGCGCGGCTACGCCGACACCGGCACCTCGATCTACGGCGGCTGCGAGGCCGCGAGCCCCACCGAGGCGACGATCACCCTCACCGAGCCGTTCGCCGGCTTCATCCCGGCGCTGTCGCTGCCCGCCTTCGCCATCCAGAGCCCCACCGCTCTCGAGCAGTACCAGGCCGACAACGTCGGCGGTACGTCCGAGGCGCCCACGCTCAGCGAGTACGCGCAGGCGCACCCCACCGGCACCGGCCCCTTCAAGTTCGACTCGTGGGAGCCCGGCGCCGACGCGACGGTCAGCGCCTACGACGGGTACTGGGGCGAGCAGGGCCAGGTGCAGCAGGTCATCTTCCGCGTGATCGGCGACACCACCGCACGTCGCCAGGCGCTCGAGTCCGGCTCGATCGACGGCTACGACCTCGTTGCCCCCGCCGACCTGGGTGCGCTCGAGAGCGCGGGCTACATGCTCACCAACCGCGACCCGTTCAACATCCTCTACCTCGGCATGAACCAGGCCGACCCGGCGCTGTCCGACATCCGCGTGCGCCAGGCGATCGCCCACGCGATCGACAAGGAGCAGCTGGTCACCCAGGTGCTGCCCGAGGGCACCACCGTGGCATCCCAGTTCATGCCCGACAGCGTCATCGGCTTCAACTCCGGCGTCACCACCTACGACTTCGACCAGGAGACCGCGAAGTCGCTCCTCGCCGAGGCCGGCTTCACCGAGGCCAACCCGCTGACGCTGACGTTCAACTACCCCGTGAACATCTCGCGTCCGTACATGCCGAACCCCGAGCAGATCTTCACCAACCTCCAGTCGCAGCTGCAGGCGGTCGGCATCGTGCTCAACCCCGTCTCGAACGAGTGGGGCGAGTACCTCGACCTCATCCAGGGCGGCAGCGAGCACGGCATCCACCTGCTCGGCTGGACCGGCGACTACAACGACCCCGACAACTTCGTCGGCACGTTCTTCGGCGGAAAGTCGAACGAGTGGGGCTTCGACAACGCCGAGCTCTTCTCGGCGCTCACCTCGGCCCGCGGCCTTGCGACCGAGGCCGAGCAGGACCCGGCCTATCAGGCGGTCAACGAGCAGATCGCGCAGTTCCTGCCCGGCATCCCGCTCGCCAACCCCGTGCCGACGCTCGCCTTCGCGCCCCGCGTGAAGTCGTACCCGGCGAGCCCCGTCCAGGACGAGGTCTACAACGAGATCGAACTCACCGAGTGATCCGGATGCCGCGGGTCCCGTGCCGTCCCGGTGCGGGCCCCGCGGCCTCCGTGCACGCCACCCCCGACACCCTGTGAGAACCCGTGCTCCGCACCATCGGCAGGCGCCTGCTCCTGCTCATCCCCACCCTGTTCGGCCTTTCGATCCTGCTCTTCGCCTGGGTGCGCGCCCTGCCCGGAGGGCCGGCCGTCGCCCTCCTCGGTGAGCGCGCCACCCCCGAGGCCGTCGCCCGCATCAACGAGCTGTACGGCTTCAACGAGCCGCTCTACGTGCAGTACTTCACGTGGCTCGGTCGTTTGCTGACCGGTGACTTCGGCTCGTCCATCCAGACCGGTCGTCCCGTGCTCGAGGAGTTCGTGCGCCGGTTCCCGGCCACCCTCGAGCTGTCGATCGGCGCGCTCATCGTGGCGGTGGGGATCGGCATCCCCCTCGGCTACTGGGCGGCCCGCCGCCACGGCAAGATCTGGGACCACACCGCCGTCGTGCTCAGCCTCATCGGCATCACGATCCCGGTGTTCTTCCTCGCGTTCATCCTCAAGTACGTCTTCGCCGTGCAGCTGGGCTGGCTGCCCTCGGACGGCCGCCAGAATCCGCGCATCGACGCCACGCACTACACGAACCTGTACGTCTTCGACGGGCTCATCACGGGGGAGTTCGACGCGTCGTGGGACGCGATCCTGCACCTGATCCTGCCGGCGCTGGCGCTGGGCACCATCCCGCTCGCGATCATCGTGCGCATCACGCGCGCCTCGGTGCTCGAGGTGCAGAACGCCGACTACGTGCGCACGGGCCGGGCGAAGGGAATCGCCACCGGGACGCTGCGCAACCGCTTCATCCTGCGCAACGCCATGCTCCCCGTCATCACCACGGTGGGCCTGCAGGCGGGCCTGCTCATCTCGGGTGCGGTTCTCACCGAGACGGTGTTCGCCTTCCCCGGGATCGGGCAGTTCCTCGCGCGGGCCATCTTCACGCGCGACTTCCCCGTGCTGCAGGGCTTCATCATCTTCATCGCGATCGCCTACGCGCTGATCAACCTGCTGGTCGACCTGTCGTACAGCCTCATCGACCCGAGAGTGAGAGTCAGTTGAGTTCCGGCATCCTCCCTCCCGCCCCCAGCGGCGGTCCCGTCGACGACAACGCGGTGGTGGACGCGCAACTGCTGTCCGCCCAGACGCGCGGCGGGTTCTGGCACGACGTGTTCCAGCGGCTGCGCCGCAGCCCCGTCGCGTGGATCGGCGCGATCATCGTCGTGGCCTTCCTGCTCGTCGCCGCCCTCGCGCCGCTGCTCGCGCCCTACCCGGCGGAGTCGCTTCCGGGCCAGCGCTTCATCACCCCGACCGACATCCCCGGCCCGGGGGAGCTCGCGGAGTTCCCGCTCGGCCTCGACCGCTTCGGCGGAGACGTACTGTCCAAGCTGATCTGGGGCGCGCAGGCGTCCCTGCAGATCGGTGTCATCTCCACCGCCATGGGGCTGCTCGGCGGCATGGCGCTGGGCCTGCTCGCGGGCATGTTCGGCGGCTGGGTCGACGCGCTGGTCATGCGCTTCGTCGACATCCTGCTGTCGGTGCCGAACCTGCTGCTGGCCGTGTCGATCGCCGCGATCCTCGGCCAGAGCCAGCTCGCGATCATGATCGCGATCGGGGCCTCGCAGGTGCCCGTGTTCGCGCGCCTGCTGCGCGCCTCGATGCTGCAGCAGCGCGGAGCCGACTACGTGCTGTCGGCGCAGACGCTGGGCCTGAGCCGCCGGACCATCACGATGACGCACGTGCTGCCCAACAGCGTCGGCCCCGTGATCGTGCAGGGGACGCTGACGCTCGCGACCGCCGTCATCGACGCCGCCGCGCTGTCGTTCCTGGGCCTGGGCGGGGGCCTCCCGCAGACCGCCGAGTGGGGACGCATGCTCACCTACGCGCAGTCCGAGCTCGCGATCGCGCCGTGGCTGGCCTTCCTGCCCGGTATCTGCATCGCGGTGACCGCCCTCGGCTTCACGCTGCTGGGGGAGTCGCTCCGCGAGGCGATGGATCCGCGCACGCGCGCCCGGTAGTCGCTTCGCGCACGACCGGCCCCGGCTCCGCTCGCGCGGGTCGGGGCCGGTCGTCGGGTTTCGAAAACATTCAGGGCCGCGCGCCCGCCGGGGTACCGTCGTCGGGACCCGCGAGGAGCACCGATGACCGCTGCCCGACTCACCGTCGACCCCCGTTCCGCGATCGGCCCGGTACGCCGACGCCTGTTCGGCGGCTTCGTCGAACACCTCGGCCGCCACGTGTACGACGGACTCTACGAGCCCGGTCACCCGCAGGCCGACGAGCGCGGATTCCGTCGCGACGTCATCGCGCTCGTGCGCGAGCTCGGCGTCTCGACCATCCGCTACCCGGGCGGCAATTTCGTCTCGGGCTTCCGGTGGGAGGACAGCGTCGGCCCCCGCGAGCAGCGGCCCCGTCGCCTCGACCTCGCGTGGCACTCGACCGAGACGAACGAGATCGGCCTGCACGAGTTCGCCGACTGGCTCGACGCCGTCGGCAGCGACCTCATGCTCGCGGTCAACCTCGGCACGCGCGGCACGCTCGAGGCCATCGACCTCCTCGAGTACGCCAACGTCCCCGGCGGGTCGACCCTCTCGCAGCAGCGCATCGACAACGGCCGCGTCGAGCCCTTCGACGTGCGCGTGTGGTGCCTCGGGAACGAGATGGACGGGCCCTGGCAGCTCGGGCACCGCTCCGCCGACGACTACGGCAAGCTCGCGGCGCGAACGGCCAAGGGCATGCGGCAGCTCGACCCGTCGATCGAGCTCGTCGTCTGCGGGTCGTCGGGGCGGGCGATGCCGACCTTCGGCGACTGGGAGCGCGTCGTGCTCGAGCACACCTACGACGACGTCGACATGATCTCGTGCCACGCGTACTACCAGGAGCACGACGGCGACGCCGCGTCGTTCCTCGCCTCGGCGGTCGACATGGACCGCTTCATCGAGGCCGTCGTCGCCACCGCCGATGCGGTCGGCGCCGCTCGCGGCAGCACGAAGCGCATCGACATCTCGTTCGACGAGTGGAACATCTGGTACATCGACCGCGTCGACGCGGTGAAGCCCACCGCCATCGACGACTGGCCGGTCGCGCCGCGCCTGCTCGAGGACGTGTATTCGGTCCAGGATGCCGTCGTCTTCGGCAGTCTGCTCATCTCGCTGCTCGCTCACAGCGATCGTGTGGCCTCGGCCTCCCTCGCTCAGCTGGTCAACGTCATCGCCCCGATCATGACCGAGCCCGGCGGACCGGCGTGGCGCCAGACGACGTTCTTCCCGTTCGCGCTCACCTCGCGCCTCGCGCGGGGCGCGGCGGTGCGGGTGTCCGTCGAGACGCCCATGATCGACACGGCGACGTACGGCGCGGTGCCCGCGGTGTCCGCGGTGGCCACGGCGGACGCCGAGGCGGGCGAGGCCGCGCTGTTCCTCGTGCATCGCGGACGGGAGGAGGCGATCGACGTCGAGATCGACGTCCGCGGGCTCGGCGAGGTGGCCGTCGTCGAGACGCACCTGCTGCACGACGACGACCTCTCCGCCCGGAACACCCGGGACGAGCCCGAGCGCGTGCAGCCCCGGGCCGTCGAGACGCGGCTCGAGGACGGCATCCTGCGCGTGTCCCTTCCGCCCGTCGCGTGGGCGGCGCTCGCGCTGCGGCGCGTGGGCTGAGGCGGGGCCGGCCGCGCCGCTCGCCCTCGCGCGCACCCGCGTGCGACAATGACACCGGCGTGCTCGGACCGACCTTTCCCCGCACGGCGCCACATGCAGTTGATGGGCGTCGCGCGGGTTCGAAGGGCCACCGAGCCCCAGGACAGCGTCCGCCGCACCTTTCCTCCGAGGAGCAGAGATGTCCGCTACCCCCATCGCCACCACCGCCGAGGCCACTCCCGGCGAGCGCGTGCAGCAGCACCGTCGGTACCTCATGTGCCGGCCGGAGCACTTCACCGTCAGCTACAGCATCAACCCGTGGATGGAACCCTCGCGGCCCACGGACACGAACCTCGCGCTGCAGCAGTGGCAGTCGCTGTACGACACGTACGTGTCGCTGGGCCACGAGATCGAGCTCATCGACCCGCTCGAGGGTCTGCCCGACATGGTCTACACGGCCAACGGCGGCTTCGTGATCGACGGGGTCGCGTACGGCCCGAAGTTCCGCTTCCGCGAGCGCGCCGCCGAGGCGCCGGCCTTCATCGACTGGTTCGCCGCCAACGGCTTCGAGGTCGCCGAGCCGGTCGAGGTCAACGAGGGCGAGGGCGACTTCCTGCTCGTGGGGAACACGATCCTCGCCGGCACGGGCTTCCGCTCGACCGGTGACAGCCACCGGGAGGTGGGCGAGGTGTTCTCGCGCGAGGTCGTCTCCCTGACCCTCACCGACCCGCGGTTCTACCACCTCGACACCGCGATCGCCGTGCTCGACCCCGTGGAGGGCCCCGGCGGCGTCGAGAAGGCCAACATCGCCTACCTTCCCACCGCGTTCGACGAGCGCAGCCAGGCGATCCTGCGCGAGCGGTACCCGGATGCCATCCGCGTGTCCGACAGCGACGGTGCGGTGTTCGGCCTGAACTCGGCCAGCGACGGCAAGAACGTCATCATCTCCCCGCGTGCCGTGGGCTTCGAGGCGCAGCTGCGCGAGCGCGGCTACACCCCCGTCATGGTCGACCTGTCCGAGCTGCTGCTCGGCGGCGGCGGCATCAAGTGCTGCACGCTCGAGCTGCGAGGCGGATCCCGATGAGCACCACCCTCGACGCGCTCGGCGAGCGTCTCATCGCCGAAGAGGGTGCGCACCTCGCCCACAACTACCACCCGCTGCCCGTCGTCGTCTCGCGCGCCGAGGGCGTCTGGGTCACCGACGTCGAGGGCAAGCGCTACCTCGACCTGCTGTCGGCGTACTCGGCGCTCAACTTCGGGCACGGTCACCCCGCCATCCTGTCCGCCGCGCGCGAGCAGCTCGACCGCCTGACGCTCACCAGCCGCGCGTACCACAACGACCGTCTCGGCCCCTTCGCCACGGCGCTCGCCCAGCTGTGCGGCAAAGACCTGGTGCTGCCGATGAACACGGGAGCCGAGGCCGTCGAGACCGGCATCAAGGTCGCCCGCGCCTGGGGGTACCGCACCAAGGGCATCGCCCCGGATGCCGCGACCATCATCGTCGCGAACGGCAACTTCCACGGCCGCACCACCACGATCGTCGGCTTCAGCGACGACCCCACCGCGCACGACGACTTCGGTCCCTACGCGCCCGGCTTCGTGCACGTGCCCTACGGAGACGCGGATGCCATCGCGGCCGCGATCGACGAGAACACCGCCGCCGTGCTGCTCGAGCCCATCCAGGGCGAGGCCGGCGTCGTGCTCCCGCCCGAGGGGTTCCTGCAGCGGGTCCGCGAGATCTGCACCGAGAACGACGTGCTGTTCATCGCCGACGAGATCCAGTCCGGTCTCGGCCGCGTGGGAGAGACCTTCGCCTGCGACCGCGAGGGCGTCGTGCCCGACGTGTACCTCCTCGGGAAGGCGCTGGGCGGCGGCATCCTGCCCCTTTCGGCCGTCGTGGCGGACGAGGACGTGCTCGGCGTCATCCGGGCGGGCGAGCACGGCTCGACGTTCGGCGGCAACCCGCTGGCCGCGGCCGTGGGTCTGCGCGTCGTCGAGATGCTGGCATCCGGGGAGTTCCAGAACCGCGCCAAGGCGCTCGGCGAGCACCTCGAACCGGCGCTGCGGGCGCTCATCGGCCACGGCGTGACGGGCGTGCGCATCGCGGGCCTGTGGGCCGGCGTCGACATCGACCCCGCCTACGGCACGGGTCGCGAGGTCGCCGAGAAGCTGCTCGCGCGCGGCGTGCTGGTCAAGGACACCCACGGCCAGACGATCCGTATCGCGCCGCCGCTGACGATCCGCGCGACCGAGCTCGACTGGGCGGTCGAGCAGGTCAAGCACGTGCTGTCGGCCTGACGCACCCGTTTCGAGGGGCCGGTTCCCGGTGGGACCGGCCCTTCCTGCGTACCGGCGACTGACGCATCGGGCGGGGTCCGTCAACCACCTCGGCCGGGTGCCGTCGGAGTCCGAGACTGGAAGGCCCGGAACGGAAGGCATCACATGAAGGCACTGACCTGGCAGGGCAAGCGCAACGTGAGCGTCGAGGAGGTCCCCGACCCCGAGATCCTCGAACCGACCGACGCGATCGTCAAGATCACCTCCACGGCGATCTGCGGCTCCGACCTGCACCTGTACGAGCTCTTCGGCCCGTTCATCGACAAGGGCGACGTGCTCGGCCACGAGCCGATGGGAGTCGTGGTCGAGGTGGGCGCGGCCGTGACGAACCTCGCCGTCGGCGACCGCGTCGTCGTCCCCTTCAACATCTCGTGCGGGCACTGCTTCATGTGCCGCCGCGGTCTGCAGTCGCAGTGCGAGACGACGCAGGTGCGTGAGTACGGCAGCGGTGCCGCCCTCTTCGGCTACACCAAGCTGTACGGCCAGGTGCCGGGCGGTCAGGCGGAGTACCTGCGCGTCCCGCTCGCGGACTACAACCACATCCGCGTGGGCGACGACCTGCCCGACGACCGCTACCTCTTCCTCAGCGACATCGTGCCCACCGCCTGGCAGGGCGTGCAGTACGCGAACGTCCCCGAGGGCGGCACGCTCGCGGTCATGGGCCTGGGCCCGGTCGGACAGTTCGCCGCGCGCATCGGCGTGCACCTGGGCTACCGGGTGCTCGCGATCGAGCCCGAGCCCGAGCGTCGGGCGATGGCCGAGCGGCACGGCATCCTGACGTACGACCTCACCGACACGGTGGTCGACGAACTGATCGACCTCACCGAGGGGCGCGGAGCGGACGGCGTTGTGGATGCCGTCGGCATGGAGGCCCACGGCAACGGCGGCATCAAGCTGGCGCAGAACGCCGTCGGCCTGCTCCCCGACCCGATCGCGCAGAAGCTCATGGACAAGGCCGGGCTCGACCGGCTCGCCGCGGTCTACGCCTCGATCGACCTCGTGCGCCGCGGCGGAACGGTCTCGCTCAGCGGCGTGTACGCGGGAGAGGCCGATGTGCTGCCGATGAAGACGATGTTCGACAAGCAGCTGAGCCTGAGGATGGGCCAGTGCAACGTCAAGCGCTGGATCGACGACCTGCTGCCCCTCGTGGAGGATGCCGCCGACCCGCTCGGCGTGATGGACCTGGTCACGCACCACGCCCCTCTCGAGGACGCCCCCGGGCTGTACGAGACGTTCCAGAAGAAGGAGGACGGCTGCATCAAGGTGGTGCTGCGCCCCGGCGCCTGACGCGCGCCGCGCTCCACCCGCGTGAGTCGCCAGGAATTGTTGCCCTCGCGGGCGCCGAGGCGACGAATTATGGCGACTCACGCGAGGTGGGGGCGGGAAACGTGTCCGCAACACCGCTCTGAGTAGAGTCGTCGCATGGGTGACCTGTTCGACGGTTACGGCTCCACGCTGGCGCCGCGCAAGACCGCATCCGGCATCCCGGCGTACGACGAGATGTTCGGCGTCCCGGCCTCGCCCGGAGACGCCGCCCCCTCGCGCGAGGCGTATCGGGAGCTGTACCAGACCTTGGCGCAGATGACGCAGGAGGAGCTGCGCGGGCGCACCGAGTCGCTCGCCAGCTCCTACCTCGCGCAGGGCGTCACCTTCGACTTCGCGGGCGAGGAGCGACCCTTCCCGCTGGATGCCGTGCCCCGCGTCATCGCGTACGACGAGTGGTCGCGCATCGAGGCCGGCGTGAAGCAGCGGGTGAAGGCCCTGGAGGCCTTCCTCGACGACGCCTACGGCAATCAGCATTGCGTGCGCGACGGCATCCTGCCCGCGGGTCTCATCTCGTCGTCGCAGTACTTCTACCGCCAGGCCGCCGGCATCCGCAGCGCCAACGGCGTGCGCATCCAGGTCTCGGGGATCGACCTCATCCGCGACGAGCACGGCGAGATGCGCGTGCTCGAGGACAACGTGCGCGTGCCCTCGGGGGTGTCGTACGTCATCTCGAACCGCCGGGTCATGGCGCAGACGCTGCCCGAGCTGTTCGTCTCGATGCGGGTGCGTCCCGTCGGCGACTACCCGAACAAGCTGCTCGCGGCCCTGCGCGCCTCTGCCCCGCCCGGGATCGACGACCCGAACATCGTCGTGCTCACCCCGGGCGTGTACAACTCGGCGTACTTCGAGCACACGCTGCTCGCGCGTCTCATGGGCGTCGAGCTGGTCGAGGGCCGCGACCTGCTGTGCATCGGCGGCAAGGTGTTCATGCGCACGACCCGCGGTCCGCAGCGCGTCGATGTCATCTACCGTCGCGTCGACGACGACTTCCTCGACCCGCTGCAGTTCCGCGCCGACTCGATGCTGGGTGCTCCCGGCCTCATGCTCGCCGCGCGTCTGGGCAACGTCACGATCGCCAACGCCGTCGGTAACGGCGTCGCCGACGACAAGCTGCTCTACACCTATGTGCCGGACCTCATCCGGTACTACCTCGCCGAGGAACCGATCCTGAAGAACGTCGACACCTGGCGGCTGGAGGATCCCGGTGCGCTCGAGGAGGTGCTCGACCGCCTGCCCGAGCTGGTCGTGAAGCCCGTCGACGGCTCGGGCGGCAAGGGCCTGGTCGTCGGACCCGACGCCTCGCCCGCCGAACTCGACGCGCTGCGCAAGCGCCTGCTCGCCGACCCGCGCGGCTGGATCGCGCAACCGGTCGTGATGCTCTCGACCATCCCGACGCTCGTCGAGGACGGGATGCGACCCCGTCACGCCGACCTGCGCCCCTTCGCGGTCAACGACGGCGACGACATCTGGGTGCTCCCGGGCGGGCTCACCCGGGTGGCGCTGCCGGAGGGGCAGCTCGTGGTCAACTCCAGCCAGGGCGGCGGATCGAAGGACACGTGGATCGTGGGCGGCGCCGCTCCCGGCCACATCGAGTACGGGCAGGGCAACGGCGTCTCGGGTCTCGTCGCCGACCAGGCGGCCGTGACCGAGGCGATCCCGATCATCTACGACGGTCAGCCCGCTCCCTCGACCTCGCCGCGCGATCCGCGCCCGGGCGGAGGACCCTCGGGCAAGGAACAGCAGGAGCAGCAGCAGCAGGATGCCGCCGTGCAGCACGGTCCGCAGGCCGAGCAGCAGCAGCAGGCGTCACAGATGGTCCCGGACCCTTCGACGGGCTCGGGGTCCTCGGGCGCCGGACGGGAGGACGCGTCATGCTGAGCCGCATCGCAGAATCGCTCTTCTGGATCGGACGCTACATCGAGCGCAGCGACGGCACCGCCCGCATCCTCGACGTGCACCTGCAGCTGCTGCTGGAGGATCCGTGGATCGACGAGGACACCGCCTGCCGTTCGCTGCTGAGCGTCATGGGCTCGGCCTGGCCCGAGAACGTCGACACGGTGCGGCGCGACGATGTGCTCGCGCGCCTCGCCGTCGACCGGATGAACCCGTCGAGCATCGCCTACTCGCTCACCGCAGCGCGCGAGAACGCCCGACGTGCGCGTGAGATCGTGTCGACCGAGCTGTGGGAGATCCTCAACACCACGAACTCGCGGATGCCTCGGCGCCTGCAGACCGACAAGGTGCATGAGTTCTTCCAGTGGGTGCGCGAGCGCGCGGCGCTGGCCATCGGCATCGTCGACTCGTCGACGAACCGCGACGAGGCGTGGCAGTTCTTCACGCTGGGGCGCAGCATCGAGCGCACCGACATGACGGCGCGGCTGCTCGCGACGCGGTCGCTGACCGAGGTCTCGGGGCCGTCGTGGACGACGATCCTGCGCTCGTGCGGCGCGTACGAGGCGTACCTCCGCACGTATCGGGGGATGCCGAGCGCGCGCAACGCGGCGGAGTTCCTCCTGCTCGACCGCTTGTTCCCGCGCTCGATCATCTACTCGATCCAGCGCGCCGAGGACTGCATGAGCGCGATCGATCCGCGCGCCGATCGTGTCGGTCACTCCAACACCGTGCTGCGGGCGCTGGGACAGATCCGCAACGACCTCGAGTACCGGCCCGTCAGCGACGTGCTCACGGATCTGCCTGAGCACATGCAGCGCGTGCAGACGGTGACACGAGAGGCGTCGGAGGCCATCCGTTCGCGCTTCTTCCCGACGCAGGCCGAGCCGAGCTGGATCGGGGAGATCTCATGAAACGCCTACGCATCGAGCATCAGACGGGGTTCGTCTACCCGGGCGACGTGGTCGCTTCGTACAACGAGGCGCGCATGCTGCCGCACTCCACCGACAGCCAGTTCGTGCTGAGCTCGTCGCTCGACATCGAGCCGTCGACCTCGGTCAACCAGTACGTCGACTACTTCGGCACGCGCGTGGCCGCCTTCGACGTGCTGTCGCCGCACGCGGCCCTCACGATCACGGCGCGCTCGCTCGTCGAGGTGCGGCCGCGACCGATCGAGCACGCCGACATCACGTGGGAGCAGCTCGCGGCCGAGGCGGGACGCTCGATCACGACCGTCGAGCAGCTCACGCAGACCCGTCGGACGACCCCGCACCCCGAGGTCGCCGAGCTCGCCCGCTCGATCGCGGCGCAGCACGACCGGCCCGGACCCGCGGCGCACGCGATCGCCGAGGCCATCGGCGATGCCATCGACTACATGCAGGGCGTCACCGGCGTGCACTCGACGGCGGTCGACGCCTGGGAGGCCCGTAAGGGTGTGTGCCAGGACATCGCGCACATCGCGATCGGGGCGCTGCGCGAAGTCGGCATCCCGGCTCGCTACGTCTCGGGATACCTGCACCCGAAGCCGTCGGCCGAGGTCGGCGAGGCGGTGACGGGGGAGTCGCACGCGTGGGTGGAGTGGTTCGCCGGCGATTGGCAGGGCTTCGATCCGACCAACAACATCGAGATCGGCGATCGGCACGTCCTGGTCGGTCGCGGTCGCGACTACAACGACGTGCCCCCGCTGCGCGGGGTCTACGCCGGGCCCGGCAAGAGCAACCTCAAGGTGAAGGTCACGATCACGCGCGAGACGTAGCGGGACGCCGGGTCGCGCCGTACGATGTGGTCAGACCACACCGACGGAGGATTCCCATGGTTCAGCGTCAGCTGCCGAAGGTCGGCGAGCTCCTCGAGCTCATGCAGTTCAAGAAGCCCGAGCTCGACGCCCGCAAGCGCCGTCTCGACGCCGCGCTCACGATCGCCGACCTCCGAGCGATCGCCAAACGTCGCACGCCCAAGGCCGCCTTCGACTACACCGACGGCGCCGCCGAGGGCGAGCTGTCGCTCGACCGCGCCCGCCGTGCGTTCGAAGACGTCGAGTTCCATCCCGACATCCTGCGCCCCGCCGCCGACGTCGACACCTCGTGCGAGATTCTCGGCGGGCCGTCCGCCCTGCCCTTCGGTATCGCGCCGACGGGCTTCACCCGTCTCATGCAGACTGAGGGTGAGACGGCGGGAGCGTCCGCGGCGGCGGCCGCCGGCATCCCGTTCACTCTGTCGACCCTGGGCACGACCTCGATCGAGGGCGTGAAGGCGGCGAATCCGCACGGTCGCAACTGGTTCCAGCTGTACGTGATGAAGGACCGCTCGATCTCGTACGGGCTCGTCGAGCGCGCCGCCAAGGCCGGTTTCGACACGCTCCAGTTCACCGTCGACACCCCCATCGCCGGGGCTCGCCTGCGCGACAAGCGCAACGGCTTCTCCATCCCGCCGCAGCTGACGGTCGGCACGATCATCAACGCGATCCCGCGTCCGTGGTGGTGGATCGACTTCCTCACCACCCCGAAGCTCGAGTTCGCTTCGCTCAGCACCACGGGCGGCACCGTCGGCGAACTGTTGAACGCCGCGATGGATCCGACGATCAGCTACGACGACCTCGACGTCATCCGCGGCATGTGGCCCGGCAAGATCGTCGTCAAGGGCGTGCAGAACGTCGCCGACGCTGCGCGCCTGATCGACCTCGGTGTCGATGGCATCGTGCTGTCCAACCACGGCGGTCGTCAGCTCGACCGTGCGCCCATCCCGTTCCACCTGCTGCCGCAGGTCGTGCGCGAGGTCGGAAAGGATGCGACGGTCATGGTCGACACCGGCATCATGAACGGCGCCGACATCGTGGCATCCGTTGCTCTGGGGGCGAAGTTCACGCTCATCGGCCGGGCTTACCTCTACGGCCTGATGGCGGGCGGGCGGCAGGGCGTCGATCGGACGATCGCGATCCTGCGCAGCGAGATCGAGCGCACGATGACCCTGCTGGGCGTCTCGTCGCTCGCCGAGCTCGAGCCGCGCCACGTCACGCAGCTGCGGCGGCTCGTGCCGGTGGACGACGGAGTGGGCTCCCGGGTCTGATCGGGCTCAGGAGCAGTAGGGGCGGCCGAAGAGGGTCCCCGAGATGGCGACTCCGCCGGACTCGGCCGTCCAGCGCTGACCGACGTTCACGCGGACGGTGACGCGGGAGGCGCCGAGGATCGGCCACGACCCGGACGGGAGGCGGACGGCTCGTTCTCCCGGTGCGATGTCGCGGACGATGACGTAGCCGTCGGCGAGGATGTCGAAGCTACGCGGCTGCCATCCGTCGTAGCTCCAGAAGATCACCGCGTTCGAGAACAGTCCGCTCGAGCATTCCAGTGCCCAGGGCGCCGTGACGCGGCCGGCGGTCACGGAGCCCGAGGTCGTCGCGTCCGCGTGGAAGCCCGCCGAGGCGGGGGTAGCGACGGCCGTCGCGACGAGGGCCGTGATCGCGGTCAAGGCGAGCGCACTCCGGGCGGTTCGTCGGCGCTGGCGGGCGGAGCCTGCTCTCGCGCGGGTGCGCAGCGCGCGTCGGGTGAGGGGTGGCGGGGGCGTGTCGGCATCCGGTTTCTCGAGTGCGCGGGTGCGCAGCGCGCGCCGGGTGAGGGACGCCGAAGGGGCGGGTGGCGGTGGGTGATCGGCATCCGTCTCCTCGTCCTCGTCGCCCCGGCGGAGGGCGAGGGCGAGGCATCCCGCGAAGGCGAGGACGCACGCGGCGAGCGGGACGACGTCGCCCGAGCGCACCCACACGATCGGCAGACCGACGAACGGCACCCGGAGCACCCCGACGCCGTGGACGGCGTCGGGGTGCAGCGGTGAGCTGTCGGCGGAGGGGTTGGCGTCGCCCTTGGTGACCAGGTCGCCGCGGTCGTCGAGCGCCGCGATGCGGTGCAGGCGCAGGCGGTCCGGCCAGTCGGGGTCGGTGGCCAGTACGACCCGTCCCGCGACGAGCGCTTCGCGCGGAACGGGTCGTGCCACCACGACGTCGCCCACCTCGATGGCCGGCGACATCGACGCCGTCATCACGGTGGTGGGCATCCACCCCAGGATGAGCGGCGCCGCCGCCCAGAACCCGAGCGTCACGATCAGCGTCACGATCGCTCGAGCCGCCGCCACTCCCGCCGTCAGCAGGAGGCGAGCGGGGTGCACCGGATCAGCTGTTCTGGGCTTCCCACACGAACGAGGTCGACGCGGTGCCGCCCTGGACGCTGTCGGGGGCGTCGTCGACGAGCTTCCACGAGATGCGGAAGGTGCGCGTCTCGGACCCGCCGCCGGTCGGGCTCCACGTGGCGGCGCCGTTCGCGAAAGACGAATGCGCGTCGGCGAAGCCGGTGAGGCGGCCGTCGTAGACGGTCTTCTCGGCGGTGAAGCCGTTGCAGGTGCCGTATCCGCCGCCCGAGCCCTGTTCGACGGTCAGGACGAGGTTGTCGGCGAGACCGGCGGTCGAGGAACGGTCGGTGGCGTAGAGGCGCACCTGCGAGGCGAGCGAGCCGGTCGAGGTGACGGCGATGCAGTTCGCGCCCCCGTCGCCGGGCTTGGCGTTGGGAACCGTGAACAGGGCGCGGCCCGCGTCGTCGTCGGCGAGCTGGACGGTTCCCGCGCGCCACGTGTTCTGCTCGTTCGAGGTGGTGTCGGAGAAGGCGGCGTACGAGCTCGTCGACACGAGGACGCCCGCCGCGACCACGGCCGCGGGCAGGGCGATCGCGGTGGCGATGCGAGAGGAACGGCGAGTGAGCTTCGGCATGATGGATCTCCCCACGAGATCGGTTGTGCGAAATGGACACCTGCACAGTAGGGAAACGCGATCGGGGGCGTCCGACGCGCGGGACCCCTTGACATCGCGGCGCGCTGTCTTCTATTCACTCGAATCGATCGTGCCGGACCCCCTTCCGGCCGGCCTCAGGTCCGCGTCGTCACCCTCGGTCGCTCGTCGCGACGTCGGGCCGGCGCACCGAGGCTCACCGTCGAGACGAGTCCCAGCGTGAGGAACGCCGCCGCCGTGAACGCCGCCGCGCGCGTGCCGTCGCTGAACGCCGCGCGGGCGTCGGTGGCGAGGTCCTGCGTGTCGGGCGAGGCCGCGAGTCCGGCGATCGCTCCGCCCGCGCTGTCGACCACCTGCGACACCACCTGGTCGCGTTCGGCGGCGGGGATGCCCCGGTCGTCGAGGGTGGATGCCAGCGCCCCAGCCGTCGTGGAGAACAGCACCGTGCCGAGCACCGCGACGCCGAGGGCCGCCCCGAGCTGTCTCGAGGTCGACTGCGTTCCCGAGGCCTGGCCGCTCGCCGCCGGCGGGACCTCGGCGAGGACCACGCCGGTCAGTTGCGCCGTGGCGAGGCCGACACCGACGCCGTAGACGAAGAGGAAGGGGATGAGTGGGCCCCACGTGGCATCCGGTCCGATCGTGAAGGCGACGCCCGCCACACCCACGATCTCGGCGAGCAGTCCGCCGCGCACGATCCAGACGGGGGTGACCCGCCCGCTCAAGGCACCCGCGATGCCGCTCGCGACGAAGGAGCCAATGGCGAGGGCGAGCAGGAGCAATCCGGTCTGCAGGGCGTCGAATCCGACGACGAATTGCAACCACAGGGGGAGGGCGAGGATGATGCCGAACTCGCCCAGCGACACCACGGCCGCGGCGATGTTGCCGTTGCGGAAGGAGGCGATGCGGAAGAGTCCGAAGGCCAGGAGCGTGGAGCGACCGCGACGCTGGCGTCGCGCGCCCCACGCGATGAAAGCGGCGAGGGCGACGGCGGAGAGGGCGAACGCGAGGGGAACCGGAGACAGAGGGACTGGCCAGGTCCAGTCGCCGAGGGTCGGGGCGGTGTCGACGGTCCACCATCCGTACGTCCGGCCCTCGATCAGGCCGAACACGAGGGGTGCCATCGTGAGGACCGACAGCAGGGCGCCGACGCCGTCGATGCGGTCGACGCGATCGCTGCGCGACTCGGCGACGGTGACCACCACGCCGATGACGATGATCAGCCCCAGGGGGATGTTGATGCCGAACGCCCATCGCCACGAGAAGGCGGTGGTCAGCCAACCGCCGAGGAGGGGCCCGACGGCGGCCATGCCGCCGATCGTCGATCCCCAGACGGCGAACGCGATGCCGCGCTCGCGCCCGCGGAACGTGGCGTTGATGAGCGACAGGGTGGTCGGCAGGATCATCGACCCGCCGATGCCCTGCACGAGGCGGGCGAGGATGAGCAGTCCGCCGGTCGGGGCGAGGGCCGCGCCGATCGAGGCGATCGCGAAGACGGCGACGCCCAGCAGGAGCAGTCGTCGTCGGCCGAAGCGGTCGGCGAGGCTGCCGAACACGAGGAGGAACGACGCGAAGACGAGCGTGTAGGCCTCCTGGACCCACTGCACCTCGGTCGACGAGATGCCGAGCTCCTCGACGATCGAGGGGACGGCGACGTTGACGATCGTCGAGTCGACGATGATCAGCGAGACGGCGATGCTGATGAAGACGAGGCCCGCCCAGCGGCGTCCAGCCATGTTCTCGGTCATGTCGCTAGCTTATCTAGCGAAATGACCGAGTGGGAGGGCTTGCGCGTCGGTTCCTCGGGAGGCACTCGCGGCTTCTCGGCTCGTGCGCCGGTTGTGGGGGGTGTGCGGACGCTCGACGACGTCGCTCGCGGTTCGCGCGGGGTGCGGTGGCATCGTGGCGTCCGGGATCGCGGTCGCGCGCGCAGGAAGGGCGCTGGTGTTCCGAGTGGATGGTGGGGTCGCGGGTGCGGAGCTCGAGGTGCCGTCGGCGCGCGCTCAGGCGCCGTGGCGCGGGCGCGGGGCGGGACGTGGGGCGCGATCGGCGGGCGGCAGGGGGATCGGGGTGGTGCCGGCGATCTCGTCGCTGAAGTCCTCGGGTTCGGCCGGCACCGTCTGGATGGGGCGGGTCTCGTCGAGGGTGAGGCGAAAGCGTTTCGTCTCGTGGCGGTGGAGTCGGCCCGAGGCCAGGGTCCACGCGACGCCGATGCCGCAGGCGATGGCGGCGACCACGGCCGCGAGGGCGATCGCGATGCGCGGGCCGAACTGGGCCGCGACGCTGCCGACGATGGGCGCGCCGATCGGGGTGCCGCCGAGCAGGATCGCCATGTACAGCGCGAGCACGCGTCCTCGCAGGGCGGGGTCGGTGGTCGTCTGGACGTATCCGTTCGCGGTGGTGAGGGTGGTCACGACGCAGAACCCCGTGAAGACGAGGGTGGCGGCGTACGCCGAGTAGCTCGGAGCGAGGACGGACAAGGCGGATGCCACGGCGAATCCGCCGGAGCCGAGGATGACGACGCGCATCCGCGCGCGGTCGCGCCTCGCCGCGAGGAGGGCGCCCGCGAGCGAACCGATCGCGACGAAGGAACTGAGCAGGCCGAACCCGTCGGCGCCGCGACCGAACTCGAGCGCCATCGTCGACGCGAAGATCGGGAAGTTCATGCCGAACGCGCCGAGGAGGAACACCATCACGAAGATGACGACGAGGTCGGGGCGTCGGGCGACGTAGCGGAAGCCGTCGGCCAGCCGTGCGGGCCCGCCGCGGCGATGGTGGGCGACGAGTTCGTGCGGGCGCATCAGCAGGAGGGCGCCGATCATCGCCAGGAAGGTGAAGGCGTTCACGAGGAACACCCATCCCGTGCCGACCAGGACGATCATCACGCCGGCCACCGCGGGGCCGATGAGTCGGGCGGTGTTGAAGGAGGCGGCGTTGAGGGCGACGGCGTTCGACGCGTTCTCCTGGGCCACGAGATCGGACACGAACGCCTGCCGGGCCGGGTTGTCGAAGGCCGTCACCACGCCCAGTGCGAGGGCGAACACGAACATCAGAGGCAGGGTCATCGCTCCGGTCAAGAGCAGGATGCCGAGCGTCAGCGCCAGTGCCAGGAGGGCGCTCTGGGTGCACATGATGAGCTTGCGTCGGTCGAACCGGTCGGCGACCCAACCGGTGACGCTCACGAGCAGCAGTGGCGGAGCGAACTGAAGGGCCATGGTGACGCCCATGGCGGCCGCGTCGTTGTCGGTCAGCTGGGTCAGGACGACCCAGTTCTGCGCTGTCGCCTGCATCCAGGCGCCGATGTTGGAGACGAGGGCTCCGATGAACCAGACGCGGTAGTTGAAGATCGACAGCGACCGGAACATCGATGTGCTCATCTGTCGGCTACCTTCCTCATGATCGTCGCGGCGCGGGCGAGTGTTTCGCGTTCTTCCGGGGTGAGTTCTGCGAGGGCCTCCTCGACGAAGGCGTCGCGTCGTCGGACGGTCTCGTCCACAATGCGGCGGCCGTAATCGGTGAGGTCGATCGTCACGCGGCGGCGGTCGGTCTCGTCGGGAGTGCGGGAGATGTAGCCCGCGTTCTCGAGCAGGGTCACGGTGCGGTTCATCGACGGCGCACTGACGCGCTCACGATCGGCCAGCTGACCGAGCGTGTGCGCGCCGTGCACCGTGAGAGCGGCGAGGACGGCGAACTGCCCGTCGCTCATGGTGTCGATGGCTCGTTGCGCCCTGAGGCGGCGGGCCAGTCGGAACGTGGCCATGCGCAGCTCGGATGCCGCCGCACTGTAGTCATGGCCCTGGTCGGGAAGGGGGGATTCGTCGACGCGGTCGTTCATGTTCCTGCCTCGAGGGTAGCTCATTAGCATTGCTAACGGAATAGGTCGTGTCGGGTAGCGAGGGATACGGCGCTATCCGTCTTACTGCTGTTCGTGTGGATCGACGTGGGTGCGAGGCGGGCGGTTTCTCTCGGTCGTGAGTGCGGTGGCGACGTCGAACGTCCATCGTCGCGTTGTGGGGAATCACCGTCCGGGTAGAGCCGTGTGGCTGCTCCAGCTCGAAGGGGCTGTCGGTCCGAGGCGGGTTGCGGATGCGCGGCACATCCGCGCGAGTGGATCACGGGCGCGCGGGTATGCCGCGCGGCTGAACCACGAACGCGCGGGCAGTGGTCGCGGGGATCGTCGAGGTCATGGTCTCAGGCAGACCGCGCGGGTGAATCGCGGGCGCGCCGGCATGATCTCGGGAATCGTCGAGGTCATGGTCGCGGGCATGCCGAGAGACCGTGCGCGTCAGAAGGGTGCGTTCTGTCGGTCGTTCGCTGATGTTGTCGATGAATCATCCGGGGCGAAGCGCACGGCCGGCGCGTACGGCAGCGGATGGTCGGTGTAGACGCGCCCGGTGGGTGAGGTGAACTCGATGACTCCGCCGGGGAGTTGTCTGACCTGCCAGCGGGTGAATTGCTTCTGGGTGTGGTGTCTTTGGCAGAAGTGGCAGAGGTTGCACACGTGGGTTTTCCCGCCGAGGGCGTGATCGAGGTTGTGGTCGACCTCGCAGCGGATGGCGGGGGCGGTGCAGCCGGGCCACCGGCAGTGTCGGTCGCGGGCGCGGAGGTGTCGGTCGATCGCGGCGGTCCGCTGGTATGTGTCGGTGCAGAGCACGGCTCCGGTGACGGGGTGGGTGAGTACCCGGTCCCAGGGCACTCTCGTCGCTTCTGCGAGGCGTCGGGCGGTGTCGATGTCGATGGGGCCATGTCCGACGAGTTCGGCGGGGTCGATGTTCTCCCGCTCGGGGTTCAGGACCGACAGCGCGGGGACGACGACCTGCACCCGCGCGCGGATCGCACCGAGTGCGCCGGGGCCGTCGTCGATGCGGGTGGGGTCTGCATCGGGCGCTGCGGTGAGGAGCAGGTCAGCGAGGATGTCAGCGCGCACTTGGTCGGTGCTGCGAGTATCCCGTTCGGCGTCGCCGCTCGTACGCCCGCTTGAGACTGGATTGCCCGCATACGCCTCGTCCCTGCTCGACGCAGAGGCAGAGGCGGGCGCCGTGTCGCCGGACCGGGAAGGCGGGCCCGCGGTGCTCTCGCCCGCCGGTGTCAGGCCGAATGCTGCGCCCGTTTCGTTCCGCCGCCCCGCCGCGGGCTGTGGCGCGTCGGCGTCTTGCCGCGCATCGATCAGCGCCCGCGACTGCTGCGTCAACCGGTCGTAGATCCCCACCGCGAGCACGGTCGGAAGGGTGGCGATGAGATCCGACATCCCGTTCTCACCCCGCACCAGCCTCACGCATCGTTCCTCACGTCCGCGCTGGTGCCGTTCCGTGATCGTCGTCGGCTGCAGACGTTCCGCCAGAGTCACCAGCCGCGCCTGTAGGCGCCCGGGGCTCAGCCCCTCCGCTGTGGCTACCGCGAGGAGGTCGAACTCCGCACGCTTGTCGACGGGCACCGGGGTGCCGGCGTCCACGATCGCTTGCACGTGAGCCCGGGAGAGTGCTCCCGCTTCCCACGCATCGACCGTAGCCGGGAAATGATCGACCAGCGTCAGTGCCTTGCCGATCTGTGCCTGCACCGACCGATCGGACAGGCACTGCGCGGCGGCGATCTCCGACGCGACCTCCCGAAGCGCCATCTCCGCGGCGCGGGACGACGCCCGCTGCCCCGCCATGACATCGAGCGCAAGGCGCCCCGCCCGGGCCAGCGCCCGGGTCTTGCGGGCCTCTGCGGCCGAGAGCGCGGCATCCGCGTCGAGGACCTCGCGCAGCACGACCGCGAGCGGGTCGGACCCGCCGGGTGGTGGGGGTGAAGGTGTCGGAAAGCTCATGCAGGCATGCTATCCCGAACCTCCGACATTAACCCCCTGATCGGGACTTTCTGTGGACAGATCTATGAAGTCGACGGTTGGGGAGAAGGAGTGAAAGCGGGACCGTCCGTGGCAGTCGCACCGTCGCGGCACGCCATTCGACACGTCGGCGCGGAGCCCTCCCCGCTCGCGGCGACCGCTCGCTCGCTTCACCTGAGGGCACACGGTCCCGGAACGCTTGCCCCGCCCCGACATCGGTGCCGCGCCCTGACCTCATCCCACCCCGCCGCTCCCCTGACCTCACCCCACTCGACGCCGCCCCCATGGAAGCGCCCCACTCGACGCCGACCGTCCTGAACTGGCCCCACTCGACGCCCCCTGAACTCGCCCCACCCAACCGCGCCCCACCTAACCGCGCCCCACCCAACCGCGCCCACCCCAAGCCCGCCCCACCCAACCCCGCTCCCACGCCGGCCCCGCCCCCTAAACTCACCCCCATGCCCGAGTTCGTCGACGCCTACGGCATCCCGATCGTGTACGACGTCTACGACGCGGAGCGTCCCCGCGCGGTCGTGCAGCTCCTGCATGGCGTGGGCGAGCATGCCGGGCGTTACGGTGCGCTCATCGATGCCCTCGTGGCCGCGGGCTACATGGTCTACGCCGACGATCACCGGGGCCACGGCCGCACCGGTCTGCGCCAGTGGGCCGGCGATCACGGCAAGCTCGGTCGCCTGGGGCCGGGCGGACTCGGTGCCGCCCGCGATGCCGTCTGGACCCTTACGCAACGCATCGAGGAAGAGCACGGCGATCTCCCCCTTGTGCTGCTCGGTCATTCTTGGGGCTCGTTCCTCGCGCAGATGCTGCTGGATCGGCATCCGGAATCCTTCGACGCCGTCGTCCTGAGCGGATCGGCGCTCAGGGTCCCCGGTTCGTTGAACGCCGGAGATCTCAACGCCCCGTGGAAGCACCTCCGGGGCTCGGGGATGGAGTGGCTGTCGAGCGACGAGCAGGTGGGCCGGGATTTCGTGGCCGATCCGCTGACCGTCTCCACGCCGCTCGCGCGCCTGTTCGGTCCGATCGAGACGGCGAAGCTCCTCGGCCGGCCCCGGCGTGATCTCGGGCGCGACGTCCCTCTGCTGCTCATGGTCGGACGTGACGACACCGTGGGCGGCCCCCGCAGCGTGCACAAGCTGGCGGACGCCTACACGCGTCGCTCCGGACTGACCGACGTCACGACCGTCGTGTACCCGGGCGCCCGGCATGAGATCTTCGCCGAGCGCGCGCAGGCGCAGGTGCGGGCTGATCTGCTGGCCTGGCTCGATCAGCGGATGCCGCCGCGCGCCTGATCCGCGGAACTTCGAGTCCCGCGCGCCCCGCGCCCGCCGCAGCGACCTGCGATCGCGCCGCCGGCCCTGACCCTCTGAGCCCCGGCCCCGCGCGCTCCTTGACTGCCGCCCCGGCGGCCAGCGCGACCACGCCGAGCGGGCGACGCATATTGCACCTCATTGCGACATCTTTTGGTTGCCTTTCCGCAAAAGCCTCACTATCGTCGAAAAGCACCAGGACACCTCGACGACGAGCCCCCCGAACCACACGAGCCGCTCTCCATCCCCCACCGGAGCGCCTCACCACGACAGCTCCCGCGCCGCGGAGCTGCGCCGTCGCGCGTCCCGGTCCTCGATGTCCCTCAACGAAGAACGGACCCCTTGTGAACACCACGGACACCCGCCGCACCGCCGACGTCGGCGCCTGGTTCATCGGCGCTCGCGGCTCCCTCGCGACGACGGCGACGCTCGGCATCCACGCTCTGGCCGCAGGCGCCGCCTCCCCGGTGGGTCTCACCACCGAGACCGACGCGGTGAAGGTCGACGAGTTCCCCGCGATCGCCGACATCGTCGTCGGCGGGCACGACATCTCGACCACCCCGCTCGAGGAGCGCGCGCGGCAGCTCGCCGCCGGTGGCATGTTCCCGGCGGCCCTCGTCGACGCGGTCGCCGATCGCCTGCGCGAGACCGAGCAGAACCTCCGTACCGTCCCCACGACGACGACCCAGCAGGAGGAGATCGACCTGCTCGCGGCCGACATCGTCGACTTCCGCGAGCGCCACGACCTTCGCGAGGTGGTCGTGATCGACGTCTCGTCCACCGAGCCCCTGCCGCCGTACCACCCCGGCTTCGAGGACGAGGAGGTGCTGCAGACGGCCCTCACCACGCCGGGCGTGCGGGTCCTCCCGCCGAGCTCTCGTGCGGCACTCGCCGCCATCGCCGCCGGTGCCGCGTACGCGGCGTTCACGCCCTCGGCATCCCTGAACCTCCCCGTGCTGCGCGAGCGCGCCGAGCGTGCGGGCATCGCGTACGCCGGGCAGGACGGCAAGACCGGGGAGACGCTGCTGCGGACGGTCCTCGCTCCGATGTTCACGGCCCGCGGGTTCCGCGTGCAGTCCTGGGCCGGTACGAACCTGCTCGGTGGCGGCGACGGCGCGACCCTGGCCGACCCCGAGGCGATGCGCTCGAAGCTCGTGTCGAAGAACCGCGGCCTGCACGCCCTGGTCGGCGACGACGTCGTGACCCCGCTGCACATCGACAACGTCCCCGACCTCGGCGACGTCAAAACGGCCTGGGATCACGTCAGCGCGACGGGCTTCCTCGGCAGCCGCGTGACGCTGCAGACCACGTGGAGCGCGTACGACTCCGCCCTCGCGGCCCCCCTGGTCATCGACCTCGTCCGCGCCCTCTCGCTCGCGACCCGCGCCGGCCACGCCGGTGTCGTCACCGCGCTCGGCTGCTTCTTCAAGGACCCGTGGGGCAGCGACATCCACGGCTTCGGGGAACAGACCGCCCACTTCGTCTCGTGGGTGCACGAGACCGCCGCCGCCGTCGCGGCAGCTCGGGTCGCCGCACCGTGACCCGGGTCGCGGACTACCTCGACCTCGTCCGCGCCCCCGCCTCGCTCACCGTCCTCGGCGACGCTGTCGTCGGGGCGCTGAGTGCGCGCGGACCGGGCGTGGACGCCCCCGTCCGCGTCGGCGCCCTCGCGGTCTCCTCGGTCTGCCTGTACAGCGCCGGCATGGCCCTGAACGACTGGGCGGATGCCGACCTCGACGCGCTCGAACGCCCCGAACGCCCCATCCCCTCGGGGCGGATCAGCCGTGACCGTGCCCTCGCGGTCGGCGCGGGACTCACCGCTCTGGGCGTCGGCTCGGCCTTCGTCGCCGGTCGCTCCTCGGGCCTGGTCGCGATCGCTCTGGCCGGGGCGCTGTGGGCCTACGACACCGTGTTCAAGCCGACGGCGGCCGGCCCGGTGGTCATGGCCGTGTGCCGCGGTCTCGACGTGATGATGGGCGCGGCGGGCCCGGGGTGGCGCTCCGCCCTGATTCCCGCGGGCGCCGTCGCCGCGCACACCGTGGCGGTCACCGCGATCTCGCGCGGCGAGGTCGACGGCTCCACCGAGACCACCGGCCGCGCCGCCGTGGCCGCGAGCGTCGCCGTCGCGGCATCCGGTCTGCTCGGTCAGGGGAACCGCCCCGCCGCGCTCCTCGGGGGAGCGCGCTACCTCGCCGCGGTCCTGCCGGGGCAGCTGGCGGTGGCACGTCGGCCCGGGGCGACCGAGGCGCGGGACGCGACCCGCGCCGGGATCCGTGCGGTCGTTCCCCTGCAGTCGGCTCTCGCCGCGCGGGCCGGCTCGCCGGTCGCCACCGCCGCCCTGCTGGGTGTCGAAACCCTCGGCCGCCTCCTCGGCCGCCGCCGATCGACGGGAGACATCACATGAGCTGGACCTGGGGCTACGGCACGAACGGCTTCACCGATCATCCGCTGCCCGCCGCCCTCGACGTGCTGCAGCACCACGGGTACGGTGCGGTCGCGCTGACCCTCGGCCACCCGCACCTCGACCCCTTCGCCGCCGACTGGCGCGCGCAGACCGAGGCGCTCGCCGCGGATCTGCACCGCCGCGGCCTGCGCGTGGTCGTCGAGACGGGTGCCCGCTACCTCCTCGACCCCCTGCGCAAGCACCGGCCGACCCTCGTGGACCGCGAGGCCGGGCCGCGCCTGGCGTTCCTGCGCCGAGCCGTCGAGATCGCCGCGATCCTCGACGCCGACTGCGTCTCCCTGTGGAGCGGCGTCGTGCCCGACGACGTCCCGGTCGATCAGGCCCGTGTGCTGCTCGAGGAGCGTCTGCTCGAGCTCACCGCCTTCGCGTCCGCCGCGGGCGTCACCCTCGCCCTCGAGCCCGAGCCCGGGATGCTCGTCGAGACCGTCGCCGACGCCCTCGCGCTCCGCGCCCGTCTCGGCCACCCCGCGAACCTGGGCCTCACCGTCGACCTCGGGCACTGCGTGGTGGTCGAACCCGAGGGAGTGGTCGGGGCGCTGCGGGCGGCGGGCCCCCTGCTGCGAAACGTCCAGGCCGACGACATGCTGCCCGGGGCCCACGAGCACCTGCCGTTCGGGGAGGGAGAGCTCGACCTGGATGCCGCCCTCCAGGCCCTGCGCGACCTCGAGTACGCCGGAGTGATCGCGGTCGAACTGCCGCGCCACGCCCACGCGGCCCCGGAACTGGCCCGCGCGAGCATGGCGGCGCTGGTGGCGGCGGCGGAGCGCATCGCGCCCGCGGGGATTGCGGCGGGAGGGGAATCGGCCGGGGGAGGAGCCCCGGCCCTCGCAGAGTCCTCCGCTGCTCGAATCCCCTCCCCTCCGGGACCGGCCGCGGCTGTGCGGACGGTCGCCGCACCGGCCGCGGCGGGAGGGGAATCGGCCGGGGGAGGAGCCCCGGCCCCCGCGGCGTCCTCCGTTCCCGGCATCCCCTCCCTTCCCGTACCGCCCGCGCCGGCACCGCCCGCACCGACCGCGGCGGGACCCGCCGCACCGCCTGCAACCCCCGCACACCCCTGGACCATCCACGCCGTCGAGCAGGTGCGGACGGATGCCACCCGCGCGGCGCGCCTGTTCGCCGCGGCGGGACGCGAGGTGGGCCGCGAACCCCTCGGTGACGAGCCCTTCGCGCCGACCGCCGACGATGCCGCGCGCGCCGCGATCATCGCGGCCCTGGCCGACAGCGGCGCCGACCCCGCCGTGGCGGTCGCGCTCTACCGCCGCGGCGACGACGCCGAGCGGCGGGGCGTGCTGCGCGGGCTCGACGCGATCGTCGCTGTGTCGCCGGACTGGCGCGACGCCGGTCTCGAGCTGATCGCCGACGCGCTCCGCGCGAACGACACCCGGCTCGTCGCCGCCGCCCTCGGGTCGTTCGCCGCGGAGCACCTCGACGACCACGCGTGGCGCCACGGGGTGTTGAAGTGCGTGTTCCTCGGCATCCCTCTCTCGGTCGTCTCGGGTCTCGAGGCCCGTGTCGACGACGAGCTCGCCGCGATGGCCGAGCGCTTCGCCGCCGAGCGTCGCGCCGCGGGCCGACCCGTGCCTGAGGACCTCGCGCTCATCGCCCCCGCGGCAGAACCCGTCCCCGACGACCTCACCCTCCTCCGTGCTCGTGAAAGGGCCTGACATGCGCATCTTCGACCCCCATATCCACATGTCGGCGCGTACCACCGACGACTACGAGGCCATGTACGACGCGGGTGTCCGTGCCCTGGTGGAGCCGGCGTTCTGGCTCGGTCAGCCGCGCACGAGCGTGGGGTCGTTCCTCGACTACTTCGACGCCCTGATCGGGTGGGAGAGGTTCCGGGCTGCGCAGTTCGGCATCCGCCACCACTGCACGATCGCGCTGAACCCCAAAGAGGCGAACGACGCGCGCTGCCGCGAGGTGATGGCGGAACTGCCGCACTACCTCGCCAAGGACGGCGTGGTGGCGGTCGGCGAGACCGGGTACGACTCGATGACGCCCGAGGAGGACGAGATCCTCCGGCAGCACCTCGCCCTCGGCATCGAGTTCGAGCTCCCCGTCCTCGTCCACACCCCGCACCGCGACAAGACCGTGGGCACGCAGCGCACCCTCGACGTCGTGGCCGAGTCCGGCATCCCGATCGAGCATGTGCTCGTCGACCACCTCAACGAGACCTGCGTCGACGCCGTCGCCGACAGCGGCGCCTGGATGGGCTTCTCCATCTACCCCGACACGAAGATGGACGAGCACCGCGTCGTCGCGATCATGCAGCGCATCGGCCTCGACCGCGTGATCGTCAACTCCGCCGCCGACTGGGGGCGCTCCGACCCGCTCAAGACGGCGAAGACGGGCCTCGCCATGCTCGACGCCGGCTTCAGCGACGACGACGTCGATCGCATCCTCTGGCGCAACCCCCGCGACTTCTACGCCCAGAGCGGCCGGGTGAACACCGATCCGATCGAGGGCTTCGCCCCCGCGAGCCAGGGTCCCGAGCTGTTCGCGGGCAACTCGGTGCTGCGCGGCATGGCGTCGCGCCAGGGGGCGTGAGGGTGGAGCTGTCGTACTGCACCAACGTCCACCCCGCCGAAGACCTCCCCGGTATCCTCCGACAGCTCGACGAGCACGCGGGCCCGATCCGGCGGGCGGCGGGCCTCGACCGCCTCGGCGTCGGATTGTGGATGCCGGTGGGCGTGGCATCCGCCCTCGCCGACGACCCGCGCGCCCGGGCGGTCCTCGCCGCTGCCCTCGAGCGCAACGGCCTCGAGCTGCGCACCGTCAACGCGTTCCCGTACCGCGGGTTCCACGACGACGTCGTCAAGCTGGCGGTCTACCGCCCCGACTGGACCACGCCCGAGCGCCTGGAGTACACCCTCGACTGCGCGCGGGCCCTTGCGGGCCTGCTGCCCGACGGCGCCGAGGGGAGCATCTCGACGCTGCCGCTCGGGTGGAGAGCGGGGTGGGATGCCGCGGCCGACCGCGCCGCGGAACAGCACCTCTCCCGGCTGGTCGAGGGCCTCGCCGCTCTCGAGCGCGAGACCGGCCGCACCGTGCGCGTCGCGATCGAGCCCGAGCCCGGCTGCATCCTCGACGACGTCGCCGACGTGGTGGCCTGGCTCGGCGCCCGCCCCGAGTTGACGGCCGAGGGACGCCTCGGGCTCTGCCTCGACACGTGCCACCTCGCGGTGTCGTTCGCCGACCCCGCCGGAGCCGTCTCGGCCGCGACCGCCGTCGGCATCCGGATCGTCAAGGTGCAGGCCTCGGTGGCCCTCGAGGTGCCCGACCCCGCCGACCCCCGCACGGCCGCGGCGCTCCGCCCCTTCGCCGAGGAACGCTACGTGCACCAGGTGCGCGAGGCAGGGCGCATGCGACGGGCCGATGACCTGGCCGAGGTGCTCGACGCCATCGAGCCGTGGCCGAGCGACCGCCCCTGGCGTGTGCACGTCCACATCCCCCTGCACGCCCGGCCCGCTGCCCCGCTCCGCGCCACGACCGAGGTGCTCGTCGCGGCCGTCGACGCCGTCCGCGCCGCGCCCCACGGCGACGCGGCGCACCTCGACGTCGAGACCTACACGTGGTCGGTGCTGCCCGACAGCCTGCAGCCCGAGACGCTCGTCGACGGCATCGCCGCGGAACTGCGCTGGGTGCACGCACACCTCCCGCACGCGCTCGCCGGGGTCCCGGCATCCGCGGCCCCGTCCGAGATCACCCGATCCGCACGAAATCACACCGTCGCGGAGGCCCGGACCGTGTCGTCTCGAACGGATCGTGTGCTCTCGACCCCGCCGACCGACCGACGACCGATCACGAACGAGGAAAGGAGCCGCGCATGAGCAAGGTTCTGCTGCTGGACATCGTGGGGCTCACCCCGCGCGCGCTCGCCGCGATGCCCCGGCTCACCGCCCTCGGCCGCGCCGGGGGACAGGTGGGGCTCGACACGATCCTCCCGGCCGTCACGTGCAGCGTGCAGTCGACGATGCTGACCGGCACGATGCCGCGCGAGCACGGGATCGTCGGCAACGGCTGGCACTTCCGCGGCCTCGGCGATCCGCTGCTGTGGCGTCAGCACAACAGACTCGTCGCGGGGGAGAAGGTGTGGGAGACGGCGCGGCGCTCGCGGCCCGAGCTGCGCACCGCCAACCTCGGCTGGTGGTTCGCGATGGGGGCGACCACCGACGTCACCGTCACGCCGCGCCCGATCTATCACGCCGACGGGCGCAAGAGCCCCGACGCCTACGTCCGCCCGGCGACCCTGCACGACCAGCTGGTCGGGGCGCTCGGCGAGTTTCCCCTGTTCCAGTACTGGGGCCCGACCGCGACGATCCAGAGCAGCGCGTGGCTCGCCGAGGCGACCCGCGGCGTGATCACCGAGCGGTGGGGGCCGGCGCCCGACCTGGCGATGGCTTATCTGCCGCACCTCGACTACGACCTGCAGCGCTTCGGTCCGAACGGTCCCGAGGCCGACCGCGCCGCCCGCGAGCTCGACGACGCGATCGCGCCGCTGCTCGATGACGCCGCCGACCGCGGGTACACGGTGGTCGCGGTGTCGGAGTACGGCATCGAGCAGGCGTCCCGCCCCGTCGACGTCAACCGGGCGCTGCGCCGCGAGGGGCTGCTCGAGGTCTACGTGCAGGACGGCCGCGAGCAGCTCGACCCGTGGACCTCCCGCGCCTTCGCCGTCGCCGACCACCAGGTGGCCCACGTCTACATCCCGGATGCCGCCGACCTCCCCCGCGTCACGGCGCTGCTGCGCGGACTCGATGGCGTCGACGAGGTGCTCGATCGCGAGGCGCAGGCGCGGTACGGCCTGGACCACGAACGCTCCGGCGAACTCGTGGTCGTGGCCGAGCCCGGGGCGTGGTTCACCTACTACTTCTGGCTCGACGACGAGCGGGCGCCCGAGTACGCCCGGGGCGTCGACATCCACCGCAAGCCCGGATACGACCCCGCGGAGCTGTTCTTCGACCCCGCCGACCGCCTCGCGAAGGCCAAGGCCGGCGCGAACCTCGTCAAGAAGAAGCTCGGCCTGCGCTATGCCATGAGCACGGTGCCGCTCGACCCTTCGTGCGTGCGCGGGACGCACGGGCGCCTGTCGTCGTCGCGCCGCGACGGGCCGATGCTCCTCACCGGCGACGCCGGCCTGCTGCCCGACGCCGAGTCCCTGCCCGCCGCGGGCGTGCGCGACCTCGTGCTGCGGGGGCTGGGCGTCTGACGCCCCGCCGCCCCCCAAAGGTCGAGCGTCCAGGACACGCCGTCCCGCCCGGGCGCGATGCGGCGTGTCCTGGACACTCGACGAGGGAACGGCACGCGGAAGGGCCGGATGCCCTGGCATCCGGCCCTCCCGTGGCTCGCTTCCGCAGCCCCCCGGTTACCGCTGGCTGAACGCCGCGTCGAACGCCGCCCCCGACGGCTCGTACGACGACAGCTTCCGCACGAATCCGAGCGCCTCGGGCGCTCCGACCAGGCGGTCCATGCCGGCGTCCTCCCACTCGACCGACAGCGGACCGTCGTAGCCGATCGCGTTCAGCATGCGGAACGCGTCCTCCCACGGCACGTCGCCGTGGCCGGTCGAGATGAAGTCCCAGCCGCGGCGCGGATCGGCCCACGGCAGGTGCGACGACAGGCGGCCGTTGCGCCCGTTCGTCAGGCGCTTCTTCGTGTCCTTGCAGTGGACGTGGAAGATCTTGTCCTGGAAGTCCCAGAGGAACGCGACCGGATCGATGTCCTGCCACACCATGTGCGAGGGGTCCCAGTTCAGCCCGAACGCCTCGCGGTGGCCGATCGCCTCGAGCGCGCGCTGGGTGGTCCAGTAGTCGTACGCGATCTCAGAGGGGTGCACCTCGTGCGCGAAGCGCACGCCGACCTCGTCGAACACGTCGAGGATCGGGTTCCAGCGGTCCGCGAAGTCCTGGTAGCCGGCATCCACCATCTGCTCGGTGGCGGGCGGGAACATCGCGACGTACTTCCAGATGCTCGACCCGGTGAAGCCGGTCACCGTCTTCACGCCCAGCTTGGCCGCGAGCCGTGCGGTGTTCTTCAGCTCCTCCGCGGCGCGCTGACGCACGCCCTCGGGGTCGCCGTCGCCCCACACCCGGTCCGAGACGATGTCGCGGTGGCGCTGGTCGATGGGGTCGTCGCAGACGACCTGTCCCTTCAGGTGGTTCGAGATCGTCCACACCTTCAGCCCGTTGCGTTCGAGAACGTCGAGCTTGCCCTGCACGTAGGCCTCGTCGTCCCAGCGCCACGGGTCGAGGTGGTCTCCCCAGCAGGCGATCTCGAGGCCGTCGTAGCCCCACTCGCCGGCGAGGCGGGCCACCTCCTCGAAGGGGAGGTCGGCCCACTGGCCGGTGAACAGCGTGATCGGTCGCGTCATCGCGCGGCTCCTTTCGGGTCGGTTCAGGATGCCGCGAGCACGGCGCCCGCGGTCGAGGACACGGCGGGAGAGGTCTCGACGCCCGTCCAGGCACCGTCGGCCGCGGAGCTGCGCTCGACGGCGTCGAGCACCTCCTGCACGTGCAGGCCGTCGGCGAACGACGGTCGCGGGTCGGTGCCCGCGGCGACGGACTCGACGAAGTCCTTCGCCTGGTGCGAGAAGCCGTGCTCGTAGCCGAGCATGTGGCCGGTCGGCCACCACGCCCCCACGTAGGGGTGCTCGGGCTCCGTCACGAGGATGCGGCGGAAGCCCTGCTCGGTCGCAGGCAGGGTGGCGTCGTAGAACTGCAGTTCGTTGGGGCTCTCGAGGTCGAACGAGAGCGAGCCGAGGGAGCCCGCGACCTCGATGCGCAGGGCGTTCTTGCGGCCCAGGCGGAAACGTGAGGCCTCGAACGAGGCGAGCGCGCCGTTCTCGAGACGGCCGGTGAACAGGGCGAGGTCGTCTACGGTGACGGCTCCGCGATCGGTGCCCGCGGAGCCGGACAGGCCGGCGGAGGAAGCGAGCACGGGGCGCTCGGCGACGATGGTCTCGAGGATCCCGGCGACGCGGGTGAGCCGCTGCCCGGTGAGGTATTCGGTGAGGTCGACGGCGTGGGCGCCGATGTCGCCGAGGGCGCCGGAGCCGGCGCGGTCCTTCTGCAGGCGCCACGTCAGCGGGGCCTCGGCGTCGCTGAGCCAGTCCTGGAGGTACTCGGCGCGCACCTGGCGGATCTCGCCGAGGCGGCCGGCGGCGATGAGGTCGCGGGCGAACGTGGTCGCGGGCAGGCGCCGGTACGTGAAGCCCACCATCGAGCGCACTCCGCTCTCGGCGGCGGATGCCGCGGCCTCGGCCATGCGGCGCGCTTCGGCGGCGGTGTTGGCGAGCGGCTTCTCGCACAGCACGTGCTTGCCGGCGGCGAGGGCGGCGATGGCGATCTCGGCGTGCGAGTCGCCGGGGGTGACGATGTCGACGACGTCGATGTCGTCGCGCTCGAGCACCTCGCGCCAGTCGGTGGAGGTCTGCGTCCAGCCCCAGGTGTCGGCCGCCGCCCGCGTACGGTCGGCGTCGCGTCCGACGAGGACGCTCATCTCGGGGGCGAGGGGGAGGTCGAAGAAGCGGGGGGCCACGCGCCATCCCTGGGAATGCGCGGCGCCCATGAATCCCGCGCCGATCATGGCGATACGGAGGGGCTGGGTCACGATGGAACTTCTTTCCGGGGGTTGTGGGGAGCGGGGCGCCCGCGCGTCGTGCGCGGGCGCCCCGGGCCGATCAGGACTCGAACGCGAGGTCGATGAAGGACGCGACGTTGTCCTTCGTCACGACGGGGGCGTCGAGAACGATGCGGTTGGGAACGCTGGGCGTGATGAGGTCGCCCGCGGTCTTGCCCTGAGCGATCAAGCGGGCCAGCGCGATGCCGTCGGCCGCCTGCGTCGACGGGTAGATGACCGTGGCCTTCAGGGGCGAGTCGTCGGCCTGGATGGCCTCCATGGCGTTCCGGCTGCCGGCGCCGCCGACCATGATGAACTCGTCGCGACCCGACGCGGTGACGGCGGCGAGGACGCCGATGCCCTGGTCGTCGTCGTGGTTCCAGATGGCGTCGATCTTCGGGTTGGCCGACAGCAGCTGCGAGGTGGCCGACTCGCCGCCCTGCACGGTGAAGTCGGCGGCCACGCGGGGGCCGACCTTCAGGCCGCAGTCCGCGAGCGCGTCGGCGAAGCCAGCCGAACGGTCCTGCGTCAGCGGCAGCGAGTCGATGCCGGCGATCTCGCCGACGACGGCGCTGCTGTTGCCCTCGAGCTGTTCGCAGATGTAGGTGCCGGCGCTCACGCCCATGCCGTAGTTGTCGCCGAGCACGGTCGATCGAGCCGCGAACGGGCTGGAGAACTCGCGGTCCACGTTGATGACGGGGATGCCGGCGTTCATCGCCTTGATCGCGACCTCGGTCAGGGCCGCACCGTCGCTGGGCAGGAGCACGATGGCATCCACGCCCTGGTTGATGAAGGTCTCGACCGCGGCGATCTGCGCGTTGACGTCGTTCGTGCCCTCGGCGACCCGCAGGTCGACGTCCGAGAAGCTGTCGGCGGCCGCGAGGGCCCCGGAGTTGATGGCGCCGAGCCAGCCGTGGTCGGCGGCGGGCCCGGAGAAGCCGATGACGACGGTGTCGCCCGCGGCGGCGTTCTCCTCGGTGGTGGTGCCCTGGTCGACGACGTTCTGGCCTTCGTTGGTCGAGCCGGTGCAGCCGGCCAGCAGGCCGACGGATGCGAGCACAGCGAGGCCGGTGAGAGCCAGACGAGAGCGCGATTTCATCTTCGAGCGCATGTTCTTCCTCCTTGAATGTGATGCAGCTGGGGTCATCGCGGCCCCGGGTCATCCGTACGGGAGGGTCCACTCTGACGCGGCTCACGCTAGCAGAAGTGTCGAGCCAGTGGTCAACTTTTGATAACAACCCGCTAAAAGTCGGGATTCCTCGCTGGGGCGCGCCGAATGACGTCGATCGCGACGCCGCCCGCGGTGGGGATGAATGGTCGTCCGGCATGCATTCATGCGGGTCGCGCGACGGCGAGGCGGCGTGTTATGTTCGCCACGTGATCAAAGTTGACCATGCATCGTCATTACTCGATGTCCGCGGCGTAACGAAGTCCTTCGCCGGCGTTCGAGCCCTCCGCGGTGTCGACCTCGAGGTCCGCGCCGGTGAGGTGCACTGCGTCCTCGGTCAGAACGGCGCCGGCAAGTCCACGCTCATCAAGACCCTCGCCGGTGTCCACCGGCCCGACGACGGCGAGATCACCTGGCAGGGAGAGGTGGTCGAGATCGCCGACCCCCAGGCCGCGATCGACTTCGGCATCGCCACCATGTACCAGGAACTCGACGTCGTCGACGGGCTCACCATCGCCGAGAACATCTTCCTCGGCCACGAGCTGGCGCGCGGCGGCTTCACGAAGCGCTCGGAGGCGGCTCGACAGACCACCGAGCTCCTGCGGCGCCTCGGGCACGCCTCGCTCTCGCCCCACACCGAGGTCGGCTCGCTCAGCGCGGCGAACAAGCAGATCGTGAGCATGGCGCGCGCGCTGTCGCACGACACGAAGCTCATCATCATGGACGAGCCCTCGGCCGTCCTCGACAGCGAGGAGGTGAAGAACCTCTTCGCCGTCGTGCGGGAGCTCACCGCCGCCGGCATCGCCGTGGTCTACATCACGCACCGCCTCGAAGAGATCCGCGAGATCGGCGATCGCATCACGGTCCTCAAAGACGGTCGGACCACCGCCGTGGGCCTGTCCGCCGCCGACACCCCCACCGCCGAGCTGATCCGCCTCATGACCGGCCGGGAGGTGACGAACGTCTTCCCCGAGCGCATCCCGGTGGCCGACGACGCTCCCGTCGTCCTCGACGTGAAGGACCTCGCGCTCTCCGGCGTCTTCTCCGATGTGTCGTTCTCGGTGCGCGCCGGCGAGGTCGTGGGCCTGGCCGGACTCGTCGGTTCGGGCCGCTCGGAGATCCTCGAGACCGTCTACGGTGCTCGTCGTGCCACCGGGGGACAGGTGAGCGTGCGCGGACGCGCCCTGCCGCGCGGATCCGTCTTCGCCGCCGTGCGCGCCGGCGTGGGCCTCTCGCCCGAGGAGCGCAAGAGCCAGGGGCTCGTGCTCGACGAGCCGATCTACGTCAACGCCACCCTCGCGTCGATGTCGCGCTTCGCGAAGGGCGGGTTCCTGGACGACGCCTCCGCCCGCCGCGTCGCGGAGGAGCAGATCGACGCCCTCGAACTGCGCCCCGCCGATCCCACCCGCCCGGCGCGCACCCTGTCCGGCGGCAACCAGCAGAAGATCCTCCTCGCCCGCTGGCTCATCCACGGCACGAGCGTGCTGCTGCTCGACGAGCCCACCCGCGGCGTCGACGTGGGCGCCCGCGCCGAGATCTACGCCCTCATCCGCGACCTCGCCGCCGCCGGCAACGCCGTCGTCGTCGTCTCGAGCGAGATCGAAGAAGTGCTCGGTCTCGCCGACGTCGTGCTCGTCGTGGCCGACGGCCGGATCCTGCGCACGCTCCCCTCCCACCAGATCGACGAGCACGGAGTGCTCGACCTCGTCATGAAAGGATCCGCCGCGTGAGCGAGCCGACCACCCCGACCCGTGTGCGCACGGTTCCCGCCGAGACCGGCGTCACGCCGACTCCCGCCTCGACGCCGGCCTGGCGCCGCGCCTTCTCCGGCTCCGCCGGCCGCAACCTCGGACTCGTCGTGGCCCTGCTGGTGATGCTCATCGTGGGCGCCATCACCGCCCCCGGCACCTTCCTCACGGTCGACAACATCTTCGTCATCCTCCGTCAGGCCTCGATCGTGGGCGTCATCGCGGTGGCGATGACGCTCGTCATCATCGCCGGCGGCATCGACCTGTCGGTCGGCTCGGTCACGGGCCTCGCCTCGGTCGTCGGCACGCTCGCGGTCGTGCAGGACCTGGCCGACTCGATGCATTGGGTGGTGTTCGTGCTGCTCGCGCTCGCCGTGGGCGCCGCCGCGGGCCTCATCAACGGCGTCGTGATCGCCTACGGCAACGTGGTCGCGTTCATGGCGACGCTGGCGATGCTCGTCGGAGCGAGAGGGCTCGCCGAGATCCTCGCCGAGCGCCGCACCCTCGTCGTGCAGGACCGCGGCTTCATCACCTTCATGAACGCCGACATCCTCGGCGTGAACATGCTGATCTGGATCTTCCTCGTCGTGGCGATCCTGGGCTGGGTCCTGTTGAACCGCACCACGTTCGGCCGTCGCACGGTCGCCATCGGCGGCAACCGCGAAGCCGCCCGCCTGGCCGGTATCAACGTCAAGCGTCACGTCATGTGGCTGTACGTCCTCGCGGGGCTGGCCTCCGGCATCGCCGGCGTGATGTTCCTCGGACGCACCACGGCCGGAAGCTCCACCAACGGCCTGCTGCTCGAACTCGACGTCATCGCGGCGGTCGTCGTCGGCGGAACGCTGCTGGTCGGCGGTCGCGGCACGATCACCGGGACCGTGTTCGGCGTCCTGATCTTCGCCACCCTCACCAACGTCTTCATCCAGAACAACCTGTCATCTTCGATCCAGGCGGTGGCGAAAGGTGTCATCATCGTGGTCGCGGTGCTTCTGCAGCAGCGCTTCTCCCGTCCGCCTGGACGGGGCTGACGACCCTCATGCCGACGGCGGTTGCGTGATCCGCGCAGCCGCCGTCGGAATGTGGATGGAACACAAGACAACTAATGGTGTACTGAGGGCGTGAAGAGGATGACGACAGATTCCCTGCAGTCGGTCAACGGCGTGAGCCAGTTGTTCCAGCTGCTGCGAGACGGCGTTCCGCGCACGCGCGCCGAGCTGGCGAAGTCCACGGGTCTGGCCCGCTCGACCGTCGCCGTCCGCGTCGACGAGCTCATGCGGATGGGCCTCATCACCCCCGTCGCCGATGCGGTGTCCACCGGCGGCCGCCCGCCGTCGCAGTTCGCGATCAACCCCGCGGCCAAGGTCGTCGTCGCCGTCGACCTGGGTGCTTCGCACGCGACGGTCGCGATCGCCGACCTCACCGGCAAGGTGCTGTCGGAGAAGACCGGCGACATCGACATCGCCCAGGGCCCCGAGCCCGTCCTCACCTGGCTCGTCGAGACGGCATCCGTGCTGCTCTCCGAGTCGGGGCGCTCGACGTCCGACGTCGCCGCGATGGGCATCGGCGTCCCCGGCCCCGTCGAGCACTCCACGGGTCAGCCCGTGAACCCGCCGATCATGCCCGGCTGGGACCGCTTCGACATCCCGGGCTGGATCAACCAGCACGTGCCCGTGCCCGTCCTCGTCGACAACGACGTGAACATCATGGCGCTCGGCGAGCGCAGCGTCGCGTGGCCGTCGGTGGACCACCTCATGTTCGTGAAGGTCGCCACCGGCATCGGCACCGGCATCATCTCCGACGCCCGCCTCCAGCGCGGCGCCCAGGGCATCGCCGGCGACATCGGTCACGTGCAGGTCGCCCGCGGTGCCGACATCCCGTGCCAGTGCGGCAATCGCGGCTGCCTCGAGGCCTTGGCATCCGGTCCCGCGATCGCCCGCGCCCTGCGCGCGCAGGGCATCGACGCGCACACCGGCACCGACGTCGTCGACCTCGTCAAGCGCGGCAACATCGACGCGATCCAGGCCGTACGGCAGGCGGGTCGCGACATCGGCGAGGTGCTCACCACGTGCGTGAGCCTGATGAATCCGTCGGTCATCGCGATCGGCGGGTCGATGGCCCGCGTGGGTGAGCACCTGATCGCGGGCGTCCGCGAGGTCGTCTACACGCGCTCCACGCCGCTGGCCACCGAGTACCTCTCGATCGTGCAGTCGGTCGCGGCGGAGAAGGCCGCCGTGATCGGCGCCAGCATGCTCGCGGTCGAGCACGCTCTCGCTCCCGAGTCGCTGAACGCCGCGTTCCTGCGGGCCTGAGGCCGCCGGAACGGTCCCGACGTCGGCCGCCCGCGCATCGGCGGGGCCATCGAACGACGCGCCGGTTTCCGGATGCCGTGCCATCGGCGTGCCGGCGATCGCTCCGCCGTCGTGCTCGGGGCGGAGGCGCGGCGTGCGCGTGCACACCGGGGCGATCGCCCGGATGCTCCCCCTCGGCGTGCGGTCGGGTTCCCTCCGGCCTGATACGCCCGGCGGAAGGACCCGCCGCACGAAGAACGCCCGCCGTGCCGGAGCACGACGGGCGTCGGGGATCGCCCGCGGCGCGGAGTGTCCCTCTCCGCGCCGCGAGCGGGTCTCAGGGCGCCCGGCGCGAGGCGCGCGTCGGCGTCTCGGGCGACGCACCGTCCGCATCGGCCGCGCCGCCCGCGGGCACGGGCTCGGGTTCGCGCTCGGCGCCGGCGCCCACGGTGGCGTCCACGTCCGCGGCATCCGGCCCCTCGGCGTCCGCCCGTGCGGCGGCGACGGCCGCGGCGATCTCGGCGGCGTGGGCGGCGCGACGGCGACGGCCGGCGACGACGCGCCAGGCGACGAGCAGGGCGACCACGGCGAGGATCGCGAGCGCGGTCCACGGCACGGCGGCGGTGGCGGCGGCGCCCTGTGACACGAGCGGATCGAGGGTCGAGGGCTCGGCGCCGGTGAGCGTGCGCGAGACCACCTGCGAGGTGGCCGTCACGTCGGCGGACAAGAGCACGAGGGGCACGACCCCGGCGACCTCCACCGTGCGCTGCAGCGAGCTGCCCGGGAGCAGTTCGGGGGCGTCGTCGGTCGCGGTCACGCGCGCCCAGCCGAAGGGGCCGCCCAGGGCGACCTCGACGTTCGGGTCCAGTCGCGTGTTGCCGGTGTTGGTGAGGGTGTAGCCGACGGTCGCGGATCCGGTCTCGGCGGGGTTCGCCGTGCCGTGGTAATCGACGACGACGTCGTTCACCGCGAGCGCGGGCGCGAGGTCGCCCTGCACGCGCAGGTGCATCCGCGAGCCGAGGCGGCGCTCGGTCACCGTGCCGTTGTCGGCGGTGACGAGCATGGATGCCACGATGCCCGCGGCGTAGTCGCCGGGAGCGGCCGCGGCGGGGACGGCGACGGTGAAGGGGACCTCGGCGCTCGCGCCGCTGTCGAGGGTGAGCTCGGAGGCTTCGATCGACACCCAGCTGCCGAGGTCGGTGGACTCCGTGCCCCCGGCGAGGATGTCGAGGGCTCCGTCCTCGGTGAGGAAGCCGTCGGCGGCGTAGACGCGCAGCGTGATCGGCTGGGGGCTGCGGTTGGCGACGTACAGGGCGTCGCCGACGGTTCCGCCCGGGGGGAGGTCGTAGGCGTAGTTGGGCCGGTCGCGCCCTTGAGCGGTGTCGGCGGGTTTGACGCTCCACGTCACCGTGGTCTCGCCGGAGGGAGCGGCCGCCGCGGAGGCGGCGACGGGGCTTCCGAGCAGCAGCGCGAGGCCGGCGAGGAGGGACAGGAGCAGTCGGAGCGGTCGGGGGGAGGTCTTCGCCTGGGACATGGGCGCGGCTTTCGTGTGGAAGGGGTCCGCCGGGGCCGCGCTCTCGAGGAGCGCGACCCCGACGGGGTGGAGGGATCAGCTGAGGGCGGTCAGCGTCACGGTCGCGGTGTAGGTGCCGCGGGGGGTCTCGAGCGGGAGCTTGAGATCGAGGTCGGCGCCCACGAGCGAGGAGCCGCGCTCGTGTCCGTCGTTCGCCTGCGCGAGGGTGCGGGCGACCGACAGACCCTGGCCGCTGTCGAAGCCGGAGGGCACGGGAGCGCCGGCGACGGCACCGCCCTGCGTCTCGAGCACCTCGGGGGTCCAGCCGAGGTACTTGCTCGACACCTCCTGGCCGCCGGCGGTGAAGTTCGACACCTGCGCGGTCAGCGACCACCCGGGGTTGCCCGCCCGGGTGTCCTGCACGCGGATCGGCACGATCTCACCGGACGCGGCGTAGTGGTCGAGATTCTCCGTCGCCACCCCCAGGTCGACGAGGCGCGAGGTGCCCTCGATCGACCAGGTGAGCTCGCCCGAGCCCTGGTCGGGCACGGTGACCGCGATCGACTGGTCGCCCGCGGGGGGAGCGGTCGGCGCCTCGCCCGTGTAGTCGCCCGTGGTCGAGCCGGCGCGTACGCCCGCCCCGAACGCGGCGGCGGGGGAGTTGCCGTCGAGCACGAGGGCGCCGTACACCGTGGTGTTGGCGACCCGCAGGTTCGCCGAGTTCCCGGTGAGCGAGAGGCCGCCGCCGATCGAGTTGGCGAAGGCGTCGGATCCGCCGTCGGCGGTGGCGCCGATGAGCACGTCGCGCGAGCTGCCGCTCACGGTGACGTCGCCCTTGACGACGGCTCCGGTCATCGACACGCCCCAGCCCGAGCCGTCGACCGACACGTCGGCCCCGACCGAGGTGCGCACCACGTCGACGTAGTTCGCCTGCTGGGTGAGCAGCGAACCGGAGATCGCGCTGTCCACGACCTCCACGTCGATCCCGCCGGCCTCGACCGAGCCGCCGACCTTCAGGTCGTTGACGTAGAGGAAGCCCACGGTGGTGTCGGCGGAGTAGGCGCTGACGTCGCCGGCGACGCTCGTGCCGTCGAGCGAGACGCCATACGCGTCGGTGGCGACGACGTCGCCGGTGACGGTGACGGAGGTGGCATCGAGCCATCCGCCCGCCTCGACGACGATGTCGCCCTCGACGGTGGCGCCGCCGAGGACGCAGTCGGCGCCCCCGGGGACGACGAGGTTGCCCGAGACGGTCTGGCTGCCCAAGTCGTCGGTGCAGGTGAGGTCGGCCGCGTACGCGGGGACGGCGACGACGCTGCCCCCGATGACGAGCAGTCCGACGGTGGTCAGTTTCGTGATCCTGTTCATCTGTTCTTCCTCGTCGCTCAGCCGCGGAGGGCTGCGATGTTGTCGTAGCTGCGGTCGGCGTTCGCGAGCGAGTCACCGGGGTTGACCGGGACGGTCGAGGCGTTGTCCTGCTCGAACATGCCGAAGCGCTGTCCGCGGTCGCGCAGCTGCGAGAGGAACGCCGTGTAGTCGATGTTCCCGGCGCCGAATTCGACGATGTCGTACCCATTGGGGCTGTTCGGGTTCAGCTTCCCGTCCTTGAGGTGCAGGATCGGGAAGCGGCGGGGGTCGCGCTTGATGTAGTCGATCGGCTCGAACCCGGGGTACAGGTGCTTTCCGACGTGCGCCCAGTAGACGTCCATCTCGAAGAACACCGTCTCGGGGTTCAGGTGCTGCCAGTACAGGTCGTAGACGCGCTCGTTCGTGTCGGTGGTGTACCCCCACTCCTGGGCGTGGTTGTGCAGGTAGAGCTTGATGCCCGCGGCCCGCCCCTTCTCGCCCATCTGGTTCCACGTGCCGATCGCCTGCATCCAGGCGTCCTTGGCGACGGGGCCGCCGTAGCCGCCGGCGATGGGTCCGCCCTGGCCGAGGTGCGGCATGCCCAGCGTGTGGGCGATCTCGAGCTGCTGGTCGATGTTGGCCGGGGTGAGGTTGACGTGCGCACCGGTCGCGCGCAGGCCGTTGTCGTCGAGCAGCTGGCGGATCTGCTGCGGGGTGATCGCGCCGACATTGCCCTGGGTGTAGCCCGCGAACTCGATCTCCGAGTAGCCGATGCGGGCCAGTTCCTCGAACACCGCGCGGAAGCCCAGCGAGCTGACCTTGTCGCGGACGGTGTAGAGCTGGATGCCGATGCGGTTGACGGGGACGAGACGCTTGCCGGCGCTGACCGGGGGAGCGGCTGCCGCAGCGCGCGCGCCGGCGGCGGTGGCCGCCGAGGCTGCGGTGGGCATGGCGGCGGCGCCGATGCCGATCGCGACCGACGAGGCGGCCAGGGCCTTGAGCAGGGTGCGCCGGCTCATGGGGCGATCCGGCACCGTGGGGTGCGCGTGGTCGTGGTGGTGACTCATGACTCTCCTTCGAGGTGGGTCCGCCCCGGGGCCGGGGACGACCGATGGGGTGGTGGGGGCCGCGGTGCGCGACCCCCACCGGGGTGTTACTTCTTGACCGTCAGGCTCGCGCTGCCGGTGCTCTTCGCGACGCCGGCCGACCCGGTGTACGACGCCTGCACCTGGTAGGCGCCCTCCGCGCTGAGCTTGGGCAGGGTCACCTGGACGGTGCCGTCCGCGCCGAGCGTGCCGGTCAAGGTGGCGACGACCGCGTTGTTGCGGCGGACGGTCACCGTGGCGTCGCCGGTCGGGACGATGCCCGTCGACGAGGCCACCTGGACCGTGGCGGTGGCCGCCACGGCGGGCTTGACCGGCGTCGGCGAGACGGCGACCGAGGTCGTCGACTTCGCCTGCGAGACCGTGAGGCGACCGATGCCGGCCGACCCCTTGAAGGTCTCGTCGGCCCCGTAGGTGGCCCGCAGGGTGTGCGTGCCGACCGGGAGGTCCGCCGGGAGGGCGATGACGGCGTTGCCGTCGGCGTCCAGCGTCGCGCGGCCCAGCTCGGTCTCGCCGACGGTGAGCACGACCTCGCCCGTGGGGGCGCCGCCCTCTCCGCGCACCGACACCGTCACGTCGCCGGGGGCGCCGTAGGTGACGCGCGGGGAGCCGAGCGTGACCAGCGTCCGCGTGTCGATCGTCGGCTCGTTGGGAGCGTCGAGGTCGATCGTGAACGACACCGAACCCAGCTCCGACACGTTGCCGCCGGTATCGGTGGCGCGGTAGCGGAGGTCGTAGGTCCCGTCCTGGTCGAACGTCACCCCGTACTGCTGGTTCGCCGCGAGGTTCACCCAGGTCGCGCCGTTGTCGCGCGAGTACTGCACGCTCGCGAGCGTGCCGTTGTCGGCGGCCTGCACCGAGAAGCGGACCGGCTCGTTGAACACGCCGCCGACGCCCGTCGGCGTGGCGGGGGCCAGCGTGTGCGCGACCGTCGGGGGCGTGACGTCTCCCACGCCGTCGCCGACCATGGTCAGCGCGTCGACGGCGAGCTCGTCGGCCGAGGTGACGTAGAGCGCACCCGTGCCCTCGGGGGCGTCGAAGGTGATCTCGACGTCCTTCCAGCCGTTGCCCCCGGGAATCGTCGCCGTGGCGAAGGGCTCGGCGTCGGCCGCTCCCCAGCGCAGCTGCACCTCGCCGGCTCCGCTTGCGCGGACCACGGCTCCGTCGATCCCGGCGAAGTTCACCGGGTCGAAGGCGAGGAAGTCGCCCGCTCCCAGGCCGCGGACGGCGTTGCCGCCCGAGGCGTCGGCGTCGGCGTACGTGGTGACGCCCTGGCGACGGATCGCGTGCTCGGCCTGCTGCAGCTTGGGGTTCAGGCGAACGGTCGCCTCGCCCGTGGCGGCGGGCAGCCCGTTGGCTCCCGCGTCGGTGTAGGTGACCACGACCGCGCCGTAGAGCAGCGCGCCGGGACCGTGCTCGGGCGAGTTCGGGTCGGTGCGGAAGACGCCCGTGCAGCCCGTTCCCGAGACCTCGGGGTGGGCGTGCTCGTCGTGGCCGAGACCGTAGGTCCAGCTCACGCGCGAGCACTCCGTGGCGTCGCCGTCCTCGGCATCCGTCGTCGTGACCTTGAAGGGGATCGCCTGACCCCAGTCGAAGAACGCGCCGTTGCCGGGGAACTCGACGGTGACCTCGGGTGCCTGGTTGCCCACCGAGATGGTGCGCGAGGTGAGGCCGAAGCGTCCACCCGGGTCGGACACGCGGAGGCGGGCGCTGTAGTTGCCCAGCTCGGTGTACGTGTACGACGCGGTCGCGCCCGTGGCGTCGAAGGTGCCGTCACCGTCGAAGTCCCACTCGTAGGTGAGGGCGTCTCCGTCGGGGTCGACCGAGCCCGACGCGTCGAACTGCACCGTCAGGGGAGCCTGCGACGACGAGGTCGGCGTCGCGGTGAAGCTCGCCTGGGGCGACTTGTTACCCGCGACGTAGTCGATCCGGTAGAGACCGGCGTCGGGGTTCGCGCGGAAGAAGCCGTCGCCGTAGTCGAGCACGTACATCGAGCCGTCGGGCCCGATCTCCATGTCCATGGGGTTGTCGTGCGGCGGCTGGCCGAGCGTGCTGAGCGCGGCGTTGGGCAGGAAGTCCTCGATGTCGCTGACCTCGAAGGTGTCCCAGTCCAGGGTGAAGGCGGCGATGTAATCCTGCGAGAACTCGCCCATGAACGCCTTGCGGTCCCAGTGCGCCGGGAGCTTCGTCGGCGAGGGGTTGGACTCGTCGTAGTGGTAGACGGGTCCGCCCATGGGGCCCTGGCCGGTGCCGGCTCCGAAGTTCACGAGCTCGTCCCACGGCTGGTCGCCGGGGTTGTCGCCGTACCAGAGGGTCGCCGGCTGCGCGGGGGGGAGGTCGACCAGACCGGTGTTCCAGCGCGACTCGTTCTTGAGGTTCGCCGGGTCGAAGAACGCCCCCGGCGTCGCCGTGGCGAAGTCCCAGTCGTTGTACGCCTGGTTGTCGGCGTGCACGTAGGGCCAGCCGGCGTTCTGCGGCTCGTCGAGGCTGATGGCGTTCCACTCCACCAGACCCATGGGCCCGCGACCCGCGGTCTCGGCGACGGCCTTCGTCGCGTCGGGGCCGTAGTCGCCCCACGACAGCGAGTTGGTCTCGATGTCGACCTCGATGCGGAACGGGTTGCGCACGCCCATCACGAAGATCTCAGGGCGGGTGAGCTCGGTCCCGGGGGCGAACAGGTTGCCCTCGGGGATCGTGTACGACCCGTCGTCCTCGACGTGGATGCGCAGGATCTTGCCGCGCAGGTCGTTGGTGTTGCCGGCGCCGCGACGCGAGTCGAAACCGGGGTTGTAGCCGGGGGCGTCGTTGTTGGGGGCGAAGCCGTTGGCTCCCGGAGTGGATGCCGGGGTGTTGTCGCCCGTGCTCAGGTAGAGGTTGCCGTCGCCGTCGAAGCCGATGTCGGCGCCGACGTGGCAGCACTGTCCGCGCTGGACCTCGATGTCGAGGATGGTCTGCTCGGTGGAGAGGTCGAGCTGGTCGCCGGTCCACTGGAAGCGGGCGAGGCGGTTCACGCCGACCCACTGGTCCCAGTACGACTCGTCGGCCCCCGCGGGGAGGGTGTTGGGCGAGTTGCCCGCCGGGGTGTCGGCCACGCCGTCGCCGTCGGCGTCGCGCGGGGAGTACACGAGGTACACCCAGTTGTTCTCGGCGAAGTCCGGGTCGAGGGCGACCGTCTGCAGTCCGTCCTCCGAGTTGGCGTAGACGTCGAGCGTGTTGGTGACGCGGGTGACGCCCGTCGCCGGGTCGGTCAGACGGACGTCGCCGTTGCGGGCGGTGTGCAGCACGCGCTTGTCGGGGAGGACCGCGAGGTCGATGGGCTCGCCCACGTCCTTGGTGAGCAGCACCCGCTCGTAGTTGCTCCAGTCCAGCGCGCCGCCGTCTTCGCCGGTGTCGCCGGGGTCGGGGGTGCCGGGGTCGGTGGGGTCGCCGTGGTCGCCCCCGGGGTCTGTCGTGCCGTGTTCGTGCCCGTCGTGCGCGAAGGCGGGGACGGGGGCCGCGGCGATGGCGCCCAGGCCCAGTGCGGTGGCCGCGAGGACCGCCGTCAACCGGGACCGGACGACCGGATGCCGAGAAGTAGAGTTCATCGTGAAACAGCTCCTGTGAATGCGTTCGAGTTGTTTTCACCGGGTCGCCACCAGCCGGTCTCAACGGCTGATCGTGGCGGCCCGGGCTCTTTCGTGCGGTGGCGATCGGCCACGCGCGGTGTCTGCTCCTTACTCTTCGTCGAGTGGGGAGGGGTCGCCGATCACCGCCTCGTCGGGCGGTTCGTGGGCGAGCCTCGGGGGGAATGAGGGGCCGTTCGTGGGGAACGGTGCTCGTCGTCATCCTGTCGGATGTTTTTCCATAGGTCAATCAAAAGTTGCGCGTTATGCGTACAACAAAAGTGCACATGACTCGAACCTTGTGAATCGCATTCGTCGCGGGCTAGCATCGCCGCACGGTGCGTCGTGCGCCGATCCCCCCACCCGTCGGCGAAGAGGCCGGCACGGCCGAGGAGGCCCCATGCTCCATGGACTGACCGGATGGCACCTGCTGATCGTTCTCGCGGTGATCCTGCTCTTGTTCGGCGCCGCCAAACTTCCGGCTCTAGCGCAGAGCGTCGGGAAGTCGGCCCGCCTGTTCAAGGGCGAGATGAAAGCGATGAAGGACGAGGACGAGACTCCTCTCGCCGCGCCGACCACGTCGTCGCACCCCGGTCCCGGGACGCCGGCGGTCGCCTCCGACCCGCCCCCGATCCGCTGACCGGTCCGCACCGATGGGCGACACCCGCCGTGCGCTCGCGGAGGTCTGAGCCGTGTTCTTCGGGCTGACCATCGAGAAGCTCCTGCTGATCGGCGTCATCGCGGCGCTGATCATCGGCCCCGAGCGTCTCCCCGCCGCGGCGGAATCCCTGCGGCGCGCCATCGTGCACGTCCGGGGCCTGGCGAGGACCGCTCATGAGCGGGCGCGCGAGGAGCTCGGTCCCGAGGTGGCCGACATCGACTGGCAGCGCCTCGACCCCCGGCAGTACGACCCGCGCCGCATCATTCGAGAGGCGCTGCTCGCCGACCCGGAGCCGACCGTGGCCCCGGCCCCGGCCCCGGCCCCGGCCCCGGCCCCGGCCCCGGCCCCGGCCCCGGCTTCGGGCGGCGGATCGTCGGGGAGCGCCGGCGAGCCCGTGGCCGCCGATCAGGTGGAGACCGAGCCGCCCGCCGCCCGGGCCGAGACCGTCCGCAGCGCCGTCAGCACGCGCCGCACCGCGGAGTAGGCGAGCGCGTCGGGCCGTGCGAGCGCGTCCACGTGGCGCACCAGGGCGAGATCGGCGAGCGGCCGCAGGACGAGGCCGTCGACCGCGAGGGGCGTCGCGGTGATCCGCGGCATGACGGCGACCGCGGCCCCCGCTCGCACGACCTCGGCGGTGACGGAGAACTCGTTGATGCGGTGCGCCACGTCGAGGGGGCGTCCCACGTGCGCGGCGAGGTGATCGAGCACCCCCGCGAGCGGGAAGCCGTCGTGGACGGACACCCACCGTTCGTCGGCGAGGTCGACGGAGCGGAGCTCGCCGCGTCGCGCCAGCGGATGCGTGGCGGGGAGGGCGATGTCGAGCGGCTCCTCGAGCAGCGGCACCGTCGCCACGCGATCGGCGGGCCACGGTTCGTCATGGGCGAGGCGGTGGGCCACGACGATGTCGTGGTCGGCGGTGAGCCCGGGGAAGTGGCGATGCGCGACATCCGCGTCGGAGAAGTGCACGGGCGGCGTTTCCTCGAGCTCGCGCAGCAGGGGGCCGAAGAGCGCGAGGGCGGCGCTGTGGAAGGCCGAGACGCGCACCGGGCGGTCGCGGGCGTCGAGGAACGCGCCGACCGCCTCCCGCGCCGCGATGAGGGCCTCGTCGACGCGGGTACCGGCGGCGGCGAGGGCCTCGCCGGCGGGAGTGAGCGCGAGGGTGCGCCCACGGCGGGTGGTGAGGGGGACGGGAACGTGGGCCTGAAGGGCGGCGAGTTGCTGCGATACGGCGGATGCCGAGACGTGCTGGGCGGCGGCGACGGCGGCGACGCTCCCACGGTCGCGCAGGTCGCGCAGCAGGCGCAGGTGAACGGCATCCATAAGCGCAAACTTACGCGATGATGAAGAAAATGGCGTTTGCTCTTCCGACTTGGTGAGGCGACGGTGGGGGTATGACCCGCCGCGTCCCCGAACTCGTCATCGACGTCCTGCTCATCGCCGTCGCGGCGGTCTGGGGAGCGAGCTTCCTCGCGGCCAAGGAACTGGTCGCCGAGACCGGCGTCGCCGCCGGCGTGGCCCTGCGCTTCCTCGTGGCCGCGGCGGCCCTCGGCATCCTGTGCCTGGTGCGTCGGGAACGGATGCCGCGCGGCCGAGGCCTCGCGATCGCGGCGCTGCTCGGGTGCTCGCAGGCGGCGGTGATCGGGCTCGAGACCGCGGGCGTGCACCTGACCTCGGCGACGAACGCGGGTCTTCTCATCAGCCTCGCCCTCGTCTTCACCCCCGTGCTGGAGAGCGTCGCGGTGCGGTCGTGGCTGCCGCGGTCGTACTTCGTCGCCGCCGTGGCGGCGGTGGTCGGGGTCGCCCTCCTCGTCTCCGGCGGGGGCCTGCGCGCACCGAACCTCGGGGACGCCCTGGTCATCGCTGCCGCGGTCGTCCGTGCCGTGCACGTCACCGCCAGCGGACATCTCACCCGCGGGCGAGGGGACAGCACCCTCGCCGTCGTGTTCGTGCAGCTGGTCGTGTGTGCGCTGGCCTCGTCCGCCGTGGCCGGCGCCGACCTCCCGCGCGCGGCGGCCGGGCTCTCGGCATTCGGCTGGGTCGACGTGCTCTTCCTGGGGCTGATGTGCTCGGTGTTCGCCTTCGTCGTGCAGCTGTGGGCGGTGCGGCGCACCTCGGCGACCCGCGCGAGCATCCTCATGGGGACCGAGCCCGTGTGGGCGCTCGCCGTGGGGGTGGCCGTCGGCGGAGAGGCGGTCGGCGCCCCGGGGCTGGTCGGGGCGGCGCTGATCGTGGCCGCCTCGTACGCGGGACAGGCGATCGAGCGCCGCCACCGCCGCTCGCGCGAGGACGCGGGCAGCGGTGGCGCCGTGCGGGTCAGTCCCGACCGGACGCGGGCCGGCGCCGCCGCGCCCACGCGGTCGCTGTGACGCCGGCCGCCGCGAGCGCGACGGCGAGGAGGATCGAGGCCGGTTCGACGCCCGTCGCGGGAAGGCCCCCCGCGGGGGCACCGGGGCCGGCCCCGGGCGGCGACGCGCAGGTCTCGGCGCAGGTGCTCGTGGGCAGGGGAGTGATCTCGACGGTGATGCCGACGCCGTCGTCGCCGACGACGTTCTCGGGGGTCGCGGCGCTCAGGAGACCGTCACCGCCTCGCGTCGGCCCTCTTCGCGCGCCCGTTCCACCAGGTCATCGAGGCGGCGGCGGGACCGGCGACGGCCGGCCAGCACCGCGGCCAGGAGGAGAGCCAGGCCGAGCGCCGCTGCGAGGTGCAGCCACGGCACCGCCCAGACGGACACGCTCTCGGACACAGGCGCCGCGGTGAGCGTCGAGTCGGGGACCGCGGCATCCACCGTCAGCCCCCGCACGAGCAGGAAGAACGGCCAGGCGGAATGCGCCTCGGTCTGCACCCGCCGGGACTCGCCGGGCAGCAGCACGCCGCGATCCGCCGTGGTCCCCTCGACGGCGTCGGTCACGACGAGGGCGGTGTTGCCCGTGTTCTCCGCCGTGTACGACACCGACAGCGAGCCCGGGGAGAACAGGCTCCATGACGGCGTGTACTCGGCGCGCACCTCCGCGACCTGCACCGCCGGGGCGAGCTCCCCGGTCACCCGGGTCGACACGCGGAAGCCGACACGGCTGTCGACCCCCACTCTCGTCCCGTCGGCTCCCGCCGACGCGGATCGGACGGATGCCGAGACCCCGGCCGCGTGATCGCCCGGTGTGGCGTTCGGCGGCACGGCGATCTCGAAGGGGATGACGCGCGTCTCGTTCGGGGCGAGCGTGACCGAAGGCTCGACCGCGACCCACGTGCCCGCATCGACCGAGGGGCGGTCGGCGGGGAGCATGGTGAAGCGTCCGGTCTCGGTGTAGTAGCCGTCGGCGGCGCTCAGGGAGAAGGTGGCCTCGCGCTCGCTGAAGTTCTTCACCGCGAGATGCTCGGTGACACGCTCACCCGGGTCGAGCTCGATCTGCATCACACGCCGCCCGTCGGGTCCGTCCGCGGAGGCCGGAGTCACCGACCAGGTGACCGCTGTGTCGGGGGTCGTGTCCTCGGCGGAGGCGGAGGGGGTCCCCATGAGCGCAGCCGCGACCGCCAACAGGGCCGCCAGGGCGGCGGACCCCCCGCGGGCGACCGTGATGGTCACGGCGCCGCTCACCCCTCGAGCAGGGTCAGGGTGATGGTGGCGGAGTAGGCGCCGGGCGCCACCGTGGCCGGGGTCTTCAGCAGCAGCCCGGCGGTGGCGGAGTAGGCGCCGCCCGCCGCATCGGCCGCGCTGTCGACGCTCGCGAGGAGTTCGGCGTCGACGAACCCGCCGGTTCCGGGATCGACGTCGTCGCCCGGTGCGACGACCTGGGATCCGCCCGCGGGGTTGCCGGCGACGATGTCGGGGTACCAACCGAAGCTGTCGGCCGAGGAGATCGGGGGCTGACCGTCGTCGCCGGTGAAGTCGGTGATGGCGCCCATCACGTACCAGAACGCCTCGGGGTCGACGTTCTCGGCGAGCCGGGTGTCGGTGACCGTCACCGTCGGCAGGGAGCCGGCGAAGGTGCGGTCGGTCCCGGACGGCTCGCTCTCGGTGAGTCTGGTCGCACCGTCGGCGACGGTGAGCGCGAGGACGCCGGGTTCGGCAGCCGGGGCGATCTCGACCTGGACGTCGACGGTGTCCTCGTCGGCGGCGAAGGCGCTGCCGCCGCCGACGGCGGCCAGGATGCCGACGCCGAGCGCGGCGACGCCGATGCGGGCCGACAGGCCGCGACGGGAGGTGGGGGACATGGGTGCTCCGTTCTTCCACCGCGGGTCGGGTGGAGTCGTCGGCGGGCGCCAGCGGGTGGTCGATCGGCCGGCGTCGAGCCGGTCGGTGAACGAGGGATGCCGTCGTAGCGGGCGGGCGCGGCGGACTCGGGGGAGCCTCGTGGCGGCGCTGTCACGGGTCGGTACTGCGGGTTCGTTGCGACGATAACCGGGCTTCGGCGAAGCGTCAAGCAAAAGTTGCTCAATCTTCGACCGGTACCTACGCGGCCCTTTTCATCGATCTGATCAGGAAATTCTCCGCAGACTTGCTGTCTTGAGGGCGGTTACGTTCGCCCGTGGCCCTCAGATCCAGCAGTTCTTAACGCAATTTGGTCAAGTTTTGTAGACGTATCGACAAAAGACTCCTACAGTGACCACGGTCGAGGGCGACCTGTGCGATCCGAGCGGTCGACGCCGCCCCGCCGCTGATCCGAAGGAGCAATGATGCCCGTACCCGCTGTCTTGTCCGGCCCCCGCCGGCGCAGCACCCGCGTCGTGAGAATCCTCACGGCCGGTCTTCTCGGCGGAGCACTCGTGGCCACAGGAGCGATCCTGCCCGCCGGTGCCGCCGTCGCCCCCGCCGTCAACACCCCGGCGGACCTGCCCAGACAAGAACCGGGGGTGACGCTGCGCACCTACGCGACCCCGCCCCTCACCGAGCTGTGCACGCTCAAGTCGGGCCAGACCCCCAACGTCGACAAGCTCATGTCGACGATCGACTGGCGCACCGACGAGCAATTCGGCGCGGGGGACAACTTCATCACGCACGCCCTGGCCAACCTCACCGTCAGTACCCCCGGTTCATACACCTTCCGGCTCACGAGCGACGACGGCTCGCGCCTGACGCTCGACGGGAAGCAGCTGATCGACAACGACGGCCTGCACGGGCCGGAATCCGTCGAGGGCACGGTCACGCTCGACGTCGGTGTGCACGATCTCTTCGTCGAGATGTTCGAGGCCACCAACGGCCAGCAGCTCACGGTGGAGTGGAAGACCCCTGGCTCCTCGAGCTTCACCGTCATCCCCAACGACGTGCTCAGCACCGAGGCGGGCGTCGTGCGCGTCACCGCCCCCGGGACGAAGTACTGCGAAGGCAGCACGGACTCCGCCGGCGACGGTCTGCGCCTGGATGCCGTGAACCCCAATTACACGCTCGTGAACCTCCGTCCCGAGGGCTTCACCCCGAAGGTCTCGGGGCTGGCCTTCCTCGGCAACGGCGACCTCGCCGTGCTGACCACCGGGTCGGTCAACTCCGGCGGCTGGGACACCTCGACCCCCGGCAAGGTCTTCGTGCTGAAGGGCGCCCAGGCGGCCGACGGCCCGGAGGACGTCACGGTCGTCGAGGCGGCCGGCGGTCTGCTCAACCCCATGGGCATCGACGTCATCGACGACAAGATCTACGTCTCCGAGCGCTATCAGCTCACCGAGCTCAGCGACACGAACGGAGACGGCTCGTACGAGACGAAGCGGAAGGTGGCGGAGTACCCCTCGGGCAACAACTTCCACGAATTCGCCTTCGGTCTGATCCACGACGAGGAGAACTTCTACGTCAACCTCTCGGTCGCGATCGACAACGGCGGGGCCACGACCAACCCGCAGCCCGCGAAGAACCGCGGCACCTCCGTCAAGATCGACCGTGCCACCGGGGCGATCAGCTACGTCGCCGGGGGTCTCCGCACGCCCAACGGCGTCGCCTTCGGTCCCGAGGACGAGCTCTTCGCGATGGACAACCAGGGTGCCTGGTTGCCGGCCAACAAGCTCGTCAACATCAAGCAGGACCGCTTCTTCAACCACTACACGAACCCCGCGGGCCCGTTCGATCAGAACCCCGTCACCCCTCCGGTCGTGTGGATCCCGCAGAACGAGATCGGCAACTCGCCGAGCACGCCCATCATGCTGAAGGACGGACCCTTCGCGGGGCAGATGATGTTCGGCGACGTCACCTACGGCGGCCTGCAGCGCGCCTTCCTCGAGAAGGTCGACGGCGAGTTCCAGGGGGCGGTGTTCCGCCACTCCGCGGGCTTCGAGGTCGGTGTGAACCGGGTCATCGAGGGTCCCGACAAGTCCCTCTACATCGGCGGCACCGGAGAGGGCGGCAACTGGGGCGAGGCGGGAAAGCTCACCTACGGTCTGCAGAAGCTCGTCCCGAACGCCACGCAGAACGCCTTCGACATGAAATCCATGAAGGTCGTCGAGGGCGGGTTCGAGATCGAGTACACGCAGCCCCTCTCGGAGGAGACGGTGGCGAACCTCGCATCCGCCTACCGCGCCGAGCAGTGGCGCTACCTGCCGACCTCCACCTACGGCGGCCCTAAGGTCGACGAGGAGATCCTCTCGCTCACGGGCGCCACGGCATCCGCCGACCGCAAGACGGTGACGGTCGCCTTCGACGGTCTCAAGCAGGGCCGCGTCGTGCACCTGCGCTCGCCGCAGCCTTTCGCCGCCGCGAGCGGCGACAAGCTGTGGAGCACCGAGGCCTGGTACACGCTCAACTCGCTGCCGGGCTACGTCTCGCCGGCCGACCAGGGCTGGTACGAGGCCGAGGAGGCCCGCCTGATCGGCGGCGCCAAGTTCGACGCCGAGCACAGCGGCTACTCCGGCGCCGGTTTCGCCGGCGGCATGTGGCAGGCCGGTTCGGCGTTCGAGTTCACCGTGAACGCCGAGGCCGCGGGCACCGTCCCGGTCTCCGTGCGCTACTCCAACGGCCCCAACCCGGCACCCGGCACCAAGGACGTGAACCTGTACGTCAACGGACAGAACCTCGGGAAGTGGGACTTCCCCTCCACGGGCGACTGGAAGACCTGGGCCACGATCACTCGCGACATGCCGCTGATCGCCGGGGCGAACACGATCGCGCTGAAGTACGAGTCGGGCAACAAGGGCAACATCAACGTCGACGTCCTGTCGATCGGCACCGCCGACATCTGCGCCCCGGCGCAGGTCGAGGACGGGTACCGCTCGCTGTTCGACGGCACGCTCGAGAGCCTGAACGCCGGCTGGCGCATGGCCGGCCCCGGGGGCTTCGGTCGTCAGAACGACTGCAGCATCCGCGGCGAGGGCGGCATGGGTCTGCTCTGGTACAAGGCGCAGGAGTTGAACGAGTACAGCCTGAAGCTGGACTGGAAGCTCATCGCCGACCACAACGGCGGCGTCTTCGTCGGCTTCCCCGACCCGAAGAACGACCCGTGGGTCGCGGTCAACCAGGGATACGAGATCCAGATCGACGCCTCCGACGCCGCGGACCGCACCACCGGTGCGATCTACACCTTCCAGGGTGCGGATGCCGAAGCGGTCGAGGCCGCGCTCAAGCCGGTCGGTCAGTGGAACGCCTACGAGATCGTCGTGAAGGGGCAGACCATCAAGATCTTCCTCAACGGCACGCTGGTGAACGACTTCACCAGCACCGATCCGGCACGCGACCTCTCGCAGGGCTTCATCGGTCTGCAGAACCACGGCGGCGGTGAAGCGGTGTCCTACCGCAACGTGCGCGTGAAGGACATCGACGAGCCGGCGCCCCTCGCGGTCACCGCCTCCGCCGAGGTCCGCTGCCTCGCCAAGAAGGCGTCCCTGACGGTGCGCGCGACCAACACCGACACGGTGCCGGTCGATGTGACCCTCGGGACGGCGTGGGGCGAGCGGGTCATCCCCGCCGTCCAGCCGGGTGCGACGGTGTTCCACACGTTCACCACCCGTGCCGCATCGGTCACGGCCGGTGAGGCGACGGTGTCCGCGACCGGCGACGGTCGCGCCGGTGAGGCCTCGGCCTCGTACGCGGCCAAGAGCTGCGGCTGATCCCCCTGCGCCTCCGGCGGCGGACTCGCGTCCGTCGCCGGGGGCGCTCCCTCATGTCCCAGAGGTCCCCCATGCTCTCCTCCCTCGGCCGACGCGTCAGTCGGCATCGCCTCTTCGTCCTGCTCGCGTGGGCCCTGCTCGTCGTCTTCGGCGGCGCCCTCGCCGGCGAGGCCTTCGACCGGACGGTCCCGGTCGCCGACGCCCCCGCCGGCAGCGAGTCGCTGCGCGCGAGCGACCGCCTCGACGCCCTCGACCCGGAGGGGGAGATCGTCACCGCCGTCATCCGCGGGCAGGACTTCTTCTCCCCGACGCTGCGCGACAGCGCGACCGCGGTGATGTCGTCCATCCGCGCCCTCCCCGGGGTCGCCGAGGTCACCGACGCCTATACGGCCGGCGGGGCGATCGGCGACGACGGCCGCTCGTCGCTGGTCGTCGTCGAACTCGCCCTGGGCCTTCCCTCCGACGAGGCCGTCGCCACGGCATCCGCGGTCTCCGACCTGCTGCAAGGGATCGCCGCCCCCGAGGTGCTCGTCGGCGGCCCCCTCCTGGCCGAGGAGGCCTTCGTCGACCGCGCCACCACCGACGCCGCCGTCGGCGAGGGCGTCGCGATCGTCGTGCTCGTCGTGCTGCTCACCCTGGCGCTCGGATCCTTGCGCATCGCGCTCGTCCCCGTGGTGGCCGCTCTCGCCGCGATCGCGCCGACGCTCGCGATCCTGGGCCTTCTCGCCCGTGTCGTCGACATCAACGAGTTCGCGGTCAACGTCGTGACGATCCTGGGCCTCGGCCTCGCGGTCGACTACAGCCTCCTGGTGGTGCTCCGCCTGCGTGAGGAGCGCACCGCCGATCCCGCTGCCCCGCTCGACGAGCTGATCGCTCGGGCCGTCGCCGGCGCCGGTCGGGCGGTGCTCGTGTCCGGACTCGCCGTGGCGGTGGCCCTGCTCGGCATCCTGGTGCTCGGCGACCCGCTGCTGTCGGGGATGGCCCTGGGCGGTGCGGTCGTCGTCGCGGTGGCCACCCTCGCCGGGCTCACGCTCGTGCCTGCGTCGCTGTCGTTCCTGCACCGCGCTCTGCCGTCCGCCGGCGCGCGTACCTGGGCCCGCCCCTGGGCCGGCCGCGGCTCGCGCGAGGGGATCCTGGCCCGCTCCACGCGCCTCGCTCAACGGCGCCCGGGCGTCGTGGCGGTCTCCGCCGCGGCGGCGATGCTGCTGCTCGCCGCTCCCGTGGCATCCCTCGCCCTCGATGACTCCGACATCCGCTCCCTCCCCGCCACGGCCGAGGAGCGGCGGGCGTACGAGGCGACGACCACCGGATTCACCGGCGTCGGGATCGAGCCCGTCACGGTCGTGCTCGACGGGTCGATCCAGGATGCCGCCGTCACCGGCGTCCTCGATCGGATCGCGGCCCTGCCCGAGGTCGCCGACACCGACGTGGTGCAGGGGCTGCCGCCGGAGGTCACCGCGGTCGCATTCACACCTTCCGGGGACAGCGCGACGGGGCCGGCCGCGCGACGCCTCGTCGAGGCGGCTCGCAGCCTGGACTCTGCGGTCCCGCTCGAGGTCACCGGCCCCGCGGCCTCGCTCATCGACACGCGCGACCACCTCGCCTCGCGCCTGCCGTGGGTGCTCGCGATCGTCGCCGCGGCGAGCTTTGCGCTGCTGTTCGCCCTCACCCGCTCGGTCGTCGTGCCGGTGAAGGCGCTCGCGCTCGCGACCCTCACCGTGGCCTCGACCCTGGGCGTGCTCACGGCGGTCTTCGGGTGGGGGTGGGGTGCTCCGCTGCTGGGCATCGAACCGACGGGGACTCTTGATGTCACCACGCCGCTGCTCATCGGTCTCCTGGCCTTCGGCCTGACCATGGACTACGAGGTGTTCCTGCTCGCCCGCATCACCGAACGCTGGCGCTCGCGCGACCCGTTCGCCGACCCGCGCGCCGCGAGCGCCGAGGCCGTGCGGTACGGCATCGCCCGCACGGGGCCGGTCGTGACCCTGGCCGCCGCGGCCATCTGCGTCGTGTTCCTCGGCTTCGCGTTCGGCGAGCTCGTCGCGATGAAGGAGATCGGGGTGGGCATGGTCGTGGCCGTGGTCCTCGACGTCACCGTCGTGCGCGGGCTCCTGCTCCCCGCGCTGATGACGCTCCTCGGCCGCGCGAACTGGTGGCCGGGCGCGCGTCCGCCGGTACCGGTGATCCTCGGGACGGGGGCCGCCGTCGAGAGCCGTACCCCGGTGCGGTCGTAGGCTGGACGCATGCACGGCGAGTACAAGGTCCCCGGCGGGAAACTGGTCGTCGTCGACCTCGAAGAGCGCGAGGGCCGTATTCACGGCTTCCACCTCGCGGGCGACTTCTTCCTCGAGCCCGACGACGCCCTCGACGACATCGACGCGGCCGTCAACGGCCTGCCCGTCGAGTCCGACGTCCCCACCATCGCCGCCGCGATCCGCGCCGCCCTCCCCGAGGGGGCGCAGCTGCTCGGCTTCACCCCCGAGTCGGTCGCCACGGCGATCCGCCGCGCGCTGGTGACGGCTCCCGGCTGGGCCGACTTCGAGTGGGAGGTCGTGCACGACGGCCCCGTCTCGCCGCGCATGAACCTCGCCCTCGACGAGGTGCTCACCACCCGCGTCGGCGCGGGACTGCGCAAGCCCACGCTGCGCCTGTGGGAGTGGAACGAGAGCGCCGTGGTCATCGGCTCGTTCCAGTCGCTGCGCAACGAGGTCGACCCCGAAGGTGCCGCGAAGCACGGCTTCGACGTCGTCCGTCGCATCTCCGGCGGGGGAGCGATGCTCATGGCCGCGAACTCGATCGTCACCTACTCGCTGTACGTGCCGGCATCCCTCGTGGCGGGCATGACCTTCGCCGACTCCTACGCCTTCCTCGACGACTGGGTGCTGCAGGCGCTGCGCTCGCTGGGCATCGATGCGGTCTACCAGCCGCTCAACGACATCGCCGGTCCGCACGGCAAGATCGGCGGGGCCGCGCAGAAGCGTCTCGCCAACGGCGGGGTGCTGCACCACGCGACCCTGAGCTACGACATGGACGGCCAGGTGCTGACCGAGGTGCTGCGCATCGGTCGCGAGAAGCTCAGCGACAAGGGCACCGTCTCGGCGGCGAAGCGCGTCGACCCGCTGCGCAGCCAGACCGGTCTTCCCCGCGACCAGGTGATCGACCGCTTCATCCAGACCTTCACGACCCTCTACGGCGCGACCGAGGGGCACATCACCGACGAGGAGTACGCCGAGGCCGAGGCCCTGGTGGACACGAAGTTCGCCACCGACGCGTGGCTGCAGCGCGTCCCGTGAGCGCCGACGTCCTCGCCGACGCGCCCGCCCCGGGCAGCGTCGAGATCCACCACGCCGACAACCTGTCGATCACCCCCGCCTTCCCCGACGGCTCCTTCGCCCTGGTCTACCTCGACCCGCCGTTCAACACCGGACGCACCCGCTCCAAGGCCGTCGAGTCGGCCACGTGGACCCCGCCGGCCGACGAGGCCCCGGATGCCGCACAGCCCGAGGTCCCGGCATCCGTCGACGATCCCGACATGCTGACGTTCCCCGAGGAGGAGCCGCCCCCGCCGCCCGTGGTGCAGCGCGGTTTCCACGGGCGCGAGTACGCGCGCCTGCGCGGCGACCTGCGCACCTACGACGACCGTTTCGACGACTACTGGGGCTTCCTCGAGCCGCGGCTCATCGAGGCGTGGCGGCTGCTCGCCGACGACGGCACGCTGTACCTGCACCTCGACTACCGCGAGGTCCACTACGCCAAGGTGATGTGCGACGCGCTGTTCGGTCGCGACAAGTTCTTGAACGAGCTCATCTGGGCTTACGACTACGGCGCGAAGACCAAGCGCCGCTGGCCCACGAAGCACGAGACGATCCTCGTCTACGTGAAGAACCCGACGCGGTACTTCTTCGATTCGGATGCCGTCGACCGCGAGCCGTACATGGCCCCGGGCCTCGTCACCGCCGAGAAGGCGGCGCGCGGCAAGATGCCCACCGACGTGTGGTGGCACACGATCGTGCCGACCACGGGTCGGGAGAAGACGGGATACCCGACGCAGAAGCCCGAGGGCGTGCTGCGCCGCATGGTGCAGGCATCGAGCCGGCCCGGAGACCGCGTGCTCGACATGTTCGCCGGCAGCGGCACGCTCGGAGCCGTCGCCGCCCCCCTCGGCCGGCACTCGGTGCTGATCGACGACAACGCCGACGCGGTGGCCGTGATGCACAAGCGTCTGGAGCCGTTCGCGGGCTGAGGCGAGGCCGAACGCATCGGGCCGCACCGGGGCGTCCGGTGAGCGCCCCGGTGCACGTTCCGCGCCCCGTACCGGCACCGCCCCGGCGCTGGCGCCGTCCCGCGCATCCCTTCCCGCACCGGCGGATTCCGGACGAACGACCCGCGATGTCGGCACCCCCGCCTAGGGTGAGCCCATGGAATTCGGCATCTTCGTTCCCCAGGGCTGGCGCTTCGACCTCGTGGGCATCGACCCCGCCGAGCACTGGCGGGTGATGAACTCCCTGGCCCAGAGCGCCGACGACGGCCCCTGGGCGTCGCTGTGGGTCTACGACCACTTCCACACCACGCCCGTCCCCAGCGCCGAGGCCACCCACGAAGCGTGGACGCTCATGGCCGCCTTCGCCGCCGCGACCGACCGCGTGCGTCTCGGCCAGATGTGCACGTGCATGGGCTACCGCAACCCCGCGTACCTCGCCAAAGTCGCCGCGACCGTGGATGCCATCTCGGGCGGCCGTGCCGAGATGGGCATCGGCGGCGGTTGGTACGAGCACGAGTGGAAGGCCTACGGCTACGGCTTCCCGCCCATCGCCGAGCGCCTGGGGCGTCTGCGCGAGGGCGTCGAGATCATGCACCAGGCGTGGACCACGGGCGGGGCCACCCTGTCGGGGAAGTACTACGAGGTCGACGGGGCGATCGTGCAGCCGCAGCCGCTCCAGCCCGGTGGCATCCCGCTCTGGATCGCCGGGGGCGGCGAGAAGGTCACGCTCAAGATCGCGGCGAAGTATGCCTCCTACACGAATTTCGGCGGCTCGCTCGACGAGTTCGACCACAAGTCCGAGGTGCTGCGCGGGCACTGCGAGGCCCTCGGCCGCGACGCCGGCGAGATCACCCGTTCGACGAACTTCAACACGATCGTCGCCGAGACCGAGGCCGAGGCATCCGACCGGCTGGCCGCCGTCGTCGAGCGCCTGCGTCCGCACGTGGGCGATGAGCGAGCGGATGCCATCGAGGCCGACTACCGCTCCTCCGACGCGTTCGGCACGCCGCACCAGATCGTCGAGCGCCTGCGCGAGCGTGCGGCCCACGGTCTCGGTTACGCGATCCACTACTTCCCCGAGGCCGCCTATGACACGTCCGGCATCTCGCTCTTCGAGCGCGAGGTCATCCCGCACCTCTGACCCGTCCGCGCCCGCGCGGCCCGCGCGGCCCGCGCGGCCGGCCCGCATCGGATTTGAGGGGGTGCAGCGGACGCGGGTCGGTGGGGCTTCGGCATCCGCTTCTGTTGCGCGGGTCCGATTCTGTTGCGGCGGGGTGGCGCGGGGGTCGTGCGTCGGCGTCGGTCCGGGCCCGCGCGGCTAGCCCGGAACGGACTCGGATCGCCGCAGCGGATGCGGGTCGGTGGCCTTCGGCATCCGCTTCTGTTGCGTGCATCCGAGTTCCGTGCGCCGCGCCGGCCCGCGCAGCGGTCAGATCAGCGGGGCCACGTCGGCGTAGGCGTCGGACTCGACGAGGGGGACGGATGCCGCGGCGTCGAACACCCGCGCCCGCCGCGCCGTGGCATCCCACAGCGACCAGCCCGGATTGCGGTCCCGCACGAAGGAGACGGCGGCGCCGTGCACCTGCCCGGCCAGGTCGGCGGGAGGGGCGCCCGCGATGCGGTCTACTCCGTCGGCATCGAGGTGGTCGAACCAGAACGGCACGTCGAGGCAGTGGTACGCGACGCCGATCGACGGTACCGGTGACGCCCGGTGCACGTGCGTGGCCCCGGGGCCACCTGCGCCGCCCCGGGGCCACGCGCGCCGCCCCCGCTCGCCGCGCCGACCCCCAGCGCACCCCCGCGATAAACGCCCTCCCGAGCGAAACACGCCGCGTGACAGGGTGTCTCGCTCGCCGGAGCGTTTATCGCGCCTGGCAGGCGTCACGCGTCGCGACGCGCGCCCTCCGACGGGGTCACCGTGAAGATGTTCGGGGTGCGGAAGCCGGATGCCGCGAACGCGACGCGGACCGCCTCGGTCGCCGCCGGCACGAGTCCGGTGGGGATCAGCGCGATCGCCGCCCCGCCGAAGCCGCCGCCGGTCATGCGCGCGCCGAGCGCGCCCGCGGCCAGCGTCGTCTCGACGGCGAGGTCGAGCTCGGGCACCGAGATCTCGAAGTCGTCGCGCATCGAGGCGTGCGAGGCGACGAGCAGCTCGCCGATTGCGGAGGGGCCGTCGGCGTCGAGGGCGGCGACCGTGTCGAGCACGCGCTGGTTCTCGGTGATCACGTGGCGGACACGGCGGAAGGTGACGTCGTCGAGGATCTGCTCTGCGCGGGGCAGGTCGTCGACCGACAGGTCGCGCAGTGAGGGGACGCCGAAGGCCGCGGCCCCGCGCTCGCACGCCTCGCGGCGCTCGCGGTAGCCGCCGGTGGAGTGCGCGTGCTCGACGAGCGTGTCGGTCACGAGGATCGACAGGCCGGCGTCGGCGAAGCCGAGGGGCACCGCGCGCGTGGCGAGGGTGCGGCAGTCGAGGAAGGTCGCCGCGTCGGCGACGCCGAGCATCGACGCCATCTGGTCCATGATCCCGGTGGGGGCGCCCACGGCGTCGTTCTCGGCGATGCGGCCCACCCGGGCGAGGGCGACCTTGTCGAGGCCGGCGTTCCACACGTCGTTGAGGGCGGATGCGACGGCCCCCTCGATCGCGGCCGACGACGATAGGCCGGCACCCACCGGCACCTCCGACGCCAGGGCGATGTCGACGCCGCGCGCCGTGGCATCCGGGGCCTCCCGCAGCAGCGCCCACGCCACGCCCAGCGGGTACCCGGCCCAGTCGAGGCCGCCCGCGGCGATGCGCGCGTCGAGCTCGCCGAGGGAGACCTCGACGGCCTCGGGGGCGAAGGTCGAGCGCACGCGGATCACGTCGTCGTCGCGGAGGGCCACGGCGGCGGCGGTGCGTTGGGCGATCGCGAAGGGGAAGACGAAGCCCTCGTTGTAGTCGGTGTGCTCGCCGATGAGGTTCGCTCGACCGGGGGCCGACCAGACCCCCACGGCGGGGGCGGCGAGAAGGGCGCGGGCGTCGTCGACGGCGGTCATGCCGTCACCTCCGGAACGGTGTCGAGGGCGGCACGCAGGCGCTCGGCCTGCGACTCGGGGGTCACGTCGCCGATCCAGGCGCCCATGGCGGCTTCGGATCCGGCGAGGTATTTCAGCTTGTCGGCCGCGCGGCGCGGCGAGGTGATCTGCAGGTTCAGGCGCACGGCATCCCGTCCGCGCCCGACGGGGGCCTGGTGCCAGGCGGCGATGTAGGGCGTGGGGGTGTCGTACAGCGCGTCGATGCCGCGCAGCAGCCGCAGGTAGAAGGGCGCGAGCTCGTCGCGCTCCGCGTCGGTCGTCTCGGCGAGATCGGCGACGTGGCGGTGCGGCAGCACGTGCACCTCGATGGGCCAGCGCGCGGCGAACGGCACGAACGCCGTCCAGTGCTCGCCGCGCAGTACGACGCGTTCGCCCGCCTGCTCGAAGGCGAGGATGCGTTCGAACAGGTCGTCGGAGGTGCGCGAGATCGTGTCGAGCAGACGGTGCGTGCGCGGGGTGACGTACGGGTAGGCATAGATCTGCCCGTGCGGGTGGGGGAGCGTGACGCCGATCTCCTGGCCGCGGTTCTCGAAGGGGAAGACCTGCCGGATGCCGGGCAGAGCCGACAGTGCCGCGGTGCGGTCGGCCCACGCCTCGATGACGGTGCGGGCGCGCGTGCGCGAGAGCGAGCCGAACGACCCCTCGTGCTGCGGGCTGAAGCACACGACCTCGCAGCGACCCACCGAGGTGCGGGTGCGACCGAGGCCGAGGTGCTCGAGGTCGTCGTCGCCGCGGGGCGGGTCGACGGCCGCGGGGGCGTCGCCGATCGCGGCGTCGAGGGCGGGGCCGAACGACGGCGACTTGTTCTCGAAGACCGCCACGTCGTAGAGCGAGGGGATCTCGGAGGGGTTGGTCGGCGTCTGCGGCGACAGCGGGTCGAGGTGCGCGGGAGGCAGGAACGCGCGGTTCTGGCGATTGGATGCCACGGTGATCCAGTCGCCCGTGAGCACGTCCTGCCGCATGGTCGCGGTGGTCGGGCGAGGGTCGAGGGTGCGCTCGTCGATCGCGCGTTCAGCGCCGAGGCTGGTGCCCGGGTCATCGAAGTAGATCAGGTCGCGACCGTCTGCCAGGTGGGTCGGCCGCTTGATGACGCCGGCGCCGAGCGCCACCGCGGAAGGGGTGTCCGTGTTCACGATAACACGCTACAGCCGGCGCGTGCTATCGTCAACACGGAGGGGGAATCGTGCGAGTTTCCATGGCCCACGTGGCCCAACGGGCCGGGGTGTCGGCGCAGACCGTGTCGCGCGTCGCGAACGGCAGCCCCCGCGTCGACCCGGCGACCCGCGCGCGCGTCGAAAAGGCCATGGCCGACCTCGGCTATCGCATGCATCGCGCTGCGCGTGCTCTGCGCACGGGCCAGACCTCGACGATCGGCCTCGTCGTGTCGACCCTCGCCTCGGTCGGCAACTCCCGAATGCTCCAGGCGATCTCCGAAGCCGCGGCCGAGCGCGACTACGCCCTCGCCGTCGTGACGGTGGGGGAGCGCGGCATCCGCGAGGCCTTCGCCCGCCTGCGCTCCCAGGGTGTCGACGGCGCGGTCGTGCTCAACGAGGCCACCGAGCTGGCGCGCGATGTCGAGACGCCCGCCGACCTTCACCTCGTCGTGGTGGACTCCCCGCCCGACCGGCGTTTCTCGATCGTGCAGACCGACCACGCCGGGGGAGCGCGAGCGGCCACCGCCCACCTCCTCTCCCTGGGCCACGACACGGTGCATCACCTCGCCGGCCCCGCCCGCTCCTTCGCCGCCGCCGAGCGCGAACGCGGATGGCGCGAGGCCCTCGCCGACGCCGGGGCGATGGTGGTCGACCCTGTTCGAGGCGACTGGACCTCGGCATCCGGTCATCGTGCGGCGGCAGACCTCGGAGCCGCCACGGCCGTCTTCGTGGCGAACGATCAGATGGCGCTCGGCGCCCTGCGCGCCTTCGCCGACTCGGGTCGGCGGGTGCCCGACGACGTCGCGGTCGTGGGCTTCGACGACATCGTGGATGCCGCCGAGTACCGGCCCCCGTTGACCACGGTCCGCCAGGACTTCGACGCTCTGGGTCGGCGTGCCGTCGACGCGCTCGTCTCCGCGATCGAGGGCGGCGCCCCCGCGGCCGACTCGGTGCCCGCGTCGCTGGTGGTCCGCGAGAGCAGCCTCCGCGCCTGACGGCGGGGCGACCCGATCAGTACTCCTCGTGCCACCCTCGGTCGAGGATGCGGAAGCCGGCCTCGATGGTCGCCGCCGCGTCGTCGTGCTCGAAGGCGAGGATCTGCAGTTGCAGCACCATGCGCGCGTACACCCGAACGTCGGCGTCGGGCTCGTCGCGTCCGGTGGTCTCGGCGATCGCCTGCGCGAGGGCGTCTTCGTGGCGAAGCCACATGCGTGAGGCGTAGTCCTGCAAGGCGGGGGTCTCGGTGATCAGCTTCATGAACTGACGCCGGTTCTCGCCGGTCGGGTCGAAAGCGAGGCCGATCAGCTCGCGCCGGTAGAGATCGCGCAGGGCCTCGGATACTGAGGTGCCGGGGGCGCGGTCGCGCACGGCGCTGACGAGCAGGTCGCGCTGGGCGTCGTCCTCGTCGAAGACGAGCGCCTCCTTCTGCGGGAAGTGCGCGAACACGGTGGTGGGCGAGACGTCGGCGGCGTCGGCGATCTCGCGGATGCTGACGTCGTCGAAGCCGCGCTCGACGAACAGCATCGTCGCGGCGTCGGAGATGGCCTTGCGGGTGGCGGCCTTCTTGCGTTCGCGGCGTCCGGGCTCCGTGGTCATGCCCTCAGCTTAGCGGCCTCGGTCCAAACACGTATTGACACCAAAACTGGTACGAGTACAGTTACGGCGTGACTTCACTTCCTCCCACATCCGATCCGGGCCGACGTGCCTGGATCATGCTCGTCGTCATCACGACGCTCACCACCGCGGGCATGACCGTCGTGCTGCCGGTCCTGCCCTTCGTCGTGCTTCGTTACGTGTCGAACCCGGCCGACCTGGCCGTCTGGGTCGGCATCCTCGAAACCGTCAACGCGCTGTGCGCGTTCCTCGTCGCGCCGTTCCTCGGGCGCATCTCCGACCGCTTCGGCCGTCGACCGGTGATCATCGTCGCCGGGTTCGGCGCCGCCCTCGGCTTCCTGCTCTTCGGCATCGGCGGCGCGATCTGGGTGCTGCTGCTCGGGCGCATCGTCCAGGGCATCACCGCCGGCGACCTCCCCGCCCTCTTCGCCTGCCTCGCCGACATCACCCCGCCCGAGAAGCGCGCGCGCCGCTTCGGTGTGCTCGGGGCGACCGCCGGCATCGGCACGATGGTCGGTCCCGCCCTCGGCGGCACCCTCGCCGCGATCGACGTCGACCTGCCCGTCTTCGTCACCGCGGCCCTCGCCCTGACGGTCGCGATCCTCAGCATCTTCCTGCTGCCCGAGAGCCTCGCGCCCGACAAGCGCATCGCCGCTCTCGACCTGCGCGCGGCGCACCCGTTCGCGGTGTTCCGCGGGGTCTTCCGCCGCCCCGAGCTGCGCGGCCTCATGGTCGGCCTGATCCTCGTGGGTCTGCCGTTCGGCTTCTTCGTGAACAACTTCAGCGTGCTCGCCCTCGACGCGATCTCCTGGAGTCCCACCGCGATCGGCCTGCTCACCGCCTGTGTCGGCATCATCGACATCGCGATCCAGGGCGTGCTGCTCGGATTCCTGCTGCCGCGCATCGGCGAGCGGGGCGTCGTGGTCGGCGGCATCCTCACCCAGACGGTCGGGCTCGTCGCCCTCGCCGCGGTCGCGTCGCTGTTCGCACAGCCGTGGCTGTTCGTCGTCGGTGCGCTGACGCTCGCCGCGGGGCAGGGGGCGGCCCAGGCCACGATGGACGGTCTGCTCTCCAACGCCGTCGGCGACGACGAGCAGGGGTGGATCGCCGGCGCCGCGCAGTCCCTCAATGCCGCGGTCGGCACGGTCGCACCGCTGGTCGCGGGCCTGCTCTACGCCCACGTCGCGCACGCAGCACCCTACGTACTGGGTGCGGCGCTCATGCTCGTTGCCGCGGTGGTCATCGGCCGCGCGCGCTTCACGAGCCCGTCGCTACGGTCGAAGGCTCCGGATGCCGCGGAGCCCGTGATCGCCACGCCGTGAGGCGGCATCACGCGAGATCGCGCGCCCGGGCGACACCGCCGTCAGGCCTCGTCGCCCCACGGCATCGGCCGGTCGGGGTCGCGGGAGCTGTCGTCGGGCAGGGGCGGCAGCGCCTCGCCACCCGCGCGGATGCAGAGCCACCGCAGCTCGCCCTCCCCGTCCGGGATCGCGCGCCACGTGCGCCAGACGTTCTGCCCCACTCGCACGACGCTGCCCGGTCCGACGTCGATCACGTCGTCGTCGAGCCCCATCTGACCGCGACCCTCGAGGAAGACGTAGAGCTCCTCGACCCGGGTGTGCGTGTGCCAATAGCCCGCCTGTTCGCCGGGGAGGAGGGCGTTCGCCGTCATCCCGATGAACTGCATGGTCAGTTCCTGGTCGACCACGCGTCGCCCGTCGCGCGAGCGCGCCGGGGCGAAACCGCCGAAGTGTTCGCGCCAGGCGTCCAGCCCGCCGATCTCGGTGATCTCGTAATCGCTCATCGCTTCTCACTCTCGTTCATTGGTCTGCCCACTGCCGGCGGTCGGAGGTGCCCGCCCGGTCTGGTCCCAGCCGGATGCCGCACCCGGCGCCCGAGGTCGACCGGGGCGCCGCAGCGACCTCAGTCCCCGCGGCGGCCGCTCTGGCGATCCCACTCGAGCGAGCGGAACTGCAGGTACGTGCAGAGGTTGACGGCGGCGACGACGAGCGCGGCGAGGCGGCCGAGCTCGAGAGGGGACATCGTGACCTCCTCGTCACGGGCGGGGAGCGTCATCTCCCACAAGGGGTCGTCGTACGCCCGCGGCTGGATGTAGATCGGCATCTCGGAGTGGCGGGGGCGCATCACGACGAGGCCGGTGTCGAGGTCGCGCTCTCCCTCCTGCGGCATCACGTCGATGCGGTGGCCGGAGTCGCCGTCCTCGGCGAGGAAGTCGTCGACCCATCCCTGCAGTCGTTCCCGCGTCCGGCGGGGAGGGAAGTCGTCGTCGTCGCTCATGGTGTCATCCTTTCACTCTCCGTCCCACGCCGCGCCCCGGATACGGAGCAGGCCGGTCCTGGACGGACCGGCCTGTTCCGGGGCGAGCCCCTCGGGCGACGTCTACTCCTCGAGCTGCCCCAGGGAGGGGCCTGCGACGAAACGGGCGACCGGAGCGACGGCGTGCTCGAGCTCGAGAACGACCACCTCGTTCGTGCCGACCCGCGTGGCCGGGCCCGGGACGTACAGGGTGCCCTGCGGGACGCTGTTCCAGTACCGGCCGAGGAAGAAGCCGTTGACGAACGCGAAGCCCTTGCCCCACGAGCTTGTGTCGAGGAAGAGGTCGGCCTCGCTCTCGAGCTCGAACGAGCCGCGCAGCAGGGCACGTCCCACGGAGCCGTTGCCGGCTCCTCGGGCGAGCGTGAGGTCGACCGGAGTCGCCGTCCAGCCGGTGAGTGGCTCGCCGTTCAGCGTCACCGCGCCGATGAGGCCCTTGGCCTCGCCGAGACGGTCGGCGTAGTTGACCCGGCCCTGGTCCTCGACGAGGACGGTCAGGCGGGCGCCGGCGGGGATCGTCAGCGCGCGTTCGTGCAGCGCTCGCGAGAGGCGGCCCACCGGCGTCCCGTCGACGTGGATCCACGCGAGGTCGCGCACCTCCTCGAACATCAGGGCCGCGGGTCCGCTGAACGCGGGGAGGTCGACGTCGTAACGCACAAGGGGTCCCAGGTGCGCGAGTTCCTCGAACGTCGCGGGAACGTCGGTAGGAGCCGCCGCGGAGGTCGCCGGCATCCAGTCCCCGTGTCCGACGAGGGGCGCCTCGAAGACGGGCGCGTCGGGTCGGGGGGCGGGGACGTCCGCGGGTACGGGGGCGTACTTGGCGATGACCTCGCGGAACGCGTGGAACTTCGCCGTGGGGTGCCCCGACTCGTCGATCGGCGCGTCGTAGTCGTAGGAGGTCACGATCGGGTCGAAGCGACCCTTGTCGTTCGCGCCGTTCGTGGTGCCGAAGTTGGTGCCGCCGTGCACCATGTAGATGTTCACCGACGCACCCGCCGCGAGAAGCACGTCGAGGTCGTGGGCGGATGCCGCGGGGTCGGTCGTGTGGTGGATGCTGCCCCACCAGTCGAACCACCCGTCCCAGAACTCGCTGCACATGAGCGGGCCCGTGGGCTGGTGCTCGCGGAGGGTCGCCAGGCGATCCTCGGACCGCGAGCCGAACGACCCGGTGAGGTGCAGCTCGGGCAGGCTCCCCGCCTCGAGCATCCACGGCATGGGCTGGTCGACCGTGGTCAGCGGCACCGTGATGCCGGCGTCCTTCGTCACCCGCACGAGTTCGCGCAGGTACTCCTTGTCGGAGCCGTACGCGCCGTACTCGTTCTCGATCTGCACGAGCACGACGTTGCCGCCGCGGTCGATCTGGCGGGGCGCGACGATCTCGTAGACGCGGCGCAGGTACTCCGACACCGCCTCGACGAACTGCGGTTCCGAGCGACGGATGCCGATCCCCGGCGTCGAGGTCAGCCACACCGGCAGGCCGCCGTTGTGCCACTCCGCGCAGATGTAGGGGCCCGGGCGCACGATCGCGTGCAGGCCCTCCGCGGCGATGAGGTCGAGGAAGCGCCCCAGGTCGTTCCACCCGGTGGCATCCCACTCGCCGCGCACCGGCTCGTGCGCGTTCCAGGCGACGTAGGTCTCGATGGTGTTCAGGCCCATCGCCTTGGCGGTGCGGATGCGGTCCGCCCAGTGCTCGGGGTGGATGCGGAAGTAGTGCAGCGTGCCCGAGATGACCTGGTGCGGTCGTCCGTCGAGCAGGAAGTCGGTCTCGCCGATGGAGAAGGTCGTCACGATGTCTTTCGGGTCAGGCGGTGAGGCGCGCGGTCAGGCGCACCCAGGCGAGGGCGGGGAGAGTGAAGCGGAGGATGCCGTCGGCACCCACCTCGACGGGCAGGTCGACGGGGGCGATGGGCTCGCCGTCGGCGGAGTTGGTGGTGTGGCGGTCTCCGCCGTCGGGGACCGTGACGATCACGGCCTCCACCTCGGCGACGCGGCCGAGGTCGAGCTCGACGGGGGTCGACGCCTCCAGGTCGCGGTGCGCGAGGAAGACCGACACGGCGTCGCCGTCGATCGTGGCGACCGTGTCGACGGCATCCACCGCGCCGTGTCGGGGGGTGTCGATCGTGGCGCCGTCGACGTGCGGGACGACGACGCGGCCCGTCGCCGCCCGCGCGGTGAGGGCGAAGGGGTGGAACGTGCTCTGGCGCCAGGCCGCACCGCCGTCCGGTTCGGTGCGGATGGGCGCGATGACGTTCACCAGCTGGGCGAGGTTGGCCATCGACACGCGGTCGGAGCGTCGGATGAGCGTGATGAGGAGTGAGCCGACGACGACGGCGTCGGTGACGGTGTAGTCGTCCTCGATGAGGCGCGGCGCGATGGGCCAGTCGCCGGTGAAGACGCGCGGCTTGTCGACCTCGTTCCAGCGCGTCTGGTTCCAGACGTTCCACTCGTCGACGCTGATGCCGATCGGGCGGCCGTCGGGGGTGGTCGCCCCGACCTCGTCGATGATGTCGGCGACCTCGCCGATGTAGCGGTCGAGGGCGGCTCCGCTGGCGAGGAAGCTCTGCGGATCGGCGGGGTCCTCCTCGTAGTACGCGTGCACCGAGATGTGGTCGATGAGGCCCGCGGTGTGGCGCAGCACGGTGCGCTCCCACTCGCCGAAGGTGGGCATCTCGTGGTTCGAGCTGCCCGCGGCCACGAGCTCCACGGTCGGGTCGATGAAGCGCATCATGCGCGCGGTCTCGGCCGAGAGGCGGCCGTACTCGTCGGCGGTCTTGTGGCCGATCTGCCAGGGGCCGTCCATCTCGTTGCCCAAGCACCAGAGGCGGATGCCGAAGGGGTCCTCGCGGCCGTTGTCGCGGCGGCGGTCGCTCAGCGCCGTGCCGGAGGGATGGTTCGCGTACTCCAGCAGGTCGGCGGCCTCGGCCACGCCGCGTGTGCCGAGGTTGACGGCCTCCATGACCTCGAGGCCCGCGGCATCCGCCCACTCGGCGAACTCGTGGAGACCCACCTGATTGGTCTCGGTGCTGTGCCACGCGGCATCCAGGCGCACCGGTCGCTCCGCCCGGGGTCCCACGCCGTCCTCCCACCGGTAGCCCGAGACGAAGTTCCCACCCGGGTAGCGCACGACCGTAGCGCCGAGCTCGCGGACGAGATCGAGCACGTCGGCGCGGAAACCGGCGGCGTCGGCGGTGGGGTGTCCGGGGGAGTGGATGCCGTCGTAGACGCAGCGGCCCATGTGCTCGACGAACGAGCCGAACAGGCGGCGGGGGACCTCGGCACCGACCGCGGAACGGTCGACGCGGATGCGGGTGGGGGTGCTCATGACTCTCCTCGGGAGGGAAAGGGAGGGGCGGACCGCTAGCGTTCGCTGCGGCCCGCCCCCGGGGAACTGCTTACTTGTTGACCGAGAAGCCCTGGTCGTTGCCGTACTGCACGAGCTGGTCCTGCCACGTGCTCAGGCCCGCGTTCAGGTCGCTCTTGTTGGCGTAGGCCTGGCCGACGGTGTCGCTGTAGATGCTGTTCGCGTACACCTGGAAGGGGAGGTAGCTCCAGCCCTCACGGACCTCGCTCGAGGCCTGCGTGAGCACCTGGTTGATCTGCTGGCCGCCGAAGTAGTCCGACTTCTTGTCGACGAAGGCGGAGTCGCTCAGCTGCGCGGTCGTGGAGGGGAACCCACCCGACTCGGCGAAGATCTGCAGGCTCTCCTCGTCGTTGTTCAGCCACTTGAGGAAGCCGGCCGCGAGAGCAGGGTTCTTGCTCTGCTTGGTCACGGCCTGGCCACCGCCGCCGTTCTCGGCCGTCACGGCCTTGCCGTCGTAGGTGGGGATGGGGGCGACGGCCCACTTGCCCGCGCCGTCGGTCACCGACGACTCGAGCACGCCGGGCATCCAGGCGCCGATGACGAGCGAGGCGATCGATCCGTCACCGAGGCCCTTGAACCACTCGTCGCTCCAGCTGGGGGTGTCCGAGAGCAGGCCGCCCTCGATGAGGCGGTTCCAGTTGTCGGCGAACTTCTTCGAGCCGTCGTCCTGCAGGTCGATGGTCACATCGGTGCCCGCGTCGCCGGTGGTCTGGAAGGGGGTCCCGCCGGCCTGCCAGATCATGCTCGTGGTGAAGCCGGAGTCGCCGGTGTCGGCGGTGATGTACTTCGTCGGGTCGGCGGCGTGCAGCTTCTGCGCGGCGGCGTAGTACTCGTCCCACGTGGTGGGGACGGCGATGCCGTACTGGTCGAAGACGCTCTTGTTGTAGAACAGGGCCATGGGGCCCGAGTCCTGCGGGAGGCCGTAGATCTTGCCGTCGAAGTCGACCGAGCCCCAGGGGCCGGTCGCGTAGTCGCCCTTCAGGTCGGCGAAGCCGTACGACGACAGGTCGAGCAGCGAGTCCGACAGCGCGAACTGCGGGAACGCGTAGTACTCGATCTGCACGACGTCGGGCGCGCCCGAGCCCGCCTTGATGGCGTTCTGGAGCTTGGTGTACTCCTCGGTGTTGGTGCCCGCGTTGACGTAGTTCACCTTCACGTTGGGGTACTTCGCCTCGAAGGCCTTGACCTGCGCCTCGGCGGAGGGCGTCCACGACCAGTAGGTGATCTCGCCGCCGGCCTCGAGGGCCTTCTCGATGTCGTCGGCCGAGCCGCCGGCGGCGCCGCCACCGGTGTTGCCGCCGGAGCACGCGGTCAGCGCGCCCACCGACAGGGCGGCGGCGGCGACGGCGAACACGGCCCGCCGTGCGGCGGTGCCCTTGCGCATGAATGTCATCGGTTCCTCTACTTCGTTGTTGTGGATGCCGGGGCAGGACGCTCCGGAGTTCGGGTGTGCGGTTGTGCGGGGCGGATGCCCCGATCAGGGGGAGTTCGGGTGGATCACTGCTTGACGCTGCCGGCGCTGAGGCCGGACTGCCAGAAGCGCTGCAGCACGAGGAAGGCGGCGACGATCGGGATGATCGACAGCACGGCTCCCGTGATCACGAGGTTGTAGATCGGCTGGGCGCCCACGCCCACGGCCTGCGCGTTCCACTGGTTCAGGCCGACGGTGAGCGGGTACCACTGCGGGTCGCTCAGCATGATGAGCGGCAGGAAGTAGTTGTTCCAGGTCGCGACGACCGCGAACAGCAGCACGGTGACGATGCCCGGGGTGAGCAGACGGATCGAGATCGTGAAGAACGTCCGGAACTCGCCGGCACCGTCCATGCGGGCGGCTTCCAGCAGCTCGGTGGGGATGGCATCCGTCGCGTAGACCCAGATGAGGTACAGGCCGAACGGGCTGATGAGCGAGGGGATGATGATCGCCCAGGGCGTGTTGGTGAGCCCCAGCTGGCTGAACAGCAGGAACGTGGGCACCGCCAGCGCGGTGCCGGGCACCGCGATCGCGCCGAGCACGACGGCGAACACGGCCTTGCGTCCGCGGAAGTTGTACTTGGCCAGACCGTATCCCGCGAGGGTCGCCAGCAGGGTCGCACCGCCGGCGCCGACGACGACGTACAGCAGCGTGTTGCCAAGCCAGCGCAGGAAGATGCCGTCGCGGTAGGTGAGCGTCTGCGCGATGTTGTCGAACAGCGCGAAGCTGGTGCCCGGGCCGAGACCGAACGTGGTGAACAGGTCGGGCTGGGTCTTGGTGGCGTTGATGAGCAGCCAGGCCAGCGGCAGGAGCGTGTACACCAGGTACAGCGCCATGACGATGCTCAGCACGACCGACTTCTTGCCCTGCGTGGGCGAGGTGCGGGCGAACCGGCGACGCGTGCTCGATCGGGACGTGGTCACGGCCACGGTGTCGGTGCGGGGTGCGGTCGCGGTGGTCATCGCGCCTCCTGACGGGAGCCGCGCAGCTGCACGACGTAAGCGATGACGGCGGTGATGACGCCCATGATGATGGCGATCGTGGCCGCGTAGTTGTACTGCTGGCCCGCGAACGAGAGGTTGTAGGCGTACATGTTCGGCGTGAAGAACGTCGAGATCACGTTGGGTGCCAGGGGCTTGAGGATGTTCGGCTCGTTGAACAGCTGGAAGCTGCCGATGATGGAGAAGATCGTCGCGATCACCACGGCGCCGCGGACGGCGGGGATCTTGATCGAGAAGATCGTGCGCCACGCGCCGGCTCCGTCGATGGATGCCGCTTCGTACAGCTCGTTCGGGATGGTCTTCAGCGACGAGTAGAAGATGAGCATGTTGTAGCCCACGAACTGCCACGTGACGATGTTGCCGATCGACACCAGCATCCACTCGGGGATGAAGGGCTGCACGAAGGTGCCGCCGAGCAGGTCGTTGAGGTTGCGGGTGAGGCCGAACTGGTCGCCGTAGATGTAGCCCCACATGAGCACCGCGACGACGGCCGGCACGGCATAGGGCAGGAAGATCACGATGCGGTAGAAACCGGCCGCGTGCAGCCGGGCGCTGTCGATCGCGAGTGCGGCCGCCAGGGCCAGCAGCAGCATGATCGGCACCTGGATCACGAGGAAGATGCCGACACGGGTGAAGCCGTCCCAGAACTTCGGGTCCTGGAAGGCCGTGATGTAGTTCTCGAGACCGACGAAGGCGTTGCCGCCGATGAGCTGGTCGCGGAACAGGCTCAGGTACACCGAGTACGCCAGCGGCGCGAGGAAGACGAGCGCGAAGACGAGGGCGAAGGGGGCGACGAACAGCCAGCCGCGATCGTCGATTCGTGCGCGCCGCTTGCGCCGGGGGGTGCGCAGGGCGGGCGGGGGTGCCGCGGTGGTCGTCATCGTCCGGTGCCTCTTCGTTGTTGCGCATCCGGTCCGGGTGAGCCGGATGTTGACGTAAACATAACCCGACCGCGCTAGGGTGTCAACGTCAACATCCAGGGGGCCTGAAATGAGCGAGACGACGACGACGTCGACCGTGATCCCGACGCGCGAGCGCCGACGAGAGGTGTCGATGGCCGACGTGGCCGCGGCCGCCGGGGTGTCGGGTCAGACCGTCTCCCGCGTGGCCAATGGTCGCACGAATGTCGACCCCGATACGCGTCAGCGGGTGCTCGATGCGATGTCGACCCTCGGCTATCGCCCCAACAGCGCCGCGCGGGCGCTGCGGTCCGGACGGTTCCGCAGCATCGGCGTGATCATGTTCTCGCTCAGCTCCTACGGCAACACGCGCACCCTCGATGCACTGGCGTCGATGGCGGCGGCATCCGGATACTCCATCACTCTCATCACCGTGCAGTCGGCGTCCCAGTCCGACGTCTCGGGGGCCTTCCTGCGCCTGCGCGAGCACGCGGTCGACGGCATCGTCATCCTCATCGAGACCCACCGCCTCGGCGAGAACGAGCTGGCGCTGCCGACCGGGCTCCCGGTCGTCGTGGTCGACTCCAGCGCCGACTACCCCTATGCCGTCGTCGACAACGACCAGGCGCAGGGGGCGCGGCTCGCGACCGAGCACCTGCTCGACCTCGGTCACGAGACCGTCTGGCACGTGTCGGGACCGCCGGAGTCCTTCGCCGCCGAACGCCGGCGCAACGCCTGGCGCGCCGCCCTCGAGGACCGCGGATGCCACGTTCCCGACGAGCAGATCGGCGACTGGACCGCGGAGTCGGGGCACCGCATCGGGCAGGCGCTCGCCGCCGACGCCGACGTCACCGCGGTGTTCGCCGCGAACGACCAGATGGCGCTCGGGGTGATCCGCGCCTTCCACGAGGCCGGACGCGCGGTCCCCGACGAGGTGAGCGTCGTGGGATTCGACGACATGCCCGAGGCCGCGAACTTCTGGCCGCCGTTGACCACCGTGCGCCAGCGCTTCGAGAGGGTGGGCGAAGAGGCCATGACGGCCCTCATCGCCGACATCGAGGGCACGGGCAGAGAGCACGCGCGTACGCTCGTGCCGACCTCGCTGGTCGTCCGCTCCAGCTCCGGCCCGCGCCGCTGAGGAGCCGGCAGCGCGCTGTCGCGCGCGCTGCATCGGCTCGCCGGCGCGAACGTGCGGTCGCGGCCGCCGAATCATTGCGCGGCGGCCGCGCGCTCACCTATGCTCGATCTTGACGACACCATGTTGACGTCAACATCACCCCCCACAGGTCGCACCGGTGCGACCGGATCGGAATGACGATGAAGTCACCTCGACTCTTGTCGATGACGTGCGCCGTGGCCCTCGCCGCCGGGGCGATCACCGCCACGGCCGCCGTGGCACCCCCCTCCGCCGAGGCGGCGGTCGACCAGACGGTCTCCATCACGCCCAACCCGGCCACGGCGTCGGAGAAGCCCTTCGAGGGTTGGGGCACGAGCCTGGTCTGGTTCGCCAACGCGACCGGTCAGTACCCCGCCGACGTGCGCCAGAAGCTCTTCGACGCCGTCTTCGGCGACGACGGCCTCAACCTCAACATCGCCCGGTACAACATCGGCGGCGGCAACGCCACCGACGTGCCCCCGTACCTGCGACCCGGCGGCGCCGTCCCCGGGTTCTGGAACCCCGACCTGCCGGTAGCGGGCGTGAGCTCGACCTACGCCGACCGCGCGGCGTACCGCGACGCCTGGAACCCCGACGACCCGAGCCACTACGACTTCTCGGCCGACCAGGGCCAGCGCTGGTGGATCGACGCCCTGAAAGACAAGGTCACGCACTGGGAGGCGTTCAGCAACTCGCCGCCCTACTTCCTCACGCAGAGCGGTTACGTCTCGGGCGGCATCAACAACGCCACAAGCGAGCAGCTCGCCCCCGCCGACATGGACAAGTTCGCGGGATACCTCGTGAACGTCGTCGACGAGCTCGAGAAAGAGCACGGCGTGAAATTCGACACCATCGACCCGTTCAACGAGCCGAACACCAACTACTGGCAGACGCAGATCCCCAACGGCGCCCAGTGGCCCACCGGCGGCCGCCAGGAGGGCGCGCACATCGGGCCCCAGGCGCAGGACGCCATGGTCAAGGCGCTCGCGGCACGCCTCGCGCAGCCGAGCACGACGACGGATGCCGTCATCTCGGCGATGGACGAGACGAACCCCGGCATCTTCGCGAACAACTGGAACGCGTGGTCGGCGCAGTCGAAGAGCCTCGTCGATCAGCTGAATGTCCACACGTACGGCACGGGCGGGCGCCAGGTCGTCCGCGACATCGCCAAGGCCGCCGACAAGCCGCTGTGGATGAGCGAGGTCGAGGGCAACTGGACCGACACGAGCCGTGGCTTCGTCACCGACGACATCGAGAACGGTCTCGGCATGGCCGAGCACATCGTCGGCGACCTGCGCGAGCTCGAGCCCGACGCGTGGGTGTTCTGGCAGCCGGTCGAAGACCTCTACAACATGCAGAAGGTCGAGAAGCTCAACTGGGGCAGCGTCTTCATCGACTTCGACTGCAACGCCGAGGGCAAGTCGGAGCGCCGCATCAAGGACGGCGACGCCGACCCCTCGTGCAAGGTGCTGACCAACGAGAAGTTCAACACCGTGCGCAACTTCACGCACTACATCACCCCGGGCAGCCACCTGATGGCGACCGACAACGGCCAGTCGACCGCGGCGATCGACGCCGACGGCCAGGGCGCGACGATCGTGCACGTCAACTCCGAGGCCAACGCGCAGACCGTGCAGATCAACCTGCGCGACTTCGGCTCCGTCGCCCCGGGTGCGACCGTGACCCCCATCGTCACGACCCAGTCGACCGCCGACCAGCCCGCGCTCAACGCCCTGAAGCAGGGCGAGCCGGTGAGCGTCGACCCGACCTCGAAGTCGGCCACGCTGACGGTCCCGGCGAAGTCGGTCGTGACCTTCCTCGTCGACGGCGTCTCGGGCGTCTCGGCCGATGCCGCGGCGTTCCGCGACGGCCAGACGATCCAGCTGAGCGGCCTGCAGAGCGGGCTGCTGCTCGACGGCTCGTCGACCCTCGCGATCCGTCCCGAGGCCACGACCGCGGAGGCGGCGAAGGCGCAGACGTGGACGGTCGGCACCGTGGACGGCGCGGGCACCAACCGTCACCGTTTCACGCTGCGAAGCGGCACGGGAGCGTACCTGGCCGCCCGTGACGGCGGAACCGCGCTGGTCTCGTCCGACCCCGCGACGGCGGCGAATGACCCCTCCCTGCAGTGGATGGCATCCACCACCGACGGCACGAACTACTCCGTGCTGAGCGTGGCGAACGAGCGCGTGCTCGACGTCAACGGTGGAAAGACGGATGCCGGCACGACGGTGGGTCTGTGGACCTCCAACGGCGGCTACAACCAGCAGTGGCGCATCGCCGGCACGGCGATCGTCGGGGCCGAGCCGGTCTCGGCCGCGACCGCGGTGGGCGTCGTCCCCGAGGTCGGTGCGTCGCCGAACCTGCCGAAGGACGTCACGCTGCGATACCAGGGTCGCGTTCTGCGCAGCGCCCCGGTGACGTGGCAGCTCGACGGCGTCGACTTCTCGCGAGCCGGTACGGTCCAGGTGCGGGGAACGGGCACCGACCTCTTCGGCGCCGCGTTCACCGCGACGGCCGACGTCGAGGTCGGTTCGTACACCGCCACGCGACCGGCCTCGGTCACGGTGCCGGCCGGCAGCGCACTCGACGTGGTGAAGGGGCTCGCCGACACCAGCGTCCAGGCCGAGCTGCGGCCCTCGGGCTCCGGTTACTGGGTCCCCGTCGAGTGGACGTGGGACGGCGTGACCGACGCGCAGCTCGCGACGCCGGGCACGGTCTCGGTCCCGGGCGTCGCGACCGACCCGACGGGTGCGAAGCTGCCCGCGGCTCTCACGGTCATCGTGACGGCGGCCTCGGAGCGCAACGTCGCTCCCGAGAGTCGGCCCTCGGCCACCTTCACCGAGAGCGCGCAGTACGACGTGAAGAACACGATCAACGGCAGCACGACCGACAAGGGCTGGTCGAACTGGCGATCGGGGACCAAGAACGGTTCCGACACGCTCAGCTACGACCTGAACGAGCGTGCGACGCTCACGCACGTCGCCGTGCAGTTCTACCGCGATGGCAACTCGCTGAGCTGGCCGGAGACCATGCGCGTGGACCACCGGGTCGACGGTGGCGAGTGGGTCGAGGGAGCCGTGCAGAACGTTCCCGCTCCCTCGAGTGGTGCTCCGCGCGTCGACGTGCCGGTCTCCGGCGCCGCCGACGAGGTGCGAGTGGTCATGAACGCCCGCTCGCAGACGCACATGATCGTCTCGGAGGTCGAGATCTACGCGGCCTCGGCGGCCCCGGCCGGCATCGCGGACCTCGCCCGCCTCACCGTGGGGGACACCGAGGTCGAGGGCTTCGACCCGAAGACCCTCGCCTACACCGTCACCTCCACCGGGGCGGAGTGGCCGCAGCTGCACGCTCTCGCGGTCGACGAGGACGCCCGGGTCGAGATCACCCAGCCGGGTGACGCGGCGCCTACGGCCCGTGCCCTCGGCGGCGTCGGAACGGTGCAGGTCACCGCTCCCGACGGCACCGAGCAGACGTACACCGTCACCGTGAACCGCGCCGTCGGCGTCGACACGCCGACCCTGACGGGTGAGGCCCGCGTCGGGGCGACCGTCCGCGCCGCTGCCGGCACCGACCCGGCCGACGCCGCGCTGGCGTTCGTCTGGCTGCGCGACGGTGTCGCGATCCCGGATGCGACCTCCGACGCTTACCTGCTCTCGGCCGCCGACCTCGGGCGCGAGATCACGGCCGAGGTGACCGCGACGGCCGACGGCTTCGACGACGGCACCGCGCGTTCGGCGGCGATCGTGCCGGTCGCCGGGCCCAGCACCGGCGGCGGCGACGACGGTGCGAACCCCGGTCCGGGCTCGGGCTCGGGTTCGGGCACCGGTTCGGGTTCGGGCTCCGGCGACGGCTCCGGCCAGGGCACGACGCCCGGCTCGGGCTCGGGTTCCGGTGCCTCGGCGGGCGGTACCGCGACGTCGGGTTCGACCGACGCGAAGGGCAAGAACCTCGCGATCACGGGTCTGAACGCCGAGGGTGTCACGGCCACCACGATCGGCGCCGTCGTCCTGCTCCTGCTCGGCGCGGGGGTGATGCTGCTGCGCCGTCGTCGCTCCGACGCCTGAGCGCCGTGACCGAGGCCGTGTCGGCCGCCTTCCGGCGGCCGACACGGCCTCGTCGTCTTGCCCGGGCGGCTACTCGCGTGAGGTGTCAAGAATTGTCGCTTCGACGGTGTCCGAAGCGACAATTCTTGGCACCTCACACGTGCGTGGCACCTTGCGCACATCTGTGCAAGCCCGGCACGGCAGGAGTCGGGCGGGGGAGGATGGATGCATCCGCATCGACCCCCACTGAGGAGAACCATGCACGTCAACGCCTACGCGGCGTCGTCCGCGACCTCGCCCCTCGAGCCCACGACCATCGAGCGTCGTGACGTCGGCCCGAAGGACGTCCTCATCGACATCGCCTACGCCGGCATCTGCCACTCCGACATCCACACCATCCGCGGTGAGTGGGGCGACGTGCCCTACCCCCTGACCGTCGGCCACGAGATCGTCGGCACCGTCGCCGAGGTCGGCTCCGAGGTCACCAGCCACAAGGTCGGCGATCGCGTCGGCGTCGGCTGCATGGTCAACTCGTGCCGCGAGTGCGAGAACTGCAAGGCGGGCGAAGAGCAGTACTGCGAGAAGGGCAACATCGGCACGTACGGCGCGAAGGACGTCGACGGCACGATCACCCAGGGCGGCTACAGCGAGAAGATCGTCGTCGACGAGCACTTCGTGCTGCGCGTGCCCGAGTCCATCCCCTACGACAAGGCCGCCCCGCTGCTGTGCGCCGGCATCACGACCTACTCGCCGCTGAACCACTGGAACGCCGGCCCCGGCAAGAAGGTCGCGGTCGTCGGCCTCGGCGGTCTCGGCCACATGGCCGTCAAGATCGCCCACGCCATGGGCGCCGAGGTCACCGTGCTCTCGCAGACGCTGAGCAAGAAGGACGACGGCCTGAAGATGGGCGCCGACCACTACTACGCGACGAAGGACGACGAGACCTTCGAGAAGCTCAAGAAGAGCTTCGACCTCATCATCAACACCGTCAGCGCCCCGCTCGAGCTCAAGCAGTACCTGGGCCTGCTCGCCCTCAACGGCACGATGGTCAACGTCGGCGCCCCCCCGGAGCCGCTGCCGATCCAGGTCTTCACGCTGTTCACGAACCGCCGCTCGTTCGCCGGTTCGTCGATCGGCGGCATCCGCGAGACCCAGGAGATGCTCGACTTCTGCGCCGAGAAGGGCATCGCGCCCGAGACCGAGCTCATCTCGGCCGACCAGATCAACGAGGCGTACGAGCGCGTGCTGAAGAGCGACGTGCGCTACCGCTTCGTCATCGACGCGAAGACCTTCGCCCCCGCCTGACCCCGGCTTCGGCCCCGGATGCCACGGCCCCGACGTTCTCCGGAGCGCCGGGGCCGCGGCATCCCGCCGCCCCCGTCGCGAGAAACGCTCCGGCGAGCGAGACACGCTCTGCGGCGCCGGGTCTCACTCGCCGGAGCGTTTATCGCCACAGCTGGGCCGGCAGCGCCACCGCCCTTGGCGCACGCGAAAGCGGCGCCGCCCCGAAGGGCGACGCCGCTCGAACGCGAGCGCTCAGGCCTGACCGAGCGCGGCGGAGACGACCGCGCGGGCCTCCTCCTGCACCGCGCGCAGGTGCTCCTCGCCCCGCAGCGATTCGCCGTACAGCTTGTAGACGTCTTCGGTGCCGGAGGGGCGGGCGGCGAACCACGCCGATGCGGTCTGCACCTTGAGGCCGCCGATCGCCGCGCCGTTGCCGGGCGCGTGCGAGAGCTTCGCGGTGATGGGCTCGCCGGCGAGCTCGGTGGCGGTCACGGCATCCGGAGACAGCTTCGACAGTGCCGACTTCTGCGCCGGCGTCGCGGGAGCGTCGACGCGCTGGTAGGCCGAGGCGCCGAACTCGGCTTCGAGCTCGGCGTAGCGCTGCGAGGGGGTCTTGCCGGTGACCGCGAGGATCTCGGCGGCGAGCAGGCAGAGCAGGATGCCGTCTTTGTCGGTGGTCCAGACCGTTCCGTCCTTGCGCAGGAACGACGCCCCGGCCGATTCCTCGCCGCCGAAGGCGACGGAGCCGTCGAGCAGCCCCGGCACGAACCACTTGAAGCCGACGGGAACCTCGAGCAGCGTCTTGCCGAGCGAGGCGGCGACGCGGTCGATGATCATCGACGACACGAGGGTCTTGCCCACGGCGGCGCCGGCGGGCCAGTTCGGGCGGTGCGAGAACAGGTAGTCGATCGCGACGGCGAGGTAGTGGTTGGGGTTCATCAGACCCGCATCGGGGGTGACGATGCCGTGGCGGTCGGCGTCGGCGTCGTTGCCCGTGAGGATGTCGTAGTCGGCGCGCGCGGCGACGAGCGAGGCCATGGCCGACGGCGACGAGGGATCCATGCGGATCTTCTCGTCCCAGTCGAGCGTCATGAACTTCCACGTCGGGTCGACCTCGGGGTTCACGACGGTGAGGTCGAGCCCGTACACCTCGGCGATGAGCGCCCAGTACTCCACCGATGCGCCGCCCAGCGGGTCGGCGCCGATGCGGACTCCGGCGTTCTTGATCGCGTCGATGTCGATGATGGATGCCAGATCCCGCACGTACGCGTCGCGGAAGTCGTACTGGCCCAGGCCGTCGAGGTCGATGTCGGCGTGGCGGGTGCGGCGAACGCCCTCGAGGCCGGCGGCGATCAGCTCGTTCGCGCGGTCGGCGATCCAGCCGGTGGCGTCGGTGTCCGCCGGGCCGCCGTGCGGCGGGTTGTACTTGAAGCCGCCGTCGCGGGGCGGGTTGTGGGAGGGCGTGACGACGATGCCGTCGGCGCGGCCCGGGTCGTCGGTCGCCCGGCCGCGGTTGTAGGTGAGGATCGCGTGGCTGAGCGCCGGGGTCGGGACCCAGGCGTCGCGCGCGTCGACGCGGACGTCGACACCGTTCGCCACGAGCACCTCGATGGCGCTGCGCTCGGCCGGCAGCGACAGGCCGTGGGTGTCGCGCCCGAGGAAGAGCGGTCCGGTGATCCCCTGTGCGGCGCGGTAGTCGACGATCGCCTGGGTCGTGGCGAGGATGTGGTCCTCGTTGAAGCTGGTGCTCAGCGACGAACCGCGGTGACCGCTGGTGCCGAAGGCGACGCGCTGCTCGGGCACCGTGGCATCCGGTTTGCGGTCGTAGTAAGCGGCGATCAGTTCGTCGATGTCGATGAGATCGGATGCCTCGGCGGGCTGTCCTGCGCGACTGCTCATGCGCCCAGTCTGCCCGCTGCATCCGACATGCGCACACGTGGCGACGAATTCCGGGAGAATCCGTCGACAGCCGTCCCCCGCGACGCGACTAGGCTGAGCCGGTGCTGCCCGACACAGACCACGCCCCCGCCCGCCGTACATACAGCTACCTCGGGCCCGCCGGCACCTTCACCGAGGCCGCTCTCGCGCAGGTTCCCGAGGCGCGGGACCAGATCTGGCGGCCGGTCCGCAACGTCGGCGAGGCGCTCGCCGACGTCGTCGAGGGGCGGTCGGACGCCGCGATGATCGCGATCGAGAACTCCGTCGACGGCGGCGTCTCCACCGCGCAGGACGCCCTGGCCACCGTGCCGGGACTTCGCATCGTGGGCGAGTACCTCGTCCCGGTCAACTTCGTGCTCGTGGGGCGGCCCGGAGCCACCCTCGACGGCGTCTCGCTGATCGCCGCGCACCCCGTCGCCTACGGACAGTGCCTCGGCTGGCTGAGCGGGAACGTCCCGGCGCACGCGCACCTGCCCGCCGAGAGCAACGTGGCCAGCGCCCTCGGCGTGCTCGACGGGACGAGCGCCGCGGATGCCGCGATCGCGGCGCCCGGGATCGTGGCGCACCATGACGTCGCGGTGCTGGCCGAGAACATCGGCGACAACCCCAACGCGGTCACCCGTTTCGTGCTTGTGAGCCGCACGGTCGCCCCGGCCCCTCCGACGGGCGCCGACAAGACCTCGCTCATCGTGGAGCTCCCCGAGGATCACCCGGGAGCACTGCTCGAGCTGCTGGAGCAGTTCGCCACCCGGGGCATCAACCTGAGTCTGTTGGCATCCCGCCCCATCGGCGACGCCCTCGGCCGCTATCGGTTCGTGATCGACGCCGACGGGCACGTGCACGACGAGCGCATGGCCGACGCCCTCCTGGGCCTCCGGCGGTTCAGCCCCAAGGTGATCTTCCTCGGCTCGTACGCCCGCGCCGACCGCGCCATCGTCCGCTACCCGCAGCGCTACAGCGACGACGTGTTCGTCGAGGCGCGCGATTGGCTGCGCGGCCTGCTGAGCGGCGAGCCCGAGGCCTGAGGCGCCGGTCCAATCGCCGCCGGGCTGCCGCCCGCGCACCGTCGTGGGAAGTTCTCGTTCGACACGCTGTAGCCGGATGCCGCGACTCGGCGCGTCGCCGACGACCTCTGCGCGGCGACGACCAGCTCGCGCCTCAGGCCGCGACGGTCGCCGGGGCGGCGATCAGCTCGAGCGTCTGCGCGCGCCCCTCGGACGTCTCGCCCTCATAAGCGCCGGCGACGGGCGACACCATGATCTCGTCGACCCCGTGCTGCGCCGCGAACGCGCTCAGCTGGGAGCGCACGTCGTCGCCGGTGCCGACGAACCACTTCTGGCGGGTCGATGCCATGATCGACTCGCTCATCGCGTCGAAGGGATCGGCCTGCGCCTGCTCGATGGTCTCGAGCGGGACGAGGGGGCGGTTGGTGCGCAGTCGCGCCATCATCCGCAGCTGCGGGATCGCGCGCTCCTTCGCCTCCTGCGGGGTGGGGGCAGCGACGACGTTCGCCGTGACGAAGGTGCGCGGGCCCTCGCCCGACTCGTTCGGCACGAACTGGTCGCGGTAGATGCGCAGCGCGTGCTCGAGCCCCTCGCCGGCGAAGTGGTTGGCGAAGACGTAGGGCAGGCCGAAGCTCGCCGCGAGCTGCGCGGAGTAATCGCTCGAGCCCAGCAGCCACACCTGGGGCGTCCCGGATGCCGCGGGCGTCGCCTTCACCTGATACTCGCTGCCCGAGGTGAAGCGCACCGTCGCCCCCTCGGGCGAGGTGAGCGCCATGATGTCGGTCACGTGGTCGGGGAATCGGGAGACGTCGCTGGTCGTGCCGGAGCGGTTCAGCAGCTGGGTGATGACCGGGTCGCTTCCCGGGGCACGACCGATGCCGAGGTCGATGCGACCGGGCGCGAGGGCCTCGAGGGCGGCGAACTGCTCGGCCACGATGAGGGGGGAGTGGTTCGGCAGCATGACGCCTCCCGATCCGACGCGGATGCGGCTCGTGCGGGCGGCCGCGGCGGCGATCAGCACCGGGGGAGTCGTGGATGCCACGGAGGGCATGTTGTGGTGCTCGGCGAACCAGTAGCGGCGATATCCGAGACGGTCGGCGCGCTCGACGAGGTCGAGGGCCGCGCTCACCGCCTGCGCGCTGGTCTGCCCGTGGCGCACGGGCACGAGGTCGAGAACGGAGAGGGAGGGGATCGCGTCGTTCACCCCGAGGACAACGGGTTTTGCTCATGCGGTATTCCTCGGGCGCCCCGCGCGCAACCCCCGTGAGCTCTGCGTGCTCCGCCGCTTACCGTGCCGCGCATGAGCGACACACAGACCATGGTGCGCACCCAGATCGCCATCGACGACAGCTCCTTCTTCCTCGCGCAGGGGCAGGACGTCGATGAGCTCCAACGGCGGATCGAGGCGGCATCCGAGGCGGGCGGACGCTTCGTGAGCTTCGTCGTCCTCGGCAACCGCCGGGTGACCGCGCTGTTCACGCCGCACTCCCGCGTGATCTTCTCGGTGGAGACAGTGCAAAACGACCCCCGCGATACCGGCGACGCGGCGGATCCGTTCGGGGGCTTCTTCGACGACTGAGACGTTCTCAGTCTTCTTTCAGAAAATCGGCGTGACGAATCCCCTCCGGCCCGCGTCTCCTCTATGACATCGCGGGACGCACGGTCCCGCTCACGACGGAAGGAAGCGACATGGCCGAGAACACCACCCCCGCCACCCCCACCACCGCGACCAAGGACGGCGGCTCGACCGTCATCGTCGACGCCGTCGTCGCCAAGGTCGCCGGCATCGCCGCGGCCGAGGTCCCCGGTGTGCACGCGCTCGGCGGCGGCGCCGCCCGCGTCATCGGCAACATCCGCCAGGCGGTCGGCGCGAAGGACCACGCCCAGGGCGTGAGCGTCGAGGTCGGCGAGACCGAGGTGGCCGCCGACATCGCGATCCAGGTCGACTACCCCGAGCAGCTGCAGCGCGTGGCCGGCAACGTCCGCAAGGCCGTGCACGAGGCCATCACCGAGCTGGTCGGCATGAAGGTCGCCGAGATCAACGTGACGGTCGTCGACGTCTTCATCCCGGGCGACGACGACGAGGACGACGCCGAGGAGCAGCGCGTCAACTGACACCTTCTCGAAGGGGCGTCGCCGGAAGGCGGCGCCCCTTTCGCGTGTCCGGGACAAGGGCCCGCGGAGCTCAGCCGCCGTGCCGCACCTGCGCGTAGGCGTCCAGCGCGCGCTTGCGTGTCTCGCCGAGATCCACCATCGGCTCGGGCGGGTTCTCACCCAGGTACTCCGGCGCCCACTCGCGGATGTACTGGTCCCGCGGGTCGAACTTCTTGCGCTGCGTCTCCGGGTTGAACACGCGGAAGTAGGGAGCGGCATCCGCCCCGGACCCCGCGACCCACTGCCAGTTGAACGGGTTGCTCGCGGCATCCGCGTCGACGAGGCAGTCCCAGAACCACTGCTCGCCGTGGCGCCAGTCGATCAGCAAGTTCTTGATGAGGAAGGATGCCGTGACCATGCGCACGCGGTTGTGCATGACGCCGGTGTGCCAGAGCTGACGCATCCCGGCATCCACCACCGCCACCCCCGTCTTGCCCTGCTGCCACGTCTCGAGGTGGGAGCGATTCAGCCTGGGCCAGGGGAAGTCGTCGAAGTTCCGCCGCCAGTTCACCGTCGCGATGTCGGGGGAGTGGTACGTCACGTGCCAGGCGAACTCGCGCCACACGAGCTCGGAGAGGAAGCCGCTCGCGCTCTTCGCGTGCTGTCCGGAGCCCTTGTGCTCGAGGGTGTCGTGCCACACCTGGTACGGGCTCAGCTCGCCCCACCGCAAGCGCGGGGAGAGGTTCGAGGTGGCGCCGCCGGCGAACTCGTCCCGGTACTGCGAGTAGTCGCCGAGGTCGTCGTCGAGGAACTCCTTCAGTCGGGCCTTCGCCGCCGGCTCGCCCGGCTCCCACGTCTCGCGCAGGCCGCCGGCCCAGTCGGGCTTCGCGGGGAGGAGGTCCCACGCGCCGAGGTCGTCACCGTCGACGCTCCCGTCGAGGCCGGGGACCTTGCGCGCCTCGGGCATCGGCGGACGCGGCGCGGGGAGCTTCTGCACCGCGCGGGAGAACGGGCTGTAGACGCCGTACGGCTTGTCGGACTGCGTCCGCACCGTCCACGGCTCGTAGAGAAGGTTGGCGGCGAAGGAGGCGACCGTGACCCCGTCGTCGCGCAGCTTCTCCTTGATCCCCGCGTCGATCTCGCGCTCGACCCCGCCGTAGCGGCGGTTCCAGAACACCGCCCCGGCGCCGAGCTCGTCGACGAGGGCGGGAACGATCTCGGCGGCCCGACCCCGCCGCAGCACGAGCGACGAGCCGCGTTCCTCGAGGCGCTCGCCGAGGGATGCCAACGACCCGTGCAGCCACCACCTCGCCGCCCCGCCGATCGCGCGCACACCGTCGGACTCCTCGTCCAGCACATACAGGGCGATGATCGGCTCGTCCCGGTCCAGCGCGGCGCGAAGCGCCGGATTGTCGGTCAGGCGCAGGTCGTCGCGGAACCACACGATCGAGGGGGATGCCATTCCCCGACGCTATCCACCGCGGCATCCCGTACCGCGGGCTTGACACCCGCCTCGGCTCGCTCGCGCCGGGAAAGGTCCGCGTCGGCGCCGAGATCACACGTCCGGGTCCAGATCACACGGGATTGCGTTGCAAAGACGTGTGACCTCGAGCGGATCGTGTGATCTCGCTCGATAACGGACGGCCGGCGTCAGAGCGACGAGGTGTCGTGGCCCTTCGGCAGCGCGACGGAGAGGCCGCCCGCGATGATGCGCGTGTAGATGCGCGTGGCCTCGCCGAACTCGTCGCCGTCGAGCTCGATCGGCTGCGCGGGGGCGGTCGCCAACTCGATGCCCGTCCCGCGGAGGTAGCGCACCGAGGAGTCCTTGCGGCGCTCGAGCACACGTCGGCCCGCGCGGAACTTGCGCAGCACGGAGTTGTCCCACACGATGCTCCGCCACACGCCCAGCCAGCCCAGCGGGCCGCTCGGCTGCAGGACGGCCACGTCGAGACGTCCGTCGGCGACCGAGGCGTCGGGGATCAGCGCCACGCCGCCCTGCAGGGCGCCGCAGTTCGCGAACAGCACGCTGTGCACCTTCGCCGAGTGCAGGCGGTGCCCGTTGAGCTGGTACATGACGCGGAACGGCTTGGCAGCGACGAGCGACCGCGCCGCTCCGTCGACGTAGGCGACCCAACCGACCTGCTTCTTCAGGTCGTCGCGGGTGTTCTGGATCATCGCCGCGTCCAGTCCCATGCCGGCCATGACCGAGAACCCGTGCTCCTCGACCTCGCCGTCGGCGCGACGGATGCGGGCCATGCCGGTGTCGATCGGGTGGATGTCGCCCTCGAAGGTCGCGCGGATCATCGCGTCGGTGTCGGTCAGCGGGAGGTTCAGGTTGCGGGCGAGCAGGTTGCCGGTGCCGCTCGGCACGATCGTGAGGGGAATGCCGGTGGAGGTGAGCGCCTCGGCCACGGCGCGCACGGTGCCGTCGCCGCCGGCGGCGAGCACGGCGTCGACCTTCTCGTCGAGGGCGGCGCGGGTGGCGTCGTCGCCCAGGTCGTCGACGGTGGTCTCGTAGAAGAGGGGATCGGCCCAGCCGGCCTCGGCCGCGAGCTCGGCGACGCGCGCCCGAAGCGTCTCGGGCTCGACCTTCGTGGGGTTGTAGACGAGGGCGGCGCGCTTCTTCCGCGTCACCTCGGCGTCCATCGGCGCCTCGTCGCCCTCGGCGTCGACGCGCTGCGCCTTGCCGGGCAGCTCGGCCGAGGAGTCGGGCTCGACGTCCTCCGGCTGGTGGATGACGTCGTCGGGCTCCGCCGCCTCCTTGGGGTCGGGGGCGTCCGTGCGGGGGTGGTCGTCGGTGTCGTCGCCGAGGCGTGCCGCGTCGAAGTGCTCCTTCGACCCGTCCGCGGCTGCGGCGTCGGCGTGCACCTCTTCGGGCGCATCGGTGGGGACGTTCGCGGGGGACTGCGCGTCGTCACGCGGATCATCGGAGGCGGCCATGGCATCCACCATAGGACCGCGCGAACGCGGGGAACGGGCGGGTCGGGTGGGGTTGACGACCGGATGCCGACGGACCATGCGCCGCGCGGACAGCGGCGTCGTGGTGCGACCGGAGGAGAGCGGCGGCGGTGGGCGTGGTCCGGGAGGAGCGGCCGGACGCGACCATAGGATGGACGCGTGATCGACCTGACCCTGCTGCGTGAAGATCCCGAGCTCGTGAAGCGCTCCCAGATCGCCCGCGGGGAGTCGCCGGATTCGGTGGACGACGCCCTCGCCGCCGACCGCGACCGCCGCGCCGCCATCACCGCCTTCGAAGAGCTGCGGGCCGCGCAGAACGCGCACGGCAAGCGCGTCGCGCAGGCGCCCAGAGACGAGAAGGCCGCGCTGGTGGCCGAGGCGAAGGAACTGAGCGAGAAGGTCAAGGCCGCCCAGCACGCCGCCACCGAGGCCGAGGCCGCCGCCGAAGCGGCGCTGTCGAAGATCGAGAACATCGTGCTCGAGGGTGTCCCCGCCGGCGGCGAGGACGACTTCGTGACCCTCCGCACCCACGGCGAGGTCCCGTCGTTCGACTTCGCCCCGCGCGACCACCTCGAGATCGGCGAGCTGCTCGGCGCCATCGACATGGAGCGTGGCACCAAGGTGTCGGGCAGCCGCTTCTACTTCCTGACCGGCATCGGCGCGCGCCTCGAGCTCGCGCTCATGACCCTCGCGCTCGATCGGGCCCTCCAGGCCGGCTTCACCCCCATGATCCCGCCGACGCTCGTGCGTCCCGAGGTCATGCGCGGTACGGGCTTCCTCGGCCAGCACGCCGACGAGGTCTACCACCTGCCCAAGGAGGACCTCTACCTCGTGGGCACGAGCGAGGTGCCGCTCGCGGGGTACCACATGGACGAGATCCTCGACCTCGAGCGCGGCGCCAAGCGCTACGCCGGCTGGTCGACGTGCTACCGCAGCGAGGCGGGCTCCTACGGCAAGGACACCCGCGGCATCATCCGCGTGCACCAGTTCAACAAGCTCGAGATGTTCGTCTACACCGATCCGGCCGACGCCGAGGCCGAGCACGACCGGCTCGTCGGGATGCAGGAGCGCATGCTGCAGGACCTGGGTCTGTCGTACCGCGTCATCGACGTGGCCGCGGGCGACCTGGGCTCGAGCGCTGCGCGCAAGTTCGACATCGAGGCGTGGGTTCCCACCCAGGACGCCTACCGCGAGCTGACGAGCACCTCGAACTGCACGACCTACCAGGCCCGTCGCCTCGACACCCGCTTCCGCCCGGAGGAGGGGGCGAAGACCCAGCCGGTCGCCACGCTGAACGGCACGCTCGCAACCACCCGCTGGATCGTCGCCCTGCTCGAGACGCACCAGCGCGCCGACGGCTCCGTCACCGTGCCCGAGGTGCTGCGGCCCTACCTCGGCGGGCTCGAGGTCCTGGAGCCGATCGCGTGATCGACGAGGCCGCCCTCCCCGACACCGGTGCCGTCGACAGCGCGCCGAAGCAGGAGGCGGCCGATGTCGTCGCCTCTCTCGCCGACGCCGCACCCGTCGTCGAGCGGATGCTGATCGCCCTCGACATCGACGGCACCGTCCTGCTCGAGGACGACACCCTCAGCCCCGGTGTCGTCGAGGCCGTCGCCGAGGCCAACGCCGCCGGGCACGAGGTCATGCTCGCCACCGGTCGCAGTTGGGACAGCACCCACACGATCATGGACCGGCTCGGCATCCGGCCCGAGTACGCGGTCTGCTCCAACGGTGCCGTCGTGATGCGCCGCCGCGGAGACGGGGATGCCGCGGAGTACGAGCGCGCGCACGTCGTGACGTTCGACCCCACCGAGGTGCTGCAGCTGCTCGGCGAGCATCTCGCGGGGGCGCACTTCCTCGTCGAGCTGCCCGACGGGACGCGCAAGTTCACCGACTACCTCGACGACTGGAACCTCGTCGGCGCCAACAAGGTGACGTTCGCGCACCTGTCGGACGAACCCGTGTGCCGTGTCGTCGTGGTGGCGCCGGAGCAGACCGACCAGGACTTCCTGGAGCTGGTCGAGCGCATCGGCCTCAGTCAGGTGTCGTACGCGATCGGGTGGACCGCGTGGCTCGACATCGCCCCTCAGGGCGTCGACAAGTCCACGGCCCTCGAGCTCGTGCGCGGGTGGCTCGACATCGCCCCCGAACGGGTGCTCGTCATGGGCGACGGACGCAACGACATCGAGATGATGCAGTGGGCGGTGCGCAACGGCGGCCGCGCGATCGCGATGCACCAGGGGCCGGCCGAGGTGCACGCGGCGGCCGGCGAGGTCGGTCTGTCGGTCACCGAGGGCGGCGTCGCCGCGGCCCTCCGCTCCCTCTGACCCCCGCTCCATGTCAGGCGTCGCCGCGGCGCCTCGGCCCCGGTCCCTGAGCCTGTCGGAGGGCCCGGGAACCATCGCGGTGCCGACCCCTCGGCTCCCGGAGCCCGCTGACGGGCCCGCTGCAGAGCGGCTGCACCGGAGCCGGTCAGACCCGCGCGGACCCGCCCGCCACGTGGGCCGCGCGGTCGGCCGGGTAGGCGGTGCGGTCACGCACGGTCACGACGCGGTGGGCGGCGCGGTGATCGGCGACGCGCGCCGCCTCCCACGCCAGCAGCCCCACCGGGGGCAGCAGCAGAAGGGCCGCCACCCACGCGGCCTTGAGGCCGGCGGGTGCCTGCGGATCGCGTACGGCGACGACCGCCGCGAGCACGGATGCCGCGTAGACGAGCGCGAAGACGGCGAGAACGATCTGCGCGGACAGGGTGGTGACGAGCATGATGACCTCCTCCACTCGGACGGCCCGGCGGGTCGTGGGGTGATGATCTCGGTCTACTCCTGCCTCAAGACCGACGGCGGGGTGCGCGGTGAACGGATAACGCGTCCATAGCGGCCTCTCAGCGCGATGCCGGGACGCCGCTCCAGGCGGTGCGCGCGGCGGCATCGAGCACGCGGCGGTCCTGGCGTGTCAGCTCGCGCCGAGCCCGTTCGCGGGCCGCGCGGGCGGCATCCCGGAACACCCCGCCTCGGGCGGGTGAGGATGCCGCGAGCGAGGCGAGGCACTTCTGCAGGCGCACCTGCACCTCGACGTCGGATGCGCCGTCGCGCGCGAGGGGGCGGAAGGCGTCGTCGACGAGGTCGGCGAGGCGGGGCGGCGGCAGGAAGACCCGCTCGTGCGCGACGCGGTGTTCCGCCTCCGTGGCGAGCGCTGCATCGAAGACCCGCTGGAGAGCGGCGATCACCTCGATCGCGGTCCCCGGGTCGTTGGTCGCTGCGGAGAGGGCGCGGCTGCCGATCTCGGTGAGGGCGATGACGCCGAAGCGGGGGTCCTGCTCGTAGGTGCGGTGGTTCTCGATACGGAACGCGCGACGCACCCGGGCGACGTCGTCGTCATCGAGGGGGCCGGTGACGAGCGCGAGGGGGAGGCGGGCATCGGCGATGCGTCCCGGGGTGGCGCGCACGTGGATGTCGAGGTCGAGGCGATCGGCGATGCGATCGAGCCCCGCCACGTCGACGTGCGTGACGTAGCCCACCCGTTCCGCGTGCACGGCCCGGGCCTCGGCAGGCACGGCGACCGCGGGACGGGCGCCGAGGGTGGGCGATTCGGCGTGCAGCCGGAGCGAGGTCGCGGCCGCCCTCTCGACGCGGTCGATGACGTCGGCCATGCGGCCGAAGGTCGAGAGGTGGGAGATCCACCGCAGCAGGGTGAACACGACGATGCCGATGACCACGAGGGTCGCGACGAAGAGGATCGTCCGGCCCTGTTGTTGGTAGTACCCGGTGGAGAGCGCGACGATCCCCACCAGCGAGAACGTGAAGGCGCCCACGAACGTCGAGACGGCGTTCTGCGAGGTCGGGTCGGCGATCAGCAGCTGCGTCGAGCGCGGGGTGGCGGTGGTCGTCGCCGACGAGAACGCGGTGACCATCGCCGTCACCGAGAACGTGCTGACCGTCAGCATCGCCGTGGCGATGATCTGCAGGAGCTCGTCGACAGCGCCCTCGGCGAGATCGATGCTGAACGAGAACGGAAGCAACGGCCCGATGAAGCGCGCGGCCAGGACGACGACGATCGCGATGGCCGTGAAGATCGCCGCGCGCACCCACACCTGTCTTCCCAGGCGGAGGAAGAAGGAGGCGAGGGAACTGCGCGCGGTCGGTGCCATGCGCTCGACGCTATCCCGCGCCGCGCGGCTGGCTCGGGGGCTGGACGCGAGGACCTGTCCTTCGGAGAACGGCGACTCTGGACCCCGGGCGATATGCGACCGAAACAGACCGCAACGTGTCCGACATGCCGCCCTGGAAGGGTCGGAGCACCCCCAACGACCGCGGATGCCGAGAGGCCCGCGCGGATCCCGGTCGTGCTCGCCCCGTCTCCTGAGGAGCCTCACCCCCGCATGTCCGCACACCGCACACCTCCCCGTCCGAGACCGGCCCGCCGGCTCGGTGCCGCTCTCGTCGCGGCTCTGGCCCTTCTCGGGCCGCTGCTCATCGCCCCCGCGGCCCACGCCGCCCCTCCCACCGCGACGCTGTCGCTCTCGCTCGACGAGACGGACGTCACCGCGGGTGACTCCCTCGTCGCCACCATCACGGCCGCGGGGGTGACCGACCTGTACTCCTACGACCTCGAGCTCGCTTTCGACCCCGAGCTCGTGGCACCCGCCGAGGAGGCCCCCACCGGACCGGACGGCGGCTTCACGTCGTCGGCCACGGGCCCCGGCACGCTGACCGTGACGCACACGCGGCTCGGCACCTCGCCCGGTCTCGCCGGGACGAGCGGTGTGGTCCTGGCGTCCATCCCGCTTCGGACGCTCGCCCCCGGCTCGGCCGTCGTCGCGCTGTCGTCGGTGCGCCTGGTGTCGTCGACCGGTGACGTCGTGACGGCGGAGGGCGTGGCATCCGGCATCGTCGACATCGCGGCCCAGCCGGGTCCGGTGCCGCAGCCGACGGTCTCGCCGTCTCCGTCGCCCTCGACGTCGTCCTCGGCGTCGGCCACGCCGCTCCCCGCCGCGAACGCTCCGGGCGATCTCGCCACCACCGGTTTCGACGCCGCCCCGTGGCTGATCTCCGGGGCCCTCGGCGTCGTCGCGCTCGTCGCCGGTGCCGTCCTGGTCGTGCTCCGCCGTCGTCAGGCGGTGCAGGAATGACCGCGTCCCGTTCGTCCGTCCTCTCTCGCGAAGGATCCGTCATGACCCCCCTGGCCCGCCGTGTCCTGGCCGTGTCCGCCTCCGTCGGCGTCGTCGTCGCCGGGGCGGTCGTCGCGCCGTCCGCGGCGCTCGCCGCCCCCGTCGCCGGTGCTCCCTTCCTCGCGCCGTACTACGCCGAGCTCGACGTCACGGGCGACGCGCAGGTGACCACGGCCGACCTCGAGGCCCTCGCCCCGCACCTGGGCGCGACCTCGGGTATGGCCGCGTGGGCGGATGCCGCGCGGTTCGACCTCGACGACGACGGTGCCGTGACGGCATCCGACCTCGCCCGGTTGTCGGAGCGCATCATCTACGACGACGGACCGTTCGAGATCGTCGAGGCCGACGCGGTGGCGATGCAGGCGGCGATGAACGCCGGGGTGATCACCTCGGTGTCGCTCACACAGCAGTACCTCGATCGCATCGCGGCGTACGACAAGACTGTGCGTCCGACGGGTGTGCGCCCGCTCAACTCGATCATCACGACGAGCGAGGTCGCGCTGAAGGCCGCGGCGGAGGCGGATGCGATCCGCGCCGAGAAGGGGATGACGGGGATGCTGCTCGGCATCCCGGTGGCCCTCAAGGACAACTACAACACCGTCGACATGCCCACCACGGCCGGATGCGGCTGCTGGAACGACAACCAGACCTCGACCGACGCGACCATGGTGAAGGGGCTCCGTGCCGACGGCGCGGTGATCGTCGCCAAGGCCTCGATGGACGAGTTCGCCATCAACCTCAGCTCCGAATGGTCGGCCTTCCAGCCCGCGGGTGCGTCCCGTATCGTTTCGAGCCCCTACGACACCTCGAAGACCTCGGGCGGGTCGAGCGGCGGAACGGGGGCCGCGATCGCCGCGAACCTCGCCGGCATCGGTTTCGGCACCGACACCGGCGGGTCAATCCGCATCCCCTCGACCTACAACCAGCTCGTCGGCGTGCGTCCGACGGTGGGCCTCGCGAGCCGCGACGGCATCGTGCCGCTCGCTCTCTCGCAGGACACCGGCGGTCCGATCGCCCGCTCGGTTCAGGATGCCGCGATCGCGCTCGACGCGGTGGTCGGCGAGGACGCCGGTGACCCGGTGACCGCTCGCCAGGCCGGGAAGGTGCCCGAGACGTACACCTCGTACCTCGACGACGGCGCGCTGACCGGGAAGAAACTCGGATACTTTCCGTCGCTCGTCGGCACCAACCCCACGACGCTGCGTCTGTTCGAGCAGGCGAAGAAGACCCTCGAGCAGCGCGGAGCGACGGTCGTCGAGCTGACCCCGCCCGACGGCTTCGCAGCCATCGTCGGCGAGGGCAGCGGCAGCGGCCCCGAGTTCAACCACGACCTGCAGAACTACATCACCGCCTACCTGAACCCGGCGGTGAGCGCGCGCAGCCTGCTCGCGATCTCGCAGTCGCCGAACATCGTCCCCGGACGCGCGGGCAACCCCTATGGTCAGCGCGCGGCGGTCACCGAGTCGGCGTACCAGGCCTGGGCCGGCCCGCAGGGGTCGCACACCCTGCAGCTGGCCAAGGGCAAGCAGATCATGACCGCGTTCATGGACGCTCAGAAGCTGGATGCCGTCATCTACCCGAGCGCGAACACCTACACCACGATCAGCACCGCGAACATGCGTCTCAGCCCCAACACGGGTCTGCCGGCGGTCACGGTGCCGATGGGGCAGGGGCTCGCGACCGAGGCCTCGACCGGGGGAGTGAACCTGGAGTTCCTCGGCCGTGACTTCGCCGAGGGGCCGCTCCTCGGCCTCGCCTACGGCTTCGAGCAGGCGACCCATGCCCGCACGACCCCGGCGGCCTACGGTCCGCTCGGCTGACACCGAACGGCGGTGGTCCGTGGTTCCCGCCACGGGCCGCCGTCGCGTCCGGCGGCGCATGTCGACGGCTCCCCGGCTCGGTAGACTCGGGACGTTCGGGAGGGTTGTCCGAGCGGCCGATGGACCTGGTCTTGAAAACCAGTGGGCAGCAATGTCCCGTGGGTTCGAATCCCACACCCTCCGCAACGGAAGAACGCGGGCCCCGCAGGGGTCCGCGTTCTTCCGTTATGACCGGCGGAGCCGGAGTCGAACGGAGTTGGGCCCACGCCGCCGGAGGCTCCGCCGAGCGCGAAGCGATCGGTGGAGGGGCGGTGGGGAGAATCCCACACCCTCCGCAACGAGGAAAGCGGGCCCCGCAGGGGTCCGCGTTCTTCCGTTATGACCGGCTGAGCGGGAGTCGAACGGAGTTGGGCCCACGCCGCCGGAGGCTCCGCGTGCCGCGGAGTGGCGCGTGGAGGGGCGGTGGGGAGAATCCCACACTTTCCTCGTTATGACCGGCTGAGCGGGATGCGAACGGAGTTGGGCCCACGCCGCCGGAGCGCTCACGCCCCGTCGCGATTGCTGAGCGCGGCGACGATCCCCATCGTCACCGTGGCGACCACGAGGCCGCCGATCGCGACGAGGATCAGAACCGTTTCGAGCGTCTCGTCCATGCCGTCCTCCCCGTCCGTTGCCGCAGGCTAGCGCGCGATCGTGACGCCGCGGCATCCGTTGGACGAACACCGGACGCCGCGCCGCGCCGCTCTTCACGCCATTCACAGCCGCACGTCCCTAGTATTGCTGCGACCTCCGGCCGCGCCGGGGTCGACGTGCTGCCGGGCCGGTGGCATCCGTCTCCGAGAGGACCCGAGTGAGCAAGACCAGAACACCGCGCGGTCAGCGGACCGTCGCGCGCCACGGGCGGCTCACGTCGCCGGGGCCCTTCGCGCAGCTGTTCCGCGGTGTCGCGATCGCGCTCGCCGTCCTGCTCGTCTCCGGCGGTGCGGTGCTCGCGTACGCCGCGGTCGACCTCACCCAGAGCTTCACCGCGGACGCGGTCGATCTGAAGGGTCAGCCCGCTGTCCCGCCCGACCTCGGCGAGCTCAAGGGCGGCGTCAACATGCTGCTGGTCGGCACCGACGAGTGCGAGCCGGACTTCGCGCAGTACTTCGGCGACCGCTGCTCGGGTGACGACGCCGAGGGCAACCTCAACGACGTGAACATGCTCGTGCACATCTCGGACGCCCCGCGCCGGGTGACGGTCATCTCCTTCCCGCGCGACCTGATGGCGCCCATGCCGTCGTGCACCGACAAGGACGGGAACGAGAGCTACGCGAGCGACTACCGCCAGATCAACAGCGCGTACCTCTATGGCGGACTGTCGTGCGTCGTGCAGACCGTCTCGGAGCTCAGCGGTCTCGACATCCCCTTCGCCGCGAAGGTCAGCTTCGGCGGCGTCATCAACATCACCGATGCGATCGGCGGCGTCGACGTCTGCATCGCCAACGGCATCAAGGACCGCTACACCGGTATCGACTGGCCCGCGGGGATGCGCACGGTGAAGGGGCTCGACGCTCTGCAGTTCCTGCGTACGCGACACGGCGTCGGCGACGGCGGCGATCTCGGTCGCATCTCGAACCAGCAGCAGTACATGTCGCGACTGGCGAACAAGCTCAAGAGCGAGGACGTGCTGTCGAACCCGGCGACGCTCTACAAGCTCGCGTCGACCGCCCTGCGCAACGTCGACCCCTCGACCTCGCTCACCAACCCGCTGACGCTCGTGCAGATCGCCTCCGCGGTGAAGGACGTGCCGTTCAGCGAGATCGTCTTCATCCAGTACCCCACGTACACCGACCCCTCCAACGCGAACCGCGTGGTCCCCGACCGCGAGGACGCCGAGACGCTGTGGGCCGCGCTCGCCGCCAATCAGCCCCTCGAGCTCTCGGGCAACCTCAGCGACGGAGACGGCGTGGTCGTCGACGAGAACGCGACGCCGGCGCCCATCGACACCCCTGCTCCGGTCGACACCGCGAGCCCCGAGCCCACCGAGAGCGCGACCGCGTCGCCCGCCCCGACGTCCGATGTCATCACCCTGCCGTCGGGGATCGCGGGTCAGACCGCCGCGCAGTCGACCTGCTCCAACGGCAACGTCCGCTGACCTGCGCCGCCCGGCCTCCGATCGTGGTTCGGATGCCGGGCGGCGACCGGTTAGTATGGACCCGTGTGTTCGAGCCGCGAGGCGCCGATCACCTGGAGACGTCGCATAGTCAGGCCTAGTGCACCACCCTGCTAAGGTGGAGTCCCCGTAAGGGGACCGAGGGTTCAAATCCCTCCGTCTCCGCCGAAAAGCCCCGGTTCGCCGGGGCTTTCCGCGTTCCCGTCATCGCCCGCGCAGGGGCAGGGTGCTGAGGCCCGGCATCCCGAACCAGGAGCGACCGTCGTCGGCGTCGATGAGGGTGAGGAGCACCCCGTCGCAGCCGCGGCAACGGGCCACCAGGCCCATCGCCGTGGCGAAGACGACGACTCGGCCGAGCTCGCCGACCTCGCCGCAGTGCCGGCACCGGATGGGGGAGTCCGTGGCGTCGCCGCCGAGGACCTCGGCCAGCCGGCCGGCCAGTGCGTTTCCGTCGAGCAGGGTCATCACGATCCTCCGAATCTCTCGGTGCGGATGTCGGCGGCTGCGTGGCCGGCGTCGACCAGCCAGCCCGAGACGGCCTCGACGAACGGCGTCGGCCCGCAGACGAAGACCCGGGGATGCCGTTCCGGCGGCACGATCGCGGCGGACAGGCGCTCCGCGGTCAGGCGTGCCGGCGGCACCTCGCTGCCGGGAGGGGCGGAGCGCGTGTACACCAGGTCGATCGACAGCGTGGGGGAGCGCAGCGCCTCGAGTTCGCGGCGGAAGAACACGTCGCCGGGGGAGCGCACCGAGTACAGCAGGCGGAACGGTGCGGTGTCGTCGCTCGCGGCGCTCGCGGACGCCATTGCGTACAGGGGCACGATCCCCGACCCTCCGGCGATGAGCTGCACGGGACGCGGATCTCCCGTCGGGCGCCAGACGAAGAACGCGCCGAGGGGACCGTGGACCTCGAGGCGATCGCCGACGCGCAGGTCGTGCACGAGGAAGGGCGACACCTCGCCGTCCGGCACCTCGTCGACCGCGAGCACCACCAGCGTCCCTCGGCCCGACGACGCGATGGAGTAGGAACGGCTCGCCTGGTACCCGTCCGGAGCGGTGAGGCGCACGTCGAGATGAGACCCGGCGTCGTTGCCCGGCCACGTCGGCACCTCGAGTGCGATGCGCCGGGCGGTCGCGGTCTCGGGTCGGACGTCGGCGACCGTGGCCACGTGCCAGGCGGCGCCCGGGAGAGTCACCCGTACCGTTCCTCGCGCCAGGGGTCGCCGTGCAGGTGGTAGCCGTTCTGCTCCCAGAACCCGGGCTTGTCGGCGGGCATCGTGATGAGGCCCTGCACCCACTTCGTGCTCTTCCAGAAGTACAGGTGCGGCACGAGCAGCCGCGCGGGTCCGCCGTGCTCGGGGGTCAGCGGCGCACCGTCGGCCTCGAAGGCGATCCAGCTGCGACCGCCGAGCAGATCGTCGAGGGCGATGTTGGTGGTGTACCCGCCGAACGAGTGGACCATCGCGTAGCGGTGCGCGGTGTCGACCTCGGCGAAGATGCGGTCGAGCGACACCCCGCGCCACGGCATGTCGAGCTTGGTCCAGTGGGTGACGCAGTGGATGTCGACCGTGACGTCCTCCATACCGAGCGCCCGCAGTTCGTCCCACGACCAGCGGTGAACGCCGTTCTCGGTGCCGATGGCGAACTCCCACGTCTCGGGATCGACGGCGGGGGTGGGCCCGGCCGAGAGCACGGGCCAGTCGCCGACCAGCGTCTGGCCGGGTGGCAGGCGCGGGTCGCGCTCGCGTCGGCGGCCGGAGAATCCGCGGGTGATGAACGACATGCTTCCCCCTCGTGCGTGCGTGGGTTCACCCTAGCCACGCGCGCGCGGTGGCGACAGGGCGCGCACGGGAGGAGATCGGGCGGGCGGAGGACGATCGGTGCGTCATCCGTCCTCCCCCTCCGCACTCTCCTCCCGAACGGTCGCGCCACCCCGCTCGGGGCTCGCGGTGGCCCGATAGGGTCGAGCCTGCGGCGCGCGTGCGCCGTGCCCCTCGCACCCCCGGGAGAAGCGCATGTCCGTCGGTCTGCTCGCCGTCGTCGATGACATCCTCAGCGCCGCCATGCGGGCCAGCGCCAAGACCGCGGGCGTCGTCATCGACGACGCCGCCGTCACCCCGCAGTACGTGCAGGGCCTCACCCCGGCGCGGGAGCTCCCGGTGGTGTGGAAGATCGCCCTCGGCAGCATCATCAACAAGTACGTCATCATCATCCCGATCGCCCTGCTGCTCACGGCCTTCGCGCCGTGGGTGCTGCCGTACCTGCTCATCATCGGCGGCGGCTTCCTGTGCTTCGAGGGCGCCGAGAAGGTGCTCGAGTGGTTCGGCGTGCATCACGGCGCCCACGACGACGACGGGCCCCGCGACGAGAAGAAGCTCGTGCTCGGGGCCGTCCGCACCGACCTCATCCTCAGCACCGAGATCATGCTGATCGCCCTGTCGAGCCTCGACCCCGGCTTCGGTATCTGGATGACGCTCGGGGCCCTGCTCGTGATCGGCTTGGCGATGACCGTGGTGGTCTACGGCGCGGTCGCGCTGCTGGTGAAGATCGACGACATCGGCCTGCGCTTCATGAAGAGCCCGTCGCGCGGTGTCCGTCGCTTCGGAGCGCGGGTCGTGGCATCCATGCCCGCGGTGTTCCGCGTGATCAGCGTCGTCGGAACGGTCGCGATGCTGTGGGTGGGCGGGCACCTCGTGCTGCAGAACCTCGCCGAAACCCTGTGGGCGGGCCCGTACGACCTCGTGCACGTCGTCACGCACGCGATCGAGGCCGCGGGCCCCGTCATCGTGTGGATCGTCGAGACCGCCATGTCGGCGGTGTTCGGCCTCGTGCTGGGCCTCATCATCGTGGCCGTCGTGACCGGGATCTCGCGGCTGGTCGCGCGCAAGGGTGCGAACAGCACCCACTGACGGATGCCGCGTCCCCGGCGCGGCGGACGACCGCGGGCGCGCGAGCACCCGCCGGAGCGGCGGAGCGTGCTCCCGTCAGTCCTCGAGGCGCGAGTGCTCGCCGAGGCGGTGCCAGGTGCGGTTGTGGTAGACCAGGGCGGCCCCGGGCTCGCCGGGCTCGATGTCGCGCTCGACGTCGACCTGCAGGGCCTGGGCGGCGATGACGGTGGAGCCGCCGGCATCCATCCGGCTGACGATCTTGCATCGCAGCCAGGCGCGTACGCCGTGGTAGACGGGCTCCCCGGTGGACAGGCGCGACCAGGCCGAGGTGTCGGCGAAGCGGTCGAGGCCGCTCGTGGCGCCCGCGCGGGCGAGGCCGATGTCCTCGGCGTCGAGCAGGTGCACCACGATCGTGTCGGCGGCGATGATCGTGGGGGTGGCCGACGACAGGGCCGACACCGAGAAGATCAGCAACGGCGGATCGGCGCTCACCGACGACACCGACGACGCCGTCAGAGCGACGGGGCCGTTCTCGCCGTAGGCGGTGATGACGGCGATACCGCCGGGGTGGCCGCGGAAAGCGCGTTTGAAGTCGTCCGCCGAGACCGAGGTTCCGATCGAGGGGGTGCTCTCGGGGGCGCCGTGCGGAAGAGAGGTCATGGTTTCGACGCTACTCGCTGGGACCGGCCTCGGCTCGGCGGGGGAAACATCGTGAAATGCGGGGTCCGGATGCCGCGGCATCCGGACCCCGTCATCGTCGGTCGGTCACATGCCGTCGGCGATCATCGCCCAGATGAGCTGGACGTGACGATCGGCGTTGAGGTCGGACATCTCGTTGTCGTAGTTGAGTCCGTACGGCCAGATGTGGGAACCGCCGCAGTTGAGCACCGCCCCGGCTCCGTCGAACTCCGCGAGCTTGGCGTTGGCGTTCGGTCCGGTCCACTGCCCGTTCTGGCACATGGCGTACCAGGCGTTCGCGGTGCCGTTGCCGACCGTGTGCGAGATCTCGTGCAGGGCCGTGCGCTCCTGCATGAATCCGCGGTTCTCGCCGAAGCGGATGGTGCCGTCGATGCTCGCCTCGGCCGTGGGCACGCCGGGCACGTAGTACACGTTGAGGTGCCGGTCGAAGTCGCTGAACTCGTTGTAGCGGGCGACCGCGGCATCCATCGCCGCGCGGATGCGCTGGTAGGCGTCGGCCTGGTCGGCGGTGGGGGAGGCCTCTTCGTAGAGCGTGTAGGTCATGCGCCCGGCCGCCTCGGCCGGGGTCGTCGCCACAGCCACGGGGGTGACGGCGGCCGCGAGGGCCAGGGCGCCGGCGACCACGAGTCGGCGGAGCGAGTGCGAACGGGTACGGGGGATATCCGTCATGGTTTTCTCCTTCGAAAGACGCGACATCGTCATCGCGTATCCGGCACGCTAGGCGCGTCCTGACCGAAAACGCAGGGTCCGGCCGGATTTCTCACACAGTTCTCATGTTTGTGAGGCTTCACATCCCGCCGATCACAGGCCTCCGTGACCTTTCCGTTGCAAATCTCTGCTTGACAGCGTGTGATGTGTGAGCGCTAACATTCAGCAACGGCTCACCCGAGAGCTGCATCACATGACCCGGCACAGTGGCCGGCGAAACGAGGAGGTTTCACCATGAAGGCGAAGAAGATCATCGCAGGAGTCGCATTCCTGGGCGCGCTCGCCCTGACGGCGACCGGTTGCGCGGGCGGCGGCGGCGCTGCGGGCGGCAACGGCGGTGGCGACGGCGTCATCACGGTCGGTTTCGCGCAGACGGGCTCGGAGAGCGGTTGGCGCAGCGCCAACACCGAGTCGATGAAGGAGGCGTTCAGCGAGGCGAACGGCTTCAACCTCGTCTTCAACGCGGCCGACAACAAGCCCGAGGCGCAGATCGCCGCGGTGCGCAGCTTCATCAACCAGGGCGTCGACGCCATCGTGCTCGCCCCCATCGTCACCGACGGTTGGGACGACGTGCTGCAGGAGGCCAAGGACGCCAACATCCCGGTCATCCTCGAAGACCGCACGGTCTCGGCCTCCAAGGACCTGTACGCCAGCTGGATCGGCCTGGACTTCAAGAAGGAAGGCGAGACCGCCGGCAAGTGGGTCGCCGAGAACTTCGGCTCCACCCCCACCAACCTGGTCGTCCTCGAGGGCACCACCGGTTCGTCGGCCGCCACCGACCGCGCGTCGGGCTTCGACTCGGCGATCGCCGGCACCGACATCAAGGTGCTCGACTCCCAGACGGGTAACTTCACCCGCGCCGACGGCAAGACCGTCATGGAGGGCTTCCTCCAGAAGTACGGCTCGCAGATCAACGTGCTCTTCGCGCACAACGACGACATGGGCCTCGGTGCCCTCGAGGCCATCAAGGCCGCGGGCCTCACGCCCGGCACCGACATCAAGATCGTCACGATCGACGCGGTCAAGGACGGCATGACCGCTCTGGCCAACGGCGAGTTCAACTACATCGTCGAGTGCAACCCGCTGCTCGGTGAGAAGACGGCCGAGGTCGTCAAGAAGGTCGTGGCCGGCGAGTCCGTCGACAAGCAGTACATCGTCGAGGACCAGGCGTTCGACCAGGAGCAGGCCAAGAAGGTCCTGGACAGCCGCCCCTACTGATCCAGGCATCCCCGCCGACGGCGCCTCCCCCGACGCCCGACGCACCCTCCCCGGCGTGCGGGGCCGGTTCCCCCAACCGGCCCCGCACACCCCATGACTCATCAGAAAGCGGTCGGACATGACTTCCGAACGTGCTGCCGTCGTCGCCATGCGCGGCATCAGCATCCAGTTCCCCGGAGTGAAGGCGCTCGACGGCGTCGACTTCACGCTCTACGCCGGCGAGGTCCACTCCCTGATGGGAGAGAACGGCGCCGGCAAATCCACACTCATCAAGGCGCTGACCGGTGTCTACGGCATCGATGAGGGCGTCATCCGGGTCGACGGGCAGGAGCGGCAGTTCCGCTCCACCGCCGACGCGCAGAGCGCCGGCATCGCGACCGTGTACCAAGAGGTCAACCTCTGCCAGAACCTCACGGTCGGCGAGAACGTGATGCTCGGCAACGAGATCCGCCGCGGCGGAATGCTCGACTGGAAGGCCACCCACGCCGCCGCGGCGAAGTACCTCGCCGAGCTGGGCGTGAACATCGACACCCGGTCGATCCTGGCCAGCCACTCCATCGCCATCCAGCAGCTCGTCGCCATCAGCCGCGCCATGGTCGTCGACACCAAGGTGCTCGTGCTCGACGAGCCCACCTCCAGCCTCGACCGCGGAGAGGTCGAGCAGCTGTTCGGCGTCGTCCGCGACCTGCGCGACCGCGGTGTCGCGATCCTGTTCGTGTCGCACTTCCTCGATCAGATCTACGAGATCTCCGATCGCCTCACCGTGCTGCGCAACGGCACCCTCGTCGGCGAGTATCCCGTCGAGGAGCTCGGCCGCGAGCAGCTCGTCGCGAAGATGATCGGTCGCGAGCTCGGCGAGCTGGATGCCATCTCCGCCAGTGCCGAGCGCGCGATCGACCGCTCGGGCACCCCCGTGCTGCATGCGACCTCGCTCGCCCGCAAGAACGCGCTCGAACCGATCGACCTGGACGTCTACCCGGGCGAGGTCGTCGGCCTCGCCGGTCTCCTGGGCTCGGGCCGCACCGAGCTGGCCCGTCTCATCGCCGGCGCCGACCGCGCCGACGACGGTCAGATCGAGGTCACCGGAACCGGGGCCCGCCTCGGCTCTCCCCGTCACGCGCTCGACCGCGGTGTCGCGTTCTCCTCGGAGGACCGCCGCGCCGAAGGCATCGTCGGCGATCTGACGGTGGCCGAGAACATCATCCTCGGGGTGCAGGCCCGCCGCGGTGCACTGCGTAAGATCAGCGCCGCCGAGAAGCAGGCCATCGTCGACGAGTACATCACCGCGCTCGGCGTGCGTCCCGCGAACCCGAACGCCCTCATCCGCAACCTCTCGGGCGGAAACCAGCAGAAGGTGCTGCTCGCCCGGTGGCTCGCCACCGCTCCGGAGCTGCTCATCCTCGACGAGCCGACCCGCGGCATCGACGTCGGCGCCAAGGCCGACATCCAGCGCAAGGTCGCCGAGCTCGCCGAGAAGGGACTCGCCGTCATCTTCATCTCCTCGGAGCTCGAAGAGGTGCTGCGTCTGGCTCAGCGTGTCGCCGTCCTGCGCGACCGTCGTAAGATCGGCGAACTGGCCACCCGCGACGTCGACCTCGACGGACTCGTGTCCTACATCGCCGAGGGGCAGCTCGACGCGGCCGCCATCTCGACGCCGCAGACCGCACCCGAGACACTGTCGTCCGATCGGGAGAAGATCGCATGAAGAAGTTCCTCACGCACCGCCTCGTGTGGCCGATCGCGGCCCTCATCGCGCTGATCGCCGTCAACACGATCTCGCGGCCGTCGTTCCTTAGCATCACGATGCAGAACGGTCAGTTCTACGGCTCGTTGATCGACATCCTGCGCAACAGCGCCCCGCTCATGCTCGTCGCCCTCGGCATGACGCTCGTCATCGCCACCCGAGGCATCGACCTCTCGGTGGGCGCGATCATGGCCGTCTCCGGCGCCGTCGCCCTCACCGTCATCGAGGCCTCGCCCGATCCCGGCAACCTCGGCGTGGTCTTCACCGCCATCGCCGCCGCCGTGGGTGTGGCACTGGTGCTCGGAGTCTGGAACGGCTTCCTCGTGTCGGTGCTCGGCATTCAGCCCATCATCGCCACCCTGGTGCTCATGCTCGCCGGTCGCGGTGTGGCCCTGCTCATCACAGGCGGCTTCATCACCACGATCAATAGCGACCCCTACAAGTTCATCGCCGGCGGATACGTGCTGGGTCTTCCCTTCGCGTTCTTCGTCGCGATGTTCGCGGTGGTCGTCGTCGGCGTCCTCGAGCGTCGGACGGCGCTGGGCATGCTGACCGAAGCCGTCGGCATCAACCCCGAGGCGAGCCGCCTCGCCGGTGTCCGCTCGCGCGGCATCATCTGGGGCGCGTACATCGCCAGCGGAACGCTGGCGGGTATCGCCGGCATCCTCTACAGCTCGAACATCATGGCCGCCGACGCCAACGCCGCCGGCCTGTACATCGAACTGGATGCCATCCTGGCGGTCGTCCTGGGCGGCACCTCGCTCGCGGGCGGCAAGTTCAGCCTGGCCGGTACCGTGGTCGGCGTCTTCACCATCCAGACGCTCAAGAGCACGATCACCTTCCTGGGTGTCCCGCCCGCCGTCAGCCCGGTGTTCATGGCCGCGGCCGTGCTCATCGTCGTGCTCCTGCAGTCGCCTCGCTTCCGCGCCTTCTTCCACACGGCCGGACGCAACGCCCTGCGTCCCCTCACCCGACGTCCCGACGCAAAGGTGCTGTCCTGATGGCCACTCTCACTGAAGAACGACGCGTCGCGTCGTCGCCCGCGGGCTCGTACCGCCGTTTCCTCAGCCGCCACATCTCGTGGGTCCCGGTGTTCGCCGCTGTCGTGATCCTCGTGCTGATGATCGCGGGGTCCATGTGGTACTTCCCGAACTTCCAGTTGAACCGCATCCTGTCGTCGATCCTGCTCGACAACGCCTACCTGCTTGTCCTCGCGGTCGGCATGACCTTCGTCATCCTGACCGGCGGCATCGACCTGTCGGTCGGAGCGGTCATGGCCTTCACCGGCATCCTCTGCGCGAAGATGCTCGGCGACGGCGTGCCGGTCGCCGTCGCGGTCCCCGCGATGATGCTCATCGGCGCCGCGATCGGTCTGCTGATCGGCGTGCTGGTGCAGTTCTTCGACGTCCAACCATTCATCGCCTCGCTCGTGGGCATGTTCCTCGCCCGCGGTCTCGCGTTCGTGGTCAGCCTCGAGTCGATCAAGGTCGAGAACGACGGCCTGCTGTGGCTGCAGTCGACCCGCTTCTCCTTCGCGGGCTGGTACATCACCCCGACGGGCATCATCGCCTTGCTCACCGTCGCGATCGCCGCGTTCGTGTTGCGGTACACACGTTTCGGCCGTACGGTCTACGCGGTCGGCGGCAACGAGCAGTCGGCCCGGCTCATGGGTCTGCCGGTCGTGCGGGCGAAGCTCTCGGTATACGTCATCAGCGGCGTGTGCGCCGGTCTCGCGGGCATCGTGCTGACGGCCTACTCCGGCGCCGGGTACCCGCTCAACGGCGTGGGCACCGAGCTCGACACGATCGCCGCGGTCGTCATCGGCGGCACGCTCCTCACCGGCGGCAGCGGCTTCGTCGTCGGATCGATGATCGGCGTGTTCGTCTACGGCCTCATCCGCACGATCATTTCGTTCTCGGGTGCCGAGCAGTCCTGGACCCGCATCACGGTCGGCGCGCTGCTGCTGCTGTTCGTCGTGGTCCAGCGCGTGATCGTCTCGCGCTCGGCTCTGAGCCGCTGACCGCACACCGCGGCGGGGGAAACGCCCCGCCGCGGTGTTAGCGCTCTCGCGCAGACCGGGGCATGATGGACCCCATGCCCGCCACTGACGCCCCGCCACTCCTCGAGGTGCGCGGGGCGTCCGTGCGTTTCGGGGTCGAGTCGGCCCTGGCCGGGGTCGACTTCCTCCTGCGGCCGGGTGAGGTCCACTCGCTCATGGGCGAGAACGGCGCCGGCAAATCGACCCTCATCAAAGCCATCACGGGTGCGCTGCGGCTCGACTCGGGCGACATCCTCGTCGAGGGCGAGCTCTCGCGCTTCTCGTCGCCTGCCGACGCGCAGGCGGCGGGCATCTCGACGGTGTATCAGGAGATCGACCTCCTGCCGAACCTGACCGTCGCCGAGAACATCTCCCTCGGCCGCGAGCCCCGGCGGTGGGGCGTGATCGACCACGCGGCCATGCGCGAGCGGGCCAAGGACGCCCTTTCCGCCCTCGGGGTCGACGTCGATCCCGCCTCCGTGCTCTCATCGCACCCCCTCGCGATCCAGCAGTTGGTCGCGATCGCGCGGGCCGTATCGATCGACGTCAAGGTACTGGTTCTGGACGAGCCCACCTCCAGCCTCGACGCCGACGAGGTCGCCGAGCTCTTCCGCGTCATCCGCGAGCTCAAGGAGACGGGCATCGCGGTGGTGTTCGTCTCGCACTTCCTCGACCAGGTCTACGAGATCTGCGACCGGGTGACGGTGCTGCGCGGCGGCCGGCTGGTCGGCGAGTACGCCACCCGCGAGCTGCTGCGCATCGACCTCGTCGAGAAGATGCTGGGAGCCGCTGCCGCTGCGCTCGCCCCCCTCGGCCAGCGGACGATCGACGACGGCGAGAGCCCGTCGATCGTGAGCGCCCGCGGCATCGGTTCGGGTCCCCGCCTGCGCGAGGCCGACCTCGATCTGGCCGAGGGCGAGGTCATCGGCGTCGCGGGTCTGCTCGGCTCCGGGCGCAGCGAGCTCGCGCGCGCGCTCACCGGCGTCGATCGGCCCGCCGCGGGGGAGCTGCTCATCGACGGGCGCCCGGTGCGCTTGAACTCCCCGCGTGACGCGATCGCGCAGCGGATCGCCTACTCGTCCGAGAACCGCCGCACCGAGGGCATCATCGGAAACCTCAGCGTGCTCGACAACATCAGCCTCGCGCTGCAGGCCCAGCGCGGCGTTTTCCACCGGATGAGCACCGCGCGCCGACGCGAGCTCGCTCACAGCTGGGTCGAAGCGCTGCACATCCGTCCGGCCGACATCGATCGACCGGTGTCGACCCTGTCGGGCGGCAATCAGCAGAAGGTGCTGCTCGCGCGACTGCTGGCGCTGTCGCCCCGGGTCATCGTGCTCGACGAGCCGACGCGCGGCATCGACGTCGGTGCGAAGGCCGAAATCCAGCGCCTCGTCGGCGAGCTCTCCGAGAACGGTCTGTCGATCATCTACATCTCCGCCGAACTCGACGAGGTCCTGCGCGTGGCGCACCTCGTCGCCGTGATGCGCGACGGCGTCCTGGCGCAGATCGTCCCGGCCGCCGAGGTCACCCCCGACGCCCTCCTGGCTCTCGTGGCCAAGCCCGAGAGCTCGGAGGGGGCCGCGGATGAGTGACGACAAACCGGCACGCACCGCCAACATCTTCGACGTCGCGCGACTCGCCGGAGTCTCGCATCAGACGGTCTCGCGCGTGCTCAACAACATGCCGAACGTGCGCCCCGCCACGCGCGCCCGCGTCGAGCAGGCGATCGCGCAGCTGCGCTACAGTCCGTCGCCCGCCGCGCGCGCCCTGGTGACGCGCCGGACCCGGACCATCGGTCTCGTCCAACCCGGAACCGTCAGCTACGGCCCGTCGTCGATCGCGATGCACTTCAACTTCGCCGCTCGCGCCGCGCGGTACAACGTGGACACCATCAGCACGCCCGAGAACGAGATCGCGGCGGTGCGCTCGGCGATCGACGGGCTGCTGAAGCAGCGAGTGGATGCCATCGTCCTCATCGTGGTCGACACGGAGGTGCTCGCGGCGGTCCAGGCCCTGGAGCTCGACATCCCCCTGATCGCCGAGGCGTCGTCGAGCCGGCCGCACCCGCGCCTGGTCGCGATCGACCAGTACCGCGGAGCGCGCAGCGCCGTGCGGCACCTGCTCGAGGCCGGGTACGGTCCGATCCGTCACATCGCGGGACCGGCACGCAACCCCGACGCGGTGGAGCGTCTGCGCGGCTGGCGCGAGGAGCTGGCGACCTCGCGGAGCGAGGCGATCCCGGTGGTGCACGGCGACTGGTCGGCGGCGAGCGGGTACCGCATCGCCGGCGAGGCCGACATCGCCCCCGGCGAGGGCATCTTCGTCGCGAACGACCACATGGCGATCGGCGCGCTCTCGGCCCTGCGTGAGCGGGGGCTGCGTGTTCCCGAAGACGTCGGTGTCGTCGGCGTCGACGACCTGCCCGAGGCCGGGTTCCTCTACCCGTCGCTGACCACCGTCCGCCAGGACTTCGCGGCGCTGGGGGAGATCCTCATGCAGAAGGTGCTGCTCGCGGTCGAAGAGCCCGACACGATCAGCGAGAGCACGCCGCTGCCCACACGTCTGATCGTTCGGGATTCGGCCCCCGCGGTGCGCCCCGCCGCCACTCGGCGCTCTCGCTGACCCTGCGGCCTCCCTCCCGGCGGCTCGACGCATCGCCGCGGGGAGACGCGTTCGCCCGCCCGGCGACGTCGCGTCATGTTGACGTCGACATGCTGTTGCCCTTCCGTCTGTGAGCGCTAACATGAGGGGGCTGTCGAGGACGACGGCCCTGCAACGATGCATCACGAGAGGACCCCACCCCCGTGCCCTACACCCCCGCCTCGGCGCCGCCACGGCGCCGATCCCGCCTCGCGCTGACCGTCCCGGTCGTCGCCGCCCTGGTGGCCGCACCCCTGACCGCGCCCCTCGCGGCCGCGGCCGCCGAGACAGACCCGCAGCTGGTCGTGTCGTACCCGCTCGACGAGACCAGCGGAACCGTCGCCCACAACACCTCCGCGCGCGGATCGAGCCTGGACGCGACGCTCGTCGGCGGCCCGACCCTGAGCGGCGACGGCGTCCGTCTCGACGGCGTCGACGACTACGTGCAGCTCCCCAACGACGTCCTCAAGAACCTCACCTCCGTCACGGTGAGCGCCGACGTGATCGTGCGGCCCGAGCAGTCAGGCAACTACTTCCTCTGGGGGCTGGGCAACACCACCGACTGGTACGGCAACGGGTACCTCTTCGCGACCGGGAATCCCGCGCGCGCGGGCATCGCCTCGGGCAACTGGACGACCGAGCAGGAGACCAGGAGCGGGTCCGACCTCGAGCGTGGCGTGTGGAAGAAGGTCACCTACACCCTCGACGCGCCCACCAAGACGGCGCGCCTGTACGTCGACGGTCAGCAGGTCGCGGAGAACACCAACACGACCACCACCCCCGGCCAGATCGGCAACGGCACGACGACCAAGAACTACCTGGGTCGATCCAACTACAACCCCGACAAGCTCCTCGCGGGCAGCATCCGCGACTTCCGTCTCTACGACGGCGCTCTGAGCTCGACGCAGGTGAAGAACCTCATCAAGACCCCCGAAGACGAAGCATCGGTCGCGAGCGCACTCCAGGCGCTGACCGTGACGAACGTCGACGACGTGCGCGGGAACCTCACCCTCCCGACCAGCTCGCAGGGGCTGCCCGTGACGTGGACCTCCGCGAACGCCGCCGTCGTCGACGCCGACGGAAAGGTCACGCGCCCGAGCGAAGACACGACCGTCGAGCTGACGGCATCCATCACCAAGAACGCCGTGACGCAGAAGCGCACGTTCTCCGCTGCCGTGCGCAAGGCCGCCGACATCGGGCCGCTCGAGGGGTACACCTTCGCGTACTTCACCGGGAACTCCGTCGCGGGCGAGAACATCTACTTCGCCGCGAGCAACGGAAACAACGCCCTGTCGTGGACCGAGCTCAACGGCGGCCAGCCGAAGCTCACCTCGACCGAGGGGGAGAAGGGTCTGCGCGACCCGTTCCTCATCCGCTCTCCCGAGGGCGACACGTTCTACCTGATCGCCACCGACCTCTCCATCGGCCGCAACGGCGACTGGGGCCGCGCGCAGCGTCAGGGCTCGAAGTACCTCGAGGTGTGGGAGTCCCACGACCTCGTGAACTGGAGCGCGCAGCGCCACGTGAAGGTCTCTCCCGACACTGCCGGCAACACGTGGGCGCCCGAGGCGTACTACGACGAGACGCTGGGCGAGTACGTCGTGTTCTGGGCGTCGCAGCTGTACCCCGAGTCCGACCCGAACCACACCACGGGCAGCTACAACCGGATGCTCTACGCGACCACGCGTGACTTCGTGACCTTCAGCGACACGAAGATCTGGCAGGACGGGATGTCGCGCATCGACTCCACCGTCATCAAGGCGAACGGCGTCTACCAGCGCTTCACCAAGGACGAGGGTGCGGGCACCACCGGCTGCAGCGACATCATCCAGGAGAGCTCCCCCGTTCTGACGGCGCCCCTGGACCAGTGGACGGGCGTCACCTCGTGCATCGGCCGTAACGCCGGCACGGGTGCCGTCGAGGGGCCGAGCATCTTCAAGTCGAACCCCGGTGACGTCAACGGCGACAAGTACTACCTCTTCGTCGACGAGTACGGCGGACGCGGATACATCCCGCTCGCCACCACCGACATTGCCAACCCCGACTGGAAGGTCCCCGCGAGCTACCGCCTGCCGGCGAGCCCCCGCCACGGAACGGTGATGCCGGTCACGGCGTCGGAGCTGGCCGCGCTGCGCGCGAACCTGCCCCAGCCGCTCTCGGCGAACGCCAACGGCGAGATCGTGCGCTACGACTTCACCGACGCCTCAGGTGCGGTGCTGCACGACCGCTCCGGAGCCGGTCGCGACGCGCAGATCCAGGGCGGTGCGACGTTCTCGAACGGCGCGCTCACCTTCGACGGCTCGAACGACTACGTCGACCTGCCCGACAACCTGCTCGTCGGCGTGAACGACTTCACGATCGAGACCGAGCTGCGCATCGACCCCGCCCAGCGCAACCCGTACTTCCTCTACGGGATGGGCAACACGGCGGGCGATGGTACGGGCAACGGCTACCTCTTCGCCACCGGTGACGGCCAGTACCGCGCCGCGCTGACGACGGGGAACTGGACCGGAGAGCAGAACGCGAACTCCGGTTCGCCGCTGCCGCGCGATCGCTGGGTGCACCTCACGTACACCCTCAGCGGGAACACGGCCCGTCTGTACCTCGACGGGCAGAAGGTCGCCGAGAACACCAACGTGACGGTGCGTCCCGCCGACATCGGCGGTGGCTCGACCCTGGCGAACTACCTCGGCAAGTCGGTGTACAACGCCGACAACCTCTTCCGCGGACAGATGCGCGAGTTCGCGCTCTACAACCGCGCGTTGAGCGGTCAGGAGATCGTCGAGCAGTCCGGAAACGCCGGTCTCCTCGGCGACGTCAGCCTGCAGGATGCCACCGCGCTGAAGGTCGCGCCCCTCGTGGACGCCGCCAACCGCACGGTGACGTTCCCCGTGAAGCCGGGCACCGACCTGACGACCCTGCGTCCGACGTTCGCGACCGCCGCCGGCACCACGGCCACCCCCGCCTCGGGCACCGTCCGCAACCTCAGCACGCCCATGACGGTGACGCTGAAGACGAACGGTCAGGCCGATGTGGTGTGGACGCTCAAGGCGATCGAGATGAAGAGCCCGGTGCTGCCGGGGCTGTACGCCGACCCGAACATCGCGGTGTTCGGCGACACGTACTACATCTACGCCACGACCGACGGCACCCCCGGCTGGGGCGGCAACACGTTCTACGTCTGGAAGTCGAAGAACCTCGTCGACTGGACGCGTTCGGACAAGCCGTTCCTGACCCTCGACGGTGCCAACGGCAACGTCCCGTGGGCCACCGGCAACGCGTGGGCGCCGACCATCACCGAGAAGGGCGGGAAGTACTACTTCTACTTCAGCGGGCACGAGCCCAATGCCAACCGGAAGATGATCGGTGTCGCCGTCGCCGACAGCCCCGAGGGACCGTTCACCGCGGAGGCGCAGCCGATGATCACCAACGGTGAGAGCGTCAACAGCGGTCAGGCGATCGACCCCGCGGCCTTCAAGGACCCCAAGACGGGCAAGTACTACCTGTTCTGGGGCAACGGAAGCCCGGTCTACGGCGAGCTGTCCGATGACATGAAGAGCATCAAGGCGGGCACGATCAAGCGCATCAGCGGTCTGCCCGACTTCCGCGAGGGGCTCTTCATGAACTACCGCGACGGTCTGTACCACCTGACCTACTCGATCGACGACACCGGTTCGCCCGACTACCGCGTCGGCTACGCCACGTCGACGAGCGTCGACGGACCGTGGACCTACCGCGGCATCCTGCTGCAGAAGGACCCGTCGCAGGGCATCCTCGGACCGGCGCACAGCTCGATCATCAACGTGCCCGGAACCGACGAGTGGTACATCGCCTACCACCGCTTCGCGATCCCCGGCGGCAACGGGACCAACCGCGAGACGACCATCGACCGCGTCACGATCGGCTCCGACGGACTGTTCCAGCCCGTGAAGCCGACGCTGACGAGCGTGGACCCGCGCGAAGTCCCCGCGACGCCGGACCCCTCGGCCAGCCCCACGGCGACGCCGACGGCCAGCCCGACGGCACCGCCCACGGCGACGCCCACGGCGACCCCGACGGCGACCCCGACGGCAAGCCCGACGGCCAGCCCGACGGCCGAACCGACCGCGTCGCCCGAGCCGACCGCGTCGCCCGAGCCGACCGCGTCGCCCGAGCCGACGACCGGTCCCACGGGCTCGCCGGAGCCGACGGCCACGTCGACGCCGGGCACGACGCCCACCGCCGGCGCGACCTCGGCGCCCTCGGCCCCGCGCGTCACGGTCTCGACCACCACGGTCGAGCGCGGCGGCATCGTGACGGTGACGGTCACCGGGCTGAAGGCCGGTGAGCAGATCACCGCCGAGCTGCGCAGCGACCCGATCCGCATCGCGGGCATCCCGGCCGCCGACGGCAACGGACGCGTCACGTTCGACGTGCAGATCCCGGGCAACCTGCCCACAGGAGCGCACTCGATCGTGGTGTTCGCCGCCGACGGCTCCGAGATCCAGCGCGTCGGGATCACCGTCGTCGCCAAGGGCCAGCTCGCCGCCACCGGCGCGCAGGCGCCCCTGGCAGCGGGTCTGCTCGCGGCGATGCTGCTGGTCGCCGGTGGAGCACTGTGGGTGATGCGTCGCCCGCGTCGCACCGCGGCGTGATCCGCTGACACCGATGCCGGCGTCGTGCCCTTCCCGGGGTGCGGCGCCGGCATCCGTCTGATGACCCATCGACCCGAGGAAGCACCGTGACGAGCTCGCGCACCGCTGCTCCCGCACGCCGGCCGGCTCCCGCGCCGCCCCCGCGCCCCGCGGTCAGCAGGCCGCTCGTCGTGTGCGCCCTCCTCCTCGCCGCCGCCGTCGTCGTGCGCGTCGTGACGATCGGCGCGGACTCCCCGCTTCCCAGCGCCCTGTCCGACGGGATCACCCTCGCCGCGAGCGTCGTGGTGGAGTCCTTGCCGTTCGTGTTCCTGGGCGTGGTGATCTCGATCGCCGTGCAGCTGTGGGTGCCGACCCGGGTGATGGATGCCATCGTCCCGCGCCGCGGCATCCTCCGCCGCGCCGTGCTGTCGCTGCTCGGCGTGATCCTCCCCGTCTGCGAGTGCGGGAACGTGCCGCTGGCGCGGGGCCTCATGATGAGGGGGTTCTCGGTCGCCGACTCGGTGACCTTCCTGCTCGCCGCCCCGATCCTCAACCCCATCACCCTCGTGACGACCTACCAGGCGTTCGGGTGGAGCGACGGCATCCTGGTCTCGCGCCTGGTCGGGGGCTTCGTCATCGCCAACCTCGTCGGCTGGCTCGTGAGTCTGCACCCGGATCCGGCGCGTCTGCTGACCCCGGCCTGGGCGGCCGCGTGCGCGAGCTCGGTCGACGAGCGCTCCCGGCCGAGCCTGCGGCGGGCGGCGTCGCTGTTCCGCGACGAGATCTCGGCCATGCTCCCCGCCCTGTTCCTCGGCGCGGCGATCGCCGGTCTCATCCAGGTGGCGGTGTCGCGGGAGACTCTCGTCGGCGTCGGCGGCCACCCCGTGTACGGGGTGCTCGCGCTCATCGCCCTGGCGTTCGTCATCGCCATCTGCTCCAACGTCGACGCGTTCTTCGCCCTCTCGCTCGCCTCGTCCTTCTCTCCCGGGGCGCTCATCGCCTTCCTCGTGTTCGGCCCGATGATCGACGTCAAGATGCTCGCGATGCTCTCGACCACGTTCCGGGCCCGCGCGCTCGCCGTCGTCACCCTGATCGTCGCCCTGGGCGCCGCGGTGCTCGGCCTGGGGGTGAACCTCCTTGCGTAGGCTCTCGGGGCTCGTCTCGCGCCAGGGCGGCATGCTGCTGTGCGGGATCGGACTGGTCGCCACCCTCGCGCTCGCCGCGGCGGGCGATCTGACGCTGTACATCCACCCGCGCTACGTCGTGTTCACGGTCGTACTCACGCTGGTGGGGGCCGTGCTGTTCGCCCTCGCGGTGTGGTTCGCGGCCACGGGCGCCGCCGACGCGCACGAGGGCCACGACCACCACGATCACGACCACGACCACGAGGGCGGTCGCGCGCGGCGGTGGCGCGCGATCCCGGCCGTGGGCACGGCGGCGCTCGTCCTCGTCGCGGCTCTCGCCCTGCTGGTGGCGCCGCCGGCGACCCTCAGCGCGGAGCGCGCGCTCACGAGCACCGCCGCCGCGGACGGCGGGGGAGACGTGCTGGCACCCGTGCTCGTGGGCAGCGATCCGACGCGCTTCTCGATCCGCGACTGGGCGACGATCCTCGGCACGGGGTCGACCGCGAACGACCTCGTGGGCCAGCGCGCCGACGTCACGGGCATCGTCCTGCTCGACGGTGCCGGCACCGCTCGGATCGGCCGGTACGCCGTCACCTGCTGCACGGTCGACGCGCAGCTGTTCGCCGTCCCCGTCGACCGCGCGACGCTGCCGGCCGGGGTGGAGTCGGGCGACTGGGTGCGGGTGACCGGCACCTTCGCCGACGGCGAGGGCGCGACGCGTCTCGTCGCCGACTCCGCGGAGGAGGTGCCCGAGCCCGATGACCCGTACATCTCCTGAGTCACGGCCCGGGGCGCGGCGCTTCGTCGTCGTCTGCACCTCCGTCGTGTCCGCTCTCGTGCTGGCGGGGGCGGTGCTGGCCGGCGCGGCCCTCGCGCGCGGACCGCAGGTGCGGGCGGTCACCGGCGACCCCTCCGTCGCGGTCGCCCAGCGCGATGTCGTCGTGACGGTCCGCACCGACCAGCCGCTCGATCCGTCGTCGGCGGAGGGGGTCGCCCTCGAGCCGGCGGCACCGATGCAGGTCGAGGTGGTCGGTGCCTCGCTGCGCGTGCGCTTTCCCGAGACCCTGTCCTTCGACACCGCCTACCGTCTCGTCGTGCCCGCCCTGCGCGGACAGACCACCGGGACGCTCAGCAGCACCGAGTACGCGTTCACGACCCCGGCCCTGACGATCACGACGCTCGAGCGCGGCGGCCCCTTCGACCGCGGCGACGGAGACGACGAGGTCGTGCGGCACGACCTGTCCCGGGAATCGGATGCCACGGTTTTGCGTGCGCCGCGCATTCAGGAGTACGCCGAGGCGGGCGGCGACACCGTCGCGGTGGCCGTCGACCGCGACGGCGCGACGTCGTTGCGACTGGCCCGCGGCGACGGTTCGCAGGCGACGCTGCCCCTGCCCGGGCGCGGCGACCTCCGTTTGCTGCGCGCCTCGAGCGACGCCGGTCGCATCGGGTACGTCTTCACCGGGTCCTCGGACGACGGTGTGCAGCAGTACACCGGGACCCTGTTCCTCGTCGATCCCGCCGACCCCTCGGCGCCGCCGCGCACAGTCGCGGGTCTCGACGGCGCGCCCGTGCGGACCGAGGCATGGCAGTTCGTGCCGGGCAGCGCCTACCTGGTCGCACAGACGCCGGATCGCAGCCTCCTCCTCGTGGATGCCACGGGGGCGGCGCCGCCGCGGGTCCTGGGGCAGCTGGGCGATCTGCTGTCGTTCCTGCCGGGGACGACCTCGGTCGTGGTCGGCGACGTGGACGGTCTGTCGATCCTCGACCTGACGAGCGGTTCGATCACCGCCGTCGACGGCACTCGCGCGACCGGCGCCGCTCCGGGGACCGGGCGCCTCGTGCTCGCTCCCGATGCGGTGGCGACGTGGTCGAGCACCGAGCTGACGCGTCGGCAGCCCGACGCCACGGACACCGTCGTCGCGCGCGCCGACACGGGTACCCGCATCGTCGAGGTGTGCGCCTCGCCGAGCGGCCGGCATCTGGCGATCGGACTCGTCCCCGAAGCGGCGCCCGTCGACGGCTATCCCGCCCGCGCCGATCGCGTCGGGCGTCGGACGCAGATCGTCGACGCGGTGAGCGGCGCCGTGGTGACGGACGTCGAGGGCACGCGGCCGGGGTGGTGCGGCTGAGGGACGTCGTGGGATCGTTCCCACGCATCACGGGCCGGTAACAAAGGCGCAACCGGTTCGACAGACTGTAGCCTTCGCGCTCTGTGAGCGCTAACATTCCCGGAGCGACGCCGTCGTCGCCGCTTGCAACGATGCCCATCCTGAGAGGGGGCGCTTCGACCGGAGCCCGAACCGGTCCGATCGCCCTGCCCCTCTCCTGCTCTGCGACGTCGCAGAAAGGAACAGCATGTCCCTCCTCCGAAGGTCTGTGGCGCTGGGCGCCACCGCCCTCCTCGTCGCCAGCGGGGTCGCGTTCACCGCGCCCGCGGCGGCGACAGCGGCATCCGGTCTGGATGCCGCGAAGGTGCTCGATCTGCCCTTCGACGGCTCCCTCGCCGACGCCGGCGCGGGAAAGAACCCCGTCGCGATGAAGCAGGGCGCGGCCGAGTACGTCGCCGGTATCTCCGGCCAGGCGCTGAACCTCAGCGGCGACGACGCGCTGACGCTCGGCACGAGCCCGACACTGCAGCCCGAGAACCTCACGCTGTCGTTCTGGTTCAAGCCGAACGGCGCGATGACCGGCGAAGAGGTGTTCACCTGGAGCAAGGCCGAGTACAACTCGGAGGGGTGGTACCTGTCGTCCGAGAACGACGGCACCCCCCTGGCCCTCTCGATCGGCCGGAGCAACGGCCAGCCCTACAAGGTCTCGGTGCAGGGCCAGCGCAACAGCTTCTTCCCCGCCGACGCGTGGACGCACGTCGTCGTCACCTACGACAAGGCGACCAAGGCCGTCACCTTCTACCGCAACGGCGAGCGACAGGTCTCGACCGTGGTCGTGGGTGTCGGCGTCGACGGGAACACCGGTGTGCTCGGCTCGGAGTCGAGCGTCGAGAAGACCATCGGCTATAACGGCACCGTCTACCGCGGCGCCTACACCCGCGGGGCGATCGACGATTGGACGCTCTACAACGCGGTCGCCTCGACGAACGACGTCGTCGCGCTCGAGCAGAAGAACAACCCCGGATTCGACCCCTCGGTCGTCGCCCAGAAGGGTCTCGACACGGTGTCGGTGCCCACGACGGCCGTCACCGACTTCGGCCTCACGACCACGACTTCGAACGGCTCGAACGTCACCTGGACCTCGAACAAGCCCGGTGTCATCGCGGTCAGCGGAGACAAGGCCACGGTCGTGCGTCCCTCGGCCGCCGACGCGACCGTCACCCTCACGGCGAGCGCCTCGTACGGAGGGAGCTCGACGAAATCCAAGACGTTCACGGTGATCGTGCCCAAGGATGGCGAGAACGCGTCGCTCTACCTCGACGACACGCAGATCACCGAGGTGCTCGTCACCGACCCCTACCTGCAGAACAGCCGCACCAAGATGGTCGACTGGCTGCTCGAGCTCGACCCCAAGCGCTTCCTGTACTCCTTCGACCAGCTCGCCGGCATCGCGACCGACGCGCAGCCGTACGGCGGATGGGAGAGCCCCACCGGCCCGCGCTTCCAAGGGCACTTCACCGGCTCGTACCTGTACGCCCTCGCTCAGGCGTACTCGACCGAGGCCGACGCGGGTCGCAAGCAGCAGCTGCTCGACAAGCTGACGACGCTCGTGGAGGGACTCAAGGCCGACCAGGAGGCGTACGCGAAGAAGGACCCGGCCAACGCCGGGTACGTCGCCCCCTTCCCCACCAGCGTGCTGCCCAACGGTGCCGATGGTCTCATCGTGCCCTTCTACAACCTGCACAAGGTGCTCGCTGGTCTGCTGAAGGCACAGGAGCTCGCGCCCAGCGACATCTCCGCGGACGCGCTCGCCGTCGCCTCCGGCTTCGGCACCTGGATCAAGAACTACTCCTCGAGCCTCGACAACCCCGCGCGGGTGATGGCCGTCGAGTACGGCGGGATGAACGAGGCTCTCTACGACCTCTACGCCGTCACGAAGAACGACGATCACAAGCGGGCCGCCGAGTACTTCGACGAGGTGACGCTCTTCCGTCAGCTCGCGGCCGGCAACGACGTGCTCGCGGGTCTCCACGCCAACGCCACGATCCCGAAGATCATCGGGGCGATGAAGCGCTACACGCTGTTCACCAACACCCCCGAGCTGTATCAGCGTCTGACCCAGGCCGAGAAGGACGACCTGGAGATGTACCACAAGGCGGCCGAGAACTTCTGGACGTTCGTCTCGCAGAACCGCTCGTACGCGGGCGGCGGCAACAGCTACTCCGAGCACTTCCAGCAGCCCGGAACGCTGTACCAGTTCGCAACGAACGGTCGGACGGACGGCTACGGCGAGAACTCGACGGTCGAAGGCTGCAACGAGTTCAACATGCTGCGCCTCACCCGCGCGCTGTTCCAGGTGAACCCCGACGTCAAGTACGCCGACTACTACGAGAACACGTACATCAACACGATCCTCGCCTCGCAGAACCGCGACACCGGCATGATGACGTACTTCCAGCCCCAGACGGCCGGCTACGCCAAGGTGTTCGGAGCCCGCGACGGGGAGTTCTGGTGCGACCACGCCAGCGCCACCGAGAGCTTCACGAAGCTCGGCGACTCGATCTACTTCCGCAAGGGCTCGTCGGTGTGGGTCAACATGTTCCGCTCGTCGACCTGGACGTCGGAGCCGCAGAACCTGAAGCTGACGCAGGTGGCCGACGTGCCGAACACCGATCAGGTCTCGCTCACGGTGGCATCGATCGACGGCGGAGCGCTGCCGGAGGACACGACGCTGCGCCTGCGCGTGCCCGATTGGTCGCAGAACCCGACGCTGACGGTCAACGGTCAGGTCCGGGACACCTCGGCGCGGGAGAACGGGTACCTCGTGATCCCGATCGCCGCGGGCGACGAGATCGAGTACACGATCCCGGCGACCGTCTCGGTCGACGCGAACACCGAGAACCCCAACTGGGCCGCCTTCCGTTACGGTCCCGTGCTGCTGTCCACCGAGCTCAGCCGCGTCGCGGTCGACAAGACGTACCTCGCCGGCATCCTGGTGCGGATGGGTACGCCCGACAAGTCACTCAGCAACAACGTGCTGGTCTCGAACGTTGAGGACTTCAAGGCCAACATCGCTCAGAACATCGAGCGTCTCGACAACGGTCTCGACAACAACGGCCACGAGGTCATGAAGTTCGCGCTGAAGAACGTCGACGAGGCCGCGTCGAAGCTGGTGTTCGAGCCGTACTACAGCATGTACGACGCCCGTTACGCGCTGTACATGAACCTCATCGAGCCCGACTCCGACGCCGCCCAGGCGATGATCCTGAAAGAGAAGCAGCAGCAGCGCATCGACGAGACGACCACCGACTCGCTCACCTCTTTCGACAACAACAACAGCGAGGCCGGCAAGAACTACAAGACGAACCTGTCGACCGTCGGCGTCTGGCGCGGCATGCCGTACCGCGACGCGCAGATGAACCCGGCGGCGTTCTTCTCGTACGACATGGAGATCGACCTCTCGGCGGCCCAGCGCTACCTCGGGGTCCGCTACTACGGCGGCGACGCCGGGCGCACGTTCGACGTGTACGTCAACGGCAAGAAGCTCAAGAGCGAACGCGTCACCAACAGCGCCGGCAGCGATCAGTGGTACATCCAGTACGACGAGATCCCCGCGTCGTTCACGGCTGACACGGCCAGCGCCGATCGCTACAAGCGCGATTCGGCGGGGAAGTACGTGCTGGACGAGGACGGCAACAAGATCCCGATCGTGACCGTGCGCTTCCAGAGCAACGGCTCGAGCTTCGTCGGAGGCGTCTATGGCGTCTTCACGTCGACCCGGACCGCGTACGACACGACGTCGGCCCTGACGGGCCTGTCGTTCTCGGATGCCACGATCTCGCCGGCCTTCTCGGGTGCGACGACCGCGTACACGGTGTACGCGCCGCAGGGGGCCACCGCGGTCACCTTCGACGCCGACCCGGCGGTGCCGAGCGGTCTCGTCTACGCCGACGGCATCCTGATCGACGACACGAAGCCGCGCACGGTGCAGCTGGCCGGGACCGACCCGACCACGCTGAAGCTCGAGGCCTTCGCGCAGGACCACCTGACGAAGACCACGTACTCGATCTCGATCGTGCACGGTACGGCGCCGACGCCGACGCCGACCGCGACGCCGGAGCCGACGGCGACCCCGACGGCGACGCCGGAGCCGACGGCGACGCCCGAGCCGACGGCCACCCCGCAGCCGACGGCGACGCCCGAGCCCACGGCGACGCCGGAGCCGACGGCCACCCCGCAGCCGACGGCGACGCCCGAGCCGACGGGAACGCCCACGGTCGAGCCGACCGCGAGCCCGACGGCCCCGCCGACGGTGTCTCCCACCGCTCAGCCGACGGCGAGCCCCGCCCCGGCCGCGGTGCCGGCAGCCGCCGCGTCGACCTCGCAGGTGGAGCGCGGGGGAGTTGTCCGTGTCACGGTCTCCGGACTGAAGCCGGGCGAGCAGGTCACGGCGGAGCTGCAGAGCGACCCGATCCGCATCACCGGCATCCCCGCCGCCGACGCGGCCGGCCGGGCGAGCTTCGACGTGCGGATCCCGGCGAACCTCCCGACCGGAACCCACCACATCGTGGTGTGGGCCGCGGACGGGACCGAGATCGCGCGTCTGCCGATCACGGTCGCGGCCAAGGGCACGCTGGCGGCGACGGGAGCGCAGGCTCCGCTGGCGGGGGCGTTCCTCGCCGCGCTCCTGCTGCTCGCCGGAGCCGGGGCGTGGGTGCTGCGTCGCCCGCGTCGCGCCTGAGCCGAGTACCTGATGCGCTGAACGGAGCGGCGGTCCCGCGAGGGGCCGCCGCTTCGTCGTCTCGCCGGTACGCGTCGAGCTCCCGGCTTTCCTTGACCTCGACGCCCCGGTCGCCTATCGTGTCATCGAACCGGTTCGATGACGGTCCCGTTTCCCCTCCCCACTCGACGATGAGGAAGAGAGTCCATGATCCCCGCCCCCCGCTCGACCGCACGCAGACCACTCGTGGCGGTGACAGCCGGCCTGGCCGTCGCCGCACTCTCCATCGGCCAGCCCGCGCTCGCGGCGCCGGCCACGGCCGCCGCCCCCGACGACGTCAGCAGTCACGTCATCCTGGACTACGACTTCGACGGCGCCACCTCCCCCGAAGCCACCGTCGTCGACACCTCGGGTGACGGCCGCAACGGTGTCCTGACCAACCCGGGGTCGGCGCAACTCGTCGACGGCCCCTCCGGCTCCGGCAAGGCGCTGCACCTCTCCGGCGGAGCGCGCACCTCGACCACGGCGCCCTTCATCACGCTGCCGAAGGGCGTGTTCCAGGGGCTGCAGTCGACCACGATCTCGTCGTGGGTCAAGTGGGACGGCGGCGACGCGTTCCAGTGGCTGTACACGCTGGGCAAGGACCGCGACAACGCGACGTTCTACACCCCGCGCTTCGACGGCGACAACAATGCCCGCTCGAGCCTGAAGCCGACCTCGCAAGGAGAGGTCGGGGCGAGAAGCGGGTCGCCTCTTCCCGCGAACGAATGGCACCTCGTCACCACGACGATCGACGACGGTGCCCTGGTGTACTACCTCGACGGTCTCGAGGTCAGCCGCACCACGGTGGGTGCCGACGTGGCATCCGTCCTCTTCGGGGAGTCCTCCCCGAACTCCGGCTACATCGGCCAGCCGTTCTGGACCGGCGCCCACCCCTTCTTCGCCGGAGCGCTCGACGACTTCCGGATCTACGACACCGCGCTCACCGCCGACCAGGTGCGCGAGCTCGCCGGCACCGCCGCCCCGACCGTCACCGAGCTGCGGGAGACCGCGGTCGAGGTGCGCACCGATGTCGGCGTCGCGCCGACGCTGCCGGGGGTGAAGGCGGCGTTCAGCGACGGTCAGGAGCGGCTGGCGCCGGTGACCTGGGATGCCGTCACCCCGGCGCAGTACGCCCAGCGCGGCGTCTTCACGGTCGAGGGAACCGTCGACGGCATCGACGCGACGGTCACCGCGACCGTGCGCGTGATCGAGCCCGGTGAGCTCTCGATCGACGTGGGCGACACCACCGGCGCGTTCATGGGCGGTGCCTCGGGCACCCTTTACGGGCTCTACGGTCCGGGTCTGCCCTCGAACAACCTCATCGACGGCATCCAGCTGCGTACGGTCTCGACGAAGGCCCAGGACGGGCCGCAGCACCCCGGCGCCGACGCGCTCGAGGTCGTGAAGCCACTCGCCGACTCCTCCAACGGAGACGTCTACATCTACATGACCGACATCAACCGGGGATTCCCGTACCAGGTGCCGGGAAACAACGGCGCCGAGAAGGAGGCGTGGTACCTGGATTCGATCGGCAAGCAGGTCGACCAGGTGCTCACGCTCCCGAAGCAGTACCAGGACCGCATCGTGTTCGTGCCCTTCAACGAACCCGAGGGCAACATGTACGGCGGCGGGGGTGAGAACTTCTGGGGCTACAGCTGGCTGGACAACCCCGACCGGTTCTTCAGCGCCTGGGACCGCGCCTATCGCATCATCAAGGACAAGATGCCCGACGCGCGCATCGGCGGTCCGAACACCAGCATCCTGTTCGACCAGAACTACGGCTTCCTGCAGCACGCGATCGCCAACGACACCGTGCCGCAGGCGTTCACCTGGCACGAGCTGAGCAACCCGGCCACCATCCGCGACTCGGTCGCGAAGTACCGCGGCTGGGAGGACGAGCTGTTCGCCGGCACGAAGTGGGAGGGCACGCACCTGCCCATCAACGTCAACGAGTACGCGTTCAACTACCACACCTCGGTTCCGGCGCAGATGATCCAGTGGATCTCGGCCATCGAGGACAGCAAGATCGACGCCGACATCGCCTACTGGAACATCGACGGCAACCTCAGCGACTCGGCCGTGCAGTCCAACCGCGGCAACGGTCAGTGGTGGCTGCTCAACGCCTACGGGAACATGACCGGCGAAACCGTCGCCGTCCACCCGCCGCGTCCGGGGGAGAGCTACACGCTGCAGGGCGTCGCGACGCTCGATGAGGAGAACAAGAAGGTCCACGCGCTGATCGGAGGGAGCTTCGGCGACCAGAGCGTGTACGTCGACCGGCTGCCCGACTACCTGTCCGGCTCGGTGCACGTGCAGGTGCGCGACATCCGGTGGACGGGACAGATCGGCGACTCGGGTGAGCCGCAGACGGTGGCCGAGTACGACGCTCCGGTGTCGAACGGGTCGCTGGGCCTGCAGTTCGGTCAGGGTGCCCTGCCGGAACTGGGGACCGATTCGGCGTACGAGATCATCGTGACCCCCGGCACCGACACCACGAGCCCGGCACAGTCTCCGGTGTCGTGGCGCGGCGTCTACGAGGCCGAGAACGCCCGCTTCGACGGCGCCACCCCCGAGATCAACGGACCCGAGGGGACGCCGAGCAACGTCAGCGGCTTCTACACGTCGGGCACGAAGAACGTCGGCGGCATCCGCGGGGGATCCGACCTGAAGATGACCTTCGACGTCGATGTGCCCGAGGCGGGCGCGTACGACCTCAGCGTCCTCGCCAGCGCGTTCAACAAGGAGTCGCTGAACGAGGCCCAGGGGCCGGTGAACATGTTCGTCACCGTCAACGGCGGCGCGGAGCAGGAGATCTTCGCCGAGCTCGGGTACAAGTGGGTGGTCTGGAACCACACCGACACGACGGTGGACCTGCGCGCGGGCGAGAACACGATCACCATCGCGGCGAAGAGCCTCGACGGCACGAAGCAGACGGTCGGCACGGCGATCATCGACAAGATCGACGTGACTCGGGCCAACCCCGGGTACCTGCCGATCTACGAGGCCGAGAACGGTGTGCTCTCCGGCACGAGCGCCGCGTACGACCGCCCCGGCGTCTCGGGATCGGGCTACGTCCCCGTCGGCGCCGGACAGTCGGTCACGTTCTGGGTGTACAGCCCGGACGACGCCGAGAAGTCCCTCGAGGTGAAGACCCTCGGCGGGGGCACCGGCACGCTCCGCGTGAACAACGCCGACCTCGGCTCCGTCTCGGACACGGTCTCCGTGCCGGCATTCCTCCGCGGCGGCATCAACAAGGTCGAGGTCGTCGGCGGCAGCGGAACCCTGGCGGTCGATCGGGTCGCCGTGCAGGCGTCGGAGAACGCTCTGGCGTCCCAGACGATCGAAGCGGAGTCGGGCACGATCGCCGGCGACGCGAAGGCGCAGGCTCTCTCGCTCGCCAGCGCGGGCGAGGCGGTCGTGGGTGTCGGAGGTGCCCCGGGCAACGGCAACACGCTCACCAACACGGTCACCGTCGACGAGGCGGGAACGTACGCCATGACGATCCGCTACTCCAACGAGGAGCAGTCGCCGGCGTCGCACTACAACCCCGACCCCGTGGCACGCCGTGCCGACATCTCGGTGAACGGCGGCCCGGTGCAGAAGGTGCTGTTCCCGCAGAGCTACAACGCCAACCAGTTCTGGGAGCTGACGGTCGAGGTCGAGCTGACCGCGGGTGAGAACACCATCCGCTTCGCGTCCGAGGAGCAGCCCGACTTCAACGCCGACACCTTCATCTCGGAGCGGTTCCCCACGCTGGGACTGCGGTCGCAGTGGGCGCCGAACCTCGACCGGCTGACGTTCACCGCTCTGCTGCCGGCGGAGGACCCGGTCGGACAGGCGCAGATCGACACCAGTGCCGACAGCGTCGTCCAGGGCGGCACCGTCACGGTCACCGGCACCGGTTTCGCCGCGAACGAGAAGATCGCGCTCGAGCTGCACTCCGACGTCCTCGTCCTCGGCGAGGCGACGACGGATGCCGCGGGCGCCTTCTCGCAGACGGTGACCGTGCCCGCGACGGCTCCGGTCGGAGACCACGAGGTCGTCGCCACGGGCGCGGACTCCGCGCGTACGGCGTCCACGTCGCTGGCCGTCTCGGCGGCGTCCGGTTCGGGCGGCGATGGGGGCTCCAGCGGCGGCGGCGGGTCGACCGGCGGCGGGTCGACCGGCGGCGGCGCGGGCTCGGGTGCGGGCGGCACGGGCTCGAGCGGTGGCTCGGGCGCCGGGGGCACGGCATCCGGCACCGGCGCGGTCGGCAGCGCGGCGGGCTCGTCCTCGTCGACGGGTGCCCTGGCCAGCACGGGCGGAGCCTTCGCCGGGCTCGGCGTCCTGCTGGCCGGTGCCGCGGCCATCGCCGCGGGGGCCGCACTCCTCGCGCGGCGCCGGGAGCGCATCGACGGCTGAGAGGTCGGACGACGCGATGCCCCGGGGTCTCACGGCTCCGGGGCATCGCCGTGCCCCGGGCCGGTCGGCGCACCCTCGGGGCCGTCGGGGTGATCTCGCGGGTGGCGCTGTTCGCCGGTGCGCGAGCAGCGGTGAGAAGATAACGCGAGACCGACGACGAGGTGCGCCTGCACCGTCGATGGCCGTGCCGGGCGGGCGGGGCCGGGGTCGGCGAGGAACGGGGGGACGACGATGGCGACCATCGGCGACGTAGCCAAGGCCGCGGGGGTGTCCCGCAGCACCGTGTCGTACGCGCTGTCGGGCAACCGTCCCATCTCGCGCGAGACCCGCGAGCGCATCGACGCCGCGATCGCCGAGCTGGGGTTCACGATCAACGCCGGGGCGCGAGCGCTCGCGACGTCGCAGACCATGGTCCTGGGGCTGCTGCTGCAGTTCCACGAGGACGAGTTCCCGCCGGCGATGCTTCAGTACATCCTCGCCGTCTCCGAGGCCGCGCGAGAGCTCGGCTACGACATCCTCATGGTCACCGACGGCGACGGCCCGGCCGCCATCCGTCGCATCACCTCGTCGAACATGGTCGACGGCGTGGTCCTGCTCGACGTCACGCACGAAGACCCGCGCCTCGACGCACTGCGCGCGGCGCGGCAGCCGGGCGCCCTCGTCGGGCTCCCGCGCGACACCGAGGGCGTCGACGTCTTCGACCTCGACTTCGAGGCGACGGCGCGCCTGCTCGTCGACCACCTCCACGGTCTGGGGCACCGCGAGATCATGCTCGTCTCCCCGCCCCGGCACGTGTTCGAGCGCGGAGGCGCCTACGCTTGGCGCTTCCGCGACGCCGCCGTCGAACGAGCGGAGGGGCACGGCATCCGCGTCCACCGGCACTACGGCGAATCGCAGCTCCCCGCGATCTGGCGGAACCTCAACGGCATCCTGGATTCCCATCCCGCCGCGACGGGACTCATCGTCCACAACGATGCGTCGATCGCCGCCCTGCCCGGTGTGCTGCGGGAGCGGGGGACCGTCGTTCCCCGCGACCTGTCGGTGGTGAGTCTCTACTCGCGGGACTTCGGACGGACGTTCCACCTCCCGTACACCGCGGTCGAGACGTCCCCGGACGGTCTCGGTCGCGCGGCCGTGCAGCATCTCGTCCGCCGCATCGCCGACCCCGGCTACGCCCCGCCGGTCGTCGGGCTCATCGCGCCGGACCTCACCGACCGCGGCAGCACCGCCTGATCAAGGCGCCTCGACGTCCGACGAAGAGCCCGCGGTCGCTTCTTCGGGGTGAGGCGACCACGGGCTCCCGATGCCGCCTGCACGGCTCGTCTCCGCTCGACGGGGGATCGAGGCGGAGCGGGCGCCCTAGGGGCGCTCCTGCACTCCGGTGGGGGTGTCGGAGAGCAGGGGGACGAAGACGCGCATCTGCGACGGCCCGCGCTCGGCCCAGCGGTGATACGGCACGAACGTCACGTCGAGGGTCGACGCGGGGCGCTCGGTCGGGATGCCGGACCCGTAGGGCAGCACCGCGGATCCGGCCGGCGCCTCGACCACGACGGCACGGGCCCGCGCGCCGTCGGCGAACGCCCGCGGAACGAGCGGGAGCAGCCGGAGATCCTCCAGGGCGACACCGTCGGGCAGGTCGAGCGACTCGGCGCACAGCACCAGCGGCCCGCGCTCGATCGCGGCGGAACCGCGGACGGCGTCGATCCGCGCGTCGGGGAACATCAGTCGCGGCTCGTGCGGCAGGGTCAGGATCACCACGTCGCCGGGCGCGACGGACGGCAGGTCGTACCATCCCGGGGCGACCGCACGAGCGGGGGCGTCCGCGGCCGCGACGGTCGCACCGTCCGCCCACGCGGGGATGCGCAGTCGGAGTCGCGGGGCCGCGGCGGGGACCTCGTCGATCGTGACCGTCAGGCTCCCGGCATCCGGGTAGTCCGATGCGACCCGCAGACGCCAGCCGTCGGTCGCCACCTCGCCGGCCGCGTACTGCAGCAGGATCAGTCCCTCGTCGTCGACGGCGGCCAGGTACGACGCGAGCGAGGCGAGGGTGCGGGCGACGTTGGTCGGGCAGCACGACACCTCGAACCACGGAGCACGCACCCCGCCCTCGGCGCGCGTGTTGACGCCGTCGTCGGCGGGTGCGCCCGCCTCGCGCTGGTGGAGGGGGTTGGCGTAGAAGAAGGCGCGGCCGTCCGCGCTCGGCGAGGTGGCCACGACGTTGAAAAGGGTCCGCTCGATGACGTCGGGATAGCGCACGTCGCCGGTCGCGAGGAACAGACGCCACGCGAACATGATCGACGCCACGCCCGCGCACGTCTCGCAGTAGGCGCGGTCGGCGGGCAGCTCCCAATCTTCGCCGAACCCCTCGTCCTGGTGCCGCGAGCCCATCCCGCCGGTGAGGTAGGTCCGGCGGGCGAGGGTGTTCTCCCACTGCCGCTCCAGGGTGGCCAGGAGCGCGTCGTCGCCGGAGTCGACGGCGACGTCGACCGCCCCCGCCGACAGGTACAACGCCCGCACGGCGTGACCGCGCAGGGCGCCGGCGTCGCGCACCGGGACGTCGTCCTGGAAGTACTCCGGCGACAGCAGCGGCGGCACGGGCAGGGTGCCGCGCCCGCGGCGCGTGAGGAACAGGTCGGCCTGCTCCAGGTAGCGACGCTCGCCGAAAGCGCGCCCCGCTTCGGCGAGCGCCACCTCGATCTCGGCGTGGCCGCAGACGCCCTCGCGCCCGCCCGCGCCGAATTCCCGGCAGATGTGGTCGGCGGCGCGACGCGCCACCTCGACGAGGCGGTCGTCCGGGTGCCCCGTGCGCGCTCGCGCGACCGCCGCCTGCACGAGGTGTCCCATGTTGTACAGCTCGTGCCCCATCGACAGGTCGCTGTACCGGGGGGCCTGCCCTGGGTGTCCGAAGGCGGTGCCCAGGTACCCGTCGTCGTCCTGGGCGCGGGCGACGCGGTCGACCAGCTCCGCGAAGGAGCGCTCGAGGGACTCGTCGGGCGAGCGGCCGAGCTCCCAGGCCATCCCCTCGAGGAGCTTGTACACCTCGGAGTCGGAGAAGACCCACCCCGTGCGCGCGTCCAGAGGCGCGCCCTGGGCCACCCGATCGAAGTTGTCCAGCCAGCCCAACCGCTCCATCCACTCGCGGCAGTGCGCGAGGGTGGCGGAGGCGTTCACCCGCTGGCGGCGGCCCCAGAATCCCTCGGGGTCCAGGTGCACGGCGCCCACCCCGATCCCGCGCGCACGACCGGCGGAGGGGGCGACGGGGACGGCCTCCAGGCGCGCTCCGGCGGAGGCCAGGGGGTGTTCGAGAACCATGGGTCAGTCCTTCACAGCGCCGGCGGTCACTCCGGCGGCGACGTAGCGCTGCGCGACGACCAGCAGGATCGCCGCGGGGATGGATGCCACGGCAGCGGTCGCCATGATGGCGTTCCACTGCGTGGTGTTGTTGCCGATGTAGGCGTAGATGCCGAGCGTGATGGGCTTCAGCGCTGAGTTGCGGGCCAGGGTCGAGGCGAAGATGAAGTCGGACCAGGCCCAGAGGAACGCGAAGAGTGCGACGGTCAGCACGGAGTTGCGGCTGAGCGGCAGGACGACCGAGACGAAGGTGCGCCACGCGCCGGCCCCGTCGATCCGGGCGGCCTGCAGGAGCTCTCGGGGCAGCCCCGACATGAACGCGGTGAACAGGAGCACACCGAAGGGCACCGCCACGGTCGAGTCGGCGAGGATCAGGCCCGGGACGCTGTTGAGCAGTCCCGCTCGCGCGTAGATCGCGTAGAAGCCCATGGCCATGACGACCGCGGGGATCATCTGGGCGACCAGGAGGACGAAGTTGAGCGTGCGGCCGCCGCGCAGGTTGAGCAGCGCGATCGCGTAGGCCGCGGGCGCGGCGATCACGATCGTGACCAGCACGCACCCGAGTCCGATGATCAGGCTCGTGCCGAGGTTGGGCAGCTGCTGGCTGAGCACGGCGGTGTAGCCCTCGACGGTGGGGTCGACGGGGAACACGTGCGGGGGGCTGAGTCGGAGGTCGCTCGTCTTCGTGAAGGACACGTTGAGCATCCAGTAGACGGGGAAGAGCATGAGGGCGGTGAAGACGAGACCGAGGCCGGTCTTCCACCACGTCCGACGGGCGATCATGAGTTCTCCTGGCGACGCTGGGCCCGCAAATACACGAACCCGAAGACGAGGGCGATGACGATGAGGATGTTGCCGACGGCGGCAGCGGGCGACAGGTCGGGCTGGCCGGTGCCGAAGGCTTCGCGGTACGACCAGATGGCAAGGGTCGTGGTCGTGTCGGCGGGGCCTCCGCGCGTCATGATCCAGATGATGTCGACGACCTTGAGCGTGTAGACGAGCCCGAGCAGGAGCGTGATGGCCGAGACGGGTCGCAGCAGCGGGAAGGTGATGCTCCGGAACTGGCGCCAGGGACCGGCGCCGTCCAGCGACGCCGCCTCGTACAGCTCGGTGGGGATGTTCTGCAGCCCCGAGTAGAGGATGACGAGGTTGAACGGGATGCCGAGCCAGATGTTCGCGATGACCACCGCGATCATCGCGGTGTCGGGCGAGGTGAGCCAGTTGATCTGGCCGATGCCGAACGCCTCGAGGAAGGAGTTGATGATGCCGTTGTCGCTGTTCAGCATCCACGACCACGTGGAGCCGGAGACAATTAGCGGCAGCAGCCACGGGACGAGGAAGAGTCCGCGCAGGACACCGCTGAGCGGGAAGTGGGACCGGAAGAAGACGGCGAGACCGAGCCCGATCGTGTACTGGAACACGAGGGACACCACCACGAACACGGCGGTGTTCGTGAGGGCGGGACCGAAGGTGGGGGAGGCGATCACCGCCAGGTAGTTGTCGAGGCCGACGAAGGCGGCGTCGCCCTGCACGAACGCGCGGACGGTGTAGTCGTGGATGCTCAGGTCGATGCTGCGTACCAGCGGCCACAGGTAGAACACCGCGAGATAGATCACGAGCGGGGCGGCGAAGGCCGCCGCGACCCAGGGCGATCCGTCGCGGCGTGCGCGGCGGTGGCGCGCTCGCGGGACGGTGACCGCGACGGTGTCGTCGGTGGTGTCGGGGCGTTCGCGCAGGACCGGGAAGGACATGGCTGCTTCTTTCGGAGGGGCATCCGGGGGAACGCGAGGGTTCCCCCGGATGCCGGTGGATGCCGTTACTTGCCGGTGGCCGCCGCCGCCGCGGTCTGCGCGGCGTCGAGAGCCTGCTGGGGCGTCTGCGTCCCGGAGAGCACGTTCTGCACGGCGGTCCACAGCTGCTCGGAGATCAGCGGGTAGTCCGTGCCGAGGTTGTCGCTGGTGCGGCCCTTCGCGGCCTGCACCGCCGAGACCCAGGTCTCGAGGTCGGGGTGCTCGGCCAGCAGCTCGGTCTGACCTTCCTCCGTCGGCGGGATGTAGTAGGCGAAGGTGTTGGCGGTGTCGACGAAGCCCGCGGGGGTGGTCATGCACTCGATGATCTTGCGGGTGGTGTCGTAGCGGGCGGTGTCCTGCTGCACGGGAGCCACGATGAACTCGCCGCCCGTGGGGGCGGGGGCGGGTCCGCCGGCCTTGGCGGGCAGCTCGATCACACCGGCCGTGAAGCCGGCCTTCGCGGCGCTGTTCACTTGCCAGGTGCCGTTCTCGGCGAAGGCGAAGTCGCCCGTGAGGAACTCCTCCCACACGGTGTTCTGCGAGTTCGTGATGACGGAGTTCGGGGCGTAGCCCTTGTCGAGCCAGTCCTTCCAGAGGGTCACGGCCTCCACGGCTTCCGGCGACGACAGGTCGCTCAGGTCGGCGCCGGCGCCCCAGAACCAGGGCAGGAACTGGAAGGAGCCCTCCTCGGTGTTGATCCCCGAGAAGGTGATGCCCTTCTTGCCGGTCGCGGCGACCTTGGCGAGAGCCGCATTCAGCGAGTCCCAGTCGGTGACGGAGGCGGGGTCGACTCCCGCCGCCTGCAGGACGTCGGCGTTGTAGTACAGCGCCAGGGTGTTGGCGCCGATCGGGATGCCGTAGGTCTTGCCGTCGAGCACGCCGGCGGCGAGCAGATTCTCGTCGATGTTCGAGGTGTCGAGTCCGAGGTCGTCGGTGGTGGAGAGCATCCCCGTGTCGGCGAGGGTCGAGACCGCGGGGTTGTCGATCAGGATGATGTCGGGCGAGGTGCCGTCCTGAGCCGACAGCAGGGCCTGGTTGGTCAGCGCGGTGGTGTCGTAGGCGGTGCGCTGGATGGTGACTCCGGCCTCGGTGCCGCAGTCCTGCACGCGCTTGGCCCAGTCGGAGCCCTCGGCGTGCTGCGGGTACGGGTCCCACCAGGTGTAGGTTCCGCTCGCGGCCTCGCCGGTGCCGGCGGTGCCGCCGGAGCAGCCGGCCAGTGCGCCGACGGCGACGGTGGCCGTGGCGAGCGCCGCGGTCAGACGCAGGGCTTTCGTGTTCATTGTTCCTCCTCGAACAGGCTCGGGTGAGAGCTGTGTGATATGCCGGTCAGTGGCGGGGTGGGGGCGCGGCGATGCTGCCGCGATCGTCGATCAGGGGCGCGATCAGGTCGACGACGTGGGAGTGCGCGGGCGCTTCGGAGCGCACGCGCGAGACGAGGCGTTCCACGGCGCGCCGACCGAGGAGGTCGGCGGCGCTGTCGATCGCGCTGAAGGGAAGTGAGAACGTGCGGGCGAATTCGTCGGAGTAGCGGCCGATCACCGAGATGTCGGACGGCGTCGACAGTCCGCGCGTGGCCAGCACCGACGGCAGGGCGGCCGCCGCGGCTTCGTTGTTGAGCAGAAGGCCGGTGGCGGCGGGGTGCGCGTCGAGGACGGCATCCAGGTCCCGGCCGATGTCGGGCTGGTGCGACGATCCGAACACGTGGTGCAGACGGATGCCGTGCTCCTTGGCGCGGGCGCGAGCGGCATCCGCGAGTCGCCACACGTAGGCGCCCCCGCGCTCGACGACGTGTTCGGGTTGCGAGACCAGGATCATCTCGCGATGGCCCGTCTCATGCAGGCGATCGACCATGAGGCGACCGGCGGCGTCGAAGTCGAGATCGAAGGCGTCGACCCCGCGGGGATCGGCGGGGAGTCCCACGAGTGCGGCGGGTTGGGGGACTGAGCGGAGGGCGGCGAGGCGCTCGTCGGATTCGGAGACGTTGAGGAGGACGAACCCGTCGACCATGCGGGACGACGCGATGCGCGTGAGGGCGCCGACGCCGTCGCTCTCGGTGACCAGGAGGGTGTCGAAGCCCAGTTCGCGGGCGCGGTCGGTGATGCCGAGGATGTACTGCAGCATCGCGGGAGCGAACTCGTCGTCGAAGAACTGCCCGAGGAGGGCGATCACGTCGGTGCGCGAGGTCGCCAGCGCCCGGGCGCCGGCGTTGGGGATGTACCCCAGCTCGCGCACGGCGCGCTCGACGTTCTGGCGGACGGCGGGGGAGATGGTGCGCTTGCCCGACAGCGCGTAGGAGGCCGTGCTGCGAGAGACCCCGGCCGCTCGTGCCACATCGCCGATGTTGACCATCGCCGTCCTTCCTCCTCTCGAGCTCCTGTGCTCGGTGGATCAGATGGTGCAGGAGGGTCTGTTCGACCCGTCTGACACGAATCTGTCGAACCGCTTCGATTCGAACCGGTTCGAAAGTACAATGGGAGCTTCCGAAGCGCAACACCCAATACCCACGAACCGGAGGTCCTCGATGACGAGCCCCTTTCCCGCCTTCGATCTCCGGCAGATCCCGTTCAGCAGACGGGGCGCGTGGATCAATCTCTCGCCCGTCGTGGGAGCGCACCGAACTGTGGACGACGTCCACCTCGTCTCCCACCGCACCGGGATGCATCCGGTGCTCTCCCTGGCCCCCCGCACGGCACCGGACGATCAGCCGGCCGAATGGACGCTCGAGGCGACGCCGTCCACCGTCCGATGGTCACGGGGCGCGGCGACGATGGAGGCCGTGTTCGCCTCCCGCGACACCCTCAGACTCCGCGGCGACGACGGGGTGACCCTCCGGCTGACCGAGGCCGCGGCGGAGCTGACGCCCTTCACCGGGATGTTCCTGTTCCGCGACCCCCGCGACGGCAGTCCGGTCTTCACCTCCTACGAGACGGGATGCCGCTACCGCATCACGGCGATCCGCGGGAGCCTGCGCGTGGAGGGCGCGGAGAGCCTGGGCGCGGCGGTGCGGGCCGTCGAGGTCGCGACGGCCGACGGCGACGGATGGGAGATCGCGATCGAGGAGTTCGAGACGTCGCGATCGCCGTTCGTCGCATCCTCGCGTTTCGACCGCTGCGTGGCGGAGGTGTCGACGGAGTTCGCCGACTTCGCGCGGGTCGTCGCGCCCTGGTCGACGGGCGACAGCGCGTTGACGACGACCCGCGAGGCGTCGGTGCTGGCGGCGTATGTGCTGTGGTCGGCCACCGTGGCGCCGGCCGGTTTCCTCTCGCGTGAGAGCGTGCTGATGTCCAAGCACTGGATGGACAAAGTCTGGAGCTGGGATCACTGCTTCAACGCGCTCGCCGTGGCCCCCGCCGACGCGGCTCTCGCTCTCGATCAGTTCCTGGCGCCCTTCGACCATCAGGATCCGACCGGGGCGCTGCCCGACTCGATCGCCCACTCCGAGCGGCTGTACAACTTCGTCAAACCCCCGATCCATGGGTGGGCCTTCGCGAAGCTGCGGGAGCGTCTGGCCCGTCCGCTCGCGGCGGACGACCTGCGCCTCGTGTACGGGCACCTCTCGCGCTGGTCGCGGTTCTGGCTCGAGCAGCGTACGGCCCCGGGGCGGGAGCTGCCGCATTACCAGCACGGCAATGACAGCGGGTGGGACAACTCGACGACCTTCGACCGCGACCGCGTCATCGAGTCGCCCGATCTGGCCGCGTTCCTCGTCGTGCAGCTCGACGTGCTCGCCGATCTCGCCGACGAGCTCGGCCTCGACGAAGGGCGGTCGTGGCGCGCCGAGCGCGACCGGGTCGAGACCGCGCTCACGAGCGAGCTGCTCGACGACGAGGGCTTCTTCGCGGTCGGCCCGCTCAGCGGCATCCCGAGCACCCGCACGAGCCTGCTCACCCTCCTCCCGGTGCTGATCTCCGACCGCCTTCCCCGCTCCGTGTCGGACCTCCTCGCCGAGCGCATCGCCGCCCACCTGACGGCGTGGGGCCCCGCGACGCAGCTCGTCGACACCCCGGAGTACGAGAGCGACGGCTACTGGCGCGGGCCGATCTGGGCGCCCTCCACGATGCTCCTCGAAGAGGGGCTCCGCCGCGGGGGCCACGTCGAGCTCGCCGACACCGTCAGCGACCGCTTCCGTGCGCTCTGCGAGCGATCGGGCTTCGCCGAGAACTTCGACGCGCTCAGCGGCGAGGGGCTGCGCGATCGCGCCTACACCTGGACGGCGAGCGTCTACCTCGTCCTCGCCCACGAGCACGCGCAGCGCTCATCCGCCCGCCTGTCCGAGGCCTCGGTCTGACGCCGTTCACGGACGAAGACCCCGGATGCCATGGCATCCGGGGTCTTCTTCTCCCTCGCGGGATCAGCCCAGCAGCGGCACCGCGCCCACCAGCACGCCGACGGCGAGCATCACGAGCGACACGACCGTCGCTCGCCACAGCACCTTCTTGTGGTGGTCGCCGAGGTTGACCCCGGCCAGCGAGACGAGCAGCAGGATCGCGGGCACGAGCGGGCTCTGCAGGTGCACGGGCTGGCCCGTGATCGAGGCGCGCGCCATCTCGACGGGGGCGATGCCGTAGTTCGCGGCGCTCTCGGCGAGCACCGGCAGGATGCCGAAGTAGAACGCGTCGTTCGACATGAAGAACGTGAACGGGATCGACAGCACGCCGGTGATGACGGCGAGGAACGGCCCCATCGAGGAGGGGATGACCTGGGTGATCCAGGCGGCCATCGCGGTCACCATGCCCGTGCCGTTGAGCACGCCGACCAGGACGCCCGCGGCCAGCACCATCGACACGACGCCCACGATGCTCGGAGCGTGCGCGACGATCTCGTCGGCCTGGGAACGGAGCTTGGGGAAGTTCACGATGAGCGCCAGCGCCGCCCCGACCATGAAGACGAACGCGAGCGGGAACAGGTCCATCACCAGCAGCACCATCACCGCGGCCGTCAGCGCGAGGTTGAACCAGATGAGCTTCGGCCGCAGGGTCGGGCGGTTCGGGTCGAGCATCGTGTCGGCCATCGCGGTGTCGGCGGTGTCGACGAGCTGCGCGGCGGCGACGGCGTCGCGGCCGCCCCGGACGGTCACGATGTTGCCCGTGCGCAGCGACGCCACCGCACCGGGCTTGGGCTCCGCGCCGCGGAACAGCTTGGGTGCTCCCAGGCGACCGAAGCCGCCGGGGGCGTCGAGCTTCGAGGTGTCGACCGAGCCCGCGAGACGCTTGCGCTCGGCCAGGCCCAGGAACCACGCGAACGCGAGGGAGACGACCAGTCCCGCCAGCAGCGAGGGGATCATCGGCACGAAGACGTCGGTGGGCTGCAGGCCCAGGGCGGTCGCGGCGCGCACGGTCGGTCCGCCCCAGGGGACGATGTTCATCGTGCCGTTCATGAGACCGGCGACGCAGGTGAGCACCACCGGGCTCATGCCCAGGCGCAGGTAGAGCGGCAGCATCGCAGAGGTGGTGATGATGAAGGTGGTCGACCCGTCGCCGTCGAGGGAGACGGCGCCGGCGAGGATCGCCGTGCCGAGCACGATCTTGGCGGGGTCGTCGCCCAGGACGCGGGTGATCACGCGGATGAGCGGGTCGAAGAGTCCGACGTCGATCATGATGCCGAAGTACATGATCGCGAACATCAGCAGGGCCGCCGTGGGTGCCATCTTGCTGATCGCGTCGATCACCATGTCGCCGAGGCCGAGACCCGCGCCGGCGATGAGACCGAAGATCGTCGGCACCACGATGAGGGCGACCATGGGGGTGAGGCGCCGCGTCATGATCAACGCCATGAACGACAGCACCATGAGGAAGCCGAGGGCGACGAGCACGCCGTCGGCGGGCGTGTATGCCACCGCGTACTCGGTGGCCTCGGCCGCAAGGATGAGGGGGGTCATCGCGACTCCTTCGTCGTGACGGGGCGCGACTCTCGCGCTCTCGATCCGGCGACCTTACGGATGCCGCGTCCCCCCGCGCGCGCTTGCTCGCATTGCGATGCGTTATGCGCGTAGCGTGTGTTCTGCGCATTTCGCGCACGACGTCGTCCGGGAGGTGCGCATGCGGTTCGCCACGAGGATGCTCGTCGTGCAGGTCGCGACCCAGGTCGTCGTCGTCGCCGTCTGCACCGCCGTCTTCGCGTGGCTGGGCGTGCAGCAGCTGAAGGCCGAGGCCGACTCCTCGGCCCTGAACATCGCCCGCTCGGTCGCCGAAGCCCCCGAGGTGCGCGACCTCGTCGCCGTGTTCTCCGCCGACCCCGGTACCCCGGATGCCGCGGGCCTGCGCGACGGCGACCTCCAGCACTACGCCGCCGACGTCACCGCGCGTACGGAGGGGCTGTTCGTGGTGATCACCGACGATCACGGCATCCGGTTGGCCCACCCCGATCCGGACCGGCTCGGCCAGGTCGTCAGCACGAGCTTCGCCGACGCGCTCGCCGGGCGCGAGGTGGTCACCTGGGAGACGGGCACGCTGGGGGAGTCGGCGCGCGCGAAGGTCCCGATCTATCCGCCCGGCGGCGGCGCCCCGGTGGGCGAGGTGAGCGTCGGCTTCGAACGCGCCAGCGTGTTCGACGACCTCCCGGCCCTCCTCGGCGGTATCGCCGTGGCGGTGCTGCTGGCCGTGGCGATCGGGGCGCTCGTGGCCCTGCTGATGCGCCGCCGCCTCGAGCGCGTGACGCTCGGCGTGCAGCCCGAGGAGCTCGTGACGCTCGTGCAGACCCAGACGGCGGTGCTCGAGAGCGCCGACGAGGGCGTGCTCGCCGTCGACGACGCCGAGGTCGTGCGGGTGTGCACGGCCGCGGCTGCGCGGCTGCTCGGCGTCGACGACGCCGTGGGCCGGCCCCTGTCGGCCCTCGACCTGCCGCCCGCCGTCGCCGCGGCCCTCGCGGGGGCCGGGGCGCCGAACGGTCTGCCGCTCGGCGACCGGGTCGTGTTCATCGACGTGCGTCCGGTGCGCCGCGGCGCACGCACCCTGGGCCGCGTCGCCGTGCTGCGCGACCGCACCGACCTCGCGGCCCTGTCGGGGCGGCTCGACAGCGTGCGAGCGATGGGCGACGCCCTGCGGGTCCAGCGGCACGAGAACGCCAACCGCCTGCACGCGGCGGTCGGCCTGCTCGACGCCGGCCGCACGGCGGAGGCGCGCGCATTCCTCGCCGAGCTCGTCGACCGGGGCTCGGTGGACTGGGCGGTGCCCGGGATCGACCTCGTGGGGGACGCGATGCTGCAGTCGTTCCTCGGCGCGAAGGCTCTCGCCGCGCGCGAACGCGGGGTGTCTTTCCGCGTGGCCGACGACACCTTCCTCAGCGGGACGATCGCCGAGGTGGAAGACGTCGTGGCCGTGCTCGGCAACCTCGTCGACAACGCCGTGACCGCGGCGGCATCCGGGGTCGAACCGCGAGAGGTCGAGGTGGCGGTGCTGGGCGATGGAGACGCGGTCGTGGTGACGGTGAGCGACACGGGCGGCGGCATCGCCGACGCCGAGGCCGCGTTCGCACCGCGCGAGCGCGACGACGACCCGGCGGCCGTGCACGGTCTGGGCATCGGTTTGCCGCTCTCGCGAGAGCTCGCCCGTCGCCGGGGTGGCGAGGTGTGGGTGGTCGATCCCGGTGGCGACGGCCGCGGAGCGACCGTGGCGGCACGCCTTCCGGGCGTGCGGGCAGGAGAGAGCGAATGACCGACATCCGCGTCCTCGTCGTCGACGACGACTTCCGCGTGGCCGGGTTGCATCGCGACGCCGTCGCCGCGCGCCCCGGGTTCGCCGCCCTCGAACCGGCCCGCACGGTGGGGGAGGCTCGCGCCGCCGTCTCCACGCACGCGCCGGACCTCGTGCTCGCCGACGTGTACCTCCCCGACGGTGACGGGATCGAGTTCGTCCGCTCGATCGCCACCGACGCCTTCGTGCTCTCGGCCGCGACCGACGCCGCCACCGTCCGCCGCGCCTTCACCGCGGGCGCCCTCGCCTATCTCGTGAAGCCGTTCGACACGCGGATCCTCGCCGAGCGCCTCGACCGGTACGCGCGCTTCCGCAACCTGCTCTCGAGCCCCCGGCCCCTCGCGCAGGACGACATCGACCGCGCGGCATCCCTGCTGCGGGGCGAGCGCGAGCAGGCCTCCCTCGCCCGTTCCGCCACCGAGCAGACGGTGCTGGCCGCTCTCGGCGACGCCGAGGCATCGGCCACCGAGGTGGCGGATCGCATCGGCGTCTCGCGCGCGACCGCCCAGCGGCACCTCACCGCCCTCGCGGAGCGCGGCCTGGTGCAGGTGAGTCTGCGCTACGGCACGACCGGTCGCCCCGAGCATCGGTTCCGCGCGGGGGACTGACGGCGGCTATCGCTCCGGTGCGGCCATGCCGGAGCCTGTCCCGCTTCCGGCTGCCTGAGCGCAGCCTCGACGACCGCTTCCGGACATGCGGCGTCGGAATCGGGACACGGCGGTTCGGGATGCCGCGCGCTCAGGCCTCCAGCACGGCCCACCCGCGCGGACCGAGGTCGATCCGGCCCTCCGACGGCGCTCCCTCACCGGCGACCACCGTCCGCCCGTCGGCGATCGGCAGGGACACCGGCTCCTCGCCGATGTTCACCGCCACGACCACGGCGTCGTCTCCGATCGCGGTCCGCAGCACGAGGGCCGTGTTCGAGACCTTGACCACGTCGGTGTGCGCTCGCCACAGCCACGGCTTGCGGCGGCGCAGGGCGATCAGGGCCTGGTGGGCGTGGAGGATGCGGTCATCGGCATCCACGTCGGCGGGGGTGGGCGGGAAGGCGGGGCGCACGGCGTCGTCGCCGCCGAGGCGCTCCTCCTTCAGGCCGGTCCAGCCGAACTCGTCGCCGGCGTACACCGAGGGGGTGCCCGCCACGGTGAACAGCACCGCCAGGGCGTGCGGCACGAACCCGGCGCCGACGGCGGAGGCGATGCGGGTGACGTCGTGGTTGCCGACGAAGGTCTGCGGGGCGTAGGTCGCCAACAGCTCGTCGTGGCGTTCGACGGCGTGGCTGAGTTCGAAGAGGTTGCCGTCGGCGATCCCGTGCCAGATGCCCTGCCACAGCTCGTACTGCGTCAGCGAGTCCATGGTCGACGCGCGCACGATCGACGGGCCGTCGCCGTGGATGACCTCGCCGAGGAACCACGCCTCCGGGAAGCGCTCGCGCACGCGCGGCAGCACCTCCGCCCAGAACGCGGGCGGCACCGCGTAGGCGGCATCCAGTCGCCACCCGTCGATGCCCCGCTCGAGCCAATGGCACATGACCTCGACGACGAGGTCGACGGCGGCGGGCGAGGAGTGATCGAGCGCGACCAGCGCGTCATGACCCTCGAAGACCTCGGCCTCGAACCGGCCGTCGGTCCACTGCCCGCGGAACAATTGCGGACCGTCCTCCGTCAGGTCCTGGAACGCCGGGTGCCCACGCCCCACGTGGTTGAACACCCCGTCGAGCAGGATCCGGATGCCGCGCTCCCGCGCCGCGGCCACGAGGGCGTCGAAATCGCCGTCGTCTCCCAGCCGCGGGTCGATGCGGAAGTGATCGACGGTGTCGTAGCCGTGCGTCTCGGACGCGAAGACCGGCCCGAGCAGCAGCCCGTTCAGCCCGAGCGCGATGACGTGGTCGAGCCACGGCTCGAGCCGGTCCAGTCGGTGCGTGGGCTCGGCATCCGGGTTCACCCCGTCGCGGATCGGCGCGCCGACGAATCCCAGCGGGTAGACGTGCCACCACATGACGTGCTCGGGCCACGACGGCATGAGTGCTCCTTCGTCCGGCGGGATCGACGCCGGGCTTCCTCGACGCTATCCGGCGGCTCCTCGCTTCCCGCCCGGGTTGCGCCCTTCTCCCCACCCCCTCACGTGAGGTGCCAGGGTGTGTCGCCTCGGGGGCCCGGAAGCGACGCTTCCTGGCACCTCGCGCGGCTCGCCGCGGCGCGTCAGATCACGCCCGGGCGCGATCCTCCGGCAGAGCGAACGCGTCGAGGTCCAGCGCACGCGAGCGCGCGGACTCGACGGCGGCGGAGACGGCGCCGATCGACACGATGTCGGCCCCCAGCGTCGAGGCCACGATCTGCGGCGGGGGCAGGTGCAGCGAATCGGGAATCGCGTCGAGGGCTGCCTCGATGATGGGCCCCGCGCCCGCGGCGATCGCCCCCGATACGACGATCCGCTCCACGTCGAAGAGACTGCCGAACATCGCGGCCACCCCGGCGAGCGCCGGGCCCACCTCGCGTGCCGCGGACAGAGCACCGGCATCACCCGAGGCCGCCAGATCGAGCACGGTCTTGGCATCGAGGCTCTCGGGGTCGAGACCGTGCAGCGCGCTGTCGGGTGGGACGGTTCCGGATGCCAAGGCCGTCCGCGCCGCGTCGACGCACCGGGGTGCGAGGCCCCACGCACTTCCGACACCCTCGACCTGGTCGAAGGCCACCGTCTCTCCGGCTCCGCCGTGCGCGCCGCGAAGGAGCCTGCCGTCGACGCTGATCCCCGCGCCGAAGCGCTCTCCCGAGAGGAGCGCGACGTAATTGTCGCAGCCCACGGCGGCCCCGTGCGTCCCCTCGGCCACCGCGGCGAGGGTGGCGTCGTTCTCGATGCGGACCACGGGTGCCCAGGCTGCGAACGTGTCCACGAAGTCGGGGTTCATCCGTGCCCAGAAGCCGTCGTGGTGCACGGGCGAGCGGCCCGCGCGGTCGACCGGCGCCGGCACGCCGACGCACAGGGCGACGATGTCGTCGCGCGAACGGCGGGCGCGGGTGAGTGCGGCGCCGACCGTCGCCTCGGCGGCGCGGCGACGCCGTTCGGGGGAGTCGAGCTCGGGGTCGACCCGCAGCCGCGAAGTGCCCAGGGTGGCTCCCCGCAGGTCGGCGACGGTCGCCGTGAGGTGTCCCCGCCCGGCGTCGATGCCGACGACCGCCCCGGCCTCGGGGCGGAAGGCGAAACGGCGCGCGGGTCGCCCCTTCGAGTACTCGCCGACCGCTCGCGCGTTCGGCATCTCCGCGAGCAGGCCGCGCGTGGTCAACTCGTCGAGCACGTCGATCGCCGTGGATCGCGTGAGACCGACCGCCGCGATCACGTCGCTCGCGGTGAACGCATCGGCGTCCCAGACGCGCGCCAGCACCGCGTCGAGGTTGTGGCGGCGCAGTGACGGCGTCGTCGTCATGGCATCCATCGGCACTCTTGACCCCCTCGGCCTCGACTGCAATACTGCCTGCACGACATTGATTTGGCGAGTAGATTTACTCACCGACACAACATATTCGCAGTGCGGCGGAGGAGGAACCAGGTGTCGACGAAGATGAGGGCCCGGCGACGATGGGTCGCGGCGACCGCGGTGGGGGTGCTCGGGGCGAGCCTGCTGGCGGGGTGCTCCGCCGACGGCCGCGAGACGATCCGCTTCACCTTCAGCAAGCGCGAGGCGCTGACGTTCATGAACGACGTCGTCGCGCAGTACAACGCCTCGCAAGACCGGGTGCGCGTCGAGATGGACAGCTCCGGCGTCGACGTCGTCTCCGCCAGCTTCGTCCGCGGCAACCCGCCCGACATCATGCTCGCCAACTACAACTACGAGGTCGCCCGCTTCGTGCAGCGCTGCGCGCTCAGCGATCTCAGCGGGACCGAGGCCGCGGCCGGCGTGCGAGAAGACCTGCAGCCCTTCATGGACCAGTACGGCTCGTGCGAAGGCCGCACGAGCGCGCTGCCCTACTCGGTGATGGCCGCGTCGGTCATCTTCAACGAGCAGATCTTCGACCAGCTCGACCTCGAGGTCCCCACCACCTGGGACGAGCTCCTGCAGGTCTCCGACACCCTGCAGCAGAACGGCATCACGCCGTTCTACGGCACCTTCAAAGACGACTGGACCGTGGCCCAGGGGTGGTACGACTACGCCGTGGGCGGCTCGCTCGACACCCTCGAGTTCTTCGACGGCCTCGCCGCCGAGGGCGATCAGGTGGGACCGGGCTCGCAGGTGTCGTTCGCCAAGGACTTCACCGAGCCGATGAACCGCATGATCGAGCTGGCTTCGACCTATACGAACCCGGATGCCGAGAGCCGGGCCTACGGCGACGGCAACCTCGCGTTCGCCCAGGGGCGGGCCGCCATGTACCTCCAGGGTCCGTGGGCGCTCGGCGAGATCGCGAAGACCTCGCCCGACCTGCCCGTCGGCACCTTCCCCCTGCCGATGACCGACGACCCCGACGACCGGAAGGTCCGGGTCAACATGGACCTCGCGGCGATCATCCCCGAGGCCTCCCGTCACCAGGATGCCGCCCGCGACTTCCTCGAATACCTGTATCGGCCCGAGATCATCGAGGCGTACAACGAGTCACAGCTCGGCTTCGCCCCCACGAAGGACGCCCCACCCCCGAGCGACCCCCGGGTCGCGGGGATGATCCCCTTCTACGAGGAGGGGCGCATCTATCAGGGCGCCTCGGTGCTCGTGCCCAAGACCATCCCGACCTTCAACTACGCGCAGGCGATGATCTTCGGCGCCTCGCCCGAGACCACCCTGCGCACGATGGACGAGGACTGGTCGCGGCTCGCCTTCCGCCAGCCGCCCGCCTCGACGACCGACGCATCCGGCGAGGAGGCCGAGCGATGACCACCACGACCACGATCGTCACGGGCGGGAGAGCGAGCGCTCGGCGCAGCACCCGCCGCGTCGAGCCGATCTACTACCTGTTCCTGCTGCCCACGCTGGTGCTGTTCACCCTCGCCATCACCGTCCCGGGCCTCATCGGTATCTTCTTCAGCTTCACCGACTCGATCGGCATCGGCGAGTGGAGCTTCACCGGTCTGACCAACTACATCGCGATCTTCAGCGACCCGGCGATCCTGCAGGCGTACCTGTTCACGTTCGGCTTCTCGATCGCGACCGTCGTCGTGGTCAACATCGCTGCGTTCCTGCTCGCCGTCGGCCTCACCGCGCAGATCCGGTTCAAGAAGGCGCTGCGCACGGTGTTCGTGATCCCGATGGTCATCTCGGGCATCATCATCGCCTACGTCTTCAACTTCCTCTTCAGCAACTCCGTGCCCGAGGCGGGTGCCGCCCTCGGCATCCCGTGGCTCGAGACGAGCCTGCTCGCCAACCCCGACCTCGCGTGGGTCGCCATCGTCGTCGTCACCGCGTGGCAGGCGATCCCCGGCACGCTCCTCATCTACATCGCGGGACTGCTGGCGGTGCCGGGCGACGTGTACGAGGCCGCCGGTCTCGACGGGGCGAGCAAGACGCAGCAGCTGCTGCGCATCACCCTGCCCCTCGTGGCCGGATACGTCGTGATCAACGTCATCCTGGGCTTCAAGGGCTTCCTCAACGCCTACGACATCATCGTCGGGCTCACCGGCGGCGGACCCGGCACGGCGACGCGCAGCGTCGCGATGTCGATCATCCTCGGCTTCAACGGAGGCGACTACGCGTACCAGATGGCGAACGCGGCGCTCTTCTTCATCGTCGCCGTCGTCATCTCGCTCCTGCAGCTCTCGCTGACCCGGGGAAGGAACACCCTGTCATGACCGCTCTCAATCAGCCCGCGCTCGCCTTCGAGCAGGCCGAGCTCGCCGTCCCCGAACGGCAGGGCGCCCAGCCGGCGCGCCGCCGCATCCGCCGCGTGGGCGCCGAGCGCATCAGCTGGTCGACGACGACCATCCTCGTGCTCTGCGCGCTGACGGTGCTCCTGCCTCTGTACGTCACCGTGTCGATGGCGTTGAAGAGCGGGACGCAGGTCGTCGACGGCAACGCCTTCTCGCTTCCGTCGCCGGTCAGCTTCGACGGCTTCGTGCAGGCCTGGACCCTCACGAAGTTCCCGGTGGGGCTGGCGGTCTCGCTGCTGGTCACCGCGGGAACGGTCGTGGCGACCATCATCCTCGCGGCCTTCGCCTCCTACGCGATCGCGCGCAACTGGGATCGCAAACTGTTCCGGTACTCGTTCTTCTACCTGCTCGCGGCGATGTTCATCCCCTTCCCGGTGGTGGCGCTCCCGCAGATCCAGCTCACCGGACGCGTGGGTCTGGACAACCCGGCGGGCGTGATCATCCTCGCCACGATGTTCCAGCTGAGCTTCAGCGTCCTGCTGTTCACGGCGTTCCTGCGCTCGATCCCGCTCGAGCTGGAAGAGAGCGCGCGCATCGACGGGGCCACGACCTGGCAGACGTTCTGGCGGCTCATCTTCCCGCTGCTGGCGCCGATGAGCGCCACGGTCGGGATCTTCGCCTTCCTCTACGCCTGGAACGACTTCATGATGCCCTCGCTCATCATCAGCGACCCGGCCCTGCAGACCCTGCCGGTGCGCCAGAACCTCTTCCAGACCCAGTTCAGCAACAACTACAACGTCGCCTTCGCCTCGTACCTCATGGCCATGGCTCCCGCGATCGTCGCCTACCTCTTCACCCAGCGATGGGTGATGGCCGGCGTCACGCAGGGCGCCGTCAAGGGCTGACAGACCCTCCCCCCCCCGAAAGGAACACCGTGACCACCGCCGCACCCTCCGTGCACGCCCGCGAGCTCTCCGACGCCCCCGACTGGTGGCGCCAGGCCGTGGTGTACCAGGTCTACCCCCGCAGCTTCGCCGACACGAACGGCGACGGCCTGGGCGACATCCCCGGCATCACCTCTCGCGTTCCGTACCTGGCGGAGCTGGGGGTGGATGCCATCTGGCTCAGCCCCTTCTACCCCTCGGCGCTCGCCGACGGCGGATACGACGTCGCCGACTACCGCGACGTCGACCCGCGGCTGGGGACCTTGGCCGACATGGACGAGCTCATCGCGCAGCTGCACGCCCACGGCATCCGGGTCGTCGTCGACATCGTGCCGAACCACACCTCGAACGACCACGCGTGGTTTCAGGAGGCGCTGGCCGCCGGTCGCGGCTCGGCCGCGCGCGACCGCTACATCTTCCGCGAGGGCACCGGTCCCGACGGGGCGGAGCCGCCGACCGACTGGGTGTCGGTGTTCGGCGGGTCGGGGTGGGAGCGAGTGGCGGACGGCCAGTGGTACTTCCACAACTTCGACGTCTCGCAGCCCGATCTCAACTGGGCGAACCCGGAGGTGCGCGCCGACTTCGTGAAGACTCTGCGCTTCTGGAGCGACCGCGGGGTGGACGGTTTCCGCATCGACGTCGCGCACATGCTCACGAAGGACCTCAGCGAGCCGCTCCCCTCCCAGGCCGCACTCGACGCGATGCCGATCGACGGAAACCACCCGCTGCTCGACCGCGACGACGTGCACGAGGTCTACGCCGAGTGGCGCGCTGTCTTCAACGAGTACGACCCGCCCCGGACGGCCGTGGCCGAGGCCTGGGTGCACCCCTCGCGGGTGCCGTTGTACGCCCGGGCCGAGAGCCTGGGCCAGTCGTTCAACTTCGACCTGCTCGAGGCCGACTTCGACGCGGGGCAGTTCCGCCGCATCGTGGCCGACAATCTCTCGCTCGCCGCCGAGTCGGGGTCGTCGACCACGTGGGTGCTGTCGAACCACGACGTGGTGCGTCACGCCACCCGCTACGGCCTGCCCCACGCCGAGCGCGGCGCCGATGGGCGGCCGACCCTCAAGCACGGCAACGAGTGGTTGCTCTCGGGCGGGCAGACGCCGACTCTCGACGCCGAGCGGGGAGAGCGGCGCGCGCGGGCCGCGGCTCTGTTCGTGCTCGGTCTGCCGGGTTCGGCATACCTGTACCAGGGTGAGGAGCTGGGCCTGCACGAGGTCGCCGAGATCTCCGACGACGAACGCCAGGACCCGACCTTCTTCCGCAGCCGCGGCATCGATCAGGGTCGCGACGGATGCCGCGTCCCCCTGCCCTGGAGCGAGAACGGCCCCTCGTTCGGCTTCGGCGAGGGCGGGGCGCACCTGCCGCAGCCGGAGTGGTTCTCCACCTACGCCGTCGACCTGCAGGACGGCGACCCCGCGTCGACGCTCTCGCTGTACCGCCGCGCCCTCGATCTGCGTCACGCGCTGCAGACCGATGAGCGGCTCGAGTGGATCGATGCCGGTCGCGACGACGTCGTCGCCTTCGCCCGCCCGAACGGCTGGACGATCGTGACGAACTTCGGCACCGGACCGGCACCGCTGCCGGCGGGGGAGGTGCTGCTGTCGAGCCGTCCGCTTGAGGGCGGGGCGCTCGCCGGGGAGTCGACGGCCTGGATCCGCCGCGCCTGACCCGCTCGAGCACGCAAGCCCCGACGCGACGCGCCGGGGCTTGCGTGCTCGTCCGCCCGGCGCCCGCGCCATCTCTCGTCGAGTGTCCATGACACGCCGTGTCGCCCTCGGTGGCTGCGGCGCGTTCTGGACAGTCGACGGAAACGCGTGACCCAGCGCGAGCCTCAGCCCACCCGCACCCACCCGTCGTCGCGGCGCTCGATCGCGCCAGCCGCGGCGAAGGCGTCGAGCCACCCGCCCATCGGCCAGGAGCCCCAGCGGTCCGCGAAGGTGCGCCCGTTCCGGAGGATGTCGTCGAGGTGCTGCCACGGCGGCGAAGACACCGGATGCCACTGGTGGTACGCGTCGGCACCGCCCACCCACCGCATCTCGACGCCGCGGTCCCTCGCGGTCCACGCCAGGTCGGTGTCCTCGGCGCCGTAGCCCTCGTAGCCGGGGTGGAAACCGCCGATCCGTGCCCAGGTCTCCGGTGTCGCGGCGAACGACAGCGACCAGAACAGGTCGTATTCGGCGGGGGTGGCCGGGCGTGTCTGCCCGGCGGCGAGCGACGGCCGGGCCCGGTGCGGGCGGGTGTGCGCGGGCAGTTCTGCGGCGCGTTCGGGGCGCTGCACGCTCGTGAGATACGTCACCGCGCCCGACAGCAGGGCGTCGGGGTGCGCGGCCGCCGCGGACCGGTACGCCGGGAGCAGCCCGTCGCCCGGGAGGCAGTCCACGTCGAGGAAGACGAGCAGGTCGGCTCCCGCAGCGATCGCCGCCTCCGCCGCACGATTGCGTCCCTCACCCACCCGCATACCCCGGGGGCCCGGGGGAAGGTGCAGCGTGAGGGTGTCGGCATCCGGGATGCCGGCGGGCGGCGCCGCATCGAGCCAGGCCTCCACGCGCACGATGTCGGGTGCGACCTCGGCGAGGACGCGACGCTGACGCGCGAGGTGGTCGCGCCGACCACTCGAGGCGACGGTGAGGACGGCGGTGGTCACGGCAGGACCGCTTCGACGGCCTCGGCCAGGCGGCGCGCGGCTCCGGCGACCTGCCACCGCGACCAGTCGGGCGCGTCATCTGCTGCACGCTCGACGAGAGCGACGAGGTCGGCGGCTCCGACGCCCTGCTCGGCGCGACGCGCGAGCCCCCACTGCTCGAGCGCTTCGGCGGTGTGGTGCTGCTCCTCGAAGGGGCGGTCCTGCGCGATGACCACGGCGCGCGCCTCGGCGGCGGCCAGGTCGGCGACGCTGTTTTGTCCGGCGGCGCTGACCACGACGGTGCTGCCGGTGATGAGGGGCCACGGGTCGTCGACGCGCGAGGCGTCGTCGTGCCCGACGGTCCCGACGTCCCATCCGCGAGCGGAGAGCTCCGCCGTCGCGTGCGCCCGCACCTCGGGCTCGAGCACGCGGCCGAGGAACAGCACCGAGCGTCCGGGAGAGCGTTCGGTCCGCGGTCGTCCTTCGTAGCGCGAGACCCCACCGGTCCACACGACGCGATCACCGTGCGCCGACAAACCGGCGCGGGGCACGGCCCCGTGCGCCCACGGGGCGATGATCCGGTCGGCGAGGGCGTACGCGAGCGCGTGCGGGGCGTCGGTGCGCGTGCCGGGCTGGGTCACCGCGATCGTGCGCAGCCCCAGGAGGCGCGCGAAGGCGACCACCTCCGCGCTGACGTCCACGACGAACGCGCGCAGGTCCCGCTCACTCGCGACGGCGGCGATCCGCGCCAGTCGCGCGCGGTGGCCGGGGTGATCGTGGGGTGCCCAGTGCAGGTGTCCGCGCGCGGTCGGGTCGGCGTCGCGCGGGTCGTGGCTCTCGCCGTCGGGACCCTCGACGACGTCGGCGTCGGCCGGAAGGCGCACCCAGTCGACCGCGGGGTCCAGCCCGTCGGGGCGGGCCATCGACGAGAACGCCACGACGGGGCAGCGCAGGTGGGGCTGCACGGCGAGGAACCGCGCGACGTGCCCGTACCCGTGATGGTGGATGTACCAGCCGATCAACACGACACCGCCGGCACGCGCCGCGCGGCGACGGGCTGTGCGGTGTAGGCGAGCACGCGTTCGACCTCGCGGTACCGCTGGGCGAGCGAGTGCTGGCGGACGGCGGCGCGCCGTGTCCACACGCGGGTGAGCGGTTCGCGTGCGCCCTCTTCGGCGAGCTGGGATGCCGCCTGCGCCAGGGCGACGACGTCTCCGGGCATCACCGTCGCCGATCCCGGCATCCCGGACAGCACCTCCGACACGCCCCCGATGTCGAAGGCGGCCACGGGCGTTCCCGTCGCGAGCGCCTCGGCGATGACGAGACCGAACGGTTCCTCCCACATCGGGGTGACCAGCGCCACGGCCGACGAGCCGACGAGGCGGCACAGGTCGGGCTGGCGGAGGGGGCCGACGTAGCGCGCGTGCGCGCCGAGGCGGGGGACGACCTCCTGCTCGAAGTAGTCGACGTCGCCGATGCGTCCGGCCACCACGATGTGCGCGCCGGCCTCCCGGGCGGCGGCGATCGCCAGGTGCGGGGCCTTCTCGGGCACGATCCGGCCCGACCAGACCCAGGAGGTGCCGCCGTCGCCGCGCGTCCACTGGTCGGTGTCGATGCCGTTGGGGAACACGAACGCGTCGACGCCCTCGGCCGACCAGGCCCGTGCGGTCGCCTGGCTCACGGCGACGAAGCGGTGCGCGCTGTCGCGCACCTCGGCCGCGGCTTCCAGCATCGGCTCGAGCGGCGGGGTGTGCAAAGTCGTCACCACGGGGATGCCGGCCTGGACGCTCCATCGGATCGGGGCGGCGTTCAGACTGTGGTTGTCGACGACGTCGTAGAGGTGCCGGTCGGCGAGCAGGCGCTCGAGGGCGGCGTCGTAGGCCGCGTCGACCGCCTCGGTGTACCCCCGGGGGTAGTCGGTGTCGGACGCGTCCTCGGGTCGTGACCACTCCGGAGTGGGGAGGCGGAATTCCTCCACATCACCGAGGAAATCCGATCCCTCGGCGGCGCACAGCGTCACCTCGTGTCCGCGGGCGCGGAGCCACCGCACGCGGTCCCACACGCACGCTTCGAGACCGCCCGCGTGCGGCTGCCGCAGCGGGTAGCGCGAGGGCGCCACGACGAGCACGCGCAAGGGACGCTGCCCCCGGATCACGCCGCTGCCTCCGCCCGGAGCACGCGGCGATATACCTCGACATGCGCGCGACGGACGGCGTCGAGCTCCTTGAGGCGTTCCTCGCGGCGGCGACGCACCTCCGCCTGCCGTCGCGGCGAGCCCGGGGTGGACCACGCCGGGTCGGTGGCATCCACGATCGCCCGCGCGAGCGAGAGCGGGTCGCCCACGTCGAAGGTGTGGAAATCGCCCGGGTGCTGCGCCGCGATGTGGCCGATCCGCGTGCCGACGACCGGCACCGCGAGGTCGTAGCAGAGCTCGGCCCAGCCCGACTGCGTGCCGTGGCGGTAGGGAAGCAGGCACGCGTCGAGGTCGGCGAGCCAGCGGGCGAGGGCGTCGTCGTCGAGCCGCTCCCCGCGTTCGACGCGCACGCCGTCGGCGTCGCGTGCGAGCAGATCCACGGATGCCGCGGCCTCCTCGTCGCGGACACGCTCGTTCAGCCGTACGATGCCCTCGATCCGGGCGCCCTGGGCGCGGAGGTCGGCGACGGCCCGCACGAGCGTCGCGGTGGTTCCGACGCCGTCGATGTTGGGGCGCAGATCGCGCAGGTGCACGCCGATGCGCGTGACCCCATCGCTCGAGCCGATCGGCACCTCGCCCGCGTCGAGGAGGGTCGGGTGGGGGATCACCGTGGTGGCGCGGCCGGTGAGCCGTCGCACCTCAGCGTCGGCGGTGTCGGTGAGGGTGATCAGGGCGTCGGCACCCGCGGCGAGCACCTCGAGCGATGCCCGGTGGTCCTGCTGATCGTCCAACTGCGGGTTTTCGAGGTCGTGCACCGTGTAGACCAGGGGGCGATTGAGGCGACGCAGTGCGGCCACCGTCTGGCCGAGCTCGTCCGGGCGGTAGGACTCGATCCCGAAGTGCACGTGGACCACGTCGAAGTCCGCGGCGTTCGCCTCGAGCCACGACGGCAGCAGCACCTGCGGCGGCCACCATTGACCGGCGGGTGCACCCGGCGGCGGCGGGTCGGCGAGGAGTGTCACGCGCGCGGGATCCGAGACGGCGACGTTGTAGGGGTGGGCCGACGGAACGGCCGCGACCCGGACCGGGGGGACGGCGATGGCGATGTTCTCTCCTCCTCGTGCATGAGTGCGTGACGGTGCGCGTACCGCATCGCCAGGCGCATCGCAATGCAACGGGGCGGTTGGGACCTCGGTGTCGCCGGCGGATACGTTCACATCATGGGTGGCGAGACGGCGCGGCTGGGAAGCCTTGCGGACCACGGCGACGCGGTGATAGCGCGGCGGTCCCACTACGCGCAGTTCTACGGAGAAGCCCCGGTCCCGGCCGGTTACGGCATCGTCGTCGGCAACTGCCAGGCGGAGTCGCTGCGCCTCGTCGTCGCCTCCGACGCCCTGCCGGCGATCCGCATCCCCGCGGTCCACGAGCTCACCTCCGACGAGGTCCGACGGCTCCACGAACTGCTGCGCGGCGCCGCCTTCCTCGTCGTCCAACCGATCCGCGACGACTACCGCGCTCTGCCGCTCGGCACCGTTCAGCTGCGCGCATCGCTCCCCGCCGGCGCGCGCACGGTGACCGTCCCGGCCGTCCGCTTCGCGGGGCTGCACCCGTTCCAGGCGGTGCTGCGTCTACCCGACTTCCCGGAGGATCCGCCGCTGGTCGCCTACCACGACGTGCGCACGGTCGCCCGGGCCGCGGGGGTCGTCGTCCCCGACGCTCTCCCGCCCGGCGTCGTTCACGCCCTGGCCGACGCGTCCCGCGCCGAGCTGCGGCGCCGCGAGGGCCTCGGTCTCGACGTCGCGGCATCCGATCTGCTCGACCCGGTCGTCGCCGATCTCGCGCGCACCGTCAACCACCCCGGCAATGCGCTCTTCCTCCCCTTGGGTGCGCGCATCGTCGCCGCGCTCGGGCACCCCGGACGCGAGGTCGACCCGGGCCGCCCGATCCTCGCAGGTGTCCTCGCTCCGCTCGAGGACTGGGTCGTCGACGCGTGGAACCTGGATGACGAGCCCCGCCCCGACTGGACCGTCGGCGGGGAGATCCTCCCCGCCGAGGCCGTCCGCGAGGCGCACCTGGCGTACTACGCCGAACGCCCCGAGCTGCTCGCCGCCGTCGTCGCACGCATGACGCCCCTCCTGCGCACCTGGGCGGACGCCGCATGAGCCAGATGCATGCCGCCCCTCCGGTGCTCCTCGTCCATCCCGGGCCCCACGGGGTCGCCGTGTACGCCCGCGACATCGCGGCCGAGGTCGTCCGGGAGGACGGCCGCGCCCGCGTAGCGACGCCCGATGCGCTCGCCGCCCTCTCGCCCGGGACCCCGGTCCACGCCCACGTGACCGATCGGCTGTGGGGAGCGTCGCCCGAGGAGGCCACCCACCACGTGCTCGCCCTGGCGTCGCGCCATCCGTTGACCGTCACGCTCCACGACGTCCCGCAGCTCTCCGACGGAGAGCGCAACCGGCCGCGGCGGCGGGCGTTCTACCGCGCCGTGATCGAGGCTTCGCGCGGGGTCGCCGTCAACAGCGCCCACGAACGCGAGCTGCTGCGCGAAGAGGGAGTGTGGAACGGGCCCGTCGGCGTCGTGCCGCTGCCCGTCGACGCGGTCCCCGCTCTCGCGCCCGCGGAGCACGACGATGCGGTCGGCGTGCTGGGCTACTTCTACCCCGGCAAGGGGCACGACGAGGCGCTCGCCGCGGCGGCGGGGGCCGGCATCCCGCGTCTGACGGTGCTCGGCCGGGCTTCCGAGGGGCACGCCGCAGACCTCGCCGGATTCGTGCAGCGCGCCGCGGACCTCGGCGTCGCGGTCGAGGTGACCGGCTGGCTCGACGACGCCGAGATGGCCGCCCGCGTCGCGCGCGTCGCGGTCCCGGTGATCGCGCATCGGCACGTGTCGGCGTCCGGTTCGCTGGCGTCGTGGATCGGGTGGGGCCGCCGGCCCCTCGCCGCCCGCAACCGCTACGTCGACGAGATGGCGGCTCTGCGTCCCGGAACCCTGACCGTCCTCGACGACGTGGATCTCGCTCCCGCGATCGCGGCCGCCCGCCTCGATCCCGCGTCCACCTGGCACGGAGCCGACCCCGTGCCCTTCGGCCGCGCCGACGCCGCCCGCGCGTACCTGCGCTGGTGGGGCGAGGCCGCCTCGTGAGCGTCGTCGGCGACGGGATGCCGTGGGTCCCGGGCAACCGCTGGGATCTGGTGTCGGAGCGCCACCCGGAGCCCGCGCGGGTGACGGTCGTGGTCACCCACTATGCCCAGCCCGCCGAACTCGCCCGCACGCTCGCCGCTCTCGAGCGGCAGGACCACCCGCGCGACCTCCTCGAGATCGTGGTGGCCGACGACGGTTCGCCGGAGCCGCCCGTGGTGCCTCCCGGGGTGCGTCTCGTGCGGCAGGAGGATCGGGGGTTCCGCGCCGCCGCCGCGCGCAATCTCGGTGCCTCGGTCGCGACCGGCGAGGTGCTGTGCTTCCTCGACGCCGACACCGCCCCGGAACCCGCGTACGTCCGCCGGATCTCACGGCTCCCGGCCCTCCTGCCGGAGGCCGTGACGGTCGGACGCCGCCGTCACGCCGACCTCGCCAGTGCCCCGGTGGACGCCCCCGTCGAGGACGCCGGTCCGCGTCACGAGCTGACCGAGCCGGCCTGGCTCCGCGACGCCTACGCCCGCAGCGCGAACCTGCTGCACGCCGACGACCGCTCCTACCGGTACGTCATCAGCGCGGTGCTCGCCTGCTCCGGCTCGTTCTTCGCCGAGGTCGGTGGCTTCGACGAGTCCTTCTCGTCCTACGGCGGAGAGGACTGGGAATGGGCGCACCGCGCCTGGCAGGCCGGAGCGACTCTGGCCCACGTCCCGGATGCCGTCGCCTGGCATGACGGGCCCGACTGGGCCGGCCGTTCCCACGCCGACCGCGCCGCCGAGGGCAATCGCCAGGCGATGCAGCTGGCCGCCCTGATCCCGGTGGAGGGCTCGCGCGGGCGCGGACTCCTGCCCGTGACCCCCGATCTGGCGTTCCATCTCCCCGGGGGAGTGGATGCCGCCCCCGCCTTCGTCTCTGCCGACTCGCTGCTGGCGGCGTTCCCCCACGCGGCGATCGTGATGGACGCTGTCCCCGACATCGTCGCCCTACGGACCGACCCGCGAGTGGGGGAGCGCCCGATGGACGCGCGCGTCACCGTGCACCTGGATGCGGCGGTCGTCGTCCTCGACGCCGAGGCCCTGCGGTCCGCCCTCGCGGACCTCACGACGGCCCCCATCGGGCGCATCGTTCTCGAAACGGAGGAGGGCGAGCGCGTCGGTATGGCAGAGAGTCGACGTTTCCGACTTCGCTCTCGCAGATGGAACAGCACGGACGTCGCTGAGGAGAGGACCGAGAGAGTGAACGGCCTCCACCGGCTGGGGTCTGCGCCGCAGGTCGAGGCGTGGGTCGGCGGTTGGGGCGGTGTCGAACGCCTCGTGTGATCCGCGTGTTCTCACGGGTGTGGGGGTGCGACACGCCCGGGATGTGGGTGGATTGGCTGTGTGGGCGGGTGCGACGTAAAGTTTTACTTGTTCGCCCCACAGGGGAGAGCGGAGCGGCCGGAAGGCCCCGCGTCCTCTCAAGTGGTGAATCGCTCCCGACATCTGGTCTTGAGAGTTTCGGCTTTCTGGTCTACAGTTGGGGTCCTGCCATTCGGCACACATCCTCATTACGTCCGCCTCTTCGAGGTGCGCTCGTGGTGGTGTGCGTGTTGTGGTGGGCGTATAGAAGTGAACTGCCTCACGGGTAGGTCTTGGTGACTGTTTCTGTGGGTG
>NZ_JAUZUP010000003.1:0-548416 GCF_031844085.1 Microbacterium sp. PRF11
CATTTCGCATTTTACGGGTAGTTTTTTCCCGGGAGGAAAGTCATGTCGAACGACGCGAACGACTCGAGCAGCAGCGAAGGGCGCTCGGGGGAGCGCGCGTTCGGACAAGGACGCCCGTCCCGGGGTGGAGGCTCCGCCGGCCGCGGGGACCGTCCCTTCCGTCGTGACGGCGAGGGTGGCGGGCGACCCCGCCGGGAGGGCGACCGCCCGTTCCGTCGCGAGGGCGACCGTCCCGCTCGTCGTGAAGGCGACAGCCGTCCGTTCCGGCGCGACGGTGAGCGTCCGGAGCGCCGCGAGGGAGACCGTCCGTTCCGTCGTGAGGGCGGGGATCGTCCGGTGCGCCGCGAGGGCGACCGTCCGTTCCGTCGTGAGGGCGAACGTCCGTTCCGTCGTGAGGGCGGGGATCGTCCGTTCCGCCGCGAAGGCGACCGTCCGGAGCGTCGTGACGGTGATCGTCCGGTCCGCCGCGAGGGAGATCGTCCGTTCCGTCATGACGGTGATCGGCCTGTTCGGCGTGACGGCGACAGTCGTCCGTTCCGTCGGGAGGGCGAGCGTCCTGCACGTCGTGACGGTGACCGTCCGGTCCGCCGCGAGAGCGACCGCCCGTTCCGTCGCGACGGCGAGGGCGCCGGTCGTCCGCGCCGTGACGGGGACGCTCGTCCTTTTCGTCGAGACGGGGACCGTCCCGCACAGCGTGGCGGAGAGAGCCGCCCCTATCGCGGCCAGGGCGAGGGGCGTCCCGCCTACCGGGGCTCCGACTCGCGTCCCGACCGCCGAGACGGCCAGTCGCGCGGGTTCGGAGATCGTCGACCGTCGGGCGATCGCCGCCCGGGTGCCGGTGCTCCCAAGCGCTTCGACCGTGAGGGCGCCCGCGCGACCCGGCCTCCGCAGGACCGTCGCGAACGTGGACCGGAGATCCCCGAGGACGTCACCGCCTTCGACCTCCCGGGTGCGGCGCGCAACGAGCTGAAAACCCTCAGCAAGGACAACGCCGACAACGTCGCCCGCCACCTCGCGATGGCCGCGCGGCTGATCGACGACGACCCCGAGCTCGCGCACCAGCACGCGCTGGCCGCCTCTCGGAGCGCCGGCCGCGTGGGCGTCGTCCGTGAGACGGTGGCGATCACCGCCTACGCCGTGGGCGACTTCGCTCTCGCTCTGCGCGAGCTGCGCACCCACCGTCGCATCACCGGCTCGGACGAGCAGCTCCCGCTGATCGTCGACAGCGAGCGCGGCGTGGGCCGCCCCGACCGCGCCCTCGAAGAGGGCCGCGCGGTCGACCGATCGACCCTGTCGACGCCCGTGCGCGTGCAGCTCGCGATCGCCATGTCGGGCGCACGTCTGGATCTCGGTCAGACCGAGCGCGCCCTGCAGGAACTTGAGATCCCCGAGGCCGACCCCGACCGTGCGTTCGAGTGGAGCCCCGCGTTGTTCTCGGCTCGCGCTGCGGTCCTCGAGGAGCTGGGGCGCGACGACGAGGCCGCCGAATGGCAGCGCCGCGCCGAGATCGCCTCCGACGCGCTCGACGCGGCATCGGGGGTCGCCGACCGCGAGGTCATCGTCGTCGAGGAGATCGACCTGATCGACGACGAGGGCGGTGTCGACGTGGCATCCGGGGTCATCCCCGTCGCCGATCCCGACGACGAGGCGCCCGTCGCCTCGGCACCCGCGGCTGAGGACGACGAGTCGGTCGGCGCAGGGGAGCCCGCCGCCGGCGACGACACGATCGCCACCGTCGCGGGTGACGCGGACGCGGAGGAGCAGCGATGATCTTCGGGCGGCGTGCGCCGGAGGCGACGCCGCTCGACGGGGTCGACGTCGTCCTCGCCGATCTCGACGGCGTCGTCTACGCCGGGCCGGGAGCGCTGCCGCACGCGGTGGACAGCCTCAATCGCGCGCAGAGCGAAGGACGGCGACTGGGCTACATCACCAACAACGCCTCGCGCACCGATGCGTCGGTCGCCGAGCATCTCACGTCGCTCGGTCTGCGCGTCGCGCCCGACGACGTGACCACTAGCCCGCAGGCCGCGATGCGTCTGATGACGCAGCTCGTGCCCGCCGGGTCGACCCTGCTCGTCGTCGGCGGGGAGGGGCTCGTCGTCGAGGTCGAGAAGGCGGGCTTCGTCGTCACGCGCAGCGCAGACGACCACCCGGCCGCGGTCGTGCAGGGTTTCGCGCCGGAGGTCGGGTGGAAGCACCTCGCCGAGGCGGCGTACGCGCTGGCCACGCCGATCGAGGACGGCGGCATCCCGTGGGTGGCGACGAACAGCGACTGGACCATCCCGCAGGCGCGCGGGATCGCGCCGGGAAACGGCACGCTCGTGTCGGCCGTGCACACGGCCGTGGGGCGTCTGGCGACGATCGCCGGCAAGCCCGAACGGCCGATCTTCGATGTCGCGGTCGCGCGCACCGGCGCGCAGTCGCCCCTGTTCATCGGCGACCGGCTCGACACCGACATCCAGGGTGCACGCACCGCGGAGATGCCCTCGCTCCTCGTGCTCACCGGCATCGATCGGCCGAAACAGGTGCTGGCCGCACCGCCGTCGCAGCGCCCCGACTACATCGTCGAGGACCTGCGGCAGCTGTTCGAGCCCTACCCGGCGACGATCGTCAAGGGCGACCGCACGCGCGTCGGCGACGCCGTGGTCGAGATCGACGGGGTCGACCTGCGCATCGTCGCGGCCGGCTCGCGGCAGATCGACCTGCTGCGTGCTGGGGCGGCGGCCATCTGGAACTCCGGGCGCGCCATCTTCGGCTTCCGCGTTCCCGAGCAGCTCTACGCCGACCCGTTCCGGGTGCGCTGACGTCGGTAGCATGGCATCCATGTCGGACAGCGCCGCCCCGGATGCCGCCCCCGAACTGATCGACCGCCTGCGCCTCATCGAGGAGCAACCGCTCGAGACGCGGGCGCAGGCCTACGCCGCCGTGCACGACGAGCTGGCGCGGCGTCTCGAGTCCGCGCCGACCGACGCGTCGTCGAGCCCGTGAGCCCGCGCCTCGACGCCGAGCTCGCCGCCCGGGGGCTCGCGCGCTCGCGTTCGCACGCCGCCCAGCTCATCGCCGGCGGTCTCGTGAGCGTCGACGGTCGCCCCGTCGTCAAGGCCTCCGCCCCCGTCTCGGACGACACCGTCATCGACGTCGCCGGCGATGATCACTACGTCAGTCGCGCCGCGCACAAGCTCCTCGCCGCCCTCGACGCCTTCCCCGTCGAGGTCGCATCCCGGGTCGCTCTCGACCTCGGGGCCTCGACCGGCGGCTTCACGCAGGTCCTGCGCGAGCGCGGGGCGCGTCCGGTGATGGCCGTCGACGTCGGCCATGGGCAGTTGTCCACCGTCGTGGCATCCGACGCCGACGTCGTGTCGGTCGAGGGGTATAACGTGCGGTTCATGACCGCCGACACGCTCGCCGCCGCCACGGGCGTCGATGCGCGCCCCGACGTGGTCACCGGGGACCTCTCGTTCATCTCGCTGGAGCATGTGCTCCCGGCGGTCGCCGCCACCGCCGCGCCCGACGCCGACGTGCTGCTGCTGATCAAGCCGCAGTTCGAGGTCGGTCGCACCGCCGTGAAGGGCGGGCTGGTGACCGACCCCGCGCTGCGCTCCGATGCCGTGCACGGCGTGCTGTGGTCCGCCTGGGATGCAGGACTGCGTACCGCCGGTCTCATCGCATCGCCGATCGTGGGAACGCACGGCAACCAGGAGTACGTCGCGTGGTTCTCGGCCGCCCACGGCACCGAGCCCTCAGAATGGGAGAGCACCGTGACCCGACTGACCGGAAGCCGATGACACCCAGCGATCGCCGAATCCTCCTCGTCGTCCACGCGCGCCGCGACGACACCGTCCACGCCGCCGAGCGCATCATCACCGCGGTGCGGGCGGCCGGGGCGACCCCCGTGGTCTCGGCCGAGGACCGCCCCGAGCTCGCGGAGCGTCTCACCCTCGAGGGCGTCGCGACGCTCGGCGACGACGTCGCGATCGACGACGTCGAGCTCGCCATCGTGCTCGGCGGCGACGGCACCATCCTGCGCGCCGCCGAGATGGTGCGCGGCGGGACCGTCCCCATCCTCGGCATCAACATGGGACACGTCGGCTTCCTCGCCGAGATCGAGCGCGACGACATGGACGACGCCGTCCGCCGTGTCATCGAGCGCGACTACACGGTGGAGGAGCGCCTGGCCCTGGCCGTCCGCGTCCTGGATGCCGACGACTCCGTCATCTACGAGACGTGGGCCCTCAACGAGGCGACGGTCGAGAAGGCCAGCCGCGAGCGCATGCTCGAAGTCGTGATGGAGGTCGACGGGCGCCCGCTGTCGTCGTTCGGCTGCGACGGGGTCGTCGTCGCCTCTCCCACCGGGTCGACGGCCTACAACTTCTCGGCGGGAGGCCCCGTCATCTGGCCCACCGTCGAGGCGATCGCCGTGGTGCCGCTGTCGGCGCACGCCCTGTTCGCCCGTCCACTGGTCGTGGGCCCCGACGCCATGGTGGCCGTCGAGGTGCTCGAGCGCACGAGCGGGAGCGGCATCCTGTGGTGCGACGGCCGACGCTCGCACGAGCTGCCCCTGGGCGCCCGCGTGATGGTGCGTCGGTCGTCGCGGCCGGTGCGCCTCGCGCGTCTGCACCCGGCCGCTTTCACCGACCGGCTCGTGCGCAAGTTCAGACTGCCGGTGACCGGGTGGCGCGGCTCGGCGGGAGGCGCGGCGTGATCGAGGAGATGCGCCTGAAAGACCTCGGCGTGATCGCGGACGCGACACTGCCGATCGGTCGGGGCTTCACCGCCATCACCGGCGAGACCGGCGCAGGCAAGACCATGGTCGTCACCGGGCTGGGACTGCTGCTCGGTCAGCGCGCCGATTCGGGAGCCGTGCGCTCAGGGGCGGCCCAGGCCGCCGTCGAGGGCGTCTGGATCGTGCCCGAGGACGGTCCCGTCGTCGAGCGCGTGCGCGAGGCCGGGGGAGACGTCGAACCCGTGGGCGACGGCGCCGCCGAGCTCTACCTCGGCCGCACCGTCTCGAGCGAAGGACGCGGCCGGGCGACCGTGGGCGGCCGTACCGCTCCGGCCGGTGTGCTCGCCGACCTCGCCGACGACCTCGTGGTCGTTCACGGTCAGTCCGACCAGCTGCGGCTGCGGTCGGCATCGGCCCAGCGCGAGGCGCTCGACCGTTTCGGCGGCGAAGCCGTGGCGAGCGCGCGCAGTCGCTACCGTGCCGCATGGGACGAGTGGCGCGCGCTCGACGCCGAGCTGACCACGCTCACGACCGACCGCGACGATCGAGCGCGCGAGGCCGCACAGCTGCGTGCCGCGATCGCCGAGATCGAAGCTGCGGCGCCCCTCCCCGGAGAGGACGAGGAGCTCGCCCGTCGGGCCGAGCGCCTCGCGAACGCCGAGGAGCTGCGCGTCGCGGCCGTCACCGCCCACGCGGCGCTGTCGAACGACGACGGCTCTCCCGACGTCGTGACGCTGCTCGCCGAAGCCCGGCGCGCACTGGAGCGCATCGCGGGCAGCGACGACGCCCTCGCCGCCATCGCCGAGACCGTGGCCGACCTCGGCTATCGGGCGACCGACGCCTCGGTCGCGTTGTCGGGCTACCTCGCCGACCTCGACGAGTCCGGCCCGCACGAGCTCGCGGCCGTCGACGAACGCCGCGGCGTGCTGGCGGGTCTGGCCCGCACGCATGGATCGGTGGATGCCGCGATCGCGCTGCTCGAGACGGGCTCGGCTCGTCTGGTCGAGCTCGACGACGACGGCGACCGCATCGAACGCCTCGGCGTGCGTCGCGACGAGGCGGCCGCCGCGCTCGACGCGGCTGCCGACGCGCTCACCGCCGCGCGGCGGGAAGCGGCCGCACGCCTCGGCGCGGCCGTGACCGAAGAGCTGCACGCGCTCGCGCTGCCGGACGCGGCTCTGACGGTCGAGGTGGCCCCAGCCGCCCCCGCCGGCCACGGACGCGACGAGGTGTCGATCCTGCTCGCCCCGCACCCCGGCGCCGACCCGCGGCCGGTCTCGCGTGGAGCATCCGGGGGCGAGCTCAGCCGCGTCATGCTCGCGATCGAGGTCGTCATCGCCGGGGTCGACCCGGTGCCCACCTTCGTGTTCGACGAGGTGGATGCCGGTATCGGCGGGGCAGCGGCGATCGAGGTCGGACGCCGCTTGGCGCGTCTCGCCGAATCGTCGCAGGTCATCGCGGTCACCCACCTCGCCCAAGTCGCCGCGTTCGCCGGGAACCACCTCACCGTGGTGAAAGGCAACGACGGTGCGGTGACGGCATCCAGTGTCCGACGGCTCGACGGAGCCGAACGCGAAGCCGAGATGGCCCGCCTGCTGTCGGGGCTCAGCGACTCCGAGGCCGCGCTCACCCACGCCCGCGAACTGCTGGAGACCGGGCGCAGCCGATGACCGACGCCCCCGACGACGCGCTCACGGCGCCGCCGGAGGCGACACATCTCCCCCCGCCACGGCACACCCCGTTGTGGGCCGCGCTGTCGCGCCTGCTCGAACGCCTCGAGTCGTGGCTGCGCTCGCACGGCGGCACGCGACTGCGCCGCGGCATCCAGATCTTCTGGGCGGCGGTGACCGCGATCGGCATCCTGCTGCTGGTGGGTCCGGTCATCAACGCGCCCCTCACGTTCGACGACATCACCTCGTCGGCCGGCGATGCCACGAGCACCTGGATCGCGAAGGACTTCTCGGCCGATTACACCCTCGCCCGCGGCAACGAGGGCGAGTTGGTCGTGACCGTGCGCGAGAGCTTCACGGCGGTGTTTCCCGACGATGTCGACGAGGACGCGATCGAACGCGTCGTCGCGACGCAGTACGAGGGGCACGACCTCGCCCCGAGGCTCGTCGGCGCCCGCCTCGACGGGCGCCCGATCGACCCGCGCGTGACGACGGGGCCCACCCGGACGACGTACACGATCGACGCGGGAGGACGCTTCACCGGCTCGCACCCGGTCGAGCTGACCTACGTGCTCACCGATGTCGCCTACGACGACCGCGACCTGTCGTCGGATCTTCCGTACCAGGTGCTGCAGTGGGACGTGTTCGGGCCGGAGTGGCCGCACGGGGTGTCGGGAAGTGCGCTGCGCGTCAACGTCCCGCGCGACCTCGCCGACGCTTTCGCCCGGCAGCCCACCTCGGGGATCGCGTGGTTGCTGGTGAGCGGGTCGGTGACCATGGAGCCCGAGGACGCGGCATCCGAACCGCTCGTCTACGAGGTGGACAACGACCAGAACATCCCGCCGCACGGGTCTTTCTGGTTCACCATGCGTTTCGCACCCGGGACCTTCGCGATGCCGGGACCGTCACCGCTGTTCTTCGTGCAGGCGTACGGGCCGTTCGTCCCGCTGCTGCTGCTCGCGGCGGGCGTGCTGTTCGCCCTCGCGGCGCGCACCGTGGCCTGGGGAGACGCGCGCGGCCGGGCCTGGTTCGTCCCCGAGTCATCGCCGCGCCGAGGGAGCTCGCTCGCCCTCGACGCGCGCCTCTGGGGCGCCCGACGCACCGCCGCGATCGCCGAAGCGCTCGAGGAGTGGCGGCGTTCGCCGACCGATCCGCGCCTGACCCGGCGCCTCGCCCGCGCCGGGTACCGAGCGGGCCGGTGGGGCGACCTCATACCTTCGTGGCGCGCCTTCCGCTTCTCTCCCGCGTGGAGGAAGCAGTTCGACGACGGTCTGCGCCGGGTGCCGAGCGGGTTCGTCCGAGACGCCTTCCTCGGCGGCGCCGTCGCCCTGACCGCTCTGCAGCTGGGGCTTGCTCGGCAGCTGTCGCATCAGCGCGCGCTCACGCTCGAGTGGTGGCCTCCCGTCGCCGCGGCCCTGGCCGTGGTGCTCGCGATCGCCGTCTTCGCCATCGCCCTGAGCGCTCGCCCGCTCACCCGCGCTGGTGCCCTCGCCCGTGAGCACCTGCTCGGCCAGCGCCTGCACCTGCGAACGACGCTCGCGGCGGAGCGCACCCCTCTGCGTTCGGCCGACCTGCCGTACGTCCTTCTCTTCGAACGGCCCCGCGCGGCCGGCCGGTTGGTCCGCCGCCTGCTCGCCCGGGAAGGCATCGGCCGACGAGCCGGCGCCGACCCCGCGTTCTTCGGCCCGGGCAGGCTCAGCGTACGCGCCCTGGCCCTCGCCGTGGTGGCCGGGGCGGTGGCGCTGGCGTTCCTGACCCCTGCGGCGACGAGCCATGCCCCCGACCAGGACGACGTCCTCGAGGGTGTGTCGGGGGACTACGGCGTGGGCGTCACCGACGCCGACATCGAGGCCGCGCTCACACGCGGCGACGACGGCGCAGCACGACTGGAGGTCGTCGAGCGGCTGCGGGCCACGGTGATCGGCAATCTGCGCGCGGTGCCGCAGGTGACCCGCGCGTGGCGCGATGTCGTCGACGGTCACGATCAGGGGCTGCGCGTCGAGGCGATCGCCATCGACGGCGAGGACGTCCCCTTCGTGCAGAGCCGCCGCCTGGACCATGCGGTGGTGCAGACGCGCCTTCCCGACGACTGGGCGGGCGAGCACGACGTGGAGGTGCGGTACGCGCTGGAGCGGCCCGTGGTCGCGGCTGACGGGCCCGTCGACCAGCTCACGTGGACGGCCCTGATGCCGTGGTGGTCGTCGTCGTGGGAGCTCGTCGACGTCGATACGGAACGGCTGCGCGTGGCGCTGACCCTCTCGGACGAGCTCGCCGATCGTCTCGTCGACGGATCGGGGTGGCTCGACCAGTCGCCGTATCGCCCCTCGGCGCCGCCCGTCCCCCTCGGCGAGAGCCTGCAGCGCGGGGCGGACACCGTCATCGCCTTCGACGAGAGGAGCGACGAGGAATTCGAGCGGAACAGTCTCTGGCCGTCGTCCTCGCAGTTCGCCGGGCTGGAGCTGCGTTTCGCGGCGGATACGTTCGCCGCGTCCCCGCCGCCGGGCATCGGGCACCGCCTATGGACCGCACTGCCCTGGGTGATCGGTCCTCTGCTCGCCGTGCTGGCGATCGTGCTCGGGCTCATCGGGGCACCCGCGGGCAGCCGGGTCGGCCTCCGACGCGACATCGCGCGCTGGCTCCCCCTGAGCCTCACCGTCGCTCAGGTGTTCCTCGTCGGCTGGGCCTCCGGCGAGGCGACGGACGAGGATCCGATCGTGCCCGTCGTGCTCGTCCCGCTGGGGCTGTCGATCGTGGTCGTCATCATCGCCTTCGTCGCCACGCGGCGGCCGAAACCCGGCAAGGGACGTCCGCCGACGGCGTCGTCCCCACCGCCGAGCACGGCGCGGCCCGGCCGGAAGAAGCGACGACGCGCGATCGACACACGGGCGTGACGCCGATGTCGGACGGTGCTGCCAGACTTCCGGACGAACCCCCGAACGCGACTGATAGGATCGAAGCCCGTGATGCAGACTTCGGACGCGGGACACTCAGACGACACGACCTTCACGACGAAGCACATCTTCGTCACCGGAGGAGTGGTCTCCTCCCTGGGGAAGGGCCTGACGGCGGCCAGCCTCGGCAACCTCCTCACGGCTCGCGGACTGCGCGTGGTCATGCAGAAGCTCGACCCGTACCTCAACGTCGATCCGGGCACGATGAACCCGTTCCAGCACGGTGAGGTCTTCGTCACCGACGACGGCGCCGAGACCGACCTCGACATCGGTCACTACGAGCGCTTCCTCGACATCGAGCTGAGCCAGGCGGCCAACGTCACCACCGGGCAGATCTACTCGCAGGTGATCGCGCGCGAGCGTCGTGGCGAGTACCTCGGCGACACCGTGCAGGTCATCCCGCACATCACCGACGAGATCAAGCGCCGCATGCGCCTGCAGGCCAGCGAGCAGCCGCAGCCCGACGTCATCATCACCGAGATCGGCGGTACCGTCGGCGACATCGAGTCCCAGCCCTTCATCGAGTCCGCCCGCCAGATCCGCCACGAGCTCGGCCGCAAGAACGTCTTCTTCGTGCACGTCTCGCTCGTGCCGTTCATGGGCGCCTCGGGCGAGCAGAAGACCAAGCCCACCCAGCACTCCGTGGCCACGCTGCGCTCGATCGGCATCCAGCCCGACGCCCTGGTGCTGCGCAGCGACCGGCCCGTCACCGAGTCCAACAAGCGCAAGATCGCGCTCATGTGCGACGTCGACGAAGATGCGGTCGTCAACGCGATCGACGTGCCGAGCATCTACGACATCCCCACGATGATGCACGATCAGGGTCTCGACGCCTACATCGTCGACGCGCTCGACATCGCCAAGGCCGCCGACGTCGACTGGTCGCGCTGGAACCGCGTGCTGCAGGCGGTGCACAACCCCAAGCACGAGGTCACCATCGGGCTGGTCGGCAAGTACATCGACCTGCCCGACGCCTACCTCTCCGTCACCGAGGCGATCAAGGCCGGCGGTTTCGGGCAGGAGACGCATGTGAAGATCACGTGGATCCCCTCCGACCTGTGCGAGACGCCCGAGGGTGCGGCCAAGGCGCTCGGCGCGGTCGACGGCATCATCGTGCCCGGTGGCTTCGGCATCCGCGGCATCGAGGGCAAGCTCGGCGCCCTCCGCTTCGCCCGCGAGCAGGGCATCCCCACGCTGGGCATCTGCCTCGGCCTGCAGTGCATGGTCATCGAATACGCGCGCACGGTCGCGGGCCTCGAGGGGGCGTCGTCGAGCGAGTTCGATCCCGACACCGCGCACCCGGTCGTGGCGACCATGGCCGAGCAGGTCGACATCCTCGAGAGCGGCGACCTGGGCGGCACGATGCGCCTGGGCCTGTACCCCGCGGCGCTCGCCGAGGGCTCCCTGGCCGCCGAGGTGTACGGCGCGAACAGCATCTCCGAGCGCCACCGCCACCGCTACGAGGTGAACAACGCCTACCGTCAGCAGCTGAGCGACGCCGGTCTCGTGTTCTCGGGACTGAACCCCGACCTCGACCTCGTCGAGTTCGTCGAGCTGCCGCGCGACGTGCACCCGTACTACATCGCCACCCAGGCCCACCCCGAGCTGCGCTCGCGTCCGACCGAGCCGCACCCGCTGTTCCGCGGGCTCGTCGGTGCCGCTCTCGAGCGCCACCGCTCGAGCGAGCTGTTCGACGTCGAGGAGGACTGACGTGTCCGACCAGCTGCGCGACGAGCGCGTCGACCTCGAGGTCGTCTCCAGCGAGCTCGTCTACGAGGGGGCGGTGTGGGATGTGCGGTCCGACACGGTGCGCTACGGCGACGGCGAGATGACGCGTCAGTACGTCGAGCACCCGGGGGCCGCGGCCGTCGTGGCCATCGACGACGACGAGAACGTCGTGCTGATCCAGCAGTACCGCCACCCCATCAAGGAACGCGATTGGGAGATCCCGGCGGGTCTGCTCGACGTCGAGGGCGAGCCGCCGCTCGAGACGGCGAAGCGCGAACTGACCGAGGAGGTCGACCTCGAGGCCGACCGGTGGCAGCACCTCGTCTCGATGCACACCACCCCCGGCGGCAACGACGAGGTCGTGCACCTCTTCCTCGCCCGCGGCCTGCGCTCCGTCGAGACCGACTACGAGCGTGAGCACGAGGAGTCCGACATGCGCGTCGAGCGCGTGGCACTCGCCGACGTGATCGACGCCGTGCTCGCGGGGCGCCTGCGCAACGGCATCCTGGCCACCGGCGCCCTGGCCGCCGCCGAGGTGCTGCGCCGCGAGGCCTCCGCCCGCTGACGTGGAGCTCGAGCGCGCGGTCGAGACCTATCTGCGGCACGTCGCGCTCGAACGCGGGCTGTCCGATCACACCGTCGCGGCCTACCGTCGCGACCTTGCGCTGTACACGCAGTGGCTTGGCGCGCGCGGGGTCGGCGGGGTGGATGCCGTCACCCCGGCGCTGATCGCCGACTTCGCCGCCGAGCGGGCCTCGGCCGAGCCCCCGCCGGCGTCGTCGTCGCTCGCACGGCTGCAGTCGTCGGTGCGGGGGCTGCACCGCTTCCTCGTGCGCGAGGGGCGCGTCGACACCGACCCCAGCTCGCGGTTGCGTCCGCCGAAGGCCCCGCAACGCCTGCCGAAGGCCCTCACGATCGCGCAGATCACCGAGCTGCTGGATGCCGCCGGCCCCGCGCCCGGATCGGCGGACGCCTCCGCGGCGGAACCGGCCGCGGTGCGAGATCGCGCCCTGCTCGAGCTGCTGTACGCGACCGGAGCGCGGGTATCGGAGATCGTGCAGCTCGACGTCGACGATCTCGCCCACGGCGACATGCTGCGGGTGCGCGGCAAGGGCGACAAGGAACGCGTCGTCCCGGTCGGCTCCTACGCGCGGTCGGCGATCGAGGCGTACCTGACGCGCGTGCGTCCGGCGCTCGCGGCGAAGGGACGCGCCACCCCGAAGCTGTTCCTCGGGGTGCGGGGAGCGCCGCTCTCGCGCCAGAGCGCCTGGCTGATCATCCAGGCCGCGGCCGAGAACGCCGGGCTCACCGCCCACGTTTCGCCGCACACCCTGCGGCACTCGTTCGCGACCCACCTGCTGCAGGGCGGCGCCGACGTCCGGGTCGTGCAGGAGCTGCTCGGGCACGCCTCGGTCGCCACCACGCAGATCTACACGCACGTGTCGGTCGACGCGTTGCGCGACGTCTACGCCGGGGCGCATCCGCGGGCGCGGTGACGAAGGCACAGGGCGGAGTCGGCCCGGGCCGCAGCACGTGCGATGCCGCGTGAGCGCACGAAGCCCCCGACGACCGTCGTCATCCGGCGGACGGGTTTGCCGCCCGTCGGTTCCTGCGCAAACATCGGGTGGGCGCGTCGGCGGCTCATGCACGGCTCTGACGCACGCATGACGAATGAGACGAGGGATCGACGATGGTCGCACAGCACGAACATCGGTGGGGGCGGGCAGTGTCCGGGGCGGCGGCTCTGTTTGCGCTCGTGCCGTGGGCGGTCTTGAGCTGGATGTGGGGCTTCATCCTGTTCATGAGCCTGTGGGGGACCAGCGTGAGGGGTGAGGAGAACGTCACCGCGATGATCGCAGCTGTGCTCTTCTTCGCGGCCCTCGGATTCTGTGTTCTCGCGGGCCTGGCGCTCGCTCACCGGACGCGATTCTCCCGCGGAAGCGGCTTCGTCGTCGCTCTCCTCGTCGCGATCGTCTGGACGGGCAGCGTCGTCGCCTGGATGGTTCACGGCGGGTTGAGCGCACTCCCGCCACTCCCCACGCCCATCTGGCTCGCCGTCGGCACGGGCTTCACCGTTCCCGTCGCTGCCGTCGGGGTTCTCGTGATGATGGTCGAGGCCGCCGTGCGACGCCGGCGCAACCGGCTCTCGTCACCGGGTGCGCGGGCTGACCTGCGTCCGTCGCACACCGATCGCTTTGAGAAACTAGGGGGATGACCGCCACCCTCGTCGCGCAGGGCCTCGCCGGGGGCTACGGACACCGCACGCTCTTCGACGGCGTCGACCTCACCGTCGCGCCGGGTGACGTGATCGGCGTGGTGGGGGCGAACGGTGCGGGCAAGTCGACGCTGCTGCGCCTTCTCGCCGGAGCGGACGAGCCGCAGGCCGGGACGATCAGCCTCGCCCCGGCCGACGCGTTCGTCGGGTGGCTCCCGCAGGAGCACGAGCGCCTGCCCGGCGAGACCGTGGCGCAGTACATCGCCCGCCGCACCGGCTGCGCCGACGCGACGCAGGAGATGGATGCCACGGCCGCGGCCCTCGGAGATCCCGGCGCCGTCGGCGCCGACGACGCCTACGCCTCGGCCCTGGAACGGTGGCTTGCGAGCGGAGCGGCCGACCTCGACGAGCGGATGCCGGTCGTGCTCGCCGACCTCGGCCTCGACGTCGGTCCTGACGCCCTCATGACCGGTCTTTCCGGAGGCCAGGCGGCGCGCGTGGGGCTGGCCGCCCTGCTGCTGTCGCGCTTCGACATCGCGCTGCTCGACGAACCGACCAACGACCTCGACCTCGACGGCCTCGAGCGCCTCGAGGCGTTCGTGCGGGGGCTCCGAGGCGGCGTGGTGCTGGTCAGCCACGACCGGGAGTTCCTCGCCCGCTCGGTCACCCGCGTGCTCGAACTCGACCTCGCGCAGAACGCGCACCGCGTGTACGGCGGCGGCTACGACGCGTATCTCGAGGAGCGCGCGACCCTGCGGCGCCAGGCGCGGGAGAAATACGAGGAATACGCCGACACGAAGGCCGATCTCGTCGCTCGCGCGCGGACGCAGCGGGAGTGGTCGAGCCAGGGTGTGCGCAACGCGATGAAGAAGGCGCCCGACAACGACAAGATCCGGCGCAAGGCCGCGACCGAGTCGAGCGAGAAGCAGGCGCAGAAGGTGCGGCAGATGGAGAGCCGGATCGCGCGGCTCGAGGAGGTCGAGGAGCCCCGCAAGGAATGGCAGCTCGAGTTCACCATCGGGTCGGCGCCGCGGTCCAGTTCCGTCGTCTCCACCCTCTCGGGGGCGGTCTTCCGGCAGGGCGGTTTCACGCTCGGACCCGTCTCGCTCCAGGTGAACGCCGGGGATCGGATCGGCATCACCGGCCCGAACGGTGCCGGCAAATCGACGCTGCTGCGTGGCATCCTGGGCCGCCAGACGCCGGATGAGGGGACGGCGAGCCTGGGCGCGAGCGTCGAGATCGGCGAGATCGATCAAGCGCGATCGCTGTTGGTGGGCGAGCGGCCGTTGGCCGAGACGTTCGAGGGCTTCGTGCCGGAGCTGAACTCGGGGGAGGTGCGCACGCTGCTCGCCAAGTTCGGCCTCAAGGCCGACCACGTCACCCGGCCGGTCGACGGCCTCTCACCGGGGGAGCGCACGCGAGCGGGTCTGGCCCTGCTGCAGGCGCGCGGCGTCAACGTGCTCGTGCTCGACGAGCCGACCAACCACCTCGACCTGCCCGCGATCGAGCAGCTGGAGCAGGCGCTGGAGTCCTACACCGGCACCCTGCTGCTCGTCACGCACGACCGGCGCATGCTCGCCGCCGTGCAGACCGACCGGCGCTGGCGCGTCGAGGCCGGGGTCGTCACCGAGCAATAGGGCTCGTGCCGTCGTGGGCCACCGATGAACGCCCGCTGCCCCGGAAACGCCCTCCGAGGGCGTTTCTCCGTGCAGCGAGCGTTCATCGATCGGGGGCTCAGCGGCCCTGGCGCTTCTTGTAGGGCTTGGGCTGGCCCTTCACGATCGGGGCGCGGCCCTTGCCCTTGTTGGCCTTGGCCTTGCCTCCGCCGGGAGCCTTCTGCTTCGGCGCGGGCGGTGGCGCGTCGGCGATGCGGCGGCGCGCCTCCTCGAGCAGGAGCTCGCCGGCCGGCAGGAGCCGCGTCGGCGCGGTGCGCTGCACCAGCGGCTGGCCGACCTCCTCCTCGAGCTTGTCGAGGGTCGTGTACAGCGATGCGAGGGGGATGCGCAGCTTCTCGGCCGCGCGCGGGAAGTGCAGCTCCTCGGCGAGGGCGGCGAACCGGACGAGGTGCTCGAGCTTCATGGCATCCATTCTCCCGTGCCGGACGGCCACGCTCGACGGCGACGGGGCCCGGGCGGTGGCGCGGGCGCGAGAACACACGATCGGGTCGAGAGCGCACGATGGGTGGCGTACGGATCGTGCGCTCTCGTGCGCATCGTGTGATGTCGGTGAGGCGGGGCCGTCCCGCGACGCCGGGGCCCGGTCCCGCGGCGCGAGCGCGGCACGGGACCGGCGCGTCCTCAGGCGGCAGTGGATGCCAGGAAGCGGTCGGCCGTGCGCAAGGACAGGGCCATGATCGTCAGCGCGGGGTTGGCCGCGATCGCGGACGGGAAGACCGAGTTGTCGCAGATCCAGAGGTTGGGGATCTCGTGCGAGCGGCCGTCGGCGTCGACCACCCCGTCGGACGGGTCGTCCGACATGCGCGCCGTGCCGATCGTGTGCGCGGTGCGCGCGAGGACCATCGTCTCGCGCGCCCCCGCCGCCTCCATGACGCGCAGCATGAACGCCGTCGCGTGCCGGTCGATCGCCTTCTCGTTCTCTCCCGCCGTGAAGGTCACGCGCGCACGGGGGATGCCGAACTCGTCGGTCTCGTCGGCGAGGGTGAGGCGGTTGTCCTCGGAGGGGAGGCAGTCGGCGTTGATGCCGATACCCGCCATGAACCGCGACTGCTCGAGACGCTGCAGCAGCTCGGGGCCCCACAGCCCGCCGCCGCGCACGAGCGTGGTCGAGAACGTCAGCGGCATGACCCCGAGGCTCTGCACGAGGTAGCCGCCGGCGAAATCGGCGTCGTCGGGACGCATCATGTCCTCGCTGATGAGCGACGAGGGATAGCCGCGGTGTCCGCGCACCGGCTCGTCGAAGCGTCCCCAGACCTGGGTGGCGCCGTGCGCGAGGAAGTTTCGGCCCACCTGGCCGTTGTCGTTCGCGAGACCGGTGTGCAGGAGCAGACGCGGCGTCTCGACGCCGCCGCCGGCCAGCACGAGCGCCCGGCAGCGCTGGCGCACGTCCACGCCGCCCTGTCGGTACACCACCGCGGCGACGCGGCCGCGGGCGTCGAGCTCGATCCCGTGCACCATCGCCTCGCTGCGGATCTCGGCGCCGGCGGCGACCGCCGCGGGAAGGTACGTGTTGGCGGTGGAGGCCTTGGCATCCGCTCGACAGCCCTGGTGGCACTCGCCGCAGTTGATGCACGCGCCACGCTCGCCGTGGTGGTCCTGCAGTCGCGCGCGGGTGAGCACGGCGGCGGGGGCGTCGGCCCACCGGACGCCGAGCGCGTCGCAGCCCTTCGCGACGAGATTCGCCGGGGCGTTGCGCTTCGCCGGGGCGTAGGCGTAGGTGCGCGACGGGTCCCACGGGTAGGGGGTCGGCCCCGAGACGCCGATGTCGCCCTCGACGCGCTCGACGTACGACAGCAGCTCGTCGGGGTCGACGGGCCAGTCGCGGCCCACGCCCGACTCGGTGCGCAGGGCCAGGTCGCGTCGGTCGGGGCGCGGGGTGAAGGCACCCCAGTGCAGCATCGAGCCGCCGACACCGCGACCGCTGTTGTTCGGGCCGAAAGCGGTGGGGTCGTCGCCGCCGCTCAGGCGCTCCGACATCCAGTTGATCTCGACGGCCTCGGTCTCGTCGGGGGTGAGGTCGTCGAGCGAGAAGTGACGCCCCGCCTCCAGGGCGACCACGCTGAGACCCTTGCGGGCCAACTCGGCGGTCAGCGGAGCCCCGCCCGCACCCGTCCCCACGACGACCACGTCGACCGTGTCGTCGGTGCCGTACGTACGCATCTGCTCGAGGTTCATGCCGCGTCTCCCGTCGTGATCGAGCCGCCGACACCGGCGGGCTCCCAGTCTTCGCGGCGCCCCAGGCGCAGCTCCACGTACCCGCGGATCGGGCTGCCGCCGGTGGCGAACCCGTCGTATCCGACGCGCGCCATGCTCGCCGGGTGCGCCAGCCACTGCCGCACGAGATCGTTGCGCACGTCCTCCAGCCACAGCTTCAGCCGGGCGGGATCGAGGGGGCCGTCGGCATCCGTGGTCCCCTCGATCGCGGCGCGCAGGACCGCCTCGCGATCGGCGGGGTCGGTCGGCCAGACGGCGGCGAGCGTGTCGAGGCCGGCGCGATACGCCTCGGGGTCGGGCGGAAGATCGGCGTTGCGCCACCCGTCGCCCTCCCCGCGGGCGAGCTGCGCGTCGACGCGGCCGGCGAGGTCGATCGCCGAGCCGTCCTGCGGCACCACCAGATCGGCGATCTCGCGCAGGAGCGTCAGCTGGGCGAGGTCCAGCACCTCGGGGGCGTAGCCCCGGTCGTCGGGGATCGCGCGCCGGTTCAGGATGCCGCGAACCCGGTCGTCGACGCGGTCGCCGGCGATGAGCTTCGCCCAGTCGTCGGGCACGACGGGCCCGACCCGCACCTCGTCATCGACGAAGCGGGAGATCGCCTCGGCGGCCTCGGTGTCGCGCTCGAGTGGGATCAGGTGGCCGGTATCGGCGAGCGGCACGAAACGCGCACGGGGATACACCGACGCGAGGAGTCCGGGCTGAGCCGCGGCACCGAGGTCGGCGTCATCCTCTCCCGCCAGGACGAGCACGGGGAGGTCGAGGGTTGCGACCTCGGCGGTGGCGTCGATGCGGCTGCCGGTCTCGAGCCATGCGCGCCACGCCGTGGGCGAGGTGCGGCGGAGGTCGGCGAGGGCCATGGACTGGGCGCCCGCGTCGAGGGGTTCGGCAGTGTTCTGGTCGAGGAAGGTCTGCGCGTCGCGCTCGCCGATCGCACCGTCGGCGACCCACGACAGCATGAGCTCGCGGCGCTCCTCGTCCATCGGCTCGGGACGCGGTGGCGACGGTGCCATGAGCACCATCCCGCGCAGCCCCGACAGGGGGGCGTCGCCACGGAGCACGCGGGCGGCCACGAGAGCGGCGATCTTACCGCCCATACTGTGCCCGCCGAGCATCCACGGTCCGCGATCATGGGCGGTCAGGTGACGGATGACGTGCTCGACGGTCTGGTCCAGAGTCGAGTCGGGGGCGCTCGCGGCCGAACCGAAGCCGGGGAGATCGATGCCGCGCACCTCGACTCGTCCGGCCAGCCGCTCGGTGAGGCGGTCGAAGGAGGCAGCGCTGGCGCCCAACGCGTGCAGCAGGTACAGGGTGAGGGGCGCCTCGCCGGAGGCGGCGGGGGAGTCGGTGGGCATGTCTTCACGCTCGCCTACTCGGGGTGCCGGAACGGGTCGCTTGCGGATCGACACGATTTGCGCAAGCACGTTGCGAGAAAGCGGGGTGTCGGGCGCGGCGTTGGGTCGTCGAACTCCGGAGAAACGCGGGCCGCGGGCGGCGCGGGGCGCGCCGTTCCGCGGAATGTGCGGCGGCGGCGGGGGGCGGGGCGGCGTGGGTCAGGAGTTCGGCGGGTGGGGCGCGGCGCCGATCGCCCCGACCGCGCGCTGGCCGAGGGCCAAGGCACCGCGCACGCCGATCGCCCCGACCGCGCACGGCGGGCCGGGGCGATCGGGCGGTGGGATTACGGGGTGACCATGCCGCCGTTGACGTTCAGCGTCTCGCCCGAGACGTAGCTCGACTCGGCCGAGGCGAGGAAGACGAAGGCGGGCGCGATCTCGGCCGGCTGCCCGGCGCGCTGGTAGGTGCTCTCGTCGTCGAAGTGCTCCATCTGGTCGTCGGAGACGCCCTGGCTCACCTGCAGCGCCGACCACGTGGGCCCCGGCGCGACGACATTCACGCGAATGCCGCGCGACGCGAGCTGCTGGGCCAGGCCCTTCGACAGGTTGTTGATCGCTGCCTTCGTCGCGGCGTAGTCGAGGCGGTCGGGCGCGGGGACGTAGGCCTCCAGCGAGGCGGTGTTGATGATCGTGCCGCCCTCGGGGAGGTGGGCGAGCGCCGCCTTCGTGATCCAGAACGGGGCGAACACGTTCGTGCGGAAGGTCTGCTCGAACTGCTCGTCGGACAGGTCGTCGACCTTCTCGACCATCACCTGCTTTCCGGCGTTGTTCACGACGATGTCGAGGCCGCCGAGCGCCTCGGCGGCGTGGGCGACGAGCTCTCGGCACGCGCCGGGGTCGGTGATGTCGGTCGCGATCGAGACGCCGGTGCGACCGGCATCCCGGATCTGCTCGAGGATGTGGTCGGCGTCGCGCTGCTCGTCGGGCAGGTGCACGATCGCGACGTCGGCGCCTTCGCGCGCGAAGGCGATCGCGACCGCCCCGCCGATGCCGGAGTCTCCGCCGGTGATGAGCGCCTTGCGTCCCTCGAGGCGACCGAGACCGCGGTAGGTCTTCTCACCCAGGTCGGGGACCGGGGTCATCTCGGCCTGCACGCCGGGTTCGGGCTGGTGCTGCAGGGGCGGCTCGACACGGGCGTAACGGGTGACGGGGTTGTCGAAGGTGAACTGGTCGCGATCGGAGGTCATGAACCGACGCTAGGCACCGGGGCAAGGCCCGGGCGGGGCCTTGACGGCAACGGGATGCCGAGGCCCACGGTCGTGACGCGGGGCACGGCATGGTGGCGGAGCGGGCGGATGCCGGGCTCGCGGCCGCCATGCGGGGCGCGGGGGCGCGGATGCCGGGGCGCCGCCGTCTCGACGAAGGGCGCCGGCGGGGTCAGGCGACGCCGCCGCGGTCGACCAGCCGCGTGGGCACCAGATCGGTGTGCGAACCCGTGGCGGGCCGGGCGGCGCGGGCCAGGAGGGTCTCGGCCGCGCGCGTGCCGAGAGCGGCGACGTCGTAGTCGACGATGCGGATGCGTCGGGGGAGCAGGCGCGACAGTTCGAAGTCGTCGAAGCCGGCGATGGCGACGTCGGCCCCGCGGGGGAGGATCGCCTCGAGCGCGCCGATGGTCGCGCGGTTGTTGGCGCAGAACACGGCGGTGGGAGGGTCGGCGGAGTCGAGGAGGCGCTCCATCGCCTCCCGCGCGCCGGCGGGGGTGTGCAGTCCCTCGACCACGAGCGCGGGGTCGGGTTCGAGGCCGGCCGCCGTGAACGCGTCGACGACCCCCGCCCAGCGCTCGCTCATCGTGTAGATGGTGCGGGCGTCCATCAGCACGGCGATGCGGCGGTGCCCGGCGGCGAGCAGTTCCGCCACCGCTTCGCGAGCGCCGCCGCGGTTGTCGAGCAGGATCGCGTCGGCCGGGATGCCGCTGCCGGGGCGGTCGAGGAACACCACGGGCGTGCCGAGCTCCACCTCCCGTGCGAGGTAGGAGTGGTCGGCCGCGGTCGGCACGACGATGAGGCCGCCGACCTGGCGCTGGCAGAGGTCGAGGGCGAGGGCGCGCTCGGTCCCGGCGTCCTCCTCGCTGGATGCCATGACGATGTGCATGCGCTCGCGTGCGGCCACGGTCGACACCGCCGCCGCCACCGCCATGTAGAACGTGTTGGACAGGTCGGCGGCGATGAACCCGATCGTGTCGCGGTTGCCCGAGCGCAGGCTCGCCGCGAGCGCGTTGCGGTGGTACCCCAGCCGCGAGACGGAGGTGTTCACGCGCTCGATCATGGCGGCATCGACGTTGGGCTCGCCGTTGATGACGCGCGAGACGGTCTTCAGGCTCACGCCGGCGTCGGCGGCGACGTCGACCATGGTCGGTCGGCCGGTCTTGCGCATGCGTCTCCTCGCCGGTGCCGTCGGGTGCGGCATCCTCCGAGCATATTGAGGGGAGCGGGATACCGAGCAGATCCGGCTCCCGGCTCCTCATCGCGGCGCGGATCGGGGCGCGTTCGGTGCATCGGGGCGCACGTGGGCCGCCCCCATGCACCGAACCCGCCGCGAACGGTCGGCGCTCGCCGCGGGACGATTACGCCTCCGGGATGACCAGGGCGCCCGTCTCGTGCGAGACGATCGCGGCGGCGAACAGGCGGTGCGTCAGCGCGGCCTCGTCGGGCCGGACACAGCCGAAGCCGTCGCCGAGCTCGCCCAGGTACTCGGCCAGGTAGGCCGCCCACATCTGGAGGATGGCATCCGAGAATCCCGACTCGAAGTTGGGGCCCGTCACCGTCGGCCAGACCGACTGGCTGCCTGCGTCGATGCTCTGCCAACTCTGCTCGCGACCGACACCCGGGACGTCGACGAAGGCGAAGACCTCGACCTGCTTAGGGTTCTTCGTACTGAAGCGCACCCCGCCCGACATGCCGATCGCCTCGAACTCCCACGTGTTCTTCTGGCCCGGGGCGATGCGCTTGGTCTCGGTCGTGAGGGGGAACGGCGCCCCCTCGTGGCGTGCCCACGAGTGGATGACGGCGTTGTCCCAGGTGTCGCAGGGCTGGGGCGTGCCGTCGGGGCCGGGGCGCTCGGTGACGATGTCCTGGAGGATGCCGACGACCTTCTCGGGCGTCCAGCCGAGGCGCAGCGGCACGTGCCAGGTGTGCATGCCGAGGTCGTTGAGCACTCCGGCCTCGCCGCAGAACTGCTTCTGCCGTTTCCAGTTGAGGGGCTTGTTCACGTCGATGTCGCTGGCGTGCAGGAACGTGCATGTCGCCTCGACGATCCGGCCCAGCGCACCCGAGCGCACGTAGTCGACGGCCCACTGCGCTCCGGGGAAGAACGGCATCTCGCTCGAGACGCGCACGAACGATCCGGGTGTCTCCTCGATCGCGGCGACCACCGCGTCGGCGGCGGCGCGGTCGATGCCGAACGGCTTCTCGGCCAGCAGCGCCTTGCCGGCGCGGACGGTGTCGACGTAGAGGCGCTCATGCAGGTCGTGCCGAACGGCGATGTACACGACGTCGACCCGCGGGTCGGCGAGGAGCTCGTGGTGGTCGGTCGTGGTCAGCTGCACGGTGTCGATGCGCTCGAAGAACTCCAGCGCTGCGGGATTGATGTCGCACACGGCGACCAGCTCCGGCTCGGCCGGGTGGTCGATGAGGGCGGGCCAGCGGCGCAGGGCCGCGGCGATCTCGCGCCCCATGAGGCCGCCGCCGATGATGCCGACGCCGATCTTCTTCCCGGTCATTCGGCGCCCCCGATCAGGGTGAGCGCCTCGTCGACGGAGGCTCCCTCATGGACGACGGCCATGAGGGCGGCGGTGATGCCGGCCGGGTCGCGGTGCTGGATGACGTTGCGGCCGTAGACGATGCCGCGGGCGCCCTGCTCGAGGACCGCCTGCGTGCGCTCGAGGAGCGTGCGGTCGTCGACCCGTCCGCCGCCGCGCACGAGCACGGGGGTGTCGCCGGCGGCCTGGATCACACGGTGGTACTCGGTGATGTCGTCGGTGGGGTCGGCCTTGATGAGGTCGGCGCCGAGTTCTCGGGCCTGGCGCACGAGCGTGACGACCTTGGTGGTGTCGCCGTCGACGCCGTAGCCGCCGGTGCCGGGCTTGGTCTGCATGACCAGCGGCTCGATCATGAGCGGCATCCCGTACCTCTCGGCGTCCGTGCGCAGCGCGAGGATCGAGCGGATGCACTGCTCGCGCACCTGCGGTTCGCCGGGGAGGTCGAGGAGGTTCACGCACACGGCCACCGCGTCGAGACGCACGGCGACCTCGATCGCGTCGGGGACGTGGATGCTGTGCAGGGGCGACTCGAGCGGATCGTTGTAGACGTTGGCGATGTCGGTGCGCAGCACCAGACCGGGCTTCTGCTTGCCGGGGACGGACTGCAGCAGCGGCGCCTGCCCGAGGGCGAGCTGCACGGCGTCGGGACCGGCGTCGACGAGCGTGGCGACGGTCTTCGCCATGTCCTCGATGCCGGTGAGGAACGACGGCTCGTGGAAGGCGCCGTGGTCGACGGCGACGTCGAGCGCGCGGCCGGACCGTGCGTTGAAGAGGCGGTTGAGGCGGGGTTTCGACATGGGGTGTGGGTCTCCGAAACGTCGGGTCGGGGCGCGGCTCTGCGCTCGACGGTCAGTATGAGGGGAGCAAGACAACGTTGTCAATCACTGCTAGCGTGGCCCCGTCACGGCGAGGAAGGCGGGGCTCATGGGCGAGCTGTACGGGCGATCGATCGACGAGGCGCGCCGGCGCGCGGGGGCGGTCGCCCAGATCGCAGCGGTGGAGCAGTCCCTCCGCACCGACGGGCCGGATGCCGGCACCCGGCGCCTGCGCATCGTCGCGGGCGAGACCGATCTCGAACTGCTGCCCGATCGAGGTCTCGACCTCGGGCAGCTCCGCCATCGGGGCGTCCCCCTGGCGTGGGTGTCGCCGACCGGGTGGCCCCGGCCCGGAGCCTCCGGTTTCGGGGCGTCCTTCGGTGGAGGTCTCGTGACCACGTGCGGACTGCTGTCGTTCGGCCCGCCCTCGGTCGACGCCGAGGGGGAGCATCCGCAGCACGGCCGGTACAGCTGGCTCGCGGCATCCGTCACCCGCGCGGAGGTGACCGCGGACGCCGTGGTCGTCGAGGGGGTGGTCGTCGAGGCGAGCGTGCTCGGTGCGCACCTCGAGCTGCGGAGACGCGTGCGGGTACCGCTGGGCGGATCGCGCATCGAGCTGCGCGACGAGATCGTGAACCGCGGTTCGCGCGAGGTCGAGCCGATGGTGCTCTACCACGTCAATCTCGGGTGGCCGCTCGTGGATGCGGGCTCGGTGCTGCGCTCGCCGGCCGCGCGGGTCCACGCCCGCGACGCCGCCGCCGAGGCCGGCCTGTCCACCTGGGCGGAGTTCCCCGCCCCCGTCGCCGCGTACCCGGAGCAGGTGTTCCACCACGACCTGCCCGACGTCGGTCGCGTGAGCGCCGAGGTGAGGGCAGCGTCGGGGCTCGGCATCCGGATCTCGTTCGACACCCGGGAGCTGCCGGCGATGTTCCAGTGGCGGGTGGCGCAGGACGACGGGATGGTGCTCGGGGTGGAGCCGGCCACGGCGGCGACCATCCTCGGGCGGGAGGACGCACGGGCGCGCGGACTGCTGCGGCCGCTCGCGCCGGGCGCGTCCTGGGAGCTCGGTCTCGACATCGATGTCATGCGTGACGAACCCGTGACTTGACAACGTTGTCCCGCGGCCTCATGCTCATCTGCATCGAGGCTTTTCCCGAGCCTTCCTCCCGAATGACAACGATGTCGGAGATGCGATGACGCACGACGAACGAGAGACCGCCGAGGCGGCCGCACCGCGGCCCCGGGCGCGTCTCATCGACGTCGCCCACGCCGCGGGCGTGAGCCCCAAGACGGTGTCGCGGGTCATCAACGACGAGTCCGGTGTGCTCCCCGACACCCGCGAGCGCGTGCAGGCGGCGGTGCGCGACCTGGGGTTCGTGCCCGATCGCAGCGCCCGCGCGCTCAAGCGCCGCGAGGCCGACACCGTCGGCATCCTCATCGACGCGATCAGCGACCCCTTCTTCGCCGCTTTCGTCAGCGTCGTCGAGGAACTCGCCGTCGCCGAGGGGCTCAGCGTGATCTTCGCGAGCACCGGCTACGACGCGGCGCGCGAGCGCACCCAGCTCGACCGGCTGACGGGACACCGCCTCGCGGGGCTCATCGTCGCCCCCGTCGCGGTCGCCGCCGCGACCCTGGCGGGGCTGCGCACCCGCTTCCCCGTCGTGAGTGTCGACCGCGTGCGGTCGGGGATCGACGCGGTCGTCATCGACGACTTCGGCGCCGCCGCCGAGGCCACGGCCGCCCTCATCGCGCAGGGCCACCACCGGGTGGCCTTCATGGGCGAGGACGTGCCCTACCCGACGGTCAGCGATCGCCTCGCCGGATACCGCTCGGCGCTCGAGGCCGCGGGGCTCGCCTTCGACCCGCGTCTCGTCGTCACGCACGAGCGCTTCGGACGCGGCGAGGCCGCCGAGGCCTCGCGGCTGCTCGAGCGCGACGACGCCCCCACGGCCCTGCTGTGCGCGACGAGCCTCGCCGCGATCGGCACCGTCCGGGCCATCCGCGCCAAGGGGCTGCGGATGCCCGCCCTGATCTCGTTCGGCGACTTCACCCTCGCTGACCTGCTCGAGCCGGGCATCACCTACGTCGACCACGACCCGCGTCTGCTCGCCACCGCCGCCTTCCGCCTGCTGCGCGAGCGGGCCGTGCGCCCCGACGCGGGTCCTGAGCGCATCGTCGTGCCGACGCGTCTCGTGCCGCGCGGTTCGGGGGAGGTGCCCGCCGCCTCCGCGGATGCGGACGAGCTCGAGAACTTCGGACGAGACGCCGGGACCGGTCCGCATCCGGTGCACGGCTCCGCATCCGTCGCGCCCCCGAGCACCGACCTCCCCGTGCTCGCCGAGCCCGACCCGTCGCTCGTCGCCACCGCCCTCTCGCTCACCCACCCCGAGCCGACCGGCGCCGCTGCCGGCCCGGCCGGAGCCTCGATCGGAGCCCGCCCATGAAGCCCGTCCTGCTGCCCCCCAACCCCGTGCAGCACTTCTACCTCGGCGGCGATCGCATCGCGGCGCTGCGGGGGATCGTGCCCGAGACCGACCGGCAGCCCGAGGAGTGGCTCGGCTCGACCGTCTCGCGCTTCGGCTCCGACACCGTCGGTCTGGCCGTGGCCGAGGACGGGTCGTTCCTGCGCGACCTCGTCGCCGGTGACCGCGCCGGGTGGGTGGGAGCGCGCGGCGGACGGGATGCCGCGGATCTCGGCATCCTGGTCAAGCTCCTCGACGCGCGTCAGCGCCTCCCCGTGCACGTGCACCCGGGTCGCGAGTTCGCCACCTCCCACCTCGACTGCCCGTACGGCAAGACCGAGGCCTGGTACGTGCTCGAAACCGAGGACGACTGCGCCGTGTACGTCGGCTGGAACCAGGACGTCGACCGCGACGAGCTCGACCGCCGTCGCGACGCGCAGGACAGCGAATGGATGCTGTCGCGCATGAACCGCGTGGTCGTCAGCCCCGGCATGGGCGTTCTCGTTCCCGCCGGTACCGTGCACGCGATCGACGGGGGCATCTTCGTCGCCGAGGTGCAGGAGCCCACCGACTTCTCGATCCTGCTCGAGTGGTCGGTCACCACCTCCACGCGCGAGGAGTCCCACCTCGACCTCGGCTTCGACGCCGTGATGCCCGCGGTCTCGACCGAGAAGCTGGATGCCGAGGCCCTCGGCGCCCTGATCAGCACGGCGGGCACGACCCCGGCGGGAGCGGATTTCCGCTCGCTGCTGCCGGCCGTCGCCGACCCCTACTTCCGCCTGCACGACGCGGCGGGGGAGACGGCCGCTCGCGACGCCGGTTTCGCGGTGGTGCTGGTGCGGGAGGGCTCCGGTGCGCTGGTGTCGGATGCCGGCACGCTCGACATCGAGCGCGGACAGGTCTTCGCCGTGCCTCACGCGTTCGGCGCCTGGCGCCTGACCGGCGAGGCCGAGGTGCTCGTCGCCGCGCCCGGTGCGGGCTGGCCCGGCACCCTCCGCGGAGGGGACGTGCGATGAGCGACTACGTCGTCGGCGTCGACATGGGCTCGACCAGCACGAAGCTGCTCGTCGCGACCCCCGAGGGCCGCCAGGTGCTCGTCGTGAGTCGCCCCTCGCCCTGGAACAACCTCGACCACGGCCGGGCAGAGATGCCCGCCGAACGGGCCGTCGCCGTCGTGCGCGAGCTCGCCGCCGAGGCAGACACCCGCCTCGACGCGGGGTACCGCATCGTCGCGATCGGGGTCTCGGGCATGGCGGAGGCGGGAGTACTGCTCGATGCCGAGGGCATCGCGCTCGCGCCGATCATGGCCTGGTTCGACCCGCGGGGCGCGGCGCAGATCATGGCGACGCCCGAGGAGTTCCGCGCCGAGTTCCCCGGCCGCACCGGGTTGCCGGTGGGGCCGCTGGCATCCATCGCGAAGCTGCTCCACCTGCGGGACACCGGGGTCGCGCTCGCCGCGACGACGTTCCTCAACGTGCCCGAGTTCGTCGTGCACGCCCTCGGGGGCCCGCGCGTCGCGGAGTACTCGCTCGTGTCGCGCACCGGACTCATCGATCAGGACGACAGCACCCCCTGGCGGGCCGCCCTCGACGTGCTCGGCGTCGACGAGTCGATCCTCGGGCGCCGCGTGAGCGCGGGTGAAGCGGTTGGACCGCTCACCGACCCCGAGATGCCGGCGGGCTTCCGCGGGGCGGCGCTCACCGTGGCCGGACACGACCACCTGGTGTCCGCCGTGGCCGTCGGCGCTACGCACACCGGCCAGCTCTACGACTCGATGGGAACCGCCGAGGCCCTCGTGCGGGTGCTCGACGACACGCTGCCCTTCTCGGCGCGTGAGCGGCTCGCCCACGCGGGCATCAACTGCGTGCGCCACGTCATCCCGGGCAAGTACGTGCTGCTGGCCGGGACCAAGTCGGGACTGCTCATGCGCCGCGTGCTCCAGCTTCTCGGGATCACGGATGCCACGGGCCGGGCCCTCCTCGACGATGCCGCCCTCGCGCTGCCCGTCGACGGGACGCTCGCCGACGGGGGCCTCGAGGTCACGGGTGCACGCAACGACGACGGCGTGCTGAAGATCGTCGCGCAGAGCGACGGGCTCAGCCCGGCCGAGCTGTTCGCCGCGTCGCTGCGCCACGGGAACGACATGCTCGCCGAGTGCATGGCGGTGATGGACCGGGAGGTCGCCCCGCCCACCTCGACGGTGCTGACCGGAGGGTGGTCGACCATGGCATCCGTCGTCCGCTCGCGCTCGGCGCTGCTGCCCGAGGTCACCGTGTCGACCCACGACGAGGGCACCGCGTACGGCGCGGCCCTGTTCGCGGCGTTCGCGGTGTCGTCCGATTCCTTCGAGGGCGTCGCCGAGACGTTCCTCTCCTCCTCTCTCCTCACCACTGAAAGGAGCTGACGATGTCGTCAGTCACCACCGCCGTCCCGGTGCTGCAGGCCCGGGGCCTGTCGCGTCAGTTCGGCCACGTCCGGGCGTTGAACAACGCCGATTTCGAGGTCTACCCGGGCGAGGTCACCGCCCTGATCGGCGACAACGGCGCCGGCAAGTCGACCCTGGTGAAGGCCCTGTCGGGCAACCTCGCCGTCGACGAAGGCGAGATCCTCTTCGACGGGAAGCCGATCGAGATGAGCAACCCGCAGGTCGCGTCGTCGCTCGGCATCGAGACGGTCTATCAAGACCTCGCCCTCGCCCCGCACCTCGACCCGGTGCAGAACATGTACCTCGGCCGTGAGATCCGCCGCCCCGGCCTCGCGGGCGCGCTCGGGTTCATGAAGACCAAGGAGATGGCCGTCGCCTCGCGGGCAGCCTTCGACGAGCTCGGTGCCACCGTGCGCTCGCTGTCGTCCCCGGTGGGGGAGATGTCGGGCGGTCAGCGCCAGGCGATCGCGATCGCCCGCGCCGTGCACTGGGCCGGTCGCCTCGTCTTCCTCGACGAACCGACCGCGGCTCTGGGCGTGCGCCAGACCAAGAACGTCCTCGAGACGATTCGCCGCGTGCGCGACAAGGGCATCGCGGTGGTGCTGATCTCGCACTCCATGCCGCACGTGATGGAGGTCTGCGACCGCATCCAGGTGCTGCGCCTCGGTACCCGCGTCGCCAACGTCGATGCGAAGAACACCTCCATGGAAGAACTCGTCGGGCTCATGACCGGCGCCGTCACGAAGGACGACCAGAAGTGAGCACCAGGACGCCTCCTACCGAGACCGTCGCGATCGGCACGTTCGACGACAGCAAGCCCAACTTCTTCAGAGGGCTGCTGAAGGCGCAGGCCTTTCAGATCCTGCTGATCCTCATCGCCATCGTGCTCGTGTTCAGCGCGCTCGCGCCGGACTCGTTCGCGCAGTGGTCGAACTTCCGCCTCATCATCCAGAACGCCTCGATCCTCGCGGTGTTGGGCGTCGGAATGACGTACATCATCATCACCTCGGGCATCGACCTCTCGATCGGCTCGGTCCTGGTGTTCTCAGGCGTCGTCTCGGCGCTCGTCATGCGCGCTCTCGGCGGGGAGGGCTGGGGCGTCGCGACGATCGGCATCCTGGTCTCGATCCTCAGCGGCGTGTGCTGGGGTCTGCTGAACGGCTTCCTCATCGCGAAGGCGAAGATCCCGCCGCTCATCGTGACCCTCGGCTCGCTCGGTATGGCGCTGGGTCTCGCGCAGATCCTCACCGGCGGCGTCGACATCCGCGACGTGCCCACCGTGCTCACGGTCTCGATCGGCTACGGGAACGTCTTCGGCTCGCTCCCGATCATCAGCGTCATCGCGCTCGTGGTCGTCGTCATCGGCGCCGTGGTGCTGCACTTCACGAGGTTCGGTCTCTACACCTATGCCGTCGGCTCGAGCGAGCTCGCCGCCCGTCGCGTGGGCGTCAAGGTCGACCGCCACCTGATCTCGGTCTACACGCTGTCGGGAGCGCTCGCCGGGCTTGCCGGCATCCTGGCCCTGTCGCAGTTCTCCACGACCGCGATCGCCGGGCAGTCGCAGACCAACCTCAACGTCATCGCGGCCGTCGTCATCGGCGGGACCTCGCTGTTCGGCGGCGTCGGAACGATCTTCGGCACCGTGGTCGGCCTCTTCATCCCGGCCGTGCTGCAGAACGGCTTCGTCATCACCGGCGTGCAGCCCTTCTGGCAGCAGGTCGCCGTCGGCGCGGTGCTGATCACCGCCGTCTACGTCGACCAGGTGCGCCGCACCGCCGCGACCCGCGGCAACACCCAGAGCCTCTGGCGGAAGTTCGTCAGCGGAGGACGCCGCGGCTGAGCCCCGGCATCCGACATCCCACCAAGAGAGAACAGGCAATCACAATGCAGTGGAATAACAAGGTTCTCGCGTTCGCCACCCTCGGCGCCGCAGCCACCCTCGTCCTCGCCGGGTGCTCCGGCGGCTCCTCGTCGGGCTCCGCCTCGGGCGGCGACGGCGGATACAAGATCGCGTTCGTCCAGGGCGTCGCCGGAGATGAGTTCTACATCTCCATGCAGTGCGGCATCCAGGATGAAGCCGCCAAGGAAGGCGCCACCGTCACGACCCAGGGTCCGGAGAAGTTCGACCCGACGTTGCAGAAGCCGATCGTCGACGCCGTCGTCGCCTCCAAGCCCGATGCGCTGCTCATCGCCCCGACCGACGTGTCGGCCATGCAGGCACCCATCGCCGCCGCCGAGGCCGCCGGCATCAAGGTCGTCCTCGTCGACACGACACTGGAGGACCCGTCCGGCGCTGTCTCGCAGATCTCCAGCGACAACGAGGGCGGCGGGGCTGCCGCGTTCAAGGCGATCCAGGATGCCAACCCGAACGGCGGCAAGGTGCTCGTGGTCTCGGTGGACCCGGGCATCTCGACCACCGACGCCCGTGCGAAGGGCTTCGAGGATGCGGTCGCCGAGGACTCGAAGTTCGAGTCGGTCGGTGTGCAGTACTCGCACAACGAGCCGTCGACCGCGGCCGAGATCGTGACGGCGGCGCTGCAGAAGGACCCCGACATCGTGGGCATCTTCGCCGCGAACCTGTTCGCCGCGGAGGGCTCCGCCACCGGCGTGCAGCAGGCCGGCAAGCAGGGCCAGGTCACCATCGTCGGTTTCGACGCCGGCCCCGCCCAGGTCAAGGCCCTCGAAGCCGGCACCGTCCAGGCCCTCGTCGCGCAGGAGCCCGCCACCATCGGCTCTGACGGAGTGAAGCAGGCCATCGCCGCCCTCAAGGGCGAGGCCACCGAGGAGAAGATCCAGACCGGCTTCACCATCCTCACGAAGGACAACATCAACGGCGACGGCAAGGACGCGGTCTACAAGTCCTCCTGCTGACCCACCCCCCTCTCGCGTGAGGGGTCATCAACTGTCGCCTGGGACGCTCGCGGGCGACACCGAATGACCCCTCACGCGAGAGGAACACAGGATGTCGGGTCCCGGCATCCACCCCCCTCCTCCCCGCGCCGTGCTCGAACACGCTCGGCCACCGGGCTCGCGCAACGCGAGGTCCCTGAGCCCGTCGAAGGGACCGGAACCACCCGGCACCTCCCGCCCGCAGGCTTCGACAGGCTCAGCCGCCGGGCTCACGCCGCCGCCAGCGTGCTCGCGCAGCACCCACCCCCGCAGAAGAGAGACCGCCGTGCCGCTGGCCGACATGCCCGACCTGCTCGCCGCCCATCGCGCGGTCGGAGCCTTCAACTTCATCACCCTCGAGGTAGCCGAGGCGATCGTCGCCGGCGCCGAGGCCGCCGAGACGGGCGTGATCCTCCAGCTGTCGCAGAACGCGATCGCGTTCCACGGCGGGGTCGCCCCGGCCGCCACCGCGGCCCTGCGGCTGGCGGAGGCGGCTTGGGTCAACGTCGTCGTGCACCTCGATCACGCCACCGACGAGTCCCTCGTCGACGAGGCGCTCGCCGTCGGCATCCGTTCCGTGATGTTCGACGCCGCCCATCTGACGGATGCCGAGAACATCGAGCGCACCGCCGCCGTCGCCGCTCGCGTGCACGCCGAGGGGGCGTGGATCGAGGCGGAGCTCGGCGAGATCGGCGGTAAGGGTGCGCACGCCCCGGGCGTGCGCACCGACGTCGCCGAGGCCTCGCGCTTCGTCGCGGCCACCGGGGTGGACGCCCTGGCCGTGGCCGTCGGGAGCGAGCACGCCATGCGCGAGCGCAGCGCGACCCTCGACGAGGACCTGATCGCCCGGCTCGCCGCGGAACTCCCCGTACCCCTGGTGCTGCACGGGTCGAGCGGGGTGGCCGACGCCGGCATCGACGGAGCCGTGCGCGCCGGCATGCGCAAGATCAACATCGGCACGCACCTCAACACGGTGCTGACCGCGGCCGTCCGCGATGAGCTGGAGCGGGACCCGGATGCCATCGACCCGCGCCGCTGGCTCGCTCCGGGCCGCGAGGCCGTCGCTGCGGAGGTGCACCGCTTGCTCGACGTCATCACCGGCCGCGTCGTGACCGGCGTCGGTGGTACGGGGGTGGGCGCATGAGCGGCTTCGTCACGCTCACCGCCGCCGGGGCGATCGATGCGACCTACCGCGTCGGCGCCCTGCGCCGCGGCGCCTTCACCCGCGCCGACAGCTACACGCGCGAGGTCAGCGGCAAGGGAGTGAACGTCTCGGCCGCTCTCGCGGCGGGCGGCGCCGACACCGCTGCGGTCGTCGTGCTCGGTGCCGACGACGTGCGCTTCGCCCGCTGCGGACTCACCGCCCCGCTGTTGCGCATCGTCGAGGTGCGCGGGGCGACGCGCGTGAACACCTCGATCATCGACGCCCAGGGCGCCACCACCAAGGTCAACGCCCCCACCCCGCCCCTGTCGCCGGAGGCATGGGATGCCACGATCGCGGCACTGCGCGACGAGCTCGCCGCTCGGACGGCTCCGTGGCTCGTCATCTCGGGAAGTCTCCCCGAACTCGCCGGTGCCGGAGCCCTCGTCGACCTCGCGGCCGTCCGCGCGGTGGCGCGCGAACACGGTGCGCGCCTCGCGGTGGACACGAGCGGGGCGGCGCTCGACGCGCTGCTCGCCGATCCGACCGGGATCGACCTGCTCACCCCGAACGCCGAGGAGCTGTCCGCGGCGGTGGGGCGTCCCCTCGGCACGCTCGGCGAGGTCGTCACCGCCGCCCGCGAGATCGTCGGACGCGGCGTCGGGACGGTGCTGGCGAGTCTGGGGTCCGACGGGCTCGTCGCCGTGACGGTGGATCGCGCGGTCTTCGCGCGCGCCGACGCCCCGTACGTTGCCAACACCGCGGGGGCGGGCGACGCCGCTCTCGCGGGTTTCCTCCTCGGCCTCACGCGCGAACCCGCCGCCGCCGCGGCCGGCGCCGACCCCCTCGCCCTCGCCGCCGCCTCGGCCGCCGAGTGGGGCGCGCACGCCGTCGCGCACGCCTCGACCCTGGTCGCCGGGCCGCCGCACGGCATCCGGGCCCTCGTCGAGACCGACCCCGACCTCGAGCGGGCCCTCACTCCGGAGGGCGAGGCATGACCCCGGTCGCCCCCGAGATCGCCGCGGCCGTCGCCGACGTCTCGCGCATCCGCACGCGGGCGATCGACCGCGTCGCCTACGCCAACGACGCCTCGCACTATCTGCTCACACCCGACGCCGTCGTCGTCGCCGCGGACGCGGCCGAGGTCGGCGCGATCCTGCGCGGGGCCACGGCATCCCGAACGCCCGTGACCTTCCGGTCCGGCGGCACGAGCCTGTCGGGGCAGTCGTCGGGCGCCGGACTGCTCGTCGACGTACGGCAGGGGTTCGGACGCATCGACGTGCTCGACGGAGGTCGCCGCGTGCGGTCGCAGCCCGGGGCCACGGTGCGCCAGGTCAATGCGCGGCTGGTGCGGCACGGTCACCGCCTCGGTCCCGACCCCGCGAGCGAGGCTGCGTGCACGATCGGCGGGGTCGTCGCCAACAACTCCAGCGGGATGGCCTGCGGGACGGTGGAGAACTCGTACCGCACCCTCGAGGGGCTCGTGCTGGTGCTGGCATCCGGGACCGTCGTGGACACGGGAGCGCCTGATGCCGACGCGCTGCTGCGCGACCGCGAGCCCGCGCTCGTCGAGGGACTGATGCGGCTGCGCGAACGCGTCGTCGCGAACGAGGCGAGCGTCGCGCTCATCGAGCGGCAGTTCGCGATGAAGAACACGATGGGCTACGCGCTCAACGCCTTCATCGATTTCGACACGCCCGCGGCCCTGCTCGCCCACCTCGTCGTGGGGTCGGAGGGAACCCTCGCGTTCGTCGCCGAGGCGACCTTCCGCACCGTGCCGATCCGCCCCGCCATCGCGACGACGCTCGCGGTCTTCCCCACGCTCGACGCGGCGACCCGGTCGCTGCCGGCGCTGGTGGCGACGGGGGCGGCGACGCTGGAGCTGATGGATGCCACATCCCTCCGCGTCGGGCAGCGCCTGGCGGGTACCCCCGCCGCCATCCACGGTTTCGAGGCGACGACCCAGGCGGCCCTACTCGTGGAGTACCACGCCGACGACACCGACGCGCTGCGCGACCTCGCCGCTGCCGGAGCTCGCGTGCTGGGGGAGCAGCCGCTGCTCGATCTCGCGGTCTTCTCGAGCGATCCGGCCCAGCGCGCTGCCGCGTGGACCTTCCGCAAGGGCCTCTACGCCTCGGTCGCGGGGGCCCGCCCGAGCGGCACCACCGCGCTGCTCGAAGACGTGGTCGTGCCGGTCGAGCGTCTCGCCGACACCTGCGAAGGGCTGCAGGAGCTGTTCGAGCGCTTCGGGTACGACGACAGCGTGATCTTCGGTCACGCCAAGGACGGCAACATCCACTTCATGCTCACCGACCGCTTCGAGGGTGCGAGAGCGCTCGGCCGGTTCGAGGGCTTCACCGACGCGATGGTCGACCTCGTGCTCGACGCCGGCGGCAACCTGAAGGCGGAGCACGGCACGGGCAGAGCCATGGCCCCGTACGTGCGCCGCCAGTACGGCGACGAGCTGTACGCGGTGATGGTCGAGCTGAAGCGGCTTCTCGACCCGAGCGGCATCCTGAATCCGGGCGTGATCATCGACGACGACCCGACCGCGCACATGCGGAATCTCAAGACGCCCGTGTCGATCGAGCCCGAGGTCGACCGGTGCGTGGAGTGCGGGTACTGCGAGCCGGTGTGCCCGAGTCGCTCGCTCACGCTCACCCCGCGTCAGCGGATCGTCGTGCGGCGCGCGTCGACCGCGGCTCGAGAGCGCGGCGACGGGGCGCTCGTGGCGGAGCTCGAGAAGGACTACGACTACGACGGCGTGCAGACCTGCGCGGTCGACGGCATGTGCCAGACCGCGTGTCCCGTGCTCATCAACACCGGCACGCTCATGAAGCGCTTCCGTCGCGACGACGCCAACCCGGTGCTGGCCGCCGGGTGGTCGGCGGCGGCGACCGGGTGGGGCGCGGTGACGCGGGCCGGGTCGGCGGCGTTGTCCGTGGCCTCCAAGGTCCCGACGCCGGTGGTGCGGACGGTGACGGATGCCGCCCGCGCGGTGCTCGGCACCGATACGGTGCCCCGGTACTCGGCGGAGCTGCCGGCGGGGGGATCGTCGCGCCGATCGCTGGGGTCGGTGGTCGGCGCCCCGGGTGTCGAGCCCTCCGCGGTGTTCCTCCCGGCCTGCGTCGGCAGCATGTTCGGCCCGGCCGACGGCATCGGTGCGACCGCGGCGTTCACCCGCCTGCTGGAACGCGCGGGAGTCTCCGCCCTCGTGCCGGAGGGGATCGACGCGCTCTGCTGCGGAACCCCGTGGTCGTCGAAGGGCTACGCGAGGGGCCACGCGACGATGTCGGCGCGCGTGCGCGCGGCCGTACGCTCCGCCTCCCGGGAGGGCGCCCTGCCGGTGGTGTGCGATGCGTCGAGCTGCACCGAGGGGTTCGCCGCGACGCTTCGCGATGAGGGCGTGGAGGTGCTGGATGCCGTGGCCTACACGGCATCCGCTCTCCTTCCCCGTCTCGCGCCGACGCCGGTGGCCGAGCTGCTGGCGCTGCATCCCACCTGCTCGTCGACGCAGTTGGGCATCGACCCGGCGCTGCGCGCGATCGGTGCGGCCGTGGCGTCCGAGGTGCGGGTGCCGGATGCATGGGGGTGCTGCGCGTACGCGGGGGATCGGGGCATGCTGCACCCGGAGCTGACCGAGGCGGCGACCGCGCCCGAGGCGGCCGAGGTCGCCGCGTGGGGAGCCGACGCGCACGCGTCGTGCAACCGCACGTGCGAGCTGGGCATGACGAAGGCGACGGGGGAGTCGTACGTGCATGTGCTGGAGCTGTTGGAGCGGGCGACGCGGTAGCGCTCGGCGTCGGGGCGGGGTGCGGATAAACGCTCCGGCGCGGGAGAAACGCTCTGGCCGGGCGTGTCTGACTCGGGGGAGCGTTTGTCGCGTCATCGTGCGGCGCGTGACGGCGGCGCGGAGCGGTGCCGCGGCGGAGGAGAAACCGCGAGCGGAGGACCACCCCGGCCGAGTGGTCCTCCGCCGCCGGGATGTCCTCCGCTCGGGGTCAGGCGCGCTCGCGGCGGCGACGCATCACCAGCACCACGGCTCCGGCCAGCACCGCGCCCGCCCCGGCGAGGAGCGCGGCGAACGAGACCGCGCCTCCCGTCGTGGCCAGGGCGCTCGCCGCGACCACCTCGAGGGTGAGGGGGGTGAGGGTGGTGCCGTCGGCGCGGGTGATGGTGAGGGTGTGGGCTCCGGTGGCGAAGTCGGCGGGGACGGTGACCCGGAAGGTCACCTTTCCGGCGGCGTCGGCTGCGGGGATGCCGGTGATGGTGAGCGGGGTGCTGCGCAGGATCGCCGAGATCCGTTCGCCGGGGGTGAGTCCGGTGACGGTGACGGTGTACGAGCCGCCCTGGGCGACGCGGGTCGCGCTGGCGGTCGCGGTCGCGGTCGTGGCGGGGGAGACGGACGCACCCGGCGTCGGCTGGGCCGAAGCGGTGGGCTGCGCGGTGGGCTGTCCGGTCGGGGCGACCGTCGGCTCGGGCGTCGCGGTCGGCTGAGCGGTCGCGGTCGGCTCGGGCGTCGCGGTCGGCTCGGGCGTCGCGCTGGGCTCCGCGGTCGCCGTCGGCGTAGGCGTCGGGTCCGAACCGCCGGCGATCGTGAGGCGCGCGGTCACGGTGCGGAACTGCGGCGCGACCTCCTGCTCCTTCGTCAGCGTCAGGTCGAGTCGCCCGTCGGCACGCACGTTCACCGACTGGAACCAGGTGTTCCGGTCGGGGTCGAACAGACCGCCGGCGCCGTTCGGGTCGGTGAGGGTGTGCGGGTCGGGGTAGGGGCGCGCGTGGTACGCGAGCAGGAGGTTGCCGTCCGCATCCTCGATGAAGGAGTTGTGGCCGGTTCCCGCGGTCTGCGTCGTGGCCGTCTTCTCGTCGGCGCCGAGCCGGCCCCGATAGGTGTCGTTCGTGTCGAGCACCGGGAACGCGGTCTGCGTCCAACTCGCGGGGTCGGTCAGATCGGCATCGGCGTCGGCCGTCAGCAGACCCAGGTCGTAGTACTTGTCGACGGTGCCGCCGGAGTAGGTGATGTAGACCCGCCCGTCGTGCGAGATCATGAACGGCGCCTCGACGACGGCCTGGTCCTGGCCTTCGTTCGTGTCTGTCGGCGTCGGCGCCTGCTTGCCGCGCTCCCAGACCTGGCTGGTCTCGTAGATGGTCGACAGCGGTCCGTCCAGCAGCGGCACGACGCCGTCGCCCCCGCGCGCCTTGCCCACGAGCAGACGACCCCCGTTCGGCATGATCCAGTACCCCTGGGAGACGCCGTTCTCCTCCCGCTCGAAGTACGACACGTCGAAGGCCGCCCCGTCCAGGACCACCGGCTCGCCCCAGTTCTTCTCGTCGAAGAAGCCGCCGGCGGCGATGGATGCCGCGTCCCCGGTGTACGGGATGAGCACGGTGTTGTCGCACCAGCCGCCGGTCTGGGCGAAGCCGCGGTTCATGCCCGCGACGATCCACCAGCGGCCGTTGATCTTGTGGAACTCCTGGGCCCAGATGAACCCACCCCACCCGAAGAACGTGTTCGGGTACTGACCTTCGCGTCCGACGGTGCCGTCATCGGGGTCGATGGCGATCTGCTCGGGGGCCGAGGCGAGACCGTCGAGGGTCGTCGCGCGCTTCAGACCGATCTTGCGGTAGCTGCTCGCCTCGTCGATGCGCCCATCGCTCGGCTCGCCGTAGTGCGATCCGGTCAGGTAGTAGTACCCGTCGTCCTCGTTGTAGAACACGTGCGGATCGGCCCGCGCGTCCGAGACCATCTGCTGCGCGTGCTGCTGCACGACGCCCTGGATCTCGTACATCCCCGGACCGGCCGCGGCGGCCGCGGCCGCCTGCTGGGAGTCCCACCGGACGGGGAGGTCCTTCGCGCTGCCGTCGTTGTAGCGCAGCGTCGCGGTGCGGGGGAGGGCCCCGCGCACCGCTGCGGCGTCGGCGCCCGCCGCGACGTCGGCGGCGATGGCATCCACTCCCGTGTTCTGCAGATCGACGTAGGTGTCGACGAACGCGCCGAACTGGGCGGGGGTCACCGCGGTGGCGGTCGCGTCGCTCGCCCAGGCGGGCAGGCCGTCTCCGGCGAGGTCGGGGGTGCGGGCGTCGGCGCGGGTCGGGGTGCTGACCGTCGCCGAGGAGTCGAGCGCGGAGAGCGCGGCCGCGCGTCCCTCGCCGCTGGACAGGTCGGTCCACAGCGCCTGGTAGCCACCGCCGGGGAGGGCGATGATCCGGGGCGCCGAGACGATGCCCGAGCCGAGGTCGATCACCTGCTGGTCGGTGAAGGTGCGGTCGTCGGTGGACCGCCAGACGTAGATGCGGCTCGTGGAGTCGTTCTGCGAGGCGACGACGCCCAGGTGCCCGTCGGCATCGCGGAAGAGACTCGGCGAGCCCATCTGCGCCCACGGCTTCGCGGCCTGCGTGTCGTCCCAGAGCACCGAGAGGATGGCCTGACCGCGGTTGAGCGGTTGCCACTGCTGTTCGCCCGCGGCCCGCGAGGCGACGTACAGCGAGTCGGCGCGGCGGTCGTCGTCGTAGGCGAGCGGGTCGTCCTTCACCCCGCCGACGGTGGTGACGGTCTTGACGTAGGTCGCAATCTCGCCGCCGGGAGCCTGGAGGACGACGTCCCACGTGAGGGGCTCCGCGTCGCCGGCCACCTGGGCCGAGAGGCGCACCGCGACCCCGTCGGCGCCGAGGCCGCGGGTGTCGACCGCGCCGTCCGCGGAGATGCGTGCGGCACCGGGACCGGTGGCCGACCACGAAACCGCCTGCCCGCGCACCTGCGTGGGCAGGTCGCCGAGCACGACGGAGGGGATGCCGAGGGCGGCGCGATCGTCGGAGGCGGCACCGGCGACGCCGAGCTGGTCGGGGGTGAGCGCGCGATCGTAGATCTTGAGGTCGTCGATCAGGCCGGAGAAGTACTCGCCCCCGCCCCAGTTGGCCTTACCGACCTGCAGCACTCCGCCGTTCGCGCCGAGGATCTCCTCGAGCGTGGGACCGTCGAGCGCGGCGCTGACGAGCTTCTGGTCGACGTACAGGCGGGCGGTGTCCCCCGACAGCACGAGGTCGACGTGCTTCCAGTCGGTCGTGCCGCCGGTGGTGAGGTTGCCCGAGGTGTCGCGTCCGCCGGCGTTCCGGTAGCGCTCGACGGTGAGACCGGTCGTGCGATCCAGGATGCCGAGATACCGCTCGTTCCCAAAGGTCGGGGCTCCCGCGTCGGCGGCGGCGAACACCGTCCACCCGACGTTGCCCTGAGCTGCGGGACGGCTGTCGTAGGAGATCGTGACCTCGTCGTCGCCCGCGAGCAGGCCGCCGCCGTCGGCGGTGCGCACATCGAGCCAGAACGCCGACGACAGACGCGCCGCGGTGCCTCGGCCCTCGCGCCCGGCGACGAGGTCGGCCGTGCCGCGCACGGCGGCGCGGGCGTCGCCGGAGGAGAAGGCGCCGTCGACGGGGGCCGTGTCGAAGTCGAAGGATGCCACGGGCTGAGGAATCTCGGGAGCCACGGCCGTCATGCGGGCGGGTGCGGCGACCGCCGGGGTCCCGGCCGCGGTGGCGGCGAGGACCCCGACGACGCCGAGGGCGACGAGGGCACGGGTGCGGGTCATCGGTTCGTTCCTTGTCGGCGGGGCGTCAGACGCCGGCGCGGCGGCGGCGGTGGAGGAGGACGGCCGCACCGGCGACCAGGGCGCCGAATCCGAGGAAGACCGCCGCGAAGGGGATTCCGGCCCCGGTGGTCGCGAGGCCGTTCGGGGACACCACCTCGAGGGTGAGGGGGGTGAGGGTGGTGCCGTCGGCGCGGGTGATGGTGAGGGTGTGGGCTCCGGTGGCGAAGTCGGCGGGGACGGTGACCCGGAAGGTCACCTTTCCGGCGGCGTCGGCGGCGGGGATGCCGGTGATGGTGAGCGGGGTGCTGCGCAGGATTGCCGAGATCTGTTCGCCGGGGGTGAGTCCGGTGACGGTGACGGTGTAGGAGCCGCCCTGGGCGACGCGGGTGGCGCTGGCGGTGGCGGTGGCGGTCGTGGCGGGGGAGCCGGTCGCGCCCGGCGTCGGCTGGGCCGAGGCGGTGGGCTGCGCGGTGGGCTGTCCGGTCGGGGCGACCGTGGGCTCGGGCGTCGAGGTCGGCTGAGCGGTCGCCGTCGGCTCCGGCGTCGAGGTCGGCTCCGGCGTCGAGGTCGGCTCCGGTGTCGCGGTCGGCGTCGGTGTCGGCGTCGGGGTGACGCCGCCGGCCGGGGTCACCGACACGGTCATGGTGACCGTGCGCAGGGCGGGCAGCACCTGCTCGTCCTTGCTCATGTCGAGGACGGGACGGTCTCCCGCCGCCCAGTGGATGCGCCCGATGCGGGTGTCGCGGCCGTTGCCGCCCACACCGTCACCCCACGTGTGGTAGACGTACAGCTCGTTGCCGTCGTCGTCCGTCGTCACCGCGCCGTGACCGGGACCCTGCTGGTAGGTCAGGTAGTCCGTGACGCCGGCGGGCATCGGAACGCTCTTCATCAGCGGGGTGGTGTACTTGTGCCAACTGTCGATGTCCATGAGATCGCTGTCGAGGTCGGCCCAGACCCCGCCCACCACGTAGCGGGGGCTCACGCCGTCGCTCGAGTAGATGAGGTAGATCCTGCCGTCGCGCTCCAGGGCGAACGATCCCTCGGCGAGCCGCAGCTCCCACGACAGGGCGGGCGAGATGACGGGCTTGGCCTCACCGACGATGCGGGTGGGGTCCTTCGGGTCGACCCTGGCGATCCAGGTGAGCGGGTCGCCGAAGCCGGGCGAGGTGTAGCGCTGCGACCACGTGTAGTAGGCCTGGCCGTTCGCCTCGAAGTAGGTCATGTCGAGGCTGATGTTGCGGTAGCCGTCGCGGCCGAGCGCGCTGCCGTCGGCCTTCAGCACGGCGGCCGGCTTCGACCAGTCGGCCGGGTTCGCGGGATCGCCGCCGTCGCGCAGCTGCATGATGTGCGACTGCACGGTCTGCCAGTCGGCGCCGTCGTTGGACTGCGGGTTGCCCGAGTTGAAGCAGGGCGAGAACAGGATCGACAGCTTGCCGCCGATCTCGTGGATCTCCGGGGCCCAGTAGCATCCCGCGATCGTGCGGCCGTCGGTCGTGGTGTCGCGCTTGGTGAAGCGGTTCAGCAGATCGACCTCGCGCTGAGCGCCGCCGGCGGCGTCGGAGAGACCGTCGAAGGTGTCCGACACGCGGATCGGCAGGTGTGCCGAGGCGATGTTGTTGTTGTTCGTGTCGTCGGTGGCGATGAACAGGTACTGCGTCTTGCCGTCGCGCTCGTAGCGGTAGATGGTCGGGTCTGCCCGGTTCGCGGCGAAGGGGACGCTGTAATCCTTCTGGCGCACGGTGCCCGACACGGTGAAGGTGCCGCTCTTCGCCCCCGCGACGGCCGCGAGGTCGTCGGCATCCCAGTCCACGGGCAGGGTCGCGGTCGAGCCGTCGGTGTACGACAGGTCGACTCGGGTGTCGCCGAGCGCGTCGGTCTCGCCCGCCTCGACGGTGGCGGGGGCCACGGTGGCGGTGGTGTTGACGACCCGGTTGTAGCGCTGCGACAACGCGGCGGCGAGCGACCCGCTCACGGGGAGGGAACCTCCGGGCTCGGCGTTGGCGACGCGTCCACCGAACGAGCTGAGGGAGGGGGAGGCCACCGTCGCGGGGGCCCCGTCGGCGACCGCACCGCGGTTGCCGTCGACCACGATGCGCGAGCGGCGACCGTCGTTCTCGGGGTTGAAGGTGTCGGTGACCAGCTCGGTGCGCGCGAGGTCGGCCACGGTCGTGTGGTGTGCGGCGCCGTTGTCGTCGGTCCACGACACGAGGTAGCGCTTCTGGCCCGAGTCCCAGACCGCGCGCGGGGCCACGACGCCGGCGGTCGTGCCGAGGTCGATGGTGCCGAGCTCCTCGAACTGCGCGCCCCGGTCGTCCGCGGCGCGGAAGACCGTCGCCCCCGATCGGGCCGTGGCATCCGGAGCCCCCGCCATCGTCACGCGAGTGGTGATGAATCCGAGGCGTCCGTCGGCGAAGTAGAACGGCGAGGGCGAGGCCACGCCGCGCTGGTCGACGTTGTCGACGCCGAGGTGGTCGCCCTGGGCGAAGACGACGCCGTAGTTGTTCTGCAGCGGCTGCGCCTGGTCGGGCGTCGACCCGACCGCGAAGTGGATGCTGCGGGCGACCGTGTCTTGGTTGGCGTCGCGGTCGCTCGTGGGCGTGCGGGTGTAGGCCACGAGGCTCTGGGCGGTGGCCGCGTCGAGGACGGACACGGTGAAGGTCTTGGAGAACGAGATGTCGCCCCACGATGCCGCCGCCGTGACGGAGGTCGTGCGGGCGGCGTCGCCGGTGTTGACGAGCGCGCCGTCGGCGACCGCGTCGCCGCTCCAGCGCAGCTCGACGCCGGGGACGCTCGGAAGGGCGGTCCCGGATGCCACGACCGGCGGCACCACGAGGGTCGAGGTCAGGCGGTCCGCGAGTTCCGCGGCCGAGTCGGCTTTCACCGTGACCTGGACGGGGTCGCCGGCGGCGGTGGATCCGGCGAACGATGCCGTCGGGGTGAGGGTCACGACGGCGTCGGACGATCCCGGTGCGGGGCGCACGACGGTGCCGTCGGCGGAGACCACGTCGGGGGCGCTGGAGGACCAGGTGAGCGTCGACCCCCCGGCCGCGGTGCGCGGCAGGGAGAGGTCGGCGGTGACGGCGGAGGTGTCGCCGAGGTCGACGGCGTCGGCGTCCTGTCTCGCGATGACCGCGGCGGCCGGGGCGGCGACGGCGGCGATCTGCTCGGCGGTGAGGGCGGCCCGGTCCACGCGCACGTCGTCGATCGCCCCGGCGAAGAGGGGGTCGGGTGCGTAGAGCGACTTGCCGATCAGGCCGGAGAAGGCCGCGGTGCCGACGGTCGCGGCGCCGGTCGCGTTCGTCGCGGTGGAGGCGACCGCGACGCCGTCGACGTAGGTCGTCACGCGCTGACCCGACTGCAGGGCGACGGCCACGTGGCTCCATCGCGTCGAGGAGGCGGGGCCGTTGTTCGTGGCCCGCTGCTCGCCGTTGGCCTTCACGGCACCGATGAGGTTCCCGCCACATCGAGGGGTGGCGAAGAGGTAGCGCTCGGTGGAGCTGCCGAGGCTGTACGCCCACGAGCACTCCTGGTTGCCTGCCCACTTGATCCACGCCGAGATCGTCACGTCGCCGGTGCCGGTGTCGGTGAGGCCGGGCGCGATCTCGACGAACGCCGCGCCGGAGTTGGCCGCGCCGCCGGGAAGCGCCAGCGCGTGGTCGGAGCCGCCGCGCGGGCCGGCCACGATGCTCGCGCCCGCGCCGCGTACGGTGCCCGGGTGCGCCCCGGCGGTGTCGGCGACGGTCGTTCCGGCGGAGAGCGCTCCGGTGGACAGGCCGTCGAAGTCGTACAGCAGGGCGGCGGCGGGAGCGGCGGCGTGGGCGGGGGCGATCCCGGTGACGAGACCGCCACCGACGAGGGCGGCGGCGAGGGCGAGGGCCGCGGGTCGGCGTGAACGCATGCGGGGGGCCTTTCGGGCGGACGGGCGAAGACGGCTCGTCCGGGTCGCCGTACGGGGTGGCGACCGGGACCGCACCCCTTCGTGGCGGTCCGATGCGTCGAACGGATTCGACGGCCTCGGGTCGTGACCGACCTTAGGGTGACCGAAAGGTCCAGCGCAACCCGAATGTGAACCTTCACGTCGTGACCTGATCGTTGCTTGACGCCACCTCGAACCGGTAATACCGTCCCTTCCAGTGTGAGCGCTAACACAGCGCCGACGGATCCGGGACGAAGCTGTGCCGGAGTCGCTTCCGGTGACGTGGCCGCCAGCACCGCCCGCCCGCCCCCACACCCGAACGGAGCGTTCCGCCCCCATGCGCGTCCCCCGTCTGCTCGCCGCCACCGCCGTCACCGCGGTCGCCGTGTCGGCCCTGGTTACAACCCCGTCGGCCGTCGCCGCCGCGGTGCCCGACCCCGGCCTCCACTACACCTTCGACACCCTCAGCGGCACCCTCGGTGCCGGCGCCGCCATCCCCGACTCCGGTTCGCGCGCGACCCGCACCGACGGCGTCGTCGGCAACGGCGGGATCACCGTCGTCCCCGGCGTCACCGGCGCCGCGGGCGACAAGGCCATCCGTCTCTCCGGCGGACGCAACGACGCCGATGCGGTCGCGTCCTACGTCTCGCTGCCGAACAACGTCGTGACCGCCGGTGACACCGCGGTCACGGTCAGCATGTGGACCAAGTGGGAGGGCGCGGGCAACGGCCAGTGCCAGCTCGCGTTCGGCCTGGGTCGTTCCACGACGAAGAACCTGTTGGCATCCACCAGCTGCAACGGCACGTACGGCGCTGTCTCCGACGGTGCGGGTGAGCGTCGCGTCGGCGACGGCGGGGCGGCACTGCCGGTGGGGCAGTGGGCCAACATCGCCCTCGTGTTCCAGCCCGGTCAGCGCGTGACCTACTACGTCAACGGTCAGCTCGACGGCGGCAACGCCGACCAGACCGGCATCGCGCAGACGATCGACGCCGCGCTCGGACAGAACGGCGTCGGCGGATACCTCGGCCGCTCGTTCTGGGACGACCCGTTCTACGCCGGCGCCATCGACGACGTGCGGATCTGGAACAGCGCGCTCTCCGCCGACGACCTGCGCGCCGTCGGAGCCGACGGCTACCGTGCCGTGCTGGCATCCGATTCCGTGTCGCTCGGCGACACCTCCAGCGTCGATCGCGACCTGCAGCTGCCGACCACGACCGCGGCCGGCTCCACCCTCACCTGGGCCACGAGCAACGCCGGAGTCGTGGCCGCCGATGGGACGATCACGCGCCCCTCCGCCAGCGCGGGAGACGCCACCGCGACCCTGACGCCGACGTTCTCGCTCGGCGGCCAGACCCGCGTCGGCGCTCCGATCACGGTGACCGTGCGCGCGCTCTCGGCGAACGAGCAGGACGAGGCGGTCCGCCAGGTCGCCGACGCGTTGCCCGCGCAGGCCGGCCTCTCGGGCGACGTCCGCGGCTCGATCACCCTTCCCGCCTCGGGCGCCGAGATCGACCAGCAGTTCTCGTCCGCGCAGGCGGGTGAGGTGAAGATCGCCTGGTCGTCGTCGAACCCGGCCGTCGTCTCGGACGCCGACCGCGGGACCGAGCCGAACGTCGTCCGCGAGGGCAGCGTCACACGCGGTGCCCAGGACCAGCAGGTCACGCTGACCGCCACCCTGACCCTCGGCGCGGCCACCCGCACGGTGCAGTTGCCGATCACGGTGCTCAAGGCGGCCTCGCACACGCGCGAAGACGACGAGGCGTACATGTTCGTCTACTTCCGCGACAACACCATCGACGGCGAGAAGATCCGCTTCGCCGTCTCGGAGGGCAATGACGCGCTCAACTGGCGCACGCTGAACAACGCCAACCCGGTCCTCGAGTCGACGAAGGGCGACATGGGTCTGCGCGACCCGTTCGTGCTGCGCTCGAAGGAGGGCGACCGCTTCTTCCTCATCGCGACCGACCTCTCGGCGGCGCGCAAGGGCTTCCCGACCGACACCGGCAGCCGATACCTCGAGATCTGGGAGTCGACCGACCTCGTCAACTGGGGCGAACAGCGCCACATCGAGGTCTCGCCCCCCAGCGCGGGCATGACCTGGGCCCCCGAGGCGCACTACGACCCGACCATCGACGCCTACGTCGTGTACTGGTCGTCGCGCCTGTTCCTCGACGACGCGCACACGCAGGAAGACGGCAACGGCCCGCAGATCCTGATGGCGACCACGCGCGACTTCGTGAACTTCACGCCCGCCGTGCCGTACATCAAGTCCGGTGACATCGAGGGGCTGCGCAAGACCAACGCGGGCCTGATCGACACGACGATCATGGAGCGCGACGGCGTCTACTACCGCTTCACGAAGGGCACCGAAGAGACCGCCTGCCGCCCCGACATCGTGGCGGAGAAGGGCACCGACCTGCGCGCCCCGTCGTCGTCGGGCGAGTGGACGAAGTTCGACACCTGCCTCTCGGCCGACGCCGGCCTGCCCGAGACCGAGGGCCCCTCGGCCTTCCGCTCGAACCCGGGCGACGTCAACGGCGACCGCAACTACGTGCTCGTCGACTGGTACGGCGGCGGCGGCTACATCCCGCTGTACACGGAGTCGCTGAAGGACGGCGAGGTCGACTGGAAGGTCCCCGCGCAGTACTCGCTCCCGCCCTCCCCGCGCCACGGCGTCGCCTTCGGCATCACCCGTGAGGAGCGCGACCGCCTGATCGCGACCTACAACCCGAACGACCTGGTGACCTCGGTCGCCCCGGTGTCGGTGGAGGCCGCTCCCGGCACCACCTCGGTCTCGCTCCCCGCGACCGTGGATGCCACCCGCCCGGCCGGGACGATCGCCGTCGGCGTCACGTGGGACGAGCAGGACCTGTCCGCGCTGAAGGCCCCCGGCGACACCGTCGAGGTGCGCGGCGCGCTGAACGACGGCTCCGCGACCCCCGCGGTGGCGACGATCACCGCGGTCGGCACGCCCGTGGCATCCACCTCGGTCACCATCGGCTACGACTCGCGTGTGCTGGCGCTGGGCTCCACGTCGGCGCTCACGGCGTCGGTCGCTCCCGCGAACGCCGACCAGAAGGTCTCGTGGACCTCGAGCAACGCGGCCGTCGCCTCGGTTGACGCGTCGGGTGAGGTCACGGCCGTCTCGGCCGGAGACGCAGTGATCACCGCCACGTCGTCCGACGGGCGCAAGGCCCTGCTGACGATCACGGTGACCAAGCCCGAGGCCGACCTGCTGCTGCACTACAGCTTCGACGGGGCGAGCGCCACGATCGACGGCTCGCGCATCACCGACGTCTCGGGTCGCGGACACGACGCGACCATCCGGGGCGCCGGTGCGACAGCGGCGACCGGCGCGCGCGATGTCGCGGGCGACTCCGCCATCTCCTTCCCGGGTGGGGCGTCGGGTTCGACCGCGGCGTTCGCCGAGATCGGCGGCAGCGTCGTCCCCGACGGCACGCGCGATCTGACGGTATCGAGCTGGGTGAAATGGGACGGCACCGCCGCGTGCGAGTGGCCGCTGTCGCTGGGGTCGACCAACACGAACTACCTGTTCACCAGCCCCGATTGCGGCGGCGTGGCCGCGGCGATCAAGGCCGGGTACACCGAGAACAAGTCGGGTGCGGCGCGCCTGCAGCCGGGCCAGTGGGCGCAGGTGACGCTCGTGCTGACGGGTAAGAAGACGCTGGTGACCTACGTGAACGGTCAGAAGGTGGCCGAGGTCGCGACGATCTTCGACGCCGCCGACCTCGAGGCGCTGGACGGCGTCGGCGGTCTGCTGGCGAAGTCGCGGTACGCCCAGGACCGCCTGTTCGGGGGAGACCTCGACGACGTGCGCGTCTACGGCCGGGCACTGGATGCCACCGAGGTGACGACCCTGTTCACGAAGGGCACGCTCGAGACCGAGGTCACCCCGTCGCCGACCCCGACCGCGACGCCGACGTCGTCGCCGACCCCCACGGCCACGCCGACGACGTCTCCGGAGCCGACGGCCTCCCCGACGTCGTCGCCGGAGCCGACGGTGACGCCGACGTCTTCGCCGGAGCCGACGGTCACCCCGACCACCTCGCCGGAGCCGACGGCGTCGCCGACGGCGTCGCCCGAGCCGACGACGGCTCCGACCGGCCAACCCACGTCGGCGCCGAACCCGACGGCGTCGGCGACCTCCGCGGCCGGTGTCACCGCGACCGCGAGCGCCTCGCGCGTCGAGCGCGGCGGGTCGTTCACGGTGACGGTCACGGGCGTCGCCCCCGGTGAGCAGCTCGCGGCGACCCTGAACAGCCAGCCGCTCGTGATCACCGGCATCCCGCGGGCCGATGCGCGCGGTCAGGTGACCTTCCGGGTGAACGTGCCGGCGGACTTCGCCCTCGGCGCCCACACGGTGGCCATCGTCCGCGCCGACGGCGGTCCGCTCGCGACGATCCCCGTCCAGGTGGTCGCCGCCGGTTCCCTTGCCGCGACCGGTGCCGACCTTCCGTGGGGGCTCGGAATCGGGGCGCTGCTCATGGTGGCCGCCGGAGCCGCTCTCGCGATCGGCCGTCGTCGTTCCCGCCTGAGCTGATCGGTTCGCCGCCGCGGGCCGTCGTCCTCCGGGACGGGGGCCCGCGGTGCGTCACCGGCCGTGCGCGTCGCTCCGATGCGACGCGGTGCGGGACGGGAGGGGTTTCCGCCGGGGGAGGATGCTGTCAAGGGGTGCGGTCCTCCCCTCGCGGATTCTCCTCCGTGCCGGGCGACCGCCGGGCGGGGCGCGTCTCCGGTCGGGTGCGCCGGTCGGTCCCCTGGGGTGCGGGACGGGAGGGGTTTCGGCCGAGGGAGGGCGTTGTCGCGGGGCGCGGTCCTCCCGTCGCGGTTTCTCCTCCGCTCCGCCCCGGCCCCTCCGCCCCGGCCCCTCCGCCCCGGCCCCGCCGCTCAGGCCCCGCCGCTCAGGCCGGCAGCAGCCGCAGCGCTCCGGATGCCGCGACCTCGAGGCGCACGGCATCCAGCCCGTCCACGACGAGATCCGCGGTCAGCTCCTCTTCGGCGGTGGTGCCGGTGAGGGCCAGGACGGCGCACCCGGCGGCGCGGGCCGCGGCGATGCCGGCGGGGGCGTCCTCGACGACGAGGCAGCGCCCGGGGTCGACCCTGAGACGCTCGGCGGCGAGCAGGAAGGGTTCCGGGTCGGGCTTGCCGCGCGCGACGTCGTCGACGGTGACGAACACCTCGGGTACGGGCAGTCCCGCGGCCGCGAGCCGGGCGGAGGCGATGGGCACCGAGCCCGAGGTCACGATCGCGCGGCGCCCGGCGGGCACCGAGGCGAAGAAGGCCGACGCTCCACGGACGGGAGCGAGGCCCACGGCATCCGTCACCTCGAGGTCGGTGACGTGCGCGAGCGCGTCGGCGTGGCGCTCGGCCGGCAGCAGCAGACCGATCAGGGTGCGGGCGGGCTGGCCGTGGTTGGCGTGCAGCGCCTCCATGGAGACGTCGAAGTGCTCGGCGAACCGGCGCCATGACTTCACGACGGAGGCCGTCGAGTCCACGAGCGTCCCGTCGAGGTCGAACAGCACGGCGTCGAACTCGCGCGCGAAGATCCCGGCCCCCGGGTCGACCGGTCGGCGCACCCCCAGCGCCGGCAGCACCCGGGCGAGCTGCTGCGCGGTCGAGAGCTCGGCGTCGACGGTCGTCGCCGCCACCCGCGGGGCGACCGGAGCCGTGTCGGGGCGGTGGGCGTCGCGCGCGGCTCCGCGAGCGGAGCGACGGGATGCCAGCACCGCGGGGTCTCCGTCGACGAACACGACGTGCGGCTCGGCGGGGGCGAGAGCGGCGACCAGCGCCCGCCACTCCTCGCCGCCGGAGAGCTCCGCGGTGAAGGGGGCGACGACCACGACGCGACCCGCTGTGGACAGGGCGTCGGCCGCGGTGGTGCGGAGTGCGGCGTACCGACCGGCGCGGATCGCGGACGCGTGCGGCGAGGTCAGCCAGTGCCCGCCGAGGGCGTCGGAGGGCAGCGCGTCGAGGAGGGGCGTGGTGACGCTGTCGAGGTCGACGAGGGGGGCTCGAAGTGCCTCCGCGATCGCGCGTCCGAGCGTGCTCTTGCCGCTTCCGGCGGTTCCGGCGACGACGACGGCGAGCGGATCGGGCATTTGACACGACGACGGCATACCCCCACCATAGACGTAGCAAGTCACCGGTGTCATGCTTGATTTTCCGGGACTCACGAGAAGTTCCGGAAAGGACGGCCGCTCATGCGAGACACCGGTGACATGACCGAGGCTCCGTCGCGCCTCCACGGCGGGCTCGACCTCGGCAGCACCGCGATCAAGATGCTCGTCATCGACGACGACGGCACCGAGGTCGCCGGGGCGCAGGTGCCCACGCCGTGGCGCGTCGGCGAGGGCGGCACGACCGACATCGTCGCGGCCGACCTGCTCCGCGCGGTCCGCACGCTCGTCGACCTGGTGGATGCCGAACTCAGCCCGTTCACCGCGGAACCGCTGACCTCCCTCGCCATCGCCGGCATGGGCGAGACCGGCATCCTGCTCAACGCCGACGGCGAACCCGTCGCCCCCGGCTTCGCGTGGTTCGACCCTCGCGGTCTCGAGCAGATCGCCGGATTCCCGGCCGTCGTGCGCGAGGAGTTCGCCGGGCGCACGGGACTCCCGCTCGGCGCCCAGGTGAGCGTCGCGAAGCTCGCGTGGCTCCGCGATCAGGGCACCGACCTCACGGGGCTGCGGTGGCTCGACCTGCCCGAGTTCGTCGTCGCCGCCCTCGGGGGCGACGTCGCCCTCGAGCTCTCCCTCGCTTCGCGCACCGGGCTGATCGACCAGGACTCGGGCGCCGCCTGGCCCGCGATGCTCGACGCGCTCGGCGTCACCGCCGACCTGCTGCCGCCGTTGCGCGGGGGCGGGCTGCCCTGGGGCACGGCATCCGAGGCCTTCGGCCCGCGCCTGGCCGGTGCCGCCCTCACGGTCGCCGGCCACGACCACCTCGTCGCCGCGCAGGCCAACGGGACCCTGGATGCCGACGGCTACCACGTCTCGCTCGGCACGGCCGAGGTGCTGCTGCGCGTGCTCGAGGCGCCGCTCGGCTTCGCGGCTCGGCAGCGGCTGGCCGACGCGCTGATCAACGAGGTGCGCCACGTCGTCCCCGGCAAGCACGTGCTCGTCGCGGGAGTCAAGACCGGGCTGCTGCTGCGCCGCGTGCTGCACGCCGCGGGGATCGGCGACCGCGCCGGCCGTGACGCCCTCGACGCCGCGGTGATGGCTCTGCCCGTCGAGGGCGAGCTGCCCGCGGGGGCCATCGACATCGCCGGTGCGCGCAACGACGACGGCGTGCTGCGCCTGACCCTGCACACAGAGGCCTCGCCCGCCGAGATCTTCGCGGCGGCGCTGCGCCACAGCAACGACGAGGTGGCCCGGCTCATCGCCGCGATGGATCGCGAGGTGGCACCCGCCACGCACTCGACCCTCACCGGCGGCTGGGCGGGGATGGCCTCGGTCCGTCGTGCCCGCGCCGAGGTGCTCCCCACCCCGTCCCTGTCCACCCGCGAACAGGACGTCGCCTGGGGAGCCGCCGACAGGGCGCGGCGCCTCGTCTCGGCATCCGTCCCCTCCTGAACAGACCACCCGCGCCCACCCGCGCGCGAGAACCCCAGAGAAGAGAGATCATGAACGAACTCACCACGCTCGAGCGCCGGGCGCTCCAGTCGATCAGCACCCCCGACGGCCACATGCTCATCGTCGCCGCCGACCAGCGCAACGGCATGAAGGCCGCGATCAAGGACGCCCCGAACGGCTCCGACGCCATCTCGCGCGACGAGCTCGCCGAGGTGAAGGCCGACCTCGTGCGCCACCTCGCCAACCACGCCCCCGCGATCCTGCTCGACCCCGAGGTCGCCCTGCCGCAGATCGTCGACGACGGCGTGCTGGACCGCGAGACGGGCCTGGTCGTGGGTCTCGACGCGTCCGGCTTCGAGACCGTCGACGGCCTGAAGTACACCCGCTTCGTGCCCGGCGTCACCCCGCGCACCGTCCGCGACATGGGCGGCACCGTGGCGAAGATGCTCTACTACACGCGCCCCGACAAGCAGGATGCGGACTCCCGCGTCGCGCGGGAGATCCGCGACCTCGTCGCGGCCTGCGAGGCCGAGGGGCTGCTGCTCATCGTCGAGCTGCTGACGTACCAGCTCGAGGGGGAGAGTGACGAGGACTACCGGGCGGCCTTCGCCGACCTCGTCGTCGACGGCGCGGCGCTGGCCGTGGCGTGCGGGGCGAAGATCCTCAAGCTGCAGTACCCGGGCTCGGCCGAGGCCAGCGCCCGCGTGACCGAGGCCGCGCAGGGCGTGCCGTGGGCCGTGCTGTCGGCCGGCGTCGACCACGAGACGTTCATCGAGCAGGTGCGGACGGCCGTGGCCAACGGCGCCTCGGGAGCGATGGCCGGTCGCTCGCTGTGGAAGGACAGCCTCTCGATCGACGCCGACCGCCGCGAGGAGCTGCTCTCGGGGCGCGCCCTGCCGCGCCTGCGCGAGCTCGCCGACGCGGTCGACGGCCGCTGACATGACGACGCCCGCCCGGGATGGGGCGCGCTCACCGCGGGTGCACGCGGGGGAGGGGCGCCCTGCTCCCGGGCGGGCGGTCCGCCGACGCCGCCGGATAAGGTGGCCTGTCGGACCCGCCACCCGCACACACTCCGGAGGTGCCTCGTGACCACGATGCGCGACGTCGCCCAGCGCGCGGGCGTGAGCACCAAGACGGTGTCGCGCGTGTTCAACGACGACCCGCACGTGCTCCCCGACACCCGCGCCCTCGTCGAGGCGGCGATGCGCGAGCTGAACTACGTGCCCAACGCGCTCGCGACCACGTTCCGGGCCGGCCGCGCCTCGGTCATCGGCGTGGCCGTGCCTGATGTCGTCGACCCCTTCTTCGCCGCCATCGCGCGCTCCGTCGAGGACACCGCGCGTCGGCACGGTCTCTCGACCCTCGTGACCAGCCTCGGCGAAGACCCCGCCGACGAGCGCGCGGCCCTCGAGTCGCTGCTCGGGCGTCAGCTCACCGGTCTCGTCATCGCCCCCGTCGGAACCGACCACTCGTGGCTCGAACGCTGGCGCGGGCACACCCCGATCGTCTTCGTCGACCGCGCGCCGGTCGACCTGATCACCGACACCTTCACCGAGAACGACGAGGCGGGGGCCCACCTCGCAACGACCCACCTCATCTCGCACGGGCACCGCCGGATCGCCTACCTCGGCGACATGGTGCACCTGTCCACCGAGACCAAGCGCGTCGAGGGGTGGCGCCGCGCGCTGCGCGAGGCGGGGATCGACGTCGACGACGACATCGTGGCCTCGGGGGTGTCGAGCCGCGAGTCCGCGGCATCCGCCCTCGACCGTCTGCGCTCCCTCGCGGATCCGCCCACGGCGCTGTTCTCGGCCAACGCGCGCTCGTCGATGGCCCTCGCCCACGTGCTGCGGGACGAACCGATGCCCTTCGTGGGTTTCGGCGACTTCCCGATGGCCGACACCCTCACGCCGTCGGTGACCGTCATCGACCAGGACCCGCGCCGTATCGGCGCGCTCGCCGCCGAGCGGGTGTTCGCGCGACTCGAGCCCGACGCCGGTCTCGGCCTCGACGAGGTCACCGTCATCGACGTGTCGCTCGTCGAGCGGGAGTCCTGCGCGCTCTGACGCCGTGGATCGACCGAGCTCTTCGCAACCGCCGGCGCGGGCGGGTTCCGTTGCTCAGGGCTTCGGTTTCGCTCCCGGGAGTTCGCGGCCACCGGGCGCTCCCCATGACGGGCTCGAGGCTGTCGGCGCGGACTGTGTGTCGGGCTCGGCGACCGGCGCGAACGCGCCGACGCACAACGACCGGGTCGGGGGCAAGCGCCCGCTCGCGGTCAGGCGGGCGCGATAGGAAAGGCAGTCACGAACGCCACCGCTCCCGAGAAGAGGGCTCCGATGACGACCTCCCCGCACCGACCGCTCCGCGCCGACGCCCGGACGGGGGTGACGGCATGAGGCTCACCGACACCAGCGACCTGTGGTGGAAGACCGCGGTCTTCTACAACCTCGACGTCAAGACCTACCTGGATGCCGACGGCGACGGCGTGGGCGATCTCCGCGGCCTCGCGCAGCGCCTCGACCACCTCGCCGAGCTGGGCGTGACGTGCCTGTGGCTCGCGCCGTTCTATCCGTCGCCGCAGCGCGACAACGGCTACGACATCGAGGACTACTACGGCGTCGATCCCCGCTACGGCTCGCTCGGCGACATGGTGGAGGTGCTGCGCACCGCGCACGACCGCGGGATGCGCGTCATCGTCGACCTCGTCGTGAACCACACCTCCGACCAGCATCCCTGGTTCCAGGACGCCCGCCGCAGCCCCGACAGCCGCTACCGACACTTCTACCAGTGGCGCGACGACGTGCCCGCCGACGCCCCCGAGAGCATGTTCCCCGACGTCGAGGACGGGGTGTGGTTCTTCGACGAGACGGCGGGGCAGTACTACCGGCACTCCTTCTACCGTCACCAGCCCGACCTCGCCACGGACCACCCCGAGGTACGCGAAGAGATCGCCAAAGCGATCGGCTTCTGGCTCGAGCTCGGCATCGACGGGTTCCGGGTGGATGCCGTGCCGTTCCTCATCGACGGGGACGACGGCCCCGAGCACGAGTTCCTGCGCGAGCTGCGCGGTTATGTCTCCCGCCGGCGCGGCCACGCGATGATGCTCGGCGAGGTCAACCTGCCCTACGACGAGCAGATGCGCTTCTTCGGCGACGCCGACGGCGACGAGCTGACGATGCAGTTCGACTTCGTCGCCAACCAGCGGCTCTATCTCGCCCTGGCGCGACAGGATGCCGCTCCCTTACGTGCGGCGTTGGAGTCGCGGCCCGCGATCGCCCGCGGGAACCAGTGGGGCAACTTCGTGCGCAACCACGACGAGCTCACCCTGGACCAGCTGAGCGCCGACGAGCGGGATGAGGTGTTCGCGGCCTTCGCGCCCGAGCCGGGGCAGCGCATCCACGGCCGGGGCATCACCCGCCGGCTGCCGTCGATGCTGGAGGGCGATCCGCGACGGATCCGCATGGTCTACAGCCTGATGTTCTCGCTGCCGGGCGCGCCCGTGCTCTATTACGGCGAGGAGATCGGGATGGGGGAGAACCCCCAGATCGAGGGCAGCCGCACGGCCGTGCGCACGCCCATGCAGTGGACCGGCGCCCCCGACGCGGGCTTCTCCCCGGCCGACGACCTCATCGCCGACGTCGTGCCGGGCGGCTTCGCGCCGCAGCACGTCAACGTCGCGCAGCAGCGGCGGGATCCCGACTCGATGCTGCGGTTCGTGCAGAACCTCGTGCGCCATTACCGGGCGTCTCCCGAGATCGGGTGGGGGGAGTTCGGCATCCTGGATCAGCCGCACGACTGCGTGTTCGCGCACGCGTTGACGAGCGAGCTCGGGATGTTCGTCGCCGCGCACAACTTCGCTCCGGACGGGCGCACGTTCCGTCTGCGCATCGAGGGGGCGGATGCCGAGGGCTGGAGCGTCGTGAATCTTCTGGACGACACCGGCGGCGCCGAGAGCCTCGACGGGGACGGCTTCGAGGTGACGCTCGACGGCTACGGATATCGCTGGTGGCGCGTCATCCGTCCGGGGGAGCGGCGTATCGCGTGAGGAGCGGTCAGAGGCGGCACCCCCCAATGGTGCCGCCCCCGACCAGGGGTCGGGGAGCTGTGAGCCCCGACCCGCGCGAGCAGGGTTTCCCCCACGTACGCCCCGCTCGCGGTCTGCGTCCATAAAAGCACAGTGACCCGTAAATAGCACCCGTCACCTAGTCGTATATACGGGCTAAGCGGTTGTCGTCTACGATCGGGGCGTGGGTCGCGGCGCTGTCGGACCGCCCTCGCGGTACTCCCGTCGAGTGGTGGCGAATGTGGACCGCCTACGGAGAGCGAAAGGTCTCACCGTCGGCGAGCTGCTTCAGCGCGCCGGAATGACCAAGAGCTACTACCAGTCGCGCGCGGGCTTCTCCCTGCCGTACAACACCAACGACATCGAGGCGCTCGCCGCCGCCCTGGGGGTCACCCCCGAAGAGGTGGCCAGCCCCGAGAGCGCCCCGCGCGTCGAGATGCGCGTGCCGGTCGATCCGATCGCGGGGCGCGTGCGCCGGGTCATCGCCAGCCGCGACACCGACGTCGACGACCTGCTCGACCACCTCGACGGCATCGACCCGCTGCTCGCCGAATCGGCGCGAACGCTGCTCGGCGCCACGACGAACACCGTCGTGCTCGACGAGGAGGTGCTGCGCCTCATCGCCCACTGGGGCGACGTTCCCGCCGACTATCTCATCGACCACACCGACGAACTCGTGACCGACCGCACCGACGCCCAGCTCGAGCTGCGCGACGCGATGCGCGAGGCCGGCGCGAGCAGCATCCAATTCCGCGCCCTGGGGGAGATGTCGCCCGATGCACTCCGGGCGATCGCCCATTCCCTACGGGGGAGACCCTCCTCCCCATGAACGGCCGACGGGGGCGGCGGCCGTGACGGCATCCGACGAGATGATGACGCGCGTGCGCGCGCGCACCGACCGCGCCGTCGCGCGAGCGGGACTTTCGGACCACATGACGTTCGACGACGTCGTGCGCGCCGTCGAGGGCGCGCTCGACATGCGGCTGCGGATCATCGCCGAGAGCGACACGGCCGGGTGGGGCACCCTCACCGGCTTCCTCACGTACTTCGCCGACCGTCGCGAGGGTCGCATCCACGTGCGGGCCGCCGACCCGCTGCTGTACCGGCAGTTCGCGGCCTCGCACGAGCTGGGCCACCTGCTCGACGACGCGCACTGCAGCGGCGTGCCGGTGGAGCGCTCCTCGATCCCGCCGTTCGACAACCCCGCCCTCACGACGCCCGCGTGCGAGACCGAGCTCGTCGCCGAGCACGTCGCCCACCGCATCGCGGGAATCCTCTACGCGGGACCGCGGGTCGCGGAGTCGTCGTGGTGACCGTCGTCCTCATCGACGCGGCGCTCGTCGGCCTGCTGCTCGTCGTGGTGCTGCGCGCCCGCGCCGCGTGGCGCCAGCCGCGGGCGCGCATCGCGTGGCTGGCCGCGCTGGTGGGCGCGATCGCGCTGCTCACGCAGGGGACGATCGTCCCCCTCCCCGTCCTCGACGGGCTGCTCGGCGGAACGAACATCCTCAAGCTCGTGCAGAACCTCCTCACGATGGTGTCGTTGTGGCTCGGCATCCAGGCGGGAACCGCGCCGATGTCGGCGCGCGTGCACACCCTGCGGTGGCGGATGCCGCTCGTGCTCGGCATCCTGTTCACCACCGTGTTCTTCGTCGCCCTGCCCGACCGGGGGCCGTCGTCGTTCCGCTTCGTCGAGGACGCGGCCGTGACCTCCACGGGGGCCTGGCTGTACGGCGTGGTGCACATGGCGGGGATCGCCTTCGTGGGGGTGCTGCTGTACCGCTCGGCGCGAGGGTCGCTGCCCGGTGTCCGCGGGTTCTTCCGCGCCGGTGCCGTCGGGATCGTCCTCGGCTGCCTCAGCGAGATCCTCGACCTCACCCTCGCGCGCTTCTTCGCGCCGAGCGGCGTCGTCAGCGCCCTGTTCGATCCGCTGTTCTACCTAGGGGTCGTCGCCTTCGTGGTCGGGATCTTCCGTGCCGCCTCCGCCGCGACGCGCATCCGCCGCCGCGGCGACGCCCTGCTCGGGCGGCTGCGGGCGCTCTCGGCCGAGCGTGGCGTCGACGGGGTCGTGCCCGTCGGCGACGAGGCGGCGACCGACACGCGACTGCACGCTCTCCGGGTGGCGGTCGAAGACGATGCGATCGCCACCGCCACGCCTCTGACCGCCGATGAGCGAACCCTGCTCGACGACGTCGACGCGCATCTCACCCGCCGACCCTCGGGAGTCCGATCATGATCCGTCCGGTGATCGTCGGGGCCGGCGTCGCCGTCGCCACCGTCGCACTCGCCCACGCCGCGCTCGGCGGGTACGTCGCCCGTCGGCTGATCGCGCCGCGTGCGCCGAAGACCTATGTGCCGGTGACGATCGACGGCGAGACCGTGATGGTGCCGGCCACCCCCGACTCCCGCCAGCCCGGCACCTATGGGCTGTGGCTCGACGACGGTGCGCACCTGACCGTCGGCGAGACCGTCCGGGTCGACGGTGACCGGATCGTCCGCTCCCTGGAGAGACGGCCCGGCGGTGTCGACGACGGACCGGCGGCGGGGGCGTGGACCTCGCAGAGCGTCGGGTCGCCCGAGCACGTCGGTCCCACCCGGCACGTCGTCATCCCGCTGCGCCGCGGGGGGACGGCCGACGCGTGGCTCATCGGCGACGAGGCCGCGGCCGACGGTCGCTGGACCATCCACGTCCACGGCCTGCGCTCCAGCCGGCACGGCGCGTTGCGCTCGGCGCCCGCCGCCGTCGACGCGGGGTGGATGTCGCTCGTGGTGTCGTACGCCGGCGACGACGAGGCGGCGCCCGCCGACGCTCTGCCCTCCTCCCTCGGCACGCGCGAGTGGCGCGACGTCGACGACGCCATCGGGTACGCCGTCGAGCAGGGCGCGCGCGAGATCGTGCTCGTCGCGTGGTCGATGGGGGCGACGATCGCGATGCTCGCCCTCGAGCAGTCCGCGCACCGCGACGCCATCGCGGGTCTCGTATTGGTGGCCCCAGCGCTGGACTGGACGCGCGTGGTCGAGAACGCCGTGGTCGGCGCGCACCTGCCGCGGACCGTCGCCGCGGCATCCATGCGTGTGCTGCGCAGCGGCCTCGGTGCCCGCGCGCTCGGACTCGTCGAGGCGGTCGACGCGCGGGCCCTGAACTGGGCCGACGGGCCGCGCCCCGGCGCCGATCTGCCGACCCTCATCGTGCATAGCCGTGTCGACCCCGTGGTGCCGTTCTCGGGCTCAATGGCCTATGCCCAGCGGCATCCGGGAACCGAGCTGGTCGCGTTCGACGCCACCGGTCACTGCAACGAGGCCAACCAGGAGCCCGAGCGCTTCCATGACTCGATCACCGGGTTCCTGCGGGGCCTGCCCCGCGCGTGACGGGGACGCCGCGAGGTGATCAGGCCCTGAGCGCTGCGATGGCGCCGCGCGCACCGCGCTCGGCGAGCGACGCGCGGGCCGACAGGTAGGCCTCGCGCAGGCGCGCGTCCTGGCCGAGGTCGCCGAACACGGGCGCGTAGTCGAGCAGGGCTGCGGGATCGTCGGCGATGATCGCGCGGAGCTCGTCGAGGCGGCTGTCGACCGCGGGGGTCGGCTCTCCGGTCTCGGTGCGACCCTCCAGGAACACGCTCCAGCCCGCCAGCACGAGAGCGGAATGATCGATCCGCCCGCCCGTCGTCAGCTGCTCGCGCACCACCGGGAGGAGGAACTTGGGCAGGCGGTCGGAGCCGTCCACGACCTGGCGTGCCAGGGTGTCGCGGATCGCCTCGCTGCCGAAGCGCGCGATGAGCTCGTCGCAGTAGGCGTCGAGGTCGATGCCCGGCACCGGGCGCAGCGTCGGGATCGCCTCCTCGTGCATGTACCCGCGCAGGAAGCCGACGAAGAGCGGATCGGTGCACACCTCGTGCACGTAGGTCGCGCCCGACAAAATGCCGAGGTAGCTCATGGCCTGGTGGGAGGCGTTCAGCAAGCGCAGCTTCATGAGCTCGTACGGCTCGACGTCGTCGACGAGCTGCACACCGACCTCGTCGAAGGGCGGCCGACCGGCCGGGAACGCATCCTCGAGCACCCACTGCGCGAAGGACTCGCTGCGCACGGGCCAGAGGTCCCGGATGCCGAACTCCTCGGCGACCGCGGCGCGCGTCTCATCGGTGGTCACGGGGGTGATGCGGTCGACCATGGAGTTGGGGAACGACACGTGCTCGGCGATCCACGCCGACAGCTCGGCATCCCGCCGCTCGGAGAACCCGAGGAGCGCGGCGCGGGCGACATGGCCGTTGCCCTGGATGTTGTCGCACGACATGACGGTGAAGGCCGGGATGCCGGCATCCCGGCGCCGACGCAGGCCCTCGGTCAGCAGGCCCATGACGCTGCGCGGGGAGGCGGAACCGTCGAGGTCGGCGAGGGTCGCCTCGTCGCGCGGGGCGTACTCGCCCGTGGCGTCGTCGATGCCGTAGCCGCCCTCGGTGATGGTGAGCGAGACGATCGCGGTGTCGGGGTGGGCGAGCTTGGCGACGACGGCCTCGGGGTCGTCGGGGACGAAGAGGTACTCCACGATCGAGCCGACCACGCGGGCGGTGGAGGTGCCGTCGGGGGCCGTGGTGACGAGCGTGTACAGGCCGTCCTGGGCGGCGAGGGCGTCGCGCATCGCGGCGTCGAAGGAGAGGACCCCGACCCCGCACAGGCCCCATTCGGTGTCACCGGCCTCGAGCAGACGGTCGAGGTACATCGCCTCGTGCGCCCGGTGGAATCCGCCGACCCCGACATGCACGATGCGCGAGCGCACGGCCGCGCGGTCGTACGTCGGCACGGACACGCGCCCGTCGAGGGTGGCGAGGGCGCCGGCGGTGAGTTCGGTCATGCGGGGCTCCGGGATTCTTGTGCGTGAGTCGCCAGTTTTTGTCGCTTCGAGGGGGTCTGAAGCGACAAATCCTGGCGACTCACGCGGGGAGGGAAGGGGGGTGGATGCCGGGACCCGACATCCTGTGTTCCTCTCGCGTGAGGGGTCATTCGGTGTCGCCCGCGAGCGTCCCAGGCGACAGTTGATGACCCCTCACGCGAGAGGGGGGTGGGTCAGCAGGAGGACTTGTAGACCGCGTCCTTGCCGTCGCCGTTGATGTTGTCCTTCGTGAGGATGGTGAAGCCGGTCTGGATCTTCTCCTCGGTGGCCTCGCCCTTGAGGGCGGCGATGGCCTGCTTCACTCCGTCAGAGCCGATGGTGGCGGGCTCCTGGGCGACGAGGGCCTGGACGGTGCCGGCTTCGAGGGCCTTGACCTGGGCGGGGCCGGCGTCGAAACCGACGATGGTGACCTGGCCCTGCTTGCCGGCCTGCTGCACGCCGGTGGCGGAGCCCTCGGCGGCGAACAGGTTCGCGGCGAAGATGCCCACGATGTCGGGGTCCTTCTGCAGCGCGGCGGTCACGATCTCGGCGGCGGTCGACGGCTCGTTGTGCGAGTACTGCACACCGACGGATTCGAACTTGCTGTCCTCCTTCACGGCGTCCTCGAAGCCCTGGGCGCGCGCGTCGGTGGTGGACACACCGGGATCGGTGGAGACGACGAGCACCTTGCCGCCGTTGGGATTCGCCTTCTGGATGGCCTCGAAGGCCGCGGCGCCGCCGCCCTCGTTGTCGCTGGAGATCTGCGACACGGCACCGGAGGGGTCCTCGAGCGTCGTGTCGACGAGGACGACCTTGATACCCGCGGCCTCGGCGGCGGCGATCGGTGCCTGCATGGCCGAGACATCGGTGGGCGCGATGAGCAGTGCGTCGGGCTTCGAGGCGACGACGGCGTCGACGATGGGCTTCTGGAGGGTGGGGTCGAACTTCTCGGGGCCCTGCGTGGTGACCGTGGCGCCCTCCTTCTCGGCCTCCGCCTGGATGCCGCACTGCATGGAGATGTAGAACTCATCCCCGGCGACGCCCTGCACGAACGCGATCTTGTATCCGCCGTCGGCGCCACCGGAGGCGCCGCCCGAGGCCGAGCCGCCGGAGCAGCCCGCGAGGGTCAGCGTCGCCGCCATGCCGAAGACCGTCAGTGCGGTCGCCTTCTTGTTCCACTTCATCGTGATCACCGTTCTTGGTTGTCGGGTTGGTAAGGGGTTGGAGGAAGGGATGCCGCCGCGGCTCAGCCGCGCCGACCTCCGCTGAGGAACTTTCGCCAGAGGCCCTGCGAGTTGCCGCGGGTGGCGGCCGTACGGCGGACCTGGTCGACGTACACCGCCGCGATCAGCACCGCGCCCACGGCGACCTGCTGCCAGAAGGGCTGCACGCCGGTGATGACGAAGCCGTTCTGCAGCACCGCGGGGATGAACAGGCCGACGACCGTGCCCATGATCGTGCCGACGCCGCCGAAGAGCGACGTTCCGCCGATGACGACGGCGGCGATGACGTTGAGGTTGGTCTGCGACTGCCCCGCGATCGCGGTGGTCGAGAACTGCGAGAGCGACAGGATGCCGCCGAGCCCGGCCAGGGCGCCGGAGATCGTGTAGATCTTGATCAGCTGCGCGTCGACCTTCACGCCGACCCGGCGGGCGGCGATCTCGCTCGAGCCCACGGCCAGCGTGTAGAGGCCGAAGCGGGTGAAGTGCAGCACGATCGCGCCGATCACGACGACGACCAGGGCGATGACGCTGATGATCGGGACGGATCCGAAGACGTTCCCGTAGCCGATCGAGACCGTGAGCACGGTGGGCACGTCGCGGATGTCGACGCCGCCGGTGAGGATCTGCGCGAGACCCAGCGCCATACCGAGCGAGCCGAGGGTCACGATGAGCGGCGGGATCTTCGCCTTCGCGATGAGGAAGCCGTTCAGCAGACCCCAGCACACGCCGCTGAGCACCGCGACGACGATGCCGACGACCGCGACGCCCCAGCCCTCGCCCCCCAGAGCCCGCATGACGAGGGCGGAGACGACGCCGGAGAACACCAGCACCGAGCCGACCGACAGGTCGATACCGGCGGTGATGATGACGTAGGTCATACCCACCGCCAGGACGGCGAGGATCGAGGCGTTCTGGATGATGAGGCGGAAGTTCGTCCACTGGGCGAACGACTCGGGGGCGATGATGCTGAAGACGATGATGATCGCCAGCAGCACCAGGAGGATCTGGAACGCCTGGGTGCGCAGGACCGCGGCGACGGGGTTGGTCTTCTTGTTGTCGTCGAACGTGCCGATCGCGACGGTCTCGGTCGGGGGAGTCTTGAGGCTCACTTCTGGTCGTCCTTCGTGACGGCGCCGGTCATGAGCCCGACGAGTTCTTCCATGGAGGTGTCCTTCGCGTCGATGTTCGCGACGCGGGTACCCAGGCGCAGCACCTGGATGCGGTCCGACACGTCGATGACGTGCGGCATCGAGTGCGAGATGAAGACGACGGCGATGCCCTTGTCGCGCACGCGCCGGATGGTCTCGAGCACGTTCTTCGTCTGACGCACGCCGAGAGCGGCCGTCGGCTCGTCGAGGAACACCACGCGCGAGGCCCAGTGCACCGCGCGGGCGATCGCGATGGCCTGGCGCTGACCGCCCGACATCTCGCCGACCGGGGAGGTGAGCGAGCGCACCGTCGCGCCGAGCTCGTCGAACGCGGCACGGGACGCCTTCGCCATGTCCTTGGTCTTCATGAACCCGAGCGCGCCCGCGATGCCGGGGCGGCGGATCTCGCGGCCGAGGTACATGTTCTGCACCGGGTCGAGGTGCGGAGCGAGCGCGAGGTCCTGATACACCGTCTCGATGCCGAGGCTCGAGGCGACCTGGGGGTTCGACATGTCGATCGGCTTTCCGTCGAAGAGGATCTCGCCCTCGTCGACGGCGAGGTTGCCCGACAGGGCTTTCACGAGCGTCGACTTGCCGGCGCCGTTGTCGCCGATGAGGGCGGTGACCTCACCGGGGTAGACCTCGAAGTCCACATTGTTGAGGGCGCGGACGGAACCGAACTGACGCGACAGGCCGCGCGCCTGCAGCACGGGCACGGTCGTGGTGGTGCTCATGAGGAAGCTCCTTCGTGAGGGCCGACGGGGGCATCGGAGACGGTGACGATCAGATCGGCGCGGTGGCGTCCGCGTTCGACGACGAGCGCATTGCGCTCGTCGACCTCGCGGACCCAGGCGACGGCCTCGTCGTGGGGGTGGTCGTGGGACAGGCGGCGGGCGATGAGTCGCTCGCGGCGGGCGTGCGCCTCGATGTCGAGGAACCACACCTCGTCGAGGCGGGAGGCCACGGCATCCCACCCGAACTCGTCGTGCAGCAGGTAGTTGCCCTCGGTGATGACGAGCGGGACGTCGGCGGGGACGAGGACCGCCGAACCGATCGACTCCTCGAGGCTGCGGTCGAAGCGCGGAGCGTAGACGGTGTGCCCGGCCCGGATGCGATCGAGCAGGGCGACGTACCCGTCGACGTCGAAGGTGTCGGGAGCTCCCTTGCGGTCGCGGCGGCCCAAGCGGAGGAGTTCTTCGTTCGCGAGGTGGAAGCCGTCCATGCCGACCAGCACCGCGTCGTCGCCGAGGGCGGCGAGCAGGGCGTCGCTCACGGTGGACTTGCCCGCGCCGGGGGTTCCGCACAGGCCCAGGACGCGGCGCTCGCCGGTCGCGACCAGCTGCCGTGCACGGTCGACGAGGTCGTCGAGGTGCACGGTCGCGGCGGTGGTCGGCGCGGCGTTCTCCGAGGTGGGGGTCACGGCGGTGTGGTCCTTCCGGGGACGCCGCACGTCGGAGTGCTGCGTCGATGAAGCGGTTCCGGCGAAGGGCTCGCCGGTCGAACTCCGGTTACGGTAAGCCCACCGTGACACCGGTGTCAACACTCGAGACCAATTCGTCATGACACCGAAGTCATCCGCGTGATTCTGTGGTTATCATGGGCCGCGACGACACCGCCGTCGTCCTCGACCTCGAAGCCCCCGAAAGAGCTCTCCATGACCGAATTCACCGACCGCACCATCCTCGTCACCGGCGCCGGTGGCGGCATCGGCGGGGCGACCGTGCGACACCTCGTCGCCGCCGGGGCGACCGTCCTCGCCGCCGGGCGCACCGCCGACAGCGTCGCCGCGATCGCCGAGGAGACGGGCGCCGAGCCCGTCGTCTTCGACCTCGAGTCCGAGGACGAGATCCGCAGCGCGATCGAGGGCCGCGACCTCTTCGGCGTCGTCAACTGCGGAGGCTGGGGCGGTGAGATCGCGACCCCCATGGAGACCGACATCGACGTCTTCGACAAGGTCATGAGCATCAACGCCCGAGGCTCCCTGCTGGTGACCAAGTACGCCTCGCGCGAGATGATCCGCGTCGGCAAGGGCGGCGCAATCGTCAACGTCTCGAGCCAGGCGAGCCTCGTCGCCCTCACCGGCCACATCTCGTACGGCTCGTCGAAGGCCGCCCTCGACAACATCACGCGCGTCTCGGCCCTCGAGCTCGGCGGCTACGGCATCCGCGTGAACAGCGTGAACCCCACGGTCGTCATGACGCCCATGTCGGCCTGGTACTGGGGCCGCCCCGACATCGAGGGCCCCTTCCTCGAGGCGATGCCGCTGCACAAGTGGGCCACCGAGGACGACATCGCGGCCCCGATCGTGTTCCTGCTCAGCGACGGCGCCGGCATGATCTCCGGTGTCTCGCTTCCGATCGACGGCGGCTACTCCAGCCGCTGATCCCGGATGCCGCGGTGGCGGCGCCGCGGTGGGCGGCGTCGCTTCCTCGGTCCGGCGCGAGGGGACCTGGCGCCGAGGTGGCTGAGCCTGTCGAAGCCTCCCCGCGTCGCGCGGGTATCGGCTCCTTCGGCCGGCTCACGGACCTTCGCCCGTGCTCGACGTCAGAGGCTCAGCGTCCGCCGGAGGTAGTCGTTGCGGAACACGCCCCGCGGGTCGGCCTCGCCTGCGATGGCGAGGAAGTCGTCGACGCGGGGGAGCGTCGCGCGGATCCGCTCCCCCGGCAGGGTGAACGCCTTGCCCCAGTGGGGACGGACATCGAAGGGCGCCAGGGCCTGCTCGATCGCGGGAAGCGCCGCGAGCACGCCGTCGGTGTCGTTGCGCCAGGTGAAGTGGATCGCGAGCACGTCGCGCCGGTACGCCGGACTCAGCCACAGCTCGTCGGCCGCGACGGTGCGCAACTCGGTGACGAGGAGCTGGTCGTCGAAGGCCGCCGAGAGGGCGCGAACGGCCGCCAGGGCCTCCCGTGCGTCGACGAGCGGCACGAAGTACTCGCTCTGGATCTCGTCGCCGTCGCTCGGCAGCGCGTCGGCACGGAAGTGGGGCAGACGCGTGTGCCACGGCCCCGCGGTGCCGCGCGGGGTGGTGTTGTCGACGGTGCGGATGCGACCGAGGTGGATGTCGTCGCCGACCGGCCGCCCGCCGAGCTCCTCGACCCACGACGGGGCGCCGATGTCGCTCTTGGCCCATACGAGGTCGTGCTCCGGGTCGCCCCACGTGGTGAAGACGCTCACGCTGCGCGAGCCGCCCAGTACCCCCTCGATGTCGCTGACGATGTCGTCCCAGGCGACACCGGTGTAGGCCTGCTGCGTGACCTCGTAGGTCGGTTCGGTCTGCAGCTCGAGGGCGGTGACGACCCCGAGAGCGCCCAGACTGAGGGCGGCGGCGCCGAACCACTCGTGCTCCTGATCGATGCGGTGCGTGCGGCCGTCGGCATCCATCAGCTCGACGGCGCGGACCGCGCTGGAGAGGTTGCCGTTGCCGATGCCCGAGCCGTGGGTGCCCGTTGCGGTCGCGCCGGCGACCGAGATGTGGGGCAGCGAGCCGAGATTGTGCAGCGCGCGCCCCTCGGCCTCGAGGACGGGGGCGAGCTCGGCGAAGGTGACCAGGCCTTCGACGCGCGCGCGGTCGCCGTCGATCTCGACGCGCACGGGAAGACGCTCGAGCGAGACGAGCGCGGACTCGGCGTCGGCGATGTCGTTGAAGGTGTGGCGCGTCGCCTGCACGCGCAGGGAATCGGCGGATGCCACGACCTCGGCGAGCTCGTCGAGGTCGGCGGGCAGCTGCACCTCGGTGGCGCGGTAGCGGTGGTTGCCCGACCAGGTGGCTCCGGCGGCACGTGTCTCGGTCATCGGTTCTCCTCGCATCGACGGCTCCATCCTGCCCTGCCCCACCGACATCGGGGTCGAGCCGGGACGACGGCGGCGGCGAGGGGAGGGGAATCCGCGCAGGGAGGATGCCGGAGCGCACAGCGCCCTCCGCCGCCCGATTCCCCTCCGCCGCCGGCCCCGTCCCCGGCCCCGTCCCCGGCCCCGGCCCCGGCCCCGCGCGCCGCCTCTCAGCGCGTCGGGAACAGCGCGGCCTCGAAGGCGGCCTCCGCGGCCCCGACCAGCAGGCGGTTCTCGCCGAGTTCGGCGACGGCCAGCCGGAGCCCCTCGGCGCAGGCGGGGACCGTCTGCGCGCGGACGGCCCGGTCGAGGCCGTCGAGGTCGAGCTCGGCGAGGGCGGCGAGGAAGCCGCCCAGGACGATCACCGCGGGATTCATGACGTTCGCCGCGTTGGCGAGAGCGGTCGCGAGGATGCGCCGCTGCCGGTCGGTCTCGGCCCGCACCGCGGCGTCGGTGCTGCGGGCGAGGGCCGCTGCGAGAGCGGTGTCGTCGCGCAGCGCCCCGCCGACGACGTCGAGCAGCAACGCCCTGCTCACCTCGTCCTCCAGGACGCCGTCCGCGGCGCGTCGATCGCCCGGTTCGGCGATGCCGGGACGGTTCTGGCCGAACTCCCCGGCGTACCCGCCCGCACCTCCCAGCGGGGTCCCGCCGACGATCACGGCACCGCCGATACCGCTGGCTCCGCCGTTGAGGTAGACGACGTCGTGCGCCCCGCGCGCGGCGCCGAAGAGGTGCTCGGCGACCGCGCCGAGCGTCGCGTCGTTGGCGACGTGGGCGGCGAGGCCCGTGGCATCCGTCACAAGATCCGCCAGGGGAGCGTCCTGCCATCCGAGGTGGGGGGCCTCGCGTACGAGGCCGTCGGACGCCCGCACGGGGCCCGGCACCGCGACGCCCACACCGATCAGGCGCGCCTCGGCGAGAACACCGCTGCGCCACCGATCGAGATGGATGCCGACCAGCTCGGCCGTGCGCTCCGGGGTGAGCAGGGCCGTCTGCTCGAGGCGTTCCCGCGCGACGATCGTGCCGTCGAGGGCGACCGCCCCGAGGTCGAGGGCGTCGACCTCGGGGTTGACCGCGATCGCCACGACGCGGGGGTCGGGCTCGACGATCGGGGAGGGACGCCCCACCCGGCCCTGCGCCTCGGACGCGCGTTCGACGACGAGCCCCGCGCGCTGCAGTTCGCCGACGAGATCGGCGATCGTCGACCGGTTCAGGCCCGTGGTCTCGGTGAGCGCGGCGCGCGTGCGCGGACCCTCCCGGTGCACGGTGCGCAGCACGAGCGACAGGTTGGCGCGGCGCATGCCGTCGCCTCGACTGCCCGCGGTGACCATCCGACCACTGTGCCACGGCTGAGCCGATTCCCACCCCGGGCAGATGCGACGGTGCCAGGATCGGCGTATGGACCTCTCCGGCATCCCCATCACGACCATCCGCGGCGAGCAGACGACCTTCGGTGCGCTGACCGACGGCAAGGCGGCCCTCGTCGTGAACGTCGCCTCGCGCTGCGGCCTCGCGGGCCAGTACGAGACCCTCGAGGCGCTGCACAAGACCTACGGCGATCGCGGGTTCACGGTGATCGGCTTCCCCAGCAATCAGTTCCTGCAGGAGCTCAGCGACGAGGACAAGATCGCCGAGTACTGCTCCGCCACGTGGGGCGTGACCTTCCCCATGTCCGAGAAGGTGAAGATCAACGGGCGCAACGCCCACCCGCTGTACAAGGAGTTGACGACGACCCCGGATGCCGAGGGCAAGACGGGCCGCATCTCCTGGAACTTCGAGAAGTTCGTCGTCGCCCCCGACGGCCGGGTCACGCGCTTCAGCCCGCGCACGCAGCCCGACGCCCCCGAGGTCATCGCCGCGATCGAGGACGCGCTTCCGCGCTGACTTCCGGCTTCTGCTGGACGCCGCGGCATCCGGGGTATATGTTGTGAGCACCAACAAACCCGATGTGCACCCCGGTGCACGCGCGCGTCCATGCGAAGGAGCAGGAATGCCCACCCCCACCCGCGACGACAAGTTCTCGTTCGGTCTCTGGACCGTCGGCTACAACGGCACCGACCCCTTCGGCGGCCCCACCCGCAAGCCCCTCGACGTGGTCCACGTCGTCGAGAAGCTCGCCGAGCTCGGCGCCTACGGCTTGACCTTCCACGACGACGATCTGTTCGCGTTCGGCTCCACCGACGCCGAGCGTCAGACGCAGATCGACCGCCTCAAGGGTGCGATGACGGACACGGGCATCGTCACCCCGATGGTCACCACCAACCTCTTCTCGGCCCCCGTCTTCAAGGACGGCGGTTTCACCTCGAACGACCGCCAGGTGCGCCGCTTCGCGCTGCGCAAGGTGCTGCGCAACCTCGACCTCGCCGCCGAGCTCGGCGCGAAGACGTTCGTCATGTGGGGCGGCCGCGAGGGCGCCGAGTACGACTCCGCGAAAGACATCCGCCAGGCGCTGGAGCGCTACCGCGAGGCTGTCAACCTGCTCGGCGACTACGTCACCGACAAGGGCTACGACATCCGCTTCGCGATCGAGCCGAAGCCCAACGAGCCGCGCGGCGACATCCTGCTGCCGACCCTCGGTCACGCGATCGCGTTCATCGACTCGCTCGAGCGTCCCGAGCTCGTGGGCCTGAACCCCGAGGTCGGGCACGAGCAGATGGCGGGCCTGAACTTCGCCGCGGGCATCGCCCAGGCGCTGTACCACGGCAAGCTCTTCCACATCGACCTCAACGGTCAGCGCGGCATCAAGTACGACCAGGACCTCGTCTTCGGCCACGGCGACCTGCACAACGCCTTCGCCCTGGTCGACCTGCTCGAGAACGGCGGCCCCGGCGGCGTCCCCGCGTACGACGGCCCCCGTCACTTCGACTACAAGCCCTCGCGCACCGAGGACGAGACGGGCGTCTGGGACTCGGTCTCGGCCAACATGAACACCTACCTGCTGCTCAAGGAGCGCGCCGCGGCCTTCCGCGCCGACCCCGAGGTGCAGGAGGCGCTCGAGGCCGCCAAGGTGTTCGAGCTGTCGCAGCCGACGCTGAACGAGGGCGAGACCTACGACGACTTCCTCGCCGACCGCTCGGCCTACGAGGACTTCGACGCCGACGCGTACCTCGGCGGCAAGGGCTTCGGTTTCGTCCGTCTGCAGCAGCTCGCCACCGAGCACCTGCTCGGCGCGCGCTGAGCCTCGTAGGTCCGGATGCCGTGGCATCCGGGCCCTGGCTGGTCGCCGCCGGTGCGGGCGTCTCCCGCCCGTCGGCGCCGTGACCGGCCCGGCGTCGCGCTTCGCGGAGTGCCCAAAACACCCGGACGGTTCCCGAATCTCTCCGGGTGTCTTCGACGCTCAACCGTGGGGCCCGGGCCGGGGCCGGCACCGCACCCGTTGAGTGTCCAGAACACCCGGACGATCCTCGAATCTCTCCGGGTGTCTTGGACACTCGACCGTGGGGCCGGGGCCGGGGCCGGGGCCCGCACCGCACCGCACCTGTCGAGTGTCCAGGACACGCCGAGAGGGGAGACCCCGGGGCGGCGTTTCCCGGACACCTCGACATCTCCCGCCCCGGTATGGGCCGCCGCCTGCGGTCCCGTCCCGGGATCGGCCGCATCTCCCTCGAGTGTCCAAGACACCCGGACGCTCGCGAAAAGTCCCCGGGTGTTCTGGACACTCACCCGGCGTCGCCACCCCGCGCGGGCGGCATCCCACCGGTCGAGCGTCCACGACACGCCGCAACGGATGCGGCGGATACGGCGTTTCCTGGACACTCGACGCCAAGAGGGGGCACGCGCCCCCGACTCGCAGCAACAAGATCAGAAGGGCAGAGCATGGCGCTCGTCATGGGAGTCGATTCGTCGACGCAGTCGTGCAAGGTCGTCGTCGTCGACGCCGAGACCGGGCGCGTGGTGCGCGAGGGGCGCGCGTCGCACCCGGCCGGCACCTCCGTCGATCCGGAGGCGTGGTGGGTCGCGCTTCAGGATGCCATCGGGCAGGCGGGCGGCCTCGACGACATCGCGGCGGTCTCCATCGCCGGTCAGCAGCACGGCATGGTCGCGATCGACGCGGACGGCGCGGTGATCCGCGACGCGCTGCTGTGGAACGACACGCGTTCGGCCCAGGCCGCGCGCGACCTCATCGAGGAGGTCGGCGCCGCCGAGTACGCGGAGCGGACCGGGGCTGTCCCGGTCGCGTCCTTCACCGGCACGAAGCTGCGGTGGCTGCGCGACGCCGAGCCCGACAACGCCGCCCGGGTCGCCGCCGTCGCGCTCCCGCACGACTGGCTCACCTGGCGTCTGCGCGGCTTCGGACCCGGCAACGCCGTACTCGAGGAGCTCGTCACCGACCGTTCCGATGCCTCGGGGACCGCGTACTGGGGCGCCGACGGCTACGACCTCGACCTGTTCCGCCGCGCCCTCGGACACGACGCGGTGCTGCCGCGCGTGCTCGGCCCGTGGGAGAGCGCCGGCGCGCTGCCGGGGGGAGCGCTGGTGGGCCCGGGCGCGGGCGACAACGCCGGCGCGGCTCTCGGACTCGGCGCAGGCGTGGGCGACGTCGTCGTGTCGCTGGGCACCTCGGGCACCGTGTTCGCGGTAGCCGATGCGCCCACCCGTGACACCACGGGCACCGTCGCCGGATTCGCGGATGCCACGGGCCGGTTCCTCCCGCTCGTGGCGACGCTCAACGCGGCCCGGGTCCTCGACGCCCTGGCGAATCTGCTCGGGGTGTCCCACGACGACCTCGGCGCGCTGGCGCTAGAGGCGGGGCCGGGGGCGGGCGGCGTCGTCCTCGTGCCGTGGTTCGAGGGGGAGCGCACACCGAACCTGCCCGACGCCACGGCTTCGCTGAGCGGCCTGACGCTGGCATCCACGAACCGTCCCAACCTCGCGCGCGCGGCGATCGAGGGGATGCTGAGCGGCCTCGCGGTGGGGCTGGAGGCCATCCAGGAGCAGGGCGTGGAGGTGCACCGGATCCTGCTGATCGGCGGTGCGGCGGCGAACGAGGGCGTGGCGCGCATCGCGGCGCAGGTGTTCGACGCCGAGATCGTGGTGCCGGCGGCGGGGGAATATGTGGCGCTCGGGGCCGCGCGCCAGGCGGCGGGTGTGCTCGCCGGCGGTCCGGTGGAGTGGACCGTCGCCACGACGCGCGCCGTCGAGTCCGACCACCGCCCGGAAATCCGTAGAAATTACGATGCCATCGCCGCGCGGCGTGCGACAGAGTAGGACCGGGCCCGTCGGCGCTTTGTAAGGGGGGCGTCGGCGGGCTCTTCGCGGGAGCGATCCCACGTCCCAGATGTCAACGGCCTGGCCGTTCCGTCGGCTGGTTCGTAGCGTCGCGCCATGGTCAAAATCCGCCTCGACGCCCCCTCGCTCCAGCGCGACCTCGACGTGGACGATCCCGCCGAGCTCCTCGAGGCGGAGGGGCTGACGTGGGTGCGTGACGGCGAGGCGGACGGCCTCCCGCGCTACGTTCCCGCCGCTTCCGGGTGAACCGGCGTCGCACGGGTTTCCGCGCGGCCAGGTGGGTCAGCGTCGCAGGGGCTTGCGTGCGGCCGGGGAGCCCCGCGCGGCAGGGTGGCGCAGTGCCGCACGGCTCTCCCCGCAGTGCCGCACGGTGTTTCCGCACCGCAGGGCGGCGCGAGTACCGCACGGGGCCTCCGCTCGGCGCCGGGCCCCTGCTGGCCTGTCCGCCGCGGCATCCGCTCCTCCGCCTCCGAGCGCGTCGATCGCGGCATCCGGAGCTCCGCTGCGCGCGGCTGCACCTCGACGTACGACGGCTGCCGCGCCGCCCGAACCCAGGCGTACGCGCGTGCCCCGGGGAGCGCATGTCGCACGGCGTCGAAGCGCAGACCCCGGTCGTCCTGGTCGAGGTCGAGCCGTAGCTCGACCCGGGCGAACGGATGCCACGGCCCCCGCGCCGTGGCGTGCGCGAGGATGAGCGTCCACGAGGTGTCGTCCGCGGGATCGAGCTCGCGCGGATCGGTCGCCGGAGGCCGACCGTGATGCGTGCGCGCCGCGAGGAGGACCGGACCGCGCGGCCCCCGATACGGGAACAGGGCGCCGAGCGTCGCGCGCTCCGCCCGTCGATGCAGGAGCAGGGCGAAGCGGGCGGGGAAACTCCGGCCCGTCGAAGCGAGCTCGAGGTCGACCGGCCGCCCGCCCGTCTCCGTCCGCAGAGCCAGCCCGATCACGTCGGGCAGCGGAGCGGGAAGCCCCACCGACCGCGAGACGCGGGCCACGACGGGCACCGGGTGCCCGGGCGAACGGTCGATCCACGCGATGCCCGAGCTCTCGGCATCCGGTATCCACGCGATCGTGCCGCTGAGCACGACACCGCGGCTGTGGATCGGACGCGGCGGACGCAGGCGCTGCCCCACCGCGAAGACCCGGGCCAGAGCGGTCCCGATCAGGCGCGCGATCGGCGCTCGCGGAAGAGGGGGGATGCCGGTGCCCGAGGTCATGCCCACATGGCACCCCGGGCGGGGCTCGATCGCCGAGGGGGTTGCGCGCGCGTCCACGCACCCCGACCCGACGTCGCGCGCTCCGCGCGGCGCTACTGTGAGGGACCATGAGCGAGGTGGCGGGCAAACGCATCGGCGTGCGCGAGGTCGCGGCCGCCGCAGGTGTGTCCACGCAGACCGTCTCGCGCGTGTTGAACGGCTACGCCGGCATCCGCGAGAGCACGCGCGAACGCGTTCTCGCCGCGGTCACCGACCTCGACTACCGCGTGAACAACGCCGCGCGGGCGCTCGGCACGAGCCTGACGCGCACGGTGGGGGTCGTGGCATCCGATGCCGTCCTGCACGGGCCCTCGGCGGGGATCGCCGCTCTCGAGCGGGCGGCGCGGACGCGCGGGCGGTGGATCTCGACCGCCTACACGGACTCGGACGACCCGGCCGACATCGACGCCGCGGTGCGGCACCTGCTCGATCAGGGCGTCGACGGGATCGTGCTGGTCGCGGCGCACGGGGCTGCTCCTCTCGAGGGGTACGACGTGCCGATCGTGCCGTTGTACGGCGAATCCGGGATCCGCCAGCGCGATGCGGCCGCCCTCGTCGTGGATCATCTCGCGGACCTCGGACATCGCTCGATCGTCGAGCTCGCGGGGCCCTCCGACTGGCGCGAGGCCCTCGCCCGCACCGCCGGCGTCGCCGACGCCGTGACCCGTCGAGGACTCGACCTCGTCGATCGCGTCGAGGGGGACTGGAGCGCCGCCTCGGGATCCGCCGTCGCCGACGCGGTCGCCGCGCGCATCGCCGCGGGGGCCACGGCCGTCGCCGTCGCCAACGATCAGATGGCCCTCGGGCTGATCGCCGGCCTCGCCGTCCGGGGCGTGGAGGTGCCCGCCGACGCGTCGGTCACCGGGTTCGATGACAACCCGGATGCCGCGTTCTACACGCCCGCGCTCACGACGGTGCGACTGGACGTCGAGGGCGAGGCGGAGTACGCAGTGGCCGCGGTGCTCGGCGACGCCGCCGACGTGCCCGCGGCGCCGGTGCTGGTCGTCCGCGAATCGACGGCCGCGCCGGCCTGAGGTCGCCCCGGTCGGTGCCGCCTGCGGCTCAGCGCCCGGCGCGGGTCGGCGGCGCGCACGCCGCTGGATGCCGAGATCACACGATCCGCACGAGGCCACACGATGCTGCGGCACCGGAGCGTGTCGTCTCGTGCGGATCGTGTGAGCCCGGCGCCCGCCGCCCGGCGCCCGCCCCGGCGCCCAGGCCGCGCCCGCCCAACCCGCCGCCGAACCGCCCCTCGCGGAACCGGGATGTTACCGGTAACATTACGACCCGAGGGCGCCGCGCCCCACCACCCGAACCACCGTCGAAGGAGACACGCGTGTCCGATGCCGCCACGTTCACGCCCGAGGTGCAGGAGGCGATCGACGCCGTCCGCGCCGACGTCGCGAAGCTGCACGCCGAGCTCGTGCGCTACAACCTCATCGTCTGGACCGGCGGCAACGTCTCCGGCCGCGTGCCCGGCGCCGATCTCTTCGTCATCAAGCCGTCCGGCGTCTCGTACGACGACCTGGCGCCCGAGAACATGATCCTCTGCGACCTCGACGGCAACGCCATCCCCGGCACCCCCGGGTCCGAGCGGAGCCCCTCGAGCGACACCGCGGCCCACGCCTACGTGTACCGCAACATGCCCGAGGTGGGCGGTGTCGTGCACACCCACTCGACCTACGGCGTCGCGTGGGCTGCCCGGGGAGAAGAGATCCCCTGCGTCATCACCGCGATGGCCGACGAGTTCGGCGGCCCCATCCCGGTCGGCCCCTTCGCGATCATCGGCGACGACTCGATCGGCCGCGGCATCGTCGAGACCCTGCGCGGCCACCGCTCGCGCGGCGTCATCATGCAGAACCACGGTCCCTTCACGATCGGCGCGAGCGCGAAGGACGCCGTGAAGGCCGCCGTCATGCTCGAGGACGTGGCCCGCACCGTGCACATCGCGCGCGAGGCCGGCCCGCTCATCCCGATCCCGCAGGACAAGATCGACGCCCTCTACAACCGCTACCAGAACGTCTACGGACAGAGCACGGACGACCGCCGATGAACGCCCACATCACCGAAGGCCGCGCGAGCCTCGGCATCGAGCTCGGCTCGACCCGCATCAAGGCTTGCCTCATCGGTCCCGACGCCGAGGTGCTCGCGGTCGGCTCCCACGAGTGGGAGAACGTCTACGCCGACAAGCTCTGGACCTACTCCCTGGATGCCGTGTGGTCGGGCCTGCAGGCCGCCTATGCCGAGCTGGTCGCGAATGTCGAGAAGACCCATGGCGTCACCCCCGAGCGCTACGCCGCGATGGGCGTCTCGGCGATGATGCACGGCTACCTCGCGTTCGACGCCGAGGGTGAGCTGCTCGCCCCCTTCCGCACGTGGCGCAACACGAACACCGGTGTCGCCGCGGCCGAGCTCACCGAGCTGCTGGGCGTGAACATCCCGTTGCGCTGGTCGATCGCGCACCTGCACCAGGCCGTCGTCGACGCCGAGCCGCACGTGCCCGAGATCCGCTTCCTCACCACCCTCGCGGGCTACGTGCACTGGAAGCTGACGGGCGAGAAGGTGCTCGGCGTGGGGGACGCCTCGGGCATGTTCCCCATCGACTCCGCCACCCGCGACTACGACGCCGAACTCGTCGCCCGGTACGACGCGCTCGCCGCCGGCCGCGTCCCCGCGCTGAAGGACCTCCTCCCGCAGTCGCTCGTCGCCGGCACCTCCGCCGGGAACCTGACCGCCGAGGGGGCTCAGCTGCTCGACCCGAGTGGAACACTGCGTCCCGGCATCCCCTTCGCTCCTCCCGAGGGCGACGCGGGCACCGGCATGGTCGCGACCTGCGCCGTCGCGCCCCGCACCGGAAACGTCAGCGCCGGTACGAGCATCTTCGCGATGGTCGTGCTCGAGCGTCCGCTCAGCCAGGTGCACCACGAGCTCGACCTCGTCACGACGCCCTCGGGCGACGCGGTCGCGATGGTGCACTGCAACAACGGCGCGAGCGAGCTGGCCGCGTGGGCGAACATGTTCACCGCGTTCGCCGCCGCCGCCGGATCGCCGGTGACCCCGGATGCCACCTACGCGGCGCTCTTCTCCGCCGCGCTCGGGGGGGAAGCCGACGCCGGAGGGCTGCTCGCCTACAACCACCTCGCCGGGGAGCCCATCGCGGGCCTCGACGAGGGCCGCCCGCTCGTCGTGCGCACGCCGGACAGTCGCCTGACGTTGCCGAACTTCATGCGCGCGCAGCTCTACGGCGTCTTCGGCACGCTCGCTCTCGGCATGGACGTGCTCCACAGCGAGGGCGTGCAGCTCGACAAGATGTACGCGCACGGCGGCATGTTCCGCACGGCCGGGGTCGCCCAGCGCTTCCTCGCGGCGGCGCTCGACGCGCCCGTCGCGGTCGCCGAGACGGCGTCCGAGGGCGGCGCGTGGGGCATCGCGGTGCTCGCAGCGTACGTCGCCGACGGCCAGGGCCGTGACCTCGACACGTACCTGCGCGAGGCGATCTTCGCCGATGCGCCGATCGTGACCGCCGACCCCGACCCGGCCGACGTCGCCGGGTTCTCGACCTACCTCGACCGTTACCGCGCGGGCCTCGCCGTCGAGGCCGCCGCCGTGGCATCCCTCTGAGAACGACAGGAAAGAACATGACTCGCACTCCCCTCAAGAACGACCTCGACGGCTACGAGGTCTGGTTCGTCACCGGCAGCCAGAACCTCTACGGCGAAGAGACACTGAAGCAGGTCGCCGAGCAGTCGCAGGCCGTCGTCGAGGGCCTGAACGGCCTGCCCGTGAAGGTCGTCTGGAAGCCCGTGCTGAAGGACTCCGACAGCATCCGCCGCATGGCGCTCGAGATCAACGGCCGCGACGACGTCATCGGCGTGATCGCGTGGATGCACACCTTCAGCCCCGCGAAGATGTGGATCGCAGGGCTCGACGCCCTGCAGAAGCCGCTGCTGCACCTGCACACGCAGGCCAACGTCGAGCTGCCGTGGAACGACATCGACTTCGACTTCATGAACCTCAACCAGGCCGCCCACGGCGATCGCGAGTTCGGGTACATCCAGACGCGTCTCGGCGTCTCGCGCAAGACGGTCGTCGGCCACGTGTCGAACCCGGCCGTGCGTCAGCAGATCGAGGACTGGGAGCGCGCCGCCGCCGGCTGGACCGCCGCCCGCACGCTCAAGCTCGCCCGCTTCGGTGACAACATGCGCTTCGTCGCCGTCACCGAGGGCGACAAGACCGAGGCCGAGCTGCGTTTCGGCGTGCAGGTCAACACGTGGGGCGTCAACGAGCTCGTCGAGGCCGTCGAGCAGGCATCGGATGCCGATGTCGACGCGCTCGTGCAGGAGTACGTCGACAGCTACGACGTCGTCGACGAGCTGCTTCCGGGCGGCGCGCGCCACCAGTCGCTGCGCGACGGCGCGGCGATCGAGCTGGGTTTGCGCTCCTTCCTCGAGGAGGGCGGCTTCGGTGCCTTCACCACCTCGTTCGAAGACCTCGGCGCGCTCAAGCAGCTGCCCGGTCTCGCGGTGCAGCGCCTCATGGCCGAGGGCTACGGCTTCGGCGCCGAGGGCGACTGGAAGACGGCGATCCTCGTGCGCGTCGCGAACGTCATGGGCGCGGGCCTGCCCGGCGGCGCCTCGCTCATGGAGGACTACACCTACGACCTCGTCCCCGGCTCGGAGCGGATCCTCGGCGCCCACATGCTCGAGGTCTCGCCCTCGCTCACGACGAAGAAGCCGCGCCTCGAGATCCACGAGCTGGGCATCGGCGGCAAGGACGACCCGGTGCGCCTGGTCTTCACCGCCGACGCCGGTCCCGCCCTCGTCGTCGCGATGAGTGACATGCGCGACCGCTTCCGCCTGGTGGCCAACGTCGTCGAGAACGTCGACGCCCCCGATCTGCCGAAGCTCCCCGTGGGCCGCGCCGTGTGGAAGCCCGCCCCCGACTTCGCGACCTCGGCCGGCTGCTGGCTCGCCGCGGGTGCCGCCCACCACACCGTCATGACGACGGCCGTGGGCATCGAGGTGTTCCGCGACTTCGCGGAGATCGCCAAGACCGAGCTCGTCGTCATCGACGACGACACCACGGTCCGCGGTTTCCAGAGCGAATTGCGCTGGAACCAGGCGTACTACCGCCTGGCCCAGGGCCTGTAAGACCCGTCACCCCGGGCGCCGCACTGCCCCGGGGTGACGCGGCACTCGCGTGTCCTGTTCGCTCGGGACGCGCGCCGGGCCGCCGGATCTCCGGCGCTCGGATCGTGCCCCGACCCCGGCAGCGGTGGGCTGTTTCGGGTCGGGGCACTCTTCGTTCCCGCCGGGGTCTCGGGCGGCGGGGCCTGTGTCCCGCCTTCCGCGGGGCGTGTCCCAGATTGTGCGGTTCGCGGGTGCTCAGCCCGCACTTTTCGGGACACGAATGCCGCGGCATCCGGTGTTGTGTCCCCGTCCCGCTTTCGGTGGGTGCGTGTCCCAGATTGTGCGGTTCGCGGGTGCTCAGCCCGCACCTTTTGGGACATGGATGGCGCGGCATCCGGTGCTGTGTCCTTGTCCCACTTTCGACGGGGGCGTGTCCCAAGTTGTGCTGCATGAGGGGTGCTCAGCCCGCACCTTCTGGGACATGGATGCCGTGGCATCCGGTGCTGTGTCCATGTCCCACTTCCGGCAGGGGTGTGTCCCAGAATGCGCGGTTCCCAGGGTGATGAGTCAACGGCAGCGCCCACCCCGAACGGCAGAACGCGCCCGGGCAGGACTACAGGCGCTGCCCCAGCGCCCACAGGCGGTCGGCGCGACCAGAGATCGCCTCCGACAGCGCGAACGCCTGCGAATCGGTGAGGGATGCCACGTAGTCGACGATTCCGCGGGAGCGCGCGAGCGTCTCGACCTCGGCATCCGAGGGGCGACGCTCGGCGGGGAGGGTCGCGTACTGCTCCCGCGCCAGCGCGATGAGCTCGCGCAAGCGGCGGGGCGTGCGGGCGCGGTCGAGGTCGTCGTCGAGCCACTCGCCGAGTGCGCGCACCGAGCGCGCGAGGATCCGGCTCATGCCGCGCTGCTGGATCGCCAGGTCGGGGCGGCTCAGCACGAAGCGCTTGTGCACGAACTTCAGCACCTCGACGTGGTGCCAGGCCCACGGCGAGAGCACGACGGGACCGGCGCGGGGCGTGTCCAGGGGGCGCAGCTGCGCCGACTCCTGAAACCGGCGGATCCAGCGATCGGTGAAGGCTGCGAGCCGGCGCTCGGCGGTCAGCGACCCGTCGAACGGGCGCGCGAGCAGATCGGTGACCATCTCGGCATCCACGTCGCTGACGGCGGCGAGGAAGGCTTCGTCGTCGGCGATCCACGGGTCGTCGCGGCGCATCTTGCGGCGCAGGCGCTCGAGTCCCGCTCCGGGCTGCAGTTCGGCGCGCACCTCGGCGTCGTCGCGCTCGCGCCACTCGAGCACGTCGTCGAGCCAGCCGCGGAACTCCGCCGCGATCGGCGCGTGGTCGAGGATCCCCGCGCGGTAGAAGTCGTCGACGTCGTGCACCGAGTAGGCGATGTCGTCGGCCAGATCCATCACAGCGCCCTCGATGCTCTGGCGCAGGGGCTCGGCATCCACCCCCGTCCGGGCCTGGGTCAGATCGTCGAGATCGATGTCGTACGCCGAGTACTTGTGCACGCGGTAGGCGCCGTCGGGGGAGCGACGGATGCCGCGCGGCGGGCCGGTCCGCTCCACGTCGGCCGCCTCGACCGACGGAGCCCACGGGTACTTCGCCGAGGCCGCGCGCACCGCGGCGGTGAGGTTGAGTCCGCGGGGGGCGTTCTCGATCACGTCGAGGGCCGTGAGGATGCGGTAGGTCTGCGCGTTGCCCTCGAAGCCGTCGGGCAGGCCCAGCTCGGTGCGCGCGAGGCGGTCGAGGGTGGCTTCGCCGAGGTGTCCGAAGGGCGGGTGGCCGAGGTCGTGGGCGTAGGCCGCGGCCTCGACGACCGTGGCGTTGCACACGTCGCCCTCTCCGGCCTGGCGCGAGCGGGTGTTGAGCTGCAGGGCGACGACCCGGGCGATAGCGCTGACCTTGAGCGTGTGGGTGAGGCGGTTGTGCACCGGCGCCCCGCCGATCGACGGCGACACCACCTGCGTCACGGCCGACAGCCGCGAGAAGTACGGCGAGAACTGGATGCGCTCGAGATCGATCGACCACGGGTCGGCGCGGGCGTCGTCGTGGTCGGGGTGGATCCGGGATGCCGCGTTGCCGACGACGTCGCCGATGGCGGGCCGCGACGCCTCGGCGGCGGCGGCCGAGCGCGCGTCGGTGGCCGGGGGAGCGGTCTCGTCGTGCAGGGTCATCGGGTCCTTCCGCGGCGTCGATGGCGTGGGTCCACGCTAACGCGGGTTGCGGCCGGCGTTCACCGGGCGCCCCTCGGCCCCGCCCGAATGCCCCGGACCTGCCGAACGCGCCGCGCGGTTCCCCGCCCGAGTGTCCACGACACGCCGCACGCCCCCCGGGAGGCGGCGTGTCCTGGACACTCGACAGGGGTGGGCGTCAGCCCCGCCGCACCTCGACCTCGACGATCCGCGCGTCCTCGACCCCCAGCTCGTACGTCGGCCCGACGATCCGCAGCGCCACCGCCTCGTCGATCTCGGCGCACGAGGGCCCGAGGCGCAGCTCGACCTCGCCCGGCTCGACGACCCGCCGCATCGCCCGATCGCTGTAGGCCAGGCGCGAGGCCGGCACGGTGAATCGCACCTCGGCGCTCTCGCCGGGCGCGAGCTCGACCCGCGCGTACGCCACGAGCTGCGCAACCGGGCGGGTCACGCTGGCCACCGCGCGGTGCGCGTACACCTGCACGACGTCCGCCCCGTGCCGGTCTCCGGTGTTCGTCACGCGCGCCGATACGGTGAACGCGTCGCCGGCACGCACCTCGGCAGAAGCTCCGGATGCCGGCCCGCCGGCGCCCCGCTCGGCGCTCAGGCCGACGCCCTCGACGGGTGCCGCTCCGGGCGCCGCGACCCCGTCCACCCGCAGGTCCCCGCGTTCGAACGTCGTGTACGACAGCCCGAACCCGAACGGCCGCACGGGCGTCGGGTCGGTGCTCGTCACGCCCGACGGCCCGCCGAGGATCGGGTGCAGGTACGAGTACGGTTGCGCGCCGGCGGAGCGGGGGAGCGAGACGGGGAGGCGCCCCGAGGGCGTGGCATCCCCTGCCAGGAGAGCGGCCAGCGCGGGCGCGCCCTCTTCGCCCGGGAAGAAGGCCTGCAGCACCGCGGCGGGACCGCCCGCGGTGTCGAGCGCCCAGTCGAGGGCGTAGGGGCGCCCGGACAGCAGCACGAGCACGACGGGGGTCCCCGTCGCCACGACCGCCTCGACGAGCTGGCGCTGCACGCCCGGCAGATCGAGGGAGTCGGCGTCGTTGCCCTCGCCGACGGTGCCGCGACCGAAGAGCCCGGCGCGGTCGCCGACGACGACGATCGCGACGTCGGCATCCTGGGCGGCGGCGACGGCGTCCGCGAAGCCGGAGGTGTCGTGGCCTTCGACCGCACAGCCGCGCGCGTACGCGACCTCGCCGAAGCGTTCCGTCAGTGCCTCCCGCACCGTCGGCAGCGAGAACCCGAGGGGAACGCCGGGGTGGTGCGCGAGCACGTGGTTCGCGAAGGAGTAGCAGCCCATCAGCGCCTCGCCGCTGTCGGCGTTCGGACCGACCACCGCGATGCGTCCCGGCGCGCGCAGCGGCAGCACCCCGTCGTTGCGCAGCAGCACCGCGCTCTCGAGAGCGAGACGGCGGGCGAGCGCCCGGTGCTCCGTGTCGTCGAGGTCGACCGCGGTCGGGGCGTCGGAGAAGTCGGCATCCAGGAGCCCGAGATCCTCCTTCTCCGCGAGCACCCGCGCGACGGCACGGTCGACGACGGCTTCGGGGAGGGCACCGGATGCCACCCGCTCGGCCAGGTGCGGATACGCGTCGGGCCCGGGCAGCTCCACGTCGATCCCGGCCTCGAGGGCGAGCTGCGCGGCCTCGCCGCGGTCGGCGGCGATTCCGTGCATCGAGCGGAGGAACTCGACGGCGAAGTAGTCGGAGACGACCGTGCCGTCGAAGCCCCAGCGTCGACGCAGCAGGTCGGTCAGCAGCTCGGAGTTCGAGGCCACCGGCACGCCGTCGATCTCGGTGTACGAGTTCATGACGCTCCGCACCCCGCCGTCGCGCACGGCCATCTCGAACGGGGGCAGGAACACGTCCTGCAGCTCGCGCCGACCGGCCGACACAGGGGCGTGGTTGCGCCCGGCGCGCGAGGCGGAGTACCCCACGAAGTGCTTGAGGGTGGCGTGCACGCCGGCGTCCTGCAGTCCGCGGACGTAGGCCGTGCCGATGGTCCCGACGACGTAGGGGTCTTCGGCGATGCACTCGTCGACGCGCCCCCAACGGGCGTCGCGCACGACGTCGAGCACCGGCGCGAGCCCCTGGTGTACACCGAGGTCGCGCATGGAGCGGCCGATGGCGGATGCCATGAGCTCCACGGCATCCGGATCGAAGGAGGCGCCCCAGGCGAGCGGCGTCGGGAAGGTCGCCGCCTGCCAGGCCGCGAACCCCGTCAGGCACTCCTCGTGCACGAGGGCGGGGATGCCCAGGCGCGTCTCGTTCTGCAGACGTCGTTGCTCGCCCCACAGCCACTCGGCGCGCTCGATCGGGTCGACCGGCCGGGTGCCGTACACGCGCGTGAGGTGGCCGAGGCCGTGGACGGTGGCATCCGTGTAGGCGGTCGAGGTGACCTTCTCGCCCGAGAGGGGAGCGACGACCTCGTCGCCCTGGTCGACCCAGTAGCCGACGAGCTGCGCGAGCTTCTCGTCGAGGGTCATCTCGGCGACGAGCGCCTGGACGCGGGGCGAGAAGCCGGGCGTCAGGGCAGCACCGACGTCGGTGTTGTGGATGGTCATGGTGGATCAGCCCTTCACGGCGCCGGTCAGGCCGCCGACGATCCGCCGCTCGAACACGCTGAAGAACAGCAGGGCGGGGATCATCGACAGAGAGGTGAATGCCAGCACGCGCGCCGTGTCGACGGAGTACTGCGAGGCGAACGCCTGGGTGCCCAGCGGCAGCGTGTAGGCGGCCTCGTTGTTGAGGATGAACAGCGGGAGCATGTACGAGTTCCAGCTGTTGACGAAGGCCAGGATGCCGACGGTCACGACCGCGGGGACGGCGAGCGGCAGCACCATGCGCCAGAAGAACCCGAGCCGGCCGAGGCCGTCGATGGATGCCGCTTCCTGCAGCTCCTTCGGGATGGCGGCGAGGAACGGCGACAGGATGATGATCGTCAACGGGAGCGCGAACGCGATCTGCGGCACGATCACACCGGCGAGCGAGTTCATGAGGCCGAGGCTGCGCACGAGGATGTACAACGGGGTGATCGCGACGGTCATCGGGAACATGAGCCCGGCCGTGAACAGCGCGTACACGGCGCCGCGGCCGCGGAAGCGGTAGCGCGAGAGGGCGTAGGCGGCCATGAGACCGAGCGCCACGACGAAGACGGTCGTCGCGATCGCGGCGATCGCGGAGTTGGCGACCTGGCCCCAGAACACGCTGCTGCCGAGCACGTCGGAGTAGTTCTGCCAGTTCCAGACGGTCGGGAATCCAGCCGGGTCGACCGTGATCTCGGCGTTCGAGCGGAAGCCGCCGAGGATGATGTACACGACCGGCGCGAGCATCATGCCGATGAGCAGCAGCGCGACGAAGCCGACGAGCACCGAAGACCCGCGGGTCGATCCGGCGGGACGCCGACGGGGAGTCCGCGGGGTCACGAGCGTGGCGGTGGCGGTCATTTCGAGCCTCCCGTGACGGCGCCGGCGGTGTCGCGGCGCAGCACGAACCGTTGGTAGACGAGCGCGACGGCGAGCGAGATGAGGAACATCACCACGGCCACCGCCGAGCCGTAGCCGAAGCTGCCGGCGTTGCGGCCGTTGGCGACCATGTAGGTGGCCATGGTGGAGGTGCCCGCGGTGGAGGCCACGTACTGGCCCCAGATGATCCAGACGAGGTCGAACAGCTGGAGCGAGCCGATGATCGACAGGAACGCCCAGATGCGGATGGTCGGGCCCATCAGCGGCAGCACGATGTGCCGCTGGATCTGCCAGTAGGACGCGCCGTCGATCGCGGCGGCCTCGCTGAGCTCTTCCGGGATGCCCTGGAGTCCGGCGAGGAAGAGGATCACGGCGAAGCCGATGTACTTCCACGTGATGATGATGAGCAGCGTCCAGATTGCCAGCGCCGGGTCGGAGATCCAGTCGGCGCGGAGGGCACCGAGCCCGATCTTCTCGAGCGCCCCGTTCAGCGCGCCGCCCGACTGCAGCATGAGGCCCCAGCCGAGGCCCACGACGACCTCCGAGATGACGTAGGGCACGAAGATGAGCACGCGGATGAGGGACTGCGCCCGCATCTTGCGGTTCAGCAGCAGGGCGAGTCCGAGCGCGAGCGGGCCCTGCAGCACGAGGGATCCGATGACGATGAACGCGTTGTGTCCGAGCGCCTCGTGGAAGGCGGGGTCGGTGAGGATCGTGACGTAGTTCCGGATGCCGACGACCTCGGCGGGGGTGCCGAAGCCCGACCAGCTGTAGAAGCCGTAGTAGGCGGCGAGGGCCACCGGCAGGATGACGAACGAGACGAACACCACGAGCGCGGGGCCCAGCAGGATCGCGAGCTCGCCGCGGATCCGCCAGTTCTCCCGACGGCGCCGCACGGGCGGCCGCCCGGCCGAGGGGGCGCGGGTGGCGCCCTCCTCGACCGGGCGGCGAGCCCCGGCCTCCGTCGCCTGGGCGGCGAGTTGGCTGGTCATGTGCGGTGTCCTCAGGAGCGCGCGGCGGCCGCATTGACGGCGTCGACGATGCCCTGCGGGCTGCCCTTGCCGGCGAACAGGTCGACGACGGCGACGTTCAACGCGTTGCCGATGTTCTGGCCGTAGAGGGTGTCGAGCCACACCGAGACGTACGGGGCGGCGGTGTAGGCCTCGAGCGCCGACTGCAGGGCGGGCGTGGTGACGGCGCCCGTCGCCTCGCTGGAGGCGGGGATCGTCTGGAAGGCGTCGGCGTAGCGCTCCTGGTTCTCCTGGTTCACCAGGAAGTTCAGGAAGTCGGTGCACTGCGCGGGGGCGTTCACCCAGCACGAGTACCCATCGACGCCGCCCATGATGGCGCCCTCTTCACCGTCACCGCCGGGGACCTCAGGGAACGGGAACCAGCCGAGGTCCGCGAGCGGCTGCTCGTCGGGCGTGAGAGAGGCGATCACGCCGGGGTTCCACGCGCCCATGAGTTCCATGGCGGCCTGGTGGTTGGCGAGCAGACCCGCCGACGATCCGGCACCCTGCTGAGCGGCGGTGGTGAGGAAGCCCTCGTTGAACGGCTGCGTCTGCAGGAACGACTGCAGGTTCTCGCCCGCCTCGAGCCAGCACGGGTCGTCGAAGCTGCGGCTCTCGGCCGCGGCATCCAGGACGTCCTTGGAGCAGGCGCGCAGCGCGAAGTTGTAGTACCAGTGCGCGGCGGGCCACGCGTCCTTGGCGCCGACGGCGATGGGGGCGACGCCGGTCGCGCGGATCTTCGTGTTCGCGGCCTCCAGGTCGCTGATCGTGGCGGGCGCGGCCGTGACGCCGGCGGCGGTCAGCAGGTCCTGCGAGGTGAAGATGCCGGAGGGGAGCACGGCGACGGGCATGCCGTAGTTCTTGCCGTCCACCTCGAAGGCGCCGAGCGAGGTGCCGAGGGCGGTCTTGGCATCCGCGTCGATCTTGTCGGTGAGGTCCATCGCCTGCCCGGCCTTGACGATGTCGGCGAGCTTGCCGCCGCCGCGCGCCATGAACAGGTCGGGGGCGTCGCCGGCGTTGAGGGCGGTCTGCAGCTTGCCGTCCATCTCCTCGTTCTGGAGGGACTGGATCTCGATGGTGACGCCGGGGTTGGCCGCTTCGAAGGCCGCGGCGGTGTCCTCCCAGTACTGCTTGCCGTCGCCGGTGGTGGAGTTGTGCCACAGCGTCAGGGTGACGGAGCCGTCGGCGTTCTGCCCTCCGCCGCCTCCGGCGCAGCCGCCGAGGGCGAGGGTGCCGGCGGCGGCGAGGGCCGCGGCGGCGAGGATCTTGCGCGTGTTCATGTGATTCCCGTTTCTCTTCGTCGAGGTGCGCCGTGGGACGCGTCGGTGTGCGGCTGCTTCGCCGTTCGTGCGCTTCTCGGGGTCTGCTGCCCGCCGAGGTGTGAGCAGTGTCGCGCGGGCTCTGCGTCGTCGTCAAACGTTTTCGAAAATGATTTCCACGCTAGGGTCGGATGCCATGACCAGGCGAACGACCATCCACGACGTCGCCGCGGCGGCCGGTGTGTCGGTAGCCACGGTGTCGAAGGCCGTGAACGGCCGCTACGGGGTTTCCCCCGAGACGGTGGGGCGGGTCCTCGACGCCGTGAAGACGCTCGGCTACGAGTCGAGCCTGGTCGCCAGCAGCATGCGCTCGCGGCGCACGGGCGTGATCGGCGTGCTCGTCGCCGACATCGAGCCGTTCTCGGCGGAGATCCTCAAGGGCGTGGGTGGAGCGTTGTCGGACACCGGCTACGACCTGCTCGCCTACACCGGCGCACGCCGCGACGGCGAGGGCTGGGAGCGGCGTTCGCTGAGCCGCCTGAGCGGTACCCTCATCGACGCGGCGATCATCGTCACCCCCACGGTGGTCAACGTCTCGAGCGACGTGCCGATCGTCGCGATCGACCCGCACACCGGGCGGGGAGACGTGCCGACGGTGGAATCCGACAGCTACACCGGCGCCCAGCAGGCCGTGCACTATCTCGTGCAGCTCGGACACCGCCGCATCGGCTTCATCGCGGGTCGGCCGGATCTGCGGTCGGCGGTGGCCCGCGCGTCGGGGTACCGGGCGGGGTTGGCGGCCGCCGGCATCCCTTTCGACCCCGCGCTGGTGGGCGTGGGTCGCTACGAGCAGGACGTCGCGCGCGAGGCCGCCGAGACGATGCTCGCGCTCGACGATCCGCCCACGGCTGTGTTCGCCGCGAACGACCTGTCGGCGTTGTCGATCGTGGAGGTCGCCGCCGCGCGAGGGCTGCGGGTGCCCGATGACCTGTCCGTCGTGGGTTTCGACGATGTGCCCGAGGCGGCTCGCGCCCAGCCGGCGCTCACGACGGTGCGTCAGCCGATGAAGCGGCTCGGCGCCGAGGCGGTGCGCATGGTCTTGGCCCTGCTCGCCGGCGAGACGCTACCCGAGACCCACATCGAGCTCCCCACGCGCCTCGTCGCGCGCGGCACGACGGCCCCGCCGCGCTCGCGCAACTCCTGAGCCTGCGCTCCGCGGCTCGCGCACCTCCTGAGGTGTCTGCGGACCTGTGTCTCGCGCAACTCCTGAGCCCGCGCTCCGCGGCTCGCGCACCTCCTGAGGTGTCTGCGGACCTGTGTCTCGCGCAACTCCTGCTTCCCGCCGATGGGGCGTGGAGGGCCCGCCCTCACCAGGGCCCCGGCGGTTGCGGTTGCACGGGGGCTGCCGGGTCTTCCGGAGTTCGGCTGGCGCGCGGCGCCCGCCCCCCCGGCCCGGTCGGGGGCCACCGCGCCCGGGGCGCGCGCTTTCTCAGGAGTTCGGCCGGCGCACGCACCCGGTCCCGGCTACCCCGAAAAGCGGCCCCGCGCCCGGACCCGCGCGCTTTCTCAGGAGTTCGGCCGGCGCACACCCCGCCGCGCGCCGCACCACCCCGCGGCTCCGGTACCGTCGAAGAATGCCTACCGCGAGCAGCAAAGACGACGAGGTCGACCTCCTCATCGACGCATGGTCGCAGCTCCTGCCCGACGTCGACCTGACGCCCCTCGACGTGATGTCGCGGCTGCGCCGTGCGGCGTTCCACCTGTCGAAGCTCCGCGCGAAGGCGTTCGCGAGCGCCGGAATCGCCGTGTGGGAGTTCGACGTGCTCGCCGTGCTCCGCCGCGCGGGCACCGAGCTGAGCGCGACGCGTCTGATCACGGCCACGATGATCGGCAGCGCCGCGATGACCAATCGCCTCGACAAGCTCGCCGAGCGCGGGCTCGTGCACCGTCGCCCGAATCCGTCCGACGGGCGCGCGATCCTCGTCGCGATCACGCCCGAGGGCATCGAACGCGTGGATGCCGCGATGACCGAGCTCGTACGCCTCGAGGCCGAGGCGCTTCGCGACGTGAGCCGCGCCGACCAGGCGCTGCTCGCGAGTGCGCTGCGGGTGCTCGCCGCGGGCGAGACGCACGAGGCGTGATCGACCTCGCCGCGACGGTGGCGCAGCGCCCCGTCGTTCTCGACGGCGGGCTCGGCACCCTGCTCGAGGCCCGCGGTAACGACGTCACCTCGGCGCTGTGGTCCGCCCGCGTCCTGCGCGACGACCCCGACGAGGTCCGCGCCGCCCACGCCGAGTTCGTTGCCGCGGGAGCCGAGGTGGTCATCACCGCCTCGTACCAGCTGAACGTCGGCGGATCGATCCCGGATGCCGAGGTCGAGACGCTGCTGCGCCGCTCGGTGTCGCTCGCGCGCGAGGCGGGCGATGTCGTCGTCGCGGCATCCGTGGGTCCGATCGGGGCGCTTCGCGCCGACGGCAGCGAGTACACCGGGGACTACGGGTTGAGCGTTGCCGAGCTGCGCGCGCTGCACCGGCGGCGCCTGCTCATCCTTGCGGACGCGGGCGCCGACGTGCTCGCGATCGAGACAATCCCCTCTCCTCTCGAGGTCGAGGCCCTGGCGCTCGAGCTCGCCGAGCTGGGGCTGCCGGCGTTCGTGAGCGTCTCGGCCGACAGCACCGGTTTCGCAGCGGTCGAATCCCGAGCCGAGGCGCTGCGCACGGCGGCATCCGTCCCGAACGTGCTGGCCGTCGGCGTCAACTGCTGCGCCCCCGCGACGGTCACCGCCGCGCTCGCCGAGGCTCCCGACGTGCCGCTCGTGGCGTATCCGAACACGGGGGAGCGGTGGGATGCCGCGACCCGCACCTGGCACGGCAGTGCCGCCCCGTTGGCCGACGAGGTGCCCTCGTGGGTCGCCGCCGGGGCGCGCCTGGTCGGCGGCTGCTGCCGTTCGACCCCGGCCGACATCGCCGCGATCGCGGCTGCCGTCCGCTGATCCCTCGCGTGAGTCGCCAGGAATTGTCGCCTCCGCGTGCCGCGAAGCGACAATTCCTGGCGACTCACGCGGGGTGTCGCGATCAGTCGAAGTCCGCCGCCAGGGCGTTGCGGTGGTACTCGAAGATGATGCTCGTGCGCGTGGATGCCACGCTGTGCCGCGCCGAGAGGTGGTCGACGACGAACCGGCGGACCGCCGACGAATCGTCGACCGCGATGTGCACGAGGAAGTCGTCGGCCCCGCCGAGGAAGAACAGCTGGATCACGTCGGGGTGACGACGGATCTCGTGGGCGAAGGCGCGGATGCTCTCCTGTCGCTGCCCCGGGCGCAGCGTCACCCCCACGATCGCCTGCAGCCCCCGCCCGAGCTTGCTCTGGTCGACGGCGGCGTGGAAGCCGGTGATGAGCCCGCGGTCGACGAGCGCGCGCAGACGGGTGTGGGCGGTGGATGCCGCGACCCCGAGCGCCTCGGCGAGGGCGGCGTTCGTCATCCGGGCGTCGGCTGAGAGCAGCTCGATGATCCGCGCGTCGAGCGGGTGGAGGTCGTCGTCGGCCATCGCAGATCCTTCGCGTCCGGGGATCGGGAAAGCCCCCGGCATCCGATGATATCGCCCTGCATGCCATCAGACCCGAAGGATCATCGGGGTTACGCCACCGAAACAAACATTTCTGCGATTCTCTCCGCAACGCTCATCCGCTCGAGGAGGAACCCATGCGCGTCAGTGTGCCGACCGAGATCAAGAACAACGAGAACCGCGTCGCGATGACCCCCGCGGGTGTCGACGCCCTCGTGCACCGCGGTCACGAGGTGGTCGTCCAGGCCGGGGCAGGCGAGGGGAGCGGCTTCTCGGACGAGCAGTACCGCGCGGCCGGGGCCGAGGTCGTCGCCACCGCGGAAGAGACGTGGGCGCGGGCCGAGCTGCTGGTCAAGGTCAAGGAGCCGATCGCGCCTGAATACGCCTTCCTCCGCGACGATCTGACCCTCTTCACCTACCTGCACCTCGCCGCCGACCGGCCGCTGACCGACGCGCTCGTGGCCGCGGGGACCACCGCGGTCGCGTACGAGACCGTGCAGACCGCCGATCGCGCGCTGCCGCTGCTCGCGCCGATGAGCGAGGTCGCCGGACGCCTGTCGATCATCGAGGGCGCGCACCACCTGCTGCGCGCCTCGGGCGGTCGCGGGCTGCTCCCCGGCGGTGTGCCGGGTACGCCGCGCGCGAAGGTCGTCGTGATCGGCGGCGGTGTCGCGGGCGAGCACGCCGCGGCGAACGCCCTCGGTCTCGGCGCCCGTGTGACCGTCGTCGACATCTCGTTGCCCAAGCTCCGTCAGCTCGAGGAGCGTTTCGGCGGCGCGATCGAGACCCGCGCCTCGACCCGCCTCGAGATCGCGGAGCAGCTCGCCGACGCCGACCTCGTGATCGGCTCGGTGCTCATTCCCGGTGCCGCCGCGCCCAAGCTCGTCACCGACGAGATGGTCGCCGCGATGAAGCCGGGCGCCGTGCTCGTCGACATCGCCATCGACCAGGGCGGCTGCTTCGAGGGCTCGCGCCCGACCACCCACGACGCGCCCACGTTCCGCGTGCACGAGGCGCTGTACTACTGCGTCGCGAACATGCCCGGCGCCGTGCCCCACACCTCGACGCGCGCATTGTCGAACGCCACCCTGCCGTACATCCTGCGCATCGCCGATCAGGGCTGGGAGGCCGCGGCATCCGCCGACCCCGCCCTCGCGAAGGGCTTGAACGTCCGCGCCGGCGAGGTCGTCAACGAGGGCGTCCGCGCCGCTTTCTCCCTCTGAGCCATCGGACCTCTGCACGGCGGAGGTGGCTGAGCCTGTCGAAGTCACCGGTCGTTTCCGGATCCCGTGCCTATCGGTGCTTCGGCGGAGGTGGCTGAGCCTGTCGAAGTCACCGATCCTGGACCAGATTGCGCAAGCCTCGGGAGGTCTGCTCCGCGGGAGGCGATGAGCGCGAGCTTCTTCTCGCGTCGCCAGCCCTGGAGCTGCTTCTCCCGGAGGAAGGCCAGCTCGACCGCGTCGAACCACTCTGCGTATACGAGCCGCACGGGCCTCCGTCTGCGGGTGAAGGATGCCGCCATCTCGTCGTCGTTGTTGTGCTCCCACACGCGGCTCTCGAGTTCTCGGCCGGTGCTGCCGACATAGAGGGACCCGCCGCGGCATTCGAGGATGTAGGTCCAGGGCATCCGCCGATCCTGCCAGCGCGACGATCCTGCGCGGCGAACCCTGTGGGAAACGTCGCCCGGGTCCCGGTCCCTTCGACAGGCTCAGGGACCTCGCGAGGCGTGGGTGGTCGCGTTCGCTCCGGGTTTTCGGGGGCGCAGGAGGCTGAGCTTGTCGAAGTCTCCGGTCCCTTCGACAGGCTCAGGGACCTCGCGAGGCGTGGTCGCGGGTTCCGGTCCCTTCGACAGGCTCAGGGACCTCGCGAGGCGTGGGTGGTCGCGTTCGCTCCGGGTTTTCGGGGGCGCAGGAGGCTGAGCTTGTCGAAATCTCCGGTCCCTTCGACAGGCTCAGGGACCTCGCGGACGTCGTCGACGCCCTACCCCCGCACCCAGGCGTAGGTGATCTCGGGGCGGCCCTGGCCGCCGTAGCGGGGGACACGGCGCACCCGCCCGACGTCGGCGAGGTGCTCGAGATATCGCCGCGCGGTGACCCGCGACATCCCCTCGTGCTCGCCCACCTCGGTCGACGACACCGCCCCCTCCGCCGTGCGAACACGTTCCGCGACGGCCTGCAGCGTCTCCTCGCTCAGCCCCTTCGGCAGGACGGGGGCCGCCACGGTGCGCAGCGACCCGAACAGCGCGTCCACCTCGGACTGCGTCGCCTCCCCGGCAGCGCGGTCGAGCCCCTCGACGTAGGTGCGGTAGGCGTCGAGCCGTTCGCGGAAAGCGGTGAACGCGAACGGCTTGATGAGGTACTGCACGACGCCGATCGACACCGCGGCGCGGACGGTCGCGGCATCCCGGACCGCGGTCACGGCGATGATGTCGACGCCGGATCCCATCGCCCGCAGCCGCCGCGCGACGTCGAGGCCGTTGCCGTCGGGCATGGTCATGTCGAGCAGCACCAGATCGATCCGGCGCTCGGGGTCGGCGACGGCGGTGATCGCCGCGCGCGCCCCCGATGCCTGCCCGGCGACCTCGAATCCGGGCACCCGCTCGACGTAGGCGCTGTGCAGCTCGAGGGCGAGGGCGTCGTCGTCGACGACGAGCACGCGGATCACGGGGTCACCGCTTCCGCGACGACCGGCAGGAACACGCGCACGGCCGTCGGGGCGGCGGTCAGCTGCAGGGTCCCACCGCGGGCGGCGACGATGTCCCGCACGAGAGCGAGGCCCACGCCGCGTCCCCCGGGAACGTGCGCCGTCTTCGTCGACGCGCCGTAGACGAAGGGGTCGCCCAGTGCGGGGTCGAAGCCGGCTCCGCTGTCGGCGACCTCGAGCACGGCGTCGCCCCCGGATTCACGGAGGCTCACGCGCACCCAGCGGGGCTCGGCGCCCGCGGACGCGGCATCTAGGGCGTTGTCGACGAGATTGCCGACCACGGTCACCGCCTCGGGAGCGGTCAACGGAACGGCCGGGGCGGGTTCGACGATGTCGAGGTCGAGGCGCACGCCCCGTTCGGCGGCCTCGTCGAGCTTGCCGAGCAGCAGCGCCACGACGACGGCGTCGTCCTCGTCCGAGACGAGGCGGTCGGCGAGTTCCTGGCGTTCCCCCGTGGATGCCACGATCAACCGCCGTGCGTCGTCGATGCGCCCGAGCTCCAGCAGCGCCAGCAGCGCGTGCAGGCGATTGCCGTGCTCGTGCGTCTGCGACCGCAGGGTGTCGCTGAGGGTGCGCACGCCCTCCAGCTCGCCCAGCAGCGCCTGCAGCTCGGACCGGTCGCGCAACGTCATGACGCGACCGCGTTCGGGGGCGCGGCGCCCGGCGAGATCGCGCGACTCCTCCTGGTTGACCAGCAGCACGCGCTCGCCGTTGACGACCGTCTCCTCGACCATGCGTCTCCCCGTGGCGATCGCCTCGGCCAGCGTGGCGTCCATGTCGGTGTCGCGGGGGTCGAGCGAGGTCTGTCCGCTGGTCGCGGGCGGGAGCCCCAGGAGGTCGGCGGCCTCGTCGTTGTAGAGCACGATCTGCCCGTCACGGTCGGTCACGACGAGCCCTTCGCGCAGCGAGTGCAGCACCGTCTCGTAGCTCTCCACCAGTCGCGACAGCTCGCTCGGCGTGTACGAACCGGTCACCCGCCGCGCGCTGCGCCGGACGTAGAGGGCCCCCAGCACGCCGAAGCCGACGATGGCGGCGGATGCCGCGACGATCAGCGGCACGCGGGCGGCGAGGTCCTGCTGCACGGCGCCGAGCGTCACGCCGACGGCGACGAGTCCCACGATGGGGCCGTTCTCGTCGCCCCCGTCGCGGATGGGCACGATCGTGCGCACGGACGGCCCGAGCGTGCCCTCGTACACCTCGGTGTAGCTCTCTCCCGCCAGGGCCTCGTCTCGAGACCCCTGGTACGGCAGGCCGATCTCGGAGCGGTTGCGGTGGGTGAGCCGGATGCCGTCGGGCGTCATGATCGTGACGAAGGAAAGCGCCGCGTCGGGCAGGATCTGCTCCACCATCGGCTGCAGGGCGTCGGAGTCGCGAGCGGCGACGAAGGCGGCCACCTCGGGTTCGTGGGCGAGGGTCTCGGCCACCGAGCGGGTCACCTGCGCGGCCTCGCGCTGCCCCGAGTCGCTCAGCTGCACCGAGAGCAGGGCGGCGAGCACGCCGGCGACCAGCACGACGACCCCGAGCGACACGAGAGCCAGGCGGCCGCCCACGCTCAATCGCATCCCTCGTCCTTTCTCGCTCATGCCGTGAACAATACGACCACAAGTGGTCCCCTCGTCCCGCCTCGATCAAAGTCGTCACATCGACCGGCGCCCCCGCCGGACTCAACGAAGGCGTTAGAAAAGGGGATCCCCTGATGGCTCTGTCACTCCGCACCACGCGCGACGGTCGTCCGCGTAAGAAGATCGATCGCAACCACTGGCTGTACATCTCGGTCATCATCGCCGTCGTCGGCGGTATCGTCGTCGGTCTCGTCGCTCCCGCGTTCGCGACCACGCTCGAGCCGATCGGCAAGGGCTTCGTCAGCCTGATCAAGATGATGATCGCCCCGGTGATCTTCTGCACGATCGTCGTCGGCATCGGCTCGATCGCCAAGGCGTCCACGGTCGGCAAGATCGGCGGCCTGGCGATGGTCTACTTCCTGGTCATGTCGTCGTTCGCGCTGATCATCGGCCTCATCGTCGGCAACATCATCCACCCCGGTGAGGGCCTCAACATCGCCGGCGCGACCTACGAGTCGTCGGCCGAGCCCACCACCACCCAGGAGTTCATCCTCGGCATCATCCCGACGACGTTCTTCTCCGCCTTCACCGGCGGCAGCATCCTCCAGGTGCTCTTCATCGCCCTGCTCGTCGGCTTCGCCCTGCAGCGCATGGGCGAGCGCGGTGCGCAGATGGTCGACGCGATCCGCAACTTCCAGGTTCTGGTCTTCCGCATCCTCGGCATGATCCTGTGGCTCGCCCCGATCGGTGCCTTCGGCGCGATCGCCGCCGTCGTCGGCAAGACCGGTTTCGCGGCCGTCATCAGCCTCGGCATCCTGATGGGCGCGTTCTACCTCACGTGCTTCGTGTTCATCGTCGGCGTCCTCGGCACGCTCCTGTACGCCGTCACCCGCGTCAACATCTTCACGCTGATGAAGTACCTGGGCCGCGAGTACCTGCTCATCGTCGGCACCTCCTCGTCCGAGGCCGCCCTGCCCCGCCTGATCGCCAAGATGGAGCACCTGGGCGTGTCCAAGCCGGTCGTCGGCATCACGGTTCCGACCGGTTACTCCTTCAACCTCGACGGCACCGCGATCTACCTGACCATGGCGTCGCTGTTCATCGCCTCGGCCATGGGCTCGCCGATGTCGATCCCGGAGCAGATCGGCCTCATGATCTTCATGATCATCGCCTCCAAGGGCGCGGCCGGCGTGACCGGTGCGGGTCTGGCGACGCTCGCCGGTGGCCTCTCGGCCTACCGCCCCGACCTCGTCAACGGCGTCGGCGTGATCGTCGGCATCGACCGCTTCATGTCCGAGGCCCGCGCCGTCACCAACTTCACCGGCAACGCGGTGGCGACCATGCTGATCGGCGCGTGGACCAAGGAGTACGACGGACAGCGCGTCCGCGAGGTGCTCGCCGGCAACATCCCGTTCGACGAGAACCTGCTGACCGGCGACGATCACGGTTCGGTCAGCAAGGCTGCGGATGCCAAGGAGCTCGCCTCGGCAGAGGTCGGGGCCGGCCCCACCACCGTCGACACGAACACGCTCGACGCCTTCCGTGCCAAGGCGGAGGCGGAGGCGGCGGCTCGGAGCCGTTCGTGACCATCGCGCACACCCCGGCGGGGGCGGCTTCGGCCGCCCCCGCCCCCGCGCGCGTCGACCTCGCGCGCACCTGGATGCTCCGCTCGCCTCTCGCGGGCGGGCTCGAGACCGCGGCGGACGTCCTCGTGCTCGATCTCGAGGACGGCCTGCCCGCCGGCCGCAAGGCCGAGGGGCGTGACCGGGCCCGCGCGGCCGCCGACGAGGCGCCGGTGTGGCTGCGCATCAGCGCGGCGGGGACCCGCGACGGAGAGGCCGACCTCGCCCTCGGACGCGAGCTCGACGACCGCCTCGCCTGCGTCGTCCTGGCCATGTGCGCCGGGCCCGCCGACGTCGCTCACGTCGCGGCATCCCTCCCCCCGGGAACGCCGATCGTCGCCATGGTCGAGTCGGCCGCGGCGCTCCTGGCTGCCCCGGCGATCGCCGCCCACCCGGCGACGCGTCGCCTGGCCTTCGGCACCGGCGACTTCCGTCGCGACACGGGCATGGCGGCCGACCGCATCGCCCTGTCGTGGCCGCGCGCGCAGCTCGTGGTGGCCTCGGCGGCCGCGGGCATCGCCGGTCCCATCGACGGCCCCTGCGGTCCGGTCGATCAGGCTCGCGACGCCGCGGTGCACGCCGTCGCGATGGGATTCACGGGGACTCTCGCGCTCCAGGATGCCGCCGTCCCCGGCGCCCACGCAGGTTTCACGCCGTCGCCGGTCGACGTGGAGGCGGCGCGGTCCCTGCTGTCGTCGACGCCGGACGGCCCGGTCGACGGGTCCTACGCGCCGACCCTCGCTCGAGCGCGGGCGCTGGTGCAGCGCGCCGAGGCTCTGGCCGCGCTCTGACGCGGCCCCGTCCGCCTCGTCCTGGAGGCCGGTTCTCAGCTCCGTCGGCCGAGCCACCGGCGCCGTCGGCGCGTCGGCGCGGTGATCGCCGCCGCCTCCTCGCGCACCCGCCGTCGCTCGATCCACGCCGCCACCTCGGCATCCACATCCACCGTCGGGGTGACCACCGGAGGGCCGCCGAGCAACTGGCGGCGCGCCTCGAGCACCCGGCGGTTGAAGTCCTCGAGGGCTTCGCGGACGTCGGCCTCGTGGGCGATGGCATCCATCCTCTGCGCGATCTCCGCGTGCTCGACGCGCAGCGTCAGAGCGGGCGGGCCGAGGCCGGTGAGCTGCTCGGTCTCGATCTTCCGACGGATCCACCAGTCCGGGTCGTGCGATCCGCCGAGATCCGGCAGGGGCTTGCCGGCCCCGGGAAGGCCGTCGAACTCTCCGCGCCGGATCGCCTGCTGGATCGAGGTCTCGACGAAGGCGGCCCGTTCCGCCGCCGTCGATCCGCGCGCCGGCCCCTCCGCCTGCGGCTCCGGCTCGAGGCCGTTCTCGCGCAGAGCGCGGTCGAGCCGGTAGCGCTCGGCGGACTGGCGGGGGTCGTCGCTCATGCCGTCTCGCTCTCGAGCCTCCGCAGCCGTTGCCGGGCCATGTCCTGAGCGCGCGGACCCGAGCCGAGGGCGCGCTCGGTGATGCGCAGGATGACCCGCGTGAGGGTCAGCACCGGCAGCGGCCAGCGACGCACGCCGAGCATCACGCGGTAGCGGCGGGGGATGGTCGCGACAGCGGCGGCGAACAGCACCCGGTACGACAAGCCCATGAGCCCGGGGAACGGCGGCTTGCGCAGGAACGAGACCACCTCGGCCACGCGCTCGTCACCGCGGAGTTCCCCGCGGTCGGCGAACCCGTCGATCTCCGCCCGCAGCGCCGCGCGTGTCAGGGGCGGGTCGACCACGCGCATGAGCCGGCCCGCGGTCGCCCAATCGGCGACGTACGCGTCGGGACCGCCGGGGATCGGCGTGCGCGACACCTCGTGCCCGGCGAGGAACGCGTCGGTGAAGGCCAGGTGCACCCAGCGCACGAGGTCGGCGGCCTCGGCGGTGTAGGCCCGCTCGGACCCGTCGCCGGCGCGGTATTCGCCCTTCACCCGGCGATGGAATCGACCGACGCGTGCGGTCTCGGCATCCGCCTGGGTCTTCGAGCCGTACGTCAGGGTGATGACCCAGCGCACGGTGCCCGTCAGGCGTCCGATGGGGTCCTCGCGGTAGCGCGACCAGTCGTGGACGCCCGCGAGGGCTCCGGGGTGCAGCGCCTGCAGGAGCAGGGCCCGGATGCCGGCCACCAGCGTCCCCATTCCGGCGTGCACGGTCCACGCGGGGCCGTTCTCGACGAAGTAGCCGGTGTCGTCGCCGTCGGCGATGGCGCGCACGTACGGGGCCATGCCGGTCGGGTCGCCCGCCAGCGCGACGAGGATCTTGCCGCGCAGCGACTGGACCCAGGCCGGTGTCGAGGAGATCGTCGCGTCGGTCACCCTTCCAGCGTGCCACCGTCTGAGAGGGCGGGCGCTGGGAGCGGGCTCAATGTCCGTCGTGGGTGACGACCGGGACCGTGCCGTCGTCGCGGAGGAGGACCGCATCCTGGGTCGCGCCGAGGGCCGGCGTCACGAGGACCGCGATGACGGCCGCAGCCACGAGCAGTCCGGTGACGCTCATCGGCTGGGCGCTGCGGCGGTTCTGCGGAGCGCGGCGACGCAGGTGCACGGCGGTGGTGGCTCCCACCACGACGAGCAGGAGGGATGCCGCGGCCACACCGATGATGCTCGTGTGCGCCGAAGCGACGAACATCAACGCCGTGGTGGCGGCGAGAGCGGCGAGAGCTCCGCCGAGAGCGACTCGGGGGACGACGAGGCGTCCCGTCGAGAGGGTGGCGGCGCCCCACGCGAGCGACGCCAGCCCGAGGACCACCATTCCGATTCCGAGGCCGCTCGCGGCGGCCCCGGAATCGGAACGGACGATCGCACCCGCGCCGAGGGCGGCGATGATGAGGCCGGCCCCCCACGCGGATACGGAGGGCCACGACCTCGTGAAGGTCGCAGCGGTCACGATCAGACCGCCGCGGTACGCGGGACGTTGCGCTCGGTGCCGAGGCCGACACCCAGCAGCACGACGGCGCTGGCGAGGTGCAGGAAGTGGTCGGCGGTGTTCAGCGCGAGGATGTTCGCGGCGGTTCCGACCAGGAAGAAGCCGACGATACCGAGCAGCAGGTAGACGGCACCGACCGTGGTGTTGACGCCCTTCGCGGCACGCGCGTTCGCGAGGCCCGCGACCAGCAGCGCGGCACCGATGAGGAGGTGGGCGATGTTGTGCAGCGGGTTGACGGCGAAGATGCCGAGGAGCAGTCCGCCCTCGGTGGCGATGAATCCGACGCCGCCGGTGACGGCGAAGCCGAGCAGACCGACGAGAAGGTAGACGGCACCGAAGACGGTGGCCACGATGCGGTTGGGCGATGAGCTCATGATGAACCTCCCAGTGTGTTGGCAGCGACCGTCCGGCCGCCTCTCCATATCTTCGGAGGTAAGCCCTGTTTCGGATTGGCCTTTGCGTGCATGCTCGCATTCCGGTAGAACCCCGGATACGACAGAAGGCCCCCGAGTACTCTCCGAGGCCCTCCGCAACACCCATGACGTTAGGGCAGACACGCACACGCGCGGAGGGGATTGCGCTTCTCGCACTGTTCACCTAGCGCGGCGCTCTGGCACACTCTGCTCATGCGTTTCGACACGACCCTGTCGCAGATGGGGAACAACACCGGCATCGAGGTCCCGCCCGAGGTCGTCGAGGAGCTGGGTGGCGGGAAACGCGCCGCTGTCACCGTCGATGTGAACGGCTACGTCTACGCCAGCACGATCGGCGTCATGGGCGGGCGCTTCCTCATCCCCTTCTCCGCCGACAAGAGGGCCGCCACCGGGCTGTCCGGGGGCGACCCGATCTCGGTCGACCTCATCCTCGACACCGCTCCGCGCACCGTCGAGGTGCCCGAAGATCTCGCGAGCGCCCTCGCCGAGTCCGGCGTGCGTGAGGCGTTCGATGCGCTGTCGCCCAGCGCGCGCAAGGCGCACGTCACCCAGGTCGAGTCCTCGAAGGCGGCCGAGACCCGTGCCCGTCGCGTGGCGGCCGTCGTGGCGAAGCTCGGCTGAGCGCGGCGACGCCCCGGGCGATAGCCTGGGACGGGAGGTCACGTGGGGCGCACGAAAGAGGCCATCGCCGAGGGGCTGTCGATCGCGATCGCGGCAGCGCGTCTCGCGGTGCGCAACCGCATCCTCGTCGAGACCATCGCCCGCGGGGGCCAGTTCGACGGCGACGTCTTCGCCGACTTCGCGCGCACCACGCTGAGCGCGCTGGCCGATGAGCAGGACCAGGCGGCCGAGCGGGTCACCCACCAGCGCAAGCGCGCGTGGGGTCGCTTCTCGGACTCCTCGGGCACTCACGACTACCGTGATCGCGACACGCGCAACCTGCGTCGCCGGGCGAAGCAGTCGCGCGGCGTCGCGAAAGAACTGCGCCTGCTCGCCGACGACCCCGAGCGGGTGAAAGAACTCGTCGCCGACGCGCGCATCGCCGCATGGGGAGACGTCGAGGCCAACCTCAGCCAGCGACTCGACGTCGAAGGCATGACCGCGGATGCCGATCCGGAGTACGCGCAGATGCGTAAGGCGCGCATGGACGCCCTCCGCATGGTCGACCTCGCTCGCCTCGCCTCGCAGGCCAAGCGCCGGGCGAAAGAGAAAGCGGCGGCCGAACGCGACGAAGACGCCGACGCCGTCGCGTCGGAGGAGAGGCGTAAGAAGAAATCCGCGTCGCGCTGAGGCGCGCTCTCCGCCGTGTGCGGGCACTCCCGGGAACGGAAGAAGCCCCGGCCGGAGTTTCCTCACGGCCGGGGCTTGTCACTGTCTCAACACAGTGTGCGCCCGAAGGGACTCGAACCCCTAACCTTCTGATCCGTAGTCAGATGCTGCACTCACGTGGGCATCCGGTCGCCGCTGATAATGCCGCGCTCAGACCCGTAAATTCGCGAACTTCAGTTATAGACCTTCTGATCGTACGGACGCCTGTGGACTCGTTTGGACATTCTGGAATGCCCACAGAATGCCCAAGCCATCAGAGGGGACGCCATGACGGAGCCGCGAAACTACAAGGCGAACCGCGAGGATCGGGGCACCCTCCGTCAGCGCGCGAATGGCCGGTGGCAGGCCAGCTACTTGCACGAGGGCGTGCGGTACTGCGCGCCGATGACGTTCGACACGAAGGCCGTCGCACGAACATGGCTGTCGAGTCAGCGCAGCGACATCATCGCGGGACGTTGGAAAAACCCGAAAGCGCTCGCCGCGGAGACGTTCGGGCAATACGCCGCGACCTGGGTCTCCCAGCGCGCCACCTCGAAGGGCGAACCCCTCCGCCCCAAGACGCGCGTGAAGTATGAGAGGCAACTCGCGAAGGGCCTCTCCGTCTTCGCCGACGACGCCCTTACGGCCATCACGCCCGCCCGCGTCCGCACATGGCACGCCGACCGCATGACCGTGGGTAAGACCGCAGCAGCCGCCGAGGCACGTCTACTGCGTGCGATCTTCACCACAGCCGAGGAAGACGGCATCGTGCAGGTGAACCCTGTGTCGGCCAAGCTCACGAAGACCTCCGCGGGGAAGACGTTCCGCCCGCCCACCGTCGAAGAGTTGGCCATCACGCACCAGCACGTCGATGCTCGGTTCAAGCTTGGGGTTCTGATCGCCGCGTACGGGGGCCTGCGCCTGTCTGAGTGGCGCGCCCTGCGACGTAGCGGTCTCACCCTCATCGACGGGCGTTACGCCGTCGCTGTGACGCGGCAGGCCCAGTATGTGACGGGGGAGGCGTGGATTGACGGCCCGCCGAAGAGCAGCAAGGGCATCCGCGCGGTCACGCTCCCGGCCTGGATGATTACGGTCATCGACGACCACTTCACTGCGTACGTCGGGGAGTTCGACGGCTCCCTGATATTCCCCCCGAACGGGCGCTCCGAGTTCATACACGACAGCGCGTTCGATGACTCATGGGTGCCCGCCCAGGATGCAGCCGGTGTACGTGGCCGGGTTCGCGAACACGACCTCCGCGACTTCTCCGCCTCGCACCTGATGGCCGCGGGCGCATTGCCTCTCGAGGTTCGGGATGCCATGGGCCATGCGAATGTGCGGACGACGGTGGAGCACTATCTACACCGCGTCAATGACCGCTCCGCCGAGCTTGCCGACCGCATGCCCACCCTCCCCGCGCCGAAGCCGTCGAACGTGACGGCCATCGAGGCCACGACGGGCACCGACAGGAACTAGCTCGCCGGCGGGAACATGCTGAGCGCGGTCTCGCGGAAGAGTTCCCAGTCCTTGCGAGTGCTCCATCCCCCCGGGGCGCGCAGGACTCGTTCGGCTAACGAGAGGGTGTTCGGGTCGATGTCAGCGGTCATGTAGCCGTCATGCATGAGCGCCATGACCGCCTGTTTCAGAACGGCTACCCGGGCGAGTCGATCCGCGCGCACTTCGTGGGGGAGGTCTAGACGTGCGTCCCTTCCCTTGACGTTCCACAGATGCCAACCTCGCTGGCGTGTGCCGTCGAAGCCCCCCATGGCCAAGCTGGAGTGGGCCAGCGCATTACGGAAGGAGTTGCCTTCCTCCAGGTGAGCGATGAGCCGTTCACCCTCATCCCAGGTCGACGGGAGTATCCCCCTCAGGAAGTCGATCTTGCTCCGCGCCGGTTGAGTCGTGAGCGCGCGTTGCAGGTTGGGTACGCCTCGGGCCTTCGCCGCGATGCCCATCGACAGGAAGAACTCGATGTGGTTCCAGTCGATGATGTACCGCCCGATGAAACGCTCTACCTGCGCCCACTCGGCTTCGTACTGATCCGGGAAGGGTGACTCTTCGTGGATCGTCTGAAACTGATTCGGCTCTGCGTCGCTCACCCGTACTCTCCGTCGCTCACGGCCACAGCCTAGGGGCCACTCACGCCCTAGAATGGACACAAGCCGCCACCCTGTGGGACGGGAGGGGCCACGAGTCGACCACGGTCGGCAGGGCGAAGAACCCCCGCGCCAGGTTCACCACGCGACCCGCTGTTCGGCAGTGAAGCTCAGCGTCTCGCGGGGGCTCCTGGGTGTTGCATCATATGCTCCTAGGTTCCCCCTGGCTCAATGTCGGGGGTGTGAAATAGAGTGTGAAGCATGACCGAAAGAGTGCGCTTCCGCCCGTTCACCGGCGACCCAAAGCGCCGTGTGGAGATGTCCCGCGCGCCCCTGGCCCTCGTCCTGGTACAGGTCCGCTGGCCCGAGCATGGCCATCTCGCCTTGGACTTCAAAGAGCTTGCGCTCACGTTTGGCAAGAACCTAGACAATTTCCCGCTGTACCACGAGATCGTTGATCAGGGATTTCAAATCACCCCTGAGGGTGTGCAGCAGGTTCGAGGTGAAACCACCTATCAATGGCGATCCATCGACGATGTGTGGGTCGTTCAACTGACGAAGACATTCGTCAGTCTCTACTGCGCCCCCCACGAGGACTACCGCTACTCCGAGTTGGCTGAACGTCTAGACCAGATCGTTGGCCTATTGCACAGCGTGCTGAAGATTCAGGTCACAGATCGCGTGGGTGTTCGGTATGTGAACCGTCTGTCCGAGCCTGACTTCATGTCTGAGCTGCCCGAGATCTTCGACCGTCGCGTCTTGGGAATGGCGGGTCTAGAGGGGGACCACGGCGTGCAGCTCGTCAACACCCTGAGCCAGGCTATTTACAGGGCGGAAGACGTGACTCTGCATGTGCGGTCTGGCTATCTCGGTCCCAACGAAACAATGGACCCGTCCATCCAGCCAGTACCCCTTCAATCGTGGGTGCTGGATCTGGACGCCTCGCAGGAGTTGAGGATGGTCTATTCGAGCGGCCAAATTCAGGCAGTCGCCGGTCGACTGGCCGACACGGCCTACGATTTCTTTAAACTGGTGCTCAAAGAACAAGCGGAACAGCGACTGGATGGTCACTCATGAGCGGTATAACCACGACCGGACTGGGCATCACGGCGTCGCTCGCAATGATTGTCTCGCCTTGGGCCGTTGTTATCGACGAGCCGCGCGAAGCAGCGGAGTCGGCCTGGATGATTTTCTCCGACGAGGTACTTCATGCCGGTATCGGAACGGCAACGGGCCCCTTTGCGGTTCAGGCGGAGCCCGCCGATGACCTGTCTGCGCTCGTGGCCAATCTGAAGGTGGAGTCTGGGTTGACGGCGGATCAGCTGGGTCGGCTCATGGGGGTGTCTCGGCGGTCGATTCACAACTGGGCGGCTGGCACCGCGATAGCTCCGGTCCATGAGGAGCGGCTGCGCGAGCTGGAGATGCTGGTCTTCTCGCTGTCCGCACGCTCGCCGGAAGAGCGGCGCAAGATTCTTCTCGATTCTTCGAACGGACCCAGCCTCTTCAAGCAGTTCGCAGCCAAGGCGGACGCGCCGCAGAGAATCAAATTTGGCGTTCCGGTTGAGGAACGCCTGGGTCTGTGAGCCCGGATCGGGGCGGCTTGGGGGAGCCGCTGAATTGGAGCGAGGCTGCGCAAGGCGACACCGTCGCGCTCGACCATCTCAGCTACTGGGTCGGTGACGACAAAGACCCCGAGCAGGTCGAAACGCCGAACGGTGTCGTCCTAATGAGTCAGACCTGCGACTTGGTCCAAGATCGTGACCGTGTCCTGGTAGCGCCCGTCTCTGAGGTGCCCGCATCGGTGATGTCGGCGGTCCGCAAGGGAGCCAAGCCGCTACTGATCCCAGTCGGCGCGGAGCCGAACCACGTCGCTGATCTGGAACGCATAATCTCCGTCCCTCGGGCTGTCTTGAATGGCGCTGCGGTTCTAACCCACGCGGTCCAGGAGCGAAGCGGAGAAGCCGCGGACCGTCTGTCCGCCCGGATCGGTCGTGGACTTCATCGGTTTGCCTTCCCCGACGCAGTTCACGACTGCCTGAGCAAGATGAAGAGCAAGATCGCTGATTGGCACGAAAAGAACACGTCGCGAGCGCTAGTTCTACGGCTGATCGACGAATTTCGCATCTCCTGCCTCGATTGGGAGTCTGCCGGTCGGGACATCAGCATCACCGCCGTCATCCCCGAGGAATGCTTGCCCCCGGCCGACGCCCGAGACTCGTCGTGGCGTTGGAGCGTAGCGACGGTCACAGACCTGAAGAGTGGCGAGATGCCTGCAACCATGACTATGGAGCGTGTGTCTCAGCTGATCTTGAAGAACATCGAGGCCGAGAACGACGCTGCGGTCGTCGTGCTGTGGGACTTGTGGATCGACGCCCTCGCTGATGCAGTCCTGCCCGACGCGACCGTTGAAGTGGCGTCTATCGAGTTGAGTGTCGTGTCGGACGCGGAATACACGTACAAGCTCCTCAAATCGTCAGAGACGTTGGACTTTTCGGTCCTCTCGGATTCCTCAGGAGACGGGGCAGTCGTAGCCGTTTGAATGGCCGCTCCCGCTCGGGCACCCGCACCTCGGGTGACTTTGGGCGTTCGGCGGGTGATCTTTACTGTGCGACGGGCGAACGTTCAATCGGGACTCGACAGGTTGTTGGGTATGGCAACCATCAAGTCTCTGTCCACCTCCGCGGCAGCCAGACGCCTCGGCATCTCCACCGCTGCGCTGCGAGCCTGGACCGACTCGGGCGTGGGTCCAATGCCGCGCAAGAGAGGGCGATACGCCTGCGCCGAGGTCTCGGCGTGGATGGTCGAGACCGACGCGCAGCTACGCGCGGGGAGCGCCGTGACTGCCACGTGAGCGCCGTTCTCGATGTACCTGAACCACGGGCCCGCGCCGTCGATCTCGGCGGCGAGCGCGGCGCACAGCGTGATCGTCTCCGGCGAGCGCGCGTAGCTCATCCAGTACGGGCCCGGGATCGTTCGTGAGCAAGCTCCTGGTGATCGTCGCCGACCATGCGACATCCAGGGCTGTGCGTGGGCTCAATCTGCGGGAGGGCATGGGCAGACGCTACGGTCGACCCCCGACACCGATGTGTCGCCGTACATCACCGCGGCGCGTGCACCTTTGAGCGGCTTGTCGTCACTAACTGAGGGCTCTCGATCTGGGGCGCGAAATGCCCCTCAATTGCCCAGCCTCCGTGACTTGTCGTCCAAGAATGAGACAAGGCCTGGTCCGGATTACTCCTGGACCAGGCCTTTCACTGTCTCAACACAGTGTGCGCCCGAAGGGACTCGAACCCCTAACCTTCTGATCCGTAGTCAGATGCTCTATCCATTGAGCTACGGGCGCAGGGCCTCCGCGCGAAACGGCGCGCAGGCCGTGGTCCAGCATAGCCGGGACCGTGTGAGACGTCTAATCGGCCCCGAACCGCGTGCATCCCGGGCGTGGCGCAACGGTGACCGGCGGGTGTCGGGGAGGAGACGTACGCTGGCGGGATGAGCGCATACACCTCCGCGTTCGAGCTGTTCTCCATCGGGATCGGACCCTCGAGCTCCCACACCGTCGGCCCCATGAAGGCCGCCCTCGACTTCGTCACCCGCCTGCGCGCCGACGGCGGCCTGGAGCGTGTGGCATCCGTCTCCTGTGCGCTTTACGGCTCGCTCGGGGCCACCGGTATCGGTCACGGCACCCCCGACGCGGTCGTCGCGGGACTGCAGGGTCTCGATCCCGAGACCGTCGACCCGGCTGCCGTCCGCCGGGCGTGGTCGGACTGGCCCGATGGCCGGGCGCTGGCGCTCGCCGGCGAGCACGAGGTGCCCTTCTCCCAGGGCGACATCGCCCTCGAGCCGCGCACCCGCCTCCCCGGTCACCCGAACGCCATGACGCTCGTCGCGCGCGACGCCGACGGAGCCGCGTTGGCGGAAGAGACGTTTTACTCGATCGGCGGCGGGTTCATCCGCCGCGAGGGGGAGCCGCCCCGGGTGGCGTCCGCGCCCCTCCCGCTCGCCTTCGACGACGCCGCGACCCTGTTGGCCCTGTGCGACGAGCGCGGCATCACCATCGCCGAGGCCGCGCGGCTCAACGAGGCGGCGCTGCGTTCCGATGAGGAGATCGCCGCCGGCCTCGATCGCATCTGGGACGCGATGGCCGCCTGCGTCGACGCCGGACTGCACAACGACGGGGTGCTGCCCGGCATCCTGAAGGTCAAACGCCGGGCCGCCGTCATCCGCGGTCAACTGGATGCCATCGAAGCCGACGGTCATCGAGAACTTCCGGGGGAGTGGCTCGGGGCGTTCGCTCTCGCGGTGAACGAGGAGAACGCGGCCGGCGGTCGGGTCGTCACGGCGCCGACGAACGGGGCGGCGGGGATCCTCCCGGCGGTGGCGATGTACTGGTGGCGTTTCCTCGCCGACTCCGGGCTCGGCGTCGGCAATGCCGTCACCCCGCACGGCGAGCTCGTCGGCAGCGCACTGCTCGGCTACGACGGTCACGCGGTGACGCGCACCGAGGTCTCGCACTGGGACGACGACGACGTCGCCGACGCCAACCGGCGCCGGGGCATCCGTCGGTTCCTGCTGACCGCGACCGCCCTGGGCTCGCTGTTCAAGGCGAACGCCTCCATTTCGGGAGCCGAGGGCGGGTGCCAGGCCGAGGTCGGTTCGGCGTGCGCGATGGCCGCGGGTGGGCTGACCGCGGTGATGGGCGGCACGAACCGGCAGATCGAGAACGCCGCCGAGATCGCCATGGAGCACCACCTGGGGCTCACCTGCGACCCGGTGGGCGGTCTCGTGCAGATCCCGTGCATCGAACGCAACGCGATCGCGGCGTCGACGGCGGTCACCGCGGCGCGGTTGGCGCTGCGCGGCGACGGTTCGCACTACGTCTCGCTCGATGCCGTGGTCGAGACGATGCGTCAGACCGGTATCGACATGTCGACGAAGTACAAAGAGACCAGCGAGGGCGGCCTCGCGGTCAACGTCATCGAGTGCTGAGGGTCGTCGCGCTCAGACGGTGCCGCGCAGCTTCGCGGTGAGTTCGTACAGCTGCGCCAGCTCGTCGTCGTCGAGGCGCGCCATGCGTTCGGCGATCGAGCGTCCGTGCGCGGCGGCGATGCGCCGGAAGACCACGGCGCCGTTCTCGGTGGCCGTGACGAGGGAACCCCGCCCGTCCTCCGGGTCAGCGCATTTGGTCAGCAGTCCCCGGTGCACCATCCGCTCGACGAGACGCGACACGCTCGGCTGGCTGATGAGCATGTTGCCCGTCACGTCGCGCAGGCGCGCGGTCATGCGCGGCGCGCGCGTGACGGTGAGGAGGACGTCGTACTCGGCCTGCGTCAGTTCTTTGCTGTCGAAATCGGAACGGATGTCCTCGAACACCTCGTGCTGCGCGCGGAAGAGGCTCTCCCAGGCCTGCACGGCGAGGCGTCGATCGGTCATCCCTTCAGCGTAGAGGCGAGCGGGGGATTTCCGCCCGAGGCGGGGGCGATCAGGGTGGGGGTTGCGCGGCGGATGCATTCGGGCGCATGAGACGACGGGTGAGGGCGGGTGACGTAGGTTCCGGCGCCCGCAGCCGTTGGGCCGACGTTCGCAGCGGCTCTCGGCGTTGCGCGGACCGGGGCGGCGGCGCGGCGGCATCCGCACAGAGAAAGGGCCGGTCGGAGAGGCTTCCGACCGGCCCTTGTCCCTGCACCAAGAGTGTCCTGCAATCACATGTCGGCAGCTGCCACAGCAAAACAACTACCGTGCGAGCACTCTATAACGGTGAGGTAACGGAGGGGAAGAGGTCGCCGTTATATTTTCGTGACCGATTTTCGTCGTTACCCGATCGCTTCGGAGTCACCGGCCGCGGACGTGGTTCCACTGCGTGATGACCTCGTTGCCGTGCTCGAGGCCGAGTTCACTCACCGCCGAGGTCCCCAGCACGAAGTAGCGGCCGCCCGCGGCGGTCAGGCCGAGCCAGGTGCCGGCCAACGCCCGCAAGAAATGCGAGTGCGAGAACAGCAGAATCTGGTCTCCGGCCCGCACGCGCGGTCGCAGCTCCGCGAGGAGCGACTCCGCGCGCGCGGTGACCTGCTCGACGTTCTCGCCCGGGGTGTCGCCGGCGGGGGCGCCCGCCTGCCAGATCGTCCAGGGGCGACCCAGCTGCGCGACGATCTCCGGCGTGGTGAGTCCCTCGTAGGCGCCGTAATCCCACTCGACGAGTCGCGGATCGGGTTCCGCCCCCGGGTAGCCCGCGCGGTTCGCGGTCTCCACGGCTCGCTGGAGAGGGCTCGTGAGCACGAGGTCGTAGCGGCGCGTGGCGAGCAGGGTGCCCGCCAGCTCGGCCTTGTAGGCCCCCGTCTCTGTCAACGGGATGTCGGTGAGGCCGGTGTGTCGGCCGCTGCGGCTCCACTCCGTCTCGCCGTGGCGAACGAGCACGATGCGCCCGTCGGGCTCGGTCAGATCTGCATCCTTCACTCCGCCATCCTCCTCGGTTGGAGTGGGGGTCGGGGCGTCGTGTTGCCGGGTGTTGGTTCTGGTGCGGGGTGGGTGGCGTGGTTTCGCCGCGGGGGTGTCTTCAGTGGGTTGGGTCGGGGGTCGGGGGCTCAGACGGGGGCGGCTTGGCGTCGGAGTTGGCCGAGCGTGCGGGCCCGGTATTCAGGGCAAGGTGTGGTGCGACGGCGTCGGCTGGGCGCTCGCAGGCAGTGCGTGAGCCCGGGTCTGCGCGGCGTCCGTGCTCGGGCGGGGCTTTGGTCTGGTGACTTCGTCTGCGGGCTACGGGCTGCTCTGTTCGACGCAACGTCGGGGTGCTTTGACTCCGCTGCTGTCTCGGCGATCGTCGTCGAGCCGAAGGCCGGATGCCGAGGACCGGCGTGCGGCCCAGGAAGACGAAGGGCCGGTCGGGGGATTCCCGACCGGCCCTTTCCTGCACCAGAGTGTCCTGCAATCACATGTCGGTAGCTGCCACAGCAAAACAACTACCGTGCAAGCACTCTATAACGGTGAGGTAACGGATCGGAAGAGGGTGCCGTGATCTTTTCGTTATTCATAGGTTCGCCGCCGCGGGTTTGTTCAGCGACGGCTCCTCCCCAGGGGCTGAACTGCCTTATCTATCCACAGAAAGCCCCGGTCAGCGGTCCAATGTCGGAGGTTCGGGCTAGCATGCCTGCATGAGCTTTCCGACACCTTCACCCCCACCACCTGACGGGGCCGACCCCCTTGCGGTCGTGCTGCGCGAGGTGCTCGACGCGGATGCCGCTCTCGCGGCCGCCGAAGCCCGCAGAACCCGAGCGCTGGCCCGCGCGGGGCGTCTGTCCCTCGAGGTCATGGGCGGGCAGCGGGCCTCGTCTCGGGCGGCGGAGATGGCGCTGCGGGAGGTGGCGTCGGAGATCGCGGCAGCGGGGTGCCTGTCCGACCGGTCGGTGCAGGCGCAGATCGGGCGAGCGATGACGCTCATCGATCACTTTCCGGCGACGGTCGACGCGTGGGAGGCGGGCGCGCTCTCCCGGGCTCATGTGCAGGCGATCATGGATGCCGGCACCCCGGTGCCGCTCGACAAGCGCGGGGAGTTCGATGTTCTCGCCGTCGCCACGGCGGAGGGGTTGAGTCCCGGACGGCTGCGGGCACGGTTGGCGACTCTGGCGGAGCGGTTGCAGCCGACCACGATCACGGAACGGCACCAGCGGGGCCGTGAGGAACGATGCGTGCGGGTGGTGCGGGGTGAGAACGGGATGTCCGATCTGATCGCGACTCTTCCGACGGTGTTGGCGGTGGGGATCTATGACCGGTTGACGCAGCAGTCCCGGGCGCTGATCGACGCGCGGCAGGACGCTGACGCGCCACAGCCTGCGGCGGTGACGCGAGACGGGGCGGGCGCCGCGTTCGGTCTGACACCGGCGGGCGAGACCACTGCGGGCCCGCCTTCCCGATCCGGCGACACGGCGTCTGCATCTGCCTCTGCCTCTGCCTCCGAGTCGACTGGGGGCGAAGCGTACGGGGGCAACCCGATCCCAAGCGGGGGCACGAGCGGCGACGCCGACCCGGACGCTCGCAGCGCGGATCAGGTGCGCGCCGACATCCTCGCCGATCTGCTCCTCACCGCCGCCCCCGACGCCGACCCCACCCGCACCGACGACGGCCCCGGCGCACTCGGCGCCATCCGCGCGCGGGTGCAAGTCGTCGTCCCCGCACTGTCGGTCCTGAACCCCGAGCGGGAGAACATCGACCCCGCCGAACTCGTCGGACACGGACCCATCGACATCGACACCGCCCGACACCTCGCCGAGACGACGAGAGTGCCCTGGGACCGCGTGGTGACGAACCCCGTCACCGGGGCCGTACTCTGCACCGACACGTATCAGCGGAGCGCCGCGATCGACCGATACCTCCGCGCCCGCGACCGACACTGCCGGTGGCCCGGCTGCACCGCCCCCGCGATCCGCTGCGAAGTAGACCATAACCTCGACTACGCCCTCGGCGGCAAAACCCACGTGTGTAACCTCTGCCACTTCTGCCAACGACACCACACCCAGAAACAATTCACCCGCTGGCAAGTCCGACAACTCCCCGGCGGAGTCATCGAGTTCACCTCACCCACCGGGCGGATCTACACCGACCATCCGTTGCCGTACGCGCCGGCCGTGCGATTCACCACCGACGAACCACCGACGCCACCCCACCCTCGGCGCCGAGAACCGATGCCGTTCTGACCGTCGCCGACCGCCGCCCGCGGGCTCGAACGGGACCGTGGGGTTCCGGACGGTTCGTGTGCGCCCGCGCCCGCGCCCCCGACCGACCGACATCGCCGCCCCCTCACCCCGCCCTGCCAGGATGGACGGGTGCCCGACCACGACATCCGCCTGATCGCCGTCGACATGGACGGAACCCTGCTCGACGCCGACGGCAAGATCCCGACTCCCCTCTGGGAGATGCTGCCGCGCCTCGCGGAGCGTGACGTGTCCTTCGTGCCCGCCTCCGGGCGTCAAATGGCGACCCTTCAGCAGGCGTTCGGTGCTGCCTCGAGCGAGATGACGTTCATCGCCGAGAACGGCGCCTACGTCGTTCGGGCGGGCGAGGAGGTGGCCGCCGACGTGATCGAGCCCGCCGTGGTCGAGCGCGCCATCCACCACCTTCGGACCCTAGTGGCCGACGGCTACGATCTCGGCGTCGTCGTCTGCGGCAAGCGTTCCGCCTACATCGAGCGCACCGACGGCACCTTCCCCGCGCACGCGGCGACCTACTACGCCGCGCTCGAGGCCGTCGATGACCTGCTCGACATCGACGACGACGTCCTCAAGATCGCGATCTACGACTTCGCACCCGCCGAGGACAGCGTCGGACGCGCCCTCGACGAGATCGCGGCGACGCACCGCGTGGTCGTCTCGGCCCGCCATTGGGCCGACATCATGAACCCCGGTGTCGACAAGGGCGCCGCCCTGCGCCGCTTGCAGGACGCCCTCGCCATCGCGCCGGCTCAGACGGCCGCTTTCGGCGACTACCTCAACGACCTCGAGATGCTCGACGCCGCGGAGTGGTCCTACGCGATGCAGAATGCCCACCCCGAGGTCGTCGCCCGCGCCCGCCACCGGGCACCCTCCAACGCCGACCACGGTGTCCTCACCACGATCGCGCAGCTGTTCCCGGCATCCTGAACGACGGCCCTGGTCAGAGCCGAGACGCCTCCAGCGCCGCCCCGAGGTCGGCGATGAGGTCGTCGGCGTCCTCGAGTCCCACCGACAGGCGCAGGTGACCGTACCGGCGGAACTCCTCGGGGTAGGTCGCCGTGCGCGGGCCGTCCGCCGCGGTGTGCACGATCAGGCTGTCGTCGTGCCCCAGCGAGAAGCCCGAGGTGATGAGGCGCAGCTGCGCGACGAAACGGTTCTGCGCGTCCGGGTCGCCCGTCACCGCGAACGCCATCATCCCGCCGTAATCCTCCCCGCCGAACTGGCGGCGAGCGAGCTCGTGCTGCGGATGCGAGGGCAGACCCGGATAGGCGACGAACGCGACGCGCTCATCCGCCTCGAGGAACTCGGCCACCCGCTGCGCCGACGCGAAGTGCTGCCGAAGACGGAGAGGGAGGGTCACCGACCCGCGCTGGATCAGCCACGCGTTGAACGGGGAGATCACCCCTCCGACGTCGACCATCGCGTCGGCTTTGATGGGCTCGATCAGCTCGGTCCGTCCGATGACGGCCCCGCCCATCGCGTCGCCGTGCCCGTTGATGTATTTCGTCAGCGAGTGCACGACGAGGTCGGCCCCGTCGGCGAGCGGGCGGTAGAAGGGCGGCGGGGTGAACGTCGAATCGACCATCAGGATGGCCCCGCCCTCATGCGCGATATCGGCGAGCAGAGCCACGTCCGCGACCTTCGTCGTGGGGTTGGCGATGGCCTCGACGCACACGAGGCGGGTCTCGGGACGCATCGCCGCGCGCACGGCATCCGGATCGGAGACGTCGACGAACGTCGCCGCGATGCCGTACCGGCGGGGGAGCAGGTCGGTCCACAGCCGCCAGGTCGCTTCGTAGACGACGTCGCTGACGACGACGTGATCTCCCGCTCGCACGTGCGTGAAGAACACCGCGTGCAGTGCGGCGACCCCGGATGCCAATGCCACGGCGTCCTCGCCGCGCTCGAGGGCCGCGAGCTTGCGCTCCAGAGCCTGCTGGTTGACGCCCGTGTTGCGCGTGTAGAGGCCGGGCGCGGTCGCCGACCAGCTGATCTCGCTGGGATCGTCGGGCAGCGCGAAGGAATTCGACATCACCAGGGGTGTGCGCAGCGCGCGGGTGCTGTCGAGCTCGATCCCGCCGTGCACGGCGAGGCTCGCCTCGGCGAGGGTGTCGCTGACGGTGCGGTCGGGGCGATCGGCCATCTCGGCGTCCTTCCTGCCGCACCGGGGGGACTCGGTGCGCCCCGTTCAGCGTAGCCAGCGGTCATGAACTACTCTGACCTGCGGTCGCCCGAACGCGCGGGCTCGACGACGAATGCGAGAAGCACCATGAACCGACCCTCGGGTCCCTCCGTCGAGACCGCCGGATCGACCGAGCCGCGGCAGCTCCGCCGGGCGATGAGCGCCCGGCACCTCGTCATGATCGCCCTCGGCGGTGTCATCGGGTCGGGGCTGTTCCTCAGCTCGGGCTACACGATCGCGCAGGCGGGTCCGCTCGGCGCCGTGCTCGCTTATCTGCTCGGCGCGTTCGTGGTGTGGCTCGTCATGGTGTGCCTGGGCGAGCTCGCGGTCACCTACCCGGTGTCGGGCTCGATCCACATCTACGCCGCCCGGACGATGGGTCCCGCGACCGGATTCGCCACGGCGTGGTTGTACTGGCTGTGCTGGGTGGTGGCTCTGGGGTCCGAGTTCACGGCATCCGGAATCCTCATGCAGCGCTGGTTCCCGAACGTCGACGTGTGGGTGTGGTGCGTGGTCTTCGCGGCGGTGCTGTTCACCTTGAACGCCATCTCGGCGCGCGTGTTCGGCGAGACGGAGTTCTGGTTCGCCCTCATCAAGGTCCTCGCGATCGTTGCGCTCATCGTCCTCGGCGGCATGGCGATCTTCGGCTTCACCCCGCTGTCGTCCGAGCCGCACGAGGCGGTGCTGCTCAGCAACTTCGTCACGCCCGAGGGGCTCCTGCCGGCCGGCCTCGGCGGCGTGCTCATCACCTCGCTCGCGGTCTTCTACGCCTTCAGCGGGGCGGAGATCGTCGGCGTCGCCGCGGGGGAGACGAAGGATCCGGCCCGCAACATCCCGCGCGCGCTGCGTTCGACGGTGCTGCGTCTGCTGGTGCTGTTCGTGGGCTCGATCGTCGTCATCGCCGCCCTCCTGCCCTACGACAAGGCGGGCGTCAGCGAGAGCCCCTTCGTCGAGGTCTTCGACATCGTCGGTGTGCCGTACGCCGCCGACATCATGAACTTCGTCGTCATCACCGCCCTGCTCTCGGTGGGCAACAGCGGGCTGTACTCGTGCGCTCGCATGCTGTTCTCGCTCGCCGAGGAGGGCTACGCGCCGCGCGCCTTCACGAAGCTGACCCGCCGCGGCATCCCCATGGTCGCCCTGCTCGTCAGCCTCGCGATCGGCCTCGTGTCGCTGATCACGAGCGTCGTCGCCGCCGAGACGGTGTACATCGTGCTCGTGTCGATCGCCGGTTTCGCGGCGGTGGCGGTGTGGATGGCCATCGTGGCCGCCCAGTTCTTCCACCGGCGCGCGTTCCTGCGCGAGGGCGGCGATCTCTCCACGCTCGCCTACCGCACGCCGTTCTACCCGCTCGTGCCGATCCTCGCGTTCGTGCTGCTGACCGCGTCGATCGTCGCGATCGCCTTCGACCCGAACCAGGTCGCCGCCCTGTACTTCGGCATCCCGTTCGTGGGTCTGTGCTACCTGTTCTTCTGGCTGCGCTACGGACGCAAGGGCATCACGCCCACCCGTCGGGACGAGGAGGCGCCGGTCGCCTGACCCGCCGCGGGCCGTACACGGCGTCCATCCCGCGCCTCCCCGCACGCCGGAGTGGCGGATGCCGTGGCCTCGCCGCCCGCAGTAGCGTCGCCGCAACAGCGAGCACGCGGGAGGACCCATGGAGACCGTCGACGTCATCGTCATCGGGGCGGGCGTGTCGGGGCTGGCCGCAGCCCGCTTGATCGCGCGAGGCGGGCGTCGGGTCGTCGTGATCGAGGCCCGCGACCGTGTAGGCGGACGCGTGCACACCGACCGCTCCGGCGGGCACATCACCGACCGCGGAGCCTCGTGGATCCACGGCATCCACGAGAGCCCCGTCGCGGCGGCGGCCCGCGCCTTCGGCATGCCGATGGTCGAGTTCACCGTCGGCGGATATCAGCCCGACTCCCGGCCGCTGACTTATTTCGACGCACGCGGCCGGCGTCTGGAGGCCGACGCGGTGCGCCAGTACGCGGCCGACATCCGCACGCTGAACGCCGCCCTTGCAAAGATCATCGCCGGGGCGGGGGCCGAGGCGACCTACGGCGACGCGGTCGAGCGCGCGCTCGCCGAGCAGGACTGGGATGCCGAACGCAAGGAACGCGTCCGCGAGTACAACGACCGCCGCGCCCAGGAGCAGTACGGCGTCGGCATGGGCGAGCTCGGCGCGCACGGCCTCGACGACGACACGGTGAACGGTGACGAGGTCGTCTTTCCCCGCGGGTACGACGAGCTCGCGACGAACCTCGCCGCCGGCCTCGACGTCCGTCTCGAGCACCTCGCCTCGCAGGTCGACCGCTCGAGCGAGGGCGTGACCGTCGTGACCGACCGCGGCGTCTTCCGTGCTCGACAGGTCGTCATCACCGTCCCCGTCGGCGTCCTCCAGGCCGGGGATCTCCTGATCGAGCCGCCGCTGCCCGAGACCCATCGGCGGGCCCTCGGTCTCCTCCGCATGAACGCCTTCGAGAAGGTCGTGCTGCGCTTCGCCGAGCGGTTCTGGGATGCCGGGGTCTACGGCATCCGTCAGCTCGGCGACGAGGGGGAGTGGTGGCACTCCTGGTACGACCTGGGCCGTCTGCACGACGAGCCGGCCCTCCTGACCTTCGCGGCCGGACCTGCCGCGGTCGCCACGCGCACGTGGGCCGACGAGGACATCGTCGCCTCGACCATGGCCCAGCTGCGCCGCCTCTACGGCGACACCGTCCCGGATCCGACGAGCGCGATCGTCACCCGCTGGCAGGACGACCCCTTCTCGCGCGGCTCCTACGCGTTCATGCTCCCCGGCTCCGTCGGCGCCGACCACGACGACCTCGCCGAGCCCGTCGACGGCGTGCTCCATCTCGCCGGCGAGGCGACATGGGGCGACGACCCGGCGACGGTTCCCGGTGCCCTGCTCTCGGGACACCGGGCGGCCCAGAACGTGCTCGGTATCGACATCCCCGTCAGCGAGCTCTGGGCCTGAACGGTCACCGCGGATCGGGGCCTGTCGCGACCGGCAGCTCGGGGTGGTTCGACCACTGGCTCCACGACCCCGGGAACACCCGCGGTTCGAAGCCGGCGAGGCTGAGCGCGACCGCCTGGTGCGCCGCGGTCACCCCCGACCCGCAGTAGACGCCGACGCTCACGCCGTCTTCGGCGCCGAGCATGCGGAACCGCGTGCGCAGCTCGTCGGGGGAGCGGAACCGTCCGTCCTCGCCCACGTTGTCGATGGTCGGGGCGCTCACGGCCCCGGGAATGTGACCCGCGCGCGGATCGATGGGCTCGGTCTCGCCGCGATAGCGCTCAGCGGCGCGCGCGTCGAGGAGGAGTCCGTCCTCGGCGAACGCCGCGACCTCGTCGAGCGCGAGCGACGGCAGCGCGCCGTACGACAGGTCGACCGTTCCGGGCGCCGGGGTCTCGGCATCCCCCTTCTCGAAGTCGTAGCCGGCGTCGGTCCACGCGCGCAGCGCCCCGTCGAGAAGGCGCACGTCCGCGAATCCGGCGAAGCGCAGGAGCCACCAGGCCCGCGCGCTCGCCGTGTTCTTCGCGTCGTCGTAGACCACGACGGTGTCACCTCGGCTGATCCCCCAGCGACGGGCCGCGGCCTGCAGCTTTTCGACCGAGGGGAGCGGATGCCGACCTTCGCTGGCGGGGGCGTGGTGATCGGCGAGGTCCTCGTCGAGGGCGACGTACTGCGCGCCGGGGATGTGTCCGGAGCGGTGGTCGGGGCGCCCGTCGGGTCGGTCGAGCCGCCACCGCACGTCGAGCAGGCGGACCGGCCCGCCGTCGTCGTATCGACGCGCGATCAGGGCGTCGTGCAACTCTTCGGCGGTGGTGAGGATCGAGGCCATGCCCTCAGTCTGACGCCTCGCCGGCGGTCGCGCCGCCGCGGGTGCGGCCGTCGCGCTGCGGACTCGTCCGGCGTCGCGGCGTTTCGGCGCTATCGGAGGTCAGGGGTTCGGATTCGTCGCCGCGCCGTCGAGCCAGAGCGTGTCGCTCTTGTCGCCGTGCGGGCCGGAGCGGCCGACGTGAGCGTCGCTGATCTGCGGCCCCTTGGTGATGACGTGCACGAGCGCCATTCCGTGACCGCGCCCGAGGTCGTAGTCGGTCTTCAGCCACTCGAGAATGGGGGTCGCCTTCGTGCCGGGGCCGAAACCGTGCTCCTCGGCGAGGGCGATGAACTGGCGCGGGGTGAGCCCCGTCTTGGTCTCGATGTTGTCGAGGTACGACTGGAAGGACATGACCCGACCGTAGCGGTCCCCTCCGACATCCGGCCAGGACGATCGCGATAGCGTCGGATCATGGTCGTCTCCCTCCATCGGGCGCCCGTCGCCGACATCCCGCCGCTCACGCTCTACCGCATCCTGTGGATGCGCGTCGCCGTCTTCGTCGTCGAGCAGGAAGCCGCTTACCCCGAGATCGACGGTCGCGACATCGAGCCCGGCACCGAGCTCTTCTGGGCGTCCGACGGCGACGACGTCCTGGCCACCCTCCGCGTCCTGCGCGAGACCGGCAACACCCGCATCGGCCGGGTCGCCACCGCCCCCGCGGCGAGAGGCCGCGGCATCGCCGCCGACCTCATGCGCGCAGCGATCGAGCTCCTGGATGCCGAGGCCCCCGGCATCCCGATCCTGCTCGACGCGCAGGCGCACCTCGCACCCTGGTACGGCCGGTTCGGGTTCGCCGTGTCCGGTGCACCGTTCGCCGAGGACGGCATTCCGCACGTACCGATGCGGCGCACGAACCTCACGACCGAGCGACTCGTGCTGCGCGAGTGGACGCGATCCGACGAGGACCACGCCTTCCTCTTCGACATGTACCGCCGGTCCGAAGTGCGACGGTACCTCGCCAACGGTCGAGTCATGACAAATCCCGCTGAGGTCGTCGATCTGCTCGACCGCTGGCAGACGCTCGCCGAGGGCTTCTTCGGTGTGCGTGCGATCACCACCGCCGACGGCGAACGTCTCGGATCGGTCCTGCTCAAACGCATCCCGTGGTCGACCGCGGTCGACGGCGGACGTGATGAGGACGTCGAGATCGGCTGGCACTTCCACCCCGACGCGTGGGGTCACGGATACGCGACCGAGGCGGCATCGGCGATGCTCTCCCTCGCGCACCGGAACGGGATCGATCGCGTCGTCGCGGTGACCAACCCGGCCAACCACGCCTCGGGCGCGGTGGCCGAACGGATCGGCATGCGGGCGATGGGCCGGACGCGGGACTACTACGACGCCGAGTGCGAGCTTTACGTGTCCGAGATCGCTGCGCCCTGAACCGCTAGAGCTGGATGCCGTTGTCCTCGTCGTTGACGCCGACGTTGCGGCCGCGGCTCGACTCGAACGCGATCAGCCAGCCGATCGACACGGCCGCGGCGATCACGATCCCGAGCCAGACGTTCTGCCACACCAGCCCGAACAGGATGCCGAGCCCGAACAGCAGCACGCTGCCGAGAACCCAATAGGTGCGTCCGCGCGGCCAGCCCGTTCCCGTCTGCATCATGGGCCCAGCCTAGGGGCGACTCAGTCGGCCTCGCCGACCGCGACCATCCAGGCCACGCCGAAGCGGTCGACGAGGGTGCCGTACAGACCGCCCCACGGCGGCACGTCGACGGGCATCTCGATGCGGCCGCCCTCGGCCAGCCCGGCGAACCATTCCCGCAGAACGTCTTCCTCGTCGCCGGTGAGGGCCAGGGAGAACCCCCCGGCCGGCGCGACGTCCATGCCGGACGGGGTGTCGGAGGCCATGATCACGAAACCGCGGGGAGTGCGCAGGCGCGCGTGCATGACGAGATGGCCCTCGCCCTCGTCGACGGGCATGTGGAAGTCGTCGAAACTGGCGACGTCGAGCTCGCCGCCGAACACGGAATGGTAGAACTCCATCGCCTCGCGGGTCGAGGAGCGGAACTGCAGATACGCCACGAGTGAAGTCGTCATGCCGACAGTGTGCACCGGCGGCCGGACGATGTCACCGGGGGAGGTGGGCGGGGATCAGCGGTCGCGGTGGTCTTCGGGGTGCAGACGCGGACCGCGTCGCGGCTCGAGCGCGGAACCCGCGTAGATCAGACGGATCACTCGCTGGCGGTGCCCGGCGAAGGGCTCGAGCAGCTCGAGCATGCCGTCGTCGTCGGTGCGGTGCCCGGTGAGTGCGAACCCCACCTGATGAGCGAGGTGGTAATCGCCGACGCTGACGGCGTCGGGGTCGCCGAAGGCGCGGATGCGCGTCTCGGCGCTCGTCCAGATGCCCACGCCCCGCAGACCGATGAACACGCGGTCGCGCGCCTCGCCGTCGACCGCGGCGCTGGCCGCACGCACCACCGACGCGCCGCGCCGGGCGGTCTCGACGATGGTGCGCGACTGCGGCGGCTCGAGGCCGGCGCGATGCCACGCCCACGATGGCACGTGCCGCCAGCCGTCGACGTCGGGCGGGGCGAACATCGGCCGGGGGGTGGGCCCCGGTGCGCGCTCGCCGTACCAGGTGACGATGCTGCGCCAGGCCGAGAAGGCCTGCATGCTCGTGACCTTCTGCTCCATGATCGCGCTGACCAGAGCGTCGAAGACGAGATCGGTGCGTCCGATGCGCAGGTCGGGGTGTCTGCGGTGCCACTCCGCCACGGAGGGATGCCGTGACGCATCGAAACCGTCGGGCTCGTCGTGTGCCCCGCACAGCGCGGGCAGCTGGTCGAGTGCCCAGGAGGCTCCCGGGCCCCACGCGGCCGCGCGGACGCCCCCTCCCACGCGCTGCCGCAGCGCGAGGGTGGCGACCCCCAGCGGGGTGCGACTTGCGCGCCACAGCACACCCCCGGCGTGCAGCGGCGCCGTGAGGAAGAACGTCGGGTCGTTGCCGCCGTGACGCTGCGCGAGGACGGCGCGCGCGATGTCGACCGGCTGCCGCGGCCGGTACTCGGTCTCGACCGGACGCTCGGCGGGGGCGACGAGCTCACGCGTGACGCGCGCGCGAACCCCGGTCGATCTCATGCCGACACCCTACGTCCCCCCGCCGACATCGCGGCATCCGGACGATGCGAGCGTCAGAAGCGGTCGGGCGAGGGCGTGCCGTGACCGTAGCGGATCGAGACGTCGGCGTGCCGGTCGAAGCGGTACCCGACGCCGCGGACGGTGCGCACGATGTCCTCGTAGACGCCGAGCTTGGCGCGCAGACGCCGCACGTGCACGTCGATCGTCCGCTCGCCCGGGGCGTCCTCGTCGGTCGAGCCCTCCCACAGGGATGCCACGAGCTCGGTGCGCTCGATCGTGCGGCCCTCGCGCAGCACCAGGTACTGCAGCAGCTCGAACTCCTTGAACGTGAAGGCCGCCGACTCGCCGTCGATGAGGACGCGTTTGCGGGAGATGTCGACGACGACCCCACCGGGGGCGCGGTCCTCCTCGACGGGCTCGTCCTTCGTGCGGGCGACGGCCGACGGCTCGTGGAGTGCAAGACGCACCACGTCGACGTCGCGGCCCCCGGCCCCGGCGGGGGCCAGGGCCACTGTGGCGTACGTCTCGGCGGCTGGAGCGAGGTCGCCGAGGGTGCGGCGCAGCGCCTCGACGAGGGTGCCGAGGCTCACCCCGGCGGCCGCGGCCTTCGCCTCGTCGATGCCGACGTAGAGCGCGAATCCGCGCGGGGAGGTGGTGGCGGGGGCGGCCGTACGGGCGGCGGGGGAGCCGACCGCGGGAGCCGCGGCGCGGGCCGGGGTGGTCTGCGAACGAGCGGTCGAGGCGGGCTGGGGGCGGTCGAGAACAGCGGAGAGCGACATGAGGAGGAAGTCCTTGGGTGTGTGAACCCGGGCGTCGTCAGAGAGCGGGGTTCGACGGGAGGTGAGGGCCGAGAGGCGGCCGGGGTGCGGTGTCGAGGTCCGCGTGATCGACGCGGATGCCGGACGACCGGGGGACGACGTCGGCGTTCAGAAGCACGAGGTCGTCCGGGCGAGGGTCGCGGTTAGCGGCACATTCGACAACACATGACGGCACGGCCGGGCATCATCATGCCGGCAGTCCTGTTCGCCTCCCGGGCGGACAGAGAACGCGCAACGTCAGTCATGGGGGGATTATTACGCATCGCGTCCAACAACGTCAAATCGTGTCGCGGTCGTGCGTCGAGGGCGATCTGCTCAATGCGCGCGGGTCGTCGCCGCCCGCGTCGAGCATTCTGCTCGGCCGGGGGTTCGGCATCCGCTTCTCCCGATACTCACGGACTTCCCGGGCCGCGGGACGGGCCGACGGGCGTACCCTCGCGACATGGCAGAACTGCACTTCGCCGACGACAAGACCGCATCGCGATTCACCCTGCACCAGGGCGACGACCTCGTCTCGGTCCTCGACTACCGCGACGACGGGCGGTCCGTCGCCCTCACACGCGCCTTCACCATCCCCACCTTCCGCGGACACGGTTTCGCCGCGGTGATCACCGAGAAGGCGGTGGATGCCATCGAGGCCGCCGGCGATCGCGAGATCGTCCCCGTCTGCTGGTACGTGGGCGAGTGGTTCGAGGCGCACCCGGAACGCGCGGGTCTGCTGCAGCGCCGCTCGGCGGGCTGAACGACCCCGAGGCCTACGCGCGTGCCGAGGGGCCGTCAACCCCCGGCGGACGCGTGAGGCTCGCGACCAAGCTGGAGACCTCGAAAGGGGGAGTCATGACCGACGACCGCGACCTGCCCGAAGGCGTCATCGACGCCGACCCGCCCGGCGGCTGGGAGAGCGGCGACATCGCCGACGGCGAGACCGCCGAGCGCAACGAGAACGCCAAGGGGTCACAACGTCTCAACGACGCCGCCCCCTCGGACCCCATCGAAGGCGATGCCGCCAGCCAGGGCATCGACCCCGACCTGAGCACGGAGGACTGACATGTCGGACGAGACCCGGGCCCCCGAGCCCACCACCGGCCCCGACGGGGGCGCCGGCGCGGCCGACTCGGTCGGCGGCGCGCTGCACGCCGACCGCAAGATCGCCCGCCCCGACGAGCAGTCGGAGCCGGCCATGGACACCCACCCCACCGACGACGAAGCCCGTATCCAGGGTGTCGTGGTGCAGACCCGCGCCGACGTCGGAGACAAGAGCGAGGAGCGCATCGCCGACGTGCTGCGCCAGCGTTTCACCCAGATCGGGCTCGAGCTCGGCGACGACCGCATCCGCGCCCTCGCGGCCGAGGTGGCCGGAGGCTGAGGCTCTCGACGAACGCCCCGTCCCCGTCCGGGACGGGGCGTTCGTGCGTTTGCTGCGAGGCGATGTCGGAGGGGCGACGTACCGTGTCTGCATGCGGATCCTGCACACCTCCGACTGGCACATCGGACGCACCTTCCATGGGCACCCGACCCTCGACGCGCTGCGCGGCGTGCTCGACGCGCTCGTCGCGCAGGTGCGCGAGCACGCTGTCGACGTGGTCATCGTCGCGGGCGACGTCTTCGACTCCGCCGCGCCCTCGGCCGCGTGCTACCCGCTGCTCTCCCAGACCCTGGCCGCATTGGCGGACACGGGCGCGCGCGTGGTCGCCACCAGCGGCAACCACGACTCGGCTGCCCGACTGGGCTTCCAGTCCGCCCTGCTGCGGGAGGAGATCACGGTCGTCACCGACCCGACCACCATCGGAACGCCCGTGACATTGACCGACGAGCACGGTCCCGTGCACGTGTACGGCATCCCCTATCTCGAACCCGCGATCGTGCGGCACCTGTGGAGCGGCGTCGAGCTGCGTAGTCAGGCGCAGACCATGGCGCACGCGCTCGAGCTGGTTCGCGCCGACCTCGCGGAGCGCGGCGGACGCTCGATCGTCGCAGCCCACTGCTTCGCCGCCGGCGTCGAGGCCACGCCCGGGGTGGAACGCGAGATCCGCCAGGGCGGTCTAGACGTCGTGCCGCTCTCGGCCTTCGACGGTCCCGACTACGTCGCCCTCGGACATATCCACGGTCGGCAGCAGCTCTCCGATCGCGTGCGGTACGCCGGCGCTCCGCTGCACTACAGCTTCGGCGAGGCGGGCAAGCCGCGCGGGTCCTGGCTCGTCGAGCTCGGCGCGACGGGCCTGAGCTCGGTCGAATGGCTCGAGCTGCCGGTGCCGCGTCCGCTCGTCACGCTGCGCGGCCGGCTCGACGACCTGCTCGACGACCAGCGCTTCGATGGGCACGACGAGCACTGGGTGCGGGCGGAGTACACCGACGCCACGCCGCAGCCCGACCCGATGCGTCGCCTGCAGACCCGGTTCCCCTGGTGCGCCACGGTCGTGCACCTGCCCCACGAGACCCTCCCCGACGACGGGGCCGGCTACGCCCGGCGCGTCCGCGCCGCGCGCGACGACGCCGAGGTCATCGACGCGTTCCTGGTGCACGTCCGCGAGGGCGAAGGCGCGTCCGACGCGGAACGCTCGCTCATCCGCGAGGTGCTCGACGCCCGCGCCGTGGCGGAGGCCCGCGCATGAAGCTGCACCGTCTCGAGCTCGAGGGGTTCGGTCCGTTCCTCGAGACGCAGGAGGTCGACTTCGACGCCTTCTCCGCCGACGGCATCTTCCTCATCACCGGGCGCACGGGAGCCGGCAAGTCCAGCGTTCTCGACGGCGTCTGCTACGCGCTCTTCGGCGGCGTCCCGCGTTACGACGGCGCGGAACGCCGCTTGCGCAGCGACCACTGCGGTCCCGACGACTCGACCCGGGTGACCCTCGAATTCAGCGCCGACGGAGAGCGCTGGCGGGTCACGCGCTCACCCGAGTTCGAGCGCCCGAAGCGCCGCGGTGGCGGCACCACGAAAGAACCGCACCGCGCCCTGCTCGAGCAGCTCGCCCCCGAGGGGTGGACGGGTGTCGCCGCCCGACCCGTCGATGTCGGCACGCGCCTCGACGAGATCCTGGGGCTCAGCCAGCAGCAGTTCCTCCAGGTCATCCTGCTCGCGCAGAACCGCTTCGCCCGCTTCCTCCTGGCCAAGAACGACGAGCGGCTCTCGCTGCTGCGTACGCTCTTCGGCACCCGGTCCTTCGAGCAGTACGCCACCGAACTCGATGAGCGCCGCAAACGCGCGCACGAGCGCCTCGCGGCCGAGGGCGTCGAGGTGTCGACCCTCCTCGACGAGGCCGAGCGCCTGGCCACCGAGCTCGACGACGATCGCGCCACCGAACCCGACGAGAGCGTTCCGACCGGCGTTACCGCCCGTCTCGCGCGGGTCGTCCGGGCGGTGGAGCGGGCCGCGTACCGGGTCGACACCCTCTCGCTCGAACGTGGCGACGCCGACGCCCTCCTCGATGCGGCCCTCGCCGCCGAGCGCGAAGCGACGGCGCTGCGCGAACGGCAGCTCGAACGGGTGAGCGTGCGCACGCGTCTCACCGGTCTCGAGGGGGAGGCCGCGGTGATCGCGGAGGCGCGCCGAGAGGCCACCGCCGCGAACGAGGCCGAGGCGATCCGTTCCGCCCTCGACGCCGCGGCCGGTGCGGAGCGCGAGCGCGCCGAGGCCGAGCGTCGCCACGAGATCGCCCTCGAGCGGGCCGAGCAGGTCGACGGCCCGCTCGAGCTCGAACGACTGACCGCCCGTGACGACGAGCTCACCGCCCTGCTCGCACGGGGCGAGGCGGCTCTGCTCGCCGAACGAGAACTGGCCGTCATCGATGCCGAGACGCAGCGGCTGCAGACCCGCGTCGACGACCTCGACGCCGAGCGGCGGACCCTCGTCGAGGGGCGCGCCAACGTCCCCGAGGTGCTGCGCGTCTGGGACGAGCGACTCGCCGCCCTCTCGGGTGCGGACGCCCGCCTCGTCGCCGTGCGGGCACGTCTCGACGACGCTCGACGTCGTCGGGATGCCGCACGCCAGGCGGAGAAGCTGCTCGCCGCCCGCGATCAGGCGGATCTGACGTCGCTCGTGCGCGCCGACGAGCTGCAGCGCGCCGTCGAGGCGTGGTCGACGCTGCTGCGTCGGCGTCTCGCCGGCGCGGCTGTCGAACTCGCCCACGACCTCGTCGACGGAGAGCCCTGCGCGGTGTGCGGCGCCATCGAGCACCCGCGCCCCGCGCGCGGCGAGGAGGAATCCGTCACCGACGACGAGATCACCGCCGCCGAGGAACGCAAGAACACCGCCGCCGAAAACGACCGGATGGCCGCGGATGCTGCGCGAGTGGCACGCGACGACCACACGCTCGCCGCCGCGCGTGCGGGCGGAGACGACGTGGCGACCTCGGCCGCGCGGGTCCTCGCCGCCGAGGAAGAACTCGCCGCTGCCGAGGCCGAGGTGGACGAGTACGAGCGGGTGCGGGCCGAACGCGCCCGCGCGGTCGACCTCGACGTCGCGATCGGGGAGCGCATCGAGACCGTCACCGCGCAGCTCGCAACCGCCCGGCAAGAGCTCGCGCTGTCTGAGCAGCGCGGACAGGCGCTGCGCGAAGACGTCGCCCTCGCTCGCGGTGATTCCGCTTCGGTCGCGGCGCGTCAGGGTGATCTCATCGCGCGCCGCACGGCGGTGAGAGAGCTCGTGGCCGCCCGCTCCGAACGGGACGCGGCCGTCGAGCGGCACCGAGCGGCCGCCGACGCGCTCGCCGCACGGATCGCCGAGAGCCCGTTCCCCGACTCCGCGGCCGTCGTGGCCGCCCTGCGGACCGCCCCCGAGCGCCGCCGTCTCGATACCCTCATCGCCGAGCACGAGGCCGCCCTGGCCTCGACCCGTCGACGTCTGCTCGAGCTCGAACTGCAGCTCGTCGACGCCGGCGAAGATCCGGTCGACCTCGAGCCCTTCGCCGCTGCCGTCGCCGATGCCCGCTCGCGCGTCCAGCGCGCCGCCGCCGCGCACGCGGCCGCCGCCGCGCTCGCCGAGAGACTGCGCTCCCTCGCGGAACGCGCGGATGCCGGACACGCCTCCGTCGCCCTGCTCGCCGACGAGCACGCGATCGTCGCGCGTCTCGCCGACACCCTCGCGGGTCGGGCACCGAACACCCGGCGCATGACCCTCGAGACGTTCGTGCTCGCCGCCGAGCTCGAAGAGATCGTCGCCGCCGCCAACCTCCGCCTCGAGCACATGTCGTCGGGGCGCTACCGCCTCCAGCACACCGACGCCCTCGCCGCGCGCGGCGCCGCCAGTGGGCTCGGACTCGAGGTCATGGACGCCTTCACCGGCCAGTGCCGGCCCCCGCAGTCGCTGTCCGGCGGAGAGACCTTCCTCACCTCGCTCGCCCTGGCCCTCGGTCTCGCCGAGGTCGTCACGGCGCGGGCGGGTGGCATCCGGCTCGACACGCTCTTCATCGACGAGGGGTTCGGTTCGCTCGACGACGACACCCTCGACCTCGCCATGCGCACCCTCGACGAGCTGCGGCAGGGCGGGCGCACGGTGGGCGTGATCAGCCACGTCGCCTCGATGAAAGACCAGCTGCCCGCGCAATTGCACGTCACCGCGACGCCCCGGGGGCCGAGCATCATCCGTCAGAACGAGGGCGCCGCGCTCGTCTGACCGCGCGCCGTGAACCCCCGTCTAGGCTGTTCGCATGCGCAAGAGCACCCTGTGGACCATCCTCGGCGTCGTCGTCGCGGTGATCATCGCATGGATCCTCGTCAACGTGCTGTTCTCGCTGATCGCCTTCGCGTTCCGTCTCCTCGCGGTGGCGGTCGTCGCTCTCGTCGTCTTCGTGATCCTGCGCGCCGTCTTCGCGCGCCGCGACGTCGACTGAGCCGAGGCGCGCCCGCCCGGCGCAGCACCGTCCCCTGACCCGGCTCGCGCCGTCCGCGCCACCCCGCCCGACCCGGGCCACGCCGTGCCGCCCGCCCCGCGGCGCGCGTAGCGCCCTCCGGCCCCGCGCTGCGCGTAGCGCCCGCCCGCCTCGGCGCAAGCCCGGCGGCGGTGTCGGATGCCCGGAGTAGCGTCGCAGCCGATGCCAGACAAAACGCCCACCGCTTCGAACCCCGCCCACCCTGTCACGCGCGACATCGTCCTGTCACCGTCGCACCGCTGGAGGGCGTACTGGGTCGCGGTCGCGGTCGCGGCGCTGACCATCCTCGACCTCACCAAGGTCAACGTCGCCCTGCCCTCCATCGAGGCGGCCCTGGGCGCCGGTCCCACCGAGCTGCAGCTCGTGGTGTCCGGTTACATCCTGACGTTCGGCCTCGTCCTCGTCCCCGCCGGCCGTCTCGGCGACCTGCGCTCCCGGCGCGTGCTGTTCCTCGTCGGTCTGTCTCTGTTCCTCGTGACGAGCCTCGCGTGCGCTCTCGCCCCCAACACCGCCGTGCTCCTCGCCGCCCGCCTCCTGCAGGGCGTGGCGGCCGGCATCCAGATGCCCCAGGTGCTGGGACTCGTGCAGCAGCTCTTCCAGGGCAAGGAGCGCGGTCGCGCGTTCGGTCTCTTCGGGGCGACGATCGGCATCGCGACCGCGTTCGGTCCGACCCTCGGCGGCCTGCTCATCGCCATCGGCGGAGACACCGACGGGTGGCGGCTGATCTTCTGGATCAACATCCCGCTCGTCGCGATCGTGATCGCGCTCGCGGCGTGGCTGCTGCCCGACACGCGGACGAAGTCGCGCCGACGCCTCGACCTCGACCCGGTGGGCGTGGTGCTGTTCGCCCTCACGATCCTCGCGCTCATGTGGCCGTTCCTGTTCACCACCGGCAGCCCCGACGACGATCCCGACCGATGGTGGTTCCTCGTGGCATCCGTGGTCTTCGCGGCCGCCTTCGTGTTCTGGGAACGCCGCTACGCCGAGCGCGACCGGATGCCGCTGATGCCGTTCTCGATCTTCTCGCTGTCGTCGTACCGCAATGGGGTGCTGATCTCGACGGCGTACTTCTCCGCGGTGCCGGCGATGTTCCTGCTGGGAACGTTGTACCTGCAGGGCGGGCTGGGGCTCGAGCCGGTGTTCGCGGGCATGGTGACGATCGGCTTCGCGATCGCGTCCGCCTGGAGCTCGTGGATCGGCGGCAATCTCGTCACGCGTCTCGGGCGGCCCCTCGTGGTGTGGGGCATCCTCGGCATGGTCGCCACCGCCGGCGGCCTCGTGCTCGTCGCCCTCTTCACCGCGCCGGAGTGGACGCCGTGGGCGATGGCGGGGGTGATGGTGCTCGGCGGATTCGCCGGCGGGCTCGTCATCTCGCCGAACCAGACGCTCACCCTCGCCGACATCCCCGTGCGCAGCGGAGGTGTCGCCGGTTCGGTGGGTCAGCTCGGCCAGCGCATCGGAACGGCGGTGGGAACGGCGATCGCGCTCGCCCTGTTCTACGCCACCGTCTACCGCGAGCAGGGCACCGTCAGCGACACGGTCGTGCTGTACCACGACGCCTACGCGTCGGGCATGATCACGGTCGGCGTCTTCCTCGGCCTCGCTCTGATCGTCGGCGTCGCCGACCTCGCCGGCCGTGCCCGGTCGGGATCGCAGACCCCCTAGACCGCGACGCGCCTCAGATGCCGTAGCGGGTGCGCAGCTCCGCGCGCAGCGTGTGGCTGCAGCGCTCGACGACGACGTCCCACAGCTCGGTGGCGCCGTCCTGCGCGCGATCCGACACCGCACGCAGGATGCGGATGGGCACGCCGAACTGCTGGGCGACCCAGATGAGCGCGTACGACTCCATGTCGACCAGGCTCGCTCCGAGAGCTCGGATGAGGGCGACGGTGTCGGGGTCGTCGACGAAGTGGTCGCCCGTGGCGATGACCAGTCCGTCGTGTCCGGTGTCGACGCGGGCGGGGAGCGAGACGTGCTCGCCGAAGGTGCCGTCGAGCCCCTTCACGTCGTGCTGGATGGCCCCCGCGATGTCGTAGACCCCGCCCTCGACGGCGTCGTCGATGGCACCGGCGGTGCCGATCACGACGATCTCGTCGTAGGTGCCCGTCGCGAGGGCGCGTGTCAGGGCGAAAGCCGCGGGGATCTTCCCTACCCCGGTGAGCAGCCGCTCGAATCCGGGGATGTCCGCCTCGAAAGCGACGAGTTCGGATGCATGGGCGGCGACGAGGAGCTTCACCCGACCATTCTCGCCGACGGCGCACCCGCCCCCGGACGCGAGGAACGCCCGCCGCCCCGTTGCCGCCCTCGGGGCGTCACGGCAGCGGCGGGCGTTCCCCCCGACGGTCTCAGCCCTGGGCCGGCTCGGATGCGGCCGAGAGGCGGGCGATCTCGTCGCCGCTCAGATCGAGGGACGCGCTGGCGAGGAGGTCGGCGACCTGCTCCACCTTCGAGGCGCTCGCGATGGGGGCGGCCACGGTCGGCTGCGCCCGCAGCCACGCGAGGGCGGTCGTGGCGATCGACGCACCGTGCGCGTCGCCGACCTCCTCGAGCGCGTCGATCAGGGCGAGTCCCGCGGGGGTGGCGAGCTTCGCGGCGCCTTCTGCGCGGGGCGAGTCGCCCGTGGCATCCGCCGACCGGTACTTGCCGGTGAGGAATCCGCTGGCCAGGGCGTAGTACGGAACGAGCGACATGCCGTACTGCTCGGCGACGGGGACGATGTCGCGCTCGACCTCGGTGCGGTGCACGAGGTTGTAGTGGGGCTGGATCGCGACCGGGAGGTCGGCCCCGGCGGCCTCGGCGAGCGAGATCCACTCGCGGATGCGCGCGGCGGTGTAGTTCGACACCGCGACGTAGCGCACCAACCCGTCGGACACGAGATCGGCGAAGCCGGCGACGGTCTCTTCGAGGGGGGTGTCGGCGTCGTCGAAGTGCGCGTAGTACAGGTCGATGGCCTCGACACCGAGGCGCGTCAGCGACGCCTCGGCAGCGGCCCGGATGTTCTTCGCGCTCAGTCCCCGGAACTCGGGGTGCTGGCTGACCTTGGTGGCCACGACGATGTTCTCCGGCTTGCGGGAGGCGAGCCATTCGCCGATGAGCGTCTCGCTCTCACCGCCCGAGTTGCCGGGCACCCACGCGCTGTACGCGTCGGCGGTGTCGATGAAGTCGCCGCCGCCCGCGTGGAAGGCGTCCAGCACCGCGAACGAGGCGTCGCGGTCGGCTGTCCAGCCGAACACGTTCCCGCCGAGCGAGAGGGGGAGGATGTCGAGGTCGCTGCGTCCGATACGCGTCATGATGCCCTTCCGGTGGAGATTCGGTGACCTCCGGCACAACGACGTGCCCGGCGGCGGGATTCCCGGACGCGCCGTTCAGCTGCCGCCGGACAGGATTCCCGGTTCGCGCCGCTCGCAAGCCGCCGGACAGGATTGCCGAGACGCGCGGCTCAGCTGCCGCCGGAAAGGATGCCGACGAGCCCGCTGATCAGCAGCCACAGGCCGACACCGGCACCCGCGAGCCAGATGACCACCGTTCCCGGCGGGTACTTCTTCTTGCCGCCGTCGCGGCCGTCGGGCGCGCTCACGTGCGCACCATCATGATGATCGAGACGACGAGCACGGCGAGACCTCCGACGACGGCGATGGCGGCGATGACGGGCCCGCCACCGGAGAGGAAGGCCGTCACGCCGAGGGCGAGGAACAGCACGGCCACGACGATGCCCACGACCTGGTAGATCCGATAACGTCGGTCGGCGGTCGTCGTCTTCTGATCGGTCACGCTGCCCCCTTCCGCCCCAGGCTATCGAAAAGCGCCGGCGCTCCTGCGCCGGTGTGGACGAATCCGCCCCGCGGCGACCGATCCCGGCGTACCGTGTTCGCATGGTGCGCCCCGTTCCCGATCCCGTCCGCCCCGGCCAGGAATCCGTGTGGGACTACCCACGCCCGCCGCGCGTCGAGCGCGTGGCCCGGCGTGCCCAGATCGACTTCGGCGGTCGGCGCATCGTCGACACCGACGACGTCGTGCGGGTGCTCGAGACGAGTCACCCGCCGGTGTACTACCTGCCGATCGCCGCCTTCGGCGACGCGCTCACGCTGGGCGACGGGGCGTCGTTCTGCGAGTTCAAGGGCGGCGCGCGATACTTCGACGTCCACGGCGGCGGGGGAGCGGTCGCGCCGCGCGCCGCGTGGAACTACCCCCACCCCATGCCGGGGTACGAGATCCTCGAGGATCGGGTCGCGGTGTACGCCGGCCCGATGGACCGCGTCGTGCTCGGCGGCGAGACGGTCGTCCCTCAGCCCGGGGGGTTCTACGGCGGGTGGGTGACCTCCGACCTCGCCGGCCCGTTCAAGGGGATCCCGGGCTCGATGGGGTGGTGACCGCTCCCGCGGTCGTCAGCGCCCCTCGAACGCCTGGGGCACCGCCGCGTGCAGCTCGGCGAGCCACGCGCGCGCGTTGCCGTCGGAGGGGGCGCGCCAATCCCCTCGCGGCGACAGCGAGCCCGCCGGCGACACCTTGGGGCCGTTCGGGATCGCTGACCGCTTGAACTGGGCGAACCCGAAGAACCGCTGCAGGAAGACCTCGAGCCACCTCGCGACGGTGACGAGGTCGTACGCCGGGCGCTCGCCCTCGGGGTACCCGGCCGGCCACGTGCCGGCATCCGGATCCGACCAGGCGTGCGCCGCGAGGAACGCGATCTTCGATGGACGGAATCCGAAGCGCAGCACGTGGTGGAGCGAGAAGTCGTGCAGGTTGTACGGTCCGATCCGGTCTTCGGTGGACTGCATGCGCCCGTCCTGGCCGGCGGGAACGAGCTCGGGGCTGATCTCGGTGTCAAGCACGGATCGGAGCACCTCGACGGTGGCAGGGCTCAGCTCGCCCGCCGAGATCACCCAGCGGATGACGTGCTGGATGAGCGTCTTGGGGATGCCCGGGTTGACCGAGTAGTGGCTCATCTGGTCGCCGACGCCGTAGGTCGACCACCCCAGGGCGATCTCGGACAGATCGCCCGTGCCGACGACGATGCCGCCGCGCTGGTTGGCCAGGCGGAAGAGGTAGTCGGTGCGCAGGCCCGCCTGCACGTTCTCGAACGTGACGTCGTGCACGGGCTCGCCGGCCGCGAAGGGGTGCGCCATGCGCGCGAGCATCTCGGATGCCGCGGGCCGGATGTCGATCTCCTCGATCGTGGCCCCGACGGCCTCGGCGAGGGCGATGGCGTTGCGCTTGGTCTTGTCGCTCGTGGCGAATCCGGGCAGCGTGAACGCGAGGATGTCGCTGCGCGGACGCCCCATGCGATCCATCGCGCGAGCGATCACGAGAAGGGCGTGGGTGGAGTCGAGGCCGCCGCTGACGCCGAGCACCGGCTTGGGGTCGCCGATCGCCTGGAGTCGTTGGACCAGGCCCGACACCTGGATGTTGAACGCCTCGTAGCAGTCCTGGGCAAGTCGGGCGGGGTCGTCGGGTACGAACGGAAACCGGTCGACAGCGCGACGCAGACCGATGTCGGCCGCGGGCGGCGCGAGCTCGAACGACACGATGCGGAACTCCGGCGCGGTCGAACGGCGGTTGTCGTCGAACGTGCCCTGGCGCAGGCGATCCTGGCGCAGACGGTCGAGATCGACGTCGGCGACGGAGCGGCGCGGACCGTCGGGGAAGCGCTCGGTCGTGGCGAGGAGCTGCCCTCCCTCGTAGATCATGGTCTGGCCGTCCCAGGAGACGTCGTTGGTGGACTCGCCCTGACCGGCCGCGGCGTACGCGTACGCCGCGAGGCAGCGCAGCGACTGCGACTGCGACAGCAGCGAGCGGTCGTCGGCGCGCCCGATCGTGATGGGGCTACCCGACAGGTTGGCGAGCACCGTCGCCCCCGCCAGGGCGGCGCCCGAGGACGGCGGGATCGGCACCCACACGTCCTCGCACACCTCGGCGTGCAGGGTGAGCCCGGGCACGTCGACGGCGTCGAACAGCAGGTCGGGGCCGAAGGGCACCGTCTCGCCGAGGAGCGCGATGTGCTGGCCCGTGCGGTCGTCGCCGCGCGCGTACCAGCGGTGCTCGTAGAACTCGCGATAGGTCGGCAGGTACGACTTGGGTGCGACGCCCAGAATGCGGCCGCGGTGGATCACGACGGCGCAGTTGAAGAGGCGGTTGCCGTGTCGCAGCGGCGCGCCGACCAGGAGGACGGGAAGGAGATCGACGGATGCCGCCAACAGCCGCCCCAGCGCCGTCTCGACGGCGTCGAGCAGCGGATCCTGCAGGACGAGATCGTCGATCGCGTAGCCGGTGAGGCAGAGCTCCGGGAAGACCGCCACCGCCACGCCCTCGGCATCGCACGCGCGGGCGGAGTCCAGGACGGCCTCGGCATTGGTGGCCGGATCGGCGACCGCGACGGGGATGGTGCAGGCGGCGATCCGGGCGAAGCCGTGCCGGTAGACGCTCTCGAACGGCAGATCGGTGATCACGGATCCAGTCTGTCAGGACCCTCCGCCCCCGGCGCATCCCGGTTGCGCGACCGGGACCGCTGTGGACGGATCGCACCGATGTCGGTGGCCCCGGTTAGCGTGGGACACCATGCGGTACATCGAACAGGACGGGCGGATCGTCTGGAGCGCCAGCGATCTCAAGGCGGCGGCCGAGTGCGAGTTCGCCTGGCTGCGGGCGATCGACGCGAAGATCGGCCGCATCGCCCCCGTCGACGACCCCGAAGACGCCACCCTCGAACGCGCGGCCCGTCTCGGCACCGCCCACGAGCTCCGGGTGCTCGACGACTACCGCACCCGCTTCGGCGACGCCGTGCGTGAGATCCCCGCGGCCCGCTCCTCCGATGCCGACGCGCTCGCCGAGTCCGTGCGTCTGACCGATGCCGCTCTGGCCGACCCGTTCGCCGAGGTCGTCTATCAGGCGGCGTTCGCGACCGACGAGTTCGTCGGCTTCGCCGACTTCCTCGTCCGCGCCGACGAGGCCGGACCCGACGGCGTCCGCCCCTGGATCGTGCAAGACACCAAGCTCGCCCGGCGGGCGCGGGTCACCGCGCTCATGCAGCTCGCGGCGTACGTCGATCAGCTCGACCGGCTGGGCGTCGCTCGTGCCGACGAGGTGCAGCTGCTCCTCGGCGACAGCAGCACCAGCACCCACCGTGTCGACGACCTCCTCCCGGTCTTCGGATTGCGACGCGAGCGCTTGCGAGCGCTGATCGCCGACCGCCGAGTCGAAGAGGGAACGGCCGGCGCCGTCATCTCCTGGGGCGACGGCCGCGGCGATCTCGGCGTCGTCGCGTGCGGACGCTGCGCGACGTGCGAACTCGAGGTCGTGTCGCACCGCGATCTTCTCCTCGTCGCCGGCATGCGGCCGGTCCAGCGCGACCGGCTGCGCGCGGGCGGCATCCGCACGATCGACGATCTCGCCGCTGCCGCCTCACCCCCGGCCGCGATGAGCGCCGACACCTTCGCCTCCCTGCGCACGCAGGCCCGTCTGCAGCTCGACAGCCCGGCGGGGGTCCCTTCAGCAGACGCCCCCGAACACGCCGTGCCCACCTTCGAGGTGGTCGCGCCCACCTCGCTCGGCGTCCTGCCGCGGCCCGATCACGGCGACCTCTTCTTCGACTTCGAGGGAGATCCGCTCTACACCGAGGGGCGCGGCGAACAGTGGGGCATCGACTACCTCTTCGGCTGGGTCGACACCCGCGAGGTCTACGGGGCGCTCTGGGCGCACACCTTCGACGAGGAGCGGGCGGCGCTCGAGCGCTTCCTCGACATGGTGGCGCTGCGTCGTCGGCAGTACCCCGACATGCACATCTACCACTACGCCCCGTACGAGCCGACGCACCTGCTCACGATGGCGGCCCGGTACGGGGTGCGCGAGGCCGACGTCGACCGCCTGCTGCGCGACGGCGTCTTCGTCGATCTGTACCCCGTCGTGCGCCGCGCGCTGCGCGTCGGATCGCGGTCGTACTCCATCAAAAAGCTCGAACCGCTCTACATGGGGGCCGAGGTGCGCACGAGCGACGTGCAACGCGGCGACGACTCGATCGTGAAGTACGTCGAGGCCCGGGCGCTCGCGGCCGACGGCGACGCCGAGGGCGCGCAGCGCGTGCTCGACGACCTCGCCGACTACAACCGCTACGACTGCGTCTCGACGCGCCGCCTGCGCGACTGGCTCGTCGACCGCGCGCGCGAGTCCGGAGCCGTTCCGGCCCGCGGCGCCGAACCCGACGAACAGGCGTACGAGCCCTCGACGCGCGCGACCTCGCTGCAGCGGTGGGCCGCCGATGCCACCCAGCCCGATGCGACCGCGCTGCGTCTCGCCGCCGCCGCGATCGACTACTACCCGCGCGAAGAGAAGACCTACTGGGCCACGCACTTCCTGCGCCTGCGCGAGCCGGTGTCGGTGTGGGAAGAGACGCGCGACGTCGTCGTGGTCGACGCCGCTCGCTCCCGGGTCGTGGCCGACTGGCACTTCGCCGAATCGGGGCGCGGCTCCGAGCGCCGCCTCGTCGAGCTGCGCGGCGAGCTCGCTCCGGGCACTCGCCTGAGCGTGGATGCCGAGCCCTTCGCCGTCTACGACCTCCCGGCGCCCTTCCCGCTCGACGTCCGCCCGCGCTGGATCCACGGCGCGCGACGGGTGACGGTGCGCGAGGTGCTCGACGACGGGGCGATCGTCGAGGAGATCGCCGCCGACGGCGTCACGTGGGACGAGCTGCCTCTCGCCCTCACCCCGCCGGCCCCGCCGCGCGCCGGCAACCAGCAGAAGGCCATCGATGCCTGGGCCGACGCGGTGCTCGCCGCGGCTCCCCGCATCCCCGAGGGGGCGGCCGCCGACATCCTGCGCCGGGTGCCCCCGCGAACGCGCACGGGGACCCTCGCCCCGGTGGCCTCCGTCGACGGCGCCGCCGGCGACGACGAGGTCGCCGCCATCGCGCGCAGCGTCGCCGATCTCGACCACAGCTACCTCGCCGTGCAGGGCCCTCCGGGGACGGGCAAGACCCACGTGGGCTCGCACGTCATCGCGCGTCTCGTCGCCGAGCGCGGCTACCGCATCGGCGTGGTGGCGCAGTCGCACGCGACGATCGAGCACATGCTCGATCAGGTCATCGCGGCCGGGGTACCGGCATCCCGGGTCGGCAAGGCCCCGAAAGACGCGAACGCTTCCCACGCGTTCACGGTCCTGCCCAAGAACGGCGTCGCCGCCTTCACGAACGAGAACGCCGCGCACGGCTTCGTCGTCGGCGGGACCGCGTGGGACTTCAGTCACGAGGCCCGCATCCCGCGGGGGAGTCTCGACCTGCTCGTGATCGACGAGGCGGGGCAGTTCTCCCTCGCCTCGACGATCGCCGTCTCGCTCGCTGCGCAGCGCCTGCTGCTGCTGGGCGACCCGCAGCAGCTGCCGCAGGTGAGTCAGGGAACGCATCCCGAGCCGGTCGACACGTCGGCACTGGGGTGGATCATCGACGGGGCCGAGGTGGTGCCGCCCGAGCTCGGCTACTTCCTCGCACGGACGCGCCGGATGCACCCGGCCGTGGCCGAGCCGGTGTCGCGTCTGTCGTACGAGGGACGCCTCGCGGCCCACCCCTCGACCGCCCTGCGCCGACTAGAGGGGGTCGAGCCGGGCGTGCACGTCGTCCCCGTGCGCCACCGCGGCAACTCCACGTGCTCGATCGAAGAGGCCGACGAGGTCGCGCGTCTGGTCGCCGAGCTCGTCGGACGCGAATGGATCGGCGCCGAGGGCGGCGCGGGCGACTCCGCGACGGTGTGCGAGGCACGAGCGCTCCGCCCCGACGACGTCATCGTCATCACGCCCTACAACGCCCAGCAGGTCGCCGTCGAGGAGGCCCTCGCCGCGGCCGGTCTCGCCGACGTGCCGGTGGGGACGGTCGACCGTTTCCAGGGCAAGGAGGCCGTGGTCGCGATCCTCACCATGGCGGCGTCATCCGGTCGGGAAGCCCCCCGGGGTCTGGAGTTCCTCCTGCTGCGCAACCGCATCAACGTCGCGATCTCGCGTGCCATGCAGGCCGCGTACGTCGTGTACTCGCCCGCGCTGCTCGACGACCTCCCGCGCACGCCCGAGGGCGTGGCGCGCCTGAGCGGTTTCGCCCGCCTCGTCGACGCGAGCGCCGTGCGCCAGGCTCAGGCCGTGCCGTAGAGGCGGTCGCCGGCGTCGCCGAGACCGGGCACGATGTAGCCCTTCTCGTTGAGGCGCTCGTCGACGGCGCCGAGCACGAGGGTGACGTCGTGCCCCTCGACCTGCTTCTCGATCGCGGCGACGCCCTCGGGCGCCCCGAGCAGGCAGATCGCGGTGACGTCCTGTGCCCCGCGGGCGAAGAGGAAGTTGATCGCGGCGCCGAGGGAGCCGCCGGTGGCGAGCATCGGGTCGAGGACGAAGCACTGACGGTCGCTGAGGTCGTCGGGGAGGCGCTCGGCGTAGGTCGTCGGCTCGAAGGTCTCCTCGTCGCGGACCATGCCGAGGAAGCCGACCTCGGCGGTCGGCACCAGGCGCACCATGCCCTCGAGCATGCCCAGGCCCGCGCGGAGGATCGGCACGACGATCGGGCGGGGCTCGCTGATCTTCACGCCCATCGTCGTGGTGACGGGGGTCTGGATCTCGATCGGATCGACGCGGACGTTGCGGGTCGCCTCGTACGCGAGGAGCGTCACGAGCTCCTCGGTGAGCTGACGGAACACCGGCGACGACGTCTGCACGTCGCGCAGCACCGTGAGCTTGTGGGTGATGAGGGGGTGGTCGGCGACGTGGACACGCATAGGCTCAAGGCTAACCGCTTCCCCCGTCCCCCTCAGCCTCGTTCATCGGAGCCGCGTGATCCCGACCGCCCCCGACCTCGCCGCGATGCGGCGGGCGTTCGCGCTCGCCGACGCCGCGGCGGCCGACGGCGACGTGCCCGTGGGCGCGGTCGTGATCGACGCCGAGGGGCGCGTCATCGGCGAGGGCCGCAACCTGCGCGAGGCGACCCACGACCCCACCGCGCACGCCGAGATCGTGGCGTTGCGGGAGGCGGCATCCCGGATGGGGACGTGGCACCTCGCCGACTGCACCCTCGTGGTCACCCTCGAACCGTGCGTCATGTGCGCGGGGGCGATCCTGCAGGCGCGGGTGCCCCGGGTGGTGTTCGGATCGTGGGATGCCAAGGCCGGTGCCGCGGGGAGCATGCACGACCTGCTGCGCGACCGTCGGCTGCCGCATCGCGTCGAGGTGATCGGCGGCGTCGAGGAGGAGCAGGCGACGGCTCGACTGACGACGTTCTTCGAGCAGCGGCGCTGACCGCTCAGCGCGGCAGCAGCGGCAGGACTTCGGCGCCGATCTGGTCGGCGTGATCGACGTCGCGGAGGTCCATGAGCTGGAAGTACACACGCCCGGCACCCAGCGTGCGCAACCGCTCGACCTTCTCGGCCACCTGCTCGGGCGTCCCGATGATGTTCGCCCCGTCGTCGAACTCCTCGCGGGTGCGCCCGATCGCTTCGAGGCGGCGCTCGATCTCGGCGTCGTCGGAGCCGACGACGGTGGGGAGCGCGACCGAGAGCTTCAACGTCGAGGGGTCGCGGTCGATCGCCCCGCACGCGGCGCGCACCACCGCGAACTTCTCGGCGACGACGTCCTCGGCGACGAAGCCGATGTTGAATTCCGTCGCGTACCGCGCGGCCAGCGCCGGGGTGCGCTTCGGTCCTCCGCCGCCGACGATCACGGGCACGGGGGACTGCACGGGCTTCGGCAGCGCCGGCGCCCGATCGAGGCGGAAGTGCTCGCCCTCGAACGTGAAGGTCTCGGCATCCGGGGTCGACCACAGACCCGTCACGACCTGCAGCTGCTCCTCGAGGAGGTCGAAGCGCTTGGCGGGGAAGGGGATGCCGTACGCCTCGTGCTCGCGCTGGAACCAGCCGGTCCCCAGGCCCAGCTCCACGCGCCCGCCCGACATCGCGTCGACCTGGGCGACCTGGATCGCGAGGATGCCGGGCACGCGGTACGTCACCGACGAGACCAGGGTGCCGAGGCGGATGCGCGAGGTCTCGCGCGCGAGACCGGCCAGCGTCGTCCAGGCGTCGGTCGGTCCGGGGAGCGGATCGCCCTCGCCCATGCGCAGGTAGTGGTCGGAGCGGAAGAAGCCGTCCAGCCCGTGCCGTTCGGCCGAGCGCGCGAAGGCGAGCTGGTCGTCGTAGGTGAAGCCCTGCTGGGGCTCGGTGAACAGGCAGTACTCCACGTCGTGGCTCCCGGGGGTCGCGGTGTCAGTCGGCCGAACGCAGGATGATCGCCTCGGTGGGCGGCGCCGGATCGGCCGGGCGGCCGACGTATCCGATGTGCTCGAGCAGGGCCCGGCGGAACTGCGCGGGACGCTCGAGGTGCACCGAGTGACCGGCTCCCTCGACGGCGACCTCGGTCACCGCGCCGCCCGCGGCCGCGTACGCGTCGAGGACGTCGCGGGTCTGCGAGACCATGGGCTGCGCGGGGGCGACGTCGGCACCGGGCCAGTCGGGGATCACGCCCAGGGCGCCCAGGTGGTGGGGGTCGGAGAACGACGCATCGGAGACGACGGCGTCCGCGGTGCCTCGGATCCACAGGATCGCGGGCTTGCGCTCGAGGTCGACGATCCCCGAGACGTCGAAGTACTTCGGTGCGAGCGTGTTCAGCACGCCGGTGGTGCCGGGCGCGAAGCCGGGCCACGTCGAGGTCGCGACGACGTCGCCCGGGTAGTTCCCGCCGGCGGTCGAGGTGGAGAGCATTGCCTCGACCCACACGTCCTCGTGCTCGCTCTCGTACCCGGGGGCGACGTAGGTGGAGCGGAAGACCGACCGCGGCGACGTCGGGGCGTCGGCGGAAGTGTCGTGGTCGATCAGGCGCTGCACGAAGTCGGGGTTCGCCGTGCCGGCGCCGACGCCCGCATCCTCGTCGTTCACGCGCGAGCCGTCGCGGCGGGTGCCGCCGAAGCCGTAGGGCGAGACGGGCGCCTGCAGGGTGAGCGAGCGCACGGGGTGCTCGAGGGCGTACTGCAGCACGACGGCGCCGCCCAGCGCCCAGCCGACCAGGTGCGCATCGGCCGCGCCCAGCGCGTGCAGGGCGGCGAAGAGATCGTCGCTGAAGTCGCGCACGCCCCGGGTCGCGTCGATGGGCGAGTGCTCCGTGCGGCCGAAGCCGCGCAGGTCGACCGCGAGCACGCGCAGGTCGCTCGGGAGGTCCTGCATGATCTCCTGCCACAGCAGCGAGGAGGCGACGCTGCCGTGCACGAACACGACGGTCTGGTCGGGGGCCGTGGCCTCGTCGTCGCCGACGCGTTCGAGCACGTTGACGCCCAGCCGGTCGGTCTCGACCAGTCGGGCGCGGATGCCGTCGAAGAGAGTCATGGGAGGTCCTCCGTGTCGCTCGCCGGTGCCCCGGTACACCGCGTCTTGAGCCTAACGCGCGCCCCTCGGAGAAGCACTCGGGCTTGTCCGAGGCGCGGGGCGCAGTTCATAGACTGAGGCGCATGACGGATGCCACGACCTCCCTCCCCCCGATCGCGATCATCGGTGCGGGCTCGATGGGCGGAGCGATCCTCCACGGGCTCGTCGCCGCGGGGCTGACGGGCGGGGGAGTCACCGCGACGAACCGCACGGGCGCCAAGGCGGCGGAGCTCGCCGGGCTCGAGGGCGTGACCAGCATCGCGCTCGAGGAGGAGCCCGACGGCAACGCCCGTGCCGTGGCCTCCGCCGACATCGTGCTCGTGGGCGTCAAGCCGGCGATGGTGCCCGACCTGCTCGACGAGATCGCGCCCCACCTGCGCCCCGGCGCGATCGTTGTGAGTCTGGCGGCCGGCGTCACCCTGGCCACCTTCGCGCGCCACCTGGGCGACGAGGTCGCGACGCTGCGCTCGATGCCGAACACCCCCTCGCTCGTCGGCAAGGGCGTCACCGGTCTCGCCGCCGGAGGCGCCGCCTCGGCGGACGACCTCGCGGTGGTGCGCCGGCTCTTCGAGACCGTGGGCTCGGTCGTGGAGGTCCCCGAGGCGCAGATCGACGCGCTGTCGACCATCTCCGGTTCCGGACCCGCCTACGTGTTCCTCCTCGTCGAGCACTTCACCGCGGCGGCCGAGCGCATGGGCTTCGACCACGACCAGGCGCGACTGCTCGCCGAGCAGACCTTCATCGGGGCGACCGCTCTGATGGCATCCGCCGACGTCGAACCCGCCGAGCTGCGCCGCCGCGTCACCAGCCCCAAGGGCACGACCGAGCGGGCCGTCGCGGTCCTGCAGGACGCCCGTCTCGACGACACGTTCACCGAAGCCGCCGAAGCCGCCCTCGCCCGGGCGAAAGAGCTCGCCGCCGGGAGCTGACGTGCGTCTGCGCTTCTCGGGACCGATCTGGTACTGGCGCGGTCCCGCACCGTTCCACTTCGTCACCGTGCCCGCCGCCGAGGCCGCGCTCATCGCCGGGATCGCCCCCGTCGTCACCTACGGCTGGGGCATGATCCCGGCATCCGTCACGATCGGCGCGACGACCGTGACGACCTCGCTCTGGCCGAAGGACGGCGGCTACGTCGTCCCGGTGAAGAAGGCGCTCCAGGATGCCGAGGACCTCGGCGTCGACGACGAGGTCGAGGTCGTCCTCGACATCGACGCCTAGCGGTCGAGGGCCGCGAACCGCTCGATGTCGCTGTTGGTGCCCGACACGATGATGAGGTCGTGGTTGGTGACCACGGTGTTCGCCTCGGCGTAACGGAACGGGCGACCGGGACTCTTCACCCCGACGACGGTGACGTTGTACTTGGTGCGGACGCCGGATTCGTTGAGCCCGACCCCGCGCACGAGCCGCGGCGGGTACATCTTGGCCAGGACGAAGTCGTCGTCGAAGCGGATGAAGTCGAGCATGCGACCGCTGACGAGGTGCGCGACGCGCTCGCCGGCTTCGGCCTCGGGGTAGATGACGTGGTTCGCGCCGACGCGCGCCAGGATCTTGCCGTGCGACTGCGAGACGGCCTTCGCCCAGATCTGCGGCACCTTCAGGTCGACGAGGTTCGCGGTGATGAGCACCGAGGCCTCGATCAGCGAGCCCACGGCCACCACCGCGACCTGGAAGTCCTGAGCGCCGATCTGACGAAGCGCGTCGATGTTGCGGGCATCGGCCTGCACGGCGTGCGTGACGCGCTCGGACCACTTCTGCACGAGCTCGAGGTTGCCGTCGACGGCGAGCACCTCGCGGTCGAGCCGGTCGAGCTCCCCGGCGCAGGCGGCGCCGAAGCGGCCGAGCCCGATCACCAGGACGGGCGCGTCGCTGCGAATCCGTTCAACCAACGATCGGCCTTTCCACCGGCAGCGCGTACAGCTGCGAACGAGAAGACGCGGCGACCGCCGCGGCGAGAGTCACAGTACCAATGCGCCCCATGAACATCGTCGCCGCCAACACGTAGACGGCGGAATCGGGCAGCTCGGCGGTCAGGCCGGTCGACAGCCCCACCGTGGCGAAGCCGGAGATGACGTCGAACAGCACGTACTCGATGGGCGCGTTGGTGATGCGGCTGATGATGACGGTCGACAGCGCCACGATGGTCGCGCCCCACGCCACGACCGACAGGGCCACGCGCTGCACGTCGCTCGGGATGCGACGGCCGAACGCCTGCACCGAGGGGCGACCCTTCGCCTCGGACCACACCGCCAGCGCCAGGACCGCCAGGGTCGTGACCTTGATGCCGCCGGCGGTGGATGCCGACCCCCCGCCGACGAACATGAGCATCGACCCGACGATAAGCGTCGCGCCGTTGAGGTCGCCGATGTCGATGACGCTGAACCCGCCGGACCGCGTCATCGCCGACAGGAAGAAGGCCTGGAAGGTGGTGTCCCAGGCGTCCATGCTGCCGAAGGTGAGGGGGTTATCGTATTCCAGCAGCAGAATGACGCCCGCGCCGGCGACGAAGAGCACCACGGTGGTGATGATCGTCAGCTTGGCGTGCAGCGACCACAGACGGAACCGCCAGTAGTGCCGCCACAGCGTGAAGATGACCGGGAAGCCGATCGATCCGAGGAAGACGCCCAGCATCAGCACGCTGAGCAGGAAGTAGTCCTTCGCGAACGGGGTGAGTCCGTCGGCGTTGGGGACGAACCCGGTGTTCGTGAACGCCATGGCGGCGTAATACGGCGCCTCCCACAGAGCCACCAGTGGGTCGATGCCGCCGATGACGAGCGACGGGTAGATGAGGACGGTGAGCGCGGCCTCGATGACGAGCGTCGACAGCGCGACGGTGCGCAGCAGCTGACCGACCTCGCCCAGGCGCACGGTCTGGCCCTCGTTGACCGGCCCGCCGTGCGCACGCAGCGGGTTGCTGTCGCCGGCGGCGATGAGCTTGGCGCGCAATCCGAGCCGCTTGGAGATGACCAGCCCGAGGATCGACGCGAGGGTGAGCACGCCCAGCGCGCCGACGTTGACCCCGATGTAGGTGATGACGTGGCCCAGCGGCGACCACTGCGTGTACATGTTCACCGTCGACAACCCGGTGACGCAGATGGTCGACACCGCCGTGAAGACGGCATCCGCCAGAGGGACGCGCTGTCCGTCCGCCGACGCGGCGGGAAGGGAGAACAGTGCGGTGAAGAGCAGGATGAGCGTCGCGAAGACGAGGACCGCGAAGCGCGCGGGAGAGGCTGTCGTGAGATTGCGCATGCGGTCCCATGCCTCGTAGGCGATGCGCCGCAGTCGCGTCGACAGTCGCGCCTCATTGGGCGTCGCCGCCATGCGCCGCTCCTCTCGGTGACCGAACCCTCATGGTACTCGGGCCATGGAGCCCGCTAATCTGATGCCATGGCGGACATCTTCGACGTGATCGCTGACGGGACGCGTCGCGACATCCTTCAGCTGCTGCTCGATCGGGTGACCGGTGGAGAGCGCGGCACGAGCGTCTCGCAGATCGTGGCCGCATTGGGTGTGAGCCAGCCCACGGTCTCGAAGCACCTCAAGGTGCTGCGCGAGGCCGAGCTGGTCTCGGTCCGCGAAGAGGGTCAGCATCGCTACTACAGCCTCGCCGTCGCCCCGCTCGACGAGGTCGACGACTGGCTCGTGCCCTTCTTCTCGGTGGATGCCGAGAACGAACCGGCCCTGCCGGAGTCGGCCGTCCACGCGGCCGAGGTCGTCGGCCGGGCTGCGGCCTCCGTCAAGCACTCCTTCTCGACGGCGCTGCGTAAGCTCCCCGGGCGGTGAGCCGATCGGATGCCGCTTGCGTACGGCATCCGGAATGCACATTCGTCACAAGAAGCACACAGGTTTACAGCCGTCGCGCGCAGACCCTAGAGTGTGCTCAGCATCAGAGGGTGGGTTCACCCGGAACGAGGGGTGAGCGATGGCCGAGCTGCCGGACGTGCGGTTCCTGACGGTCGCAGAGGTCGCCGAACTCATGCGCGTGTCGAAGATGACGGTCTACCGTCTCGTGCACGCCGGAGAGCTTCCCGCGGTGCGCTTCGGGCGCAGCTATCGGGTGCCCGAGTCGGCCGTCGCCGAAGCCGTGCAACGACCGGCGTCCGACGTCGGCTAGACTGATCCGAGGCTTTTTTCAACGCCTGCTGTTCCCGGGGGCCGACATCGGCACCCAGACCCCGACTTAGTGAGGTTTTCCGTGGGTTCTGTCATCAAGAAGCGCCGTAAGCGCATGGCGAAGAAGAAGCACCGCAAGCTGCTTCGCAAGACTCGTCACCAGCGCCGCAACAAGAAGTAAGCGGCCACCACACCGAGCGCCTGTCCGTTGCGACGGGCGCTTCGTGTATCCACCCCCGCCTTCCTCGGAGGAGAGCATGCAGTCCATCTCGGTCCACGATCTGCACGCGGGACGCCAGCGTCCCCTCATCGACGTGCGCGAGGAGCACGAGTTCGCCGCGGGTCACGTGCCCGGTGCGGTGAACCTGCCGATGTCGACCCTCGGCGAGCACCTCGACGACCTGCCCGCCGAACCCTTCGACGTCATCTGCCAGGTGGGCGGCCGTTCGGCGCGCGTCGTCGAGGCGCTCACCGCGCGCGGTCACGACGCGACGAACGTCGACGGCGGCACCGGGGAATGGATCGCCGCGGGGTACGACGTCGAGTCCTGAGCCCGCCCGCGCCTCCTAGGATGGAGGGGTGACGACCCTCACGCTGATCGGGAAGCCCGCGTGCCATCTATGCGAGGTGGCGGAGCAGATCGTCGAGACGGTCGTCGCGGAGCTCCCCGCAGACGTCGCCGGACGTGTCGAGATCGAGCAGGCCTCGATCGCCGACGACGCCGATCTGTACGCCACATGGTGGGAGAAGATCCCGGTCGTCCTCATCGACGGCGAACTCCACGCGCACTGGCGGGTCTCCGCCGATCGACTGCGTTCCGCGCTTCTCGCGGCCGACACCGAAGGAGCCTCTTCGTGAGCATCCGCCACATCGTCCTGTGGAAGCTGGCCGCGGACGACGCCGACACTCGCGCCCTGCACGCCGAGCAGATCGCCGAGCGCCTGCTCGCCCTCGCCCCCGTGATCGACGAGATCCAGCACATCGAGGTGGGGCGCAACGTCGTGAACCCGCAGTCGAACTGGGACGTCGCTCTGGTCAGCGAGTTCGCCGACGTCGACGCGCTCGAGCGCTATCAGGTGCACCCCGCTCACCAGGACGTCGCGGCGTTCGTCCGCTCCGTCGTGGCGGAGCGCTCTTCGGTCGACTACCCGTTCTGAGCGGTGGCGGGGCGCCCGCGGACTTTCGTGCGGACCGTTTCTGATAATGGTTCTCAATATCGATAGGATCTCGATCGGTTCACCCGAACCCCCGATCGAGAAAGCCATCCATGCCCCCACGCCTTCGTCGTCGACAGACGACTTCCCTGGCCGCCCTGGTGATTGCCGCGGCGACCCTCTCCACCGCCTGCAGCGCCCCGCCCGCAGCGTCGGCCGGTCCCACCGATGGGCGACGCGTCCTCGCCGCCACCGCTCCCGGATGGGCATCCGCCGCCCCCGAGGTCGCCCTGGATGCACGCCTGTCGGCCACCGTCCTCCTCGCCGACTCGGCCACCCCCGCGGAGGTGAGCGCGGCGCGCTCGTGGCTTCAGGCCGTGGGGATCGATGTCGTCCGCGACCGGGAGAGCATCCGCGCGCTCTCGGTGACCGGGTCGGCGTCGGCGTTCGCGTCCGCGTTCGACACCGCGTTCGGTCAGACGAGCGTGGACGGGCGCGCCGCCGTCGCTCCCACCCGCGATCTGTCCGTCCCCCGCGAGGGAAGCGCCATCGAGTCCGTCGCCGGACTCGTCGACACCGATGCCATGAGCCCCAGTGCGGATCCCGCGCCCGCGCGGAGCGACGACTGTGCCACCTATTGGAGTCAGACGCTCTCGTCGTCGTGGCCCTCGTCGGTCCAGGTCGAGCATCGCTCCAACGCGCTGTGCGGGTACGGGCCTACGCAGCTCCGGGCCGTTCACCAGCTTCCGGCCGACGCGCGCGGCGCGGGTGCGACGGTGGCGATCGTCGGAGTCTTCGACGACGACACGGTCGCCGCCAACACCGACACGTATTTCGCACGGGAAGGCCTATCGACACTGCGCGCCGGCCAGTACACCCACTATGCGCCCTCGAATCCGGACGTCACCCGGTGCGGGGGCCCGTCGGCATGGACCGTCGAGCAGCACCTCGATGTGCAGGCGGTGCGCGCGATGGCGCCGGACGCCGACATCGTCTACTGGGGTGCCGATGACTGCCTCGCGGCGACGCTCTATCTGCGTGTTCTCGACGCGGTCGAAGCTCCTACCACCCCGAGTGTGGTGTCGCTGTCGTTCGGTGGCCCGGAGGAGCTCGACACCGATGCCGACCGCACTCTCCTGAACCGCGTCCTCGTCGAAGCCGCGTCTCGGGGCGTGTCGGTGTTCGCCTCGAGCGGCAACGACGGTGATTACTCCCTCGCCGGCGACCACCACGACGAAACCGACGTGGCGACACCGGCCTCGAGCCCGTACGTCACCGCGGTGGGCGGAGCCAGCATCGGCCTCGACGCCGACAACGGCATCGCCGTCGAGTCCGGATGGGAGGTGCAGACCCGCTTCGCGCAGAACGGGGGCATCATCCCGCCGGGCTTCCTCTACGGGGCCGGGGGCGGAGAGTCGGCCTTCTACCCGCGTCCGAGCTGGCAGAGCGACCGCATCGCCCACTCCGGGTCGGGGCGTCTCGTCCCCGACGTCGCGTCACTGGCCGACCCCAACACGGGCTTCACCGTGGCCGTTCCCCGCGACGGGGCGGTGTCGTACGAAGCCCACGGGGGGACGAGCCTGGCCACGCCGATGGTCGCGAGCATGGTGGCCATCGCCAAGGCGCGCACGGGGGTGAAAGTCGGCCTAGCCGCGCCCTTCCTCTACCGGCTGTCCGGGTCGAGCGCGATCCGTGACATCGTGCCCGCGTCCGCCGGTACGTGGTACCGCCGCGACAAGGGAACCGGTCAGCTCTGGCTCGAGACCCTCTACCTCTGGGATACGCGTCCGCAGTCCCTTCAATCGGCCACCGGGTGGGACCCGGTGACCGGCGTCGGCATCCCGAACGGCGCAGACTTCCTCGACCGATTCGGAGCAGACCAGTGATCTCGCGTCCTCTTACCCGATTCGTCGGCCTTCTCGCCGGCGCGGTGGTGACAGCCGCCGTCGTCGCCGGGGTCGTCCCCGCGAACGCCGCGGTGACGATTCCCTCGACCTCGGCCTCCGGCATCCAGATGCTCGATGCCGACGGCGGCACGCTCCAGCAGCCCGCCCCCCTGAGCGAATGGACGAGGGGAGCCACGGTCGAGGACTCCCTCGCGCAGACCGGCGATGTGCTCAAGCTCAACACCACCCGTTCGACGGGTCTGACGTCCCGAGCAGCCTCCGACGGCGCGCAGGCGACGATCGAGAGCGGACTGTTCCAGCTGCGTGATCGCGTCCCGATCGCCTTCACCGGGCTCCGCGCCAGCTGCGGGACGGATGGCAGCACCTCGGTGACGTTCGACACCCTGACCGTCGACGGCAAGAACGTCTTGAACACGGCGAAGCTCTCGGCGGGGTACACCGTCGCCCTGCCCCCCTCCGACACGTGGGGCTCGACGCGACTGATCGTGGGGGAGCGCGCCGTCGACCGCGGTCGGGCCCAGGTGACGGCGCTGCGGATCGAGGCCGAAGCGGGCTGGTCCGAGATCTGGCGTATACGTCTCGGCGTCGTCGCCTGCGCTCCGACCGCTTCGGCGTCGCCCGCCCTGGTCTCGGGCGTCACCGTCACGTCGCCGAGCGGAGCTGCCCTCATCCCGGGAGCCCCGCACCTGGATGCCGAGGGGTCGGTCTCCGCGCAGACGGTGAGCGGAACCGCTCCGGCGTCGACGGCCTCGGACGTGACCGTCGCGCATGCGGCGGACGGATCAAGCGCGGTCTCGGTGGGAGCGTTCCGTCAGGTGCCGGACACCTCTTCGGTCGGCGAGTACATGTGGTCGGCCCTGCGCGTCTACGGCCTGCGTCTCACGGTGGACGCCGACGGCTCATCACGCGTGACCTTCGCCGACACCGGATCCGCGGTCTTCGTCAACGGCATCTGGATCAACACGGGAACCGACCTCTACACGGGCGTGGATGCCATGGGCACACCACGCGTGCGCGTCCACCTGAACGAGCGCGTCGCGCAGAGCGACGGCAGCGTGCTGATCACCGCGCTGCGTTACGAAGACCTCACCGGCGTCTACCCCGCGGTCAGCCTCGGGGTCGTGCGGTGGTCTGCCTCGGCGGGTGGATCCACACCGACGCCCGAGCCGACGACGACCACCGCGCCGCCGCTACCCGCGCGATACGCCTTCGCGGTCGACGCCACGGGTCCCTCGGCGATCGCCCCGGCTTTCGTCGCGGCGCCCGGGGAGACGAAGATCGCGCACGTCGCATCCGGCGGCGCCGGCGGACAGGCGGTGACCGACGGGTACGCCGGGCAGATCTCCGTCCGCGGCATCGAGACCGTCAGCTCCGATACGGCGGCCTCGGTCGGGGTGGACGACCTCGTCCTCTATCCCGGAACCGCCGTGGAGGTGTCGCTGCGGAACGTGCGCCTCGAGGTCACATCGGCCGGGACGACGCTGACCACCGGGGGTGGAACAGTGGCCGGGCAGGCGGTTCCGGCGGGGGCGGTGGCGGCCGGAACCCGCTTCGCCGTCGCGGGGCGCACGGCGGTGATCACGCTGAACACGCAAGCGGTCGACGGGCAGGCGCAGACCGCCGTCGCTCTCGAGGTCGATGACCGTCGCGGTCTCGGCGCGTTCGTGCGGGTCGGCGTCGTCACGGCCGACGCTCCGCGCCAGTCGCCCGACGCGGGGGGCGGGACGTCGCCCGCCCCGCAGCCACAGCCCTCGGGGGGCTCGTCTTCGGAGCAGCTCTCGCCCGGTCCGATCGGCATGAACGACGTGCGTGTCGCCGTCGGGGGCACCGCATCGACGTCTGGTCCTCTGGCGAGAACCGGCGCGGATGTGTCGGCTCTCCCCGGACTGATGGGCGCGGGACTGTTCGCGGCGGTCGGCGGCGCCGTCCTGATCGTCTTCACCCGACGCCGTCGCACGCGGCGCGAGTGAAGGGAGGGGGCTCCGGGTGCGTCCCGGAGCCCCTGCCCGCTCAGCCGATCGGGCGAACCGTGGCCGGCACGATTGCGAGAGCGAGTCGCACGGGTTCACGGTCGCCGAGACGCCGCTCGGGCGCGTGCTCGACGACGACGCGACTGCCGTCGCTCGTGAGCACCGTCGAGCGGCGGACGCTGCCGAGGAAGGTCGATTCCTCGACCACGCCGTCGACCCCGGGGGAGTCGGGGCCGACGAGCAGGACGTTCTCGGGGCGCACGACGACCTCGCAGTGCCCGTCGTGCGCGGACTCCGCGAGCGGGAGTTCCTGACCCCACACCTCGACGGTGAGACCCTCGACGATTCCCGGAACGGCGCTGACCGGCCCGAGGACCTCGGCGACCGCCGCGTCCGACAGACGCGCATAGACCTCGTCCGGGCAACCCGCGGCGACGATGCGGCCGGCATCCATGATCACCAGTTCGTCGGCGACCGCCGCCGCTTCGGCGGTGTCCCGCGTCGCCCAGAGGGTGGTGACACCGCGATCGCGCAGCTCGCGCACCAGGCGGTCGCGCGTCTCGGCGCGGGCGGTGGTGTGCAGGGCGGCCAGGGCGTCATCGAGCACGATCGCGCGGGGCCGCGAGGCGAGGGCGCGGGCGATCGCCCAGCGCTGACGGTCGCCGTGCGACAGGCGGTGCACGCTCTTGTCGGCGCCGGAGAGCCCTACCAGGGCGCACAGCCGATCGGCCTCCGCCTCGGCATGCGCGGATCCCGCCAGGCGGGCGGCCGCGACGATCCCGGTCCTCGCGCGACCGAAGCGGGCGACGGGGGCGCGATCGCGCACCTCGAGGACGCGGGGCGCGGCGGCGCCGAGCCGCCCCTCGATCTCGACCGTGCCCGTGTCGGGACGCTCCGCACCGCTGACCAGGCGGAGCAGCGTCGAGGCGCCGCATCCCGAGGGGCCGACGAAGGCCACGATGCGGCCCGGCGCGATCTCGAGGTCGATGTCGCGGAGGATCGGCGTTCCCGCCCGATCGCGGCCGACGCCACGCAGCGACACCGACCAGCCGACGGATCGTGCTGCGTCCGGAGACGACGGATCCACGGGTGAGACGGCGACCATGCCGCTCACGATAGATTCCGCCGATGACATGCGAACGCCCGGGGAGTGAACCCCGGGCGTCGCTCGTCGGAACCTTTTACGGCGCGAGACGCGTCGGTCCGCGGAAGAGGTAGGTGACCTCGCGGATCGACGACTCGCCCAGCAGCAGCATGAGCACGCGCGCCAGGCCCATGCCGAATCCGCCATGTGGGGGAGCGCCGAAGCGGAAGAAGTCGAGGTAGAAGTCCAGGTGCTCGGGGTCGAGCCCCTTCTCCTTGGCCTGTTCGATCAAGACGTCGACGCGGTGCTCGCGCTGTGCTCCCGTGGTGATCTCGACACCGTTGAACAGCAGGTCGTACGACTTGGTGAGCCCGGTCTCCTCGTCGCGCATGTGATAGAAAGCGCGGATCTCCGGGTGGTAGTCGGTGATGAAGACGAACTGGTGGCCGAAGGTCTCGGCGACGTGCGCGGCGATCTGGCGCTCGCCCTCGGGGTCGAGGTCGCCGTCGGTGCGGGGGATGTCGTAGCCGCGCGCGGCGACGATCTCGCGCGCCTCGGCGAGCGGGATGCGCGGGAACGGCAGGGCCGGCACCTGCACCTCGATGCCGAACAGCTCCTGGATCTCGGCGCCGTGCTTGTCGGCCACCGCCTGGAACGCCGAGTGCAGCAGCTCCTCCTGCATGCGGGCGACGTCTTCGTGCGAGTCGATCCAGCTGATCTCGGCGTCGATCGAGGTGAACTCGGTGGCGTGACGGCTCGTGAAGGAGGGGTCGGCGCGGAACGCGGGCGCGATCTCGAAGATCTTGCCGAAGCCGGCGACCTGGGCCATCTGCTTGAAGAACTGCGGGCTCTGGGCGAGGTAGGCGGTCTTGTCTTCGAAGTAGGGCACCTCGAACAGCTCGGCGTTGCTCTCGGAGGGGGATGCCATGAGCTTGGGGGAGTGCACCTCGATGTAGTCGCGCTCGATCCAGTACGTGCGCATCGCGTGCTCGAGGGTGGTCTGCACGCGGAAGATGAGGTTGTTGCGACGCTGACGCAGGTCGAGAAAACGCCAGTCCATGCGCTTGTCAGGGCTGCTGTCGGCGGCGATCGGCGTCTCGGGGTTGGCGGCGGCCGCGATGACCAGCTCGCCGACCTTGATCTCGACGCCACCGAGCTTCACACGTTCGTCGTGCTTGAGCTCGCCGCGCACGGTGAGGAACGTGCCGGTCGCCAGGGCGCCGATCGTCTCGGTGAGCGCGAGGGCAGCGGCATCCTGTTCGACCTCGTCGGACGGACGCGTCGCCGGGTTCACCAGCTGCACCGCCCCCGTCTCGTCGCGCAGGACGACGAACTGCACCTTCTTCTGGTCGCGCACGGTTTCGACCCATCCCGACACCTCGACGGGGCCGGCGGGGAGGGATTTCAGCTGGTTGACCAGGACGCGTTCGCTCACGATCGTCCAGTCTACGTGCGCCGTCGCCGCGCCCGTGGGCGCCACCTAGCATGGGGGCGTGACCTATTCGCTGCCGCCGGAGTCCTTCCGGACCCTGCGGCCCGAACCGGCGGCCCGGCAGGGACGGACGTGGGACACGGTCCTCACCGTCGTGCTGCTCGTGCTCCTGCCGCTGCTCGCGGTGGCCGCGACCTACGCCGGGGCGCTGCTGACCCTGGCCACCGACGCCTGCGTCAGCACGACGTGCGACCCGGGGCTCATGAACACCGGGTTCTGGATGGCGGTCATCGCGCCGTGGGCGATCCTGCTGCTCGCGGTGGTCGTGGCCGTCGTGCGGCTCGTGCGCCGCCGCCTCGCCTTCTGGGTGCCGCTGGCGGCGACCGCGGCGATGGTCGTCTTCTGGTTCATCGCCGCCGCCCTGGTGGGCGCCGGGGTCTCGGCATCCTGATCCGCTCCGGGGCAACCCCCAGGAACCGGCCGTGACCGGGCTCTAGCCTGGGGGCGGGCGTCCGGCCGGGCGGCCGATCACCGAGCGCGAAGGCACCCGATGACCGACACGACCCTCTCCCTCCCCCCGCTGCAGCAGGGCGCCTCCTCCGGGGAGGACCAGTCCTGGCTGACGGCCCTGGCCGACTGGACCGTCTCGCTCATGGAGGTCATCGGTCCGGTGGGCGCCGGCGTCGCCATCGCGCTGGAGAACCTCTTCCCGCCCCTGCCGAGCGAGGTCGTGCTGCCGATGGCGGGCCTCACCGCCAGCCGCGGCTCGTTCACGCTGTTCGAGGCGCTGCTGTGGACGACCGTCGGCTCCGTCGTCGGCGCGTTCATGCTCTACGGCCTCGGCCGCTGGCTCGGGGCGGCGCGACTGCGCTCCTTCGCCGCGAAGATGCCGCTGCTGCACCCCGAGGACGTCGACCGGACGGTGGCGTGGTTCGAGCGGCACGGCGGCAAGGCCGTGTTCTTCGGCCGCATGATCCCGATCTTCCGCAGCCTCATCTCGATCCCCGCGGGGGTGTCGAAGATGCCGCTGTGGCGCTTCGGCCTCCTCACCGGTGCGGGCAGCCTCATCTGGAACACCATCTTCGTGCTGTCGGGCTACCTGCTCGGCGAGAACTGGCACATCGTCGAGGAGTACGCCTCGATCCTGCAGTACGTCGTCATCGCCGCCGTCGCGATCGGCGTGGCGTGGTTCCTGTACTCCCGGGTGCGGTCCCTGCTGGCGGCGCGCAAAGACGCCTGAACGGCGGTTGTCTCCACGTCGAAGCAACCGGCTGCCGGACTCAGTCAGACCACAGACCCCGCCCGTAGACTGGGCTCGTGCCCGCCGATCGCCTCCATCTCGTGCGCCACGGAGAGGTCCACAACCCCCGTCGCGTGCTCTACGGTCGGCTCCCCGGATTCGGCCTGAGCGTCGACGGGCGACGCATGGCCCGTCAGGCCGCCGAGTACGTGCGGGGTCTCGAGCGTCCGGTCGGCGCCCTCGTGGTCTCGCCCCTGCAGCGCACCCGCGAGTCGGCCGAGCCCTTCGTCGAGCTGTTCGGCGTCGACCCGTTCGTCGACGACCGGGTGATCGAGCCCACGAACGTGTTCGAGGGGCGCCGCATGAAGCAGGCCCTGGCCAATCCGCTGAACTGGCGCCACCTCAGCCGCCCGGCCGTTCCCAGCTGGGGCGAGCCGTACGAGCGGATCGTGGCTCGGATGACGGATGCCATGAACGACGCGTGGGAGCGCGTGTCCTCCGGCGACGTGGTCGTCGTCTCGCACCAGCTCCCCATCTGGGTGACCCACCTCGCCCTGTCCCACCAGCCCACCCGCCACGACCCGCGCCGGCGACGCTGCGCGCTGTCGAGCGTGACGAGCTTCGAGCGGCGAGACGGCGCCGACGGCACGGCGCGCTTCGTGGAGGTGGCGTACGCCGAGCCGGCGAGCACCGCCGGAGCCGTCGATGTAGGAGCCGTCTGATGCGCCGAATCCTCACCGCCGCGGGGTCGCTCCTCGCCGCGGCGACCCTGATCGCCGGGCTGTCCGCCTGCACCGCCGACCCCCTCGCCGACCAGTACCGGGCCGGCGACAACAAGGGCTACATCGCCGCGAACGGCTTCCAGACGCAGGAGATCGCGCCCGAGAACCGCACGGAACCCGTGGAGTTCGCCGGGACCCTCGACAACGGCTCCGCGGTGTCGAGCGACGACTTCGACGGCAAGGTCCTCGTGGTCAACTTCTGGTACGCCACGTGCGGGCCGTGCATCATCGAGGCCCCGCGCCTGGAGCAGGCCTACCAGACGTTCGAGGGTCAGGACGTGGCCTTTCTCGGCATCAACACCTACGACCAGCCGGCCACGGCCCTGTCCTTCGCGCGCGACCACGGGGTGTCCTACTCCAGCGCGATGGCCGTGAACGACGCCGAGCTGAAGCTCGCCTTCACCGGCGCGACGCCCCTCAACGCCACGCCCACGACCCTCGTGCTCGACAAGCAGGGCCGCGTCGCCGCCCGCATCGTCGGCGAACTGCCCGAGGCCTCCATCCTCGAGGCGATCGTGCGCACGCTGGTCGCGGAGAACGCGTGAACCCGGGCGCCCTCGTCTTCGACGGGGCGCTGTGGATCGCCGTCCCCATCGCCCTGGCCGCCGGCCTCATCTCGTTTCTGTCCCCCTGCGTCCTGCCGCTCGTGCCCGGATACCTGGGGTACATCGGCGGTGCCGTCGCCCCGCGCGGGGGCGCGGCATCCGGATCGGGCCGGGGGAGACTGCTCGGCGGGACGCTGCTGTTCATCGCGGGGTTCACCGTTGTGTTCGTCGCTTTCAACGCTTTCAGCGGCACCGTCGGCGCTTTCCTCACCCGCTACGCGGATGTCATCACGCGCATCCTCGGCGTGATCATCATCCTGATGGGGCTCGTCTTCATCGGCCTCTTCGGCATCGCCCAGCGCTCGGTTCGAATGCAGGCGAAGAACAATTTGGGCTTGGTCGGGGCGCCGTTATTGGGTGTTGCCCTCGGCCTCGGCTGGACGCCCTGCGTCGGTCCGACGCTCGCCGCCATCCTCTCGGTGTCCTACAACCTCGGCGATCCGGGTCGGGCCGCGCTCCTGGGCTTGGCCTACTCACTGGGGCTCGGCATCCCGTTCCTGCTCCTGGCGCTCGGTTTCGGCTGGGCGACGCGGTCGGTGGCTTTCGTTCGTCGGCACATCCGGATCGTGAACATCATCGGAGGTCTGCTGCTGGTCGTGCTCGGTCTGGCCATGGTGACCGGCGTCTGGGGCCAGTGGATGTCGACCCTGCAGGGGGTGATGGGCAATGTCCAGCTCCCGCTCTGATCGTCCCGACCGAGGAACCACCGTGACCGACCCGCTGCGCCCCTCCGACCACGCCGACGCGGCGTCCGACGACGTCACGCAGCCGCGACTGGGGGCGCTGGGCTGGCTGCGCTGGGGCTGGCGGCAGCTGACGAGCATGCGCACCGCGCTGGTGCTGCTGCTCCTGCTCGCGATCGCCGCGGTCCCCGGCTCCCTCGTGCCCCAGCGCAGCGCCGACCCCAACGGCGTGACGCAGTACTTCACCGACAACCCCGACCTCGCGCCGGTGCTCGACAAGCTGAGCCTGTTCGACGTCTACAGCTCGCCGTGGTTCTCGGCTATCTACCTGCTGCTGTTCATCTCGCTCATCGGCTGCGTGCTCCCGCGCACCAAGCACCACTGGAAGGCCCTGCGCTCGCAGCCTCCCCGCACCCCCGCCCGCCTGTCGCGGCTCGACGACCACCGCACCCGGACGATCGCGGTCGAGGGCGACCCGGATGCCGCGGCCGAAGCCGCCGTGGAGAGCGCGGCCGCGCAGCTGCGCAAGAGCGGCTACCGCGTCGCCCGCTACGACTCGCGGGGCAGCTTCTCGGTGTCGGCCGAGCGCGGGTACCTGCGCGAGACGGGGAACCTGTTGTTCCACGGGGCGCTCGTGGGCGTGCTCATCGCCGTCGGCGTCGGCGGCGGCTTCACCTACACCGGGCAGCGCGTGCTCGTCGAGGGGCAGGCGTTCAGCAACAGCCTCCTCGACTACTCCTCGTTCAACCCCGGACGCTTCGTCGGGGGAGACACCCTCACGCCCTACTCGATGACCCTCGATCAGTTCGACGTGACCTACGTCCCGCCCGGGCAGCCCGGCTCGGGACAGGCCGGAGACTTCGTCGCGCACGTGACGACCCAGGCGCCCGGCGGCGAACCCCAGGACGGCGAGGTGCGGGTCAACCACCCCCTCGACGTGCAGGGGGACCGGGTCTACCTCCTCGGCAACGGATACGCCCCGACCGTCACGATCCGCGACGCCCAGGGCGAAGAGGTGTTCCACGACTCCGTCGCCTTCCTGCCCCAGGATGCCAACATGACCTCGCTCGGGGTCATCAAGGTCGCCGACGGACTGCCGCAGCAGCTCGGCCTGCTCGGATTCTTCTACCCGACGATGGACGTGCTCGACTCGGGAGCCCTCACCTCGACCTACGGCGCGCTCGAGTACCCGACGCTCACCCTCCGCGTGTACGAGGGCGACCTCGGGATCGACGACGGGACGCCGCGCTCCGTCTACACCCTCGACCCCTCGGGCATGACGCAGATCGCGGGCGGCGACAGCGGCACCCCCGCCATCCAGCTCATGCCGGGTCAGACCGAGGACCTCCCCAACGGTCTCGGCACGATCACCTTCGAAAACGAAGCCCCCGCCGGGGCCACCGGCTACGAGCAGTCCGTGAAGCGCTTCGCCTCGCTCTCGATCCACCGCGACCTCGCGGGACCCTGGGTGTTGGGCTTCGCCATGCTCGCCCTGTTCGGTCTGCTCGCCGCCCTGTTCGTCCCGCGCCGGCGCATGTGGGTCAAGGCGACTCCGCGCGAGGGCGGCGTCGAGATCGAGTACGCCGGCCTCGCCCGCGGTGAGGACCCCACCCTCGCGGTGGCGGTCGACCAGCTCGCCGAGAAGCACGGCGCCACCCTCCCCGCCCAGAGCCACCCCGAGACCGGAAAAGTAGACTGAGACCATGCCCGGAACCGACCCGCTTCTCCTCGACGAGATCTCCCTCCTCCTGGTGTGGACGGCGGTCGCCATCTACGTGCTGGCGTTCATCGCCTACGCCATCGACCTCGCGCGCCGCTCCGACCTCGCGCTGAAGGCCAAGGACGAGGTCGTCGCGCGCGAGCTCGTGACGGCGGGCGGCGGGGGAGTGATCTCCTCCGGCGCGGGGAGCTCGGCATCCACCCCTCCCGCGAAGCCGCGCTACCTGTGGGCCCGCCTCGGCACCGTGCTCACGGCGCTCGGCTTCGTGTTCCATCTCGTCGCCACCGTGCTGCGCGGCGTCGCCGCCGAACGCGTGCCGTGGTCGAACATGTACGAGTTCGCCCTGACCGGTCTGCTGCTGATCATCGCGGTGTACCTCGCCGTGCTGACGCGATTCGACCTGCGGTTCCTCGGGGCTCTCATGACCGGTCTCGCGGTGCTGCTGCTGGGCGGTGCGACGCTGGCGTTCCACGTCGAGGTCGTTCCGCTGGCCGACCCGCTGAAGTCCGTGTGGCTCGTCGTGCATGTGTTCGTCGCGAGCCTGGCGACGGCGCTGTTCGCGCTCGCTTTCGGGTTGTCGGTCGTGCAGCTGATCCAGACGCGTCGAGAGCGCAAGCTCGCCGAGGCCCCCGCGGATGCCGAGACCAAGCGCAGCTTCCTGCGCACGGTGCCGAACGCCGACGCCCTCGAGTCGCTGGCCTATCGCTTCGCGATCGTCGGGTTCATCTTCTGGACCTTCACCCTCATCGCCGGCTCCATCTGGGCGAACGATGCGTGGGGCCGCTTCTGGGGCTTCGACACCAAGGAAGTGTGGACCTTCGTCATCTGGGTGCTCTACGCCGGATACATCCACGCCCGTGCGACGCGCGGCTGGCGCGGCACCCGCTCCGCGTGGCTGTCGATCATCGGCTTCACCGCGGTGCTGTTCAACTTCACCATCGTCAACGTCTTCTTCAAGGGCCTGCACGCCTACAGCGGCCTGACCACCTGACGCGGGTCGCTTCGTCGCTGGGCGTCGCCCCCCTCTTGAGTGTCCAAAACACCCGGAGCATTCGAGGACCGTCCGGGTGTTTTGGACACTCGACAGGGGGGCGACATGGCTCCGACGTCGGGCGACCAAGGTCAGTGCGCGCCGGGCCAGCCCCGGGACAGGAGGGCGCGTCGCGTCGGCGCGACGATGCGGCGCTCAGGTTCGGCGAGGTGGTGGTCGAGGACGCGGATGAGGATCCAGCCCTGGCCCGCGATGGCCGGCCACCGGTCGGCATCCCGTCGGAACTGATCGAGGTCCGCGTGCTGACGTCCGTCGTACTCGACGGCGACACGGTATTCGGGGTAGGCCATATCGAGTCGCGCGAGGAAGTGGCCCGAATCGTCGTGAAGATTCCCGTTGAGCTCGGGCTCCGGGAGACCCGCCCGCACCAGCACGAGACGCACAGCGGATTCCCGAGGGGATTCCGCTCCCGCACGCACGAACGGAACGGCCGCTGCCAGCGCCTTCGCCCCCCGCCGGCGTGGCTGCTGAGCGGCCTCGAGCAGGTCGGCGCGGTCTGCGAGGCCGGCCGTCAAAAGTGCGTCACCCGCCGCGACGAGATGATCCTCGCCGATCGTGCTGGCGAGCTGTGCCCACGTTTCGACGGGGTTCGCGACAGGCAGGCCGTGGCGCAGCGTCAAGCGGTCGAGGGCGACATCGATCCGGTGTCCGATGATGCCCCGGGTCCGCGGCTCGCGGCCAGGCGGGATGGCCGACACGTGCAGTCCTTCCGGCAGCGGGCCGGGCAGCGGTAAGCCCCACAACAGCGCGGCTGTCTGATGGCTGAAGAACTGCGCGCCGATGAGCCTGGGCTCGTACGCCCGGCAGCGATCAAGGGTGGTGAGGAGAGGAACTGAGGTACGCGTTCCATGGAACGGCGCTCCGAGGTCGGTTGCTGTCAGTCGATCGCGGGGCACGCCGAGCCGCTTCGCCTCGCGCACGGTGAAAGATGTTCCGAGTTCTTCGGGGAGCTGTCGGCGTTTCACGCCCCCACTTCAGCGCGTCGCGAGGTGAGCGCGCGCACGCGGAGGAGCCGATTGTGGACAGTCGCGGGGGAACGGGGACCGGGGAGGAGCCGCTTCGCGCATCGCCCGCGCTCGCAGCGAGTCTCGAGTGTCCAGAACACCCGGAGAGTTTTCGGATCCGTCCGGGTGTTCTGGACACTCAAGATGAAATCGCGCAGCGCGCGGGGTGCGCGGGGCGCGTGGAGCGCGCGGCGCGCGCGGGCTACACCGCGACCCGCGCGGCGGCGCGCGCCGACACCGTGCGGCGGCGCACCACGACCAGCGTTGTCACGATCAGCGACAGTGCCGCCCAGACCACGAGCCCGGCGGCGCCCGCTCCCACCCCGCCGGCGGTTGACAGGGCGCTGAGCATCGCGCCGTACGCGGGGGCGGTGGGCAGCAGCGACGCGAGGGCGGCGAGCACCGGCGGCACCGTCGAGACGATGCTCGTCGCGAGGGCGAGCGCTCCGATGATCGCGGCGACCCAGCGTCCCGCGCCGCCGAACAGGGCGACGAGCGCCTGGTTCACCGCCGCGAAGGCCACGCCGGCGAGCAGGCAGATCATCGCGAAGACGGCCCAGTCGCCCCACGCGTAGTCGGATGCCACCTGCACGACGCCCGCGACCAGCAGACCCTGTACGGCCCCCACGATGGCCGCGGGGGCGAAGCCCCGCAGGGCGACGAGCCCCGAGGTGCGGCGGCTCGTGAGCGCTCGCGCGGAGACGGCCTGGAACACCACGAACGACGCGAGACCGCCGAACCACAGCACGGCCATGGCGAGCAGCGGCACCGCCGCACCGCCGAAGAGCGAGTCGCTGCCGCCGGTCGCCGACACGGGGTCGGCGACGACGTCGGCGAGCGTGGTGGCCTGCGCATCGGTGTAGGTGGGCAGCTGTGCGACCGCGGTGTCGAGGCCGTCGGCGAGAGACGTGGTGCCGGTGGCGACCTGACCGACGCCCTCGGCGAGCTGCGCGGCTCCGTCCTCGGCGCCCGAGGCGCCGGATGCCAGCTGCCCGGCGCCCGAGGAGAGGGCGGCGGCGCCCGTGCCGAACTGGCGCGCCCCGTCGGCGAGCTGGGCGGCTCCGCCGGCGACGCCGTCGATGCCCCCGGCGATGGTCTGCAGACCCGACGACGCGTCGCGCGCCCCGTCAGCGATCCCCGCGGCCCCGTCGCCGAGCTGCTGGTTCACGGCGGCGATCTGACGCACCCCGGCGGGAAGCTGCGCGGCCTGCCCGGCGAGGTCGCCGATCTTCGTCACCGTTTGCGTGGCCTCGGGCAGCGCCGCGTTCGCCTCGGCCGAGGCGGTGCGCAGCGCTTGGCATTGTTCGGGGGTGCCGGTGCATTCATCGGCGGCCTTCTGCAGGGCCGCCGCGGCGTCGATCAGGGCCTGGTTGACCCGGGGCGCCGCGTTCGAGAGGGCGGTGGCGTCTTCGGCGAAGCTCGGCGGGATCTGATCGGCCAGGGCGTTGATCTGCGTCGCGAGCGCCCGGTTGCCCTCGGCGATGCCGTCGGCGCCGGTGGCGAGCTTGCCCACCCCGGCGGCGGCTTCGCGAGTGCCGTTCGCGAGGGCTCCCGCGCCCGTGGAGAGCTGCGTGGCGCCGTCGGCGAGCGGAGCGGCCCCGGCGGCGAGTTGCGAGGCGCCGTCGGCGAGCCCGGTCGCACCGTTCGAGAGCTGCCCGAGGCCGTCGCGCAGGCTCCCCGCACCGGTGGCCGCCTGCGAGGCGCCGTCGGCGAGTTGGTGGGCTCCGCTCGCGGCTGTGCCGAGCTGGTCGCCCAGGGTCGTGAAGCCCAGGAAGACGTTCTTCAGGTACTGCGACGACAGGGTGCTGCCGTACACCTGCGAGGCGGTGGACGCGAGGGCCCCGGTGATCGCGCCGTCGACCACGCGCGCGTTCGGCGCCGTCTGCACGTCGATCGTGGCCTTCTCGGGCGTCTCGCCCGGTCGGGTGGAGAGCGAGGCGGCCGTGAAGTTGTCGGGGATCGTCACGACGGCGGTGTAGGTGCCGTCCTTCAGCCCCGCCGCGGCGTCCTCGTCGTTCGAGATGACCCAGTCGATGTTGCTCGGCTGGTCGTCGGCTCCCTTGACGAGGCCGCCGGTGAGCTGGCGACCGAGGGGGACGAGCTGTCCGTCGAGCTCGACGGCCTTGTCGTCGTTGACGATCGCGGCGGTGATGTTCTCGAGGCGGTCGGTGGGCTTGTAGAGCGCGCCGACGAGGATGCCGCCGATCACGGCGGGCAGCAGCAGCACGCCGATGAGCGTGAGCCAGGTGACGGGACGGCGCGAACGGGAGCGCTCGACGGGGAGAGTCATGCGAACACCTCGGAGAGATCGGCGAAGCTTTCGGGTTCGGGGCGGTGACGCCTCGGTGTGGGGAGGGCAAGGGATGCCACGTCGGGACGCTGCGCCTCGGCGAGCATCGCGAGCGCGCGGCGTTCGTCGCGGGCCGACACGACGAGGGTGAACGGGGACGATTCCTCGCCGCTGCGTTCACGGGCCTCGGTCGCTGCTCGCCGCAGGACCTGGGCCACCTCGTCGCGGGCGTCGTCGTCGAGTCGGTCGACGTCGGACACCAGTACCAAACGGGTTCCGCGCGACACCGCCTGCGCCACGTCGGCGGCGGCCTCGGCGGGGTCGTCGATCAGCGCGATCCCCACACGGGAGCGGACGGCCCCCGCGCGCTCGGGAACGAGCAGGCCGTCGACGCGCAGGCGCCCGTCGATGGTCGACAGTCGGCCCGACAGGGCCAGCAGCAGCGTCCGCGTGGTGCGCGTCTCACCGGTGACGAGGAGCGTTCCGCCGTATCCCAGCCGCAGCGACACGTCCGCGAACACCGGCTCCTCGGCATCCGGGGCTCCGGCGGCGCGAAGCTCGTCGGCGGCGATCGCCATCGCGGGTTCGGCGGGCCAATCGGCGAGGTGCACCTCGCGCTCCACCGCCTCGCCCTCGACGTCGAGCTTGGGCAGGATCCGGTCGAGCCAGCGCGGCATCCACCACGCCTTCGCGCCGAGCAGCGCGAGGATCGCCGGGACGAGCGTCATGCGCACCAGGAACGCGTCGACCGCGACCCCGACGGCGAGGCCCAGGGCGATCGGCTTGAGGCTCGAGTCGCCCTCGGGCACGAAGGCGACGAACACGGCGAACATGATGACGGCGGCCGCGACGACGACGCGGGCGGATGCCGAGAAGCCGCTGCGGACCGCACCGAGCGCCACCTCGCGCGGCGTGCGCCCCTCGCGGTCGGCGTGCACGTAGTCCTCGCGCATGCGCGAGACGAGGAAGACTTGGTAGTCCATCGCGAGACCGAACAGGACGCCCATCACCACGATCGGCATGAAGCTGATGATCGGACCGACCTTGGCCACGTGCAGGGCGTCGGCGAACCAGCCCCACTCGAACACCGCGGCGACGACGCCGAACGAGGCCGCAACCGACAGCAGATAGCCTCCCGCCGCGGTGAGCGGGACCCAGATCGAGCGGAACACGATCATCAGCAGCACGAGGGAGAGGCCGACGACGAAGAGGCCGAAGGGTAGCAGCGCGGCCCCGAGCTGGTCGGAGATGTCGATCGTCACGGCGGTGTAGCCGGTGACGAGCAGGCGGACCCCGAACTGGTCGTACAGGCGGTCTTCCTGTGCGCGGAGTTCGCGCACGAGGTCCGCAGTACGCGGGTCGTCGGGGGCCGTCTCGGGAACGATCTGCACGATGCCGGTGTCGGCGGTCTCGTTGGGGGTGGCCAGAGCCACCTCCGCGACCCCGGGAACTTTCGCGATCTCGTCGCCGATGCTCGTCATGAGGTTGAGCGGGTCGTTGGAGGTGACGATCGTGCCGGTCATGATGAGCGGCCCGTTCGCCCCGGGACCGAAGTACTCGTCGGTGAGCTCGTAGGCGACGCGCGCCTCGTCGCCCTCCGGAAGCTGTCCGGCGTTGGGGAGGGTGAGGGCCAGCGACGCCGCGGGGATGGCGGTCGTGCCGAGCAGCGCGATCACGGCGACGGTGGTGACGACGGGATGCCGCGTGACCAGGCCGACCCATCGCCGGGCGGGGCCGTTGCGCTGGGCACGGACGGCCGCCGTGGTGGCACGGCGCACACTCTCTGCGGCGGCCTCGGCGTCGGCTTCGGCATCTTCTTCGACGGATGCGCCGCGGCGGCGCTTCTGCCGCCCGTACCCCCAGCCCACCACGCGGTGGCCCGCGAAGCCGAGGAACGCCGGGGTCAGGGTGAGCCCCACGCACACGGCGATCGCCACGGCGACCGAGGCGGCGATGCCCATGGTGGTCAGGAACGGGATGCCGGCGAAGCCGAGGCCGATGAGGGCGATGAGCACCGTGATGCCGGCGAAGACGACAGCGGATCCGGCGGTGCCCACGGCGCGAGCCGTCGACTCCTCGGGGTCCATCCCCGCACGGGTCTGGTCCTGATGCCGCGACACGATGAACAGGGCGTAGTCGATGCCGACCGCCAGGCCCAGCATCACGGCCAGCAGGGGCGTGGTCGAGGACACGGTGGCGAAACCGGTCGCGATGAAGATGAGCCCGATCGAGAGGGCGACTCCCAGGATCGCGGTGGCCAGCGGCATCCCGGCCACGAGGAACGAACGGAACGTGACCATGAGGACGAGGGCGGCGATGAGCACGCCGAGGGCCTCGGTGAGGGAGGCGCCCGGGATCTCGGTGGCGAACAGCTGCCCGCCGAGGACGGCCTGAGACCCGGAGGGGAGCTCGGCGGCGAGGGCGGTGGCCGCTTCGCGCAGCCCGTCCTCGGTGGACTGCGGCACCTCGGTGGATTCGCCCGCGAATTGGATGCGCACGATCGCGGCGCGGTCGTCGTCCGAGATGCCGCCGGAGATGCGCGTGTCGTAGGGATCGGTCACCGCCTCGACGAAGTCGAGAGCGCCGATGTCCTTCCCGGTCTGCTGGATGGCGTCCTGATACGCCTGGTCGCGCACGGTCGCGCCGTCCGCGGCGACGACGACGATCTCGGCGCTGGCCCCGCTCACCTGGGGGAAGGTGCGCTCGAGCATCTCGAGGCCGGCCTGGGATTCGGTGCCGGGGATCGTGAAGGTGTTGTCGGTGCCCTTGGCGAAGAGGGCGACGCCGCCTCCGGCGAGGACGAGGATGAGCAGCCAGGCGCTGAGCACCCGCCACGGGTGGCGGAACGACCAGCGACCCAGGGTGTACAGGAATGTCGACACGGCGGCTCCCACGATCGGTGAACAGGTCGATACATCACCGTATCGGATACAGCAATGTATCCTAGGCGTTGAGGACGGCTCCGAGGCTGGACGTCCACCCAGAACAGGAGACGCGGATGACCGATACCGCCCCCGCGCCGTCGCGCCGCCGCGAGAACACGCGCACACGTCTCATGGACGCCGCCGCCGAGATGTTCGCCGAGGTCGGCATCGACGCCGCCTCCGTCGAGGCGATCTGCGAGCGCGCCGGGTTCACCCGCGGCGCGTTCTACTCGAACTTCGCCTCGAAGGAGGAGCTCTTCCTCGCGCTGTGCGCGCGCTCCGCCGAGACCACCGTGGCAGCGGTCCGTGAGCGCGTCACCTCCATCGAGGACCGCGGACTGGATGCCACGGGCGAGGTGCTGCATCTCGTGCAGGAGGTGCTCGAGGTCACCGGGGACGACCGTCTCGACGTGCTGCTGGGCGCCGAGATCCGCGTGCAGGCGCTGCGCAACCCCGAGTTCGCCGAGGCGTACCTCGCCCTCAACCGCGAGCTCGGCGAGAGCGTCGCCCAGCTCGTCGGCGACATCGCCGAGGCGCGGGGGCTCACGCTGCGGCTCACGGCGGAGGCCGCGACCGACGTCATCCTGTCGGCGTGGGTGTCGACGACCGAGATCGCGCTCATGACGCGTCGCACCGCGAGCGAGTCGCGGGCGCTGCTCGCTCAGCGCCTCGAGCAGCTCGTGCGGCTCATCCTCGAGTGAGCAGCTCGTAGCACCGGTCGAGGCGCGCGAGCCACCAGTCGCGGCGGTCGCCGGCGGCTTCGACGCGGTCTAAGTCGACGCTCCGCGGCCGCGGACGCTCCCGCGACAGCACGCCCTCGCGCGCGACGAGGGGGGATGCCACGACGTCGGCGGTGAACAGCGACGCCGTGCCGAGACCGCAGTCGTAGTCCAGCTGGGGCAGGCTCGCGGCGAGGGCGACGCCCATCGACAGGCCGATCGAGGTGTCCAGCGCGCTGGAGACGACGGCGGGCAGCCCCGCCTCCTCGACGATGGCGCGCGCGGCGTGCACCCCACCCAAGGGCTGCGCCTTGACCACGAGGAGATCGGCGGCGCCGGCCCGGGCCACCCGGAGGGGATCGGCGGCCTTGCGCACGCTCTCGTCGGCGGCGACCGGGATGTCCAGATACGCGATGCGCTCGCGCAGCTGCGCCAGCTCCTCGACCTCGGCGCACGGCTGCTCGACGTACTCGAGATCGAACTCCGCGAGGGCGTGCACCGCCCGTTCGGCCTCGTCGACGTTCCAGGCGCCGTTGGCGTCGATGCGCACGCGACCCTCGGGGCCCAGCGCCTCGCGGACCGCGCGCACCCGCGCGACGTCGTCGGCGAGCGACTGTCCGGCCTCGGCGACCTTGACCTTGACCGTCCGGCATCCGTCGTACCGCAAAAGGATCCGGGGGACCTCGGATGCCGCGACCGCGGGCATCGTGGCGTTCACGCGCACGAGGTCGCGCGCGGCCGCGGGCGGAGCGTTCCACCCGAAATCGATGGCTCCCGCGAGCCACGTCGCGGCCTCGGCGTCGGCGTACTCGACGAACGGCGAGAACTCCGTCCACCCCTGCGGCCCCTCGAACACGAGGGCTTCCCGCGACTCGACCCCGCGGAAGCGGGCGGCCAACGGCAAGGCGACGACACGCGCCGTCGCGAGGATGTCGTCGAGTGGGGGGAGGGGCGTGGGGCTCATGCCCTCATCCTGTCGCTCAGCGGGGTCCACCGCCGCCGAACCCGCCGAGCCAGAACGCCTGGCGCTCGACGGTGTAGGACGACAGGTCTTTCTGCGCATCGAGGGACTGCTGAGCGTTCTCGGCCTGCTCGTGCGTGCGGCGTGGACCGAACAGGTAATCGCGCACTCGCGCGAGCTTCGAGATCTTCTTCGTCATGTCGACTCCGATCGTCTGGCCTTTCCACGGTACGTGGGTCGGCGCGGGGAATCCACCCACCCCGGTGTCGGAGGCCGGGCATAGGCTGACGCCATGCTCTTCGACACCCCCGTGCGTCTCGGCGTGCAGATCCAGCCGCAGCACGTGCAGTACTCCGACATCCGTGACGCCGTCCTCCGCCTGGAGGAGCTGGGCGTCGACGTCCTCTTCAACTGGGACCACTTCTATCCGTTGTACGGCGACCCCGACGGCGAGCACTTCGAGTCGTGGACCATGCTCGCCGCGTGGGCCGAGCAGACCGAGCGCGTCGAGTTCGGTGCGCTCGTCAACTGCAACAGCTACCGCAAGGCCGACCTGCAGGCCGATATGGCCCGCACGGTCGACCACATCAGCAAGAAGGGCGGCGACACGGGTCGCTTCATCTTCGGTACGGGCTCGGGCTGGTTCCAGCGCGACTACGACGAGTACGGCTACGAGTTCGGCACCGCCGGGTCCCGTCTGAACGCGCTCGCCGCCGACCTCGATCGCATCGTCGACCGGTGGGGAAAGCTGAACCCCGCACCCACGCGCAAGATCCCCGTCATGATCGGCGGTAAGGGCGAGCAGAAGACCCTGCGCATCGTCGCCCGTCACGCCGACATCTGGCACAGCTTCGTCACGCCCGACGAGCTGTCGCACAAGTTCGACGTCATCGAGCGCTGGGCCGAGACCGAGGGTCGCGACCTCTCGGGCCTGGTCGTCTCGAACGAGCTGAAAGACCGCGACGAAGACGTCGCCGACGCCCTGTACGCCGCGGGGACGCGCCTGTTCACGCTCGGCTTCGCCGGACCCGACTGGGACTACTCGCTCGTCGAGCGGTGGCTGCGCTGGCGCGACGCCAAGAACGCGTGAGAACGACGGCGCCCCGACGAGATCGGGGCGCCGTCGCCGTTCACGGCTTGAACTGCGCGCCGCCGGACATGCCCGTCCAGTTCTTGGCGGCCTCGCCGTTGTAGTAGGCGGTCTCGCTTTGATGGTTCAGCGAGCGCCGCGCGTCTTCGGACTCATCGTGGGCGGGCGCTCCGAGGAAGTACTCGCGGACGCGACCCCACATCGACACCTTCTTCGCCATGCGGACTCCGATCGTCGGTGCGCTCAGGCTACGGGGGATGCCGGTGCACGTCCATCGTCGAGCGCCGGAACCGTCCCGGCATCCCCGCGTAGGCTGATCGGGTGACCGTCTCCGAGCTCTTCGACCCCGCGGAATGGACCCCGGCACCCGGCGCCGCGGACTACACCGACATCACGGCGCACGTGACGCACGACGGGCGCATCGCGCGCATCGCGTTCGACCGTCCCGAGGTGCGCAACGCCTTCCGTCCGCACACCGTCGATGAGCTGTACCGCGCCCTCGACATCGCGCGCCAGGACCACCACATCGGCGTCGTGCTGCTCACCGGCAACGGTCCCAGCGCGAAGGACGGCGGCTGGGCCTTCTGCTCCGGCGGCGACCAGCGCATCCGCGGTCGCGACGGCTACAAGTACTCCACCGACGAGACCACCGTGCACGACCCGGGCCGGGCCGGACGCCTGCACATCCTCGAGGTGCAGCGTCTCATCCGCTTCATGCCCAAGGTCGTCATCGCGGTCGTCCCCGGGTGGGCCGCGGGCGGGGGTCACTCCCTCAACGTCGTGTGCGACCTGTCGATCGCGAGCGCCGAGCACGGCCGTTTCAAGCAGACGGATGCCGACGTCGGCTCGTTCGACGCGGGGTACGGCTCCGCGTACTTCGCGCGTCAGATCGGGCAGAAGTTCGCGCGCGAGATCTTCTTCCTCGCCGAGGAGTACTCCGCCCAGCGCGCCTACGAGATGGGCGCGGTCAACCGCGTCGTGCCGCATGCCGAGCTCGAGAGCGAGGCGCTGTCGATGGCGCGGACGATCCTGACGAAGTCGCCCACCGCGATCCGCATGCTCAAGTACGCCTTCAACGCCGTGGACGACGGTCTCGTGGGCCAGCAGCTGTTCGCCGGAGAGGCGACCCGCCTCGCCTACGGCACCGACGAGGCCGCGGAGGGCCGCGACTCCTTCCTCGAGAAGCGCGACCCCGACTGGTCCGACGTGCCGTGGCACTACTGATCGGCGGGAACCGCGCGTGAGGCTCGAGCCGCCGGCATCCGACGATCCGCGCGACGTGCTGCGCGCCCTGCGCGCGGCCGTCCTCGGTGCCGGGCCGGCCGTCGCGCTCGGCGGGTCGGACCTCCCGGCCGAGGTCCCCCCGGGGACGGCCGCGGTCGTGACGACCTCCGGTTCGACCGGTGTGCCGAAGTCGGTCGTGCTCAGCCGCAACGCCCTCATCAGCAGCGCCTACGCCACGGCGGCGCGCATCGGCGAGGGATCCTGGCTGCTCGCGGTGCCCGCGACCTACGTCGCCGGGGTCCAGGTGATGGTGCGAGCGCTCCTCGCCGACCACGAACCCGCGGTGGTCGCGGGGCCCTTCCGCCCGGAACCCTTCGCCGCGGCCGCGCTGGGCATGGCCTCCCACGCCGACGGCGTGCGCGTGCCCCGCTTCACCTCGCTGGTGCCCGCGCAGCTGCAGAGACTTCTGGATGCCGCCGAGCACGACGACGCCGTCGTGCAGGCGCTGCGTTCGTTCGAGGCGATCCTCATCGGCGGCCAGGCACTCGCTCCCTCGGTGCGCGAACGGGCCGAGGCCACGGGGGCGCGCATCGTGCGCACCTACGGTTCGAGCGAGACCAGCGGCGGCTGCGTCTACGACGGCGTTCCCCTCGAGGGCGTAAGGATGGCCATCGTCGACGGAGAGGTGCGGCTGTCGGGCCCGACGCTCGCCGACGGCTACCTCGGCGACCGCGAGCGCACGGCATCCGTCTTCTCCACCGACGCGGACGGCACGCGCTGGTACCGCACGGGCGACGGGGGAGAGATCCGCGACGGCGTGCTCCACGTCACCGGGCGTCTCGACAACGTCATCGTCTCGGGCGGCGTGAACGTGTCGCTGGATCGGGTCGAGGCGGCGGTGCGCGGCATCGCGGGCCTGGAATCCGCGGTGGTCGTGCCGATCCCGGATGCCGACTGGGGTGAGGGGTCCGCGGTGGTCGTGCCGGGGATCGCCGCGTCCCGCGAACGGGCTCTCCTGGCGGAGATCCGCGACGTCGTCGACGCAGCCGTGGGGGCGCCCGCGCGCCCGGCGCGCGTCGTCGCGATCGAGGAGCTGCCGACGCTGTCCTCCGGCAAGCCCGATCGTGCGTCGCTGCGGCGATTGCTCGGCGAGGGCGGGCCGAAGCCGCGGGATTAGACTGACCCCTCGTGGCAGCACAGTCTCGCAAGCGTTCGAACACCGCCAAGAAGCGTCACCCCGGCGGGAACCCGCAGAAGCTGAAGAGCGGTGCGCCGCAGGCCGTCGCCCCCGCGACGGCGCGCGACTGGATCGCCGCGGCCCGCCTGCGCACGCTCCCGCTGGCCATCACCCCGGTTCTCATCGGCACGGGAGCGGCGACCCTCGTCGACGATCGGCTCCACTGGGTGATCGCGCTCGCGTGCCTCGCCGTCGCCTTCGCGCTGCAGATCGGCGTCAATTACGCGAACGACTACTCCGACGGCATCCGGGGAACCGACGACGTCCGCGTCGGCCCGGGCCGCCTGACCGGGGGCAAGAAGGCGAGGCCGCGCACCGTGCTCGTCGTCGCGCTGTCGTTCTTCGCCCTCGCGGCGGTCATCGGTCTCGCGCTGGTGATCCGCACCGGGCAGTGGTGGCTCCTGCTCGTCGGAGCGGTGTGCATCGTGGCGGCGTGGTTCTACACCGGCGGCAAGCGCCCGTACGGCTACAACGCCATGGGCGAGATCTTCGTCTTCGTCTTCTTCGGTCTCGTCGCGACCCTCGGCACGACCTGGCTGCAGGTGCTGTCGCTCCCGCAGGAGGCGTGGTTCGGTGCGGTCGCCGCGGGCCTGCTCGCGTGCGCCGTGCTGCTCGCCAACAACCTGCGCGACATCGAGCAGGACCGCCGCGCGGGTAAGCGCACGCTCTCCGTGCTGATCGGGCGTCGCGCGACCCAGGTGCTGTTCACCCTGTTCGTGCTCGTGCCCTTCGCGATCGCCATCTTCCTCGCCCTGGTCTACCCCATCGCGTGGCTCACGCTGCTGGCCCTGCTGGGTGGGCTCGCGGCGATCCTCATCGTCTGGACGTACCGTACGCCGCGCGAGCTCATCACCGCGCTGCAGGTGACGAGCCTGACCTCCGTGGCGTACGGCGCGCTGCTGTTCTGGGCCTTCGCGGCCTGATCAGCGGTCGGCGGACCCGGCGTCGGGATCGCGGTCGGCACGCGAGGCGTCGACCACCGCGTCCTCGGCCTCGGCGTCGGTCTCGGCGCCCGTCCGGCGACCGGTCGCGGCACGCTGCGCTCGCCGTTCGGCGAGACCGCCCGTGACGTTCTCGAGCGGTCGACGCAGGAACAGCAGCGACAGGCTGAGCCCGATGAGGGCCGCGAAGATCGCCGCGAGCCACGGCAGCTCCTGGAAGACCGGGAACAGCAGCAGGATGCCGAGCGGGACGATGAACGCGAGCAGTCGCAGCACCGTGTAGACGAGGGCCGAACGAGCGCGCATCGTCCCATTCTACGGCGGGCCCCGCGCGGCGGACGTCGGGCCCGCGTCCAGCAGACGCACGTAGAATCGGTCCATGGCACGGCTGCTTCTCATCCTGGCGCTCGTGGCGACCGTCTTCTGGGTCTACACGATCGTCGACTGCGCTGTGCAACCCCCCAACCGTCACCGCGGTGTCAGCAAGCCCGCGTGGATGGCCATCGTCATCCTGCTGCCGGTGCTCGGCGGCATCTTGTGGTTCCTCATCGGTCGGGGTCGCGCCGACAAGCCGGTGCTGCTCCGCGCGCCCGACGACGACCCCGAGTTCCTCGGGCGCATGTCGGCGTCGGCGCGCGCCGATCAGGACGAGCGCATCCGTCGACTCGAGGAGGAGCTCGCGCAGCTCGACTCCGAGGCCGACGACCCGCGCCCGCCGAAGCCGAAGACCGAGCCGGGCGACGACCCCGGCAAGGGCGACGACGACACCCGCGGTCAGCGCGGCGCCGTCGGCTGACCCGTGCCCGCGACGAACGACCAGGCCGCCGCGCCCGCGACCGACGCGGCCGCGGCTCTCCTGGCCGGGCTCGTGGCCCGCGGCGTGCGCCACGTCGTGGTCAGTCCCGGATCGCGCTCGCAGGCGCTCGCCCTCGTCGCGGCCGCTCTCGAACAGCGGGACCTGATCCGCCTGCACGTGCGGATCGACGAACGCGTCGCCGGATTCACCGCCCTGGGCATCGGGCGTGAGACCGGGATGCCGGCGGTCGTCGTGTGCACCTCCGGCACCGCGGTCGCCAACCTCCTGCCCGCCGCCCTCGAGGCGCACCACGCCGGCGTCCCGCTCCTGCTGCTCACCGCCGACCGCCCGCCGGAGCTGCGCGGCGTCGGCGCCAACCAGACCACCCGTCAGCCCGGCCTATTCCGCTCGGCCGTCCGCCTCGAGGCCGATCTCGCCGTCCCCGAGCAGACCGACGACGACGGCACCGCCGCGCAGACGTCCGAGCTCGACGCGCTTGCGGCCGAGGCGCTCGCCGCCGCCCTCGGCGAGGGAGCGCGTGCCGCCGGCCCCGTGCATCTGAACGTGCCGCTGCGCGAACCCCTCGCGGGGGCGGTGCCCGAGTGGCTCGCGGAGCGGGCGGCATCCCGGACGACCGTCGCCGAGGGAGCGGACGACGACGACGTGTCCGGAGCGCTCTACCAGGGTGGGGGCGGGATCGGGATGGCCGACGTCGCCCCCGACACCGAGGCGGCGCACGTCGTCGAGCCAGGTCCCCGCACGGTCGTCGTCGCCGGGGCCGACGCCGGGCCCGTGGCCGAGCAGTTCGCCCACGACGGCGGGTACCCGCTGATCGCCGAGATCGTCAGCGGTGCCCGCTTCGGACGCCACCTGGTGCACGGCTATCGCGCGCTCCTGCGAGAGGCCGAGCTCGGCGGACGCATCGAACGCGTCGTCCTGTTCGGGCGGCCCACCCTCAGCCGCGAGGTCACGCGCCTCCTCTCGCGCGACGACGTCGAGGTGCTCGCCGTGCGCGGTCCGGGCGAGCCGGTCAACCTCAACGGCGCCACCGTCGCCGTCGACGCCGTGCGCGCGAGCGGCGCGGGGGAGCGGGCGTGGCTGGGCGAGTGGATGCGCGCGTCGCGCGACGCCGCCGTCGACCTCACCCCACCGGCTCCCGACGCCGAGGGGCTGGCATCCACCGTCCCGCGCGAGAGGCTCGGCGCCCTCAACGCCGAGGTCGAGGTGCTCCGCGCCGCCGTCGATCGGGCGGCTCTCGTCGACGCCCTGTGGCGGGCCACGTGGCCGCACGACCGGCTCGTGTTCGGATCGTCGCGCATCGTCCGCGTCGCCGACGAGCTGCTCGGCGGGAAGAAGGTCTCGGTGCATTCCAACCGCGGCCTGGCCGGCATCGACGGCACGATCGCGACGGCCACGGGCGTCGCCCTCGCCAGCCAGGACGACGAGCGTCCCGGTGTGACGCGGCTCCTGCTGGGCGATCTGGCGTTCCTGCACGACATGGGTGCGCTCCTCCTGACGCCCGGCGAGGACGAGCCGCGCCTGCAGGTGGTCGTCGGCAACGACGGCGGCGGAACGATCTTCGACGGGCTCGAGGTGGCCTCCGTCGCCGGGGACGACGCGATGACGCGCGTGCAGTACACCCCGCACACCGCCCGCCTCGAGCAGCTCGCCCTCGCGTTCGGGTGGGAGTACCACCGCTGCACCACGCGCGTCGCCCTCGACCAGGTGCTCACCGCCCCCACCGGCGGCCGACAGCTCGTCGAGGTGCCCCTCTCGCGCTGAGCGGTGCCGCGTCAACGCCTGGCGCGGATCCCGGATGCCACGGCACCATGTCGGGATGAGCACGAGCAGCAGATGGTCCCGCCCCGCCACCGACGCCCTGCGCGTCGAGCCGGGCTTCCGCCTCGCCGACATCGACCCGCGCTCCACGCCCGGGTACGACGGCGACAAGAACGACGGCCGCGCCGATCTCGACGCCGGGCGCGAGCCCCTCGAGGACCTGCAGGAACGTCTCTTCGCGCAGAGCGTGGCGGGCACCGCGACCGGCTCGGTGCTGCTGGTGCTGCAGGCGATGGACACCGCCGGCAAGGGCGGCATCGTCCGTCACGTCGTGGGTGCGGTCGACCCGCAGGGTGTCGAGCTGGCCTCGTTCAAGAAGCCCACCACCGAGGAGCTCGAGCACGACTTCCTCTGGCGGATCGAGAAGCGCCTGCCCGACGCCGGTCGCCTCGGCGTCTTCGACCGGTCGCACTACGAGGACGTGTTGATCGGCCGGGTGCGGGCACTGGCGCCGCAGGAGGAGATCGAACGGCGCTACGGCGCGATCGTCTCCTTCGAGGCGCAGGCCGCCGAGATGGGCATCCGCCTGGTGAAGGTGATGCTGCACATCTCGAAGGACGAGCAGCGCGAACGACTGGCGGAGCGCCTCGAACGTCCCGACAAGCACTGGAAGTACAACCCCGGCGACGTCGACGAGCGCGAACTCTGGGACGCCTACATGGACGCTTACCAGGTCGCGATCGAGCGGACCTCCACGCCCATCGCTCCTTGGCACGTCGTCCCGGCCGACCGCAAGTGGTACGCGCGTCTCGCGGTGCAGCAGCTGCTGATCGACGCCCTGGAGGACATCGACCCGCAGTGGCCCGCGGCCGATTACGACGTCGAGGTCGAGAAGCAGCGGCTCGCGAACTCCTGACTCAGGCGAGGGCCTCGACGATCGGGCGGAACTTCACGCGCGTCTCGAGCAGCTCCGACTCCGGCACGCTGTCGGCGACGATGCCCGCACCCGCGTAGGCGGTGATGGGCTTCGTCGGCGACGACGGAACGGCGCGATCGATCTGCGCGCACCGCAGGGCGATCGCCCATTCGCCGTCGCCCGAGGCGCCGGTCCACCCGACCGCGCCGGCGTAGCGCCCCCGGTCGAAGGGCTCGAGGCGGCGGATCACGCGCATCGCCGCATCGGTCGGGGTTCCCGCGACCGCCGCGGTGGGGTGCAGCACCGACAGCAGATCGAGAGAGGACGCGTCCTCGCTGAGCTCGCCCTCGACGTCGGTCGCGAGGTGCCAGACGTTCGGCAGCTTCAGCGTGAAGGGCTGCTCGCCGGCCGCAAGCGCCGAGGTGTGCGGCCCGAGGGCCTTCAGCACGCTCTGCACGGCGAAGCGGTGCTCCTCCTGGTCCTTCACGCTCTCGGTGAGGGCGATGGATGCCGCGACGTCGGCGTCGGCGTCGCCGCCGCGCGCGACGGTCCCGGCGAGCACCCGCGCGGTGATCGTGCCGTGCGACACGGTGACCAGCGTCTCCGGGCTCGCGCCGATGAGACCGTCGACGGCGAACACCCAGCAGTCGGGGTACCCCTCCAGCAGCGATCGCACGAGGCGGCGCAGATCCGCTCCGGCGGGGATGGTGCCGACGATGTCCCGGGCGAGGACGACCTTGGCCACTTCGCGGGCGTCGATCGCGTCGACGGCGCGGCGGACGGCATCCTGATACCGTTCGGCGTTCTGCAGTCCCGGGCCGAGCGTCGCCGACCAGTGGGGACCGAAGGGCGAGCGCGGGGGCAGCTCCGGCTCGGGCTCGTCGGGGGTGTCGTCGAACGCCAGCCGCGTGACCCACGCGCGTCCGGAGTGGCGGCCGACGATCATGCCGGGCACGCGCAGGACGTTCTCGCGCGCGGACTGCGGGTCGAACACGAACGATCCGAACGCGACGAGCCCCGTCCCGGGCAGCTGCACCGGGTCGTCGACCTCGGCCGCGGCGGCGATGGCGCGCCACCGCTCGGAGATGGTCGCATCTCCCGGGCGCTCGCCGCGGTAGCTGAGCGTCAGCAGATCGCCGAAGGCCGCCAGCGATTCGCCGCGACGGCTCCAGAAGAGGGGGTCGTACGGGGTCGTGTACGCCAGGACGTCGTCCATCGGGGGGAGTTCCCGCGTGACCACGCGCAGGCGCGGCACGCTGTCATCCGCGGGTTCGAGCACGTCTTTCAGCGTAGACCCGCCGTCGGCGCCCGATCGCGCCGCCCTCTCGACGTCGATCTAGACTCCGGAACATGGAACACCGTCCGGCCCCCGGCACCCGCCTCTCGTTCGAATGGCGCAAATGGGACGGTTCGCCGCACTGGGTGCAGGACAGCGTCTATCTCGGCGCCGACGAGTGGGGCGAGTGGTTCGGCCAGCAGGTCGGGTGGCGCAGCGTCCGTCCGGGTGCCGAGTTCGTGTGCCGCCAGCCGAACGTGACGCTCGTCCCCGGCAGCGGCGACTGGGCCTTCACGCACAACGCCGCGCCTCACCCGGTCGCGGTGTACATCGACCTGGGCTGGGACGTGCGCTGGCACGACGACGGCGTGCCCCGCGGGATCGACATGGACCTGGACGTCGTGCGTCGCACGGACGAGCGCGGCACGTGGATCGACGATCGCGACGAGTGGGACGAGCACCGCGTGCAGTACGGCTACCCCGCCGACATCGTCGAGCACCTCGAGGCGACGGCCCTCGACCTCGAGCGACGGGTGCTCGCCCGCGAGGCGCCGTTCTCCGACGACGTGACCGGCCCCTGGCTCGCCCGTCTCGCCGCGATGGCAACCCCCGAAGACCCCGCCACGCCGCGCGCCTAGACTCGTCGGGTGAGCAGCGACCCCAACCGCGCCGATCTCGGCAAAGACCCGCAGCGCGTCAGCGGCATGTTCGATCAGGTCGCGGCGGCGTACGACCGCACCAATTCGGTGCTCAGCCTCGGCAACGACCGCCTGTGGCGCGTGGCGACGCTCCGCGCGGTCGCTCCGCAGCGCGGGGAGCGCATCCTCGATCTGGCCGCCGGCACCGGCACCTCGTCGATGGCGTTCGTGCCCAGCGGCGCCCACGTCGTCGCCGCCGACTTCTCGCGCGGCATGATCGCCGAGGGGCGTCGTCGCCACGGCGACGTGCCCAACCTCGAGTTCGTTCAGGCCGACGCCACCGACCTGCCCTTCGCCGACGGCGAGTTCGACGCGGTGACCATGTCGTTCGGTCTGCGCAACGTCAACGACCCGCGCCGGGCGCTGCGCGAGCTCCGCCGCGTCACCCGCCCCGGCGGACGCATCGTCGTGTGCGAGTTCTCCCACCCGCCGTCCCGGGCCTTCAACGGGCTCTACCGCTTCTACAACGACCGCGTCCTGCCGATCGTCGCCAAGGCCGTCAGCTCGAACGCCGAGGCGTACGACTACCTCAACGAGTCCATCCGCGACTGGCCCGACCAGCCGACACTGGCGTCGTGGATGCGCGACGCGGGCTGGGATGACGTCGCGTATCGCAACCTGTCGTTCGGCATCGTCGCCCTGCACCGCGGCATCCGGCCCCTCTCCTGAGCGCTGTCAACCGTCGAGATACCGTCGGCGGCGCCGCAGCGCGCCAGGATAGGCTGAAACCGTGACCCCGAGACCGCCCGCGGCCGGCTCCCGCCTGTCGGGCAAGCTGGGCCTGAGTGACCGCATCTTCGCCGGCCTCCGCTCGCGTACCCTCCTGTCGACCGTCGAGGCGGGCCTCGCGCGCGTCGAGACCGAGCTCGAGGGCGAGGTGCGCAGCGCCGACAAGCTCGCCGACGTCACCGCCCGGTACCTGTACGAGGCGGGTGGCAAGCGGGTGCGCCCGATGCTCGCCATCCTCACCGCGCAGCTCGGGCAGGGAACGACCCGGGAGGTCGTCGAGGTTGCCACGGCGCTCGAGCTGACCCACCTCGGTTCGCTCTACCACGACGACGTCATGGACGGCGCCGACAAGCGTCGCGGCGTTCCCAGCGCGCAGACGGTGTGGGGCAACAACATCGCCATCCTCACCGGCGACCTCCTCTTCGCGCGCGCCAGCCAGCTCATGGCCCGCCGGGGGGAGCGCGCGATCCAGCTGCAGGCCGACACGTTCGAGCGCCTCGTGCTCGGGCAGATGCACGAGACCGTCGGCCCGCAGGAGGGCGACGAGCCCGTCGACTTCTACCTGCGCGTGCTCGCCGACAAGACCGGTTCGCTCATCGCCGCTGCCGCCCAGTCGGGCGTCATCTACTCGGGCGCTCCCGAGGAGTTCGAGCAGCCGATGGTCATCTTCGGCGAGAAGGCCGGTGTCGCCTTCCAGCTGCTCGACGACGTGATCGATCTCTCGCCCGACCCCTCCGAGACAGGTAAGGTTCCCGGCACCGACCTGCGTGCGGGCGTGCCGACCATGCCGTACCTGCTGCTCGGTCACCGCGCCGACGCCGCGTCCGCCGATCTGCGCGCGCGCATCGACGAGGGGCAGGAGCGCATCGCCGAAGGAGCCGACCCGTCGATCCTCGACGGCGCCCTCGCCGAGCTGCGCGACCACGACACCACGCACGAGACCCTGCGCCTGGCCCACCAGTGGTCGCAGGAGGCGATCGACGCTCTCGCGCCGCTGCCCGACGGCGCGGTCCGCGAGGCGCTGACGCGCTTCGCGCGCGCGGTCGCCGACCGCTCGGCCTGATCCTTTTCCACCCCCCCCCGATCGCGATCGAGAGGAACCCATGACGAAGCTGCGCCTCGCCATCGTCGGAGCCGGTCCCGCCGGCATCTACGCCGCCGACATCCTGCTGAAAGCCGAGCGTCAGTTCGACGTCTCCATCGACCTCTTCGAGCAGCTGCCGGCTCCCTACGGTCTCGTGCGCTACGGCGTGGCCCCCGACCACCCCCGCATCAAGGGCGTCATCACGGCGCTGCGCGAGGTGCTCGACCGCGGCGACATCCGCATCTTCGGCAACGTGCGCTTCGGCGAGGACATCACCCTCGACGACCTCAAGCAGCACTACAACGCCGTCATCTTCTCGACCGGCGCGATCCGCGACGCCGACCTCGACATCCCCGGCATCGACGCGCACGGCTCCTACGGTGCCGCCGACTTCGTCAGCTGGTTCGACGGGCACCCCGACGTGCCGCGCGAGTGGCCGCTCGAGGCCGAGTCCGTCGCGGTCATCGGCAACGGCAACGTCGCCCTCGACATCACGCGCATGCTCGCCAAGCACGCCGACGACCTGCTTCCCACCGAGGTGCCCGACAACGTCTACCAGGGGCTCAAGGCCTCGCCCGTCACCGACGTGCACGTCTTCGGTCGCCGCGGCCCCGCGCAGGTGAAGTTCACCCCGCTCGAGCTGCGCGAGCTCGGCGAGCTGCGCGATGTCGACATGGTCGTCTACGACGAGGACTTCGATTACGACGAGGCGTCGCTGGCCGCCATCCAGACCAACAAGCAGGTCAAGGTCATCGACCGCGTGCTGCAGGAGTGGCGCACCCGCCCGGGCGTGAACAACGCCGGGGGAGAGGCGTCGCGACGCCTCCACCTGCACTTCTGGGCCAAGCCCCTCGAGGTCGTGAAGGATGCCGACGGGCGCGTCGCCGCGCTGAAGTACGAGCGCACGAAGCCCGACGCCGAGGGCGGTGTCGTCGGCACCGGCGAGATCCGCGAGGTCCCGATCCAGGCGATCTACCGCGCCGTCGGCTATTTCGGCTCCCCGCTGAAGGACGTCCCCTTCGACGAGAAGCACGGCGTCATCCCCAACCACGAGGGTCAGGTGCTCGCCGCCGACTCGAACTCGCGTCTGCCCGGCCTGTACGCGACCGGGTGGATCAAGCGCGGACCGGTCGGCCTCATCGGACACACCAAGTCGGATGCCATGGAGACGGTCCGCCATGTCATCAACGACCAGGGTGAGTGGTGGCGCCCCGCGCACCCCGAGGAGGAGGCCATCCCGGCCCTGCTCGCCGAGCGCGGCGTGCGCTGGACCGACCTCGACGGCTGGCACCGCCTCGATGAGCACGAGGTCGCCCTCGGCGCCCCGCACGAGCGTGCGCGGATCAAGGTCGTGCCGCGCGATGAGATGATCGCGATCTCGCGCGGCGAGTGACCCCGTCTGCGAACCGCCCCGTCTCCTGACGGGGCGGTTCGTCGTTCCGCCCGCGCGAGTATCACCCCGCCCGCGCCGGGGGCAAGCCTCGTGCCCCGAATCTCGCGGCTTCGACAGGATGGATGCCACGACGAGGGGGCCGTCCGGTTCCCGCACCGAGGCGAGGGGGCCGGATGCGAACGGTGAGACGGATCGTGGCCGGGGCGTCGGCGCTCGCCCTCGCGGGCACGCTCGGTGCCTGCTCCGCGGGCGACGGGGTGCCGACGCTGACCTGGTACATCAACCCCGACGACGGCGGTCAGGCCGAGATCGCGGCATCCTGTACCGAGGCCGCCGACGGGGCGTACCGCATCGAGACGTCCCTGCTTCCGCGCGACGCCGCTTCGCAGCGCGAACAGCTCGCCCGGCGTCTCGCCGCGAGCGACCGGTCGCTCGACATCATGAGCCTCGACCCGCCGTTCATCCCCGAGCTCGCCGAGCCCGGCTTCCTCGCCCCCGTGCCCGACGAGCTGCAGAACACCGACGGCGTGGTGCAGGGCGCGGTCCAGTCCGCGAGCTGGAACGGCGAGCTCGTCACCGTGCCGTTCTGGGCCAACACGCAGCTGCTCTGGTACCGCAAGTCCGTCGCCGAGGCCGCGGGCCTCGACATGAGCCAGCCGGTCACGTGGGACCAGATCATGCAGGCCGCCGAGGAGCAGAACAAGCAGCTCGGCGTGCAGGGCGCCCTCGCCGAGTCGCTGACGGTGTGGATCAACGCGCTGGTCGCCTCGGGCGGCGGGCAGATCCTCGAGAACCCCGACGCCAAGCCCGACGAGATGCAGCTGGGCCTGGAGTCCGACGCGGGGAAGAAGGCGGCCGAGATCATCGGGCGCATCGGCTCGTCGAACCTCGGCGGTCCGGGTCTTCCCACCGCCGACGAGAACGCCAGCATGAACCTCTTCCAGGGCGACAACGGCTCGTTCATGGTCAACTGGCCCTTCGTCTACCCGGCCATGCAGGGGGCGGCCCCCGAGGTGATCGACGACCTCGGCTGGGCGGTGTACCCCCGAGTGGATGCCGGGACCCCGGCCGCACCGCCCGTCGGCGGGATCAACCTCGGCGTGGGTGCCTACAGCGAGAACGTCGACCTCGCCTGGCAGGCGGTGGCCTGCATCGTCAGCCCTGAGAACCAGGCGCAGTACTTCGTCACCAACGGCAACCCGCCCTCGAACCTCGCCGCGTACGACGACGCCGAGGTGAACGAGAAGTTCCCGATGGCATCCACGATCGCCGAGTCGCTGCAGCTGGGCGCCCCGCGGCCGCAGACGCCGTACTACAACGAGATCTCCATCGGCCTGCAGCGCACGTGGCATCCGCCGAACGCCGTGAATCCCGACACGACGCCGCAGACCTCGACCGACTTCATCCTCGCGGTGCTCAGAGGGGAGCGTCTGCTGTGACCGATACGACCGTCACCCGCGCGACGAGGCGCGGAGAGCCGGAGGCTCCGAAGAAGAAGCGCCGTTCCGATCGTGCCCGGGCCGAGGCCCGCCTGGGGTGGATGCTCGCCGGGCCCGCCTTCGGCATCATGCTGCTCGTCACGCTCTACCCGATCGTGCAGGCGCTGTGGGACTCCCTCTTCAGCCTTCGCCTGACCGCCCCAGACGACCGGGAGTTCATCTGGTTCCGCAACTACCAGGTCATCCTCGGCGACCCGGCGTTCTGGCAGTCGATGGGGGTGACGCTGTTCATCACGGTCGTGACGGTGCTGCTCGAGCTCATCATCGGCTTCGGCTTCGCGCTCGTCATGCACCGGGCGATCAAGAAGCTGCGCGGCTTCGCGCGGACCGCGATCCTCGTGCCCTACGGCATCATCACCGTCGTCTCGGCGTTCGCGTTCTTCTACGCCTTCGACATCAACTCCGGCGGCTACGTCAACAGCTGGCTCGCGTGGATCCCCGGGTTCGACGAGAACCTCAACTGGTTCGCGTACCAGGGCACCTCGCTCACGGTGATCATCCTCAGCGAGGTGTGGAAGACGACCCCGTTCATCTCCCTGCTGCTGCTCTCGGGTCTGGCCCAGGTGCCGGGCGACCTCGAGGAGGCGGCGAAGGTCGACGGCGCCACCTCGTGGGAAGTGCTGCGCCGGGTCATCCTGCCGAACATGAAGGCCGCGATCATGGTCGCCGTGCTCTTCCGCACGCTCGAGGCGTTCCGCATCTTCGACAACATCTTCATCATGACGGCGGGCGCCAACAACACCGAGGCCCTGTCGCTCCTGGCCTACAACACCTCGATCGGGCGCCTGGAGATCGGGCTGGGCTCGGCCATCTCGGTGCTGCTGTTCCTCAGCGTCCTCATCATCGCGGGCATCTTCATCAAGGGATTCAAGGTGGACCTTTCCGCAGGGAGGAACGGCTGATGCGCGCAATGACCTGGCCCCAGCGGATCACGTGGATCGTGATCATCGCGGCCGTGCTGGTGTGGTCGCTGTTCCCGGTGTTCTCGATCCTCATGACCTCGTTCAAGACACCGGCGGGACTGTTCTCCGGCACCCTGCTGCCGCAGGAGTGGACGCTCGACAACTACGCCACGATCCTCGCCCCGGGCGGCAGTGCGCAGGACCTGTTCCTGCCGGCCCTGCGCAACTCGATCGGCATCTCGCTGATCGCGACGTTCATCGCCGTGGTGCTCGCGACCCTCTGCGCCTACGCGATCGCGCGACTGGACTTCCCGGGCAAGCGCATCATCCTCACGACGGCGCTCGCGGTGTCGGTGTTCCCGATCGTGTCGATCGTCACCCCGCTATTCAACCTGTGGCGCGTGGTCGGGCTCTACGACACGTGGCTCGGCCTGATCATCCCGTACCTGTCGCTGACGCTGCCGATCTCGATCTGGACGCTCGCCGCGTTCTTCCGGCAGATCCCGTGGGAGCTCGAGCAGGCGGCCCAGGTCGACGGGGCGACGCCGTTCGAGGCGTTCCGCAAGACCGTCGTGCCGCTCGCAGCTCCCGGCGTCTTCACCACCGCGATCATCGCGTTCTTCATCGCCTGGAACGACTTCGTCTACGGCATCTCCCTCACCTCGACGGATGCCGCCCGGCCGGTGCCCGCGGCCCTGTCCTTCTTCACCGGGGCCTCGCAGTTCGAGGAACCCACCGGCGCCATCTCGGCCGCCGCCATCGTGGTGACGATCCCCATCGTCATCGTCGTCGTCATCTTCCAACGTCGGATCGTGTCCGGTCTCACGCAGGGCGCCGTCAAGGGTTAAGGAGCACACACCATGGCATCCATCACTCTGAACCGAATCGTCAAGACCTACGACGACGGCTTCACCGCGGTCAAGGGCGTCGACCTCGACATCGCCGACGGCGAGTTCGTGATCCTCGTCGGGCCCTCGGGCTGCGGCAAGTCGACGCTGCTGCGCATGATCGTCGGCCTCGAAGACATCTCGGACGGCGAGCTCAAGATCGCCGACGAGGTCGTGAACGACAAGGCACCGAAGGACCGCAATCTCGCGATGGTCTTTCAGAACTACGCGCTGTACCCGCACCTCACCGTCTACGAGAACATCGCCTTTCCGATGCGGCTGAAGTCGAGCGACCTCGACGACAAGGAGATCGACTCGCGCGTGCGCCGCGCCTCGAAGCTCCTCGAACTCGACGAGCACCTCGAGCGCAAGCCCGCCAACCTTTCCGGCGGTCAGCGTCAGCGCGTGGCGATGGGTCGCGCGATCGTGCGCAACGCGAGCGCGTTCCTCTTCGACGAGCCGCTGTCCAACCTCGACGCGAAGCTGCGCGGGCAGATGCGCACCGAGATCGCGCGTCTGCAGCGCTCCCTCGGCATCACCACGGTCTACGTCACGCACGATCAGACCGAGGCCATGACCCTGGGCGACCGCGTGGCGGTGCTGCGCCGCGGCGAACTGCAGCAGGTCGCGAGCCCGCGCGGACTGTACGACCAGCCCGTCAACCTCTTCGTCGCCGGCTTCATCGGCTCTCCGCCCATGAACTTCCTCAGCGGGACCGTGGACGGCGACATCCTGCGCCTGCCGATCGCCGACGTGCCGCTCGACGACCGCTTGCGGAAGGCCGTCGAAGGTCGCGACCTCGTCATCGTCGGCGTCCGACCGGACGCCTTCGAGGACGCGGATGCCACGGAGCGCGACCTGACCGGAGGTGTGACGACCGAGCTCGACATCGAGATGACCGAGTGGCTCGGCGAGGTGCTCTACGCGTACGTGCCGTACGAGACCGACGCCACGGTCAAGGAGAAGCTGTCGGAGCTCGACCGTGACCTCGACGGCGAGAGCTTGCGCACCGAGCTCGTCGTGGCGCTGGATGCCATGAGCTCGATCCGCGCCGGGGACGCTGCGCGCCTGTGGTTCTCGCCCGACTCGCTGCACCTGTTCGATCCCGAGACCGGCGTGAACCTCACCCGCGACGAGGCGAAGGCGGAGAAGCTCGAGGAGGACGCACGGGCGGCGCGCAAGCGCGCGCTCGAGCGGGCCAGGGAGCGCGCGGAGCGCGAGGGCACCGCGGCTTCTCGCTGAGCCGGTCTCAGCCGCCCGCGCCGAGCTGCCCCACCCACAGGTAGAACCACACGAAGGCGCCCGCGCCGCCGAGGGCCGCGAGGACGCCGAGCGCGCTGAGGAGTACGCGCGGACGAGCGGCGACGACGACGGCGATCAGCAGCGCTGCGCCGAGGACGATCTGCAGGATCCAGTAGACCGGGCTGGTCGACGCGGCGACGACGGTGAGACCGTAGACGCCTTCGCCGAGCAGCACGGCGGCCACGGGCGATGCCGCGAGCGGCTTCCACCGGGTCGGTCCGGAACGCACGAGCGCCGCCGACAGCCCGACGAGGGGACCGGCGAGGAGCCCGATGACGGTGAACGTGTCCTGGAACGGCTCGGCGTAGTAGTACCCGCGCCAGCCCGAGACGATGCGATAGCCCTCCACGAGCAGGACGAACGAGACGGCGCCCAGGACCGCCGCGACGGGGAGGCGTACGCGTGCGAGCCACACGAGCCCGAAGGTGAGGATCGTCCACCCGCCGGCGGAGTTCGCGAACGACGAGAGCGCGGTGGGCAGGACGGTCTGCCCGAAACTCGTCACGCCCCCCAGAACGAGGGACGCCGCGGCGACGAGCAGAGCGGGGACGAGCCAGTGTCGGGGGTGCACGTTCTCACGGTACGGAGCGTCGTCCGTCGGCGCGTCCGTCCCTGGAGGGCCTTCGGGTCATCCTCGAGATGGATGCGGCGGGCCTAGGCTGTGGCGATGGGGGAGTGGCATCCGGACGTCCTCGGAGACGGCTTCGAACAGCAGACCCTGCCGCTCGGCGAGGACGCAGAGGGCGAGGTCGTCGCGACCGTGGTGCGCGCGCGTCCGCACCCGGGTGCCCGCTTGTTCGGGGAACTGCGCGACACCGACGTCCTGTACGTGCACGGCTGGTCGGACTACTTCTTCCAGACCCGGCTCGCGAGGTTCTTCAGCGACCGCGGCGCGCGCTTCCACGCCCTCGATCTGCGCAAGTACGGCCGGAGCCTGCGCCCCGGCCAGTCGCCGGGGTACGTCGCGTCGCTCGACGTGTACGACGCCGACATCCAGGCGGCCCTGGATGCCATGGGCACGAAGCGCGAGGGGCGCCGCCTGTTGCTGCTCGGGCACAGTACCGGTGGCCTGACCCTGACGCTCTGGGCCGCGCGGCATCCGGGAGTCGCCGACGGTCTCGTGCTGAACAGCCCCTGGCTCGAGTTGCAGCTCGGCCCGCTGGGCCGTCAGGCGCTGGCGCCGCTCGTGAATGCTCGCGCGCGCGTCGACCCGCTCGGCACGCACCCCGTCGTGGACCTCGGGTTCTACACGCGCGCGCAACGAGACGTGGGCGCCCTCCCCGAGAGCCCCGAGGGGTGGCGTCCGTCGCAGGGCTTCCCCACCCACCCGGGATGGCTCGCCGCGATCATCGCGGGCCACGCGCGGGTGGCATCCGGGGTCGATGTCGGGTGCCCGGCGCTCGTGCTGCTGTCGGCCCGGTCGACGGTGGCGCCCCGCTGGAGCGACGCGATGCGCGCGAGCGACTCGGTGCTCGTCGTCGACGACATCGCGCGCGCCGCCACCCGCATCGCCCGCACGGTCACCATCACCCGCATCGACGGGGCACTGCACGACGTGTTCCTCTCGGCGCCGCCGGCTCGGGATGCCGCCTACGCGGCGCTCGAGGACGGCCTGCGGGCGCTGCGCTGACGCGGCACGCCGGGGGAGCGGCATCCCGAGTCGAAGCGCGGCTAGCGTAGGAGCGTTCGAAGGAGACCCATGAGCCCCACCACCGCGTCCGCGACCGAGCGCTATCGCGCCGCCCGAGACGAGCTCCTCGCCGCCCGCACCGATCCCGCCCGCGCCGAGGACTTCGCCTGGCCGCGATTCGAGGGACCGTTCAACTGGGCGATTGACTGGTTCGACCCGATGGCGCGCGGCAACGACGCTCCCGCGCTGATCGTCGTCGACGACGACAGCACGCACCACCAGCGCACGTTCGACGAGCTCGCGCGCCGCTCCGATCAGGTCGCCGCGTGGTTGGCATCCCGGGGGGTCCGTCGGGGCGACTCGGTGCTGCTCATGCTCGACAACCGCGTGGAGCTGTGGGAGGCGATGCTCGCCATCATGAAGCTCGGCGGCGTCATCGCCCCGACGACCACCGCCCTCGGGCGGGTCGATCTCGCCGACCGCATCGATCGCGCCGAGATCCGCCACGTCGTCGTCGGAGCGGCGGACGCCGACAAGTTCGACGACCTCCCCGAGGGTCTCGGCCGCATCGTCGTGGGCGGGCAGTACGCGGGCTGGGCGACGTACGATGACGCCTTCTCGATGGATGCCGAGCCCGCCCGGCATCCGGGGACCACCGCCGACGATCGGCTGCTGCTTTACTTCACCTCGGGCACCACGTCGAAGCCGAAGCTCGTCGAGCACACGCACTCCTCGTACCCGGTGGGGCACCTCAGCACGATGTACTGGCTCGGACTGCAGCCCGGCGACGTGCATCTCGCCATCAGCTCGCCGGGGTGGGCGAAGCACGCGTGGAGCCTGTTCTTCGCGCCGTGGATCGCCGGAGCGACGGTGCTGGCGCTGAACTACTCGCGGTTCTCCGCCGAGCGTCTGCTGACGGAACTCGAGAACGATCGCGTCACGACCTTCTGCGCCCCGCCGACCGTCTGGCGCATGCTCATCCAGGCTGATCTCGCCGGGCGGCGCGGGGCTCTGCGCGAGGTCGTCTCGGCCGGGGAGCCGCTGAACCCCGAGGTCATCGCCGCGGTGCAGCGGGCATGGGGGCTCGACATCCGCGACGGATACGGACAGACCGAGATGACCGCCGTGGTGGCGAACACCCCCGGCGCATCGCTCGTCCCCGGGTCGATGGGGCGCCCGCTGCCCGGGTGCCCGGTGGTGCTCGTCGACCCGGTGACGGGGGAGCGGGCCGAGGAGGGAGAGATCTGTATCGACCTGACCGAGCGCCCCGTGAACCTCATGACCGGGTACGTGGGCGATCCCGAGCGCAACGCCGAGGCCTTCGCCGACGGCCTGTTCCACACCGGCGACGTGGCGCGGCGCGACGAGACCGGCAGCATCACGTACATCGGCCGCACCGACGACGTGTTCAAAGCGTCGGACTACAAGATCAGCCCGTTCGAGCTCGAGAGCGTGCTCATCGAGCACCCCGCCGTCGTGGAGGCCGCCGTCGTCCCCGCGCCCGACGAGCTGCGCTTGGCCGTGCCGAAGGCCTACATCGTCCTCGCGGACGGGCGGGAGGCGGGGGAGGAGATCGCCCTCGACATCCTCCGCTTCGCGCGCGAGCGGCTCGCGCCGTTCCAGCGCGTGCGCCGGGTGGAGTTCTCCGAGCTGCCGAAGACCATCTCGGGAAAGATTCGCCGCGTCGAGCTCCGACAGCGCGAGGAGGCCGTCGCCCGCGGAGAGGTCACCTGCGTCGAGTGGACGGATGCCGCCCTGCGCGGCGACCGCTGACACGCAACCCCCTCGCGACGGCCACCGCGTCGTGTGAGCATCGAGCCATGGAAAAGGACCAGAAGCAGCCCTTCGAGAACCCCTCGGTCGACGACGAGAGCGACATGCCGTCGCGCATGGAGGAGCGCAACGTCGGTCGCGACACCGAGCGCGAGATCACGCAGATGATCAACGGCATCGAGGGCTGAGTCCCGCGGCTCTCGCAGCGGCCGGGTCGCTTCTGCTACCCATGGGGGTATGACTTCCGTCGTCTTCAAGACTCACACGGTTCGACGTCCAGCGGCGGCGCTGACGATGCTCACGGGCCTTCTGATCGCGGGCGTATGGGTGGTCGCGCTCGCGATGGGGCCGGCCGCATGTCCGGCGGTCTTCCCGGCGGATCCGACGTGCTTGCAGAGTGGGCGCATTGCCATCGCGGCGCTGACCACGGTCGGTCTCGCAGCCGTAGCGGCTGCGGGATTCCTCGTTCCGTTGCGAGTGGCGAGCAGATGGATCGGCATCTTCGCGGGCGCGGTCGTCGCAGGTGCTGGTGCCGCCATCGTGGCGCTCGCATGACCGAGGCGCTCGATCATGCGAGACGAGAACGCCGAGATCATCAACTGAGTCCGGGATCACACCGGCTCTGTCGTGCGGATGAGGCCGCAGTTGACGCACGACCATGCGACGAGGAAGCGCTCGTCGTCGAGGATTTCGAAGCGCAGCGGGTCGCCGCACGTCGGGCACGTGAGCGGGTCGAGGGGACGGTTCATCGCGCGAAGGTGACGTGCACGACGCCGCTCTCCGCCACCTCCGAGGTGACCGTGTAGCGGGCGTCGAGCCCGCGCAGGTCGTCCCACAGGCGGCCGCCGCGCCCCAGGATCACGGGACGTACGGCGACGTGAAGTCGGTCGACGAGGTCGGCGGCGAGAGCCGCGCGGACCGTGGACAGGCCACCGCCCACGCGGACGTCCCCCGCGCCGGCCAGACTCCGAGCTCGGGTCACGGCATCCTCGATGCTCTCGGACGAGAACTCGAAGCGCGTGCCGTTGGCGAAGTCGAGGGGTCCGCGCGGACGGTGAGTGAGGACGATGACGGGCACGCGGAACGGCGGTTCGTCGCCCCACCAGCCGCGCCAGTCGGGATCGTCGGGGAACGCGTGGAGCCCGAACATCCCGGCGCCCATCACCTCGGCGCCGATGCCCTCGAAGTACGCCGCCGCGTAGCGATCGTCCACACCCGTCGTCCCGGCGCCGGAGGCGTCACCGAAGACGCGCTCGCGGAACGTGCGCGTCGCCATGTAGTCGGCGACGAGGCGATCCCAGTCCTCGCCCATGGGGTTCTCGGGCGTGGGGTCGGCGGGCATCGCCACCCCGTCGAGCGAGATGTTCAGATCGACGCGGACGGCCATGACATCCCCCGACGGTTCGCTCAGCGGTAGTTCGTGAACTGGAGGTCGACGTCGAGGTCGGCGGCCTTGAGCAGGCGCTGGACCTCCTGCAAGTCGTCGCGCGACTTCGACTGCACGCGCAGCTCGTCGCCCTGGATCTGCGACTTGACGCCCTTCGGGCCTTCGTCGCGGATGATCTTGCCGATCTTCTTCGCGTTCTCCTGCGAGATGCCCTCCTTCAGCGTGGAGGTGATGCGGTACTCCTTGCCGCTCTGCACCGGCTCGCCGCTCTCGAGGCTCTTCAGCGAGATGCCGCGCTTGATGAGCTTGGTCTGGAACACGTCGAGGACGGCGTTGGCGCGCTCCTCGGAGTTCGCCTTGATGACGATCGACTCGCCGCTCCACGCGATCGAGGCGTCGGTGCCCTTGAAGTCGTAGCGCTGCTCGACCTCTTTGTGGGCCTGGTTGAGCGCGTTGTCGGCTTCCTGCCGGTCGATCTTGGAGACGATGTCGAACGAAGAATCAGCCATTCTTCGATTCTACGGGCGGGCCGGGTCTCCGCATCCTTTCGAGCTCACCGCCCCTGCTGCCCGGAGCGCTCGTAGACTCGGATGCCATGCGAGCACTCACCGAAGACGAGGTCCGCGACGCGTTCGTCAACGCCGCCCCCGAGGAGCTGAGGGTCGTCGCGCTCCCGCACGACTTCCTGCTCACCGACTGGGACCACCTCGACTTCCTCGCGTGGCGAGACCCGCGCACGCGCGGTCGTGGCTACCTCGTGACCGAGCGCGACGGCGAGCCGACGGGCGTCGTGCTGCGCGCGGCCGAGGGCCAGTCCCGGGCGCGTTCGGCGATGTGCAACCTCTGCCACACGATGCAGCCCGGCGATCAGGTATCGCTGTTCACCGCGCGCAAGGCCGGCGCGGCGGGGGAGCACGGCGACACCGTCGGCACCTACATCTGCGCGGACATGTCGTGCCACGAGACCGTGCGCCTGGCAGCGCCGCTCGCTCCGAGCGAGATCCGTGCGAGCGTCGACCGCAAGATCGACGGCACCAAGCGCCGTACCGAGGAGTTCGTCGACCGCATCGTCGACGCCGCCGACGTCTCGCGCTGAGGTCCGCGGTTCCCGAGATGGTTCGACGCACCCCTCCGGGGATAGTAGAGTGGTTTCTCGCGCCTCTGGTCGACTGAGAAAGCCGGGCGGGTGCGCATCTGGCGAGTTACCCAAGCGGCCAAAGGGATCTGACTGTAAATCAGACTGCATTGCATTCGGGGGTTCGAATCCCTCACTCGCCACCACCACAACAAAAGGGCACCCGAACCGGGTGCCCTTTCTCATTGAGCCTGGCGCGAGTCGCGCGTCTCAGCACGCCGCGAGCAGGGCCTTGGATTTCGTCTCGAGGAACGCCACGAGGGCACCGAGAACGTTGACCTCGTTGCCGAGGTTGACCAGCTCGACGGCACTCAGCTCGATGACGTCGTCGCGGGCTTCCATCGTGACCTTCCATGACCCGTCGCCACCGGCGATGGGCTGCAGGTACGAGATGGTCTTCGCGTTGGAGAGGTCGACGACGATCAGACCCGTGTCGGGGTCGGCCTCGTCCTCCTGCTCGAGCACACGGATATCGCTCCCGGTGACGTAGCCGAGGGTGCGGAACTCCGTCAGCCACGTCTCGAGCAGATCCATGTCGAGCAGCTTGCGTACCGGCACGAGACTCTCCGATCCATTCACGTGAATGTCACGCGTCCTCACATTATGACGCGCGAGGTGAGGGTCTGGACGCCGCGTTGCGGTCGTGCTATTACGCGGCGCGGACGGGGCGCCCGGGTCGCGCGGGCGTGCGGGCCGCGTCCTCCGCGGCTTCCCACGTGCGCGCGTCGATCACGAGCCCGGACGCGGCGTTCGCCTGGTCGGCGAGGGTCCGCAGGTACTCGCCGACAAGCTGCTCGGGCTCGACGGATTCGAACACGAACCGCAGGGGGATCGCCGGCTGGAGCCAGATGGTCGAGCGTCCGGCTTCGTCGTCGGTGCCCGTCCAGGTGAGGGTGAAAGACTCGCCGCGCCGCAGCTTCGTCGACGCGATCACCTTGATGTACCCCATCAGGCGGTCGGGGAGGGAGATGGGCGCGTGGTCGGATCCGTAGAACAGGGTTGCCATGGTGATCTCCTTCGGTCGAGATGGGGGGCAGGACTGATCACTAAGCTAGCACGTATTTCACAAACTTAATTATCTTCACGAAATGTTCAGACTTCTCACTAGAGTGAAGGAGCGCGATCGGCCGGATCGTGCGAGAGGAGAGGCTGATCGTGACGCTGCCCTCCCTCCTGCTCGCCGCCCTCGACGCCTACGTCGCCGCGCGTGACGAGGCCGTCGCGAAGGCGCGTCGAGACCTCGGCGTCAGCGAGCTCGAGGCGGCGGCTCTGGCCTTCATCGCCAAGGAGCCCGGCATCCGCCCCTCCAATCTGCGCGTCCACCTCGGTGTGACGGCCGCGGGAGTGACCACGCTCGTCGATCGCTTGATCGGCCGCGGCCTGCTTCGGCGCGAACTGGATGCCGAGGACCGGCGGGTCAACCACATCCACCTCGAGATCGACCTGGACGCCGAACCCTGGGTCGCTCTGCGCCGGTTCCCGCGCGAGGTCGAGGCGGCCGTGGCGTCCGAGCCCCCCGAAATCGCCGAAGCGGCCGCCGAGATGCTGAACCGCATCACCGAGCGCGTGCGGGCTCGCGTCTAACTACCTCATCGCTGCGGCGAGGGGCGTCACGCGCCCGTCCCTGAGGCCCACGAGGTGGTCGGCCGTCGCGATGAGTCGTTCGTCGTGACTCACGCAGACGACCGTGGCGCCGCGGCGCAGCTCGTGAGCGATGGCCTCGCGGTTACGGGCGGCGCTGTCGGTGTCGAGGCCCGTGGTCGGCTCGTCCAGCAGCAGGATGTCCGCCCGCCGCGCGAGTCCCTGGGCGAGGAGGGCGCGCTGACGCTGTCCTCCGGACAGGGCGCCGAACGGTGACCGCGCCAGCGTGCTGATGGCGAGACGCTCCATCGCGTCCTCCACGATGCGGCGGTCCGCGGGGGTGAACAGGCGCCAGACGCCCGTCCGTCCCCAGGCGCCGACCGACACCACCTCGCGCACGGTGAGGGGGAGATGCTCGGACACCGCCGCCCGCTGGGGGACGAATGCCCGGGTGCGGCGATCCACCTCGACGGTTCCGGATGCCGCGTCGCGGGCGCCGGCGAGCACCTCGAGCAGCGTGGACTTGCCCGCGCCGTTCGGGCCGACGATGACCGTCAGGGCTCCGGCGGGGACGTCCACGTCGACTCCGTCGAGAGCGAGGACGCCGGAGTAGTCGACCCGCAGGGCGCGGGCCGAGACGGCCGTGGTCGGAGAGGTGGGGTGGGGCATGGCATCCATTGTACGAGTTTGAGAATCGTTCTCATTCTCGCTACGGTCGTGCACCGTGACCTGGCTCTCCGATCCCTTCTCGTTCGAGTTCGTGCAGCGCGCGCTGCTCGGCGGGATGTTCGTCGCGGTCCTCTGCGCCGTGGCGGGAACGTGGGTGGTCGTGCGAGGGATGGCGTTCCTCGGCGAAGCGCTCGCGCACGGCATGCTCCCCGGCGTCGCCCTCGCCACGGTGCTGGGACTCCCCGTGCTGCTGGGAGCCGCCGTCAGCGCGATCGCGATGAGCCTCGGCATCGGGGCGCTGCAGCGTCGCGCCAAGCTGTCGTACGACACCAGCATCGGGCTGCTGTTCGTCGGGATGCTGGCTCTCGGCGTCATCGTGATCTCGCACGCGGGCAGCTTCGCCACCGACGCCACGGCGATCCTGTTCGGCGACATCCTCGCGATCGGCTCGGCGGACCTGGTCGTGCTCGCCGTCGCGACCGGCCTGGGCGTCGCCGCGGCTGTCGTCGCGCATCGCTCGCTCGTCGCCCTCGCGATCGACGAGCGCGTGGCCCGGGTGCTGGGCCTCGGCCCGCGCATCGCCCAGACCGTGCTCGTCGGCCTCGTGACCCTCGCCGTCGTGGCCTCCTACCAGGCGGTCGGCTCGCTCCTCGTGGTGGGGCTGCTCGTCGCCCCCGCCGTGGCCGCACGCCAGTGGACCGCCCGCATCGCCTCGACCATGGTGGTCGCCGCCGTCATCGGCTCGGCGTCGGTGGCCGTGGGGTTGGTCGTGTCGTGGCACGCCGCCACCGCGGCCGGCGCCACCATCGCCGCGACCGCGATCGCCGCGGCGGGGATCTCGTGGGCGCTGCGTGCCGCGATGGATGCCGGCCGTCGGCGCACGGCATCCTCTCTCTCCCTTCGCCTGCCCGCCTGACCCGGAAAGATCCATGCCCCACTCCGTCTCCCTCCGCACGACGGCGGCGCTCGGCGCGCTGAGCGTCATCGCGCTCGCTGGGTGCGCCGCGCCCGCCGCCGACCCCGCGCCCACCCCGACCACCGACACGCACGGCGAGATCGCCGGCGCCGCCGAGCTCGCCGAGCCCGCGCTCGGGCTGACCTCGATCGACGGCGACGGTCGCGTTTCGCACCTCGACCTGCTCGAGGAGACCACCGCCGACCTCGGCCGCGTGTCCGCGCCCACCTCCGTCCACAGCGACGGCCGGTACCTCTTCGCCGCGAACGCGAGCGGGGTGTCGATCGTCGACAGCGGGGTGTGGACCTGGGACCACGTCGACCACTTCCACTACTACCGCGCGGCGCCCGCCCTCCTCGGCGAGGTGTCCGGGGCCGGGGTCGCGACGGTCGCGACGTCGAACTCGTCGACGACGGGCGGAACCGGACTGTTCTTCCCCGACTCGGGCGAAGCCGTCCTGCTCGACACCGAGGCGCTGTCGAAGGGCGAGGTCGTCGAGCGCTTCCGTCTCGAGCGGGCTCCGGGTGCCGGCCTGGTCGTGCCGGCCGGGTCGTTCGCCGCGGTCGCCTCCTCCGACGAGATCGCGCTGCACACCGGCGACGGCGCCCCGGTGGGTGAGACCACGCCGTGCGTCGAGCCCGCCGGCACCCTCACCACCCGCGTCGGAGCGGTCATCGGATGCCGCGACGGTGCCGTCCTCATCACCGTGGAGGAGGGGGCGCCCGTCGTCGAGCGCATCCCCTACCCGGAGGGGACGACCGCGCCGCGCGCGACGTCGTTCGCCAACCGGGAGGGGCGACCGACCGTCGCCGCCGTCGCGGGGGACGCGGGCGTGTGGCTGCTCGACACCCGCGAGCGCGCCTGGACGCTTCTTCCCACGCCCGAGCCCGTGGTGCAGGCCACCGCGGTCGACGACAAGGACGAGAACGTCCTGGCGCTCACCGCGGACGGGCGCGTCCTCGTGCTCGACGGGGCCACGGGCGCCGTGCGCGCGGCATCCACCCCCCTCGTCGGCGCGAGTCTCGCCGCGGGACAGCCCGTCACCCTCATCGCCGACCAGCAGCGGGCCTATCTCAACGGCCCCACCGAGGGGCGGATGTGGGAGATCGACTTCGCCGACGACGCCCGCGTCGCCCGGGAGTTCACGCCCGAAAGCACCCCGCTGTTCTTCGCCGAGACGGGACGCTGACGTGCGCCGCCTGCTCACCGCCGCGGTCGCCGCGGCGCTGCTCGCCCTCACCGGCTGCGCCGGGGGCGCCGCCGCGGACCGCCCGCTGGTCGTGGTGTCGACGAACATCCTCGGCGATGTCGTCTCGCAGCTGGTCGGCGACGACGTCGAGGTCCTCACCCTCATGCGCCCGGGCGCCGACCCGCACTCCTTCGAGATCTCCGCCGCCGAGGCCGCGCGTCTGCGCTCCGCCGACCTGCTCGTGGCCAACGGCATCGGCCTCGAGGAGGGGCTGCAGCAGCATCTCGACGCGGCGGCGGCGGAGGGTGTCGACACCTTCGTCGCGGGAGACGCGGTCGAGGTGCTCGCCTACACCTCGGACGATGCCGCGGGAACCGACGATCCGCACTTCTGGACCGACCCCGCGCAGATGATCCGAGTGGTCGACCGCCTCACGCCCGAGCTCGAACGTCTCGGCGGGGCCGCTGTCAGCGAGCGCGCCGCCGCCTACCGCGCGCAGCTCGAGGAGGTGGATGCCGAGATGACGGCCGCGTTCGCCGCGATCCCGGCCGAGCGGAGGGCGCTGGTCACCAACCACCACGTCTTCGGGTACCTCGCCGACCGCTTCGGTTTCCGTCTCGTGGGCGCGGTGATCCCGGGCGGCACGACGCTCACCGCCCCGAGCTCCAGCGACCTCGCCGATCTCGTCGCGGCGATCGACGAGGCGCGCGTGCCCACGATCTTCGCCGAGTCGTCCTCACCCGACCGCCTCGTGCGGGCGCTCGCCGAGGAGGCCGACCGCCACGTCGCGGTGACCGAGCTGTTCACCGAGTCGCTCACTGATGCCTCCGGTGACGCCCCCGATTACCTGACCATGATGCGCGTCAACACGGAGCGCATCGCCACCGGCCTGTCGCCCTGACGACCGGCCATCCCTGAGAAGGAAGAATCACATGCAATCATCTCTCTTCCGCCGCGCGGGCCTGCTCGCGCTCGCGGTCGGCGCGACCGTCGGCCTGTCGGCCTGTGCCGGCGGCGCCGGAACCTCCGCGGCACCGGCGACGAGCGCGTCGACCGAGGAGTCCGGCACGCGCGTCGCCCTGTCGTACCCCGGCGGCGTCCTCGTCCTCGACGGCGAGAGCCTCGAGACCCTCGGGGACTTCTCCTCCGAGGAGTTCACGCGCTTGAACTCCGCCGGCGACGGCCGCCACGTCATGGTGACCACGAGCGCGGGCTTCCAGGTCCTGGATGCCGGCACCCCCGGCGCCGAGCCCGAGCTCACCGACCTCGTCTTCCCGGCATCCAAGCCCGGCCACGTCGTCACGCACGGCGGCAAGACCGTGCTGTACGCCGACGGCACGAGCGACTCGACGATCTTCGACACCGATGCGTTGCTGGCCTCGACCGACGAGCTGCCCGCGGTCGAGACGATCCCCGGCGTCGAGGCGCACCACGGCGTCTCGATCGCCCTCGAAGACGGCTCCTTCGTCACCACCGTGGGCAACGCCGACGGCCGCACGGGCATCGTGGTGAAGGATGCCTCGGGTGCCACGATCGCCGAGAACGCGACCTGCCCCGGCGTGCACGGCGAGGGGACGGCGAAGGACGAGGTCGTCGTGTTCGGTTGCGAGAACGGCGCCATCGTCTTCGACGGCGGCGAGATCACGAAGGTGGACGCCCCCGATCAGCCCTACGGCCGCATGGGCAACATCTTCCCGACCGACACCAGCGCGCTCGTGCTCGGCGACTACAAGGACGACCGGGATGCCGAGGGCTACCTGCTGCACCGGGTCGCCGTGATCGACACCGCGGCCAAGACGCAGACCGTCGTCGATATGCCCGAGGGCGCCGAGTACACCTTCCGGGACCTGGCACGCGGCCCCGAGGACCTGGGGTACATCCTCGCGTCCGACGGCGCGATCCACGTGTTCGACCTCGAGCAGGGCACCTTCGTCGACGCGTTCCCCGTCATCGACGCGTGGGAGGGCCCGGCCGAGTGGCAGGACGCCCACCCCGCCATCAAGGTGTCGGGTGACATCGCCTACGTGACCGAGCCCGCGAAGAACGCCGTGCACGCGGTCGACCTCACCACCGGCGAGGTCGTGAAGAGCGCGACGCTCGACCACACCCCCAACGAGATCGCGCTGACCCGCTGATCGTCACCGACCGCCCCGGTCGTACGCCACCTGCAGTGCTCCCCGCACCGCGCGTACGCCGGGGCGGTCGGCCGTTCCCCGGCGGACGGCCGTGAACACCTCACGGCGCGGTTCACCCGGCAGGCCCACGAGCCGCACGGGAGGTCTCTCGCCCGCGAAGACGAGATCGGGGATCATCCCGACCGCGTGACCGGATGCCACGAGCCGGACGTGCGCGGTCAGATCGGCCATCTCGAAACGCACGTCGGGCTCGAACCCGGCGGCGCGGCACTGCTGCGTCGCCCACTGGCGAGCGGCCGTGCCCACCGGTTCCATCACCCACGCGCGGTCGCGGAGGTCTTCCAGCACCCCCGCGCGATCGTCACGCGAGACGGCGAGGCGGATCGCGTCCCGGCCCAGCAGGCTCCGCTCGATGCCGTCGCGGTGCTCGCGCGTGTGCCCCGGGTACTGTTCGGCGACGGCGAGGTCGAAGCCGCGGGCGGCAACCTCGAACAGGCCCTCCTCGGGGGCGAGTTCGGCGACCTCGATCCGCAGCTGCGGTTCGCTCTCCGCGAGGGCGTCGAGAGCCCGGGGGAGCAGTCCGTGCGCCGCGGACTGCATGACGGCGACCCGCACGGGCGCCAGGGACGGGCGCATGCGCTCGAGCTCGGCGCGCGCGGCCTCGTCGGCGGCGAGCATCCGCGCGGCGTGCGCGGCCAGGGCCGCTCCCTGGGCGGTGAGCCGGACGCGGCGTCCGTCGGGCTCGAGCAGGGGCACGCCCGCCTCCTTCTCGAGCAGGGCGAGCTGCTGAGAGATCGTCGACGGGCTGTAGGCGAGGGCCTCCGCGACGGCGGCGAGCGTGCCGCGCATCGACAGTTCGAGCAGCAGGCGCAGGCGGCGCAGATCGAACATGGTGTCCCTTCGATTCCATCGATCAGTATGCGTCAGAAATCATCGCTTTTCTCGAATGGATGCCAGCCTCATGCTGAGAGCATCCGAGGAAGGATCGCCATGTCGCTCACCGATGTTCCCCGCACCACGTCCGGCACCACCCCCGCCGAGTTCGTGTCGCCCGCCGAGCTCGCCGACGAGGCGATCGCCCTCGTGCGCCGCTGGCTCGCCGAGAGCCGGGACGAACCCGTGGACGCCGCCGCCCAGCGCCTCGCCGGGGTGCTGCGCGACCCGCACGGCCTCGACTTCACCGTCGGCTTCGTCGACGGGGTCGTGCGCCCCGAAGACGTCCGGGTCGCCGCGCGCAACCTCGCCGCGCTCACCCCGCTCATCCCGGGCTTCCTCCCGCTGCACCTCAAGGCCGCGATCCGTCTCGGCGCCCTCGCCGCTCCCATCCTCCCGCAGGTCGTCGTGCCCGCCGCCCGCGCGGCGCTGCGCTCGATGGTGCGCCATCTCATCGTCGACGCCACCGACAGCAAGCTCGGGGCGGCCATCACGTCGATCCGCGGCCGGGGGGACGGCATCCGTCTCAACGTGAACCTGCTCGGCGAGGCCATCCTCGGCAAGAAGGAGGCCGCGCGGCGTCTCGCCGGCACGCGCAAGCTGCTCTCGCGCGACGATGTCGACTACGTCTCGATCAAGGTGTCGTCGACCGTCGCCCCGCACACGCCGTGGGCCTTCGACGCCGCCGTCGACGACGCCGTCGCGGCCCTGCGCCCGCTGTACCGCGTGGCGAAGGAGACCGGCACCTTCCTGAACCTCGACATGGAGGAGTTCAAGGACCTCGACCTCACCCTCGCCGTCTTCGAGACGCTGCTGTCGGAGCCCGAGTTCCACGACATCGAGGCCGGCATCGTGCTGCAGGCCTACCTGCCGGACGCGCTCGCCGCGATGATCCGCCTCCAGGAGTGGACCGCCGCGCGCGTGGCATCCGGGGGAGCCCACATCAAGGTGCGCGTCGTGAAGGGCGCGAACCTGCCGATGGAGCGAGTGGATGCCGACGTGCACGACTGGCCGCTCGCGACGTGGCCGTCGAAGCAGGCCACGGATGCCTCCTACAAGGCGGTGCTCGACTACGCGCTGCGGCCCGAGCACACGGCGCACGTGCGGATCGGCGTCGCGGGGCACAACCTCTTCGACGTCGCCCTGGCCTGGTTGCTCGCCGAGCGACGGGGAGTGACTGACGGGATCGACGTCGAGATGCTGCTCGGCATGGCCACCGCGCAGCAGGCGGTCGTGCGCCGCACGGTCGGCTCGATCCTCCTGTACACGCCCGTCGTCCACCCGCAGGAGTTCGACGTGGCGATCGCGTACCTCATCCGCCGCCTCGAAGAGGGCGCCTCGAGCGAGAACTTCATGTCGGCCGTGTTCGACCTTGACACCCACGCGGCGCTGTTCGCCCGCGAGCGCGACCGCTTCCTGGCATCGCTCGCCGACATGCCCGAGGGGGTGCCGGCCTCGAACCGCGTCCAGGACCGCACGGCACCGGCCGCCACGGCGCCCACGGAGGGCTTCCGCAACACCCCCGACTCCGACCCCGCGATCGAGGCCAACCGCGAGTGGTCGCGTGGGATCGTCTCGCGGATGCGGGACTCCTCTCTCGGCGTGGACACGATCGCCGCGCACACGATCACCGACGAAGTGGCGCTGAACGCGCTGATCGAGGATGCCGCGTCCGCCGCCGCCGGCTGGCGCGCCCTCGGGGCGGCCGGTCGCGCCGAGATCCTGCACCGCGCCGGCGACGCGCTCGAGAAGCGTCGCGCCGACCTCCTCGAGGTCATGGGCGCCGAGTGCGGCAAGGTGATCGAGCAGAGCGACCCCGAGGTGTCGGAGGCGATCGACTTCGCCCACTACTACGCCGAGCAGGCGCGGACTCTCGAGAACGTCGACGGCGCGCGCTTCACGCCCGTGGGCGTCACCGTGGTCACCCCGCCGTGGAACTTCCCGGTCGCGATCCCCGCCGGTTCGACGCTCGCCGCTCTCGCCGCGGGTTCCGCCGTGGTCATCAAGCCCGCGGGTCTCGCCGAGCGCTCCGGCGCCGTGATGGTCGAGGCGCTGTGGGAGGCGGGTGTGCCGCGCGAGGTGCTGAAGCTCGTACAGGTCTCGGAGAGCGACCTCGGACGGCAGCTGCTCACGCACCCCGCCGTCGAGCGGGTCGTGCTGACCGGCGCGTACGAGACGGCCGAGCTGTTCCGCTCCTTCCGCCCCGACCTGCCGCTCCTGGCCGAGACGAGCGGAAAGAACGCCGTGATCGTCACCCCGAGCGCCGACCTCGACCTCGCCGCGAAGGACGTCGCGATGTCGGCCTTCGGGCATGCCGGACAGAAGTGCTCCGCGGCATCCCTCGTCGTGCTCGTCGGCTCCGTCGCGCGTTCGCGTCGCTTCCGCGACCAGCTCGTCGACGCCGTGACCTCGCTCGAGGTCGGGATGCCGTGGGACGAGGCGTCGCGCGTCGGACCGCTGATCGAGCCGGCACAGGGCAAGCTGCTGACGGCGTTGACGACCCTCGAGCCCGGCCAGCGCTGGGTGGTCGAGCCCCGGAAGCTCGACGAGGAGGGGATGCTCTGGCGTCCCGGCATCCGCGAGGGGGTGCAGCCCGGCAGCGCGTTCCACCGCACCGAATACTTCGGTCCGGTGCTGGGCATCATGACCGCCGAGACGCTCGACGAGGCGATCGAGATCGTCAACGCGATCGAGTACGGCCTCACCTCGGGCCTGCACGCCCTCGATGCGTCGGAGATCGACACGTGGCTCGCGCGCATCGAGGCGGGCAACGTCTACGTCAACCGCGGCACCACCGGGGCGATCGTGCAGCGTCAGCCCTTCGGCGGGTGGAAGAAGTCCGCCGTCGGCGCCGGGACGAAGGCCGGGGGGCCGCACTACCTCTCCGGATTCGGGTCGTGGGCGGACGCGCCGTCGTCCGCCCGGCGCTCGGCTGATCCCCTCGCGGCCCCGGCCCTCGCCGCCGTGCCCGCCGCCGACCGCGAGTGGCTCTCGGCCGCGCTCGCCTCGGATGCCGCCGCCTGGGCCTCGGAGTTCTCGCAGGCCCGCGACGTCACCGGCCTGGAGTCGGAGCAGAACGTGCTGAGGTACGCCGCCGTCCCGGTCACGGTGCGGCTCGAGCATGCCTCCGCTGCGGCGCTCGTGCGTGTCGCCGCCGCCGGCGTGCGCGCGGGTGCGCCGGTCGTGGTGAGTACGGCGCGCGAGCTGTCGCCCGCCGTTCGGGCCTGGCTGGAGGGCGTCGGCGTTCGTGCGGCGGTCGAGGACGCGGGGGAGTGGGCGGCGCGCGCGGCGCGTCTCGCCCGCACCGGTGGCCGCATCCGGTTGCTCGGCGGGTCGACCGCCGCCGTCGCCGAAGCCACGGGCGGCTCGCCCTCGGTCGCCGTCTACGGGGGAGAGGTCACCCGTGCCGGCCAGGTCGAGCTGCTGCCGTTCCTGCGGGAGCAGGCCGTCTCGATCACGGCACACCGCTTCGGCACGCCGCGGCGATACGAGGTGCCGTCGCTCGTCGGCTGAGCGTCTCGGAGGGCGGGGTCGTTCACGGGCGGCCCCGCCCTCGTCGTCTTTTCAGGCCGTTCCCGAGTTCTCGACGCGTCTCGCGGCGCGGCGGACCGACTCCGGCACCGGCGTTCCCGTCACCGTCTGCGGCGACGTGACGGGGTCGCCGGCGACCACGCGCAGCGGCAGCATTCCGGCCCAGACCGAGCGGTCTTCCCCGTCGTCGTCGACCTCGACGAGGGAGCCGGCGTTGTCCTTCACGCTGGCCTCGGCGAGGGGCACCCGCAGCACCATCGTCGCGGCGATCTCGCGCGCGGTCATCGGTCGTACGTCGACGCTGCGTCCCGGCATGAGGTGCTCACTCAGCGCGAGCAGGGCCGCTTCCTTCTCGCCCGGAGGAACCACCGATGCCACCGCGTGCATCACCGCGCACCGGTACCGCATCGAACTGTCGAACAGTGAGCGGGCGTACTTCAGGCCCATGAGGTGCGTGATCGTCACGCAGACGGGGGCTCCCGCGGCGATGCGCCGAAAGAAGTCGCTCCCGGTGGAACCGTGGATGAGCAGGTCGTCGCCGTCGCGGCCGATTCCGACGGGCAGGGCGACCGGTCGGTCGTCGCGCACGATCGCGACCGTGGCGGACAGGGCCGTGTCGATCACGTCGTAGAGGGCCGCGCGATCGGTGCGCTGGTGGTGGGCGCCGCGGCGCACGCGAGTGAGGTGGGTGAGGGGCAGGTCGGTCATTTTTCGATTCCATGCGATGTACCGGTCCATGCCGTAGTCCGGTTATTCCCAGGTCGCCTGGACCAGTGACAGACTCGACGTCGTGATCTCCGTCGGCATCTTGGACCGTGGCGCGCCCGCCCCGCTGCATGAGCAGCTCGCGCACGGCCTTCGCGCCGCAATCCTCGCCGGGCGGGCGAACGCTGGTGACGTCGTGCCGTCGAGTCGGGCCCTCGCCGCCGATCTCGGGGTCGCCCGGGGCACGGTCGTCGCCGCCTACGAGATCCTCGCCGGGGAGGGGTACCTGCTCACCCGGCCCGGGGGCGGCACCCTCGTGGCCGACGTCGCCCGTGCGCCGCAGACGCGCGCGACGCCCCGCGTAGTGGCACCGGAGATCATCGCGTCGGCCGTGGACCTGCGCCCCGGGCGCCCGGGAGTATCGGGCATCGTGGATGCCGCCTGGCGGTCGGCGTGGCGGAGGGCGAGCGGAGAACTCCCCGACGCCGACGTCGACGACGCCCTCGGCGACCCGGGGCTGCGCGCGCAGATCGCCGCGCACCTCGCGCGCACGCGGGGCCTCGATGTCACCGCGGACGACGTGCTCGTGACCGCCGGGACCAGCGACGCCATGCTCCTGCTGCTGCTCGCGCTGCGGCCCGCGACCGCGGGAGCGCGGATGCGGGTCGGCATCGAGAACCCCGGATATCCCCGCGTGCGACGCATCCTCGACCGCGTCGGTGCCGAGGCGGTGGCGGTGCCCGTGCATCTCGGACGGGGGCTCGACCTCGACGCCGTGGAAGCGCACGACGACCTGGACGTCCTGATCGTGACGCCGCACCACCACTACCCCCTGGGGAGTCGCCTGGATGCCGCCGACCGCGCGCGCCTTCTGCGGTGGGCCGCGCGGACGGAAACGGTCGTCGTGGAGGACGACTACGACAGCGAATTCCCGCACGGTCGCGCCCCCCTGCCGCCACTGCACCTGCTCGACCCCGCGGGGGTCGTCGTGATCGGCAGCTTCTCCAAGGTGCTCGCACCCTCGCTGCGGTGCGGATGGATCGTCGCGACCGGCGCCGTGCGCGACGCCGTGGCCTGCGCGCGGAGCGACCTCGACCCGCCGGTGTCGCAGATCCCGCAGCGCGCGCTCGCGCTGTACCTCGAGGACGGAGCCCTCGCGCGTCACACCGCGCGGCGGCGACGGGACTACCGGCACCGTCGGCGCCTGCTGCTGGACGCGTTCGCGGGAGTGGACGGGGTGGAGCTGCTCGCCACTGACGGGGGACTGCACGCGGTCGCCGTGCTGCCGGGGGCGGGCTCCGCCGTGGAATCCGCGGTCGTCGATGACGTGGCCCGGCGCGGGATCCGGGTGGCGCCGCTCTCCTCGTACGCGGTGCCGGGGGAGACGTCGGATCTTCCCGCGGGCATCGTCTTCGGGTACGCCGAACCGTCGATCCTCACGCTGGTGGAGGCCATCGGCGACATCATCGACGTGTTGCGTCGACACGGCGCGCAAGCGGGGAGCGGGGGGTAGCGGGGTGTCCTCGGGTCCGCGGCCGGCCGAGCCCGGCGTTTGGGCGGCTTCCTGACGGAGGGCGGCGGGGATGCGCGCCGGCGGTGGCGCCCGGCGTTCGCGCCCGCGGCGGGGACGCGCGCCGGCGGTGGCGCCCGGGGTTCGCGCCGCGACCTTTCGGAGGCGCGCGGGGGTGCAGTCCGCTGGGGGAGCGGTGGGGACCTGCGCGCCGCGACCTTCCGGAGGGTGCAGTCCACGGGGGGAGCGGTGGGGACCCGCCTGAACCGGCGACGCGAGGGTGCGCCGACGCGGCACGCGTGAGGCCGGGGATGCCCGCGAGACCAGCGACGCACAGGATCGCGGACGCAAGGCTCCCGGGCGCGTGGCTCTGGCTCGCGGCGCGGTGGATCCGTAGTCCGGGCTTGGGGTGTTTCACGGCGGGCTGGCCACTCTCCCCGGGCTCGGCGTGGTCTGCCCGGTTCTCGACATCGCGGCGAGAGTCATCGTCCTGATCACGATGAAGGGCGCCACGTCTCCCGGGGTCAGAAGGGCGGGGGTGCACCGTACAGCTCCTTCTCGAGGATGTCGTCGGGGAGGAACATCACGCGGGGCGGCGGCTCCTCTCGCGTCTGCTGGCCGAGCGGGCTGCGGAAGTGGAGCGTTCCGTCGCGCTCTTGAACGACGGTCCATTCGGTCTCGGTCTTGAGCGTGTGGTGACGGACGCAGAAGTGGCAGAGGTTGCACAGATGGGTGCGGCCGCCGTGCTGCGCCTCGTGGTTGTGGTCGATCTGGCAGCGCGCGGCGGGGGCGCGGCATCCGGGTGCCCGGCAATGTCGGTCTCTCGCCGCGAGGAATCGTCGCTGCGAACTGGTGGGTGCGTAGCGATCGACTTCGAGGACCGTTCCGGTGACCGGTTCGCAGAGCACCCGGTCCCAGCCGGCGGCGCTGCCCGCGAGGACGCGAGCCGTCGTCGCATCGACGGGGCATCTGCCCTCGAGCGATGCGCCCGCGTCGGACCGACCCATCAGTGTCAGAACGGGCACGGTGATCTGCACGTGACCGCGGATCCCGCCGAGGCCGCCAGGGCAGTCATCGCGCGTCGTCGGGTCGATCGCCGGCGCGCCGGTGAGGAGGAGATCGGCGCAGACGTCGGCTCCGATCTGAGCGAGGGTTCGTGAGTCCGCGACGACGGCGGCCGGTACTCCTGCGTCGGGGCAGGGAAGGCGGTCGTCTGAGGGAGCGGGCCCCGTCTTCAGAGGCGACGCCAGCGAGGTCGACGGAGGCGGGACGGCGCCGTCCGTGTCGGTGTGCCGGTCGTCCTCGTTCGCTCGCACGGCAACGTCGCCGATCGTCGCCTCGCGGATCGCGGCGGCCTGCCTCCGCAGGCGATCCCGAATGCCGTAGGCCACCGTCGCCGGCAAGATGACGCTCAGCTCGGCCATGCCATCGGCGAGATCGCGCACGCTGACCCCGCGTGCCTCGGCAGCTCGCGCGTGGCGCACTGACATCCCCACCGGGTGGACGCTCTCGGCCAGCTCACGCGCGAAGGCCCGTACGCGCCCGGGGGAGTCGCGTTGCGCTCGGACGAGCACCACGCTCTCCCATCCGCGGCGCGTGGCATCGTCGTCGAGCAGGATGCCGGTCTCGAGGATCGCGTGGGCATGACGCAAGCCGATGCGTCCGGAGTGCAGAGCCTCGACCGTGGCGGAGAACTTCTGAGTCAGCGTGTGCGCATCGGACAGCTCTTTCTGGACCGTGAGGTCGTGCGTTCGAGTCGCCACTCCGATCTCGAGCGCGAGCGAGCGGATCGGCATCTCGCGTTCCCGAGAGGCGCGTGATCGCGACCGCGCCACGTGGTCGAGGGCGATCGACATGGCGTCGGCGCGACGGCGGATGAGAGTCGCCTGCACCCGCGCGAGTTCCGCGGTCAACCGGCCGATTTCATCGACGTGCTCGCGCAGCCGGGCACTGTCGGGAGGGTCATCTGGAAGGGGCGGTGGTTCGGATCGCGTCATGGCCCTAGTTTAGAAACTATGTTCGATTTGTGGGGGGAATTCACCCCCCGAGCAGCAAAGTTCACCCCCGTGCGAAACCGCCCCGCGACAGCATGACGCCGTTCAGAGCGCCGCTGTTACAGGCGGGCCGAGCTCAAGCCCCGCACCCCGCGGAGCTGCAGTGAGCACGCCCCAGGCCCGAACGGCGGCCCACAGCACGCCCCACGCCCGAAGAACGGCCGCGCGCACGCCTCACGCCCCGAAGAATGCCCGCGAGTACGCCCCACGCCCGAAGAACGCCCGCGAGCGAGCCTCACGCCCCGAAGAGCGCCCGCGCGCACACCCCACGCCCCGAAGAACGCCCACGACCACCCCGCCCGACGCCGGAACGAACCCGCCCCGCCCTACCCCTCGAGAATCTCCAGCGCCGCCATCGCGGCGTTGTGTCCGCCGATCCCACTGACGGCGCCGCCGCGCTGCGCGCTCGAGCCGCACAGCAGCACGCGCGAGTGCGGGGTCGCGACGCCCCAGCGTTCGGCGGGCGTCGCGGCGGGCGCCGAGAGCCAGGGCCACGAGAGCTCCCCGTGGAAGATGTCGCCGCCGACCATGTTGAGCGACTCCTCGAGGTCGCGGGTGGTGCGCGCCTCGATGCACAGGCGCCCGTCGGGCGCGCGGTGGATGCAGTCGCGCAGCGGTTCGGCGAGCACGCTGTCGAGCGACGCCTGGGCGGCGGCGAGCAGCCGCGCGCCCGCGGCGACGGGGTCGGTGTCGTGAATGAGCCGGTGCGGCACCTGCAGGCCGAACATGGTGAGGGTCTGCGCGCCGGAGGCTCGCAGGTCCTCCCCGAGGATCGACGGGTCGGTCAGCGAGTGGCAGTAGATCTCGACGGGGAGCGGTTCGGGCAGGAGGCCTCCGGAGGCCGCGACGTGTGCGGCATCCAATTGGGTCATCGTCTCGTTCACGTGGAACGTGCCCGCGAAGGCGGCCTCGGGCGTGACCGACTCGTCGCGCAGGCGGGGGAGCCGCGAGAGCAGCATGTTGACCTTCACCTGCGCGCCCTCGGGTTCTTCCGCGCCGGTGGTGGCGCTCCCCCCGGCGGAGAGCAGGCGGTCGAGCACGGCTCGACCCACGCCGCTCAGGACGAGGTCGCCGTGGAAGACCTCCGAGCGATCGGTCATGGTGTGCACGTCGCCGTCGCTCGAGATTGAGATGACCTCGACCCCGGTGACGATCTCGGCGCCGGCCTCGCGGGCGGCGCGCTCCAGCTCGGCGGTGACGGCACCCATGCCGCCGACGGGGACGTCCCAGTCTCCGGTCCCTCCGCCGATCACGTGGTAGAGGAAGCAGCGGTTCTGGGCGAGGGAGGGGTCGTCGGAGGAGGCGAAGGTGCCGATCAGGCCGTCGGTGAGGGCGATGCCGCGCGCGAGATCGCTCTCGAGCGACGAGCGCAGCAGGTCGCCGAGCGGGCGCGTGGTCAGGGCGTCCCACAGCTCGTCGTCGCCGAGGCGTTCGCGCAGCTCGTCGGCGGTGGGCAGGGGTTCGGTCATCGTCGGGAAGACGGCGCGTGCCAGCGGAGCGAGACGCTCCCCGAACGCGGCGAAGCGCTCCGCCTCGCCGGTGTCGCCGAGGGTGCGCGCGAACGAGGCGGCGGTGGCTTCGGCATCCTGGGTGTCGACGAGGATCCCGCGCGAGGGGTCGGACGGGTCCGGCGTATAGGACGAGTAGCGCCGCCGACGCAGCTCGATGCGGAGGCCGAGGTCGTCGATGATCTCCTGCGGCAGCAGGCTCACGAGGTACGAGTACCGCGACAGACGCGCGTCGACCCCCGCCCACGGCCGTTCCGACACGGCGGCGCCGCCGACGGCATCCGACCTCTCGATCACCACCACGCGACGCCCCGCCCGGGCGAGGTAGGCCGCGGAGACGAGGGCGTTGTGCCCGCCCCCCACGATGACGACGTCGTACCGGCGAGAATCCGAAGCGGTCATGCCCTCACGGTAGCGAGCGCGATGGATTCGACCGAGGGGGTGGCGCAGTAGCGTGGATGCCATGACCCTCGCCGCAGAACTGCTCGAGATCGCCGCGCGCATCGCCCGTGAGGCCGGAGACCTGGCGCTCCGCCGTCGTCAGGAGGGGGTCACGGTCGCCGCGACCAAGTCCGCCGCCGCCGACATCGTCACCGCCGCCGACCGCGAGGTCGAGGCGTTCGTGCGCGCCGAGCTCGCGCGCGAACGTCCGGGGGACGGGTTCTTCGGCGAGGAATCGGGAGCGGAGCAGGGCGAGAGCGGCATCACCTGGGTCGTCGACCCGATCGATGGCACGGTGAACTACGCCTACGGAATCCCCGCGTGGGCGGTCAGCATCGCCGCCGTCGAGGGCGACGCCGACACGGCCGCCTGGTCCGCGCTCGCCGGGGCCGTCTACAACCCCGTCACCGGCGAGTTGTTCCGCGCGTCCCGCGGCGGCGGGGCGTGGCTCGGCGACCGCCGTCTCGCGGTGAGCGAGGTGGGGGAGGCCGGCGGTCTCGTCGCCACCGGCTTCGGCTACGACCCCGAGACGCACGGCCCCGCTCTCGCGCAACTCTCCCGCGTCATGCCGATCGCCCGCGACGTGCGGCGCATCGGGGCGGCCTCGCTCGACCTCGCCTCCGTCGCCGCCGGTCGCGTCGACGCCTATTACGAGCGCGGCACCCACCCGTGGGATCACGCGGCCGGGGTCCTCCTGGTCGAGGAGGCCGGGGGACGGGTGGGCGGCGCCCCCGGGGGACGCCCGGGCAACGGCATGGTCATCGCATCGAGCCCCGCGTTCTTCGCCCGCCTGGAGCCGCTGCTCGACTACGACCGCTGATTCTGGGAACGCGCCCATGGCTTTCCCAGACCGCCCGGGGTAGGGTGTTTACCAGTTCGTTATTTTCCGCGACCCGAACCTGCGGAAATGGCCAAGCCCCCAAGCCCGAAGCCGTCGCCCCTGCGCGACACGATCCGAGAGCCCCCGCGCGTTGCCGTCAGAACCCTTCGAGACTGAGCCCGCCCCGACCCGGCGGTCTCGTCGCCCCCTCCCTTCCGCTGTGCCCGAGAACGCTCCCCGGTTGACCCGAGCCGAGATGCGCCGTCGTGCCGCGAGCGAATCCACCACGTCGACGATCGATGAGCCCGCTCCCCGCGCGGCCGATCCCGCCCCTGTCGACGCCGAGTCGGCCGCTCAGCCCGAGATGGTCGAGAACGTCGCCGTCGCCGTCCTCGAGACGGTGATCGCCGCGACCATCGAGCCGACCCTGCCGGTCGACGAGGCGCCCGCCGACGAGCCGACCACAGACGCCCTCGACATCACCGTCGTCGACGAGACCCGTTCCGACGAGGTCGCCGTCATCCTCCAGAGCGCCGACGTCGACGTGGCGACCACGCCCGTCGCGCTGCCGACCTCGCCGATCACGCTCCCGGCCACGCGTCGATCGCGTCGCCGGCCCGCGGCATCCGTCATCCTCGACAGCGCCGACACCGAATCCGCCTCTGCTCCGACGATCGAGTCGCTCCCCGAGGCCCAGTCTCCGGATGCCGACACCCCCGACACCCGGGCCGACGAGGCGACCGACCGCGACGGCGCCGACGAGTTCACCTCCGCCGCCCGTCTGTTCGCCTTCACCGGTGAGACCGCCGTGCAGGCTCCCGCAGCCGTCGTCGCTCCCGCCGAGCCCGTCACCACGGGCCTCCCGGCCGCACCCCGCACTCGCCGCACGGCCCGCCGCGTCGCGGCGACGTCGTTCTCGGTCGGTGTCATGGGGGTCGTCGGGCTCCTCACCGTCGGCATGACCATGCCCGTGAGCGCCCTGGCCTCGGCCAACGGGACCGACAGCGTCACGACCGTCGCCGATACCGCCACCACGCGCCTCGCGGTGGCGGGCGACGTCTCGGGGTCCGACGGGGCCATCCAGGCCTACGTCGCCCCCGCCGCGGCGCAGTCCGCGGTCGTCGACCGCTCCGACGGCTACAGCGCCACCACCTACGCCAAGATGGCGGCCGATTCGGGTATCACCAACCCCTCGAACTTCTACGTCAACGACCCGACGGCGCCCATCCAGTGGCCCTTCGCGGTCGGCGTTCCGATCACGTACGGCTTCGGTATGCGCGACGGCGGCTTCCACGAGGGGGCCGACTTCGTGCCCGGCGAGGGCTCGCCGGTGCAGGCGATCGCCGACGGCACCGTGCGCATCGCGACCGAGCAGGGCGGCGCCTTCGGCGTCACCGTGCTGATCGACCACGAGATCGATGGACAGCTCGTCTCGAGCCGCTACGGCCACATGCAGTACGGCTCGCTCCAGGTCACCCAGGGCCAGAAGGTCAAGGTCGGCCAGTTCCTCGGCCGCACCGGAAACACCGGTCGCTCGTTCGGCGCGCACACGCACGTCGAGATCCTGCAGAACGGCACCACCCCGATCGACCCGATCGCGTGGCTGCGTCAGCACGCCGGAGGCTGACTCGATTCGTGTGAGAGTGTCTCCGTCTGATATTCTCTTCTAGTTGCCCGGAGCGATCCGGGTACGCCCCGATAGCTCAGTGGCAGAGCACTTCCATGGTAAGGAAGGGGTCGTCAGTTCAATCCTGACTCGGGGCTCCAGGTGTTCATCTCTTCGATGGAACGCCGTGCGGCGGGGTAGCTCAGTTGGTGAGAGCGCACGACTCATAATCGTGAGGTCGCGGGTTCAAGCCCCGCTCCCGCTACCGAACTCCCCGATCAGCCCCGGTTTTCACCGGGGCTTTTCCGTTCGGGTGGGCGGATTCCCCGGACCGCGCCGCCGCCCGCCGCCGGTCGCGGCAGCGAACAGCCAGCGTGCGCCCTCGACCACCACGGCGGCCCTCGCGAGTGCGCCAACGCCCCGCCCGCCGGCATATGCGAACGCTCCGGCGCGCGCGGGCGATGCTCGCACGTCCCTCTCGGTCAGCCCACCTTCGGCTGCTGCTGCGTGATGCAGTGGATTCCGCCGCCGCGGTCGAAGATGGGGCGCGCGTCGACCGTGACCACCCGTCGTCCCGGGTAGGCGTCGGCGATGATCTCGCGCGCCCGCGCGTCAGCGGCGTCATCGCCGAAGCCGCACAGCACGACACCGTCGTTGGTGACGAGGTGGTTGATGTAGCTCCAGTCGAGCCACCCCTCGTCGTCGCGTAGGGCGGAGGGGGCCGGGATGCCGGTGATGGTGACGGTGCGGCCCCGCTCGGCGAACGCGGTCTCGAGCTCGTGCCGCACGAGACGCGAGACCTCGAAGTCGGGGTGCGACGCGTCGGTCTGCTCGTGGAAGAGGAGGTGCTCGGGGGAGGCGAAGGTCGCCACGATGTCGACGTGACCGTTGGTGCCGAGGTCGTCGTAGTCGCGGGTCAGGCCACGGGAGAGCCAGATGGCATCCGTCGCTCCGATGGTGCGGGCCATCTCGGCCTCGACGCGGGCGCGGTCGGCGAAGGGGTTGCGTCGCGGGTCGAGCTGCACGGTCTCGGTGAGCAGGACCGTGCCGGCGCCGTCGACGTGGAGCCCGCCGCCCTCGGCCACCAGGAGGGAATCGATCAGCTCGGCGCCCACGTGCTGGGCGACGACGCGGGCGATGCCGGCCGAGAGCTGCCACTCGGCCCAATCGGGGGCACCCCAGCCGTTGAAGATCCAGTCGACGGCCCCCAGGATCCCGGGGCGGTCGGGGTCGACGACGAAGGTGGGGCCGATGTCGCGCATCCAGAATTCGTCGAGAGGTGCCTCGAGGATCTCGATGTCGGCGGAGAGCATGCGCCGGGCGCGGCCCGTCTCGGAGGGGTCGACCACCATGGTCACCGGCTCGAACTCCCGCACCGCGTGCGCGACGTCGGTCCAGGCGCGGTAGCCCTGTTCGCGTGACACGGCGCCCTCCCCGAGGGTGAGGCCCTCGCGGGGGAACGCCATCCAGGTGCGCTCGTGCGCGGCGGATTCTGCGGGCATGTGCCACATGTCGTGCTCCTTGTGGAGTGGGGTGTCAGAGCGGTGAGCCGGCGGTGGTGGCGAGGTCCCCGGCGACCACACCGTCGTCGTCGCGGACGACCACGACGACGAGGGGTCCATAGGGCGCGACCCAGGGGCTGACGGGAGTCCGGTGGGCCGCGGCCGAGACGCGCGCGCTCCCCTGGAGGCGATCGCCGTCGACCTTCGTCTCGACGCGCGCGCCGTCGACAAAGCCGGCGTGCTCCCGTGCCACCCCGCCGGAGACGGTGGCGGTGAAGCGGACGATCGTCTCGTCGCCATCGTCCTCGGTCTCGACCGCGTCGACGACCACACGCAGCTCGCCCGCACCGACCGGTCGTGCGGTGGGGAAGACGGTCTCGTCCGCAAGCGCCGGTGTGCGCGGCGGCGTGGTGCGCCGGTCGCCGAGAGCGGTGATCGCCGAACCCAGCTGTACAAGCCGGGTGTCGCTGTACGCGGGCCCGGCGATGGTCAGGCCCACCGGCATCCCGATGTCGTCCATCGTGCCCATCGGCACGGTGACGGTCGGGATACCGAGGTGGCGGGGCACGAGGTTGCCGTTCGACACCCACACGCCGTTGCGCCACGCGATGTCGGCGGAGGCGGGGTTCACGTCGGCGTCGGCCGGGCCCACGTCGGACTGCGTCGGGAAGACGACGGCGTCGAAGGCGCCGGCATCCATCCACTCCTCGAAGTCGACGCGGCGCGTGTGCTCGAGACCGCGCAGACCCGCCTCGAGGCTCGGCACGTCGCGCCAGTCGGGCTCCCACTCCCGCGCGCGGGTCACGTACTCGCCAATGTCGTACGCGATGTCGTAGTGCCACACGCCGTACCGGTCGGGCAGAGCGCCCGGGGGGTGGGGGAAGATCCGCGCGGCCTCGACGTCGGCGAGGCGGTTCAGGGCCGGATCTCCGTTCTGGCGGAGGAAGGCGTCCATGGCCCACACCGCGAGGTCTCCGACCTCGTCGTCGAGGAACTGCCGGGTGACGAAGCCGCGGTCGAGGAAGTCCTCGTCGCCGGGGTGCAGCTTCTCGTAGCGGTCGACGACGGGGAAGTCGGTCTCGACGACCTCGGCGCCCGCCGCTTCCAGATCGGCGCGGAGGTCGGCCCAGAGTCGCAGGACGCTGTCGCGTGTGACGATGGGGGACGCGTTGTCGGGATCGCCGTTGACGTACATCCGCGGCACGGCCAGGCGCAGTCCCGCCAGCGGCAGCGGCTCGAGCGCGGCGAACGATTCGGGGCGGACCTCGGAGGGGCGTGGGAGGGGGATCCACGGCTGCGACCGCCAGAGGTCGCCGTCGGTGCGCGGGTCGTCGGCCACGATGGCATCGAGCACTGCGCGCAGGTCGTCCATCGACCGGGTGTGGGGCACGACGACGTCCATGGTCGGCACGAGCGGCCAGTTGCCGCGCACCGAGATCACGCCGCGCGAGGGGGTGTAGGCCACGAGCGCGTTGTGCGAGGCGGGGGCGCGACCCGACGACCACGTCTCCTCGCCGAGCCCGAATGCGGCGAAGCTGGCGGCGGTCGCGGTGCCCGAGCCGTTGGAGGAGCCCGATCCGAAGGCGGAGGAGAGGTATTCGCCGTTGTACGGCGATTCGGCGCGGCCGTACACGCCGCGCTGCATGCCGCCCGCGGCCATCGGGGGCATGTTGGTCAGACCGAGGCACGCCGCTCCCGCTTCGCGCAGTCGTTCGACGGCGAAAGCGTCGTCGCCGGCGACCAGGTCGGCGAACGCGGGCGAGCCGGAGGCAACGGTGAGCCCTCGGACGCGGTAGCTGTCCTTCGCGGTGAAGGGGATGCCGTCGAGCGGGCCGCGCACCCGACCTTCGGCGCGTCGCCGGTCGGCTTCGCGCGCTTCGTCGAACGCGCGGGGGTCGAGCACCGGAACCGCGTTGAGGCGGATTCCGGCGCGGTCGTACGCCGCGATGCGGTTCAGGTAGCGGGCGACGAGCTCGACGCTCGTGACGGTCCCGGAGTCGAGGGCGGCGCGCAGAGCGGCGACGTCGGCGTCGACGACGGTGAAGGCCTCGGTGGTCATGGCGGTAAACATACACCGTTTGTTTTAGGCGTGCGAGAGTGGATCACGGAGCCCGCGCCCGTAGGCTCTGATCGACCCCGGGGAGACCGTCATCGCCAGACCGCACACGCCGCTGCTGAGCCGCGATCTGATCGCGCGCACCGCCCTCGCCCTGGTCGACCGGCACGGCCCCGACGGAGCGAGCCTCCGTCGCGTCGCTGCGCGCCTCGGGGTCAACCCGGCATCGCTGTACAACCATGTGCCCAACCGAGCCGCGATGGTCGAGGACGTCCGCGCGCTCGTCTCCGCCCACATCGATTCGCAGCCCCTGCGTGAGCTGCCGTGGGAGGACGCCCTCCGCGCCTGGGCACGCTCGTATCGCCGCGCTTTCGCGCGGCACCCGCGCGTCGTGCCGCTGCTCATGACCGAGCGCGCGTCGGCGCCGGTGCTCCTCGCTCAGTACGAGGACTTCGCCGCGGCCGCCGAAGCCGCCGGATGGGCCCTGCGCGAGGTGATCCCGCTGCTGACCGCCTTCGAGTCGTTCATCCTCGGCAGCGTCCTCGACATGTCGGGTCCGTCCGTCGTCTTCGACCCCACGGGCCAGGAGGAGGCGTTCCCGCGTTTCGCCGCCGCCTTCGCGACCCTCGCCGAGGAGGATCCCGAGGACCCGGTGGCCACGCGCGCGTTTGAGCGAGGGCTCGACATGCTCATCTCCTCGGCCCGCCCGCGCTGATCAGGCGACGCGGCGCCCCCGATCGAGGCAGCGGTCAGTCGTCCCAGCCGTCGTCGTCGGCGTCCCCCGACCACTCCTGCCGATACCCGCACTCGCGGCACTCATCGGCCGAGATCCCCTCGTCGAGCAGGGGGTGCATCGTCACCCCGCACGAGGGGCAGATGGGCTGCGCGTCGTCGGCCAGCGGGTACCCGTACGTCATGACGGAGACAACGCGGTGGACGCCGCCGTTATTCGTGCCCCGGCGCTAACGTCGGAGCATGAACGCTGCACGACTCGGCCTCGGCCTCGCCGCCGTGGGGCGGCCCGCGTACATCACGACCGCTCGCGATGCCGACCTGGGCGATCCCGCCGGTCGCTCGGTCGAGGCGATGCGGCGGCGCGCGCACGAGCTGCTCGACGAGGCGTGGGCGCTCGGCATCCGGTACGTCGACGCGGCGCGCTCCTACGGGCGAGCGGAGGAGTTCCTCGGCGACTGGCTGCGCGCGCATCCCGAGCGCCGAGCCGAGCTGACGATCGGGTCGAAATGGGGCTACGCCTACGTGGGCGGGTGGAGGATGGATGCCGCCGTGCACGAGCGCAAGGAGCACTCGGTGGCCATGTTCGACCGGCAGTGGCCCGAGACGACCGCCGCCCTCGGTTCCGCGCCCGACTTCTTCCTCATCCACTCGGTGACCCCCGACAGCACGGCGCTCGCCGACGGGGCCCTGCTCGACCGGCTGCGGTCCCTGCGCGCCGACGGGGTGCGGGTGGGGCTGTCGACCAGCGGTCCGCATCAGGCCGACGTCATCGAGACGGCGCTCGCGATCGACGACGGGCCGTTCTCCGTCGTGCAGTCCACGTGGAACCTGCGCGAATCCTCCGTCGCCGGAGCGCTCGCCGCGGCGCACGACGCCGGATGGACCGTGGTGGTCAAGGAGGTACTGGCCAACGGCGAGCTCGCCGGCGCCGCGGGCGACGACGAGCTCGGGCGGGCGGCATCCGGGATCGACGTCGACGCGTTCGCGATCGGCGCCGCGCTCGCTCAGCCCTGGGCCGACATCGTGCTCAGCGGGGCCACGACCGTCGAGCATTTGCGGCGGGGGAGCGGCGCCCGCGCTCTCCCGGTCGACGACGAGAGGCTCGCGCGCCTCGCGATCGATCCGCCGGCCTACTGGCGTGCGCGCTCCGAGCGCCCGTGGCGCTGATCCGCCGGCGGCGGTCGCTCAGGACACGCAGCGCACGTCGGCCGTGACGCCCGAGACGTTCGCCCACGACCCGGCGATCGCCGTCGCGAGCACCGATCCCGACGAGGTGCGGGCCTGGAGGTAGCCGGCCGAGCGGGCGTTGGCGATCGAGCGCACGGTGATCCCGGGTGCGTAGGTGCCGCAGCTCGACCACGACACGCGCGTTCCCGACAGCCCCGTGCCGCTGAACGCGCAGACGTTGCCCGTCGCGCAGCTGCCGACCGCGCGCTCGTGCTCCTCGGGTGCGTCCATGGTCATGCCCAGCTCGGGCCAGCGCGCGTGCCGCGCGTCGATCGCCTCACCGCCGGGGATCTCGGCGAGCGCCGCGGCGATGTCGGGGTGCAGGTCGGCGGTGTCGGTCATCGGGGTGCGTCCTCTCGGTCGGTGACATCCCACAGCGTGTAGTCGGTGAGGGAGCCTGCGGGCAGGTCGAGCTGGGCGTCCGCCTCGACGAGGGCGGACTCGAAGCCGACGATGCGTCCGGTCTCGGTCGACAGCAGCAACGTCACGCGCGCGTTCGAGGGCCCCGATGGGATGCCGCTGAGTCCCACGACCGGGCGACCGATGCGGTCCTCGGTGGTGCCCAGGACCCGCAGATCGGATGCCGCGCCCACGACGTCGAGCAGGGCGGACTGCTGCGCGTCGGTCAAGGTCCATTCGCCCTGCAAGGTCCGCGCCCCGATCATCGCGTCGCCCGCGGTGGGCGTGTCGACCCCGGTCGAGGCGGTCACGATCGAGCGCATCGCCTCGGCCGTGGCCGCCGGCGGCTCCGGCGAGATCGGCGTGAACTGGTTCTGCACGAAGTCCAGCTCGCCCACCACCGTGCCCGGCGTCGGCTCCCCCGCGGGGACGGTGTCGCCGTCGGCGTTGGTGGCCTCGGCGGCGGTGGTGACGATCGAGCCCGACCGGTCGGCGTTCCAACGCAGGTCCACCCATTCACGGCGGAACACGGTCGCCTCCGCGCCGTCGACGGAGAGCGAGAAGTACCAGCCGAGCGCCAGCGAGCGGCGCTCCGGTTCCCGGGGCTCGTCCGTCTCGGCCAGCCGGGCCTGCGCCCGGGCGATTACCTGCGCGGCGTCGTCAGCGATGGCGGTGTAGCTGAGGGGCTTGGGGGTGAGGGCGGATGCCGAGTCCGTCGGCATCCAGAGCATGCCGGTGACGATCGCGAACACCAGCACGACGACGGCGGCGGCCGAGGTCCACGCCAGGACGGGGCGCCGTCGGCGGGCGGCCGGGCGCCCCACGATCTCGCGAAGGCGGCGTTCGGCGTCCAGCGGGAGCGGGGCGTCGACGGGCGTGCGGGCCGGATCGACGGCTCGCAGGAGGCGGGCGAGGTCATCGTCGGTCATCGGCCACCTCCTCGGTCCGGGCCTCGGTCGCGGCCGTCAGCAGGGGTCGAAGCCGCGCGCGCACGCGGTTCAGCCGCGTCCAGACGGCGCCCTCGCTCATCTCGAGGACCACGGCGACCTCGGAGGCGGCGAGCTCTTCCCAATACGTCAGCCAGAGCACTTCCCGGTCGCGCTCGGGCAGGCTCTTCATCGCATCCACGAGCGTCTCGGCGAGCGCCGGCGAGGACTCGCTCGAGAGGATGCGGACGTGGTCCTCGATGTGCGCCCACAGTGCCCCCTCCCGGTCTCGTCGTCGGTACTCGTTCGCGATGAGGTTGCGCGCGGTGCGGTACAGCCACGCCAACCCGAACGGATCGCGCGGGTCGCGTTTGCGCCAGGCGATCTCGAAGCAGTCCATCGTGAGGTCGGCGGCCGCCTCGCGATCCGACACGCGCCGCTCGATGAACCGCAGAACGGCGTTGTGGTGCTCCCGGAAGAGCGCCACGAATTCCGAGTCGTCGATCACCGGCGTGCGTCTCCGTGCGTTCGTTCAGGCTGTGTCGTGATCGCCGAAATCCTTACGCCCAGGCGCGCGAAAAGAATTTCCGACGGTCGTGTAAGGATCGGGGCCCCTGAAACACCGCACTGATGGGGGTGGGTGTCGTCTCCGGCTTCGAGATGGCACCCATACGCCCGTCGAGAGATGTTCGGGACTGACGTCGACGGGCGAGGGGTTGCACTGCATGGGGGCAGTGCAACCCCTCGGACTCCCGACACGAGATCCAGGATGCCAGAGCCCCGGGCTCAGTCCGGATCGACGACGAGGTTCGTGATGCGGGCCGTCGCGATGGTCCGGTCGGCGTCGTCGCGGATCGCCACGTCGTAGGTCGCCACGCGCCGACCGCGGTGCGCGGGCGTGGCGACGGCGAAGATGCGACCCTCGCGCGCGCCGCGGTGGTGGGTGATGTTCAGATCGACCCCCACGCAGACCTTGCCGAGGGTCGAGGCGTGGATCATCGCCGCCCACGATCCGACCGCCTCCGCGAGCGCGGCGGTGGCGCCCCCGTGGAGGCGGCCGAGCGACTGCGTGTTGCCGGTGACCGGCATCCAGGCGGCGACGCGGTCGGCGGACTGCTCGGTGACGGTGATGCCGAGGCGCTCGTCGAGGGCGCCGGGGACGATGACCCAGGGTGGCATGGGGGCTCCTTCCGCCGCCCTCTTGTCGGGCGGGCGCACCTCTGACACTATTACTGAACGTTCGGTCGGTAACAGTGCCCATCGGACGTCCACACCCGACCACGGAACGACGGAGTTCTCATGGCCTCGCAGACTGCGGCATCCGCCCCCGCCACCACCGGCGTGACCCGAGAGGAACGGCGCGTGCTCGCCGGCACGCTCGTGGGCACCTCTATCGAGTGGTACGACTTCTTCATCTACGCCCAGGCGGCCGGGCTGGTGCTCGCGCCCCTGTTCCTCGCGCCCCTCGCCGAGAGCGACCCGGCGATCGCCCAGGTGCTCTCGTTCGCCACGATCGGCATCTCCTTCCTCTTCCGTCCCCTGGGCGCCGTCGTCGCCGGCTGGCTCGGCGATCGCCTGGGGCGCAAGAAGATGCTCGTGCTCACGCTCATCATGATGGGCGTCTCGACGGCCCTCATCGGTGTGCTGCCCACCTACGCCGCCATCGGCGTCGCGGCGCCCGTGCTGCTCATCCTCCTTCGCGTGCTGCAGGGCTTCTCGGCCGGCGGCGAGTGGGGCGGAGCGGCGCTGCTGTCGGTCGAGCACGCCCCCGCCCACCGTCGCGGCTACTTCGGCGCCTACCCGCAGATCGGGGTGCCGGTCGGCATGATCCTGGCCACCGCGACACTGTGGATCCTGACCTCGTCGATGTCGGGGGAGGCCTTCCTCGCGTGGGGCTGGCGCGTGCCCTTCCTGTTCTCGATCGTGCTGATCGTCGTCGGCTACGTCATCCGCCGCGCGGTCGAGGAGAGCCCGGTGTTCGAGGACCTCCTGCGACGCCGCAAGGAGTCCTCCGCGCCTCTCGGACAGCTCTTCCGCAAGAACTGGCGCGAGGTCGCCCTGACCGCCTTCGTCTTCATCGGCAACAACGCCGCCGGCTACCTGCTCATCGCCTTCTTCGCGACGTACTCGGTATCGGTGCTCGGTATGGAGCGTCCGACGGTGCTGCTGGCCACGACCCTGGCCTCCTTCGGCTGGCTCGGCTTCACCCTCTGGGGCGGTCGCCTGTCGGACCGACTCGGACGCGTCCGCACCTTCCAGCTCGGCTATCTGCTGCTGGCGGTCTGGGCCGTACCGATGTGGTTCCTCATCGACACCGCGAACATCTTCTGGTACTTCGTCGCCCTGTTCGTGATGACTCTCGGCCTCGGGCTGTCGTATGGACCGCAGGCGGCGCTCTACGCCGAGATGTTCCCCGCGAACGTGCGCTACTCGGGCGTCTCGATCGGCTACGCGCTCGGAGCGATCATGGGCGGGGCGTTCGCGCCGATGATCGCCGAGGCGCTGCTGCGTTCCACGGGCGCCTCATGGACGATCGGCCTGTACATCGCGGTCGCCGCGCTCGTCTCGCTCGGCGCCGTCTCGCTGATCAAGGAGACGAAGGGCGTCGACCTGCGGGCCTGATCCCGGAGGGGCCTCGCGCGTGGCGCGGGCCCCTCCTCCGTGCGCGCGAGGTCACACGATCCGCGCGAGATCACGTGTTACGGGCGGCGCGGATCGTGTGCGCTCGAGCGGATCGTGTGATCTCGGCGGGCGCTTGGGAGCCGCGCGGCGGGCGCGCGCGCCTCAGGCGGTGCGGAGGCCGTCGAGGGCGATGCGCACGATGTCGGCACCGAGGCGGTCGCCGTCGACCCCGCCGCCGGGGCGGTACCACTCGACGACCGAGTTGATCATGCCGAACAGCAGACGGGCGGCGACCGCCGCGTCGACGTCGTCGCGCACCCCGCCCTCGCGCTGCGCCGCGGCGACGAGATCGGTCACCCGGTGGTCGAACACGCGTCGACGCTCCAGCGCCGCCTGCTCGACCGCGCTGTTTCCGCGCACGCGCAGCAGCAGGGTGACCGCCGGCAGCTGGGCCACGAGCACGTCGGTGGCACCGGTGAGCACGAAGCGCAGGCGATCGGATGCCGCGCCCTCTCGGGCGCCGGGCTCGTCGAGCACGGATTCGAGCCCGCCGAGGGCGGCCTCGAGGGCGACGGAGAGGAGCTCCTCCTTTGAGGAGAAGTGATGGTACAGCGCCGACTTGGTCAACCCGAGTCGGCGGGCGAGGTCGGACACGCTCGTGGCGTCGTAGCCCTGCTCGTTGAACACCTGCACGGCCACCGCGAGGATGCCTTCGCGGTCGTATCCCGGCCGCCCGCGCCGGGCGGGGGCGTCGGGGGAGGCAGTCGTCGGGTCGGCGGTCACGGAATCAGTGTGTCACTCCAGCAGCGCGGGGGCGTCGGCGTGCAGCAACGCGCGCGCCGCGTTGCCGATGACCGCGCTGTAGGTCGGGTAGGCGAAGCGCACGCCCGCCAGGGTGGAGACGTCGATGCCTGCGGCCATCGCCGTCGTCACCGACTGGATCACCTCGACGGCGTTCTCGCCGACCGCGTGCGCCCCGAGCACCAGTTCGCGCCGGCGATCGGCGATGAGCATGAGGAACCCGCTCTCGCGATCGTCGATGACGGCCCGGTCGAGGTCGGCGAAGCGCACGGTCGCCACGACGCACGACGCGTCGCGTTCGCGCGCCTGCTCCTCGGTGAGGCCCACTCCCGCGTAGTCGGGGTCGGTGAATCCGCCGGCGGGCAGGAGGTGGTGTGGGGTGCGGCGGTTCGCTCCGAGTACGGCGTTCTCGGCGGCGGCCTCACCCTCGAACTGGGCGGCCTGGACGAGCATGTCGCGCCCGTTCGCGTCGCCGACGGCCAGGATGTGCGGCACGACGGTGCGGAAGTACCGGTCGACCGGGATGGCCGAGCGCACCACCTCGACGCCGGCCTTGTCGAGCCCGAGGTCTTCGACGTCGGCCGGCCAACCGGTCGCCATGATGACGACGTCGACCTCGCGCTCGTGCGCGGCGCCGCCTTCGCGCCAGGTGAGGCGGATCGCGCCGTCGTCCTGACGGTCGAGGCGTTCGACGGTCTCGATCCCGGTGCGGACATCGATGTCGTGGCCGGCGAAGGAATCGGCGATCGCCGCCGAGATCTTCGCATCGGATGCCATGAGCACCCGCGGAGCCACGTCGAGGAGAGTGACCTCGGAGCCGAAGGAGCGGAACACCGTCACCAGCTGCGCCCCCGTGTTGCCCGCACCGATCACGGCCACCCGTCGCGGCAGCTCCGGCAGCGACAGCACATCCTCGGGAACGGTCGCCCATTCCGCGCCGGGGATCGGCAGACGCCGCGAATGACCGCCCACGCACACCAGGATGGACTCCGCGCGGATGCGCCGGCCGCTGTCGAGCACCAGGGTGTGATCGTCGACGAAGCGGGCCCGGCCCTCGTGCACGAGGTCGACGCCGGCGGCTGCGAACCGCTCCGCCTCGCGTTTGATCGAGCGGACGGCATCCACTCGCTCGTGTACGCGTGCGACGACCGCGGACCAGTCGACTCGGGGTTCGTTGACGACGATGCCGTAGTCGTCGGCCGCGCGGGTCTCGCGCATCAGGCGAGCGGCTTTGGCGAGGACGCGGGTCGGCACGCACCCGGTGTTGACGCAGGTCCCGCCGACGCGCCCCGCTTCGAGCACGACGACGGAGGCGCCGAGTTCCGCCGCGCGCAGGGCGGCGGCGGTTCCGGCGGGGCCGGCGCCGATCACGGCGATGTCGTAGCTGTCGGCGTCCTTGGTCACGGTGGTCCTCCCGGCGGGTCGAGGGCTCCAGTCAACCGCGGCGCCGTGGCGAAGCCGCGGGGCTTGCGGTCGACGTCGGGAGGGCTCGCCCGCCGCGATCGGTCGACGTGGGGAGGGCCTTCCCGCCGCGATCGGTCGACGTGGGGAGGGCCTGCCCGCCGCGATCGGCCGACGCCGGGAGGCGTCGCCCGCGGGTCAGCCGTCGGCGTTCAGAACCCCTCGTACAGCTGCGTCGCGGACAGCCCGGTGCCGCCGAGCGCGTGCACACCCGGGGCCGGGTGCAGCTCGAAGGTGTCGCCGTCGTATCGCAGCTCGGCGGTGTAGTCGCCGCGGGTGTCGAGCTTGACCTCGTAGCGACCGGTGTCGATGAGCCGCAGCGTCACCACGGCACCGGAGCGCGCGAGGAAGCTGACCTCTTTCTCGCGCGCCGTCGGCAGCGGGATCTGGGGTTCGTCGGCATCCATTCCCCGAGTGTGCCACGCTCCCGCCGCCACGGGGTCAGCGGTGGTCGCGCCAGGAGTGCTGCGGCTCGTAACCGAGCAGTCGGCGCGCCTTGTCGATGGAGAGCAGGGTTCGCGTGTCGCCGAGGTCGCCGCGCGTCTCGACGCCGGGGAACACCTCGGCCACGAGCTCGGCGTTCGGTCGGGTCATGACCGTGTCGGCGGCGGCGATGATGAACGTGTCGAAGCCGGCCGGAGCGGTCTCGAGCGCGCGGTCCACGGCCTGGGCTCCGTCGCGGGCGTCGATGTAGCCCCAGAGGTTCCACTTGCGGGTGCGGGCGTCGTGGTCGAACGGGAACTCTGCGTAGTCCTCGGGCACCATGACGTTGGAGAAGCGCAGCGCGGTGATCGACAGCTCGGGGTTCCACCGCACCAGCTCGACCGCGAGACGCTCCTCGAGCGTCTTCACGAGCGAGTAGACCGACTCGGGACGCGGCGCGTACTCCTCGTCGACGGGGATGTACGGGGGCGGCACGTCGAAGGGGAGACCCAGGACCGTCTCGCTCGAGGCGTAGACGATTCTCTGGATGCCGAGCCGCGTCGCCGCCCAGAACACGTTGAACGTGCTCGCCATGTTGTTGTGGAACGTGGCGATGTCCGAGCGGATGCCCGGGGCCGGGATCGCCGCGAGATGGACGAGGGCGTCGAAACCGTCGTGCTGGTCGTTGACCGCGGTGAGGGCGTCGACGACCTGGCCGTAGTCGGTGAGGTCGACCTGGACGAAGCCCGGACCGCGCTCTCCACGCACGTCGAGGCCGATGACGTCGTGACCGGCGGCGCGCAGCTCGCGAGCCACGACGGTGCCGAGTTTGCCGGATGAGCCGGTGAGGGCGATGCGCACGGGTGCTCCTGGGGTCGGGGGAGGGGATGCCGCCGACGATAGCGCGGGGGACGGACATCGTCCGCGCCATCGACGGCGAAGGCCCGCGAGCCGGTGCTCGCGGGCCGGGACGCCGCGTCAGTGGACGCGGGCCTCCTCCTGCTCGTCGTCGTCATCGCTGGGGATGTAGACGTCGACCACGGTCACATTGACCTCGACGACCTTCATGCCCACGATCTCGGTGATGGCCTTCTCGACGGCCGAGCGCACGTTCTCCGCGACGCGCTGGATGCGCTCGGGGTAGTCGACCTGGATCGCGATGTCGGCGGCGACCTCGGTCTCGCCGACCTCGACGCTCACGCCCTGGGCGTAGTCCTTCGCACCCACGGCCTGGCGGATGTTGCCGATGACGCGAGCGGCACCGCCGCCGAGCGCGTGCACACCGGGCACCTCGGCCGCGGCGATGCCGGCGACCTTCGCGACGACGGGGTCGACGATGACCGTCTTGCCGCCGTTCGCGCGGGCGTCGGCCGAGAGGGAGGAGTTCTGTGCCATGAGGGGCGTCCTTTCGTCAAGTGCCCGGGGCGGGTCAGCTCCGGGGTGTTCGCTATGTGGACGAGCCCGGTTCGTGAAACGTCACGCATCGAGCCTGAAAAAACGCTGACAGGAACCTCAATGCCCTCTTTGTCCTCCGCCACCGATGCGTTCCTCGCGGCGCGCGCGGCCGACGGCGATCAATTGGCGTTCGGAGTGCTGGTGCGACGTCATGCACCGTTCCTCGTGGCTTTCGCGACGCGCCTCACCGGGTCGCGGGCCGACGCCGACGACTGCGTGCAGGAAGCGCTCATCACGGCGTGGCGCCGCCTTCCCGACCTCACCGACCCCGAGAAGGTGCGAAGCTGGCTCACGACGATCGTCTCGCGCAAGGCGACCGATCGTCTGCGGTCCCGCAAGGTGTCGGATCAGATCGACGAGGAGATGGTCTCCGCGCGTGACGACCCGGAACGCGCCGTCGTCGCGTCCTCCCAGATGGACGCGCTGAAGAAGGTGATCGCGGAGCTGCCCGAGGAGCTGCGCGTGGTGTGGGTGCTGCGCGAGGTCGGCGGGCACAGCTACGACGAGATCGCCGTCGAGGTGGGCGAATCCGCGGCGACCGTCCGCGGCCGTCTCGCTCGGGCGCGCAAGACCGTGTTGGACCGGATGCAGGAGTGGAGGTGACCGGAATGAGCGAGCACAGCGACGACGTCGGAGGCTCGGGTTACTCCCTGGAAGACCTCTCCGCCTACCTCGATCGCGGACGTACCCCCCGCATCCCCGCGATCGAGCGCAACGCCGAATGCCAGGCCGTCCTGGCGTCGATGGAACGCATGGGTCGACTGTCGCGGGAGATCGTCGAGGAGCAGGCCGCCGAACCGATCCCGGAGTCGTGGTACGACACCGTGATGCGGGAGGTGATGCGCGAGTTCCGCGCGGGCCGCGATATCCCCCTCGCCCGCACAGACGACGGGACCGAGCTCGTCGTGACCGAGGGCGCTCTGTACGAGCTGATCCGCTCGGTCGGCGACGGCATCGAGGGTCTGCTGGTGGGGCGCGTGCGCATCGACCGCCCCGACGACGGGGCGCTCGACGTCCGCGCGACGGTGAGCGTGCGGTTCGGCCGCCGGATGACCTCCGCGGTCGACGAGATGCGCGAGGGCGTGCGCTCCGCCATCGAGAGACACGGCGAGCTCCGGGTGGGTCGCGTCGACATCACCGTGGGCGACGTGCACCTGGACGAGGGGGAGGACTCATGACCCGCAACACCGCCGCAGAACTGGCCCCGCGCATCGATCTCGCCGTGACGGCGGTGGAGGGCGTGCGCGAGAGCTACTCGGCGCGTCCGGTCGTGGCGCGCGCCTTCGAACGCGTCGCCGACGTGGAGGGTTCGCTCGCCGCCGTCGAGGACGTCGCGGGCGCCCGGGCCATCACGGTGTGCATCGGTGTGTCCGACCTCGACGACGCCGCCGAGGTGGCCGGCGCGGTGGCCGAGGCCGCCCGCGGCGCGGGCGACGACGACGTACCGGCATCCGTGCGGGTGCGCGTGGCGCGGTTGATCGCTCCCGCTTCCTGAGGAGTTCTCGGCCGCGACACGTCGAGGCGGCATACTCTGGAGGGGTCGAGAACCCGCCCACCGGAGGCCGTATGCCCACGTCGCCCGTCATCGCCGTCACCGGATCCACCGGAGCAGTCGGCGGCCGCGTCGCTCGCGATCTCGCCGCCCGCGGCATCCCGCAGCGCCTCTTGGTGCGCGATGCCTCCCGTGCTCCGCGACTCGACGGCGCCGAGGTGCACGTCGCGCGGTACTCCGACGCGGATGCCGCCCGCACGGCGCTCGAGGGTGTCGACACGCTCTTCATGGTCTCGGCCTCCGAGACCGCCGACCGGGTGGAGCACCACCGCACCTTCGTCGAGGCGGCCGCCCAGGCCGGCGTGCGCTCGATCGTGTACACCTCGTTCCTGGCGGCGGCACCCGACGCGGTGTTCACGCTCGGCCGCGATCACGCGGCCACCGAGGAGATCATCCGCGCGTCGGGAATGCGCTGGACGTTCCTGCGCGACAACTTCTACATGGACATGATGGAGCTGTTCGCCGGCGACGACGGCGTCATCCGCGGTCCGGCCGGCGAAGGACGTTGCTCCCTGGTGTCGCGCTCCGACGTCGCAGCGACCGCGGTGGCGGTGCTGCTCGAACCCTCGGCGCACGCCGACGCCGCGTACGACCTCACCGGTCCCGAGGCGTTGACGATGGCGGAGGTGGCCGAGAAGATCTCGGCGGTGCGCGGTCACCCCGTGCGGTTCGTGGATGAGACGGTCGACGAGGCCTACGTCTCGCGTGCGGCCTTCGGCGCTCCGCGCTGGCAGGTCGATGCATGGGTGAGCACGTACACCTCGATCGCCAGCGGTGACCTCGCCGTGGTGTCGACCGATGTCGAACGGGTCACCGGCCGCCCCGCGCAGAGTTTCGAGGAGTTCCTCGGCGCCGTGTCCTGAGGAAGGTGCGTCGGGTATGCTGACGGCGTGCTGACCTGTCGCTGTTGTCGCTGAACGCCCCGCGTTCTTTTTCGACGACCCCGTCAGCCGTGCCCGGATCGGGCGCACCAACCTCCAGGACTCCATCGTGCGTTACGCCCAGAGCGTCGCCGACCTCGTCGGCAACACCCCCCTCGTCCGCCTCTCCCGCGTCACCGACGGCATCGCCGCCACGGTCCTCGCGAAGATCGAATACTTCAACCCCGGCGGTTCTGCGAAGGACCGCATCGCGGCCAACATCGTCGACGCCGCCGAGCGCGACGGTCTGCTGAAACCGGGCGGGGTGATCGTCGAACCGACCAGCGGCAACACCGGCGTCGGTCTCGCCCTCGTCGCGCAGCAGCGCGGCTACCGGTGCGTCTTCGTGGTGCCCGACAAGGTCGCCGAAGACAAGCGCGCGGTGCTGCGCGCCTACGGCGCCGAGGTCGTGGTGACGCCGACGAACGTCGAGCCCGAGGACCCGGACTCGTACTACAGCGTGTCCGACCGTCTCGTGCGCGAGATCCCCGGCGCCTTCAAGCCGAACCAGTACGCCAACCCGAACGGCCCGCGCAGCCACTACGAGACCACGGGCCCCGAGATCTGGCGCGATACCGACGGGGAGCTCACGCACTTCGTCGCCGGCGTCGGCACGGGCGGCACGATCAGCGGTACCGGGCGCTACCTTCGCGAGGTCGCCGGATCGGCCGTGCGCATCATCGGCGTCGACCCCGTCGGCTCGATCTACTCGGGCGGCGACATCCACGGGTACGACGTCGAGGGCGTCGGCGAGGACTTCTGGCCCCCGGCCTTCGATCCCGCGATCGTCGACGGCTACGAGCGCATCTCGGATGCCGAGTCCTTCGCCATGACCCGGCGCCTCGCCCGCGAGGAGGGCCTGCTGGTCGGCGGATCCAGCGGCATGGCCGTGGTCGGCGCCCTCCGCGTCGCCCGCGATCTCCCCGCCGACGCGGTCGTCGTCGTCGTCCTCCCCGACCACGGGCGCGGCTATCTCAGCAAGATCTTCGACGACGACTGGATGATCCAGCGGGGCTACGACGTTGCACCCGTGGCATCCGTCATCCCCCCGAGCAGCCAGGAGCACTCCGCATGAGCACCCACGACGCCGCCCGCGGCTTCGACAGCCTCGCCGTCCACGCCGGGCAGGCGCCCGACGAGACCACCGGTGCGGTCATCCCGCCGATCCACGTGTCGACGACCTACGCGCAGGACGGGATCGGCGGTCTCCGCAACGGCTACGAGTACGGGCGCAGCGGGAACCCCACGCGCACCGCTCTGGAGACGCAGGTCGCCGCTCTCGAGGGGGCCGTGCGGGCGCTGTCGTTCTCGTCGGGTCTCGCCGGCGAGGACGCGCTGCTGCGAGCGGCGCTCGTCCCGGGCGACGAGGTGCTGCTCGGCAACGACGTCTACGGCGGCACCTACCGCCTGCTTGCCCGCGTGCTGGGCCCGTGGGGCGTGAAGCTGCGCGTGGTCGACATGAGCGACCTGGATGCCGTCTCCGCCGCGATCGAGGAGCGCGCGCCGCGGATGGTGTGGGTGGAGACCCCCAGCAACCCGATGCTGCGCATCACCGACATCGCCGGGCTCGCTCGTCTCGGGCACGCCGCCGGCGCGATCGTCGTCGTCGACAACACCTTCGCCTCGCCGGCGCTGCAGCGTCCGATCCCGCTCGGCGCCGATGTCGTGGTGCACTCCGCGACGAAGTACCTCGGCGGGCACAGCGACGTCGTGGGCGGGGCGCTCGCCTTCGCCGACGCCGACCTCGCCGAGAAGGTGCAGTTCCTGCAGTTCGCCGCCGGCGCGGTGTCGGGCCCGTTCGACGCCTACCTGACCACCCGCGGCATCAAGACGCTGGCCGTGCGCATGCAGCGACACAGCTCCAACGCCCAGGCCGTCGCCGAGCACCTGGCCGGACACGGTCGCGTCGCGAAGGTGTACTACCCGGGCCTGCCCACGCACCCCGGCCACGCGCTCGCCGCGTCGCAGATGAGCGGCTTCGGGGGCATCGTGTCGCTGGAACTGGCCGACGGGGCCGCGGCGCGGCGCTTCGCGGAGTCGACGCGTCTGTTCACGCTCGCGGAGTCGCTGGGCGGTGTCGAGTCGCTCGTGAACTACCCGGATGCCATGACCCACGCCTCCGTCCGCGGGACCGAGCTCGCGGTGCCCGAGACGATCGTGCGCCTGTCGGTGGGCATCGAGTCTGTCGACGACCTCGTCGCCGACGTCGACCAAGCGCTCGCGTCGCTCTGACGAACGCACGAACCCGGCGTCCCGCGAGTGCGGGCGCCGGGTTCAGTGTTTCGCGTGAGGTGCCAGTTTCTGTCGCTTGCGAGGGCCTCGAAGCGACAAAAACTGGCACCTCACGCGAGGGAGGGGCGGGGTCAGCGCTCGGCGCGGGTGAGGTTCTGCTCGAGCTCCTCGGCGTTCTGGCGCACGACGTAGGCGGGCTGGTCGCGCTCGACCCGCCAGCTCTCGCTCAGGGGCCCGATGTTGACCGCGTCGAAGCCGAACTCGTCGTAGATGCGGGTCACGAGGGCCACGGCCTCGTCGGAGTCGCTCGAGGTGGCGAGGGCGCGACGGTTCTCTGTGCCGGCGGGGGAGCCGTCGGTGAGGATGTCGGCGGCCATGATGTGGTTGAACGCCTTGACGACGTGCGACTCGGGAAGGTGCTCCTGCAGCATCTGCGAGGTGGTGGTCTTCTTCTCGTCGAGCTCGGCGATGTGCCCGTCGCGCTCGAAGTAGTAGTTGTTCGTGTCGAGGACGATCTTTCCCGCGAGCGGGGCGACCGGGACCTCGGTGTACGCCTTGAGCGGCACGGTCACCACCACGATGTCGCCGGCCCGGGCCGCTTCCTCCGCGGTGGCGGCGCGGGCGCGCTCGCCGACGGAGGAGACCAGGTCGGACAGGGTTTCGGGGCCTCGGGAGTTCGCGATCACGACGTCGTAGCCGTGTTGTGCGAAGCCCTTCGCGAGAGCCGAGCCGATGTGTCCTGCGCCGATGATTCCTACGGTTGTCATGGGCTCGTCAACCGCGGCATCCTGTCGGACATTCCCGGGAGCGGTTCCATGTCTTCAGCGACCTAAATAATTAGCAGTTTTAAGGACCTTCGTCAACCGGTCTGTTCTCTACGCGTGCGGCGCTTATCGTCATTTCTGTCGCACCCTCACGCGAGTGGTCGCAGTCCGGTGTTCGGGTCACCGTCCTGCTTGACCTGTGAGGGCGACGGCCCCCGGTGGACGCGGCTTCGGACCACCGGGGGCCGCTTTCGTTCCGCCCCCTCCCGCCCGCTCGCCCGGGACGGCGACAGTGCGGTGCGACACTGGAGGGCGCGGGACATCTCCCGTGCCCCGCCCTCCCCGAGGAATCATCGACGTGACCAGCGACACCCGCCCGCTTCGCACCACCCGCCTGTATCTGGTCTGCATCGGGGTGGGATTGCTCGCGGGCCTGCTGTCGGGGCTCTTCGGCGTGGGCGGCGGCACCGTCATCGTCCCGCTGCTCGTGCTGATCCTCGGCTTCGATCAGCGCCTGGCCGCCGGCACCTCGCTCGCGGCGATCGTGCCCACCGCGTCCGTGGGAGTCATCACGTACGCCGTTGACGGCCATGTCGCGTGGCTGCCCGCTCTGATCCTGGCGTCCGGAGCGGTGGTGGGTGCGCAGATCGGCACGTGGCTCCTGCCGAAGCTGTCGCAGACGGCGCTGCGGTGGGCGTTCGTGACGTTCCTCCTCGCCGTGATCGTCAGCCTCTACTTCGTCATCCCCTCCCGCGACGCCGAGCTCGAGCTGACCTGGATCACGGGTCCCGGGCTCGCCGCGCTCGGTGTCGTCACCGGCATCCTGGCGGGTCTGCTGGGCGTGGGTGGCGGCATCATCGTCGTGCCCGCGCTGCTGCTGGTCTTCGGAACGAGCGATCTGGTGGCCAAGGGGACCTCGCTGCTCATGATGATTCCCACGGCCGTGTCGGGAACGGTCGGCAACATCCGCCGGCGCAACGTCGATCTGACCGCGGCGGTGTGCGTCGGGATCGCGGCGTGCGCGACGACGGCGCTCGGTGCGCAGATCGCCAAGGCCATCGACCCGTTCGTCGCCAACGTCCTGTTCTCGGTGTTCCTCGTGTTCATCGCCACGCAGATCGCGGTCAAGGCCGTCCGCGGACGCCACCAGCGCTGACGCCGGACGACGGGCGACCCGCCCTCGGTACACTGAGGCGGTGCCCGTGAACCCCGAACTGGTCGGTCGTGCCTTCCCGCCGACCGCGCCGTACCTGGTCGGCCGCGAGAAGGTGCGCGAGTTCGCCCGCGCCGTGTTCGCCGACGCCCCGCAGCATTCCGACCCCGAGGCCGCTCGCGCGCTCGGCTACGCCGACGTCGTCGCGCCGCCGACCTTCGCGATGGTCGTGCAGGACCTCACGCTCCAGCAGCTCCTGGGCGACCCCGACTCGGGGATCGAGCTCTCGCGGCTCGTGCACGCGGAGCAGCGCTTCCGCTACTCGCGCCCGATCGTTGCCGGCGACGAGCTCGTCGCGACGCTGTCGGTCACCGGCATCCGCTCGATGGGCGGCAACGCGATGATCACCAGCGAGGCCGAGATCGTGGATGCCGACGGCGCCCACGTCGTGACGACCACCAGCGTCCTGCTGGCCGGGGAGGGCGGCGCATGAGCGCGTTCACCGTGGGCGACGTGATCGCCGAGCGCTCCGTGCACCTGACCCGCGAGTCGCTCGTGCGCTACGCGGGCGCGTCGGGCGACTTCAACCCCATCCACTACCGCGACGACGTCGCCGCCGCCGTGGGTCTCCCCGGGGTCCTCGCGCACGGCATGCTCACGATGGGCATCGCCGTCGGCACCCTGGCCGAGGCGCTGGGCGACTCCGGCCGCATCGCCGAGTACGGTGTGCGCTTCACGCGCCCCGTCGTGGTCGACCCCGAGACCGGTGCCGATCTGCACGTCAGCGCCAAGGTCGGCGCCGTCGACGACGACACCGCCCGCATCGACCTCACCATGACGTTCGGCGGCACCACCGTGCTCGGCAAGGCGCAGGTGCGGGTGCGGCCGTCCTGATGCCCGAGGTCGACGCCGTCCCGCTCTCGCAGCTGACGACGCTGCGCACCGGTGGCGTACCCGCGCGCCTGGTCGAGGCGGCATCCGCCGACGAGCTCGTCGCCGCCCTGCGCGAGACCTGGGCGACGGGGGAGCCGTGGTTCGTCCTCGGCGGCGGCTCGAACCTCTTCGTCGGCGACGAACCGTTCGAGGGCACGGTGATCCGCGTACGCTCGAGCGGGATCGAGGAGCTGCCCGGAACCCGTCCCGACACCGTGCGTCTGCGCGTGCAGGCGGGCCACGACTGGGACGCCCTCGTGGCCGAGACCGTCGAGCGCGGTCTCGCCGGGATCGAGGCGATGTCCGGCATCCCCGGCACCGTGGGCGCCGCCCCCGTGCAGAACGTCGGCGCCTACGGTCAGGAGATCGTGCAGACCCTCGTCGAGGTCGAGTTGATCGACGAGGCGACGGGAGACGTGTCGACCGTTCCGGCATCCGAACTGGGCCTGGGCTTTCGCACCTCGGTGCTCAAGCAGCACTACGGCTCCGTCCCGGAGCGGTCCGCGGTCATCCTGTCGGTGACGCTCGAACTCGCCCGCGTCGGTGCGGGGGAGCGTCCCATCGCGGGCGCGCAACTGCGCGGTGCCTTGGGCCTGGATGCCGCCGACGCGGTGTCGCTGCGCTGGATCCGCGATCACGTGCTGGCGACCCGCGCGCGCAAGGGCATGGTGCTCGATCCGGAGGATCCCGACACCTGGAGTGCCGGCTCGTTCTTCCAGAACGCGATCGTGTCGGAGTCGTTCGCCCGGACGCTGCCCGCCGAGTGCCCGAAGTGGCCGCTGGCGCCGGATCTCGACCCGGTGACGGTGATCCCCCTGGCCGCGTTCGACGGCATCCTGCCCCCGCCTCCGATCGAGCGGCGCGAGGTGAAGGTGAGCGCCGCGTGGCTTATCGAGAACGCCGGGCTCTCGCGCGGTTTCCGCTTCCCGCGCTCGCGCGCCGGCCTCTCCACCAAGCACACCCTCGCGCTGACCAACCGCGGCGAGGCCACGGCGGCCGAGATCGCGCAGCTGGCCCGTTTCGTGCAGCAGCGCGTGCACTCCGAGTTCGGCCTGCTCCTGCAGCCCGAGCCCGTCCTGGTGAACGTCGAGCTGTAGCGCCCCCCGTCTCTTTCGCGCGAGTCGCCAAGATTTGTCGCTTCACGACCTGTTCAGGCGACAAATCTTGGCGACTCACGCGGGGGTGACGGCCAGTAGACGGCGAATGCGCGCGAGCAGAGCCGGAGGATCATCGAAGTCGCGTGCCGTGACGGTCGTCACCCGGTAGCCGAGCGACTCGAGTTGGGCTCGACGCGACTGATCTCTGCTCCACTGTCGCGGGTCCCGGTGGTAGTCCCCGTCGTACTCGAGGATCAGGCGTTCGTCGGGATACAACAGGTCGACGCGCGCCACGAACCGCGCACCGTCGAAGATCTCGACGTTGCACTGCGGCGCGGGTAATCCGGACTGGATCAGAAGAACGCGCAGCTCGGATTCACGCGGCGATTCGGCGCGCTCATCGGCCAGATCCACCGCGAGCCGGCGTCTCTTCGACCCTCGACCGCCCAGGAAACGTCGGTGCATCTTCTCGAGCTCCTCGCGTGTGGCGATCGGCTGTCGGTGCGAGATCAGGTGATCGGAGACGGCCGTCAGCTGGCCGACCCCGAGCATCTCCGCGAGCTCCGCCCACGTCCGAAGCGGCGACGTGCACCGGATGCCGCCGACCTCGACGATGTCGTCGGGCAGCACCGAGAGAGCCCGACCGGTGGTGCGAGGGCGGCGGATCCGGTTCTGGCCCGCGGGGACCCCGACGAACGGTTGCTCCAGCGCCGTCTCCGACAGGGCGTACGGCAGGGGGAGCCCCTGCAGGGCGGCGGACGTCGGGCCGCAGAAGAACGCGTGATCGGGCAACGCACGCAGCAGCGCCGCGAGCTGATCCGTCTGCGTCGAGGACTCCGCGACGCGGATGCCGGCGTGCGGAGTGGCCCACGCAGCCGCGCGCAGCGTGCTGGGGGTCAGGCCGTGATGCGCGCCTTCGGCGACGGTGAACGCGGCAGCGGGTCCGGTGAGACGGCGGTTTCTCGGCATCCGCCGATCATGCTCGTTCCCCCACCGGCTCCCGCTTTTCTCTCCACAACCCCCCGTCGCCCCGCGCGTGAGTCGCCAAGATATGTCGCTTCAACCGGTGCCGAAGCGACAAAATCTGGCGACTCACGCGCGAGAAGGGCGGGGTCAGGAGAAGAGGCGCTGTAGGCGCTGGACGCCCTCGAGGAGCTGGTCGTCGCCGAGGGCGTACGACAGGCGCAGGTAACCGCTCGGGCCGAAGGCCTCGCCAGGGACCACGGCCACCTCGGCCTGCTCGAGGATGAGGTCGGCCAGCTCCAGCGAGGTGCGCGGCGTCACGCCGCCCCACTCGCGGTTCAGCAGGCCGCGCACGTCGGGGTAGGCGTAGAACGCGCCGAGCGGGTTGGGCACCTCGACGCCGTCGATCTTCGACAGCTCCGACACGATCAGCTGACGGCGCCGGTCGAAGGCGAGACGGAACTGCTCGGCCTCGTCCTGCGGGCCGTTCAGGGCCGCCGCCGCGGCGATCTGCGCGACGTTGTTGACGTTGCTCGACAGGTGCGACTGAAGGTTGCCGGCGAGCTTCATGGCATCCGCCGGTCCCACCATCCAGCCCACGCGCCACCCGGTCATGGCGTAGGTCTTCGCGACGCCGTTGACGAGGATCGTCTGCTCGGCGAGCTCGGGGACGGCCTCGACGATCGAGACCGCGCGGACGCCCTCGTAGGTGAGGTTCTGGTAGATCTCGTCGGTGATGACCCAGATGCCGTGCTCGAGCGCCCAGCGGCCGATCTCGGCCGTCTCCTCGGGCGTGTACACCGAGCCGGTGGGGTTCGAGGGCGACACGAACACGAGCACCGTGGTCTTGTCGGTGCGGGCGGCCTCGAGTTGTGCGACGGTGACCTTGTAGTCCTGGTCGGCACCGGCGAAGACCTCGACCGGGGTGCCGTCGGCGAGGGCGATGGCCTCGGGGTAGGTGGTCCAGTAGGGCGCCGGCAGCAGCACCTCGTCGCCGGGGTTCACCACCGTCTGGAACGCCTGGTAGACGGACTGCTTGCCGCCGTTGGTCACGATCACCTGCGAGGGGGCCACCTCGAGGCCCGAGTCGCGCAGCGTCTTGGCCGCGATCGCCTCGCGCAGCACGGGAAGGCCCGCGGCGGGCGTGTACCGGTAGTTCTTCTTGTCCTGCAGCGCCTGGGCGGCGGCATCCACGATGAACGACGGCGTGGCGAAATCCGGCTCGCCCGCCGCATACGAGATGACCGGTCGACCGGCGGCCTGGAGGGCCTTGGCCTTGGCATCGACCTTGAGGGTCGCGGACTCGGCGATGGCGGACAGCTTGCGGGAGAGCGGGGCGCGGGAAGTCACGAGTCAGAGCCTACTGTTCGCGCCCGTCCCCGCCGAGGGCGACCGCGTGCGGAACACGAAACACGGGTCCGTTAGCGTGGCGAGGTGACCGCTTCGCTGCCCTCTCCCGTGCGCTCTCGACGTCGCGGTCTCGGTACCCTCGTGCGCCTCGGCGTGGCGACCCTCATCGCCGGCGTCGGTGCGGGACTGGCTGTGCTGCTGCTGGTGTGGATCGTGCACAGCCTCGAGCACCTCGTCTGGGGTCACGAGGAGGGGCCGTTCCTCGACGGGCTGGCGTACCCGAGCGTGTGGTGGCTGCCGATCGTGACGGTCGGCGGTGCGGGCGTCGTCGCCGCCGTTGGCTGGTACCTGATCCGTCGGTTCGGGCGGCCGCTGGCCACCGTCGAGCAGGGTGTTGCCGGGTCCCGGATGCCGTGGTGGGAGACGCTCGTCGACACCGTGCTGCAGGTCGGATCGGTCGCCTTCGGCGCGTCGATCGGCAAGGAGGTCGCTCCGCGCGAGCTCTCCGCGATGGCGAGTTCCAAGATCGTGCGCTGGTTCCGCCTCGATGCCCGCTGGCGCCGCATCGTGATCGCCTCCGCGGCCGGGGCGGGTCTGGCGGCGGTGTACAACGTGCCGCTGGGCGGGGCGCTCTTCGCGATCGAGATCCTCCTCGCGCAGTTCAGCGTCGGTGCGGCGGTCGTCGCGCTCGCCGCCAGCACCATCGCCACCCTCGTCGCGCGCCCGCTGGTGGGCGACGGCTCGCTCTACTCCGTTGGCGCCGTCGACGTGAACGCCTCCCTCATCGTGGCGGCCGTGCTCATCGGCCCGCTCATGGGGTGGGGCGCGACGAGCTTCTCGACGGTGACGAAGAAGCTCGGTCGGTTCCGTCCGCAGGGGTGGAAGCTGCTCGTCGTGATGCCGCTCGCCTTCACGGCGGTCGGGGCCCTCGGGGCGGCCTTCCCCCTCATCCTGGGCAACGGCCGCGCCCTGGCCTCGGCCGGCTTCGACCTCTCCCAACCGGCGCTGCTGCTGCTCGCCCTCGCGGTGATGAAGTACGTCGCCACGAGCGTCTCCCTCGGCGCCGGGGCGATCGGCGGCACCCTGCAGCCCTCCGTCGCGATCGGGTCCGCCCTCGGTGCGGCCGCGGCGGCCGGTTGGGCGTTCGTCTGGCCGGGCGCCGACGGCACGGCCCTGGCGATCGTCGCGGCCGCGGCGTTCCTGGCATCCAACATGCGTGCGCCGTTCACCGCGATCGCCCTGGTCATCGAGTTCACCGACACGGGGTTCACGCTGCTGCTGCCGATCTTCCTCGCCGTCGCCGGGTCGCTCGCGGCGTCCAGGCTGACCTCGCGCGAGAGCCTGCGCGGCTTCGCACCGGTCGACCCGGCCCGCCCGTAGAACCCCCCTAGGCTCGTCGGGTGATCGACTGGATTCTCGCCGAGTGGATGCAGATCCTCGGTTTCGCCACGGGGGCGGCGTGCGTGTTCCTCGCTGCCCGGCGGAACGTGTGGACCTACCCGATCGGCATCGCCAACAACCTCGTCTTCCTCGCGGTGTTCGTGCCGGCTGGGCTCTACGCCGCGGCGGGCCTGCAGGTGATCTACCTGGTGCTGGGCGTGCACGGCTGGTTCCGGTGGACCCGTCGGGTCGAGAACGACCGCGAGTACGTCGCGCGCACACCCCGCAGGGCCGTGCCGTGGCTGATCCTCGTGGCGGTGGCGGGAACGCTCGCGCTCACCTGGCTGCTCGGCACCTACACCGACTCGCAGGTCGCGCTCGCCGACGCCGCGACGACCTCGTTCAGCCTCGTCGCCCAATACATGCTCAACCGCAAGTGGATCGAGAACTGGTGGGTGTGGATCGGCGTCGACGTGGCCTTCGTCGCGCTGTCGATCGCCACGGGGCTGTGGATCATCGCGGCCCTATACGTCCTGTTCATCGCCCTGTGCCTCGGCGGTCTGCGGTCGTGGCGCAGCGTCCAGCGGGAGTCGACGGATGCCGACGACCTCAGCGACGCGCGTGTCTGAGCGCCGGTACCGGCACGGGGTGGTGGTGGGCAAGTTCTACCCCCTGCACGTCGGCCACGCGCACCTCATCCGCTCCGCCGTGCGGGCGTGCGAGCGGGTCACGGTCGAGGTGATCGCGGCATCCGTGGAGTCCATCCCGCTCGAACGGCGGGCGGCGTGGATCCGGGAGGAGCACCCGACCGTGCGCGTGGTCGACCTGCTCGACGACACCCCGGTCGATTTCGCCTCCGACACCGCGTGGGACGCGCATACGGCGACGATCGCGGGGCTGCTCGACGAGCCGGTCGACGTGGTCTTCACCTCGGACGAGTACGGGGCCGAGCTCGCGCGCCGCCTCGGGGCGGACTGGGTGCAGGTCGACCCCGGCCGGCGGATCAACCCCGTGTCGGGGACCGCGATCCGCGCCGATCTCGACGCGCACTGGCACGAGCTCTCGGCCGCCGTGCGCGCCGACCTGACCGCGCGGATCGTGGTGCTGGGCGCCGAGTCGACGGGGTCGACCACCCTCGCCGAGGCCCTCGCCGCCGAGCTCGGCACGATCTGGGTGCCCGAGTACGGGCGCGAGTTGAGCGAGACCCGCGAGGGCGGCCTCGACGCCCCGTGGCGCAGCGACGAGTTCGACCTCGTCGTCGACCGTCAGATCGCGTGGGAACAGGATGCCGTGCGCCGGGCCCCGCGCTCGGTGCTGGTGTGCGACACCGACGTGCTCGCGACGGCCTTGTGGCACGAGCGATACGTCGGGGCGACGGCCCCGCGCATTTTCGAGCGGGCCGCCGCGCACCGACCGGCCCTCTACGTGCTCACCGGCGACGAGATCCCCTTCGTGCAGGACGGGATGCGCGACGGCGAACACATCCGCGCCGACATGCAGGAGCGCTTCCGCGAGGTGCTCGCGGAGCAGCCGGTGCCGTGGCTCGAGGTGCGCGGCTCGGTGCCCGAGCGGGTGGCATCCGCTCTGCCCGCCATCCGTCGGGCGGTGACCGAGGCGACCTCGTTCGCGGCACCCATGGAGGGGCGACCGTACGCCGAGCAGGAGGAGTTGCGCCGGAGAGCGGCCCGTTAGGCTGGCGCGATGGCGGACCGCTGGCACAAGCTCTCGCAGTCACCCACGACCTCGGGACCCGGCGACGGCGTGGCGCCGATGAGCGCGGCCGACCTCTTCCGTCCCGCCCCCGAGGCCGCGGCGGTGCCTCTCGACGAGAAACTGCGACAGACCTACTACTGGATCGTCAACCGCGCCGTCATCTCGCCCTACTACGACGTGGAGTTCTCGTCGGGGGCGCCGCTGGCGTTCAGTCTGGGCGACGCGGGCGCCGAGCTCACCCTGCCGAGCGAGCCGTCGTTCTCGTCGAACGTCCTGCTGCCGCTGTTGAGCTTGGCGGTCGGCGGTCGGTGCCTGCTCATCGGGGGTCCGGGTCGCGGCAAGACCACCGTCGCGGTGCTCATGGGCGTGCTCTCGGGATCGACGCCCGAGGACGTGCGCCGCGGGGTGCAGCAGGGGCAGCCGCAGCTCACGATCAGCGACCTCGTCGGCATCCCCCTCCCGCGCGACCTGATGAACGCGTCGAGCCTCGCCGAGGTGGGCGTCGCGTGGCGCGACTGGCTGTCACGGCCGGTGAAGATCGTCGACGAGTACAACCGCATCCCCACCAAGACGCAGTCGGCGCTGCTGACGATGGTCGCCGAGGGCTACGTCGAGAGTCACGACCAGATGCGCCGTACCGCCCCGGCCGCGGGGGTGGAGAGCTGGTTCTTCACCGCCAACGACGATGCGGGCGGCGGCACGTTCCCCGTCATCCAGGCCCTGCGTGACCGTATGGACGTCACGGTGCCCGCGGCGGGCTTCAACAGCCGGTTCCTCGACGAGCTCATCACGCGCGTGGAGGCGGGCGAGAAACCCGAGGAGCACGTCCCCGCCGAACTGGTGTTCGCCCCCGACGAGCAGACCGCGATGCGCGCGGCGATCCGGGCGGTGCCGGTGCCGGCCGAGGTGCGCCGGCGCCTGGAGTTCTTCCTCAGTCACTTCGAGTTCGTGCAGGGCGGCGGGCGGCGGTTCGAATACCGCACGAAAGACACGGTCACCACCGCGGGAGGGCGGGTGGCCGAGGCGATCGAGGCGAACTCGGGGGCCGACCTCATGGCCGACCTCGGCTCCCAGACGCTGAACGGTCTGTCGGTACGGGCGCTGCAGACCCTCATCGTCTACGCCAAGGCCGTCGCCTGGTTCCGCGGACGCGACGCCGTCTCGCTCGCCGACGTGGCGGCGATGGTGCCCTTCGTGCTGCGCGGCAAGCTGCTGCCGAACCCCACCCACCCGCGCTTCGACGTGGGCGTCGAGCGCGAGCTGTCGACCGACACGATGAGCTGGTTGAGCGACATCTTCGCCGAGTCGTGCCGCCAGTACGACGCCCTCGGGCGCGGCACGCACGACCCCGTGCGCGATCTGCTGACGCAGGTGGAGGCCGGCCTCGACGGGGTCTCCGCCGTCGAGGCGTCGCGTCGACTCACCGCGATCGAGGCGCGCCTGCGAGCGGCGTCCGCGACGGGCAAGCTCTACGGCCGCGACTTCGACGACCTCACGGCGTTGAAGTACCTGCACCAGCGATACACCGCGTACCTGCGCTGGGCAGAGGGGCGGGCGTGATCCGTCGCCCCGGCCACCTGGCCGACGCCGAGCCGCCGACCGCGGTGCCCGCCGACGTCCCGGGTCTCGATCTCGAGCGTGCGGCGACGATCGTGCGGGCGTCGGGCGGATCGGCGGAGCGGTTCCGGCACGCGTTCGCTGCGGGTCAGGCGCACCTCCCGCCGGACACCGCGACCGACCGCCTCGTGGCGCTCGCGGGCGTCGCGGGGTGGCGTGCCGGAGTCCTCGGGCTCCGAGCCGACGCGTTCGGCCACCTCGCCGATCTTCCGCGGACGGCCGCCTCGGCCGCGCTCGGTCTCGCCGAAAGCGACCTCGACGCCTTCCTCGAGCGTCAGCGCACCGACCGCTTCTGGTGGCCCGGTCGCACGGCCCAGCGCGGGTACGTGTGCGCGGTGGGCGGCTTCGCGGGCCTCGGGGGTGCGTGGACCGCCCCGCCCACCGAGACGCGACCGCTCGACGACGAGGGCTCCTTCGCCGTGCTCACGGGCCAGCGGTGGTGGCGGGTGGATGCCGATGTCTGGGGCTCGCGGCTGGTCCCCCTCGAGGGCGAGCCGTCCGCGGTGGGCGGGGGCGCGGGGCGCGCGGCATCCCTCCTCACCTTCGCCGAGTCCTACCTGGCGTGGGTCCACGTCGCGGAGCACGCGTGAAGACGGCGCCGCTCGAGGGCGAGGCCCGCCGGGCGTGGGAGGACGCGCAGGAGCTCTGGGGCGTGCACATGCACGACGCCGAGCTGCAGCCCGGCGCGGGGGCGAGGCACGGGGCTCCGGCGTGGTTCCGCTTCCCGCCCGCGATCGTCGTCGATCCGCGGATGGTCGCCGCCTTGGGCGGGGAGGACGAGATGGAGAGCGTCTTCGCGCACGAGCTGGGCCATCACGCCCTCGCGCCGGGGACGCGCCTGGACGCGCTGAAGATCCGCCACCAGCTGGCGCGAACCCTCGTGGCCGCCGGAGCGAGCTCGGTGCGCGACGACGATGTCGCGATGCTGTCGAACCTGTGGACCGATCTGCTGGTCAACGCGCGGGTGGCCCTGCTGCAGCGGCGGCGCGACGGGGCCGGGGAGCCGGGCATCGTGCGGCTGTCGCGCGCGCTTTACCGCTCCTCGCGAGACACGGGCGGCCGGCTGTGGTGGGTGTATCTGCGCACGTACGAGCTGCTGTGGAACCTGCCCGCCGGGACCCTGTGCGCGGTCGATCCTCCGTCGGCGCCCCCGCAGCGGGCCGCCACCGCTCGCTCCGCCGGCGAGAAGACCCGGGCGGGCTACCGAGGCCGCGACGACCGGCTGCGCGAAGCGCGGGCCGAAGCCGAGCGGACGGCGCGCGAGCTCGCGGAAGCGACCATCACGCGCCCCGGTCTCGACGCCGACACGCTCGCCGAGCTCGTGCGCACGTTCGCGGGCGACGCGGTCGCGGGCGCCCTGCGCTTCGGCGTGCTGATGGCCCCCTACGTCGTCGCCGAACGCGCGGCCGGGGTCCCGATGCCGGGTGGCGAGTGCTCCGCCGACGAGGCTCCCGCGGGAGCCGGGGAGCTCGGTCGCGTCCTCGCGGACCGCCGGCTGCAGGCACCGCTTCCCGCTCCCACCGGCCGCGGGCCCGCCGCCGCCCGGTCCGCGGGGAACGGGTCGGGGCAGGCCCTCGGCATCTCGGAGACCCTCGAGCTGTACGCGAGCGCCGACCGGGATGCCGTGATCGCGGCCTGGTACCGGTCGGAGGCCGCGCGGTGGGTGCGCCCCGTCACAGGGCGCGCTGCGTCGGCGCCGTCCGAGGAGCTGCCCGGACCGGTGGAGACGTGGGAGACCGGGGACGATCTCGCCGACCTCGACTGGCCCGCGACTCTCCGTGCCGGTGGCGTCCTCGTGCCGGGGATCACCACGCGCCGTCGCTCGTACCTGGCCGACGACCCCCTGCCGAGGGACACGAGCATCACCCTCGATCTGTACATCGACTCGTCGGGCTCCATGCCGAACCCGCAGACGGGCTCACCCGCGGTGCTGGCGGGGACGATTCTCGCGCTGTCGATCCTGCGCGGCGGAGGACGGGTGCGCGTGGCGAGCTTCTCGGGGCGGGGACAGGTGGGCGGGAGCGAGGAGTTCTCGCGCGATCCCGTGCGCATCGTGCGCGACCTCGCCCTGTTCTTCGGCGGCGGGACGACCTTCCCCCTCGACCTGCTCGAGCATCGTTCCCACGCGCGGGGCCCGGCGTCGGACGAGGACCGCCGCCACCTCGTCGTCCTCTCGGACGACGGCCTGGTCTCGATGTTCGGCGAGGGCGATCCGGATCGGGCGGGCGTGGCGACCCAGGTGCGCTCCACGCTGTCGACCGGCACGCTCGTCGTTCTCGATCGCTCGCGCCGCGTGGAACCCCTGGCCCGTGCCGCGGGCTACGAGATCCTCTACCTGGAGTCCATGGATGATGCGCCCACGGTCTGCGCCGACCTGGCGGAGGTGCTGAATGGCTGAGGCCGACGAACTGCTGAAGATCTGGTCGACCCTCGTCCCGACGGAGGGGGAGACCTGGGCCCTCGCGCGTCCCGGCCCCCCGCTCGAGGCGGTCGCCGCGCGGCTCTCGAGCGTGCCGCGGTCGTTCCTCGACGACGAGGTGTCGATCACCGCTCTCTCGGGCGATGTGGCGGGGGTGGCCTGCGCCGCCGCGGCCCACGCCGCCGACCCGCGCGTGCGTCGGGGAGCCGCGATCGGGCTCTGGCTCCTCGCCAGCGAGCAGCTCGTCGAGCCCTTCCGCCCGGCGCTCGCGGGCCCCTGGGCCGTGCGCGCCGTCGACGCTCTCGCCCTGCGGGTCGCGCCGGTGGTCGATCCGCTCGACTGGCTCGCCGACGACGAACGTCGCGAGGAGGCCGCGCGCACCTTCGTGCTGTGGGCGGGTTTCCTGCCCGCGGGTGAGGATCGGGCGACCGCGCAGGCTCTCTGGCAGGCCCGCGACTCCCTCCGGCGCAGCAGCGCGCTCGCCGAGGCCTACGCGGCGTACGAGCACCGCGAGGAGATCGCCCGGCGTCTGGCCGAGGCCCGCGCGAGGGAGGCCGCGGCGAGGTATTCGAGTGAGTGACCTCGACGACCCGCTCGCCCTGGGGGAGTACCGCCCCGGCTCGGCGGCGGTGCTGACGGATGCCGAGAGGTGGCCGACCCTCGACGACGACGGCGCCGCGCGTCTCGAGCGCTGGCGCACCCACCCGGCGGCGCCGTCATGGGTGCACGCCACCGGTGACCGGCTGACCGCGGAGGCCGTGGAGCGCACGCGCGAGCCGCTCCCGCTCGACGGCTGGCTCGACGAGCACCTCGCCGTCGCGCGGAGGCTGCCGTTCTACCGCGGGATGCCGGGGCTTCGCACCCTCGACGACTTCCCGCCCATCGGGCGCTCCGATCTCGTCACCGATGTGTCGGCGTTCGTGCCCCTCGACGCGGACCTCGACCGGATGCTGCACGGCACGAGCTCGGGATCGACGGGCGCGGCGCTCGTGATCCCGGACGACGTCGAGGAGGTCGCCCGCGGCTTCCACCTGCTCGTCGATCTCGCCCGTCGCGCGGGAGTCGACTGGCGACCGGATGCCGAGCGGCTCGCGCTCGTCTGGGTGCTCCAGCAGCGGCAGGCCTTCACCTACGTCTCGCTGATCAGCGGCTTCGCGCACCGTGCTATGGCGCGCGTGAACCTCGACGCGCGCGCCTGGGGGGCGGCATCCGATCGCTCCCTCTTCCTGGGCGACGCGGATCCGCAGGCGATCTCGGGCAACCCGACCAGCCTCGCCGAGCTGCTGAGCGACGACCTCCGCCGCATCCTGCACCCCCTCGTGATCTTCTCGGGCGCGATGGCGCTGTCGGCCCCGCTGCGGGCCGAGCTCAGGGTGGCGTTCGCCTGCCCCGTGATCGACGTCTACGGGCTGCACGAGACGCGGCCGATCGCGGCTCGTGTCGACGACGGCCCGTTCCGCGTGCTGGACCGGCGGGTCCTCGTCGAGGTCCTGGATGCCGAGGGACACCCGGTGCCCGAGGGGGAGATGGGCGAGATCGTCGTCACCGCCGGCGAGAACCCGCTGCTGCCGCTGGTGCGGTACCGCACGGGAGACGTCGGACGACGGGTGCGTCTCCCGGACGGCGCGGTGGGGATCGCCGACCTCGAGGGGCGCGAGCACACCGAGTTCGTGACGGGCTCGGGGGTTCGCGTCCCGTCCGTCGACCTCACGCAGCAGCTGCAGAGCCACGGTGCGCTCGGGTGGTCGGTCGCGCAGAGCGCCGGGGGCGCCGTCGAGGTGACGGTCGCCGGGGGAGATGCGCGGGCGATCCGCGGTGCACTCGAGGCGCTACTGGACCAGCCCGTCGAGGTGACGCGCGTGGACCGCCTCATCGACCTCGGTGAGGGCAAGCCCCGGCGCTTCCGGTCCGCCGCGACGGTGTGACGCGAGCCCCCTCCCCGGTCGGGGAGAGGGCTCGCACGGCGGCCGGTGTCAGTCGAGGTAGGTCGCGTACGCCGGCAGGGTGAGGAACGCCGGGAACTCCGGCCGGAGGGCGACCTCGCGGAAGATCTCCGCGGCGTCGTCGAAGCGGTCGCCGTCGGAGCGCGGCACCTCGACCAGCACCTCGTCGAGCAGACACTCCACGAAGGCCCGGGTGATCGTGTCGCCCTCGGCCGTCTCGCGGTCCTGGTGGATCCATTGCCAGATCTGCGAGCGCGAGATCTCCGCGGTCGCGGCATCCTCCATGAGGTCGTCGATCGCGACGGCCCCCAGGCCCCGCAGCCACGCCTCGAGGTAGCGGATCGCCACCGAGACATTGCCGCGCACGCCCGCCGTCGTCACCGGGAGGCCGATGCGCAGGTCGAGCAACTGCCCGGGCTCGATCGAGACGTCCTCCCGTCGGCGCTCGAGTTGGTTCGGCCGGGAGCCGAGGACCGCATCGAACTCGGCGCGCGCCACCGGGATGAGGTCGGGGTGCGCGACCCACGTGCCGTCGAAGCCGTCGCCGGCCTCGCGGCGCTTGTCGGCGGCGACCTTCTCGAACGCCGCCTCGGTCACCTCGGGCTTTCGGCGATTGGGGATGAACGCGCTCATGCCGCCGATCGCGTACGCGCCCCGCTTGTGGCAGGTGCGTACGAGCAGCTCGGTGTACGCCCGCATGAACGGCACCGTCATCGTGACCTCGCTGCGGTCCGGGAGCACGAACCGCGCCCCGCGACCCCGGTAGGTCTTGATGATCGAGAAGATGTAGTCCCAGCGGCCGGCGTTCAGGCCCGCGCAGTGGTCACGCAGGGCGAAGAGGATCTCCTCCATCTCGAACGCCGCGGGCAGCGTCTCGATCAGCACGGTCGCGCGGATCGTGCCATGGGCGAGGCCCAGGCGCTCCTCGGTGAACGAGAAGACGTCGTCCCACAGTCGCGCCTCTTCGGCCGACTCGATCTTCGGCAGGTAGAAGTACGGCCCGCGCCCCGCCGTGATCAGCGCGTGCGCGTTGTGGAACACGTACAGCCCGTAGTCGACGAGCGATCCGGATGCCGCCAGCTCCCGGCCGGAGCGATCGATGAACGTCACGTGCTTCTCGGGGAGGTGCCAGCCGCGCGGGCGCATCACGATCGTCGGGGTGCGCTCGGCGGTGACCTCGTAGCGCTTGCCCTCGGGGCTCGTGAACGACAGCTGCCCGCGGATCGCGTCGAACAGCGACAGTTGCCCGCCGATGACGTTCCGCCAGGTGGGGCTGGTGGCGTCCTCCTGGTCGGCGAGCCAGACCCGCGCGCCGGAGTTCAGTGCGTTGATGGTCATCTTCGGGTCGGTGGGGCCGGTGATCTCGACGCGGCGGTCCTCCAGACCCGGGCCGGCCCCGGCCACCTGCCACGAGGGATCGTCGCGGATGTGCGCGGTGTCGGCGCGGAAGTGCGGGTCGTCGCCCGTGCCGATCTCGAAGCGGCGGCGCTCGCGCGCGGCGAGCCGGTCGTGCCGGCGCCGGGCGAAGCGGTCGTGCAGCTCGGTGAGGAAGGAGATCGCCGCGGGCGTGAGGATCTCGGCATCCCGGCCCTCGAGGGGGCGTTCGAGGCGCAGGTGGGGGACGGATGCCGGGGGCTGCGGCATCCGGGATCCTTCGGTGGTCGGCGGGGGTGAGGTGATGAGGGTCATGATCGTGTCTTTCTGTCTGTGTCGCTGCTCCGCTCCGCTTCGCCCGCGCCCCGTTCGTGCGGTCTGAGCCGTGCTGAGTGTCCAAGAAACCCGGATGGAACTCGGAAAGGTCCGGGTGTTTTGGACACTCAAGCCGGGGCCGGGGCCGGGGCCGGGGCCGGGGCCGGGGCTTGGGCGGAGGGGGAGGGTGGGCGAGGGAAGTGGGTCAGTGGAACTGGGCCGTCTCCGTCGAGCCGGCCAGGGCGAGGGTGGCGCTGTCGGGGTTGAGCGCGGTCGAGACGACGTCGAAGTAGCCGGTGCCCGCCTCGCGCTGGTGGCGCGTGGCGGTGTATCCGACGGCCTCGGCGGCGAACTCGGCCTCCTGCAGCTCGACGTACGCGCTCATGGCGCGCTCGGCGTAGCCGCGGGCGAGGTCGAACATCGAGTGGTTCACGGCGTGGAAACCGGCCAGCGTGATGAACTGGAAGGCGTAGCCGAGAGCGGCCAGGTCGGCCTGGAACGTGGCGATCTGCTCGTCGTCGAGGTGGCGCTTCCAGTTGAAGCTCGGCGAGCAGTTGTAGGCGAGCTTCTTGCCCGGGTAACGGGCGTGGATCGCCTCGGCGAAGCGGCGCGCGAGCTCGATGTCGGGCTCGCCCGTCTCGACCCACAGCAGGTCGGCGTAGGGCGCGAAGGCGAGGCCGCGGGCGATGACGGCGTCCAGCCCCGGACGCACACGGTAGAAGCCCTCGCTCGTGCGCTCGCCGGTGAGGAACTCGCGGTCGCGCTCGTCGACGTCGCTCGTGAGCAGGTCGGCGGCCAGCGCGTCGGTGCGCGCGATGATCACGGTCGGCACCCCCGCGACATCCGCCGCCAGACGCGCAGCGTTGAGCGTGCGGATGTGCTGCTGGATCGGAACGAGCACCTTGCCGCCGAGGTGGCCGCACTTCTTCTCGCTGGCGAGCTGATCCTCCCAGTGGATGCCGGCGGCCCCCGCCTGAATGAGCGACTGCGCGAGCTCGTAGGCGTTGAGCGGCCCGCCGAAGCCGGCCTCGGCATCCGCGACGATCGGCGCGAGCCAGTCCTGCGTCACCTCGCCTTCGGCGCCCTCGATCTGGTCCTGGCGCAGCAGGGCGTTGTTGATGCGACGCACGACGGCCGGCACCGAGTTGGCCGGGTACAAGCTCTGGTCGGGGTAGGTCTGCCCGGCGAGGTTGCCGTCGGCGGCGACTTGCCAGCCGCTGAGGTAGATGGCCTTGAGCCCGGCGCGCACCTGTTGCACGGCCTGCCCACCGGTGTAGGCGCCGAGCGCGCGGACGTACTCCTCGGTGTGGATGAGGTTCCAGAGGTTCTCGGCCCCGCGGCGGGCGAGCGTCGCCTCTTCGCGGACGGTGCCGCGGAGGCGGACGACGTCCTCCGCCGAGAACGTGCGCTCGATGCCGTCCCACCGGGGGTCGGCCTCCCACGAGGCACGGAGCTCGGCGGCGGTCTCGGTCTGGTCGCCGGGGCGCAGGGGGCTGATCGTCATGAGCTTCTCCTTCGGATGCCGGGGCCTCGGTGCCCCGTGACGACCACTGTGGGCGAAGATCAACACTCTGAAACCACATCCGCAGTGTGAAGATTGCCCGATCTTCTGCGGCTGTGAGACTCTGGCGTATGGACACCGGAGTCTCTGCTGTGTCGGCATCCCTTCCGCTCGACGATGAAGAGGTGGACACCCTCACCATCGGCCGACGCATCCGCCAGCTGCGCACCGCGCGCGGCATGACCCTCGACGACCTCGCCGGCGCCGTCGGGCGGGCGCCGAGCCAGATGTCGATGATCGAGAACGGTCGTCGCGAGGCGAAACTCACCCTCCTGCAGGCGATCGCCCGGGCGCTGGAGTGCAAGCTCGACCAGATCCTGGATGCCGAGCCCCTCGACCCCCGCGCGACCCTCGAGCTGTCGGTCGAACGCGCGATGCGCGGGCAGACGTTCCAAGCCCTCGGCATCGAGCCGTTCCGGATCGGGCGGTCGGTGCCCGACGAAGCGCTCGCCGCGATGCTCGCGCTGCAGGCCGAGATCGAGCGCCTGCGGGAGGAGCGCTCGGCCACGCCGGAGGAGGCCCGCCGTGCGAACGTCGCCCTGCGTCGCCTCATGCGCACGCAGGACAATCACTTCCCGGAGCTCGAGAAGGTGGCATCCGAGATGCTCACCGCGATCGAGCACCCGGGCGGACCTCTGACGCAGCGCGGGGCGAGCGACATCGCCGCCCACCTCGGCTTCACGCTGCACTACGTGCCCGACCTGCCCTCGTCGACGCGGAGCATCGCGGATGCCAAGAACGGCCGGCTGTACCTGTCGACCACGGTCGCGAAGGGCGATCCGCGCGCGGCGGTGCTGCAGGCGTTGTCGAGTCGCATCCTCGGCCACGGCGAGCCGAGGAGCTACGACGAGTTCCTGCGGCAGCGGGTCGAGACGAACTACCTCACCGGGGCGCTGCTCATGCCCGAGGGCCACGTCGTCCGGGCGCTGCGCGAGGCGAAGGAGCGGCGCACGATCAGCATCGAGGACCTCCGCGACGCCTACTCGGTGTCGTACGAGACCGCCGCGCACCGTTTCACGAACCTCGCGACGGTGCACCTCGGCATCCCGGTGCATTTCTTGAAGGTGCACGAGTCGGGGACGATCACGAAGGCGTACGAGAACGACGACGTGAACTTCCCCACCGACCGGCTCGGCTCGATCGAGGGGCAGATGTGCTGCCGGCGCTGGACGAGCCGCGTGGTCTTCGACGAGGACGACCTGTTCAACCCCTACTACCAGTACACCGACACCGGCAACGGAACCTATTGGTGCACCGCGCGCGTGGAGCAGTCCAGCGAGGGCGCGCACTCGGTGAGCGTGGGCGTGCGCTTCGACGACACGCGCTGGTTCCGCGGCCGCGACACCCCCAACCGTGGTGTCTCACGTCATTCGGTGGAGGCCTGCTGTCGTCGAGCGCCGGCCGAGTTGGAGGCCGCCTGGCGGGGTGCGGCCTGGCCGAACGTCCGCACGCCGCGCACGCTCCTGGCGACCCTGCCGACCGGGGCGTTCCCCGGCGTCGACACGACCGAGATGTACGAGTTCCTGCAGGCGCACGCGCCGGGGTGAGGCGCTGGGGGGTCGCTACTCCGCCAGCCGCAGCGCCGCCCACAGCTCCGCACGGGCGGCGAACGACGACAGGTCGCGTCCGAGCACCCGTTCGGCCTGAGCGATGCGGGCGCGCACGGTGTGGCGATGGATGCCGAGCGCCTGGGCCGTCGCCTCGTGCGAGCAGTCGTGCGCCAGCCAGGCATCGAGGGTGTCGAGCAGCGCGGATCCCTGCGCGTCGTCGTGACGGCGCAGCGGCGTGAGCGTCCCGGTCGCGATGGCCCGCGCCGCCTCGGAGTCGAGCGCCGCGAGAAGGCCCGCGCGGGCTGTGTCGGTGAAGTCGGCGACACCCGGGGCGGCTACCCGGTCGCGCGCGGTGCGGGCCTGGGCGAGGGCGTGCGAGAAACCGTCGTATCCGGCGGGCGCCGAGCATCCGACCACGATCTCGAACCGCTCGGCGATCTCTTCGAGGACGCCTCGCCCCGCGGCGGGCACCACGACGACGACCCCGTCGTCGCCGCGCCCGAAGAACACGTCGCCACGCCGGTCCTGCGCGCGCACCTCCAGCCACTCCGCGAGGGCGGTCGAGCGCACGGATGCCGCGGGCGTCACCGCTACCACCACCGGTGCCGCGGGCAGGGGCCCGAACAGGTCGCGGCCCGCGCGACGCGCCAGTGAGGGGTCGTCGGTGGAGAGGGCCTGCACGAGACCGGCGCGGAACGTGCCGATCGCGCGCCCGAGACCGTCCTGCTGCTCGAGGGCGAGCGCGGCCATCGCGACCACCGCGGTCACGACGTTGCGCCCCTCGTGGTCGAGGTCGTCGGACGCGATCGCGAGGGCGCCGCGCAGGTGGCCGCCGCGGCCGAGCGTCTGCACGCTCACCGTCACGTCGTCCACGCGAACCGTCGAGGCGGCGCGCGTACCGCGGCGCAGCATCGACGTCACCTCGCTCGCGACCGCGGGGAGCCGGTCGCCGCTGAACGCGCCGGCCGGATGCTCGGTGCGCAGCGCGCCGGCCGCATCGAACAGACCCACGCCGCAGCCCAGCTGCCGCGACAGCTCCGCGAGCGTCGCCGACAGGCCGTCCGGTCGAAGCGCCGCGAGCGACACGGCGCGTTGCGCGGCGAGCGACCAGCTGCGTCGCGCATAGGCGTCGGCGGCGATCGCCTCGGCGCCGGCGCGGGCCACCGCGATGAAGGGCGTGCGATAGGGCACCTCGAACAGCGGCATCCCGTTGCGCAGGCACGCCTCCAGCAGAGCGGAGGGGATGCCGTCGCGCACCACCTCGGTGCCGAAGCCCAGGCCGCGCACGCCCCGCGCGCGCAGGCGTCCCACGTACGCCTCGTAGTCGGCGGGGGAGGCGTCGTCGAACTGCGTCCCGGTGGTGAGCAGCACGAGGCCCTCGCTGAGGAACGGCGTGGGGTCGGCGAGATCACTCGAGTGCACCCATCGGACGGGCCGGTCGATGCTGTCGGCGGGCAGGGCGTCCTCGTCGACGACGAGACGGAGGTGCAGGTCGGAACGCCCGAGCAGCGCGCGCAGACTCGGCGGGGCGACGGCGGTGTCGGCCATGGGACTCCTGTACGGCTCGTATACGACGGTGCCTGCGACTGTACATCCAGGAGAGTGCATGCCCCGTCGCGGCGTCCGTAGCATCGCGGCCATGAGCCTCGACACCCTTCCCCTCGTCGGCGGTCCGTCCCTCGCCCAGGAGCGCCGCCTCGTCACCGCCATCCCCGGCCCGCGCTCGCAGGAGCTGCTGGACCGCAAGGCCGCCGCCGTGGCATCCGGAGTCGGCCACACCGTGCCCATCCACGCCGTCGCCGCGGGCGGCGGGGTCGTCGTCGACGCCGACGGCAACTCGCTCATCGACCTCGGCTCGGGCATCGCCGTCACCAGCGTCGGCAACGCCCACCCCGCCGTCGTGAAGGCCGTGCAGGAGCAGGTGGCCGCCTTCACCCACACGTGCTTCATGATCTCGCCCTACGACTCGTACGTCGCGGTGGCCGAGGCCCTCAACCGCCTCACCCCGGGTGATCACGAGAAGAAGAGCGCGCTGTTCAACTCCGGCGCCGAGGCCGTCGAGAACGCGATCAAGATCGCCCGCAAGTTCACCGGCCGCCAGGCCGTCGTCGCCTTCGACCACGCGTACCACGGGCGCACCAACCTGACGATGGCGCTCACGGCGAAGAACATGCCGTACAAGAGCGGTTTCGGCCCCTTCGCGGCCGAGGTGTACCGCGCTCCGCTGTCGTATCCCTTCCGCGACGGGCTCTCGGGCCCCGAGGCCGCGGCCAAGGCCATCTCGCTGATCGAGAAGCAGGTCGGTGCCGACAACCTCGCCGCCGTGATCATCGAGCCCATCCAGGGCGAGGGCGGCTTCATCGTCCCGGCCGACGGCTTCCTGGGCGCGATCGTGGACTGGTGCCGCGACAACGGCGTCGTCTTCATCGCCGACGAGGTGCAGTCCGGCTTCGCCCGCACCGGCGCCATGTTCGCCAGCGAGCACTTCGGCATCGTCCCCGACCTCGTCACCACCGCCAAGGGCATCGCCGCGGGTCTGCCGCTGGCCGCGGTGACCGGGCGCGCCGAGATCATGGATGCCACCCACACGGGCGGGCTCGGCGGCACGTACGGCGGTAACCCGATCGCGTGCGCCGCTGCTCTGGCATCCATCGACGCCTTCGAGAACGACGGTCTGATCGAGCGCGCTCAGCAGATCGGCGAACTCCTCATGGACCGCCTGCAGGCGCTGAAGCGGAGCGACCCCCGCGTCGGCGACGTGCGCGGACACGGCGCGATGATCGCCGCCGAGTTCGTCGACCCCGCCACCGGTGCCCCCGACGCGGCCCTCACCACCGCCGTGGCGAAGGCCGCGATCGCCGAGGGGGTCATCGTGCTCACCTGCGGCACCTACGGCAACGTCATCCGGTTCCTGCCCCCGCTGTCGATCGGCGACGACCTCCTGAACGAGGGCCTCGACGTCGTCGCGGCGGCGCTCGCCGCCCACTGACCCGACCCGAGGGGGCGCTGACCCGACGGACGCCGCCTCCTCGCCCCTCGATCACCGACGAAGAGAGAACACCATGGACGAGATCACCCGAGACGTGGTCGTCATCGGAGCCGGCGCTGCCGGACTCACCGCCGCCAACGACCTGCGCAAAGCCGGCCTGTCGGTCGTCGTGCTCGAGGCGCGCGACCGCGTCGGCGGGCGCCTGTGGACCGACGTGGTCGACGGAGCGATGCTCGAGCTCGGCGGTCAGTGGGTCTCGCCCGACCAGACGGCCCTCATCGACACGGTCGCCGACCTGGGCCTGTCGACCTACAGCCGCTACCGCGAGGGCGAGAGCGTCTACGTCGGTCCCGACGGCGAGACGAAGCGCTTCACGGGCGAGATGTTCCCCGTCGCGCCCGAGACCGAGAGAGTCATCGACGAGGTGACCGCGCGCCTCGACGCGATGGTCGCCGAGATCGACCCCGACCGCCCCTGGGAGCACCCCCGGGCCGCCGAGTGGGACACGATCTCGTGGGACGCCTGGCTGCGCGAGCAGACCGACGACGACGAGGCCATCCGCAACCTCGCCTTCGCGACGGGCTCCGCGATGCTCACCAAGCCCACGCACTCGTTCTCTCTCCTGCAGTCGCTGCACATGGCGGCATCCGCGGGCTCGTACTCGAACCTCGTCGACGCCGACTTCATCCTCGACAAGCGCGTGACCGGCGGCCTCCAGCAGGTGCCCGAGCTGCTCGCCGAGCGTCTCGGCGACGACGTCCTGCTGAATCAGCCGGTGCGCCGCATCATCTGGGGCGCCGACACGGCGGCACCGGAGCGTTCCGCGGACACGGGCCAGAAGGTGGCGGACCTGCAGGCGCTGACGGCCCGCGTCGACGCGGCGAAGACCGCCTCGGCGGGGGTCACCGTGATCGCCGACGGCGTCACGGTCCGTGCCCGCTTCGCCATCCTCGCGCTCGCCCCCGTGCTGTACTCGCGCATCTCGTTCGAGCCCCCGCTGCCGCGCCTGCAGCACCAGATGCACCAGCACATCTCGATGGGCTTCGTGATCAAGGTGCACGCCGTGTACGAGACGCCGTTCTGGCGCGAGCAGGGGCTCTCCGGTACCGCCTTCAGCCCCTACGAGCTGTGCCACGAGGCATACGACAACACCAACCACGGCGACGAGCGCGGAACGCTCGTGGGCTTCGTCTCGGACCACAACGCCGACGACCTGTTCCGTCTCAGCGCCGAAGAGCGCAAGGAGCGCATCCTCGAGTCGCTGTCGCACTACTACGGACCCGAGGCGAAGAACCCCGTCGTCTACTACGAGAGCGACTGGGGCACCGAGGAATGGACCCGCGGCGCCTACGCCGCGAGCTTCGACCTGGGCGGCCTGCACCGTTACGGAGCCGACCTGCGCGAGCCCGTCGGAGCGCTCCACCTCGCCTGCAGCGACATGGCCGGCGCCGGCTTCCAGCACGTCGACGGCGCAATCCGTCAGGGCCACCGCGCGGCCGAGGAGATCCTCGAGCGGACGCGCGGATGAGCGCGCGTCGCGTGGTGGTCGGCTACACCGCGACCGACGCGGGGGCCGACGCCCTCGCGCTCGGTGCGCGGCTGGGCGCGGCCCTCGACGCCCCCGTGCACGCGGTCGTGGTGCTCCCCTCGGCTGAGAACAACGTGTCGATCCCGACGGATGCCGGCTACGAGCGTCTCGTGCAGGACACCGCCCGCGGCTGGTTGCGCGAGGCCCTGGCGTCCTACCCCGGCATCCGCGGTCACGTCCGCTCCGCCCACGCGGTGTCGGACGGACTCGTCGCGGCCGCCGAGGAGTTCGACGCCGGAGTCATCGTCGTCGGCACCGGCGGGGGAGGACCCCGCGGTCGCCACCGCCTCGGCACGACCGCCGAGGAGCTCGTCCACTCGGCACCCGTCCCCGTGGCCCTCGCTCCCGAGGGCGCGCGCGACGTCGATCCGTCCGTCGGGCTGCCGCGCGTCACTGCCGCGATCGGCACCCGCCCCGGAGCCGACGTCCTGCTCGAAACCGCGGCATCCCTCTCTCGTCGCGCGAAGGCACCCCTGCGACTGCTCTCGCTCGCGGGCGTCGACCTGCCCGGGCGGGTGGACCCGTCGTTGACCCGGTTGACCGGTCAGGCGCACGCCGAGGACGTGCTCGAGACCGTTCGTGCGGCGCTTCCCGCCGAGATCGAGGCCGAGGCCCTCGTCGGCGCCGGCTCCGACATCGAGGACGCCGTCTCGCGCATCGACTGGCAGCCCGGCGACGTCGCGCTCGTCGGTTCCAGCCGTCTCGCGCAGCCCCGGCGTCTGTTCCTCGGCTCCACCGCGGGGCGCATCCTCCGCGCCCTCCCCGTCCCCATGATCGTGGTGCCGCGCACCTCGGAGGCCTCCTCATGACCACCCCTCGCAACGGCGCGAGCCCGGCGCCCGACAGCGCCGTCACCACCGGCATCTCCAACAAGGGACTCCGGGTCGGCTCGATCGGCATGATCGGCGCCGTCGTCATCGGCATCTCGACCATCGCCCCCGCGTACACGCTCACCGGAGCCCTCGGCCCCACCGTGTCGGCCGTCGGCTTCCAGGTCCCCGCGATCATCCTCGTCGGCTTCATCCCGATGCTCCTCGTCGCCCTCGGCTACCGCGAGCTGAACTCGCGGATGCCGGATGCCGGCACCTCCTTCACCTGGGCCGCCCGCGCCTTCGGGCCGTGGGTGGGGTGGATGGCCGGCTGGGGGCTGATCGCCGCCACGGTGATCGTGCTGTCGAACCTCGCGGGCATCGCGGTCGACTTCCTCTTCCTGCTCATCGCGCAGGTCACCGGCAACGCCGACATCGCCGAGCTGACTCGCGTGGTTCCCATCAACGTGGCCGTCTGCCTGCTCTTCATGCTGCTCGCCACGATCGTGTCCTACCGCGACCTGCAGACCACCCAGCGTCTGCAGTACGGCCTGGTCGGCTTCCAGGTGCTCGTGCTGCTGGTGTTCGCGGGCGCGGCCGTCGTCGAGATGATGAACGGCAACGCGTTCGACGCGAGCCCCGTGCAGGCGTCCTGGTTCAACCCGTTCGAGGTCGATTCGTTCAGCGCGTTCGCCGCGGGCCTGTCGCTGTCGATCTTCATCTTCTGGGGGTGGGACGTCATCCTCACCATGAACGAGGAGACGAAGGACCCCGACAAGACCCCCGGTCGAGCCGCCACGGTCACGGTGTTCCTCATCGTCGCCCTGTACCTGCTGATCGCCGTCGCGCTGCTCATGTTCGCCGGCAACGGGACGGGGGAGCTGGGGCTCGGGAACGAGGACATCCAGGAGAACGTCTTCTTCCACCTGTCGGGCCCGATCCTCGGACCCCTGGCGTTCCTCGTCTCGCTCGCGGTGCTCACCAGCTCGGCATCCTCGTTGCAGGCCACCTTCGTGGGTCCGGCGCGCACGCTCCTGGCGATGGCGCACTACGACGCCCTGCCGAAGAGGTTCGCGACGGTCAGCCCGCGGTTCTTCACCCCCGGGTACGCCACCATCGTCTCGGCGATCGTCGCCTCGGCGTTTTACGCCGTGATGCGCGTGCTCAGCGAGAACGTGCTCACCGACACGATCACGGCCCTCGGCGCGATGATCTGCTTCTACTACGGCCTCACCGCGTTCGCGTGCGTCTGGTACTTCCGCAAGCAGTGGTTCGACTCGGTGCGCAACGTCTTCCTGACGCTGCTGGCCCCCCTCATCGGCGGGGTGATCCTCGCCGTGCTGTTCGTCACCACCCTGATCGACAGCGCGAGCCCCGACTACGGTTCGGGATCCGAGATCGGCGGCGTCGGCCTCGTGTTCGTGATCACGGTCGTGATCATCGTGGTCGGGGTCGTGCTCATGATCGCCCAGCGCATCGCGAGCCCCGGGTTCTTCCGGGGTGAGACGCTGGGTCGAGAAGCCCCCGCCAGCGCACGCCGCCGCCGCGTCACGTCCTGACCACGAAACGAATAGGAGCACCATGAGCGACTACGCCGTCGTCAATCCCGCCACCGGTGAGACCCTCGCCGAGTACGACACGCTGAGCGACTCCGGGGTCGAGGCCGCGATCGCGTCCGCCCATGACGGATACCGCGTCTGGTCGCGCACGGCCCCGGCCCAGCGGGCCGAGGGACTGCGCCAGGTCGCGCAACTCCACCGCGAGCGTCGGGACGAGCTCGCCGCCATCATCGTCCGCGAGATGGGCAAGCCCCTCGAAGCGGCGCTGGGCGAGGTCGACTTCGCCGCCGACATCACCGAGTACTACGCCGACAACATCGACAAGATCACCGGCGACAGCCCGCTCGAGATCCTGGGCGAAGGAACGGCCGTGGTCCGCCGCTCGCCGCTGGGGGTGCTGCTGGGCATCATGCCGTGGAACTTCCCGTACTACCAGGTCGCCCGTTTCGCCGCCCCGAACCTCGCGGTCGGCAACACGATCCTGCTCAAGCACGCGCCCCAGTGCCCGGAGTCGGCGGAGGCGCTGCAGGCGATCTACCGCGACGCGGGCCTGCCCGAGGGGGCGTACGTGAACATCCGCGCCACCAACGACCAGGCGGCGACCATCATCGCCGACCGCCGCGTGCAGGGCGTGTCGGTGACGGGCTCCGAGCGGGCCGGGGCGGCTGTGGCCGAGATCGCCGGTCGCAACCTCAAGAAGGTCGCGCTCGAGCTCGGCGGATCCGACCCGTTCATCCTGCTGTCGACGGACGACCTGGATGCCGCGGTGCAGGCGGCGGTGGACGCGCGCCTCGACAACAACGGGCAGTCGTGCAACGGCGCGAAGCGCTTCATCGTCATCGACGAGCTGTACGACGCCTTCCTCGAGAAGTTCGCCGCCGCGCTGGGCGAGGCCAAGGTCGGCGACCCCTTCGCCGACGACACCGTGCTGGGCCCGCTGTCCTCGCTCGCTGCCGCCCAGCGCCTCGACGAGCAGGTGCAGCGCGCGGTCGCTCAGGGCGCCACCGTGGAGGTCGGGGGGACCCGCGACGGCGCGTTCTACCCGGGCACGGTCCTCACGGGCGTCACGAGCGACATGGACGCGTACGGCGAGGAGTTCTTCGGCCCCGTCGGCACCGTCTACCGCGTCTCGAGCGAGGACGAGGCCGTCGCCCTCGCGAACGACACCGGCTACGGTCTCGGGTCCTACGTCTTCACCACGGATGCCGAGCAGGCTCAGCGCGTGGCCGACCGCCTCGAGGCCGGGATGGTCTACGTCAACGTCGTGCTGGCCGACTCGCCCGAGCTGCCGTTCGGCGGCGTCAAGCGCAGCGGCACCTCGCGCGAGCTCGGGCTGCTCGCGGCCGATGAATTCGTGAACAAGAAGCTCATCCGCACCGTCTGATCCGTGTCCGTCCCCCGGCCCGGTTCGCCTCGCCGGGGGACATGACATAGACTGGGTAGTGCAGTCGAAATCTGCATTCTTTCGCTGTGCCTTCGGGTGCGCGGCATCCTCCCCCGTGAGATTCCAGGCGAAAGCGTGCCGGTCTCGAATCCTGGATCCCTCGGGATTTTAGGGCGGTAGCTCAATTGGCAGAGCAGCGGTCTCCAAAACCGCAGGTTGCAGGTTCGATTCCTGTCCGCCCTGCGCACAGCGCACGCTGGCACAGACACAGACCAAGGTGGTTCGATGACGCAGGACGAGGCGAAGGGCGAGATCGTCGCCGAGCGCGGCGCTCCCCGTGAGAAGAAGCTCAACTTCTTCGCGCGGATCGCTCTGTTCATCCGCCAGGTCTTCGCAGAACTCCGCAAGGTTGTCACGCCGACGCGGCAGGAGCTGCTGAAGTTCACCGCCGTGGTCCTCGGTTTCGTCGTCGTCATGATGGCGATCGTCTACGGCCTCGACGTGCTGTTCGTGTGGATCACCACCGCCGTCTTCGGCGTCCCCGGTACCGCCGGCGCCTGACCGGCGTCTGTGCGGACGAGCGGCGCCAAGAGCGGCCGCCTTTGAACGGAAGAGATCACAGTGTCTGAAAGATATGTCGACGACGCCGATTGGGCGACGGCCGCCGAGCAGTCCAGCGAGGACGACGAAGCCCAAGAGGGCAACGTGCTCGCCTCGCAGGAGCGCGCCTCCGACTCGGCCGAGCACTCCGCCGTCCACATCGTCGACGACGAGACCGACACCGACGACGCCGACCTGGGCGACATCGACATCACCGACCCGGAGGCGGACGCGATCGTGAACGACGCTCTCGAGATCGACGAGACCAGCGAGGCCGAGGCCGCTGCCGAGGTCCTGAACGACTCCCTCGCCGAGGAGCAGGCCGAAGAGGCCGCCGAGGCCGAAGACGAGGTCACCCCCTACGACGGTCCCGACGTCAACGGCGAGCCCGACGCTCCCGTGCTCGACGAGGACTTCGTCGACGAGGTCTCCGCCGCCGCCGGCGTGGTCGACGAGGTGGAGGCCGGCGAGTCGCCCGCCGACGCCGCGGGCGACGACGACATCGACGAGGACGCCGACCCGTACGAGACGTTCCGCACCGAGCTGCGGATGCTCCCCGGCAAGTGGTACGTCATCCACTCCTACGCCGGCTTCGAGCGCAAGGTGAAGGCCAACATCGAGCAGCGCAAGTCGACGCTCGAGGTCGAGGACGACATCTACCAGGTCGAGGTCCCCATGGAGGACGTCGTCGAGATCAAGAACGGCCAGCGCAAGATGGTCAACCGCGTGCGCATCCCCGGCTACGTGCTGGTGCGCATGGACCTCAACGAGGACACCTGGTCGGTCGTGCGTCACACGCCCGGCGTCACCGGCTTCGTGGGCAACGCCCACAACCCCACGCCGCTGCGCTTCGAAGAGGCGTTCAACATGCTCAAGAGCCTCGTCGAGGTCAAGGAGTCCGCGCCCGCCAAGGCCGGTGCCGCCAAGGGCGCCCCCACCGCGCAGCGCGTCATCCCCGCCGAGGTCGACTTCGAAGCCGGCGAGACCATCACCATCAAGGAAGGTTCGTTCGCGGGCCTGCCCGGCACGATCAGCGAGATCAAGCCCGAGAGCGGCAAGCTCACCGTGCTCGTGTCGCTCTTCGAGCGCGAGACCCCCGTCGAGCTGTCGTTCGACCAGGTCACCAAGATGATCTGACGCCCCTCGCGTTCGGCGGGCGTGGTGTGGGCGGGCGCATAAACGCGATCGACGCGCAAAAACACGGTGTGACCGCGTTTGCGCGCACGGATCGCGTTTATGCGCCCTCACCTCGAGCGGCTATTCCGGTTGAGGGATGCCAGGGCGGTGAGGTCCGGCCAGCGCACCGGCCGCAGGCCCGCGGCGATGAGTGCCGACCGCAAGCCGTCCGCGCCGAGGGCCCCCGCGTAGTCCCACCGGGCGATCCGCCACCCTCCCCGTCGAAGTGCGTCCTCGCGCCGCTTCTCCGCACGGACAGCCTCGGCCGCAGCGGCCGCGTCTGTGGCGCTGTACTTCACCCACCCGTCGGCCTCGCCGATGATGCGCTGCTCCGGCCAGCAGAAGTCCGATCGAAAGGTCCGTCCCTCGAGCCTGTGCTCGGTCTGCAGAGCGGGGGCGGGGAAGCCGCACCAGTCGATGACCGCCCTGCTGATGGACTCACCTGGGGACTCGGCGAGCGGGGTGGCACGCGTCAACGTCGATTCCGCGCGCCGCAGCCCGAAGGCGTTCCGCTGCCCCGCAGCGCGGTCCCACAGCCTCTGACGGTCGAGGCCGTACATGCGCAGTGCGGCGTCGGCGACGGCGAGTCCGAACGCGGGCGGGAGGACCCGGGCGAGGTCGACGACGACGTCTTCAACGGCAGTGATGCGGATGCCGGCGACCTCGCACGCGGGCCGCGCATCCGCACTGGTGTGAGCGGTGATATCGCTATAGGTCACCGACCGGGAGCGTCGCGTGTCGAAGATGTGGATGGAGCGTGGGTGGCCGAAAACGGGGAGTCCAAGGAGCGCGGCGGCGGATTCGTGGGAGAACATGGCATCCGGTCTCGTCAGGGCGAAGGCGTGCACGCGGACGAGATAGCGATCCCACGGCGGTAGGCCCTCCCACGCGGCGCGAGGAGTGTAGATCCCCGCGCGGACGCGTACCAACGATGCGTCCCGAGCGAGTCGAGGCCCGGACCGCGGCATGGTCGAGACACGCAGCAGGGGTGTCGGCGACGCGCGCAGCGCTTTCGGAGAGGTTTGCATGCGGCGAGGGTGCCAGGTCCGAACGCGGCTCGTTCCGGGGCTGTGGACAACCGCCGCCCCCCCCCGACGCATAAACGCTCCTCGGGCGTATAAACACGGCGTGTCCGCGTTTACACGCCCGAACCGCGTTTATAGGTGTGACGCGGCTATCGCGGTGATCGCGAGCGCAACCCGCGCGCAGGGCCCCGAGCGAGGGAGCCCGGAACGGTCGGGGAGAGCAGCGGATGCCGGAACGCCGGCCGTCGCGTATGATGAGGAGGTTGCGTGCTTCGGCGCGTCACGACCGCTGCCCGGAGACGCCGGGTGCGCGGGAGAGCACGGGTGTCCGCTCGTGCTCGAGGAAAGGAAGAGGACATGGCACCCAAGAAGAAGGTGACCGGCCTGATCAAGCTCCAGATCAACGCCGGTGCTGCCAACCCGGCGCCGCCGATCGGCCCGGCGCTCGGTCAGCACGGCGTCAACATCATGGAGTTCTGCAAGGCCTACAACGCCGCGACCGAGTCGCAGCGCGGCAACGTGATCCCCGTCGAGATCACGGTGTACGAGGACCGCAGCTTCACGTTCATCCTGAAGACGCCCCCGGCCGCCGAGCTCATCAAGAAGGCCGCCGGCCTGCAGAAGGGCTCGCCCACCCCGCACACGACCAAGGTGGGCAAGCTCACCAAGGATCAGGTGCGCGAGATCGCGACGACCAAGCAGCCCGACCTGAACGCCAACGACATCGAGGCCGCGGCCAAGATCATCGCCGGCACCGCCCGCTCCATGGGCATCACGGTCGAGGACTAAGGGGAGAAGAACATGGCTACCAAGTCCAAGGCATTCCGGGCCGCCGCCGAGAAGATCGCGCCCGACACGTACTACACCCCGACCGACGCCGTCGCGCTCGCGAAGGAGACCGGCTCGAAGAAGTTCGACTCGACCGTCGAGGTCGCGCTGAAGCTCTCGGTCGACCCCCGCAAGGCCGACCAGATGGTCCGCGGCACGGTCATCCTGCCCCACGGCACGGGTAAGACCGCGCGCGTCATCGTCTTCGCCAACGGCCCCGCGGCCGAGGCGGCCCTCGCCGCCGGCGCCGACGAGGTCGGTGGCACCGACCTCATCGAGAAGGTCGCCGCCGGCTACACCGCGTTCGACGCGGCCGTCGCCACGCCCGAGCTCATGGGCCAGGTCGGTCGCCTCGGTAAGGTCCTCGGACCCCGCGGCCTTATGCCGAACCCCAAGACCGGCACCGTGACCCCCAACCCGGCCAAGGCCGTCGAGGAGATCAAGGGCGGAAAGATCGAGTTCCGCGTCGACAAGCACGCCAACGTCCACTTCGTGGTCGGCAAGGCGTCGTTCTCGGCCGAGCAGCTCGACGAGAACCTCAAGGCCGCTCTCGAGGAGATCGTCCGCCTCAAGCCCTCCAGCTCGAAGGGCCGCTACATCCAGAAGGGCGCCGTCTCGACCACCTTCGGTCCCGGCATCCCGCTGGACGTGAACGCCATCGTCTGACGTTCGTCACCGGAAGCCCCGCCGCGCCTCGTGCCGGCGGGGCTTTCGCGTTCTCGGCGTCCGCGCGGCTGCACGATCGTGCAACACGGCGTCATCCGGGAAGAGTCGGACGCCCGCTCGTGTTCTCCTGGAGGGTACGCCTGCACCGCGTACCCCCCCCCTCACCGTCCCCATCACATGTCTGGAACAGCTATGCCCCGTCGCCTGACCGTCCTCGCCGCCACCCTGGGCCTGAGCGCCCTCGCGCTGACCGCCTGCAGCGGCGGCTCCACCTCGACGAACTCCGACGCCGGAGCGGAGTACGGGCTTGTCACGGGCGGCACCCTCACCGTCGCCACCGAGGGCACCTACCGCCCCTTCTCGTACCACGAGGGCGCGGGGGAGCTGACCGGCTTCGACGTCGAGATCGCCAAGGCCGTCGCCGACAAGCTCGGCCTGCAGGTCACGTTCCAGGAGACCCAGTGGGACGCGATCTTCGCGGGCCTGGATGCAGGTCGATTCGACGTCATCGCCAACCAGGTGTCGATCAACCCCGAGCGCGAGGAGAAGTACACCTTCAGCTCGCCGTACACCGTCTCGCGCGGGGTCATCGTGACCACCGAGGACGACAACGCGATCTCGAGCTTCGCCGACCTGTCGGGCAAGACCACCGCGCAGTCCCTCACCAGCAACTGGTACGAGCTCGCCACCTCCAGCGGCGCCCAGGTCGAGGCCGTCGAGGGCTGGGCCCAGGCCGTCGCTCTGCTCAAGCAGGGCCGCGTGGATGCCACGGTGAACGACCAGCTCACGTACCTCGACTACGAGAAGACGAACAGCCCGACGGGCCTGAAGATCGCGGCCGAGACCGAGGACACCTCCGAGAGCGCTTTCGCGTTCAAGAAGGGCAAGGACCAGCTCGCCGAGGCCGTCGACGGCGCCCTCGAGGAGCTCCGCGCCGACGGCACCCTCGCCGAGATCAGCCAGAAGTACTTCGGCGCCGACGTCACGCAGTAAGAGCGAACTGTAAACCCCCGCGGATCGTCCGCTTCCCGCCCGTAGCGTGGGAAGCGGACGATCCGCGCCCGCGTGAGAAAGGAGGCCCATGAACGACCTGTGGACGCTGCTGCTCGATTCGTTCTGGCCGATGCTGCTGGCCGGATTGACGGGCACCATCCCGCTGTCGCTGGCGTCCTTCGCGATCGGGCTCGTCATCGCCCTCTTCATGGCGCTGCTGCGCCTGTCGCCGAACGTGGTGCTGTCGGGGATCGCCCGGTTCTACATCTCGGTCATCCGCGGCACGCCCCTGCTGGTGCAGCTGTTCGTGATCTTCTACGGTCTGCCCTCGCTGGGGCTCACGATCGACCCCTTCCCCGCCGCGGTGATCGCGTTCTCGTTGAACGTGGGCGGATACGCGGCCGAGGTCATCCGCGCGGCGATCCTGTCGGTTCCGCGCGGCCAGTGGGAGGCGGCGCACACGGTGGGTCTGTCTCCCCGCAAGACGCTCACGCGCATCGTGCTTCCGCAGGCCGCGCGCGTCTCGGTGCCGCCGCTGTCGAACACGTTCATCTCGCTCGTGAAGGACAGCTCGCTGGCATCCCTCATCCTCGTCACCGAGCTCTTCCGCCAGGCGCAGGCGATCGCGGCGTTCTCGTACGAGTTCATGGCCGTATACCTCGAGGCCGCGCTCATCTACTGGTTGTTCTGCCTAGTGCTGTCGTTCGGCCAGAACGCCCTGGAAAAGAGGCTGGACCGCCATGTCGCGCACTGACTCCCCGCTGCTCAAGGTCACCGGACTCGAGAAGAGCTTCGGCACCAATCGCGTGCTCGACGGCGTCGACCTCGAGGTGAACCGCGGTGACGTGCTCGTGCTCATCGGCCCCTCCGGCTCCGGCAAGACGACCGTGCTGCGCTGCCTCAATGGGCTGGAGACCCCGGATGCCGGTGTCGTGGCGTTCGAGAGCGGCCCGGTCGTGGACTTCGGCGCGAAGGTGTCGAAGGCCGATCGCACGGCCCTCCGGGACCGTTCCGCAATGGTGTTCCAGCACCACAACCTCTTCCCGCACCTCACGGTGATCCAGAACGTGATCGAGGGGCCCGTCCAGGCGCACGGCATACCCAAGGCCGAAGCCGTCGCTCGCGCGGAGCAGCTCCTCGCCCGCGTCGGTCTGTCGGAGAAGCGCGACGCCTACCCTTCCGAGCTGTCGGGAGGCCAGCAGCAGCGTGTCGGCATTGTCCGCGCCCTGGCCCTGCAGCCCTCCCTCCTCCTCTTCGACGAGCCGACGAGCGCCCTCGACCCCGAACTCGTGGGCGAAGTCCTGACGGTGCTGCGCGAACTCGCGAACGAGGGTTGGACGATGGTCATCGTCACGCACGAGCTCGGCTTCGCGCGAGAGGTCGCCGACGAGGTGCTGTTCTTCGACGAGGGAGTGATCGTCGAACGCGGTGCGCCGTCCGAGCTGCTCCGCCAGCCGAAGAAGGAGCGCACGCAGCGCTTCCTCAACCGTCTGCTGCGTCCGCTCGACGGCCCCGACGCCGCGTAACTCCTCCTCGTCGCGGAGTAGCGTCGAGGCATGAGCCGCCTCGAGACCCTGTTCGGCATCGACGTCCCCATCGTCCTCGGCCCCTTCGGCGGGCTGTCGTCGGTCGCTCTGACCGCCGCGGTCAGCGACGGCGGGGGCCTGGGCTCGTTCGGCCTCTACGGGTACGGCCCCGAGCGGATCCACGACACCGTGTCGCAGCTGCGCGCCGCCACGAACCGGCCCGTCGCGGTGAACCTGTGGCTGCCGCGCGGCGACGAGGTGCGCCCCGCCGACCTCGACGTGCAGCCGTTCCTCGACGCCGCGGCTCCGCTGTTCGCGGCGGCCGGCGTCGAGGTGCCGACTCGGCCGGCGTCGTTCCTCCCGCCGATCGGCGAGCAACTCGAGGCCGTGCTGGAGGCGCGCCCCGACGTCCTGAGCGTCGTGTTCGGCGTCCCGGATGCCGACACCCTCGCCGCCGCGAGGGACCGCGGCATCCGTGTGATCGGCACCGCCACCTCGGTCGCCGAGGCCGTCGCCCTCGAGACGGCGGGGGTCGACGCCGTGGTCGCCACGGGTTCGGAGGCGGGAGGGCACCGGGTGTCGTTCCTGCGCGAGGCGACCGCCTCGCTCGTGGGCACGTTCGCCCTCGTGCCGCAGGTGGTCGACGCGGTCGAGGTCCCCGTCATCGCGGCGGGCGGCATCGCCGATCGACGGGGCGTCGCCGCCGCTCTCGCCCTCGGTGCCGAGGGCGTGCAGGTGGGCACGGCGTTCCTGCGCACCCGACAGTCGGCGGCTACCGCCGCGCACCGCGAGGCGATCGCGGGGTCTGCCGACACCGAGACCGTCCTGACCCGGGCGATGAGCGGGCGGTTGGCGCGCGGCATCCCGAACCGGGCGATGCGGGAGCTCGAGGCCTCGGGGATGATCGCCCCGTTCCCGGCGCAGAACTGGCTGACCGGGGTGTTCCGTGCCGCAGCGACCGCGCGCGGCGACGGCGACCTGGTATCGCTGTGGGCGGGTCAGTCGGCCGCGCTGTCGCGCTTCGACGACGCCGTCGACGTCCTCGCCGAGCTGAAGGCGGGCCTCGGGGTCTGACTCAGGCCGTGGCGCGGATCTCGAATCCGGATGCCGCCTCCCCGGCGCCCTCGATCACGTCGACGTCGTCGACCCGGGCTCCGCTCGGCCCGTCGTGCGCCCACGAGATCACCGCCTCGACGGCGTCGGGGTCGCCCGTGAGTAACGCGTCGACCGACCCGTCCCGACGATTGCGCACCCAGCCGCTCACGCCGAGACGCTCTGCCTCAGCGCGCAGGGAGTACCGGAAGCCGACCCCCTGGACGCGCCCCGTCACTGTCATCGTCACCGTTCGCATCGGGCCATTCTGCTGCACGCACGGCGGCTCCGGCTTCGCGGGTCAGTGGGGGAGGACGAGTGAGATCGCGAGCGCGAACATCACCACGGCGATGACGGCGTCGAGGAGGCGCCAGGCTCGCGGGGTGTCGAGCCAACGACCGAGGTACCGAGCGCCGTAGCCGAGGGCCGAGAACCACACCAGGCTCGCCGCGCACGCCCCGATCGCGAACGCCCACCGGCCGTCCCCGTGCGTCGAGGCGACCGAGCCGAGCAGGAACACGGTGTCGAGGTAGACGTGCGGGTTGAGCCACGTGAGGGCGAGGCAGGTGAGCACGGTGGCGGTGAGCGTCGTGCGTGCGGGACGGGTCAGCACCGTCGCGCTCCCGGCGGGGGTGGCGGGGGCGGACGCCGGGGCGTCGAGATGCAGCGTCGCGCCGCTCGGTCGCAGGGCCCGCCGCGCGGCGAGCAGGCCGTAGCCCACGAGGAACGCGGCCCCGGCCCACCGGACGACGATGATGAGCCACGGCACCGCCTGGAGGACGAGGCCGATGCCCGAGACCCCGAGCAGGATCAGGACCGCGTCCGACAGGGCGCACACCGCGACGACGGCGAGCAGGTGCTCCCGGCGGATGCCCTGCCGCAGGACGAAGAGGTTCTGCGCGCCGATGGCGACGATGAGCGAGAAGCCGAGGCCGAGGCCGGCGAGCAGGGAGGGGAGCACGAGGTCGAGAGTAGGTGGACGACCACCTGTAGACCAGCTCAGGATTCTGCAGGACCATTAGCATTGCTTCATGTCGATCCCTTTCGATCTCGCCCGCACCCTCGCCGTCGTGGTCGAGGAGGGAACTCTGGATGCCGCCGCCCGCCGTCTGCACATCACCCCGTCCGCGGTCAGTCAGCGCATCCGGGCGCTCGAGGACCAACTCGGGCGGGTGGTGCTCGTGCGCAGCAAGCCCGTCACCGCGACGGAAGCGGGCGGCGCGGTCGTGCGCCTCGCGCGTCAGCTCGCGCTGCTCGAGCACGACGCTCTCGCCTCGATCGGCGCGGAGGGCGGGGCCGTGGCATCCGTCCCGCTCGCCGTGAACGCGGACTCCCTCGCGACGTGGTTCCTGCCGCCGTTGGCTCGGGTCGCCACGCGCCGCGCGGTGGTGTTCGACCTGCACCGCGACGACCAGGACTTCACCGCGGGGCTGCTCGAATCGGGCACCGTGATGGCGGCCGTCACCTCGCGCGAGACGCCGGTGGCGGGGTGCCGCGTGCGTCGCCTCGGCATCCTGCGCTACGAACCGGTGGCGACGACGGCGTTCGCGGCGCGCTGGTTCCCGCGGGGCGTCGATGCGGAGGCGCTCGCGGCGGCACCGCTCGTCGACTTCGACCGCCGCGACGACCTGCAGACGCAGTGGCTCGCGCGGCGCGGAGTCTCACCGGCGGTGCCACCCCGCCACCGTGTCCCGGCATCCCAGGATTTCGCCACGGCGATCGGCCTCGGCCTCGGGTGGGGGTTGCTCCCCGGCTTCCAGTCCGCCGAGGGTCTCGCCTCGGGGGATCTCGTGCACATCGGGGCGGACGCGGTCGACGTCCCGCTGTTCTGGCAGCAGTGGAACCTCACCTCTCCGCTGCTCGACGAGGTCGCCGACGAAGTCGTCGACGAGGGGCGCCGACGCCTCGCCGCAGCCTGACGAGGGTCAGTCCTCGCTGACGCGCAGCACGATCTTGCCCCGCGTGTGTCCGCGCTCCAGCTCCGCGTGGGCGGCGCCGGCGTCGGCGAGGTCGAAGACGCGATCCACGTAGACGCGCACCGCGCCGGAGTCGAGCAGGCGGGAGATCGTCGTGAGCGCGCCACCATCGGGGATCGTCTTGTAATCGGTGCTCCGGATGCCGCGTGCCGCCGCCGCCTCGCGGAAACCGGGCCACGCGCCGGTGGGCACCTCGATCAGCAGACCGCCGGGACGCAGAACCTCGAGCGATCGCGTCCCGGTGTCGTCGGAGACGTTGCCGATCAGGTCGATCACCACGTCGACGTCGTCGACGACGTCCTCGAAGCGGGTGGCGGTGTAGTCCACGACCTCGGCGGCGCCCAGATCGCGCAGCCAGTCGGAGTTGCGTGCGGAGCCGGTGGCGATCACGTGAGCCCCGAAGTACGCCGCGAACTGCACGGCGAAGTGGCCCACCCCACCGCTTCCGGCATGGATGAGGATGCGCTGGCCCTGGTGGGCGAGCGCCGTCTCGACGACCAGCCCCCACGCGGTGAGCGCGGCGAGCGGAACGCCCGCGGCCTCGGCGTGCGACAGCGAAGCGGGCTTGCGGGCGAGCGAGAGGGTCGGGACGACCGCGTATTCGGCGTACGAGCCCGGCGTTCGCGGCACCGCCACCATGCCGTACACCTCCGTGCCGACGGGGAAGGGGTGCGCGTCGAAGGGTGCGCGAACCACGACACCGCTCACGTCGAATCCGAGCACGGCGGGCCAGGCCCCGATCGCCGCCGACATCCCGCGCCCGGCGCGGGTCTTCGCGTCGATCGGGTTGATGCCGGCGGCGACGACCCGGACGAGGACCTCGCTGAGCACGGGGCTCGGCACGGGCACGTCTGCGACCCGGAGCAGATCGGCGGCGCCCGGGGCGTCGAGCACGATCGCCGTCATCGTGTCGGGCACCGCGGGAGCGGGCGCGAGGGCGGTCTCGGGACGCGTCGATCGGAATCTCATCGGGCGCTCTCTCTCCGGTGCGTCGACATCGGCGGCGGCTCCGCCGCGACCCCCTCAGTCAATCGCGACATTGTCTCGACGGTGTTACACCCCCGTCACCGTGTCGCGAAGCCGGGTCAGCCGCGGGCGGGGACCTCGCCGACTGCGAGAGCGTGCAGGAGCGTCGAGAGGTGCCGGATGTCGTCGATCGACCAGTCGGCCATCGCGTCGTAGAGCCGGCTCTCGTGCGGGGCGCGCGCGTCGGCGAGACGCGCGTGCCCGAGCTCGGTGACCGTGATCAGACGCGAGCGTCCGTCGTTCGGATCGGGAGTGCGGGTGACCAGGCCCAGGTCTTCCAGCTCGCTGATCGCGCGGCTGAGGAACCCCTTGTCGGCCGCGAGGCGCTCAGCGAGGGCCGACAGGGTGAGGGGGCCGAAGCGGCTCACCACCGACAGCGCCTTGAACGTGGCCGGGAGCATCCCCGGGCTCACCCGTTCCGCCGCTTCGGAGACGAAGCGGCGGAACACGGTCATGAGCTCCGAGAACGACGACTCCAGGGCCTGCACGGCCTCTTGGCGCTCTTCGCTCTGTTCGCTCACATCGATCATTCTCCCATCCCGCCCTCGCGGTGCGAACGACGGGAGCCGGCGGCATCCTGGATCGGGACCGTCCCGGTCGCCGAGAGGGTCGCCATCGCCTCCGGCACCGACACGGTGGCGAGGTCGGCCTCGCTCGCAGCGACGCGTTCGGTCGTCGTCATGCGGGTGAGCGGACGGTTCGGCAGGAACAGGATCGCGATGAGGCTCACGACGGCGACGGGCACCGCGATGAGGAACGAGTGCGCGATCGACTGGGCGTAGATGTCCTCGACGATGACGCGGACGCTCTCGGGCAGCGTCGAGACCTGCGGGATGGCGCCCGACTGCAGGCTCTGCGCGACCGCCGCGCCGTCTGCGCCGAGGCCCATGATGGCGGCCTTGAGATCGGCGGCGCGGTCGGTGAACAGGCTCGTCGCCATGCTCGCGAGGGCCGCACCCATGACCGAGACGCCGATCGTGCCGCCGAGGCTGCGGAAGAAGGTGACGCCGGAGCTCGCCGCGCCCATCTGCGTGGGGTTGGCGGTGTTCTGCACGACGAGGACGAGGTTCTGCATCGTCATGCCGACGCCCGCGCCGAGGAGGGCCATGTAGAGCGAGACGAGGGTGAAGTTCGTGTCGTAGTGGATGGTCGACAGCAGGAACGATCCCGCGATCAGCAGCACGCCGCCGGCGATGAGGAACGGCTTCCAGTGGCCGAAGCGGGAGATGAGCGCACCGACGACGATCGAGGAGACCAGCAGGCCGCCGATCATCGGGATCGTCATGATGCCCGCCTCGGTGGGTGTGGCGCCGCGGGCCATCTGCATGTACTGGCTGAGGAACACCGAGGTGCCGAACATCGCCAGACCCGTCGCGATCGACGCGATCGTGGCGAGGGTGAAGGTGGCATCCCGGAACAGCGTCAGCGGGACGAGGGGCTCTGAGGAGCGCAGTTCGACCACGACGAACAGGCCTGCGGCGATGACCGCGCCACCGACCATGAGGAGGGTCTCGGTGCTGGCCCACTCGAAGCTGCTGCCGGCGTTGGTCACCCAGATGAGCAGCAGCGACACCGCGGCCGACAGCAGGACGATGCCGACGTAGTCGATCTTGACCTTCCGCTTCGCACGGGCCGGCAGATGCAGGGTGCGCTGCTGGATGAGCAGGGCCGCGACGGCGAAGGGGAGGGCGACGAAGAAGTTCCAGCGCCAGCCGAACGCGTCGGTGATGACGCCGCCGAGCAGCGGGCCGCCGACGGTTGCGACGGCCATGACCGCGCCGAACAGACCCATGTACCGGCCGCGCTCGCGGGGGCTGATGATGTCGGCCATGATGACCTGGCTGAGGGCCGCGAGACCGCCCGCGCCGAGGCCCTGGATCGCGCGGAAGGCGATCAGCATGTTCGTGTCCTGCGAGAAACCGGCAGCGGCCGTGGCGAGCACGAAGACCGCGATGGCGATCTGGATGAGCACCTTGCGGTTGAACAGGTCGGCGAGCTTGCCCCAGATGGGCGTCGAGATCGCGGTGGTGAGCAGGGTCGCCGTGATGACCCAGGTGTAGGCGTTCTGGTCGCCGGACAGGTCGTGCACGATGACCGGCAGCGAGGTCGAGACGACGGTCGAGGCGAGCATCGACACGAAGGTGCCGAGCAGCAGACCGATCAGGGCCGGCAGGACGCGCCGCTGGGCGGGCGCGTCAGAGGAAGTGGCTGTCATGCGGAGCTCCACGGAAAGGGGGACGGATGCCGCGACGACGGTGGCGCGATTAGTTGACTGGTGTCAACCATACGCCTGTTGATTGACTTGCGTCAACTATTAATCGAGGAGCGCGAGGGCGCGATACCTGTCCGTGGGCTCCGGTCGCGCCGGGGCCGGTCGCCGCGCCTCCATGGTGCGGCGGTAGAGCTCGTCGATGAGGGAGGTCGCCAGGCCCACGAGCTTCGCGATCTCCCGTTCGTCGCGGTCGATCCACTGGCAGCGCGGCTCGTCGTGCATCGGCACGAAGCCGTCGTGCTGCTCCCAGGCGACGAGGGTGCGCTCGGCACCCAGCACGTGCTGCTGCCACCAGATCTGGCGCATATACGTCTTGGGGATCGAGCGCCACGCCTTGTTGGTGGTCTTGATCTCGGCGAGCACGATGCGCCCCTCGCCGTCGACCACGACGCCGTCGGGGGTCGCGAGATGACGCTTCTCAACGACCGCGTGGTACAGCGCCGAGGACGGACGGATGCCGTGGGTCGCCGCCACCCACGCCGCGATCTCGGGCTCGCGCCGACGACCGTGAGCCGTGAAGGCGTTGCCCGAGAAGTTCGACCCCATGAGCTTGGCATCCGCCGCTCTCGAGATCGCGTTCGCGCTCGTCAGGGCGGCCACGTCGGTGGCGGTGATGCCGCGCGAGCGCGCACGGATCCACGCGACGCGGTCGCGCGAGTCGGCGACGATCCGGGCGTCGAGGTCGGCGCTGCGGGAGGCGACGAGCTCGGGGGACATGCGTTCGACCCTAACCCCGTCCGGCCGTGGAACGCATCGGAGGGGCGGCGCGTCGGCATCCGGGGTCTTGTGGAGGAACTAAGGGTGACCTAAGTTGTTCGCATGACCACGGATGCCACCTCGCCTCGGCGCCCCGACGGAGGTCGGTGGTGCGACCTCGAGGGTGCCGTGCTGCTGGGCGGCGACGCGCGCAACGTCGTCGAGATGCAGCGCATCGCCGCGGCGCTGTCGCCCGCCGCGCACGTCACCGTGCTGGTCGAGGTGAACGACGCCCGCGAGGTCGGAGCGATCGAGGCGGACGCACGCGTGACCTGGCTCGACCGCACGCTCGACGGCGAGCTGCGCCCGCGCGGCGAGCGGCTGGCCCAGGCGATCCACGCGTGGTGCGCCGAGTGGGCGTGCGGAGAGGCGCCCGTGTGCACGGTGTGGCTCGGTGCCCGCACCCCCGCGCGCATCGTGCGCATGACGCGGGCCCTGCTGCCGGAGGCGCGGGTCTCCTGACGCGGCGTGGTCGCGCGCCTCTACTTCTGCCGGTGGGGTGCGCTTGGCTTCGCCCAGGTCACGTGATGTGGGGTGGGGCTGTCGGGTGGTGCGCGGCCAGGTCACGTGACCTGGGCCGGGGCGCACGCAAGGGGATGCGGTGTGGTCGAGGTCACGTGACATCGGCGCCTGGATGGGGCCCGCGTCACGCGGGGGCGACTGCGGGAGGCGCGGGAGAAGGGCTCGACGGCTCCTCCCCAGTGGAGGAAGCGTGACCTTTGACCACGGATCGAGGCGCCGACGAGCCGGCGTGGACGGGAAATGGGCAGGGTCGGAGGATGCCGAACGACCTCACGATCAAGGAAGCCCGACGCGCGATCTACACACGCTCCCAACTCGTCGACCGCGACGTCGCATCGAGCGAGCTCCGGCGGGCGAACGGGCTGGGAGCGCTCGCGCGTCTGCAACGAGACGCCTACGTCGCACGCGCACCATTCACTGAGCTACTCCCGTCGGCGCAACACCGGCTGAGAGTCGTCGCGGCCGCCGAGCAGATGCGGGGTGGAGCGGCGATTGTCTCGCATCTGTCGGCTGCGGTGCTCCACGATCTACCTCTGTATCGATTCGTGAATGAACCGATCCGGGTGACGTTGGCAGGAGGCCGTCGCGCGTCGAGCAGACCTGGCCTGCGCCGTCATCGGGGCCGGCTGGACGATGAAGACGTCGTCGAAATAGACGGCATCCTGTGCACGTCCGTGGATCGCACGGTTTTCGACGTGGCCAGGACCAGCACGTTCGAGGCGGCGGTCGCCTGTGCGGACGGGGCTGTGCGAAGGGAGGTGGTCGAAGGTCGCGCCTTCGACCCGGTTGCTCAGGAGGCGTGGCGTGATCGCCTGGCGGAACGCGCCCAACGTACGCCAGGGGCTCGGGGAATCGTTCGAGCCCGGCGAGTGATCGCGTCCGCAGATGGTCGCGCCGAGTCTGTCGGGGAGAGCGTGAGTCGAGTGCAGTTCCTCCGTCTGGGCTACGCCGTCGAGCCCCAGGTGCCGGTGGCAGGGCCACGGGGGTCCACCTACTTCGCGGACCTCGCGCTACCGGACCATCGGGTCTTCTGGGAGTTCGACGGTGCCGGGAAGTACACGGATCCCAGGATCCGCGGCGACAAGTCCGCCGACCTCGTGCTGCTGGAGGAGAAGCGACGCGAAGATTGGATTCGCGCGACGACGGGCTGGAAAGTCTGTCGGGGCGGCTTCCGCGACATCGGCACTCCTGAAGCTCTGGCGGCACGCCTCGCCGCCTTCGGGGTCGAGCCGGCGCATTGAGCGCGCGGCGTCCCTCCGTGTTCCGTTCGCGAGGTCACGTGGTGTGGTCGAGCACACACGACCTTGCGCGTGGTTTCGCCGACGTCACGTGACCTGGCGGGAGAAGGCGCGGGCCGGATTCGCGAAGCGGGGGAGCGTCGGGTACAGTAGAGCCCAAGCCAAAGACCGTCGGTCATCGGCGTGCGTGCACGTCGATCGAAGCGTCTGCTGAGAAGCAGGGGACCTACGCAGGTAAACGAAACTCTCTCGAGCTCCGTGCGCCTGCGCCGGAGCTCTTCTTTTTTGCCCAGACCCCGGTGTCTTCGGCCGGCGCCCCGCCATCGCGGAGCGCCTCGTTCACACAAGGAGTGGCCATGGCGCAGAAGGATGCATCGGTCGCCGAGCTCACGAAGAACTTCGAGAGCTCGACCGCCGTTCTGCTGACCGAGTACCGCGGTCTGACGGTTGCACAGCTCAAGCAGCTGCGCAACGACATCCGTCAGGACGCGGATTACGCCGTGGTGAAGAACACGCTGACCAAGATCGCCGCGGCTAACGCGGGGGTCACGGGACTGGACGACGAGCTCAAGGGCCCGTCTGCCATCGCGTTCGTGCACGGCGACCCCGTCGCCGTCGCGAAGAGCCTGCGTGCCTTCGCCAAGGCTAACCCTCAGCTCGTGGTGAAGGGCGGCTACTTCGATGGCGCCGCTCTGTCCGCGGATGAGGTCAACAAGCTCGCCGATCTCGAGAGCCGTGAAGTCCTGCTGGCGAAGCTCGCCGGTGCGATGAAGGCGACGATGACCAAGGCGGCATACGTCTTCCAGGCGCTTCCGTCGAAGGCCGTTCGCACGGTCGACGCGCTGCGCGAGAAGCAGGACACCGCGGCCTGACCCGGCCCGGCTGATTAACCCGATCAAGGAGATACAACATGGCTAAGCTCAGCACCGAAGAGCTGCTCGACGCGTTCAAGGAGCTCACGCTCATCGAGCTGTCCGAGTTCGTCAAGGCGTTCGAGGAGACCTTCGACGTCACCGCCGCCGCCCCCGTGGCCGTGGCCGCTGCCGGCGCTGCCGGTGGTGCCCCCGCCGAAGAGGTCGAGGAGAAGGACTCGTTCGACGTCGTCCTCGAGGCCGCCGGCGACAAGAAGATCCAGGTCATCAAGGTCGTCCGCGAGCTCACCTCGCTCGGCCTCGGCGAGGCCAAGGCCGTCGTCGATGGCGCTCCCAAGGCCGTGCTCGAGGGCGCGAACAAGGAGACCGCCGACAAGGCGAAGGCTGCCCTCGAGGAGGCCGGCGCCACGGTGACCCTGAAGTAATCACGCTTCACACCGTCGCCTCACCGCGATACACGAAGGCCCGGATGCCGATGGCATCCGGGCCTTCGTCGTTCCCGGGGGAGCGGGGGAGCGTCTGGGACCCGGTTTCACCGGGGCAGGAACCGATGTTCACCAGATCGAAATAAAGAAGTCTGGGAGAAGGGTATGCGGATCGTTTACGGTCGTTGAGACCCCCCGTCGATCCCCCCACCTCCGATGTCGCCCTGCGCACGTCGGTCCTTGGAGACCCATGCCTTCCGATGCTTCGCGCGTGCCCGCACGCCGTTTCACGACCGCACTGAGCGCCGCCCTCGGCGTCGCCCTGCTCGGTTCCGCGCTCGTTCCCCTCCCGGCCTCGGCCGCCGTCGGCTCGAAGGTGGTGATCAACGAGGCCTACCTGAAGGGTGGGAGCAACAACGCGTTCTTCAACCAGAAGTTCGTGGAGCTGTACAACGCCGGCGACGCCGCGCAGGACCTCAGCGGATGGTCGCTGCAGTACCGCGCGGAGAAGAACGTCGGCAACGGCAACGTTCAGAAGCTGACCGGGTCGATCGCCGCGGGCGGGTACTACCTCATCGCGCTCCCCGGCAACGGGACGACGGGGGCCGACCTGCCCTCCGCCGATCTGACGAGCACCAACATCACGCCGTCGGGAACCACCGGCCAGCTCCTTCTCGCCAACGTCGGCGAGCCGGTCGCCCCGGCAGCGGGCGACGTCGCCGACTCCCGCGTCGTCGACTTCCTCGGGTACGGCTCCGCGGTGAGCTTCGAGACGGCGCCCGCCACGGTCACCGGGGGCAACACCACGCCGAACGCGCTCGTGCGCACCGATTTCGTCGACTCGAACGACAACTCGAAGGACTTCACGACCACCACGACGGTGACGCCGCAGGGCTCGGGCACGACGACGCCCGCACCCGACCCGTCCGGCTCGCCGTCCGCCACGCCGACGACCTCGCCGACGCAGGCACCCCCGGTCACCCCCGGCAGCGTCGTCCCGATCCGCGAGATCCAGGGCACCGGGGCCACCACGCCCCTGGCCGGGCAGACCGTCACCACCCGTGGTGTGGTCACGGCGGCGTACCCGAGTGGGGGCTACAACGGCTTCTACATCCAGACCCCGGGCACCGGGGGAGAGATCGACACCGCCGCGCACCGGGCCTCCGACGCGATCTTCGTCTACGGCTCGGCCGCGACGGCCAAGGTCGCCGTCGGTCAGCACGTCGAGGTGACGGGCACGGCCACGGAGTTCTCGGGCCAGACGCAGATCACCGCCGACGCAGCCGGGGTGAGCGTACTCACCGAGCAGGCCGCCGCCGTGCTGCCCGCGAAGATCTCGTGGCCGAAGACCGATGAGGAGCGCGAGCGCTTCGAGGGGATGTTGCTCGCCCCGCAGGGCGACTTCACCGTCACGAACTCCTACTCGACCAACCAGTACGCCGAGGTCGGCCTCGCCGCCGGCACCACTCCGCTGCGCACCCCGACCGACGTCGCGCGCCCGGACACCCCCGAGTACGTCGCGGCCGTCGCCGACAACAAGGCCCGCGGTGTCGTGCTGGACGACGGTGCGTCGATCAACTTCCTCAGCGACGCCAACAAGGGCACGGCACTGCCGTACGTGTCGCTGACGGACCCGGTCCGTGTGGGCGCCCCGGTGACCTTCACCCGGCCGGTCATCCTCGACTACCGCAACAACGCCTGGAAGTTCCAGCCGACCCAGCAACTGACGGTCGCCAACGCCCAGGACGTGCAGCCCGCGACCTTCGCGAACACCCGCACCGCATCGCCCGCTCCCGTCGGCGGTGACCTGAAGATCTCGAGCTTCAACGTGCTCAACTACTTCACCACGACCGCCGCCAGCGTCGGCTGCACCTCGGTGTACCGCGACCGCGAGGGCAACCCGATCACGGCGGACACCTGCCCGGCTCCCGGACCGCGCGGTGCGGCGGACGACGCCAACCTGAAGCGCCAGCAGGACAAGATCGTCGCCGCCATCAACGGTCTCGGCGCCGACGTCGTCTCGCTGGAGGAGATCGAGAACTCCGCGAAGTTCGGCAAGAACCGCGACGCGGCGCTGTCGACCCTCGTCGGTGCCCTCAACGCGGCGCTGGGCTCGGAGCAGTGGGCGTTCGTCCCGTCGCCCGCAGCCCTGCCCGCCTCCGAGGACGTCATCCGTACGGCGTTCATCTACAAGAAGGCCGTCGCCGCCCCGGTGGGCGAGAGCGTCATCCTCGACGACCCCGCCTTCCGCAATGCCCGTCAGCCCCTCGCGCAGACCTTCGCTCCGGTGAACGCTCCGGATGCCAAGATCCTCGCGATCGTGAACCACTTCAAGTCGAAGGGCGACAGTCGTCCCGCAGCGACGGGCGACAACGCGAACGGCATCCAGGGCGCGTTCAACGGCGACCGCGTGCGTCAGGCGGAGGCCCTCGGCGCCTTCGCACAGAGCCGCTCGGCCGCCGTCGGCACCGACGACGTGTTCCTGCTCGGCGACTTCAACTCCTACGCGCAGGAGGACCCGATCGAGAAGCTCCGCTCGTTCGGCTTCGAGCCGCTCGAGGCGGGCACGGGCAAGTACTCGTACTCGTTCAGCGGCCAGTCGGGCTCCCTGGATCACGTGCTGGCCTCGCCGTCGGCGCGGGAGCTGGTGACCGGAACCGACATCTGGAACATCAACGCGGTGGAAGCCCTCGCCCTGGAGTACAGCCGCTTCAACTACAACGTGCTGAACTTCTACGACACGACGCCGTACCGCTCCAGCGACCACGACCCGGTCATCGTCGGTCTCGACCTGGTGGAGGACACGACGAAGGTCAACCTCGTCGGCATCAACGACTTCCACGGTCGCATCGACGCCAACACGGTGCGGTTCGCGGGGACGGTTGAACAGCTGCGCGCCGAGTACGGCGACGACAACTCGCTGTTCATCTCGAACGGCGACAACATCGGCGCGTCGGTGTTCGCCTCGTCGTACTTCGGGGACGAGCCCACGATCGACGTGCTGAACGCGCTCGATCTGGCCGCCTCGGCCGCGGGCAACCACGAGTTCGACAAGGGCGCCACCGACCTGACCGATCGCGTCTCCGACCGGGCCGACTTCCCCTACCTGGCCGCGAACGTCTTCAAGGACGGCGAGCCGCTCCTGCCGGAGTACGCGATCTTCGAGGTCGACGGCGTGCGTGTCGGCGTCGTCGGAGCCATCACGGAGTCGACCCCGACGCTGGTCACCCCCAGCGGCATCCAGGGCATCGAGTTCCGCGAGCCCGTGGCGGAGGTCAACCGCGTGGTCGCCGAGATCGACGACCAGGTCGACGTCATCGTGGCGCAGTACCACGAGGGGTCCGGCGCCGGCGAGAAGACGACGACGCTCGAGCAGGCCGTGGCGGCCGGGGGACCGTTCGCGAAGATCGTGAACGAGACCTCGCCCTCGGTGGATGCCATCTTCACCGGCCACACGCACCAGCTGTACGCGTGGGACGCTCCGATTCCGGGCGGTGAGGGCACCCGTCCGATCGTGCAGACGGGTAACTACGGCGAGAACGTCGGCCAGATCGTGCTCGACGTCGACAGCGCCGGTGACGTGGTCGACTACACGGCCCGCAACGTGGCCCGTCTCGCGGGCAAGGACGCCGAGGCGAACACGGCGCTCGACGCGTCGCTCATCGCGACCTACCCGCGGGTGAAGGAGGTGGACGGCATCGTCAAGGCCGCGCGCGCCGAGGCCGACGTGGTCGGTCGCGAGCCCGTCGGCTCGGTGTCGGCCGACATCACGACGGCCTTCAGTGGCGGCTCGTACGTCGACGGCGTCTACACCGGTGGCACGCGGGGCGACCGCACGAAGCAGTCGGCCCTGGGCGGCCTGGTCGCCGACGCGCTGCTCGATTCCCTCGACGACGCCGACCGGGGCGGTGCGGAGGTCTCCTTCGTCAACCCGGGTGGTCTGCGCGACGAGCTCCTGTACGGCGCGGACGGCGTCATCACGCTCGCCGAGGCGAACGCGGTCCTGCCGTTCCTGAACAACCTGTGGACCACGACGCTCACCGGCGATCAGCTGCGGCAGGTGCTCGAGCAGCAGTGGGGCGACTTCTCGAAGCGCAAGGACGCAGCGAACCTCTCGCTCGGCGTCTCCGAGAACCTCCGGTACACCTACGACGCCTCGCTCCCGGCGGGCCAGCGCATCACCGGTGTATGGATCGACGGCGTCGCCGTCGACCCGGCGAAGGGCTACCGCGTCGGCTCGTTCAACTTCCTGCTCGGCGGTGGCGACAGCTTCTCGGTCTTCGCGCAGGGGACGGACACCCGCGATTCCGGTCTCATCGATCGGGATGCCTGGATCGCGTACCTCGAGGAGAACCCGGGGCTGGCTCCGGACTTTACCGCCCGCGGGGTGCAGGTCTCGGGTTCGACGCAGCCGGTCGCTCCCGGTGCTGACGTGACGGTCACGGTGTCGAAGCTCGACCTCACCTCCCTCGGCGCACCGGCGAACACCACCCTCGACGCCTCCTTCGGCGCCGCGGCGGCGGCGACCCCGGTCTCGGCCCTCGCGGCTCCCTCCACCCGCGTGTCGGCACTGGCGGCTCCCTCGGCCGCGACGGTGGCGGTCGTCGACGGCGCGGCCACGGTCACCGTGGGCGTACCGGCGGATGCCACCGGGACGCTCCAGCTGCGACTGACGGCGCAGCCCTCGGGCACCGCCGTCATCGTCCCCGTGCGGGTGGCCGCGGCCGGCGACGGCGTCGGCACCCCCGGTGACGGCCAGGGCCAGGGCCAGGGCCAGGGCGACGGTCAGGGGCAGGCCGGCCAGGGCCAGCAGGGCCAGGGCGCCGGATCGGGCGCGCTGGCGACCACCGGCGCCGACACCGCCTGGATGGGTGCGGGAGTCCTCGCCGCGCTGGCACTGCTCGGGCTCGGTCTCGTGGCCCGTCGACGGAGCACGCGTCAGGTCGACTGATCGCTGAACAGAACGGGACCCCGGATGCCGCGGCATCCGGGGTCCCGTTCTGTTCAGGCGGAGCGCGGGGGAGCGGTGGAGGCGCGCACCACGAGCCGGGTGTCGGCTTCGGTGCGCCAGGCCGGCTCTCCCGTGCCCTCGATCATCGACACGAGGATCCGCGTGGCCTCCTCGCCCTGGGTCTGCGGGAACTGCTCGATCGTGGTGAGGGAGAACATCTCGGCGTAGTCGTGGCCGTCGATGCCCACGACGCTCAGCTCGGTGGGCACCGAGATGCCCATACGACGGGCGGCGATGATGACCCCGATGGCGACCTCGTCGCAGGCGGCGACGACCCCGGTGGGTCGGGAGGCGGCGTCGGCGAGGAAGGAGGCGGCAGCGGCGTAGGCGTCGGTGATGGTCAGAGTCGACGGGACGCTGCGGATGCGAACGGCGAGACCGTGGTCGTTCATCGCGTTGCGGTAGCCGATGGAGCGCTCGTCGACGTCTTTCGCGGGCGCATCCGTGCGCGGCGTGCTGCCGACGAAGGCGATGTCGGTGTGCCCCAGGGCGATGAGGTGCTGCGTGATGATGCGGGTGATGGCGATGTTGTCGAGACCGAGCGTGGGCACCCCGGTGAGGGCGTTGCCGATGCTCACGACGGGTTTGCCGATGTTCGCCAGCCGCTCGAGGTCGGCATCGTCGGGCTCGAGGGCGACGGCGATGATCCCGTCGAAGCGTTTGCGGGCGAGATAGGTGGAGTACAGGCTCTCGCGGTCGTTCGAACCGGGTTCGGCGACGTAGAGCGTCACGTCGTAGCCCAGGGGGATGAGGGTGCGCTCGACGCCCTCGACGATCGATCCGAAGTACCAGCGGTTCACCTTCGGCACGATCAGCGCGATCGTCCGCGTGCGCCCGGTCGCCAGGCTCACCGCGCTCGTCGACGGGACGTATCCGATGGATGCCGCGGCGTCGGCGACGCGACGACGGGTGTCGTCGGAGACGTAGCCGCCGCCCGTGAGAGCGCGGCTCGCCGTCGACTTGGACACGCCGGCCAGGCGCGCCACATCGGCGATTCCGCTCATGCGTGGTCTTCCTCGTCAGGGGTCGACGTCCGTGTCGACGTTCGAGAAAGAGTATCCGATGATTCGGGAAACTGGAACCGGTTCCTTGCGTCGTGCGTCGGGGAGTTCCGCGTCATTCCGCTAGTTACCGGTTCGTGACCTGACGCGTGTTGCAAGTCTTGTGGTTTGCCTCTACGGTTGCCTGGAATCGGTTCCCGACGGGATCCGGTGCACCACAGAACTCAAAGAGGAGAACCACATGGGTATGTCACAGCGGACTCGCGTGCTGGCGCCCCTCGGCCTGCTGGCGGTCGGTGCGATCGCGCTCGCGGGCTGTGCGGAAGGCGACAGCAGCGGGGGCGGAAGCGGAAGTGGCTCCGGGGGCGAGACCACCGTCCGCATCTCGGGCGGCATCACCGGTACCGAGGCCGACGCGCTGAACCAGAGCTTCGAGCAGTTCACCCAGGACACCGGCATCAAGGTCGTCTACACCGGTGACAAGAGCTTCGAGGGCAACATCGTCACGAAGGTGTCCGGCGGCGACGCCCCCGACATCGCGATCGTCCCCCAGCCGGGTCTGCTCAAGACCCTCATCGGCACCGGCGAGGTGCAGAAGGCGTCCGACGCCGTCTCGTCCAACGTCGACGAGTACTGGGGCGAGGACTGGAAGTCGTACGGCACCGAGGACGGCACCTTCTACGCCGCCCCCATGCTCGCCAACCTCAAGGGCTACGTCTGGTACTCGCCGGCCAAGTTCAAGGAGTGGGGCGTCGAGGTTCCCAAGACGCTCGACGAGCTCATGACGCTGACCGCGACCATCCAGCAGAAGACCGGTGCCGCCCCCTGGTGCGCGGGCTTCGCGTCCGACGCGGCCTCCGGCTGGCCGGGAACCGACTGGGTCGAGGACATGGTCCTGCGCCTGTCCGGCCCCGACGTGTACGACCAGTGGGTCGCCAACGAGGTGAAGTTCACCGACCCGCAGATCAAGCAGGCCTTCGACGCGGTGGGCGACATCCTCCTCAACCCCTCCTACGTCAACGCCGGCTTCGGCGACGTCAGCAGCATCAACTCGACCGCCTTCGCCGACGTCGCCGCCAAGGTCGCCGACGGCAGCTGCCCGATGACCCACCAGGCGTCGTTCCTGTCGGCCAACTTCCTCACGGTCACCAACGCCGCGGGCGAGACGCCGACGATCGCCCCCGACGGCGACGTCTACGCGTTCCTGACCCCCGGTGTCACCGAGGGTGAGCTCGCGGTCGAGGGTGGTGGCGAGTTCGTCACGGCCTTCTCCGACGACGAGAACGTGCAGAAGGTCGTCGAGTACATGTCGACGCCCGAGTTCGCCGACGCCCGCGTCAAGCTCGGCGGCGTGATCTCCGCCAACAAGGGCGCCGACCCGACGCTCGCATCCAGCGAGTTCCTGACCGAGGCGATGAAGACGCTGCAGGACCCCAACACGACGGTCCGCTTCGACGCCTCCGACCTCATGCCGGCCACGGTGGGTTCGGGATCGTTCTGGAAGGGCATGGTCAGCTGGATCGACGGCACCCCGACCGACCAGGTGCTCAGCGACATCCAGGCCGGTTACGACAACTGACCCGGCTATCCCGATGGGTCGTCCGCGTGACGCGGGCGGCCCATCGGGTCCATACTTTTGATCCGCCCGACGCACCATCCGGGCATTCGACGATGAGCACGAAGGCGTGTTCGGGAGGGACGTCATGACCGATATCAAGAACGCGGAGACGACGCCAGCGGCGTCGCCGCCGAGCGGACGGGCCGAGCCCGCCCCCTCGCGCCGGTCCGCGAACAGACAGCGGACCACTCTGCTCGTGGTCCTGGTGGGCCTCATCCTCGTGGTGGCGCTCTTCCTCTTCATGGTCACGCGCGCGCCGGCGGAGACGCGCCCGACCACCCTCGGCTTCTCGCTGAACAGCTTCTTCATCTGGCTGGGCGGGCTGAGCCCGATCGTCCAGATCCCGCTCGTTATCGTGGCCTTCGGCGCCGTGGTCGGCCTGCTCCTCCTCCTGATCGAGTACGCGCCGCGCTCGGGCAAGGGCTACTTCTGGCTGCGGCTGGTGGCGTGCTTCGCCATCCCCGTGATCGCCTTCATGCTCCTGCGTCCGTACCAGAACGCCGTGATCTACGTGCTCGGCATCGCCGTGCTCCTGGGCGCGGTGCTCTTCTACGCCGACTACCGCTCGCGCCAGGGCGCCGGGTACCTCTTCCAGCTCGTGCTCTTCGCCGCTCCCGCGGCGATCCTGCTGCTGCTGGGCCTGGTCTACCCCGCGATCACGACGTTCTTCCAGTCGTTCTTCGACAAGACGGGCGAGAATTTCGTCGGCTTCGAGAACTACATCTGGACCTTCACCAACCCCGAGGGCTTCTGGTCGGTGATCAACACCCTGATCTGGGTGCTCCTCGCCCCGACGATCGCCACCGCGATCGGACTCGCCTACGCCGTCTTCATCGACCGTGCCGCGGGCGAGAAGTACCTCAAGGTGCTCATCTTCATGCCGTTCGCGATCTCCTTCGTCGGCGCCGGCATCATCTGGAAGTTCGTCTACGACTTCCGTCAGGGCGACCAGCTGGGTGTGCTGAACGCGATCGTCACGGCCTTCGGAGGACAGCCGATCTCGTGGCTGTCCGCGTCCCCGCTGATCAACACCCTGCTCCTGGTCGTGGTCTTCATCTGGAGCCAGACGGGTTTGGCCATGGTCATCCTGTCGGCCGCCATCAAGGCGGTGCCGCCGGAGCAGAACGAGGCCGCCGAGCTCGACGGCGCCAGCGCCTGGGAGCGTTTCATCAACGTCACCGTTCCCGGCATCCGCTCGTCGCTCATCGTGGTGCTGACCACGATCGCGATCGGCGCCCTGAAGATCTACGACATCGTCGCCGTCATGACCGGCGGACGAAACGACTCGACCGTCCTCGCCTTCGAGATGGTCAACCAGCAGCAGCGATTCCAGAGCTACGGACACTCCGCGGCGCTCGCGGTCGTGCTGTTCCTCTTCGTGCTGCCGCTGATCATCTTCAACGTCCGCCAGATCCGGAAGCAGAGGGAAGTGCGATGACGATCTCCACCGTGGTGATCGAGCCCACCACCGACACGCGCTCGGCCCGTCAGGTCGCCCGTGACACGCGCCGCCACGAGGCGATGGCGCGCAAGCGCCTCACCTCCAAGGGGGCGACGATCGCGGCGATCGTGATCGCCTTCTTCTGGACGATCCCGACCTTCGGCTTGTTCATCACCTCGTTCCGACCCGGCGCCGACACGCAGTCCACCGGATGGTGGACGGTGTTCACCGACCCGTCGTTCACGCTGGAGAACTACCGACTGGCCCTGACCTCGGGCGGCACGGCGCTCACGCTCGCGCAGTCGTTCCTCAACTCGCTCGCGATCACGATCCCGGTCGTGCTGTTCGCCCTCGCGATCGCCTCGCTCATCGCGTACGCCTTCGCATGGATCGACTTCAAGGGACGCAACTTCTTCTTCATCTTCATCTTCGCGTTGCAGATCGTGCCGCTGCAGATGGCTCTCGTGCCGCTGCTCAGCCTGTTCTCGCGCGGTCTGACGATCAACGAGGTGACGATCTTCCCCGGGTTCGATCTGCGCGGCGTGGAGCACAGCTTCGCCACCGTCTGGATCGCGCACGTGATCTTCGCGATGCCGCTGGCGATCTTCCTGCTGCACAACTTCATCGCCGAGATCCCGGGCGAGGTCATCGAGGCCGCACGCGTCGACGGTGCCGGTCACGGGCAGATCTTCTTCCGCCTGATCCTGCCGCTCGCGGCTCCCGCGCTGGCGTCGTTCGCGGTGCTGGAGTTCATCTGGGTCTGGAACGACCTGCTGGTCGCGACGATCTTCGCCCCGTCGTCGTCGTTGCCGTTGACGCAATCGTTGAACTCGCTGTCGGGGACGTGGGGCGACCAGTGGTTCCTGCAGTCGGCGGGAACGTTCATCTCGATCCTCGTCCCGCTGATCGTGTTCTTCCTGCTGCAGCGCTTCTTCGTGCGCGGCCTGCTGGCGGGTGCCACGAAGGGCTGAGCCCGAGACGACGAAGGGGTGCGGCATCCGTGAGGGTGTCGCGCCCCTTCGCGTGTGCCGGGGCAGCGGATTCAGGAGGGGCGGCGCCGGAGAAGCGGGCGCCGGAGGGGGGCGGATGCCGGGACGATGGCGCCGGTGAGGGGCCGGATGCCGGGATGGTGGCGCGATGGGGGGTCGGATGCCGGGATGGCGGCGGCGGCGGAGAGGGGCCGGCGCCGGAGGGCGTGGGGCCCCGTGGTCGGCACGGAACGCGAGGGGCAGCCGCTCCCGTCGAGGAGGGGGATAGCCGAAAGGGAATGGCGCCGCCGGGGCGCGGCATCCGGAACGAGGGGCGCGCGCGGGCGTCAGGCGCTGCAGGACAGCCGCGACTGGATGTCGCGCATCGCGTCGAGCTCGGCGGTCTGACCGCTGACGATCGTCCCGGCGACCTCCGCGACTCTGGGCTCGTCGCCGAGCTCGATGACGGCCTGGGCCATGGGGATCGCGCCCTCGTGGTGACGGATCATGAGATCGAGGAAGAGGCAGTCGGCCGGCTGCCCTTCGAGCGCGCGCAGCTGGTCGACCTGGGCGTCGGTGGCCATGCCCATCTCCGACAGCAGCTGCTCCTGCGACAGCGTGGCGGTGTCGCCGTGGCTGTGCGCGCCGGACTTCTCCATCCACGTCATCAACGGTTGCGACGAGGCCTGGGGCAGGCCCCACTCGACCAGCCAGCCGTACATCTCGCCGCGTTGGCCCGCCTGCGTCGTCGCGATGTCGTACGACAGCGTGCGCAGTTCGTCGTCGGCGGTCTTGCGGTAGATCTCCATCGCCATCAGCACCGCCTGGGTGTGATGCACCTGCATGTCGCGGGCGAAGCCGGCATCCGCCGACGTGTCGGAGGGGTGCGCCGGCGCGGCCGTCGCGCCGAACGCGGTGAAGCGCCCGATCGCGAAGGCGACGGCCACGACGGCGACGGTGACGAACGCGACGACGACCCATCGGACCGCGGGTCGCGCGGTGGGAGCGTCGTCGCTCACGTCAGGCCTTGCCCGGGCCGTCGACGGCGCCGGAGCACGACGCGTTCGGCTCGGGGACGTTCTGGCTGCGCCAGAACTCGGTGAAGAAGTCCGCGATGCGGGGGTCGGTCGGGTCGTCGACCTTGAGCTGGTGGTTCCACCCGCTGACGGCGACCGGGGTGTCCATGTCGGGGTAGGGCGACAGGATCGCGTAGCTGGAGGGCATGACCGCCTTCAGGGCGTCGACGCCGGCCTCGTCGACGCGTGCCGGGTCGTACGTGATCCAGATCGCGCCGTGCTCGAGCGAGTGCACCGCGTTCTCGTTCTGCTGGGGCTCGGTGTAGACGCCGCAGTTGAGCCAGTAGGGGTTGTGCGGTCCGCCGGCCGGGGGGTTCTGCTCGTAGGTGACGGCGCCCTGCACGTGGTCGGAGCGGTTCTCGAACGTCTGCACGCCCTCGGGGACGTCGCCGGTGGAGCTGCCCGCCTGGTAGCTGGGAGCGGGGGCCGGCGCGAAGACGAACGAGGCGACGACCAGGCCGATGACGGCGAGGGATGCCACGGAGCCGACGACCCACCACACGGCTTTGCTCCGCCGCCGGCGGGCGATCTGCTTCTGGTAGGCGGCCAGCTTCTCCTGGCGCTTCTGCTCACGCTGCTGCTTGAGGGTGAGCTCGATCTCGGCCTGCTTGGCGGGGTTGCCGCTGGCTCGCTTGTCGGAGGGGGAGGTCATGCGCTGTGTTCTGTCTCTCTTCGCGGGGGACACATCGGCGATGGCCGACGCGTCCAGCCTATTCGGGTGAATGAGTGGGTGACCTGGGAGGAAACCCCGAGCCGGGATGGTGAGGCGCGGGGGAGTCGCGATAGTATGACGAGGTCGAATCGATTCGAGGTTCGATGATCCCCCCACTTTTCCAGCCCGACATCGTCGGGCTGTCCGTGTTGCGAAACGAAATCAGACGCGTGCTCGATACTGCCTCCCACCCCGTGATCCCCTCCTCCGGCCGCACCGCGCAGCCGAACACCGGCGCCATCCGCGCGCTCGGCACAAACCCCGCGACGGCCCCGATCGTCCTGCACCCGGGTGACGCCATCCCCGCGTCGCGTCGTCTTCTGTACATCGTGCTGCTCGGCGCGCTGACGGCCCTCGGCCCGTTCACGATCGACCTGTACCTCCCGGCGTTCCCGACGCTCGAGGCCGACTTCCAGACGAGCGCGGCCGCCATCCAGCTCACCCTCACCGGGACGATGATCGGTTTCGCGCTGGGTCAGCTGATCGTCGGTCCGCTCAGCGACAAGGTCGGTCGGCGCATCCCGCTGCTGTCGGTGACGGCGCTGCACGTGGCCGCGAGCGTGTTCGCGGCTCTCGCGCCCACGCTCGAGACCCTGTCGATCGCCCGCGTGCTCATGGGTGCCGGGGCGGCGGCCGGTGGTGTGGTCGCCGCGGCGATCATCCGCGACCTGTTCGGCGGCCGACGACTCGTGGTCATGCTCTCGCGCATGGCGATGGTCTCGGGTGTCGCGCCCGTGCTCGCGCCGCTGGCGGGTTCGGCGCTGCTGCTGGTGATGAACTGGCGCGGCATCTTCGTCGTGCTCGCCGTCTACGGCGCGGTCATGCTCGTCTCGGCGATCGTCTTCGTCCCCGAGACGCTCCCCCCGGCCCGGCGCGGCGGCCCCGGCGCGACCACGGTGTGGCAGCGCTACGGCAGCGTGTTCCGCGATCGCGTCTTCATCGGCGTGCTCGTGATCGGCGCGATGGCCTTCAGCGGCCTGTTCTCCTACCTCTCGGCATCCTCGTTCCTGTTCCAGGTGACGTACGGCTTCAACCCGCAGCAGTACGGCGTGCTGTTCGCGGTCAACTCGATCGGCGTGGTCGTCGGCGTGCAGGTCGCGTCGCGCCTGGCGGCGCGCTTCGGTCCGCAGTGGGTGCTCGCGGTGTCGACCGCGGTGCTCGTGCTCGCCGGCGGCACCATCGTGCTGACCGATCAGCTGGGCCTGGGGCTGTGGGGCACCGTCGTGCCGCTGTTCTTCTTCATGACGGCGTGCGGCTTCACCTTCCCCTGCGCCCAGGTGCTGGCTCTCGACCGGCACGGCAAGGCCGCGGGCACGGCGCAGTCGATCATCGGCGCGGCGAACTTCGGCGTCGCCGGCATCATCTCGCCGCTCGTGGGCCTGCTCGCGACCGGCTCGGGCATCACGGCGACGACCATGGCGAGCGTCATGGTCGGCTGTGCCGTGATCGGCGTCGTCGCGCTGTGGACCCTGGTGCGCCCGCGCACGGTGGAGCGTCTCGCGCCCTGAGGCGCCGGCGAACACTAGCAGAGCCGCCGCCGCGACCGTTCGTGCGGCGGCGGTCGTTCCGCTGGCGGGCCGGAGGCGGAATGATGAGGCGATGGACGACTCCCCGGCACTTCTCGTGCTCGACCCGCGCCCGCAGCGGTTCCGAGCCGTCGTGGGGGTCGTGCTCATCGCCCTCGCGTGCGGACTCGGCGCCTGGGTGTTCTTCCGCGGGCCGAGCCCCTTCGCGATCGACGTGTGGTGGAACCAGCTCTTCGCGGCGGCGCCGTCGGAGCCGGTGTACATCTTCGCTCGCGTCATGGACGAGGTCGGCGGTCATCTCACGGCGGTGCTGATCGTGCCCCTGGCGGGGGCGGCCGCCCTCTTCCTCCTCCGGCGACGATGGTCTGCGCTGTACTTCCTCGCCGCCTCGGCGGGGAGCGCCCTGCTCGTCCAGCTGCTCAAGCACACCTTCGGTCGCGCGCGCCCGGAGGACGTCCTCATCGTCAGCGACTACGGCTCCTTCCCCTCGGGGCACACCGCGAACGCGGCGACGATCGCGGTCGTCGCCGCGATGCTCTTCCCCCGCGCCTGGGTGCGCGTGGTGGGGATGGCGTGGGTCCTCCTGATGGCCTTCAGCCGCACGTACCTCCACGCGCACTGGCTGTCGGACACCGTCGGCGGCGCTCTCGTGGGAGCCGGCGCCGCCCTCGTCCTGGCCGCGGTGTTCTCGCGTCTGCGCGAGCGCGACGAGGACCGGCTCGCCCTGCGGCGTGCGCGCAGAGCGGTCGCGGTCGAATCGCGATCGACGGATGCCGAGCAGCCCCCGTCGTCGTAGGCTGACGCGCATGACGGCCCCCGGCGACGACCTGCCCACCGCTGCTTCCGCGGCCGATGCCGAGGTGGCCCGGTTGCGGGCCGAGGCGGAGGCCGCCGAGGCGGAGCTGCGTCTCGCTCGTGCCCGCGCCGATCTCGCCGCCGCCGAGGCGGCCGCGGCCACCGCACGCGCGCGAGCGGCTGCGCCGGGCGAGGGTGGTGCCGGCGCACCGGTGGCCCCGACCTCCGGAGCGGGAGACACGCGCGAGTCCGGTGAGCCCGCTCCCGCGGCGCCCGTCTCGTCGCCCGCGCCCGCGCCCGCGGCATCCGGTCCCGATGCGCCGCTCACCGACGAACAGGTCGCGACGATCGCCGCGGGATACGCCGCCACAGGACCCGCCCTCGACCTGGGCGTGCTCGTGAACGGCGGGCCCGTGGCATCCGTTCCCGTCCGCATCCCGCTGGCGATGACCAACCGTCACGGCCTCGTGGCGGGAGCGACGGGTACCGGCAAGACGCGCACGCTGCAGCTGCTGGCCGAGCAGTTGTCGGAGAACGGCGTGCCCGTGTTCGCAGCTGACATCAAGGGCGACCTCTCGGGTCTGGCGGCGGCGGGCTCCTCGAGCGAGAAGCTCCTCGCCCGGACCGCCGCCCTCGGCCAGGACTGGTCGGCCCGGTCGTTCCCGACGGAGTTCTTCGCCCTCGGCGACGATGTGGGTTCGGGCATCCCGGTGCGCGCCACGGTCTCGGGCTTCGGGCCGCTCCTGCTGAGCCGCGTGCTCGGACTCAACCCGACGCAGGAGTCCAGCCTGGGCCTGGTCTTCCACTACGCCGACGAGAAGGGTCTGGCGCTGGTCGACCTGTCGGACCTGCGCGCCGTGCTGACACACCTCACGAGCGACGAGGGCAAGGCGGAGCTCAAGGGCATCGGCGGGCTCTCCGCGGCCACGGCGGGCGTGATCCTGCGCGAGCTGGTGGCGTTCGCCGCCGTCGGCGCCGACACGTTCTTCGGCGAACCCGAGCTCGACGTGTCCGTGTTCCTGCGGACGGATGCCGCCGGAGCGGGCATCGTGAGCCTGCTCGAGATCCCGAACGTGGCGGCGCGGCCGGAGCTGTACTCGACGTTCCTCATGTACCTGCTCGCCGAGCTCTACGAGGCGCTGCCGGAGGTGGGCGACCTCGACAAGCCCAAGCTCGTGTTCTTCTTCGACGAGGCCCATCTGCTGTTCCGCGACGCGTCGAAGGCGTTCCTCGAGGCGATCACGCAGACCGTGCGATTGATCCGGTCGAAGGGCGTCGGCGTCTTCTTCGTCACGCAGACGCCGAAGGACGTACCCGGCGATGTGCTCGCCCAGCTCGGCTCACGGGTGCAGCACGCCCTGCGCGCGTTCACGCCCGACGACGCCACGGCTCTGAGAGCCTCGGTGCGCACCTACCCGAACTCCGGATACGACCTCGAACGCGTCCTCCAGGAGCTCGGCACGGGCGAAGCCGTCATCACGGTGATGAGCGAGCGCGGGGCCCCCACCCCGGTCGCCTGGACGCGCATCTTCGCACCCCGCGCCTCGATGTCCCCCATCCCCGCCGATGCCATGGCGGCCGCGGTGTCGGCATCCCCTCTCTTCGCGACCTACGGCACGCCCATCGACCGCGAGTCGGCGCGGGAGGTGCTCGGCGCGCGCATGCAGGCCGCGACCGAGGCGAAGAACGCGGCGGAGCGGGCGAAAAAGGATGCCGCGGACGCCGCCGAGTACGCCAAGCAGAAGGCCGCGATCGACAAGGCGAACGCCGAGGCGCAGAAGAAGGCGCAGCGGGAGTACGAGCGCATCCTCAAGAGCACCGCCGCTCCGCGCGCCCGCACGAGTACGCCCCCCGCGGGCCTCGACGGCCTCCTCGGACGCGGCGCCACCAAGAGCATCGTGAACGGGGTGATCCGCGGCCTGTTCGGCAACGGACGGCGGCGTTGAGCCGGTCGGGGGTGCGTTCCGCGCGGGCGCCGGCTCCGCGATCCGCGTGACTTCAGTCGGTTGTGGGGGTGTCGGGCTGAGGTTGTGCGGATCGCTGAGGTTGTGCGCGGCGGGCGCCGCGACTCGCGACGACGCGAAGGGGGCGGATGCCGCAGCTACCGGCATCCGCCCCCTTTCCGTCGCGCTCAGGGGCGGCGGATCGCCAGCGGCATCGTCGAGGTGTCGATGAGCGGATCGCGGTCCTGGCGCTCGACGAGAGCCTCGGCCTCGGCGGGCGTCTCGACGGTGGGCATCGAGCCGAGCAGGGGCCGTCGGGCGGTCTCGCGCATCGCCAGCAGGGCGACGAGCCCGAGCGCGGCGAAGAACATGATGTAGAACGCCGGCATCAGCGTGTTGCCCGTCGCGTCGATGAGCGCCTGGCTGAACAGCGGCGTCGTGCCGCCGAACAACGACACCGCGACGTTGTACGCCACGGCCATCGCCCCGAAGCGCGACGCGGTCGGGAAGAGGGCGGGAAGAGCGGATGCCGAGATCGCGACGTAGAACGCCACCGGCACCGCCGCCATGCACAGGGCGACCATCACGGCCCACAGCTCGCCGATCTGCATGATCAGGAACGCCGGTACCAGCAGCACCAACGCCGAGCCCGCGGCGATCGCGTAGACGGGCCTCCGGCCGATCCGGTCGCTCAACCGCCCGATGAACGGCAGTGCCGCCGACATCACCAGCAGCACGGGGACCGTGGCCACCGCCGCGGTGATGTTCGAGACCCCGACCTCCTTCTCGAGGTACGTCGGCATGTAGCTCGTCAGCGCATAGCCCGCGGTGTTGGTGGCGGCGACCAGGGCGATCCCGATCAGCAGGGGCTTCCAATGGTGGCGGACGATGCCGAGGAGGTTCTGACGGGCCATGGGGTCGTCGGCGTCGATGTCGGTGGACCCGGACTGCTCGAACGCCGGGGTCTCCGGGATGCGCAGGCGGAAGTAGATCGCGACGATGCCGAGAGGCACCGCGAGCAGGAACGGGATGCGCCAGCCGTAGTCGACCATCGCGTTCTCGCCCGAGATCGAGGTCGTGACGGCGGTGGTGATCGCCACCGCGGAGGCGCCCGCGGCGAAGCCGACGTAGGAGCCCACGTCGAGCCACGACGACCAGAATCCGCGCCGCTTGTCGGGGGAGAACTCCGAGACGTACGTCGTCGCCCCGGCGTACTCCCCGCCGGTGGAGAAGCCCTGGACCATCTTCAGCAGGTACAGCGGCACGATCGCCCAGAGGCCGATCTGCGCGGAGGTGGGGAGGATGCCGATGAGCGCGGTCGCCGTGGCCATCATCGCCATCGTGAGGAACAGCACCTTCTGCCGGCCGATCCGGTCGCCGAGGGGGCCGAGCACGAAACCGCCGAAGGGGCGGACGAGGAACGAGATCGCGAAGCCGAGGAGCGTGACGAGCAGGCCCCACGGGTCGGGCAGGTCGGAGGCGAACACGGCGGTCAGGGTCACGGCGAGGTAGCCGTAGATACCGAAGTCGAACCACTCCATGAAGTTGCCGACGACGGTGCCGCCGATGGCGGTGCGCACGCGCTTCGTGTCGACGACGACGACGTCGTCGACGGCGAGCCGGGGTGTGCCGGATGCCGAGGGGGATGTCTCGCTCATCGTTCTAGCGTTACTCCCATCGGCGCGGCATTTCCAGTCGGGACGCGACGCGACGGGCCGTGCTACGACGTCAAGCCCTCCGGGATGTCGGAGGGCGGGCGTACCGTGTCGGGCATGACCGAGCTCTCCGCCCCCACCGGCCGCGAACCCGCTCTCGTCGCGCAGCCCCGACCCGACGGGTCGGCACCGCGCGCCCTCGTCCTGGGCGCCACCGGCTACCTCGGCGGCCGGCTCGTGCCGCGACTGCTCGCCGCCGGATACCGCGTGCGCGTGCTGGCGCGCGACCCGCGACGCATCGGCGCCTTCCCGTGGGGAGACGACGTCGAGGTCGTCGGTGGCGACGCCACCGACCCCGACGCCGTGCGGGCCGCGGTGGCCCAGGTCGACGTGCTCTACTACCTCATCCACTCGATGGGCAGCGGCCGCGATTTCGAGGCCACCGACCGCGTCGCCGCCCGGACGGTCGCCGACGCCGCCTCCGCGGCATCCGTCAAACGCATCGTGTACCTCGGCGGACTGCATCCCGACGACGCGACGCTCTCGGCCCACCTGCGCTCGCGGGTCGAGGTGGGCGACATTCTGCTGCGCAGCGGCGTGCCCACCCTCGTCCTGCAGGCGGGCGTCGTCATCGGCTCAGGCTCGGCGTCGTTCGAGATGGTGCGCCACCTCACCGACGTGCTTCCCTACATGCCCGCGCCCAAGTGGGTGCGCAACCACATCCAGCCGATCGCCGTGCGCGACGTCCTGCACTACCTGTTGGGCGCGGCGCGGGTGGCACCCAACGTCAACCGGGCCGTCGACATCGGCGGTCCCGACGTGCTGCGCTACGGGCAGATGATGAACGGCTACGCCATCGAGGCCGGGCTCCCGCAGCGCGCGATCGCCTCGCTGCCGGTGCTCACCCCGCGGCTCGCCTCGCACTGGGTCAACCTCGTCACCCCCATCCCCAAGTCCATCGCCCGGCCCCTCGTGGAGTCGCTGCAGAACGACTGCGTGGTCAAGGACCGTGCGATCGACGACCTCGTGCCGCGGCCCGAGGGCGGGCTGCTGCCCTACCGCGAGGCCGTGCGACGCGCGCTCGGACGCGTGAACGACGACGCGATCGAGACAAGCTGGCAAGACGCCGAGGTCTCGGGCGCCCCCAGCGACCCTCTGCCGAGCGACCCCGAGTGGGCGGGCCGCCTGGTCTACACCGACGTGCGCATGATGACCACCACGGCGAGCGCCGCGCAGCTGTGGTCGGTGATCGAGGGCATCGGGGGTGAGAACGGCTGGTACTCCTCGCCGCTGCTGTGGGCGATCCGCGGGTGGATGGACCGACTCGTCGGGGGTGTCGGGCTGGCCCGCGGCCGCCGCAGTCGATCGGTGGTGACGGTGGGCGACGCACTCGACTTCTGGCGCGTGGAGGCGATCGAGCCGGGGCACCTGCTGCGGCTGCGCGCCGAGATGAAGGTGCCGGGCGGCGCCTGGCTCGAGCTGCGCGCGACGCCCGAGGGAGAGGGAGCGCGCTTCGACCAGCGCGCGCTGTTCTTCCCCACCGGGCTCGCGGGCCGGCTCTACTGGCTCGCCGTCCTGCCCTTCCACGGGCTGATCTTCAGCGGCATGGCCCGGCGCATCACCGCCGCGGCCGAGCACGTGCAGCGCGAGGGCCTCGAGCCGAAGGCGGAAGCGGGCCGCATCGCCCCCGAGATCGCCGAGGTCGAGACGACAGCCTCTCCCTCGTCCTAGATACGGCCGGAATGACTCGAGCACCTAGGCTGAGCGACGTGCCTCACGTCGCCCGCGTTCTGACCGTCTCCGACCGCTCTGCCGCGGGGCTGCGCGAGGATCGCGGCGGTCCGCTCGCCGTCTCGCTGCTGCGCGAGGCCGGCTTCGACTGCGCCGACGCGGTGGTCGTGCCCGACGGCGCCGACAACGTCGAGCGCGCGCTGCGCGAGCTCGTGGCCCAGGGCGCCGGTCTCGTCGTCACCACGGGCGGCACGGGCATCGCCCCCACCGATCGCACGCCCGAGGGCACCGCCCGGGTCCTCGACCGCGAGCTCCCCGGGATCGCGGAGGAGCTGCGCCGCCGGGGCCTCGCCGACACTCCGATGGCGGTCCTCTCGCGGGGCCTGGCGGGCATCGTCGAGCCCGGGACCCTCGTCGTGAACCTCCCCGGATCCACCAGGGCCGTGGCATCCGGTATCGCCGTCATCTCCGAGCTCGCCCCGCACGTGCTCGACCAGCTCTCCGGAGGAGACCACGCATGAGCGCCGTCCGCATCGCCCGCCTGTCCGAGACCGCGCTCGACCTCGACGCGCACCTCGACGCCGTCGAGGAGTCGTCGTCGGGGGCCGTGACGACGTTCGTCGGCCGTGTCCGCGACATCGACCCCGACGCCTCGGGCGCCGTCGTGGCGCTCGAGTACAGCGCGCATCCCGACGCCGAGCAGACCCTGCACCGCATCGCCGAGACCGCAGCCGCCGGCACCGACGCCATCGTCGCCGTCAGCCACCGCGTCGGCCGTCTGGGCGTGGGGGAGGCCGCGGTCGTGATCGCCGTGGCATCCGGTCACCGGGCCGAGGCGTTCGAGGTCTGCCGCACCGTGATCGAGACGATCAAGACCGACCTGCCCGTCTGGAAGCGACAGGTCGAGGCCGACGGCACCACGGAGTGGAAGGGCCTGGGGGGCTAGACGCGGCGCCGAAGGCTCCGGGCGGCGGCTCGGCAGACCGGAGAAGCGCAGCGCAATCGGATGCCATTCAGCCACACGTCCGATTCCGGTGCGGATTTCCGATTCCGGTGCGGTAGCACCGCCGTGGCAGCGGGTTGGGCTCAGCCGCCGGCGAAGGGCGGGAGCACGTCGACGTGGATGACCCCGTCGAGCGGGGCGTCGTCGTCGCGGCGCGTGCCGTCGACGAGCACGGCGCAGCGGTCCAGGATGCCGCCCAGCTCGGGGTGATCCGCGACGACGGCCGCGCGCAGGGCCGTGAGGGTGGGTTCGGTGCGCTCTTCGGCATCCGTTCCCGCCGCCTCGGCCGCCGCGGCGAAGTAGCGCACGCGCACGCTCATGACTCCTCCCCGGGACGCACCCAGTCGCCCGACTTGCCGCCGGTCTTCGACACGATGCGCACGTTCTCGATGGAGGTGCCCTTGTCCATGCCCTTCACCATGTCGACGACCGCCAGCGCCGCGACCGAGACGCTCGTGAGCGCCTCCATCTCCACGCCCGTGCGGTCGGCCGTGCCGACGGTCGCCTCGATCTCGACGCCCGTGTCGGTGATCTCGAGGTCCACCGAGGCGCGGTGCACGCCGATGACGTGCGCGAGGGGGAGCAGGGCGGGGGTCGACTTCGCGGCTTGGATGCCGGCGATCCGCGCCACCGCGAGCACATCGCCCTTGGGGGCGGTGCCGTCGCGGAGGGCTGCTACCACCTCCGGCGCGCAGCGCACGAAACCGCGGGCGGTCGCGGTGCGGACGGTGGGCTGCTTGAGCGTGACGTCGACCATGCGGGCGTGGCCCGCGGCATCCAGGTGGGTGAAGGTCATGGGATCAGCATGACATCGAGCGGGTCGCCCACCGACACGGTGGACACCTCCGCGGGGACGATCGCGAACGCCTCGGCCCGGGCGAGGGAGACGGCCAGGTGAGATCCCGATCCGCCGGCAGTGGCCGGGCGCACGGTGCCTTCGACGAGGTCGATCGCCGCCGGGAGGTATTGGCGGCGTCCGGGCGGGGTCGTCCAGGTCTCGGATGCCGCGAGCCGGGCGAGGCGACGATCGAGCACCGCGCGGCCTTGAAGGGCGAGCAGCGCGGGGCGCACGAACACCTCGAACGACACCGCGACGCTCACCGGGTTGCCGGGGAGACCGAAGACGAGGCGGCCGTCGTCGAGGACGCCGAAGGCCTGCGGCTTGCCCGGCTGCATCGCCACCTTCTCGAACGCGATGCGATCGCTGAGCGCCAGGCGGACGGGCTCGTAGGCACCGGCGCTCACCCCGCCGGTGAAGACGACCACATCGGCACGGCTCGCGCGGGCGAGGACCGCGTCGATCCCGGCGGGGTCGTCGCCGACGCGGTCGACGAGGAGGACCTCGGCGTCCGCGTCGCTGACGAGAGAGGTCAGGAGGGCGGCGTTGGAGTCGGGGGTCTGACCGCGCGCGGGCGCGGTGCCGGGTGCGACGAGCTCGCTGCCGGTGGACACCACGGCTACGCGCGGACGGCGACGGACGGCGATCTCGGCGACACCGGCCGCGGCAGCCGCCGCGAGAGCGAAGGGGCCGAGCCGCTCGCCGGGGGAGAGGACGACATCGCCCGTCCGGGTGTCGCCGCCGCGGCGGCGGATGAACGCTCCCGCGGCGGCGGGGGCCCGACGCACCTCGATGCTGGCGAGGGAGTCGGCCAGTCCGCCCGCGGTGTCCTCGAAGGGGACGATCGCGTCGGCGTCGGTCGGGACGGGGGCGCCCGTCATGATGCGCACCGCCTCGCCCGCGCCGAAGGTGGGGTCGGTCGACGAACCGGCCGGCAGGTCGGCGACCACGCGCAGCATCGCCGGGTTGTCGGCATCCGCCCCCTCGACGTCGGCGAAGCGCACCGCGAAACCGTCCATCGAGGAGTTGTCGACGCCCGGCAGGTCGTGCGCGGCGAGCACGGGCTCGGCGAGCGTACGGCCGGCGGCGTCGTCGAGGCGGACGGTCTCGGCGGGCAGGACCGAGACGGCGGCGAGCACGCGGGCGCGGTGCTCCTCCACGGTGAGCAGCGGGGTCATCGGGGCCTCCGGGGTCAGGGCGCGACGGCGGGGTCGGAAAGTGGCGCGGCGTCGGCACGCGAGGGGGCGGCGGCGCGCGCCGCGGGGGAGAGGGGGATGACGTCCTGTCGGGCGCGTAATGCGTCGACCACGACGAGGCGCCCGAGCAGGGGATCGCCGGCACCCGTGACGAGCTTGATCGCCTCGGTGGAGAGGAGCCCGCCGACCTGCACGCACAGCGAGCCGAGCACGCCGACCTGGGCGCACGTGGGCGGCTCTCCCGCCGAACCCGGCGGGAAGAGATCGCCGAGGACGACCGGTGCATGCCCCTCGGGCGGGTCCGACCAGAACACGGTGACCTGCGCCGCCCACTCCTGCACGGCTCCCCAGACGAGGGGGATGCCGAGAACCTCGGTCGCCGCGGCCACGGCCTCGCGGGTGTCGAAGGTATCGCTGCCGTCGATGACGAGATCCGCCTCGGCGAACAGCTCGCGGGCGTTGTCGGAGGTCAGGCGTAGCGTGCGTTCATGGACGACGGTGAGGGGAGAGAGGTCGCGCACGGCCCGGGCGGCGGAGGCCGTCTTGGCGGTGCCGATGTCGTCGACGCGGTGCAGCAGCTGGCGTTGCAGGTTGGTGCGCTCGACCACGTCGTCGTCGATCACGATCAGCTCGCCCACCCCGGCGGCCGCCAGGGAGAGCAGGACGGGCGACCCGAGGCCCCCGGCGCCCACCACGGCGATGCGCGCGGCCGCGAGCCGCCGCTGGCCCTCTTCGCCGATCCCGGCCAGCACCGCGTGCCGTGCCGTGCGGATGAGTTCCTCCGGGGCGAGGGATGCCACCGGCTCGACGAGCGGCCTCATCCGCCGATCGCGCTCATCGTGCGCTCGGGCTGCACGAAGTCGGGACGCGCCAGCCCGACGTGGTCGGAACCGTGGGCGCGGGGCTTGGCCCACATGGCATCCCGCCAGACTTGGGCGATGCCCTCGTCGTCGGCGCCCGCACGCAGGGTCGAGAGCAGGTCGGTCTCCTCGTGCGAGAACAGGCACGAGCGCACCTTGCCGTCGGCGGTCACGCGGGTGCGGGTGCACGCGGCGCAGAAGGGTTCGGTGACCGAGGAGATGATGCCCACGTGTCCGGCGAGGGCGGTCTCGCCGGGGCGGCGGACCTCCCAGCGCTCGGCGGGGGCGGCGCCACGGCCGCGGGGGTCGGCGGTGAGGGTGAAGCCTTCCTCGATCGCGGCGCGGATGTCGCGCGCGGGGATGACGTTCGTCGCCGACCATGAGCGGTCGCCGTCGAGGGGCATGTCCTCGATGAAACGCATCTCGAAGCCGTTCGTCACGGCCCAGTCGACGAGCGGGACCACCTCGGTGTCGTTGACTCCGCGCAGCAGTACCGCGTTGATCTTGATGGGGCCGAGGCCCGCGGCACGGGCGGCCTGGAGGCCGGCGAGCACCTTGTCGAGGTGCGGGCGGCGGGTGAGCTCGGCGAAGGTCTCGGGGTGCAGGGTGTCGAGCGAGACGTTCAGGCGCGTGAGTCCCGCGTCCTTGAGCGCTTGGGCGCGGCGGTCCAGACCCACGGCGTTCGTGGTCAGGGCGATGGGCAGCTCGGGGTTGTCTTCGCGGATCCCGGCGATGATGACCTCGAGGTCCTTGCGGACGAGAGGTTCGCCGCCGGTGATGCGCAGTTCTTCGGCGCCGAGGGACTGCACCGCCACGCGGACGATGCGGCGGATCTCGTCGGTCGACATCAGCTGCGATTGCGGGAGCCACGGCATCCCGTCGGCCGGCATGCAGTATGTGCAGCGCAGGTTGCACTTGTCGATCACCGAGACGCGCAGGTCGGTCGCGACGCGGCCGAAGCGGTCGAGCAGACCGCCGGACTGCGGGGATCCGGTCGCGGCGACGCGTTCCTCCGGGGGTGTCGGCGCGCCCGTCGCGGGGAGGACGGTGGCGCCGGACGCGCGGGTCACGGTGGCGCCGAGTGCCACGGCGACGGGCCCTCGTGTCGCGCTCGCGTGCTCGGCATCCATGGGTCGAGCCTAGGTCAGCACGGGGCGGGTCAGGGCGGTGTGGAGTTTGCGCGGGGAGGGGAGTCGGGGGCGGGAGGAGGGTTTGGGCCTCGGGGGTCCTCCCGCGGGCGGTTCTCCTCCCGGGTCGCGGACCCTCCCGTGGGCGGTTCTTCTCCCGGGTCGCGGGCCCGCCCCGGACGGAGGCTCGGGTGCGGCGCGGGTGTCGCGGGGCGGGGGAGGGCGGCGCGGGGTGTGTGCGGGGAGGGGATTCGGGGACGGGAGGACCGTTCCGCGCTCGGGGACCCTCCCTCGGGCGAATCTCCTCCCGAGCGGCGCCTCGCCCCCGGGCCGGGACCCCCGAGCCGGGACCCGCCCTCCCGCGCGAGGCTCGCCTCCCGAGCGCGAGGCTCGCCTCCCGAGCCCGGGGCTCGCCTCCCGGGCGGGGGCTCCGTCGTCCCGGGCGCCGGCGCGGGTACGGTCGGGGGATGCCGAACACCTTCCGCATCGCGCAGGCGGCGCGTCTTCTCGGAATCAGCGACGACACCGTGCGTCGGTGGATCGATCAGGGTCTGCTGCCGACGACCGGCACCTCGCCGACCGAGATCCCCGGGGCGGCCCTCGCCGAGCGCGCCGTGGCGCTCGCCGAGGAACCCGCCGATCCGACCGGCATCGCCTCGAGCGCGAGGAACCGGTTCGTCGGGATCGTCACGCGCGTGCGGATCGACGGGGTCATGGCCCAGGTCGACCTGCAGTGCGGACCGCATCGGGTGGTCTCGCTCATGTCGGCGGAAGCAGCCGAGGAGCTCGCGCTCGAACCCGGCGCCCTGGCGGTCGCGTCGGTGAAGGCGACGGTCGTGACCGTGGAAGCGCCGCGCTCCTGACCTTCGATTCCACGCCCGCGCGGACCAAATACCCCATCAGTTCCGCAAATGCGGAATACTGGGACGGCAGCGAGCCGCCGGCCGCGCCGAAAGGATCACCATGCGCCGCCCCCTCCGCCTGCTCGCCGTCGTCGGCGCCGTCGTCGCGCTAGCCGGGTGCGCGAGCGCGACGCCCGCCCCCGCGGCATCCGAGGACGCCCTCTCGGGCACCGTCGAGGTGTATGCCGCGGCCTCGCTCCAGCGCTCGTTCGACGAGATCGCCGCGGCGTTCGAGGCCGCGCACCCCGAGGTCACGGTGAGCGCGGTGTACGACGGGTCGAGCACGCTCGCGACGCAGATCGGCGAGGGAGCCCCGGCCGATGTGTTCGCCTCGGCCGACGAGAAGAACATGGCGAAGGTGGCGGCGCAGGCCCCCGACCCGCAGCTGTTCGCCGGGAACACCCTCGTGATCGCCGTGCCGAAGGGGAACCCCGGTGCGGTCGCGACGCTCGCCGACCTCGCGCGGGTGACGACCGTGCTGTGCGCCCCCGAGGTGCCGTGCGGCGCCGCGTCGCAGACCCTCCTGTCGAACGCCGGGGTCGCCGTCACCCCCGCGAGCGCGGAGCAGAACGTCACCGCGGTGCTGACCAAGATCGCCGCGGGAGAAGCCGACGCCGGGCTCGTCTACGCCACCGACGTCGCCGGTCGTGACGACGTCGAGAGCATCGTCCCCGCCGGTGCCGACGCGGTCGTCAACCGTTACCCCATCGCCGCGCTGACCGACGCCCCGAACCCCGAGACCGCCGCCGCGTTCGTGGCGTTCGTGCTCGGCGAGGACGGGCAGCGCGTGCTCGCCGACGCCGGGTTCCGCTCCCCGTGAGGGAAACGGGATACGTCCCCCGCTGGTTGATCGTGCCGGCGGTGGCCGGTCTGCTCTTCCTGCTGGTGCCGCTGACCGCCCTGATCGCCCGGGTGGAGTGGACGAGCCTGTGGGCCGACGTGACGTCCGAGGCCGCGCTCTCGGCCCTCGCGCTGTCGCTCGGCACCGGGGCCCTCGCCACCGTGGTGTGCGCGGTCGTCGGCATCCCTCTCGCCCTCCTGATCGCGCGCAGTCCCGCCCGCACGGCCGCGGCTCTGCGGGCACTGGTCACCGTGCCGCTCGTGCTGCCACCGATGGTCGGCGGTGTCGCCCTGCTCTACCTCTTCGGACGCAACGGCTGGTTCGGCTTCCTCGGCCTGCCGTTCACGACCCCCGCGGTCGTGCTGGCCCAGGTGTTCGTCGCTCTGCCCTTCCTCGTGCTCGCGGTCGAGGGGGCGCTGCGCAGCACCGGCGTCGAATTCGAGCGGGCCGCCGCCTCGCTCGGGGCGAGCCGGGCGGCGATCCTGCGCCGCGTGACCCTTCCGCTCGCGGCCCCCGGCATCGTCGCCGGGGTCGTGCTGTGCTTCGCCCGAGCGATCGGCGAGTTCGGCGCGACCGCGCTGTTCGCCGGCAATCGCCCGGGCGTGACGCAGACGATGCCGCTGGCGATCTACACCGCCTTCAACGGCGCAGGCGTCTCGCAGGGCACCGCGGTGGCCCTGTCTCTGCTGCTGCTCCTCACCGCCGTCGCGGTGCTGCTGCTCGTGCGCGGATGGCGGCCGGGGGTGGGTCGATGAGCGCGTCCGTGCACGCCCGGGTCGTCGTGCGTCGCCAGGATGTCACCGTCGACATCGCGCTCGACGTCGCCCCGGGGGAGACCGTCGCCGTGATGGGGCGAAGCGGTGCGGGGAAATCCACCCTGCTCGGTGCTCTGGCCGGGCTCACCCCGCTCGACGAGGGGGAGATCTGCGTCGACGGCCGGGTGCTCGACCGCGCGCCGCGGCTGCGCACGGCCCCGATGGAGCGCGGCATCGTGCTGCTCGGCCAGGAGGCCCGGCTCTTCCCGCACCTGACGGTGCGCGAGAACGTCGCCTTCGGTCCGCGCGCGGCCGGGATGCCGGCATCCGCCGCCCGCACCGAGGCCGACGAGTGGCTGGCCCGCGTGGGGCTGCCCGGAACCGGTGATCGTCGCCCCGCGCAGCTGTCGGGCGGCGAGCAGCAGCGCGTAGCCGTTGCGAGAGCGCTGGCGGCCGGGCCCCGGGTCGTGCTGCTCGACGAACCGCTCGTCGCGCTCGACGCGGTCACGGCCTCGGAGATCCGGGCGATGTTGCGCGAGCGTCTCGCCGGGGTGACGACCGTTGCGGTCACGCACGACGCGATCGACGCCGCGGCCCTCGCGGACCGGCTCGTCATCGTCGAGCGCGGGCGGGTGACGCAGGAAGGTCCCGTGCGCGAGGTGCTCTCGGCCCCCGCCACCGACGTCGCGGCGCGGATCGCGGGGCTCGAGCGGCTGGTCGGGACGGCGCGGGGCGGCGCGGTCGTGCGCGACGCATGGCGCCTCGAGTCCTCGGACGCCGGGTCTCGAGCGCTCGCCGCGGTCGACGGCGCCCCTCTCGCGGCGGTGTACCGGGCGGCGGACGCGCGACTGGGCGCGGGGTTCTCCGCCGTGGTGTCGCACCTCGAACCGACGCCGACCGGGGTTCGGGTGGTCACCGATCACGGCGCCGCCGAGGTGGCCCCGGCCGAGGCGGCGGCGATCCGTCCCGGCGACGTGGTGTCGATGAGCGTCGACCCCGATCGCGTCCGCTTCGTCGCGGCATCCTGAGTCAGACCGCCGCCAGGCGTCCGTTCTCGAGGCGCACCTCGCGGTCGGCGAGTCCCGCGGGCACCTCCACGTGCGAGATCACGACCACGGAGCGCTCGCGGTCGACCGCGCCGAGCAGGTCGCGGAGGAGTGCATCGGATGCCGCGGGGTCGACGCCCGCGGTGGGCTCGTCGAGCACGAGCACCGGGAACGCGCGCAAGATGGCCCGGGCGAGGGCCAGGCGCTGCGCCTGACCGCCCGAGACGAGTCCGCCGCGATCGCCCACGGCGGCGTCGAGACCCCCGCGTTCGCGTGTCCAGTCGGCGAGTCCGACGCGGTCGAGCGCGGCCCACAGCTCCTCCTCGGTCGCGGTCTCGTGCGCGAACAGCAGGTTCTGGCGGATCGACTCATCGAACAGGTACGGCGACTGCTCGACCAGGCCGATCGTGCGGCGCAGGTCGTCTCCCGCGATCTCCCGCGCCTCGCGCCCGCCGATCCGATACGACCCCTCGTAGTCGAGGAAGCGGGTCAGCACGTGAGCGAGCGTCGTCTTTCCCGCCCCGCTCGGGCCCGTCACGAGGACGCGCTCGCCGGGATCCACGCGCAGGTCCACGGCGTCGAGCCGGCCGGAGTCGGCGTCGGTGTCGCCGCGGGCGGGCCAGTGCGCCCGGATGCCGCGGAGTTCGATCCCCGCGCCGAGGGCGGGCGCCTCGTCGGTCGCAGGCGGTTCGTCGCGGGGGAGACCGTCGGGGACGGTCTCGGGCACGGCCTCGGCGATGCGCTCCGCCGCCGCTCGCACCTGCCGCCACGAGGCGAGAGCGAGGGGCACCGGCCCGAACACCTCGAACACCGCCATCGGCAGCAGCACCACGACCGCCAGGCCCGGGCCCGACAGCGACCCGCCGGCGACCGCGGGGGCCGCCGCGAGCAGGGCGAGGAGGGAGGCGGAACCGGCCAGCACCGACACCGCGCCCGAGGTGAGTCCCTGGGCCCCGCCGCGACGGACGACAGCTCGGCGGAGCGCGGCGTCGGCCCGGCGGACGCGCTCGGTCGCGGCATCCAGGGCTCCGTACGCCGTCAGCACGTCGAGGTTCGTGAGCAGATCGTGCACCGCGTCGGCGACGGCGGCGCGCAGCGGTGCGATCGAGCGCTCGGCACGGGCTCCCGCGGCCCAGCCCACCACGACGGCGAGGCCGAAGGCGGCGGCGAGACACGCCAGGAGGACGAGGGCCGCGCGCCATGAGACGAACGCGGTGAAGATCACGGCGGCGACCGAGGTCACCGCGGCGACGGTCAGCGGCAGCACGACCCGCAGGGGAAGATTCTGCAGCTCCTCGACGTCGTCGACCACGCTCGAGAGAAGTCCACCGCGACGCGAGCGCGCGAGCCCGTCGGGAGCGAGCGGCACGAGGTCGCGCACCAGATCGGCGCGGACACCGGCGAGCTGGTGCAGGGCGGCATCGTGACCCGTGAGGCGCTCGAGGTAGCGGAACACCCCGCGCGACAGCGCGAACGCCCGCACCCCGACGACGGCCATCGACAGGTACATCACGAGCGGTTGCTCGGCGGCCCGGGCGATGAGCCAGGCGCTCGCCGCGAGCAGGGCGATCGAGCTCGCCGCGGTGCCGAAGCCCGACAGCACCGCGGGCGCGAACCGCCGCCGCGACGGCATCGCCGAGCTCAGGATGCCGCGCACCCGCGCGTTCACCGGTGCACCTCGAGCCCCTCGCGTGAGTCGCCAGAATCTGTCGCTTCAGGTGCTCTCGAAGCGACAAATGCTGGCGACTCACGCGGGGGAGACGCGGGGCGCAGCTCACGCGGGGGAGACGCGGGCAGCTCGATCACGCGGTCGGCGATCGCGAGGGCGGAGCGACGGTGCGAGACGAGGAGCACCCCGCGGCCGGCGTCGGCCTGTCGGCGCAGGGTCGTCCACAGGTGCGCCTCGGTGTCGGCATCCAGGGCGCTCGAGGGCTCGTCCAGCACCAGCACCGGAACCTCGGCGACCCGCGCGCGGTACAGCGCTCGCGCGACGGCGACGCGTTGCGCCTGCCCGCCGGACAGGCCCGCCCCACCAACGCCGAGCGGGACGGCGGGGTCGATGTCGGCGCCCCCGGCGTCGGTCAGGGCGGCGCGGATGCCGTCGGGGTCGGCGGGGGAGCCGAGAGCGACGTTCTCCGCCACGGTGCCCGCGAGGAGCCCGGGACGCTGCCCCGCCCAGGCCACCGACTCGCGCGCGTGCGGCACGGCGACGCCGTCGATCCGCACCTCGCCGTCGTACTCGGCGTACCCGAGCAGCGCGGCGATCAGCGACGACTTGCCGACGCCGCTGGGGCCCGTCACGAGCACGACCTCGCCCGGACCGACCGAGAGCGACACCCTCGGCATCCGGTGCTCCACGCGGTGTACGCGCACCTCGTGCAGCGAGATCGTCGCGCCGGCGTCGGGGGCCCCGGCATCCGGGACCGGGGCGGAGCGGGCCGCGTCGAGGGTGTCGAAGATCTCGTCGGTGGCCGCCACCCCCTCGGAGGCCGCGTGGAACTGCACGCCGACCTGACGCAGCGGCAGATATGCCTCGGGGGCGAGCAGGAGCACGAAGAGCCCGGTGAGCAGGGTCAGGTCGCCCGAGAGCAGGCGGAATCCGATGGTGACGGCGACGATCGCGACCGAGATGGATGCCAGGAACTCCAGCGCGAAGCCCGAGAGGAACGACACGCGCAGCACCGTCATGGTCTCGCGCTTGTAGTCGCGCGTGGTCGTCTCGATCGAGCGGGCCGCGCGGTGCTGACGGCCGAAGGCCTTGAGCGTTCCCAGACCCTCGACGGTGTCGGCGAAGCGCGCGGCGAGGCGGCCGAGCGTGCGGTACTGCTTCTGCTGCACCCCGCGGGTGGCCAGGCCGATCAGCACCATGAACAGCGGGATGAGGGGGATCGTCAGCACCACGATGAGTCCCGACAGGGGATCCGCGAGGGTGATCGCGCCGATGAGGATCGGCATCGTGATCGCGGTGGCCACCAGCTGCGGGAGGTAGCGGCCGAAGTACGCGTCGAGCGCCTCGAGGCCGTGGCCCGCGGTGAGCGACAGCGACGCGGCGTTGCGCCGGGACAGCCAGCCCGGACCCAGGCGCCCGACTGCGCCGATGAGCGCCGCCCGCAGCTGCAGCGACGCCGCCGCCGCACCTCGCGCCGACGCGCGTTCCGAGGCCGCGATCAGCAGACCCCGGAGGAGCACGAGGGATGCCGCCACCCCGACGTATCCCCAGAGCTCGTCGACCGGTCGGCCCTGGATCGCGCCGACGAGCGCTGCGGTGAGCGCCCCCGCGAACCCGACGATCACGCCCGTCTGCGCGAGCACGATCGCCGCGGTCACCGCGAAGAAGCCGCGGGAGGCGGAGGCGTAGCGGAGCAGGCGCGGATCGACGGGTTTCATGGATCAGTGGGCGACGAGCGCGGCCTTCTCGATGCGGGCGCGGGTGACGCGCTTGCGGAACACCCAATAGGTCCACCCCTGGTAGGCGAGGATGAGCGGCAGGAAGATCAGCGCCGCCCAGCTCATGATCGTGAGCGTGTACTCGGTGCTCGAGGCGTTGTCGATCGTCAGGCTCGACCCCGCCGCGAGCGTCGAGGGCATGACGTTCGGGAACAGCGCGAAGAACAGCGCCGCGACGGAGGTGACGATGGTCACCGCGCCGAGGGTGAAGGCGGTTCCCTCGCGGTCCCGGGCATTCGCGAGCCACGAACCGATGAGCGTCAGGGCGGCGATCCCGGAGAAGGCGACCACGCCGAGGAACAGGGGGGCGTCGGCGGCGTTCGCGATCGTCCAGACGAGGAAGAGCGCCGCCAGCACGATCGTGACGAGACCCGCGCGGCCCGCGAGTCGTCGGGCGTCGGCACGCACCTGCCCGTCGGTCTTCAGTGCGACGAAGTACACCCCGTGCAGGAAGAACAGGCTCAGCGTCGTCAGCCCGCCGAGGATGCCGTAGGGGTTCAGCAGCGTCAGCACGGTGCCGACGTACTCGTGGTCGGCATCCAGGGGAACGCCCTGCACGATGTTCGCGAACGCGACGCCCCACAGGAACGCCGGCACCGCGGATCCCGCGACGATCATGCGGTCGAACGCGCGCTTCCACTGCGGCGAGTCGCGCTGGTGGCGGTACTCGAACGAGACGCCCCGGGCGATGAGGGCGAGGAGGATCGCCAGCAGCGGCAGGTAGAAGCCGCTGAACAGGGTGGCGTACCACTCCGGGAAGGAGGCGAAGAGGGCGGCACCGGCGACGATCACCCACGTCTCGTTGAGGTCCCAGACGGGTCCGATCGTGTTGATGATCTGGCGGCGGGCAATGTCGTCCTTGCCGAGGAAGGGCAGCGACATGCCGACACCGAAGTCGAAGCCGTCGAGCACGAAGTAGCCCACGAAGAGGAAGGCGACGATCCAGAACCAGAGGTGTGCGAGGTCCATGAGGGGCTCCTAGTAGACCGTGGTGGGGGTGTTCTCGACGGAGTCGTCGCGCTCGGCGTCGGGCTCGGGCAGAGGCTCGGGCCCCTTCTGTGCGAACTTCACGATGAGACCGAACTCCACGACCGCGAGGCTGGCGTAGACGAGGGTGAAGGCGATCAGCGAGATGAGCACGCTCCAGCCGGGGACGCTGGGCGAGACCCCGTCCTGGGTGAGCATGAGCCCGAAGACGATCCAGGGCTGGCGGCCCATCTCGGTGAAGACCCAGCCGACGAGGCTCGCGAGCATGGGCAGGGGGGCGGCCCAGATCGCCACGCGCCACATCCAGGGGGCGACCGGGCGGGTCGCCTTCTTGCGCGTGACCCAGAGGCCGACGACGCTCACGAGCGCCGCGATGCCGCCGAGGGCGATCATCCAGCGGAACGCCCAGTAGGTGACCCAGAGCACCGGGGCGAAGTTGCCGTCGACCTGATCGGCGAACTGCGGGAACATCTGCTGCGAGTAGAGGGTGTTGAGGTCGTTGATGCCCTCGACGCAGCCGTCGAGCGAGTGCGTCGACAGGATGCTGAGCAGGAACGGCACCCGGATGCTGAACAGCTCGCTCGTGCCGTCGGGGGTGCCGAGCGTGAAGATCGAGAACGAGGCGTCCTGTCCGCAGACGGTGTTGAAGGTCGCTTCCGCCGCCGCCATCTTCATCGGCTGGGTCGCGACCATGACGAGGCTCAGCTGGTCACCGACGATCGCGACGAGGACGAAGGACACGAGCGTTCCCCACAGGCCGAAGCGCAGCGTCTTGCGCATCATCTCGGTGTTGCGCCCGCGCGCCATGTGCCAGGCCGAGACGGCGACGACGACCATGGCGGCGAACATCCAGCCGGCGAAGATCGTGTGCGGGAAGGCGGCGAGGGCGACGGGGTTGGTGAGCATCGCCCAGAAGTCGACGAGCTCGGCGCGGTGGCCGTCGGCGGACATCTGGTAACCAACCGGGTTCTGCATGAAGGCGTTCGCGGCGATGATGAAGTACGCCGACAGGGTCGCACCGATGGATGCCATCCAGATGCTCGCGAGGTGGGCGAGGCGGGGGAGCTTGTCCCAGCCGAAGATCCACAGGCCGATGAAGGTCGCTTCGAGGAAGAAGGCCAGCAGCCCCTCGAAGGCGAGCGGCGCGCCGAAGACGTCGCCGACGAAGCGCGAATAGGCCGACCAGTTCATGCCGAACTGGAACTCCTGCACGATCCCGGTCACCACGCCCATCGCGAAGTTGATGAGGAAGATCTTCCCGAAGAAGCGCGTGATGTGCAGCCAGCGCACGTCGCCGGTGCGGTACCAGGCGGTCTGGAACACCGCCACGATCAACGACATCCCGAGCGTGAGGGGGACGAACAGGAAGTGGTAGAGCGTCGTCAACCCGAACTGCCAGCGGGCGAGGGCGAGGGGGTCGAGCCACTCCATCGGGAGCCTCCGATCGAACCGGAATGTGTGGTCAGACCACATGCTACGCCGGGCCTCTCCGGCGCGTCGGGGGATCGCTCGGCGTCGAACGATATACTCGGCAAGTCATTTCTGACCCGCCTGGAGGCGCCGTGTCCGTCCGCCTGAGCCTGCTCGCGATCCTCGATCGCGGCAGCTGCTACGGCTCCCAGCTGCGGGCCGAGTACGAGCGGCGCACCGGCGCCCGCGTCAACGTCGGCCAGGTCTACACGACGCTCGAGCGCCTCGAGCGCGACGGGCTCGTGCGGGGCGCCGGCCTCGACGACGAGGCGCGCGTGCTGTGGGAGCCGACCGCCGACGGCCGCGCCGAGGCCCGCGCCTGGCTCGCGGGGGCCTCCGTGGTCGAGGGTCGTGACGAGGTCGCCCTCAAGATCGCGCTCGCGGTGACGTTGCCGGGGGCCGATGTGCCCGGCATCCTGTCGATTCAGCGCGAGGCGATCCGTGCGGCGCTCGCGGAGGTGTCGGACGAGTCAGCGGATTCCGTGACCGCCGCGATCGTGCGAGCGGCTCGCCGTGAGCGGCTCGAGGCCGGGCTGCGCTGGCTCGACGAGGTCGAGGCGCTGACCGCGGGAGTTGAGCCGTTCGATCTGTCGGAGCAGCGTCCACGCCGCGGTCGCCCCGCTCGCACCGTCGTCTGAAGCGCGCGTACCGCCGTTTCACGATCTCGTCAAGGGCCACGCGATCGAGAGGCGCACCGCGCACCCTGAGAACACCCGGTAGACCCAAGGAGTTCTCATGGTCATGGAAGCACCCCTCAGTCGCCCGGGATCGTCGAAGGCCGCCGCTCGTGCCGCCATGAAAGCGACCGCAGCGCCCGTCGTGGCCCCGCCCGCCCTCACCGAGATCCCGTGGACGCGCATCGACCTCGACCTGTACGAGGTCGCTCGCGAGGGATACATCGTCGGCTACGTCGAGGTCGTCGGGGCGGTCTTCGTGGCCCTCGGCGGCCCGCGCTACGACCGCGCGGTCGAGATCTCGCAGCATCACACGTTCCACGCAGCCGTCGACGCGCTCATCCGCCGCGCCTACTGACCGAGGGGCGGGCGCGACGTCCGCGCCTCCTCGCCGTCAGCCGACGCGCGTGTAGCCGGCCTCGTCTACGGCCGCTGACAGGGCGTCATCGTCGGCCACGCCGGTGATGCGCACCAGGGATGCCTCACCGACCCGCAGGTCGACACCGACGACCGTGACGCCCTCGAGAGCGTCGAGCTCCTCGGTGACGGCGCGCACGCAGTGCGCGCACGTCATCCCCTCGACGCGGAGGACCGTGGTCGACTCTGCGTCCGACGGAACGACGGGAGTGGATGCCGCCGCCGCGTGGCCGCAACGGCATCCGTCGCCGCAGCCGCCACCGGCGGCGGGGCTCGAGGTGAGGCCGAGGTCGATGCGGTGTTCGGTCATGAGTGTTCCCTTCACGAGCGGACCAGGCGGGCGATCGCCTGGTTGGCTTCTTTGAGCTTCTCTTCGGCGACAGGGCCGCCCTGCGCGGCCGCTTCGGCCACGCAGTGGGAGAGGTGGTCGTCGAGCAGCGAGAGGGCGACGTTCTCGAGCGCCTTCGTCACCGCGGAGACCTGGGTGAGGATGTCGATGCAGTACTGATCGTCATCGACCATTCGCGCGATGCCGCGCACCTGCCCCTCGGCGCGACGCAGTCGCTTGAGGAGGTCGTCCTTGTGCCCCTCGTATCCGTGCATCCCTCGAGGATACCCCCACGGGGTATGTCTAGCACGCTGTTCCCCCCTGTCAACCCCCTCGGTTTCCGTGACCACGGGGCGGATGGTCGAGGGACAGGAGGTCGACATGCTCTCTCGTCAGACCGGTGGTGGTCAGCGATGACCGCCGACCCTTTCCCCACCGGCCCCCATCGCCCCGTGCGCATCCCGCACCTGCCCCCGTTGCGCTCGCAGCGGCGAGAATCGAAGGATGACGCGAACACTGGCAGCGCTTCCGGGCGCCGCTCGGAGGCTCTGTCTCAGTCGAAGAAACGGCGAGATCTGCACCCGTGAGGACGGTCACCGCGGCCTGCACCACCGCACCGGTGGTCGTCTGCTGTGGAGCGACCTGCAGGCCGACCCGCCGGAGTGCGCCGCGGCGGGGTCGCCCGCCGAACCCGCTCCGACGCTCGACGACGGATTCCCCGGCGGTCGGGCGTTGTGCCCGCTCTGCTGGGCGTTCGTGACCCGCGACGGCGCCGGCCTCCTGGAGCCTCATGACTCCTGGCGCGGTGACGAATCGCGTTCCGAGGCCGACCGCCGTCGTGAGTGGTTCAACGCTCACGGCTGGTGAGCAGAGCCGCCCGCCCGTCCACGACCTCGATCGTCTGGTCGAGGGTCGCCCGGTGCACGAGATCGTGCGTGACGAGCAGCGTCGACGTCTCCCGCTCGCGCGTCAACCGCGACAGCAATGCCATGATCTCGGCGCCCCGGGCGGTGTCGAGGGCGCTCGTCGGCTCGTCGACCAGCAGCACCCGCGGCTCGTGCACGAGGGCGCGGGCGATCGCCACGCGCTGCCGCTGACCACCCGAGAGCTGGGCGGGACGACGGTCGGCGACGGATCCGAGCCCGACGGCCTCCAGCAGCTCGTCGACCCGCGCGCGCAAAACGGCGCGTCGCTCGCGCCGGCCGGAGCCCCCGAGCTCCGCCATCACCCGCAGCTGCTCGCGGGCGGTGAGGGCGGGAAGCAGCTGGGGCTGCTGGAACACGATCCCGATGCGGTCTCGTCGCAGCGCGGTCGCCTCCGAGGCGCTGAGTCGGGTGGCATCCGTACCGGCGACCAGGACCCGCCCGGAGTCGGGACGGATCAGGGTGGCAGCCACGGCCAACAGGCTGGATTTGCCCGAGCCGGAGGGGCCGGTGATCCCGGTGACGAGGCCCGGGCGCCCCTCCAGGGTGACGTGGTCGACGGCGGTGACGCGCGCGTCGCCGTCGGGGTAGGTGAGGGTGACGTCGTCGAGAAGGATCATCGGGTGCTCCCGAGGGCGGTGAGAGGGTCGGACGAGGTGACGGTGCGCAGCGAGACGGCCGCGCCGAGCAGACCGAGCGCGATCATCGCCGCGGCGGGGGCGAGCGTCGTGAGCGGGCTCAGGACGAAGGGCAGAGCGCCGCCGGCGACGGCACCGAGCAGGGCGGTCAGGCCGATGCCGACCCCCACCCCCGCCCCGAGGACCACCAGCGCCTGACCGAGGGCGTCGCGCACCAGGGCGGGCGTGCTCGCCCCGAGGGCCTTGAGCACGGCGATGTCGGCCGAGCGCTGCATGGTCCACACCGTGAAGAACGCGCCGACCACGAGGGCCGAGACGCCGAAGAGCATCGCGATCATCAGCGCGAGGGAGCCGATCTCGGAGCGGAACGTCGACAGGGCCGTGAGACTCGCCAGGGGCGTGGATGCCGTGGTCCCGGTGTCGGCGGCCACGGAGTCCCAGGCCGGGGAGCCGGTGACGGCGAGCACCGTCGGCTGCCCCGTGCCGCCGAGGCGCTGGTCGAGGCTCGTCCAGGCGGTCGCGCTGAGCGTCAGCACCGGGGTGTGGCTGTACCAGTCGTCTCCGCCGATCTCTGCCACGCGGTAGGACGAGCCCGCGATGCTGATCTCGTCTCCGACCGCGGCTCCGAGGCTCTTCGCGGCCCCCGCCGACAGGTCGACCTCGTCGTCGTGGCGAGGGGCCGCGAAGCTCGTGCCCGCGTCGAGACCGAACAGGGCCACGGCGGTCGATCCGCCGGGACCCTCGGCCCGCGTCTGGGTGATCCCCACGGGGGTGACCGTGTCGACCCCCGGCGCCGCGCGCCAGGCGGCCGTGGTGTCGGACGCGATCGACGAGTCCGCGAACGTCGCGCCAGCGTCGGCGACCGGTTGCAGCACCAGACGGTCCCCGGGGAGCGCGAGGACGCTCGAGACGTTCTGGGCGGCGAGACCGCCGGTGAGGCCCGTGAGGAATCCGACGAGCAGGGTGATGAGGGCGACGACCGCCCCGATGAGGGCGAACCGCCCGCGGGCGAACCGCAGATCGCGCCATGCGACGTACACGTCGCCTCCTTCCGCCGGTGGATCTCACCGGTCCGCACCCAGCCTCGCGACGGGCGCCCGTGCGGACATCGGGGCAACGGGCGAACCTTCTCTCCACCTTTTGGATGATCCGCCCGGCCCGCGGGGTCCGTAGCCTGGACCCGACATGCCGCATCGCCCCCTCGCTCCGGTCTTCGCCGGACTCCGCCTCGGACCGCACGCCCTCTTCGCGGGTCTGCTGGTGCTCGTCGTCGTGCGGATTCTGCTCACGAACGGCTCGGCCGTCGCCCTGGCGCTCGTCGGCGCCCTCGGGGCGGTCTACCTCGCCGGGGCGGGTGTCGCCCGCGCGCGCAGGCCACTCCTCGGCTGTATGTGGGTGGCCGCCCTCACCGCGGTGTGGGCGGCGCTGGTCTGGCTGGTGCCCGAGGCCGCCTACCTCGTGTTCCCGCTGTTCTTCCTGTACCTGCACGTGTTGCCCCGCGTGGCGGGACCCCTCGCCGTCGTCGGGACCACCGGGGTGACGATCGCCGCTTTCGCCGTCCACGGCGGGCTCACCGTCGGTGGCGTCGTGGGACCGGTCGTCGGTGCGGGGGTCGCGCTGCTCATCGGTCTCGGGTACGCCGCCCTCGAGCGTCGCGCGGCCGAACGCGAGGCGCTCGTGCGCGAACTGCTCGCCACTCGCGACCGGTTGGCCGCCGCCGAACGGGAGCAGGGCGTGCTCGCCGAGCGGGCCCGACTCGCCCGTGAGATCCACGACACCGTCGCCCAGGGCCTCTCGAGCATCCAGATGCTGCTGTACGCGGCGGAGCGGGCGGATGCCGAGAGCCCCGGCGTCGCGCACGTGCGGCTCGCGCGGCAGACGGCGGCCGACGGTCTCGCCGAGGCGCGCCGCTTCATCCGAGAGCTCGCCCCGCCGAGCCTCGATCAGGGTCTCGGGCCGGCGCTGGAGCGTCTGACCATCGCCTGGAGCGAACGGGAGGGCGTGGCGGTCGACCTCGACGTCTCCGACGCGCGAGGGCTGCCCATGGACGCGCAGACGGCGCTCCTGCGTATCGCGCAGGGAGCTCTCGCCAACACCGCGCAGCACGCGCGCGCATCTCGAGCGCGTGTCGCCCTGGTCGCGGTCGAGGGGGGAGCACGGCTCACGGTGACCGACGACGGCGTCGGGTTCGATCCGGACAGCGCCGGCGACGCGGTATCCGGAACCGACTCGTTCGGGCTGCGGGCCATGCGCGAGCGCGTGGAACAGCTCGACGGCCGGTTATGCGTCGACAGCGCTCCGGGGCGGGGCGCATCGATCATCGTGACCCTTCCGGCGGGTGCGGCATGATCCGCGTCGTCATCGCCGACGACCACCCCGTCGTACGCGCGGGCGTTCGAGCGCTGTTGGATGCCGAGCCCGACATCGAGGTGGTCGGCGAGGCCGCGACCCCCGACGCCGCCGTCGCGCTCGCGGCGGAGCGGGCGCCCGAGCTCGTGCTGATGGACTTGCAGTTCGGCGACCGTGCCGCCGGTGCCGACGCCACCCGTCGGGTGCGGGCTCTCGCCGCTCCGCCCTACGTGCTCGTGCTGACCAACTACGACACCGACGGCGACATCCTGGGCGCCGTCGAAGCCGGAGCGAGCGGGTATCTGCTCAAGGACGCCCCTCCGCACGAGCTGCTCGCCGGGGTGCGCGCGGCCGCAGCCGGACAGAGCGCTCTGGCCCCCGCGATCGCGGGACGGCTGCTCGCACGGCTGCGCGAACCGCGGGTGACGCTCTCGGTCCGCGAGATCGAGGTGCTGCGGCTCGTCGCGCGCGGCGCGTCCAACGCCGACGTCGCGCAGCGCCTGCACATCACCGACGCGACGGTGAAGTCCCACCTCGCGCACGTGTTCAGCAAACTCGGCGTCACGTCGCGCACCGCCGCGGTCTCGAAGGCGAGGGGACTCGGCATCCTGCGCTGACCCCGCGCGTACGATGGGTCCATGATCCGGGTGCAGGTGGTCGGCGTCGCCCTCGACCCGGCCCAGCAGCACGTCATCCTGCTCAAGCCGCTCGACATCGAGGCCGACGGGGAGCGCGTGCTCCCCGTCTGGATCGGACCGCAGGAGGCGATGTCGATCCTCGTCGCGATCGAGGGGACCGGGAGCCCCCGCCCCCTCGCCCACGACCTCATGACCGCGATCCTCGGCGAGCTCTCGGCATCCGTCGACCGCGTGGAAGTGACGCATCTCGAGGAGGGCACCTTCTTCGCCCGCGTGGTGCTCGTCACCCCCGGCGGGCCGCGGACATTCGATGCACGGCCATCCGACGCCATCGCGCTGGCCGCCCGTGCGGACGCGCCCATCTGGGTGGCCGAGGCGGTCTTCGACGAAGCGGGCGTACCCGACGAGGCCGTCGAGCTCGAACCCTCCGCCGAGGAGGAGCGGGTGGAGGAGTTCCGCCGTTTCCTCGACGACGTCGATCCCGAGGACTTCCAGGGCTGAGCGGCCCCCGGCGAGCGCGGCGCTCCTAGACTCGCGGAGGGGCCGCGCGGCGCGGCCCGTGATCCACGACGAACGGGGTACGGATGCAACTCGCCATGGTCGGACTCGGACGGATGGGCGCCAACATCGTCCGCAGGCTCATGAAGGACGGGCACGACTGCGTCGTCTTCGACGTGAATCAGGATGCCGTCGCCACCCTCGTCGCGGAAGGCGCCACCGGCGCGACCAGCATCGCCGACCTGGCCTCCAAGCTCCAGAAGCCCCGCGCCGTCTGGCTGATGATCCCGGCCGGTCTCACCGGGAAGGTCGTCGACGAGGTGGCGGAGGTCCTCGAGCCCGGCGACATCATCATCGACGGCGGCAACTCGAACTACCGCGACGACGTGCGCCGCGCGAAGAAGCTGGACGAGACCGGCATCCACTATGTCGACGTGGGAACCAGCGGTGGCGTGTTCGGTCTCGAGCGCGGCTACTGCCTCATGGTCGGCGGGCACGACGAAGCCGTCTCCCACCTCGAACCCGTCCTGCGCACCATCGCCCCCGGACCCGGAGAGGTCGAGCGCACGCCCGGCCGCACCGGCGACTACACGACCGAGGAGCGCGGCTACCTGCACTGCGGTCCGTCGGGCTCAGGCCACTTCGTGAAGATGGTCCACAACGGCATCGAGTACGGCATCATGGCGGCGCTCGCCGAGGGACTGAACGTGCTGAACAACGCCGACGCGGGGCTGCACCAGGGCGAGCACTCCGCCGAGGTGGCACCGCTGGAGGAGCCCGCGTTCTACCAGTTCGACATCGACACCGCCCGCGTCACCGAACTCTGGCGTCGCGGATCGGTCATCTCGTCGTGGCTGCTCGACCTGACCGCCGCCGCTCTCGCGCAGAACCCCACCCTCGACGGTCTCGCCGGTCGGGTGTCCGACTCGGGCGAAGGTCGCTGGACCGTCAAGGCGGCCGTCGACACCGGCGTCCCGGTGCCCGTGCTGGCCGCGTCGCTGTTCGAGCGCTTCGCCTCGCGCGGCGAGGACCACTTCGCCAACCAGGTGCTCTCGGCGATGCGCCTGCAGTTCGGCGGGCACCAGGAGCTGCCCGCCGGCGACGTCCTCGAGGCCGGTCAGAAGAAGGCCGAGAGCGGTCGCGAGTAACCCGCGTCGCGTCGCCCCCGCCGTCGACTCGTCCTCGCCGGCGGGGGGCGTCGTCGTTTCGCGATGTCGAGCGCGAGAGACTAGGGGGATGAGCAGTACCGGTACGCCTTCGTCCTCCGACCGCTACGTCGTCGCCACCGACGGCGCCTGCAAGGGCAACCCCGGGCCCGCCGGGTGGGCGTGGGTCGGCGAGGACGGGCACTGGGCCGCGGGATCGATCCCCTCCGGGACGAACAACATCGGCGAACTGCTCGGGCTGCTCTACGCCATCACCGACCACGCCGACGTGCGCGAGCTCGTGGTGCAGGCGGACTCGAAGTACGCGATCGACACGTACTCGAAATGGATGGACGGCCACCGCCGCCGCGGGTGGGTCACCAGCGCGAAGAAGCCGGTCGCCAACCAGGGCATCCTCGAGGCGCTCATCGCCGCGCGCGATGCGCGTCGCGCGGCGGGGCTCCCCGACGTCGAGTTGGAACACGTGCGCGGGCACTCCGGTCACGTGCTGAACTCGTGGGCCGACGAGCGCGCCGTGCGCGCATCGCAGCACGCGGCGAAAGGCGAGGAGCTCATCTGGACCTCGCTCCGCGGCCTCGACAAGCTCGAGGTCACCTCGGCTCCGCCCCGTTCGGCGGCCGATCGCAACGGGCGCTGACCCGTTCGAGAAAAAATCTCCGGAATCTTCCGGACCCCGCGTCATGAATGACGGCTGACCTCATCTCTGTGGTGAGCGCATGCACGACCACGGGTGTTCCACCCGCAGTCCGGCCCGCTGCGTGTCCACGAACACCCGAATGAGGTCATCATGTCCACCCCTTCCCACCGCTCCCCGCTGAAGCGGCTCCGCTTCGCCCCCGTCGCCGTCATCGCCGGCGTCTCGGCATCCGTCTTCCTGGCGCTTTCCCTGACCGGCACCCTGTCGGGCTTCGCGGCGAGCATCACGAACGACATCAACACGGCGGCCTCCGGCACGCTGACGATGCAGGAGCAGAACGCCGGCGGCACCGTCACCTGCTCGAGCACCGACGGCGGCTCCGTCTCGACCAACTCGGCGACCTGCTCGTCGATCAACAAGTTCGGCGGCAGCACCACCATGACGCCGGGCAGCACGGTCAACACGTCCATCTCGATCAAGAACACCGGCACGGCGAACGCGAGCACCTTCACCCTCAGCCCGGGCTCGACCTGCACCCAGTCGAAGAACGGTTCGCAGAACGGCACCGCCACCGATCTGTGCGCCAAGATGAAGCTCGTCATCACGTCGGGTTCGACCACGGTGTTCAGCGGCACCCTCGCGAGCTTCGCCGGCGCCGCGGCCTCCGCCTTCACCATGCCCGCCGCCCCGGCCGCCGGCGCGACCGTCCCGTTCACCTTCGCGGTGACGCTCGACTCTTCCGCGGGCAACGCGTACCAGGGTCTGGCCGCCTCCGTGCCGATGACCTGGACGTTCACGTCCTGATCACCCAGGGTGTCCCGCCGCGTCCGACGGCGGGGCACCTCCTCCCTGCTTCCGGCCCCTCCGGCCGCCCTGTCATCGAACGGGAACACATGGCCCACCTCACGGCCCCACCCTTCCACCCCACCGATTTCGCGACGCCTGCCGACGGCCGCGGTCGCTCGGCCCTCGAGGCCGTCGCCGCGTGGTGCGTCGCCGTCGGCAGCGCGCTCGCTCTCGTCCTCGCCCTCGGCATCCTTCTCACCGGGGGCCGCTTCTTCGTCGTCGAAACCCCCTCGATGGGCGAAGCAGCCCCCGTCGGCACGCTCGTGGTGGTTCGGCCCGTCGACATCGGCACCCTTCACGCGGGCGACATCGTCACGTTCCGTGAGCCGTCGAACCCCGCGGTCACGTACACGCACCGCCTCGTGCGTGTCGAGCCCGACGGGTCTCTGCGCACCCGTGGCGACATCAACGGCGCGATCGACCCCTGGCCCCTCCGGCAGGACGACGTCATCGGCGCCCCGGTCGCCCTGATCCCCATCCTCGGGTGGATCTGCAAAGCCGCACTGATCCTCCTGGTGGGCGGCCTGCTGGTGTGGGTGCTCACCGACAGGTTCCGCGATCCCGTCACGCGGCGCAGCCTCCGCGTCGCCGGCTCGTGCCTCGTCGTCTCGTACGCCGCGTTCGTGCTCAAAGCGCTGGTCAACGTCGTGATGATCGGCAACGTGGTCGCCCGGGGCTCGGTGCACGCCACGGTCGTGTCGACCGGCATCCTGCCGACCCGCGTTCAGGCGCAGGGCGGCGACGGCGTGCGACTGCTCGACGGCCAGGTCGGCGAGCTCCACATTCCGCAGGTGGCCGGCGACGGCATCTACCGCCTGACGGCCACGACAGACCTGTCCCCGTGGGGGTGGGTGCTGGTCGGCGTGATCTGTCTCGTTCCCCTCGTCTGGTGTCTGAGAATCGGTCATCGGACGGAGGAGCGATCGTGACCGGTGGCGTCCGGCGCACCGGCAGAACGGTCGCCTCCGCGCTCGTGCTCGCGCTCGCGGTGCTCGCCGCCCTCGTCGGGGTGAACCCGACGTTCTCCGTCTTCGCCGCGACGGTGGTCAACAGCGGCAACTCCGCCGGCACGGCGACGTACTTCACGTGCGCAGCCGCCGCGACCACCGACAGGACCGCCCTGTTCGCGTACCCGCTCAATGAAGCCTCGGGCGCCTCGACAGCCGGTGACATCTCGGGGAACGGGGCCAACGGCGCCTACCAGGGCAAGATGACGTCGCAGGGGATCCCTCCGATCGCCTGTCCGCGCGACGCGGGTGGAGCCTACGTGCTGGACGGCTCGTCGAGCTATGTCGCGACGCCGAACGTGTACAACAACCCGCGGACCTTCACTCTCGAGGTGTGGTTCAAGACCACCACCGCCGGCGGCATGCTCATGGGATTCGGCGACAAGCGCACCGGTCTGTCCGGACAGCACGACCGCAAGCTGTACATGACGCCGAGCGGCCAGCTCATCTTCGGCATCTACAGCCCGGGCACCTCTGATCCCACGATCACGTCTCCGAAGTCGTATGCCGACGGAGCGTGGCATCTCGCGACCGCCACGCTCTCACCCTCGACCGGGATCCGCCTCTACGTCGACGGAGGTCTCGTCGCGTCCAACCCCGCGGCGACGAATCCCGAGCCGTACAGCGGCTACTGGCGCATCGGCTACGACAAGCTGACAGCTTGGCCCGACGCGTCCTCGAACTTCTTCTTCACGGGCTCGATGCGGGCCGCCGCTGTGTACGGAGTCGTGCTCTCCGCCGATCAGGTACGCAGTCACTACGTCGCCGGAACGTGACGCCGAGCATATATCACCGTGTCGGCATCCGACCTTCGCTAGCTTCTCCGCCACGGCATATACCCCCGCACAGGGGCTGACGAAAGGGCACGACAATGACGGACACGCAAAAGGTGCAGATGCTGGGCCGACCGACCGGTGCGTTCGTGGGCGCCTCCTGGGTCGCTCTCGGCCTGGGCGCGTCGGTGTACTTCATCGGCCTGTACAACGCGCATATGACGCTCGCAGAGAAAGGGTTCTACCTCGCGGTGTTCCTGCTCGGCCTGTTCGCGGCCATCTCGGTGCAGAAGGCGGTACGGGACCGCGCCGAGGACGTCCCCGTCACGGGCGCCTACCTCGGTGTCGCGTGGGGCATGCTCCTGGTCGCGCTCACGCTGATGGCCGTGGGCCTGTGGAACGCCGACCTGCTGCCCTCGGAGAAGGGCTTCTACGGCATCGGCTTCGCGATGAGCCTCTTCGCCGTCGTGGCGGTGCAGAAGAACGTGCGTGATCTCGCGGCTTTCCGTCAGGGGCACCCCGAGCCGGTCGTATCGAACGAGTTCCCGGGTATCCCCGCCTCCTGACGCTCACCCGACCCGCCCCTCGACCTCCAAAATCTCTTCTTCTTCGGCCGGCGTCAGCCCCGCGCGCCGCGGCCGATCGAGCCCTCGCCTCTCCTCGTCCTCGAGCACGCGCCGCACCGTCTCGGACAGCGGGCGGCGACGGCCACCGGATGCCACGAAGGCGGCATCGCTGCGACGAGCGAAACCTCTCGCACTCGCCGGCAGCCAGAGGGGGAGGGACCGGGGTCCCGCCCAGTGCGCGACACTGCGCGCAATCAGGGCGTCGTCGTCGAGGGTGACGGTCTCGCTCGACGTCCCGGCGGCATCGCGCGCCGCCGCGAGCACGGCGGCGAGCGGGTACTCCTCACCGACCGCGTTGACCGGGCCCGTGACACCGGAGCGCCCCGCGAGCTCGATCCACGCCGCGAGGTCGTCCACGTCGATCGCCTGCACGTGGCGGTCGGCGGTCTGCGGGGCCACGAGCCGACCTCCGCGGGCGTAGCGCGCCGGCCAGTAGCCGAAGCGGTCGGTGGGATCGCCCGGCCCCACGATGAGACCCGCCCGGACGAGCAGGGCGCGGCCGCCCCGCGCCTTCGAGGTGAGCCGTTCGGCGTGCACCTTGGCATCCGGATACTGCTCGAGGTCGCTCGGCTCGACGAGCTCCGCCGTCTCGTCGGCGAATGGGACGTCGGATCGGGCGTAGACCGAGACACTCGAGACGAGGGTCCAGTGAGCCGCGTGATCGGCGAGCGCGTCGAGGGCGGATGCCACGAACCCGGCGTCCCACGAGAGCTCGACCACCTCGTCCCAGTCTCGCCGCACGTCGTCGTACGCACCGGGGTCGTTGCGGTCTGCGCGGATCAAACGGGCTCCAGGAGCCGTGTCGCCGGATGCGCCACGGGCGAGGCACGTGACCTCGGCTCCCTGCGCGAGGGCGTGCAGCGCGATGGCGCGGCCGAGCCACGCCGTCCCGCCGAGGATGAGAACCTGTCGCATGGGGGCCAGCCAACCATCCTCCGTGGGTGGGGGCGAGCGGGTTCGCGGTGGGCGGAGGGGTCTCTCGCGCGTCTTCATCCGATAAGAAGAGGGTGTGACCGACCCCGCACCGCGCCCGTCTCTCATCCAGCAGCGGATGACGCTGTCGCGGGCCAGGAATCTCGCCGTGTTCCTCACAGCCCTCATGGCCTTTCAACTGTCGACGCAGATCGTCCGGCTCGTCGAGACGGACGGAAAATCTCCGTGGCTGTGGATCGGCGTCGTCGCCTTCGCCGTGCTCACGGCTCTCGGGGTCGTCGCGGTGGTCAAGGCGGTGCGCGCCATCCACGCGTTCGAGGCGGAGAACGGCAGGGACGCCGGGCGGCAGAAGCCGGTCGAGCGTCCCTGAATCCGCCCGCTCGATGCAACGTTCCCCATGCCCGAGGGGGCAGGGCGACGAGACCTGATCAAACGACGGGCGTCCCCTGATGGAAGAGGCATCGGGGTGCGGGGTCGTACCGCCAGAGGGACGATCGACGGCTGAGGCGATCCTCGAAGCGCAGCAGGTAGGTCAGCAGCACGGTGTCGGGTCCGACGAGCCGGCTCTCCCGCTCGTCGATGAGGGGCGGCGAGGGGTCGCTCCCGGGCTCCTTTCGGAGCGCGGCGACGATCGCTTCTCGGGTCCACCGGCGGCCGGACTGGCCGACCTCGACGAAAGAGGGGTCGAGCAGACGTTCCACTTCTCGCGGGTCGGCGCGGACGGCCGGATCCAGGAGCCGCTCCTCCGCCGCCCAGGCCGTGGCGACGAGGGCAGCGGCATCCTGAGCCCGTCCGGTGATGACGTACGCGCGCTCGATCCCGGCGGTCTCGCGCCCCCAGGTGCTCTGCGCGACGCGGCGCTGGTGGGCGTCGAACGCCGCCTCGTCGACGAACCGTTCGCTCACGCTCCATACCCCTTCGGTAGCGGTAGGGGTGACGTCGAAGGCGAGGCATCCCGGTTCGGCGCGGGTCAGCGCGATGTGCTCGTCGAGGTGCGCGCGCACGCGTTCCGCCTGGCTCGCGTCGGCGCAGCGCAACTCCCCGGTGAGCGTGACTTCCGGGCCGTATGGCGTGGGCGTCGTTGTCCCACCCGCCCAATCGCGTCGCAGCACGCTGTAGGCGACGGATGCCACAGGCTCGGCGCCTTCGACCGGCCATCCGTCGCGATAGTAGGCCTCGAGCACCCATCCGCACCGCTCGAAGACGCGCCGCATGGCGATGTTGTCTTCGCGCGTCTGACCCTCGAATCGGATGACGGAGGAGTGGCACGAGAAGACGAGGTCCGTGGCCGCCCGCAGCGCCGCCGTTCCGAAGCCGCGCCCGCGGGCTGCATTGGCCAGGCGCAGATCGACCATCGAGGTGGTGTCTTGAAGGTCGTGCAGCCGGATGACTCCGACGCGGCCGTCTGCCCCGTCGTCGATCCAGAACGTCTCGACGTCCTCGCCGTGCCAGGAGCCCGCGCGTATGTCGTTCTCGATCTGCGGGGCTGTGGGTCGAGCACGCACATGGAACGGGAATTCGTTCGAGGTGAGGAACGCCGTCAGCTCGGCGTTGTCTGCTCCCGCCAGGTCGACGCGCGTCAGTGAGATGCCCACCCGCCCACCGTAGACGCGCAGTCCGGGGGAGTCGAAGGCGGCCCGGTTACGCTGAGTCTCCCGAGCCCGCTGCCACCGAAGGAGCACCTCATCTCTCCCCACGTCATCCGCGCGCTGCGCACCGCGTCGCTGTCGATCGCCGGCATCGGCGCCGCCATCACGATGGGCGCTCTCGGTCCGTGGTTCACCCCGGTGATCCTGCTCATCGCGACGGCGGGCGCGCTCCTGGTCGTCTGGCGCAGCGACGGTGCGACCGCCGCAGCGCGGGCGACCGTCCCGGCGCTGGTGGTCGTGGTGGCGCTGACCGTGGCGTCGCTGCTCGGGCTCGCCGGCATCCTGCCCTCCGCGTGGGTCTGGGCGGCTCTCGGCGCGTACGCGGTGGCGTGGGGCGAGTACCTGGTGTCGCAGACCATCGCCCGCTCGCGGGGGCTGACGGGCTACCGGTGACCCGAGGGCGTTGCTGACGTCAGCTCGAGACACACGAGCCCCGGCCGCCCGTCCCACGAGGGCACGATGTCGAACCCGGCGGCGCGGTACATCCGCAGCGCGGGCTCGCGCCACTCCCACACCGACAGCCGCACCGGGCGCGCGACCGTCCGGAGGGCGGCGGTCAGCAAGGCGGAGCCGACGCCTCGTCCCCGGCCGCGGGGGTCGGTCCAGAAGCGCGAGAGCTCCGTTCCCGAGGCAGTCGCCGTCGACACGATGAGCCCGACGTCCTCGCCATCGAGAGCCGCGACCAGAACGACTCGCCCGTCGAACGCCGTCTCCGGGTCGTGGATCTCCCGCCCGTAGCGCTCGGGGAACGTCTCCTCCGCGAGCCCGCGTTCCCCCTTCTCCGCCTCGGTCTGACGCAGATAGCCGCCGACGAGAGCGCCGACGGTCTCGGCGTCGCGGGGGAAGAGAGCGGGACGGACGATGAGGCTCACCGTCTCACCGTAGACGTGCCGAACGGACCCGGATGCCGAGGTCCGCGGCATCCGGATCCGTTCATCGTCTCAATCAGACCGGGGCGAGCGTCGACTGCCAGCCGAGAGCGGGCGCGACGTGCTTCGCGAAGTTCTCGACGAGGCGGAGGTTGAACTCCACGCCCATCTGCGAGGGGATCGTGAGCATGAGCGTGTCGGCGCTCATCACCGCGGCGTCGTTCTGCAGCTGCTCGACCAGGCGGTCGGGCGTCGCGGCATACGTCTTGCCGAAGGTCGAGCGCATGCCGTCGATCACACCGATCTGATCGGACCCGGCGGAGCCGCCGAAGTACATCTCGTCTTCGGCCGTGACGATGGGGAAGATGCTGCGGCTGACCGACGTGCGCGGCTCGCCGGCGTGACCGGCCTCGCGCCACGCGGCGCGGAAGGCGTCGAGCTGCTGCGCCTGCAAGAGGTCGAAGGGCGTGCCGTCGGCCTCGGTGAGGAGTGTCGACGACATGAGGTTGACGCCCACACGGCCCGCCCACTCGGCCGTCGCGGTGGTGCCGGCTCCCCACCAGATGCGCGAGCGCAGGCCCGGGGAGTGCGGCTCGATGCGCTGCAGGCCCGTGCCGCCGCCGAAGGGGCTCATCGGGTCGCGTTCGGCGAGACCCTCGCCGTCGATCGCGCGCAGGAACAGGTCGAAGTGCTCGCGCGCGATGTCGCCGCCGCGGGGGTCCTGCGAGCCGGTGTATCCGAAGGCCTCGTAGCCGCGAACGACCGTCTCAGGTGAGCCGCGGCTCACGCCGAGCGCGAGCCGGTTGCCGCTGATGAGGTCGACGGATGCCGCTTCCTCGGCGAGCATGAGGGGGTTCTCGTAGCGCATGTCGATGACACCGGTGCCCACCTCGATGCGCGAGGTGCGCGCGGCGATGGCGGCGAGCAGGGGCATCGGAGCCGCCTGCTGACGGGCGAAGTGGTGCACGCGGAACGAGACGCCGTTGACCCCGAGATCGTCCATGCCCTGGGCGAGGTCGATCGCCTGGAGCATCGAGTCACCGGCGGTCAGCTGACGACCGCCGCCGAGGGGGCCGTAGTGGCCGAAGGAGAGGGTGCCGAAGGAGCGCATGCCAGGGAGAACGCCTCCCGCGCTGATCTATTCCCGCGCATGCACCGTGAACGGCCCCACCCGTGCGCAGGTGTGGAACCATTCAGAAGATGGACGAGGGCGCGCGCGAAGAGCTCGCGCGGTTGCGCGCGCGGGCCTACGGTCCGGACGCCGACATCGACGCCGATCCCGAGGCGTGGGCACGCCTGCGCGAACTCGAGGAGCGCGAACGCCTCGCCCCCGCTCCGGTCGACGCGGCGCCCATCGGACCGCGTGATGAGGTCGCGGCATCCGTGGATCCCGATGACGACGACGAGGACGAGGATGACCCTCCGGAGCGCCGGCCGCTCGTCCGCTCGAAGCGGGGGGTGTGGGCGTGGGCCGTCTCGCTCGCGGTGGTGACGGCGCTCGCCAGCGCAGCTACCGCACTCGGCCTGACCTTCGTGCCCGTGACCGGCTCGGCCGACGCGTCGCAGGTTGACACCCTCGAGCCCGATCCCGGAGCCGACACGCCCCCCGTGTTCGGCGAGCGCACCGGGGCGGAACGGGCGTTCCGCGACTACTACGGCGTGACCGCCTTCGTCGGCTACGCGCAGGTCGATGCGACCGAGAACCGCAGCCCCTGCATCTACCTGCTCGACACCGACGAAGTCTCCGACGACGAGGTACGCGGTCTCCGGGGGAACTTCGTTTACGGAGGGTGCGGCGCGGGCGTCTTCCCCGCCACGGTCGAGTTCGTCGTGGCGGACGGGATGCCGCCGCAGTTCGTCGAACGCTTCCCGATCGGCACGAGCGTGCAGTTCGTCTTCGACGGCGAGAACGTCGGGGTCTTCAGCGACCGGGGGTGAACCCCGGGCGCGGCACCGCCCGGCGTAGATGAGAAGGTGGAGCAGTGACCCCCCTCCTCGAGCACGTGCCCGTCGGCGCCGATCCGGATGCCGTCTACCTGGGCTTCGTCGACTGGGCGGCCTCCCGCGGGCTCACGCTGTACCCCGCTCAAGACGAAGCGGTGATCGAGATCGTCTCGGGCGCGAACGTGATCCTGTCGACCCCGACCGGCACGGGCAAGTCGCTCGTCGCGGTGGCCGCGCACGCGGCATCCCTCTCGCGGGGCGGGCGCACGTACTACACGGCGCCGATCAAGGCGCTCGTGAGTGAGAAGTTCTTCGCTCTCGTCGACATCTTCGGCGCCGAGAACGTCGGCATGGTCACGGGCGACTCGTCGGTGAACGCCGACGCCCCGATCGTCTGCTGCACGGCCGAGATCCTCGCGAACCTCGCCCTGCGGCAGGGGGCCGACGCTCAGGTGGACCAGGTCGTGATGGATGAGTTCCATTATTACGGCGAGGCCGACCGGGGCTGGGCGTGGCAGGTGCCGCTGCTGCTGCTGACGCGGGCGCAGTTCATCCTCATGTCCGCAACGCTGGGCGACGTCACCGACATCGCCGACGACCTCTCCCGCCGGACGGGCCGGCCGACCGCCCGGGTCACCGGCGTCGAGCGCCCGGTTCCGCTGCATTTCGAGTACGCCCGCACGCCCGTGCACGAAACCGTGCAGGAGCTGCTCGACACCAAGCAGGCGCCGATCTACGTCGTGCACTTCTCGCAGGCCGCCGCGATGGAGCGCGCGCAGGCGCTGTCGTCGATCCGCATCATCGGGCGCGAGCAGCGCGACGAGATCGCCGAGGCGATCGGCGGCTTCCGCTTCACCACCGGGTTCGGCAAGACCCTGTCGCGCTACGTGCGCGCGGGGATCGGCGTGCACCACGCCGGGATGCTGCCCCGCTACCGACGGCTCGTCGAGACGCTCGCGCAGCGAGGGCTCCTGCGCGTCATTTGCGGCACCGACACGCTCGGCGTCGGGATCAATGTGCCGATCCGCACGGTGCTGATGACGGCCCTGACCAAGTACGACGGCACGCGTATGCGGCAGCTCTCGGCGCGTGAGTTCCACCAGATCGCGGGGCGCGCCGGTCGTGCGGGATACGACACCGCCGGCACCGTCGTCGTCATGGCGCCCGACCACGAGATCGAGAACGCCGCCCAAATCCTGAAGGCCGGCGACGACCTCAAGAAGCAGAAGAAGATCGTCAGGAAGAAGGCGCCGCAGGGGTTCGTCAACTGGACCGAGCAGAGCTACGACCGCCTCGTGGCGGCGGAGCCCGAGCCGCTCGTGCCGCAGATGAAGCTGTCGGCCGCGATGCTCATCAACGTCATCGCCCGCGGCGGCGACGTCTTCGCCAACGTCCGTTCCCTGGTCTTCGACAACCACGAACCGCGTGCCCGCCAGTACGACCTCGCCCGCCGCGCGATCGCGATCTTCCGCACGCTGGTGCAGGCCGGCGTAGTCGAGGTCGTCCCCCCGCCGCGTGAGGGGTCACAAAGTGTCGCTTCGGAGGGTGGCCAAGCGACAGATTCTGACTCCTCGCGCATTCGGCTCACCGTCGACCTGCAGCCGAACTTCGCGCTCAACCAGCCGCTGTCGCCGTTCGCGCTCGCCGCGATCGAGATGCTCGACCCCGAGGTCGAACTCGGCAGGGGCCCGGATGCCGCGCCCCCGGCGTCGTCGGTCGGCACGGGACACTACGCGCTCGACGTCGTCAGCGTCATCGAGGCGACGCTCGACGACCCGCGGCCGATCCTGTCGCAGCAGCAGTTCCGCGCGCGCGGCGAGGCGGTCGCGGCGATGAAGCGCGAGGGCATCGAGTACGACGAGCGCATGGAGCTGCTCGAGGAGATCACCTGGCCAAAGCCGCTCGACGAGTTGCTCGCCCAGGCCTATGAGGTGTTCGCGTCGAGTCAGCCGTGGATTCGCGACTTCGAGCTGTCGCCGAAGTCGGTCGTGCGCGACATGTTCGAACGGGCGTGCTCGTTCGGCGAGTACGTGTCGCTGTACCAGCTCGCCCGCAGCGAAGGCCTGGTGCTGCGATACCTCAGCGACGCGTACCGCGCCATCCGTCAGACCGTGCCGGTGGACGCGCAGACGCCCGACCTGCTCGACCTCATCGCCTGGCTCGGCGAGCTGGTGCGGCAGGTCGACTCGAGCCTCGTCGACGAGTGGGAGCAGCTCATCAACCCGGCAGACGACCCCGACGCCCCGGTGGTGCCGCCGGCGCCGCCGTCGATCCTCACCAACCGGCGCGCGTTCGTCGTTCTCGTGCGCAACGAGATGTTCCGCCGGGTTCAGCTCGCCGCGCTGCAGAAGGACGACGAGCTCGTCGAGCTCGACCCCGATGTCGACTGGCCCGGCGTGCTCGACAGCTATTTCGACGAGCACGACGAGATCGGTACCGGGGGAGCGGCACGCTCCTCGGCGCTGGTCGACATCGACGAGTCCGCCGCCGCCGAGGGGATGTGGCGAGTCGAGCAGACGATCGACGATCCCGCCGGCGACCACGACTGGCGCATCCGCGCCGAGGTCGACCTGGCCGCTTCCGAGGAGGAGGGGACAGCCGTGGTCCGCGTGACCGAGGTGCTCCGGCTCTGACGGCTCCTCCCCATCGGGGAGACGGGTGAAGTTCTGCACGGGTACGTCGAAACACATGCGAGCATGCCCTCCACGAGCGTAGAGTCGACGACACCCCGCACCTCGGAAGGATCCGCACGTGAACGTCGACGTCATACAAGCGCTCATCGCGCTCGCCGCCTTCTTCGTGACCTTCACCGCGGCGATCCTGAGCGGGATGAAGTGGATGCTCGACCGCGTCGAACGGCGGACCCGACAGGGATTCGCGCAGGTCGACAAGCGTTTCGAACAGGTCGACAAGCGATTCGAGCAGGTCGACAAGCGTTTCGAGCGTATCGAGGCACGGATGGATCGCGCCGACGCCCGCGTGGACCGCGCCGAAGCACGATTCGATGAACGCATGGCGCTGATCGATGCACGGGAGCGTCGGATCGACGAGCGCCTGCTCACCATGGACGGCAACATCGCCGAGATCAAGGCCTCGATCGCCCGCATGGAGGGTCCCCGTCCGCCTCTGCTCCTACCCTCCCGGTGAGCACGCCGCACGAGAGTGCTGCGCAGACGACGGATGCCGAGACCCTGAGGCCCCGGCATCCGGTGTGTTCTGACGCGATTACGATTTGCGCGCGACGCGGTTCTCGGCGCTGACCATCCACGACAGTTGCTCGAGGCGCTCGAGCACCCCGTGCAGGATGTCGGCGCTGGTGGGGTCTTCCTCATCGACGTCGTCGTGCACGTCGCGGACGGTGCCGACGGTCGCGTCGAGACGCTCGGTGATGAGGTCGATGACCTCGGCGGTGTCGACCTCGCCCTGGGGGAACTCCGGGAGGGTGGTCGTCTCGGCGATCGTGTCGCTGCGGCCGTCGGGCAGCGCGTGCAGCGCCCGCATGCGCTCCGCGATCTCGTCGCTGAACTCGCGCGCGGCGTCGATGATCTCATCGAGCTGCAGGTGCGTGTCGCGGAAGTTCTTGCCGACGACGTTCCAGTGGGCCTGCTTGCCCTGGATCGACAGCTCGATCAGGTCGACCAGCACGGCCTGAAGGCTGTCGGTCAGCTTCTCGGACGCCTGGAAGCCCTTCTCGGCGTTCTGCTCGTCGGTGGTCTCGGGACCGCTGCCGCCGCGTGCCGGGCGACGACGGTTCTTGGTGGGGGCGTCCTTCGTGGTGGTGGACATGCGCGTTCCTTTCACTCGCGGTCGATAGCGACGCTAGGCGGGCAGGGCAGGAGCGCGCCGGGGGTTGCGGGGGCGACGGAGGCGAGGTAACCCGTCGGATTCTCGACTCCCGCGTCACGATCGGGCCCCTCGGCCATCTGCATCGGTAGGGCGATGTCCGCGATCGCCCGCGGAGAGGAACCGATGCGCTTTCGTCCTGTGATTCGAACCCTGATCCCGGCCGTCGCCGTGGCGGTGGCGGCGCTGATCGGCGTCGGCGGCGCGATGGCGTCGCCCCTGCCCGCGTACGCCTCGGCCGTGGCCGACGCCGACCGCGACTCCCTCCCCGACGACGTCGAACGAGCCGTGTGCGGCTCGGCCACGTGCGCGACCGGAGTCGAGGACCGTGACGGCGACGGCATCCCGGATGCCACGGAGGTGCAGGCATGCGGCGACACGACGTGCGCGTCACCCACCGCCGACCGAGACGACGACGGCATCCCCGACTATGCGGAGCGGCTCGTCTGCGGCACCGACACGTGCTCGAACGCCAACGAGGACGCCGACGCCGACGGCATCGGGGACTGGGTCGAGTTCGTCATCTGCGGCACCCGCACCTGCGCGGACGGGACCGAGGACTACGACGGCAACGGTGTCTCCGACGCCGCGGAGCTGGCGGCATGCGTCAAGAGCGCCGACGACCTCGCCGTGACCGGCGGCACGGTCGCGCTCTGGCTGGCCCTCGTCGGCGTGATCGCCCTCGCGGTCGGAATCGCTGTGCGAGCCCGCCGTCGCGCGCGTGCGGGGGCAGAAGCATGACCCGCCGCGCCCTCGCGGCGGTCGTCACCGCCGTGGTCGTCTTCGGAGGAGGTGCGGTCGCCGAGCCTCCGGCCACCGCGGCGGAGGTCGCCGCGGCCGCACGCGCCGATGTCCTGGAGCGCGTTCGGCGGGCCGCGATGCCGACGGCCCCCTCCGTCGAGCCGCTGCCGCTCGACGCGCCGGCACCCGCGGCGGAGGTGCGTCTGGATCCGGATGCCGAGTCCGTCCTGCGTGCGGACGAGCTCGGCCTGCAGGCGGTGTTCTCCGGGCACGACATCCCCGGCAGCGTCACCCTGGCGGCGGACGAGCCTGTCGGGGAGGCTCTCGCCGAGCGGACCGCGGCGTCGGAGACCGCGGGCGTCGTGCTGTCCGACGTCGTCGAGATCACCGCGACGGACTCCGGTGGCGAACGGCTCACGTCCTTCCCGGCGGAGCTCATCGACGTGCCGGACGAGAACGATGACGGCCCGCCCGTCTACGACGTGATCCCCGGTATCGCGCTGTCACTGGACGTCGACGCCCAGCGGATCACGGGTGCCGGGGTGGATCCCGCCTCTCTGCAGATCTATACGCGCGCCGACCCCGGGCAGCCGTGGTCGCTGCTGCCGTCGTACTTCGATGCCGATGCCGGCGTCGTACGCGGAGAGTCGGACCACCTCTCGCAGTTCGTCGTCATCGGCATCCCGTTCGTCCCCGATCCGGGGCCGCGTGTCGTCCTCGATCCCGACAACGACGAAGGGCAGGCGCGGACACCCGCGCCCGCGACGGAGTTCCCCTACAACTGGGACCTCGTCGATCGCCTCCGCGGGATGCTGGAGGAGCGATGCCTGGCGCAGGTCACCGTGACGCGCCCTGCGGGGGTGCGCTTCGTCTCGCGCGAGACCCGCGCCCGTGTCGCCGCAGCCGCCGATCCGGTCGCCACGGTCGGCTTCGGATTCAACACCTACCGCGGCTTCGCGTGGGGAACGGAACGCGAAGGCGGGACGCTCGGCTTCTCCCGCGGACGCGGGGGCGACGACGCCCTCGCGCAGTCGTTCGTCGATCACATGCCCGCCTACACCGGGCGTCCGGCCGAGCGGGCGGCATCCACCTCGAACTTCCCGTTCGCCGAGTACGCCGGTCTTCCCGGCGCCTACGCGCACGTCGAGACGCTGTATCTCGACCACAACTTCGACCGTCCGGTCATCGACCATGGGTTCGGCAGTGTCGTGGACGGCGCGTTCCGTTCGCTCGGCGGGTATCTCGAGTCGCAGGGTTTCACCTGTTCCGACCCGATCACGGGGGGATGGCCGTCACCGCCCTCGCAAGCGGAGCTCGCGCGCTGGCGCCACCTCGGATATCAGAACCACCAGATCTACGGCGCCGACCCGGTGTCGTTCTCGACCGGAAACCTCGTGGAGTCGTTCCCGCTGTTCTCGTTGAGCGGCCCGGGCGCGCAGGCGATCGAGGCGACGCTCGTCTACAACGCTCAGGACGGACGCCTTTCCCGCGTCGGGGCAGGGTGGTCGTTCAGCCTCGGCGCACGTGCGCAACGCTTCGACGACGGCTCCGTGCTGACCGTGCGTGGCGACGGCGCGTCGTACGTCTTCACCGCCGACGGGGCGGGCGGCTACACATCGGCCGACGACCCCGACCTCACGCTCACCGAAGCGGGATCCGGTCGCCTCCGACTCGCCGACCGCGACGGCGCCTCGTGGATCTTCGACGCCGCGGATGTCGAGGGGATCGGCGAACTCGTGAGCCACACCGACGCATCCGGCGCCGTCACGACGCTCACCTACGGCGCCGCGGACCCGAACACGCACCAGTTCGTGCCCCTGACGTCGGTGACCGACGCCGCGGGACAGACGCTCGCGGTCGAGAGCGACGACCTCGGTCGGGTTTCGGCGTTCCGGCTCCCCGACGGACGCACCTGGCGGCTCGCGTACGACGCCGCGGGCGATCTCGTCACGATCACCGACGCCGCCGGGGGTGTGCGGTCGTTCACCTATGACGCGCAGCACCGCATGCTCACCGCCACCGACCCGGCCGGCTCGACCTATCTCGTCAACGTGTTCGACGAGCAGGGTCGCGTCGTGTCGCAGCGTGACGCCGAGGGCACCGAGCGTCGCTTCGTCTACGAATCGGGACGCACGCTCTACACCGACAACGAGGGGCGGCAGAGCATCTTCGGCTACGACGCCGGCTACCGCATCACCAGCGTCGAGAATCCCGACGGCCACATCGCGCGGTGGGAGTTCGATGCGCGCGGTGACGTCATCTCGCACACCGACGAGGCGGGACGCATTACGCGCTACACCTATGACAGCGCGGGCAATCTGGAGACCGAGACCGACGCCGCGGGGCACGAGACCCGTTACACCTCGACGCCCTCGGGGCAGGTGGCCTCTCGGATCGACGCACTCGGGCGCACCTGGGTGTACTCGTACGACGAGCGGGGGCTCGTCACCGCCGAGGACCGGCCCGACGGGACGACGGAGCGGTACGAGTACACCGCGGCCGGTGATCTCGCCGCGGTCATCGCACCGTCCGGCGCCACCACTCGTTACGAGTACGACGATCGCGGCAACCTCGTCGCGCTCGTCGATCCCCTCGAACGGCGAACGACCTACGGCTACGACCTGAGCAACCGACTGACGACCGTGACCGACCCTCTCGGTGCCGTCTCGACGTGGGAGTGGGACGCCGCCGACCGCATCATCGCCACCGTCGATCCGGTGGGCGCGCGCACCGTCTTCACGTACGACGCCACCGACAACCTCATTTCGGCGACGGATGCCACCGGCGCGGTCACGCGATACGAGTGGGACGCCCTGTTGCGCATGGTCAAGACCGTCGGCCCCGACGGAGCCGAGACACGCTACGCCTACGACCGCGAGGACCACCTCACCTCGACGACCGACCCCGAAGGAGCGACGACGCAGCTGCTGCTCGACGAGGCGTATCGGGCGACCGGCGCGGTCGACCCGAACGGCGGTCAGTGGAGCGAAGAGGTGGATGCCACCGGGGTGGCCACGGCCTTCACCGATCCCGCCGGTGCGCGCACGATGCTGACGCTCGACGAACTCGGTCGGACGGTGCGCACGGACGACCCCACCGGGGTGACCACGTCGCTCTCGTACGACGAGGTCGGTCGGGTGGCATCCGAGACGGATGCGGCCGGCGGCGTGACGACGTACACCTACGATGCGCTGGATCGCGTCACGAAGGTCACCGATCCGGCCGGGTTCGCTACCGAGTATGCGTACGACGTCGATGGCAACCTCGTCGGCGTGGTCGATCGGCTCGGCAATCCGACGCTTTTCGAGGTCGACGCCGCGGGTCAGGTCGTCTCGACCACGGATGCCGCGGGCGCCGTCGAGCGGTACGAGTACGACGCCGGCGGGCAGATCACGGCCGTCGTCGATGCCGAGGGAGGCCGGACCTCGTTCGCCCATGACGCTGCCGGCCGCACGACCGGGATCACCGATCCGCTCGGCGCCGTCACGGTGTTCACGTACGACGCGGTCGGACGCCTCATCAGCGAAACCGATCCCACCGGAGCCGAGACCCGAGTGGAGTACGACGGTGCCGGTCGTGTCGTGCGCACCGTCGACGCCCTCGGTGCCGAGCTGCGCTTCGGGTACGACCGCACCGGCCGCCGCACGAGTGTCACGGGGGCGAACGGCGTCACGACGACGTACACCTACGACGCGCTCGGCAACCTGACGACCGTCGTCGAGGGGGTGGATGCCGCGGCCCCCTCCGACAGTGACACCAACGTCACGACGATGTACGCGTACGGCGCAACGGGTCTGCTCACCGCGATCACCGGTCCGACCGGTGCGAGGACGACGTGGGAGTACGACGCGGCAGGCCGTCCCCTCGTCGAGACCGGCCCGGCGGGCGAACGGACCGAGACGGTGTACGACGGGGCTGGTCGCGTCCTCCGGCAGTCCAACGGGCTCGGCCTGGTGGCGGCGTACCGCTACGACACGCGCGGCGACATCGCAGGGCTGACCCGCTCGGACGGCGAGGTCGCGTTCGAGTACGACGCCGAGCAGCGGCCCATCGCGATGACGGATCCCACCGGCGTCACCGGATGGGTGTACGACCCGGTCGGCCGGATGCGCGAGCAGATCGACTCGAACGGTCAGAAGCTCTCCCACGAGTACACGCCCACGGGTCTCACCGCGGCGACCACCCTGCCGGATGGGACGGTCACGCGCTTCACCTACGACGCGGCTGGTCGGGCCACGAGCCAGACGACTCCGTTCGGCGACGTCGACTACGCGTACGACGCGGCGGGCCGACGTACGGGAATCGCGCGCCCCAACGGGCTGTCGACGTCGATCGTCTACGACGCGATCGGGCAGGTCACGCGCGTCGCGCACGCGACCCCCGCGGCGGCCGAAGACGCGGCTGCTCCGCCGCCCAACAGGGTTGCTGCGCTGCGGACCCAGACGGACCAGTGCCGTGACGTCGGGGGCTACCTCGGCGAACGGACCATCCCGGGGGCGGGCTCGGGCAAGACGTGTGTGAAGACCGCGCCGTACCTCGAGCGACGCTCTCCTCCGGCCCCGGAGCCGGCGGCGCCCGCGGGCGCATCGCTGGCGTACGACTACACCTGGAACGCTGACGGCTCGGTGGCGTCGAAGGCGCGCACCATCACCGCACCGGACGGCGCAGCCGACACCGTGTCGCAGTCCTACGACTACGACGACCTGACGCGGCTCATCGAGTCGGCGACGGGCGGGGGCGAGACCTCGCGGTACGGCTACGACCCAGCCGGGAATCGCACGAGTTGGACCACGGGCGATCACGCCGTCAGCGCGACACTCGACCCCGCGGGCCGCGTGACGTCGACGTCCGACGGATCGACCTACACGTACGACGCCGCAGGTTCTCGATCATCCGCCACGACCGAGGGGAGACGCACCACCTTTGAGCACGATCCCGCGGGGCGGCTGCTAGGCACGTCGACGCCGGATCGCTCGACCGCCTACGCCTACGACGGCCTGGACCGCCGCGTGCGTGTCGACGACTCCGCGGCCTACGGCAGCGATGCGTCGACAGGGGCATGGGACGGGCTGCTGCCCACGGCGGGGACGAGCTCTCGACACGGAGCATCCAGCCTTCTGAGGGATGCCGGCGGCGAGGCACTCGTGCAGTCGGGCCCGTCGGGGGTCTCGTGGCTGCTCGGGGACGCCCGGGACGTCACCGCGACCGCGACCAGCGGGGGAGTGCTCGACGACCTCGTGGGTTGGGGCGACTTCGGCGGTGCGGACTACGCCACGACCGGTTGGGATGCCACCGTCGGGTACGACGGGCAACCCGGAGACGCGACCCTCGGTCTCGACGAGTACTACGCGCGGTCCTACGACGCCGGGGTCGGGTCGTGGCTAGAGGCCGACTCGTGGCGCGGACAGCGCAGCGACCCGCAGTCGCTGAACAGGTACGCGTACGTGAAGAACTCGCCGGTGTCGTACGCCGACGCGTTCGGATTCGTCCACACGCGCCTCATTGACGGAGGTCGATCAGCACGACGGGCGCCCATCACCGGTCACAGTTACAGCCGGAACCTCCGCCACCTGAACGGCGTGAACCCGCAGCAATACGTCTCGGCCGGCTCGCCCCGAATGGGTGGGTTGAACGGCCGCTCGCGTGGCCCCGGGCCGAAGTCTTCGGTGCGGGCCCCGCGCGGGTTCTCCGCCGGGCTGCAGGCCGTTCGTCACCTTCGGACGGTGCGCGGGTGCTCGCCGACGGATTGGGGGTGCCGAGGTGCGGACACGGGCGCAGAGAAATGCGCCCTGTGGGAACTCATGTGCCAGCGATCAGGCGGTCGCGAGCTCGTTGTCTGCAATGACAACACCCTTGCGACATTCTCGCCGACCACGTGCAGCCTCGATCTCAGCGCGGAAACTATACGGTCGAAGATCATCGACCTCGTCGTGATGGGGATCTCCGGCGCCGTCGGTGGTGTCGTCGGTCGGGCGGCCGCCTCTGCGCTACGCGCCGCTGAGCAGGCGGCGGCGCGGAGAGCGTTGACGAAGATTCCGGACGATCTTCCATGGCTACCCCCGTCGGCCCCCGTGCCGTTGGGTAGAGGATCGACTGGACGCACCGAGCCGCTCAATTCATATGAGCGGTTCGCGATGACCGAGGTGCGGTCGAACCCCTTCGAGGGGACACCGATCAGAATCAAGGATTGGAAAGACGAGCGTTGGCCGCTCGAAGAAGGTTGGCAAAAGATGGCACGCAACGTGAACGGAGTGGAAATACATTGGATGTGGAACGCGGTCACCGGACATGTTGACGACTTCAAATTCAAGTGAACTGCGCGATTGAGGATCTGGTGAAAGAAAGAGTTTGAAATGTTAGTTCGATGCGAGACTTCCAAGCGCGTGCTGTTGCCGACCTGGCGTACATTGGCGGAGTACGAGCGTGAGGCTTTTCCCATAACCGAGGGGCGACTCTACTCGGTGATTGGAATGCAGGCGACCACCGACTCGATTGAGTACCTCATACACGCGGATACGTTTTATCCAACCTTTGTGCCGGCGGTTCAATTTTCCGTAGAGCGGGCTCAACTGCCCGATTGGTGGGTGTATCGATTTCTGGGGTATCCCAAGGAGAATTTGTACTGGATGCCGGTCGCCGAGTGGGGTTACCCGGAGATGGTGATGACAGCGGGACACTATGAGGCGGTCGTCGATATGGAGCCTGAAGCTCTATCTATTTACATGGGCTATCTCCGTTCAGCAAACGAGTTAGACGGCATCAGGTCACTCTAGAAAGCTGTACGAGGCGCGCACGGATGCAGGGCGAGGAATCACAGGGCTGAAAGCATTTGCCCGGCGGCTGGGGGCCGCTTTCGCTCGTAGCGCAGAACGATTTGTGGGAGGAGAATGCGCGTTATCGTTCGAAGATTCCCGCGACTCGGTGAGTGGATGCGCCTCCTCGGGGTCGCTCTCGTCGCCATTCTCGTCGGATCACTCCAATTTCTGATAGGCCTTGTCGTGGCCGTTATTGTGCTGAACGCAGCTTTCGCATTCTTTTCTGGCGGGCCGGCGTGGGTCCCGCTTTCTGGATCCTCCAATGTGAGTCTGACCGGAGAGTGGCAACTCGATTCAGAGTCGCACAATATCTCCATCGCATTCACTGAGCAGGGGGAGGTGGTGTTGACCGACTGGCCGGCGGATGTTCTTTGTCCCGAAGTGCGAAAGCAAATTCGGGGTTGGAGCGAGATTGATTGGTCTAGAACGGTGGGAGCAACTGGGCGAGCCGAGCCATCGACTCGGGGGCCGCAAGTTGGCGTCAGACTCACTCCGAACACGCGTGGCTGCTCCTCGGGCCTCACACTTTTTCTTGAGGAGCAGACCGCCTCGGGGGAGTTGCGTCTCATTTACTACCTCAATGGACCGACAGATTCGGACGAGGGTGTGATGCCCCTCGTCTTCAGAAGAACCCGCTGAACTCTGGCTCTTGATTCGCGCTGGTGTGGGGGGTGAGGGAGTGAAGTTACGGATGAAAAACGCTGGACGGTCGCGAGCCAGAGTTGCCGCATCCCTGCCGCTGTTTCTGCTGGGAAACCTTCTCGGTGGTTGTGTGCCGACGAGCTTCAACGATTTCCCGCTATACATGTCCGTAGAGGGAGATGTGCTGTTGTTCCTATGGTGTGGGAGTTCACTCGACAACCTTGACCAGATGGAAATCAGTTACGCCTTGTTCACGGCAGACATCGAGGATCATCTAGCTGCGAAGGGGCGAGGGCATTTCAGTATCTCGGAGGGAACGCAATTCTCCAATCTTCAACCCCCTCGGGGATTGCAATATCAGGAACAGGCTGAGATATCTATTGAGCAGAGGCGAACGATGGTGTTCGTGGATATGCGCTCGCGTGAGCCTTCCGTCTACGGGCCCTCCGTGGTCTTCGATGTGCAAGACCCGACACAGATCATGGAAGGCTCCTGGATTCGTCCTGACGGGGCGGTGGCATCCGAGACTTGTTCAGCTCGAGCCGTGTCGCACGTCGACGATATGGGCGCGTCGCGATGATGCCGCTGAGCAGGACTGCGGGTGCGATTCGGGTGGTGGCATGGTTGATCATCCTGGGGCTCATCGTTCTCATCACGTGGACCCTTGTCGTGCCGTGGGCTGGGCGGGCACCCGCGACGAAAGACGTGGTTGGAACGTGGAGCCTCGTATATGTCGACGACGAGCTGATCTCTGTGACTCTCGACGAGTCAGGTCACGCAGCGGTAGCTGACTGGCCTATGTCTCTGGGTTGCACCGAGCCCCTGCAGATGACCAGACGAAAAGTCGAACGGATGAGGTGGGCGCCGGCTGTCGATCTTGCCGGAGGGTGGGCTCTCAGTGAGTCGCAGCAGCGGGTGGAACTGCACGTTCGTGCCTCCTCCGACGCCGAATGCGACGTGTGGATTCCCTTCCAGTTCGAATTCAATTTGTTGTCCGGCGCACCCCGACTGAAGCTCTACGTTGCAAGCCCGGATGAGCCCTACCTGGGGAGGTTCTCATCTTCGAGCGGACCTCGTAGTCGACTCCCTCGAGCCAGGATGAGACGAGAGTCAGCCGATGAACGCGGTGCTGCGGTCAGCCACTCGTGCCAATGTCGCGCGGTATAGGTCGGACCGAAAGAGGAGGAAGCGCGTGAAGTGAAAAGAAGTTTATGCCTTGTGTCATTCCAGCTTGAAGCGGCCTCCGCTCTGCTCGCGACCGGGGGAACTCCGCTCTTCATGCTCATATGCTTCCCGTCACCATCATTGGCGTACGAGCTCGGTGCTGCTTGGAGAATATGGATTATGTTGCTTGTGGCCGGCCTCGTTGCCTCAGCCATCACGACCTACCTCCTCTGGCGCAATGCGCGCTCGCGGGATAAGAGTCCGAGTTCTCTTCTCTTGGCGTGCTCTGGGCCCGCAACGATCTTCATGCCCAGTGCGCTGATAATGGGCGGAGTACTTGGCGGAGCCGGCATTCTTCTTGTTTGCCTCATGACATTGCTTGCAAGCTTCGTGTTCTGGCTTCTGATCAGGCGCCGCCTGTCCGCGGCAGGATCTCACTCTCGGCCCGGCGGGGAAGTGCCACGGGGAACATCTTGAATACGCGGAGGGCCACATTCAGGGCAGTGAACAAGCCTCACAGAATGGAAGGAGTGCAGACATGAGAACGACTGCGGGCACTCTTCGGCTTGCGGCATGGCTGCTCATCCTGGGACTCGCATTCGTCGTCTCCTGGGCTGTCATTGTGCCCTGGGGTGAGCGGACGCCGACGAAGGAGGAAGTGACGGGATCGTGGAATCTTGCGAACGTCGAAGACAGGTCGATTTCGATGACTCTCGACCATTCAGGTCGGGCGACGATGGTCGACTGGCCTGCATCGCTGGGCTGTACGCAGTCTCTTCGGGTCCGCGACCGCGAGGTGGAGAAGATGAGCTGGGTGCCGGCTGTGCGTCTCGCTGGGGAGTGGTCTCTCAGTGAGGCGCAACCGGGAATTGACGTGCACGCGCGCACTTCTGCAGGGGTGGATTGCGAGATCTGGATCCCACTCCAGTTTCAGTCCAACGCGTGGACCGGTGCATCGAGAATGAACCTCTATGTGGCGTCGATGGATGAGCCATATTTGAGCGAAGTCCTGGTTTTCGAGATGACGTCTGAGATTTCCCTTCAAGGTCGCAATGACCGACGGTGAGTCGACCTTCGTGTATAAAAACATTCTGGCGCATATCGCTCGGAGAGTCGAAGGGAGCGAGCATGCCCTGGTAGCTCAAGCAGCTGCTGCAAAACCGCTCAATGATTCAGTGACCATGCTAGACCTGCGCGTTCCAGATTCGGCCCCTCCGCTCGATTCCCCGGACGGGCCACTAAACGTTCGAACTTTCGTCGTGAGCGAATCGGGAGAACAGACCGGCGAGATAATCGTGTGGGTCAGAGGCGGGTACGTGGTTTGCCTGGAGCAGGCCTGGTACGTCGGAGATGCTCCGCTCACCTGGCCCGACACAGAATGCCTCGCCGCAGGGTGAGGCAATCGATGGCAGCTAGGAGGGAGGGGCTACGGCCGGCGCGCAGTTGCGCAAAACGCGTAGAACCTCCGCGCCCGCGTCATGAACCACCCCCGCGCTCGTCTTCATCGTCGCAACGACAGTGCGAGCGGTGGAGGCCACGATGGAAACGCATGCGGGTGAAAGAGATACGCACGAAGCGACGATCACGAGCGGCCCGGAACCGCTGGGGGCGGAGGCGTGGATCGCGATCAGCGTGGGAGGATGTCTGATTCTCGGGACGGCGGTCGTGAAGCTCTTCATTCTGATGGCGAGCGTGCTCTGTTTCGCCATCCTGGGGACGGTTGTGCTGGCGACCTACGCGGAGCTTCCTTTCGAGGCCTCGCCGCCCACGAGCCTCGCGGGCGAGTGGGTCCTCGACCCGGCCACCGCCGATATGTCCGTCCACATCGACGCGGACGGGTTCGTCACGCTCGAGGACTGGCCGGTCGACCTCCTCTGCCCCGAGGCAGGCCGAGAACTCCACGGGCCCGAAGACCTCGATTGGTCGTGGACGATGACCGTGTCGGGCGTCGCGGCGACTGACGAGCGCGTCTCGGTGGTCGAGGTGCTGCTGGACCCCCTGCCGCGGGGATGCAACGCCTGGCAGGAAATCTCGGTCGAGGGGGAGCCGGCATCCGGAGACTCGCGCCTCGTGGTCTTCCTGAACGGCCCCGCCGACGCGGTCGAGGGAATCGAACCCCTCGTCCTCGAGAGGGTGGGCTCGGCCGACAGGGCGACCTCCGGGCTGCTCACGACGGGCGCGGGGGCGCCGAAACCCGCGCGCCCGTAGCCGCTCGGCATCCGCTTCACAACCCCGGCCGCCGGGCGGCGCACCGTTCTTAGCGTGAGCACGTGCCCGAGTCTCCGCCATCGCCCTCCCGGCCGCTCCGCGACTACGCCGCGATCGGCGACGGTCGCACGGTCGCGCTGATCGGGCTCGACGGCTCGGTCGACTGGCTGCCGCTGCCGAACATCCACTCGCGCCCGGTCTTCGCGCGTCTCGTCGATGAGTCCGCCGGCGGCTGCATCGAGCTCGCTCCCGTGGGGGAGTACGAGGTGACGCGTCGCTACATTGAGCGGACGAACGTCCTCGAGACGACATTCACCACGGCCACGGGGGTGGCGACCGTCACCGACGCGATGGTGACCGGCATCGCCGGACGCCTGCCCTGGGCGGAGCTCGCCCGCCGCGTCGACGGCGTGAAGGGCGAGGTCGAGTTCGCCTGGTGCGTGCAGCCCGGCACGATGCTGCGCTCCGCGGCACCCTGGACCGAGCGCATCGACGGCTTCTCGATCATGCGGATCGGCCATGTCTCGCTCGCCGTCGTGGGACACGAGCACGGCCTGCACGGAGACCCGGATGCAGGCAACGAGAGCATCGATGGAAGCTTCACGACGTCGGAGTGCTCGCGTCACCTGCTGGTGATCGCCGCGACCGAGGGGGAGCCGCTGCGCATCCCCGACGCGCAGAACGTCGACCGCGGGATCGACCGCACCGTCGGCGGATGGCAGATGTGGTCGGACGAGTTCTCGTACGAGGGGCCGTGGGCCGACGACGTGCAGCGCAGCGCCCTTGCGCTGAAGCTGCTGCTCTTCAGCCCGACGGGTGCGATCGCGGCCGCGGCGACGACGTCTCTGCCGGAGAACCCCCGCGGTGGCAAGAACTGGGACTACCGCTACGCCTGGGTGCGCGACCTCGCCTATACGGCGCACGCGTGGGTCGGTTTCGGCCTCCGCGAGGAGACGCACGCGGCGATCTCGTGGCTGCTGCGCACCATCCGCAGGAACGGTCCCGAGGTGCAGGTCATGTACACGCTCGACGGTGACGCCGAGATCGGCCTCGAGAAGCACGAGGTGCCCGGCTGGAACGGCAGTCAGCCCGTGGTCACCGGCAACCCCGCGCAGGGGCAGCTGCAGCTCGGCGTGTACGGCGACCTCATCGCCCTGTGCCGCACGTACGTCGAAGCCGGCAACCGCCTCGACACGCAGACGGGGCGCCTCCTCGCCGACGTCGCCGACCGCACCTGCGACCTGTGGCGCCGCGAGGACTCCGGCATGTGGGAGCTGCCCGAACTGCGGCACTACACCTCCTCGAAGATGGGGTGCTGGAAGGCGCTCGACGACGCGCAATGGCTGGCCGATGGCGGGCACATCCCCGACAACGGCGACCGCTGGCGCGCCGAGCGCGACCGCATCCACGCCTGGGTCGACGAGCGCTGCTGGTCGGACGAGCTCGAGGCGTACACGATCGCCCCCGGCAGTGAAGACCTCGACGCGTCGGTGCTGCTGCACGCGCCCACCGGTTTCGATCGGGGCGAGCGCATGTCGAAGACCCTGGATGCCATCACCCAGCGCCTCACCACCGACAACCACCTGGTCTACCGCTACACCGGGATGGACCAGGAGGAGCAGACGTTCGTGGCCTGCGCCTTCTGGCGTGCGACGGCCCTCGCGTGCGTCGGGCGTCACGAAGAGGCCATCGAGGCGATGAACGCCCTCGTCGCCCAGGGCAACGACGTCGGCATCTACTCCGAGATGATCGCCGAAGCCGACGGCGCCTTCTGGGGCAACCTCCCGCAAGCGCTCAGCCACCTCGCCCTCATCAACGCCGCTCTCGTCATCCGCGATGTCGTGGATGCCGACGAGCTCGGCTCCCGCTGACCCTCCGCCGGGGCGCTCGGTCCCGGCATCCATCCCCCTGAAAGGACTCGCCATGAGCACGCAGTACACGTTCACCGACCCGTCGAAGCTGTACGCCGACATCGACCCGCAGTCGCAGGACCAGCAGGAGCCCGGCCTCGACGCCGAACTCACGCCGAAGGCCGCGCTGGGGGAGGACACCTACGTCGGCAGCGAGCGGCTGAAGGGGCGCAAGGCCCTCATCACGGGCGCCGACTCCGGCATCGGCGCGGCCACCGCGATCGCCTTCGCCCGTGAGGGCGCGTCGGTCGCGATGTCGTACCTGCCCGAGGAGAAGGAGGATGCCGATCGCATCGCCGGGATCCTCCGCGAGGCCGGAGCGACGGTCGTGCAGATCCCCGGCGACCTGCGCGAGCGCGAGTACGCCACGACCCTCGTGAAGGAAGCGGTCGAGGGCCTCGGCGGCCTCGACATCGTCGTCAACAACGGCGGCAAGCAGATCTTCAACGAAGACATCACGACCCTGACGGACGAGCAGTTCGACGACACGTTCAAGACCAACGTCTACGCGATGTTCTGGATCTGCAAAGAGGCGGTGCCGCACCTGCAGCCCGGCTCGACCATCATCAACACCACGTCGATCCAGGCGTACTCGCCGGCGCCCATCCTCGTCGACTACGCCTCGACGAAGGCCACGATCAACACGTTCACGAAGGCGCTCGGGCAGCAGCTCGCGCCCAAGGGCATCCGCGTGAACGCGGTCGCTCCCGGCCCGATCTGGACGCCGCTGCAGGTCACCGACGGCCAGCCCGACGAGAAGGTCGACGAGTTCGGCGAGGAGACGCCGCTCGGCCGCATGGGCCAGCCCGCCGAGCTCGCCCCGGCGTACGTGTACCTCGCCTCGGCGGAGTCGAGCTACGTCATCGGCGAGACGCTGAACGTCAACGGCGGTATGCCCACGCCGTAAGCGCTACGTGCAAAGGGGCCGCCGTCCGGGTTCGGGCGGCGGCCCCTTCGGCATCCGTGGGTATCGGTCCCTTCGACAGGCTCAGGGACCTGGGTGCGGCTCAGGGACCTGGGTGCGGCGCGGGGACCTGGGGCGGCATAGGGACCTGGGTGCGACCCGGGGAGCTGGGTGCGGCGGCGGGTCAGGCGAGCGGCTTGCGGTAGAAGATCTCGCCGTCGGCGGTCTCTTCGGAGCGGTGGTAGCCCTCGCGCTCGTAGAGGCGCTGGTTGGCCTCGCTCAAACCGCCGGTGAACAGCTCCGCCTCGGTGGCGCCGGCTTCGCGACCGCGGTCCTCGACGGCGGCGAGCAGCAGCGTGCCCAGGCCCTCGCCCTGCTGGTCGGGGGCGATGGCGAGGCGGCCGATGAGCAGCAGGTCGCCGTCGAGACGGGCGCGCACGGCGCCGACGATGCGATGGCCGGCCACGGCGACGCAGCCGAGGTTCTCGACCAGCTCGGCGCGCAGCTCCTCGAGGGTCTGCGTCAGCGGCGGCATGTCGGGGTCGCCGTAGATGAGGGCCTCGCTCGCGAAGGCGGCGCGCTGGATGGTCAGCACCTCTCCGGCGTCGTCGGCGGCGATGGGGCGGACGGTGGGCGAGTCGGCCATCGGGATCCTTTCGGGGTGAGGCTGTGGGTTAACTATCATGGGGTCGAGCGCCGCGCTTTCCCGCGGTTCGGCGCGAGGGGCTATGAACGACTTCTTCGACACGCACGTGCGCACCGTCGACGTGCCCGGCACGGTGGCGTGGCTGCAGGCGCACTACGGGCGGGTCGATGTGCTCGCCGAGCGCGCCTCGTTCAAGGAGCACGCGGTCGGCGACGAGGCGTTCGCGCTGCGCCGGCTGACGTGGAACTGCCGCGCCGAGGTCATCTACGAGGCGGACCGCTTCTTCTTCGCCACCTCGACGCCGGGCTACCGCTGGCGGATCGGCTCGTGGGAGGGCGACTACAGCGTGGAACCGGGCGTCGTCCAGCCCGGACACGAGCTGATCGGACGACCCGACGACACCGAGATCCAGCTGCTGGCGTTCGACGCCGCCTGGCTGACCGAGACCGCGCGCACGATCTACGGCGACGACAGCCTCGAGGTGCGGTTCGACGGCGTCGGCCCGGTGTCGCGCCGTCTGCGCGACTACTGGTTGCAGACCGTTCGATGGTCGCTGACCCAGGTGCCGGTGATGGCGGAACCGCTCGCGCGCGCGCACGTGCGCCGCAGCCTGGCATCCGCGACCCTCGAAGCCTTCCCCCTCATCGGCGATCCGCGCGAGCGGCGCGCGTCGGCGATCGAGCAGGCGTCGGTGTACTCGGCGGCGACCGCGTGGATCGACGACCATGTCTCGCTGCCGATCACGGTCGACGATGCGGCCCGGGCGGTGGGCACCTCCGAGGCGGGGCTGCGCCGGGCGTTCCAGGCCAACGGACAGCTGACCTCGAACCCCGACGACTACCTCACGGCCGCGCGCCTCAGCGCCGCGCACGCCGACCTCGTCGACTCCGATCCCGGCGCGACCACCGTCGCCGCCATCGCGTCGCGCTGGGGATTCCTCGACGCCGACGTCTTCGCCCGGGCGTACCGGGAGGCCTACCGCGTCGCACCCGCGCGCACGCTCGACCGCTGAGCGCTCAGCGATCGCGGTCGGTGTACTCGCCGGGGTCGTCGAGGTCTTCGCGCGACTCGTCGCCGCCGGGCAGCTCGACATCGGTGTACGCCCCCGCTTCGTCGGCTCGGGGGCGGTCCTCGCTGCCGTCGGCGTTCTGACGGTCGACGTACTCGCCGGGCTCGTCGGAGCTGCCGCGGTCCGCCGTCCCGTCGGGGAGCTGCACATCGGTGTACTCGCCTTCGCCGGGTCCGGTCCCGTGTCCGTTGACGTCGCGCTCGGCCATTGCCGCCTCCTGTGATCGTGGTGCGCTCGACGTTAGACCCCCGGATGCCGAGCCTGCAGCGGTCTTGACACGCTCGCTGCCGCGGGGGAGGCGGTGTGTCAAGGGCGATGGCGAGTCCGCCGGACGGGGGCAGGGTGGGCCCATGCCTGCTCTCGCCATCATCCTCGTCATCGTCGGTCTCGTGCTGCTCTTCCTCGGCGTCTTCGTCGAGGCCGTGAAGTTCCTGCTGTGGATCGGCGTCATCATTCTCATCGTCGGCATCATCGTGGCGGTGCTGCGCGCCATCCGACGAAAGGTGTGAGGGCCGCCGGGGTACCGGCATCCCTCGTCCGCGTCACGCGCGAACGCCGTCCCCCTTCCGGGTGGGCGGCGTTCGTGCGTCTCAGGCCGAGAAGAGGTCGCGAGCGCGCGGCGGATGCACGGCGGCGACGGACTCGAGAGCCGGCCCCAGCTCGGGGTGGGAGAACGAGAAGCCGGCGTCCGTGAGCACGCGCGGGACCGCCCAGCGGCTCTTCAGCACCAGTTCGGGTTCGTTGCGCAGGATCGCCATCGCCGGGTCGAGCATCCACCGGAACGCGGGAAGGCCGAAGGGGGCGCCCGCGACGCGGCGCAATTCGCGCATCAGCGTCCGGTTGTCGCTGACGTCGGGCGCCGCGAGGTTGACGGGCCCGGCGATGTCCTCGCGCTCGCGCAGGAAACGGACGGATGCCACGACGTCGTCGATGTGGATCCAGCTGAAGCGCTGTCGACCCGACGTGCGGTGCCAGCTCGACCGCACGGGACCCGTCGGGTGGGCGCCGATGCCGCGATAGCGGCGGTGCGGGAACCACCAGCTGTCGATCTGCGGGCCGCCCAGACCCAGGCGAGCGAGGGCGAACAGCATGCGCGTGGCGGGGCCGTCGCCGAGGACGATCGCCATACGCAGCGCCACCCGGCGGGTTGCGGGCAGCTCCCCGGCGAACAGGGCACGCTCCCAGCTGGTGGCGACATCGACGGAGAATCCGTCGCCGATGATGCCGTCGACCTCGTCGTTGCCGTGCTCGGTCTCGTGGCGGTAGATGGTGGCCGTGGAGGCGTTCATCCACACGCGAGGCGGGCGATCAGCAGCAGAGACGACCGCGAGCAGCTCGCGCGTCGTGTCGACCCGGGAACGGAGGATCTCATCACGGTTCGGGTCGGTGTAGCGGCACGACACGATCTTGCCGGCGACGTTGACCAGCGTGTCGGCGCCGTCGACGAGCCGGGCGATCGCGGCGGTGTCGCCCCAGACGGCGTCCCCGGTGCGGCCGACGGTCACGACCTCGTCTCCGTCCTCCGCGAACGCGGCGACGAGGGCGCCGCCCACGAAGCCGCTCGCCCCGGCGATGACGACACGGCGTCGGGTCACGGCATCCTCCTGGGGTCGGTGGGCCCAGCCTACGGGCCCGTCGGCACGTCGACGCGTACACCACCGCCGCCGCGTCGTCGGCGCCTGCCACAATGGAGCTCATGCGACGACAGGCGAGAGCGACGCGCGCCGCGCGCGGAGCCGTCGCCGCGTCCGTCGCCACCTTCGTCGCCCTCCTGTCGCACGTGACCGGCGGGGGAGAGGTCCCCGGGGCCGCGGGCGTCATCGTGCCGTGGGCGCTGTCGTTCGTCGTGTGCACGGCCCTCGCCGGACGGCGACTCTCGGCCGTCCGTCTCGGCGCCGCCGTGGCCGTCAGCCAGGTGCTGTTCCACACCCTCTTCGTGCTGGGCAGCTACGACCTCGGCGCCGCCGGTCATGTGCACGGCGGCGCCGCCCTCGTCCTGGGAACGGTCAGCGGCCAGCCGATCGCCCCGGCGGATACGGCCATGTGGGTGGGGCACGCCGTCGCGGCGCTCGCGACGACCCTCGCACTGCACCGCGGAGAACGCACGCTCGCCGTTCTTCGCGAGCTCGCGCACCGCTCGATCGTGTGGCTCCGTGCCCGCGCGGACGTCCTCGTCGCCGGAGTCGGCCCCTCGCCCCTCCGGCGCATGCTCGCCGTGGTCGTGGCCGAGGCGCGGCCGGTCTCGCGCGTGCTCGCGGCGTCGGTTCGGCGGCGGGGGCCGCCGGTCGCGGCATCCTGAGCCTTTTCCCTCCACCTCGTCGAGGTGACGGCCGTGTCTCTGACGGCCGCCCCGCGTCCTGAGCGACGCATCTTCTCCCTCCCGTCGGGGATCGCCGTTCGAGCGACCCCGCCGGCTCTGCGGCGCCCCCGTGCGCCCGATCGCGCGCCGACGCGCGCGGAAAGCGACCTCTCCCATGCCTCTTCTCCTCCCCGCCCCGACCGCGGCGGTCCGCTCGTGACCGCGGCATCCCTCCCCGCCGTCGAGCAGGCGCCGCCGCCACCCGCCCCGCGCACGCCGTGGTTCGCGCCGCTGCTGCGCCGACTGCACTTCTTCGCCGGACTGCTCGTCGGGCCGTTCATCTTCGTCGCCGCGGTGAGCGGCGCGTTGTACGCCCTGACGCCGACACTCGAGACCGCGATGTACCCGCACGAGCTGCAGGCGTCGTCGACGGATGCCGCTCTGCCCCTCGCCGACCAGGTCGCCGCCGCGGAGAACTACGTCGGGGGTGGGGCGTCACCCGTCGCCGTGCGGCCGGCGCCGTCGGCGGGCGCCACCACGCGGGTGATGTTCGCCGACGAGACGCTGCCGGAGAGCACCACGCGCGCCGTCTTCGTCGACCCGGCGACCACCGAGATCCGCGGCGACCTGCCCGTCTACGGCACGAGCGGTGCCATGCCGCTGCGGCACTGGATCAGCGACCTGCACCGCTCCCTGCACCTCGGCGACGTCGGCCGGTGGTACAGCGAGCTCGCGGCATCCTGGCTCGGCATCGTGGCGCTCGCCGGACTCGGCCTGTGGATCGGGCGCTTCGTCGGCAATCGGCGCGCGCGCCGCGACCTCGTCCGGCCGAATCGCGCGCACCGCGGGTACCGGCGTCTGTTCGGGTGGCACGCGGCGATCGGGATCTGGGTCGTGGTCGGAGCGGTGTTCCTGTCGGCCACCGGGATCACCTGGTCGACCTTCGCCGGCGCTCACGTGAGCGATCTGCGCGCCGCCGTCGGCGAGAGCGCGCCCACACTCACCACCTCGCTGGGCGCCGCGCCGGCGGAGGGGCACGAGCACCATGCCGGCATGACCGCCGCCGCGCCGCAGACGGCGGACCCCGCGACGTTCGACGACGTGCTTGCGCTGGCACGCACCGTCAACGTGAACGTCGGTGCGGTGGAGATCCGGCCCGCGGCCTCCGCCGAGAAGGCCTGGGTCGTGCAGGAGGTCCAGCGCAGCTTCCCGACCGAAGTGGATGCCGTCTCGATCGACGCCTCGACGATGCGGGTGGTCGACCGGGTCGACTTCGCCGACTACCCGTTCCTGGCGAAGCTCTCGCGCTGGGGGGTCGACCTGCACATGGGCACCCTCTTCGGGCTCGTCAACCAGCTCGTGCTCTTCGCGCTCGCGATCGGGATCGCCGCGCTCGTGGCGCTCGGCTACGCCATGTGGTGGCGGCGCCGGCCGACGACCGCCCCCGCCCGGGGTGCGCTGCGCGCGGCGCCGTGGTGGGGGATCGGGCTCGTGCTCGCCATCGCCGTGGGGATCGGACTGCTCCTGCCGCTGGTGGGGTACACGCTCGCGGCGTTCGTCGTGCTCGACGTGCTGCTCGGGTGGCGGGCGCGGGCGCGGTCGTCCGCCGGAGCGGGGGTCAGGCCAGGAGCTGGTGCATCGTGACGGAGCCGCTGGTCGGCTCCGTGAAACCCAGGCTGCGGTACAGCGCCTGACCCGGCGGGTCGGCCAGGAGCGTCACGTACGCGCCCTCGGGGGCCTTCTCGCGGATCTCCGCGAGGAGGTCCTCGAGGATGCGCCGACCGAGCCCCCGTCGCTGATAGTCGGGGAGGGTCGCCATGTCGGCGATCAAGAAGTACCACCCGCCGTCGCCCACGACCCGTCCCATCGCGACCGCCCGGCCCGTGGCATCCACGAAGCGGCGCCATGCCCAGCTGTTCGCCAGAGCCGGCGCGCCCTGATCCGCCCGTTTCGGAGTGAGGCCGGAGGCGCGGCGCAGCTCCAGGTAGTCGTCGAGCGACGGGGGCAGGGATTCGAGACGAAGGTCGGACACGGGTCCAGCCTGGCACCGTCTCGTTGGCGTTGCGGACGCTGCCCGGGGTGGGCACGGGCGTTGGGGTGATGCGGTGCAGGGGGAATGCGTGGATGCCGCTGGGGAGGGGAAGCGTGGAGGGGAGGACGTGGCATCGTGGCCACATCCTCCCCCCGCGTAATCTCCTCCCGTCCCGGCGGCGCGGTCGGGTGACTCAGGCGTCGTCGGGCAGGTTCTGGGCGATGCGGCTCGAGGCCGCCGAGTCGCGGCCGACACCGGGCTGGAACTTCGCGATCGGGTCGTCGTCCGCGACGTGCGGTTCGCCGCCGTCGTCCGGCAGCGGCGGCGAAGCGGGGGTGCGGTCGCGTTCGACATCGTGCGCGTCCGTGGTGTCGGTGCCGGTGTCCTCGGTGTGACGCGACGTCGAACCCTGCTCGCCGCGGGCGTCGTCGGTGCCCCGCTCGGTGAGTCCGTCCGCGGCGCGGGTGCCGACGCCGGGCAGGTCGTTCTGACTGGAGATGCCCTGGATGCGGGCCTCGTCGTCGGGGTCGATCGCGGCGGCGCCGACGGCGCCGGTGTCGGCTCCGGCTGCGCCCGCGGGCACGTCGGCGGCGAGACCGTCGGACTCGGGGACGATGTTCTCTTCGTCGGCTCCGGGGAGGCGGTCGGCGGGAGTGTTCATGGCGATCCTTCCGTGGGTGTGCCGCCACGCTAGGCGCGGTGCATCGGCCGCCGGACGGGGTTGACGCGACCCGCGATGTCGGAACGGCTGGCTAGGCTCGGAACACGCTTCGAAAGGAAACCGCAATGCAGCAGCGCCCTCTCTCCCGCACCGGCCGCGAGGTCTCGCCGATCGGCCTCGGCACCTGGCAGCTCGGCGCCGACTGGGGCGACGTCAGCGAAGACGACGCGCGCGCCGTCCTGGCGGCCTCCGCCGACGCCGGCGTCACCCTCTTCGACACCGCCGACGTCTACGGTGACGGCCGTTCCGAGCAGATCATCGGCGCGTTCCTGAAGAGCCGGGATGCCGACGACATCACCGTGGCCACCAAGATGGGCCGCCGCGAAGACCAGGTGCCCGAGAACTACGTGATGGAGAACTTCCGCGGCTGGCTCGACCGTTCGCGGCGCCTGCTCGACACAGAGACGCTCGACCTGGTGCAGCTGCACTGCCCGCCCTCGGCCGTCATCGACGACGACGCCACGTGGGACGCCCTCGACCAGCTCGTATCGGAGGGAGTCATCGCCGCATACGGGGCGTCGGTCGAGACGATGGACCAGGCGCTCTCGGCGCTGAAGCGGCCCCACCTGACGAACCTGCAGATCATCTTCAACCCGTTCCGCCTCAAGCCCCTCGACGAGGTGCTCCCGCTCGCGGCCCAGAAGAACGTCGCGGTGTTCGCGCGTGTGCCGCTGGCCAGCGGTCTGCTCTCGGGCAAGTACACGCAGTCCACGACCTTCGACGAGAACGACCACCGCACCTACAACCGCAACGGCGAGGCCTTCGACAAGGGCGAGACCTTCTCGGGTGTTCCCTTCGATGAAGGCGTGGCCGCCGCCGACGAGCTAAAGGCATCCCTTCCCGAGGGCGTGACGCTTCCCGCCGCAACCCTCGCGTGGATCGCCTCCCGCGAGGGCGTCACCTCGGTCATCCCGGGGGCTCGATCGGTCGGTCAGGCCACCGCCAACGCCCAGGCCGCCGAGCTGCTCGACGGCGGATTCGATCTGACCGCCTTCGACGCCCTCGTGCGCGAGGTGTACGACCGCCGTCTGCGGGCGGAGATCCACCCGCAGTGGTGACCTCGGCATGACGAAAGCCGGGCCCGTCCTGAAAGGACGAGCCCGGCTTTCCGCATCGAGGGACGTCAGCTGACGTCGCCGCGCCACGCGCCGGACTCGGCACCGCGCGACTCGATGTACTCCTTGAAGTGCTCGAGGTCCTTCTTGACCGAGTGGTCGTCTGCGCCGAAGACCGCGCCGAGCTTCTCGAGGGCACCCGCGGGCTCCCAGTCGATCTGCACGGTCACGCGCGTCTCGTCGTCGGAGAGGCGGTGGAAGGTCACGACGCCGGCGTGGTTCTCGTCGCCGCCCACGCTGTTCCACGCGACGCGCTCGTCGGGGTGCTGCTCGGTGATCTCGGCGTCGAACTCCCGCTCGGCGCCCGCGATCTTCACCTTCCAGTGCGTGAGCGTCTCGCTCTTCTGCGTGATCGACTCGACGTAGCTCATGAAGTGCGGGAACTCCTCGAACTGCGTCCACTGGTTGTACGCGGTGCGCACGGGGACGTTGACGTCGATGGTTTCGATGACCTGGGCCATGATGTCCTCATTTCGTGTGGCTTCCGGGGCTGTCCCCAGTCTTCGCGCGATCGCGCCGACGCGCCCCCGGGGTTGAGGGATCGGCGTTCGTGCCCTATACGCGCGGGTGCCCGGCGCCGCGCACGTGCCTGGCGTCGCGGCATCCCGTGTGCTGCGGGTTTCGCCGGGGCCGTCCGTTGACCGCGAGAAACGCCTCGGCGAGCCGCAAACGCCCTCGCACGGCGTTTCCCACTCGCGAGAGCGTTTATCAGCGGGTCAGCCCGCGGGGGCGGACCTACCGTGGAGAGAGGGGCCGCGCCGTCAGGCGCGACCGCGCAGGAGCAGGTTCCAGTAGACCCAGGGCAGGACGCGCCGGTCGGCGATCCACGTCGAGCGGCGCTCGCGGAAGAGCGAACGCCAGAACGGCACCGTGGGCTGCATCCGCCCCCGGCGGTCGAACTCCGCGAACACCACGGTCCCGCGCGAGACGGTGAACGGGACCACGCTGTAGCCGTCGTAGCGCGCCGAGGGCTCGCGGCCCTCGCGCACCGCCCGCATGTTCTTCACCAGCGCCTTCGCCTGCCGGCGGATGGCCCCGCCCGAGCGCCTCGTCGCCACGCTCGCCGCGTCGCCCACGGCCCAGATCTCCGGATGCCGCAGGTGCTGGAACGTCTCCGGGTCGACGTCGACGAAGCCGTGCGGATCATCGGATGCCGCCAGGCCACTGCCCGCGATCCACTCCGGCGCCCGCTGCGGGGGAACCGCGTGCAGCACGTCGTAGGCGAGCGTCTCCTCGGTGTCGCCGTGGCCGATCACGAGCGTTCGGGCCTCGGCATCCACCGATCGGAGCTCGCGGCTGTAGCGCACCTCGATGCCGTACTCGTCGAGCTTGCGGCGAAGCTCGTCGTCGATCGCCGGGATGCCGAAGGGCACCGGGTCGGGGCAGACGAACACGACGCGGATGTCGTCGCGCACCCCGATCGCCCGCCACCAGTCGCACGCGAGGTACATCGGCTTCTGCGCGGCGGCGCCGCACGAGGCCGGCTCCGGCGGCTGCGTGAAGACGACGGTTCCGGAGCGCAGGTCGCGCAGCATCGGGGAGGCCTTGGCGGCGAGGTCGAAGTCGTAGTTCGAGATGCCCGCGGGCGTGGCCATCGCCTCGGGGAGGCCCGGCACCTGCTCCCACGCCATGCGCAGGCCGGCGCAGACGACGAGCTGGTCGTAGTCGATGCGGCCGCCCGAGACGAGGTGGACGCGGCGGGCCTCGGCATCCACGGTGAACGCCTCGTCGCGCAGCCACCGCACCCCGGGAGGGGTGACGTCGCCCTGCGGGCGGACGGCTTCGGAGGCCCGGGCGGCACCGCCCGCGATGTGCGACTGCAGGGGTGCGTACGCGTGCGTCTCGCGCGGCTCGATCACGGTGATGTCACCGGCGCGGGCGCGGTGCAACCGGCCGGCGACCGACAGGCCGGCGTTGCCACCGCCGATCACCACGATGCGCGGCGGTCCGGGGGAGCGGGAATCGTTCATGGAGATCCTCTCGTCTCCCTCACGTTCCGGCCCGGACGCCGCAGGCGCCAGCGCCTTGACAGCGGGTGTCAGGCGAAGGACTCGGGCGACACCGTCTCCTCGGCCGGTTCGGGAACGACGTAGAGGCCGGTCGGGGAGTTCGCCGTCGACATCAGTGCCTCCAGCCATGCGCGATTCAGGGCCGGCGGACGTCCGCCGTTGAACTTGAAGACGAGGTTGGCCCGGGGGTGCATCCACACCGAGGTGCGTCCGCCGCCCGTGCTGATGTCGTCCTTCCAGACGAAGTAGAACGGCTCGCCGCGCCGCAGCTTGTTTCCGACGACCACCTGCAGGTGCGCGAGGAGACGATCCTCGAACTCGTTGCGGATGCCGCCTTCGTAGATGAACTTGCCCACGTCTTCCTCCAGCGGGGTTCGTTCCCCGCGTGTTCACTGTGCATTCGCTGTGCGCTGACGGCGTCTTTCCGGGACGCCGCGCGCAACGCCGAGACCGAAGGCGTCGGCGCTCAGAACATCCGCGCGACCTGAGCCGGGTTCTGCCCGTAGTGCTCGCGGTGGTAGCGCGCGAAGCGGGACGCGCTCGAGAAGCCCCAGCGGCGGGCGACGTCGGCGACCGACACCGCCGTGCCGGTGCGCAGTTCCTCGTGGGCGCCGCTGAGCCGCACCCGCCGGAGGTACTCCATCGGGGTGGTGTCGAGGGCCCGGCGGAAGGCGTGCTGGAGTCCGCGGGACGAGATCCCGGATGCCACGGCGATGTCGTCGAGCGTCAGAGGGTCCTGCGCGTGCGCCTCGATGTGCATGATGGCCCGCCGCACGGTGCGCGGCGCGGCGCTGCGCTGACGCGCGCGGTCGAGGGCATCGAGATAGGACGTGGAGAACGTGGCGAGGGTCGTCAGCAGAGCGTGCCGGTGCAGCTCCGTGGAGAGCAGCGGGTCGTCGTGCACGGCTGTCAGCGAGGCCGAGACGTGGGAGAAGGTGCGTTCCCACTGCGTCGCGGCTTCGCGGTCGCGCGCCGTCGGATCGATCCGGCGCAGCACCAACCGGTCGTCGCCGGCTGCGACGCGGGCGACCCGCTCGGCGTCACTGCGATCGAAGACGAACGCGCGCACGCGGGCGGTGCCGGTCCACCAGGCGTCGGTGCCGCCGTCGGCGGCGAGCCACGGGCGCCGCGGATCGATGGCGCGCCCTTCGGCGTCGAGGCGCACGTCGTCGCCGAGGACGCGGCACGCCATGATCTGATCGTCCATCTGCACCGAGGAGTGCACGGATGCCGCGAGCTCGTACGACACCACCGAGAAGCGCGGCAGCTCGACCGAGCTCCACGAGAAGGAGATCGTGCGGGGTTCGACGCGCTCGAGTCGCGCCGAGGGGACGAAGCGCGACCAGACGCGCTCCACATCGTCGATTCCGCGCGAGCGCGTCGTGAGGATCTGGCCCATGGTGTTCCTTTCGCCGCGGCGAGTGCGGCTTTCTTGAAATGTCGGCGAGGAGGACCTCGAGCGGTGGTGCGCGGTTCACGCCCCTGGCGGCACGGCGGCCGTCTCGAACGTTCCCGTGCACCCACGTGTCAAGGGGCGGGCCGAGCCGCTGGCCGCCGCGTTGGATGGGGGGACCGTCGATCCCGGCGGTGTATCCCGCCCGACGGAAGGACCCCCCATGAGCGACGCGTCGATCGACCCGACCCCCGCCGAGACGAGCCCCGCCACCGAGGTGGGCGTGGCCGGCGTGCAGCCGCTGCGCGACGGCGACACCTCCATCGAGCCCGATCCGGCGCTCGACCCCGCGCAGGCGGAGTGGGATGCCACGACCGCCCTCGACGAAGGTGCCGACCCCGAGGACATCAATCCGGCCACGGCGACCGGCGCCGACCCGGCCGAGATCCCGGCCGACGACAGCGACATCCCGCTCGAGGACATCCACCCCGAAAGCACCGGCACCGACTCCCAGGGCGAAGATCCCGGTGTCGTGGAACTCGGCGAAGAGGGACAGGGCGACCTCGCCCCCGAGGACCTCTGACGCACTCCGGACGCCCCGGACACCCTCCGCGGTGCCCGGGGCGTCGGCGCATGAGTGGGTCACGAGCGCGCTCCGCGGCTCGACGCCGCGACGGCATCGCGGGCGTCGCGGCGCAGGACCCGCAGCGGTGTCGCCGCGCGCGGGAGTCTCGTCCCGGCGTAGCGGACCCCGCCGCGGACGCGGAGGACGAGGGCGATCCAGCTCGTGACGGCTCGTTCGGCGGCCCAGAGGGGTGCCCACAGCGCCGCCGTACGGGGGAACACCGCCGCCCCGCGTCCGCGGCGTCGGCCGACCTCCGCTGCGGCGATCGTCGCGAGGGCGAGCAGGACCAGGATGCCGGGTCGTCGACGCGCCAGCAGGACCGTCGGGGCGATCGCGAGCTCCCCGCACAGCCGTCCGGGTTGGGCGAGGCTGTCGTACGCCTGCCGGACCCGCTGGGTCGCGAAGCGCCGGGCGTCGGGCGGGCGTCGTGGGACGAAGAGGTCGCGACAGTGCCGGACCCGGCCGCCCCGGGCGCGCACGGTCCGCTCCATTTCGAGGTTCTCGAACAGCACGTCGACGGCGTAGCCGGAGGGCAGAGCGCTCCGGCGGATGCCGTACGTGCCCGGGTAGTCCGACCCTCCTGCGCGGTTCAGGAGCGAGCGGGCGGTGTCCCACCGCGCGTGCCAGAGGCGCGGATCGAACACGTTCTGCGGCGCGACGAGGTCGGCATCCCCGATCTCCACCGCGAGGGCGGTGAGGGTGCCGCGATCGTGGCGCACGTCGTCGTCGGCGACGATCACGCGTTCGTGCCGGCTGAGGGCGAGACCCGTCACGACGCCTCGCGCCTTGCCGTTGCCGCCGCCCGGCTCGCGGGGCGGGAGGTGGCGCACGCCGACGGGGAACGCCCGCGCGTGCGCGGCGAAGCGCTCCGCGGGCGACCCGTCGACCACCGTCACGTCGACCACTCTCGAGAGGTCCTCGAGGTAGGCGACCAGATCGTCGAGGTCGGCGTCGTCGTCCCAGCGGAGAGGGAGGAGGTATTCGGCGTCGAGGCGCATCAGTCCTCGGTGCGGAAGCCGGAGGCCTTGTGCGTCCCGTCGCAGAACGGCTTGATCGTCGAGAGTCCGCAGCGGCAGAGCGCCACGGTGCGGCGTGAGCGCGGGAGCTCGCGGCCGTCACTGGTCTCGAGACGGACGTCGCCGCGCACGAGGAGTGGGCCGTCGGGGTAGGCGGTGATCGTGACCTCGCGTTCGCTCATCGCCCGGCCTCTGCGCGCAGCGAGGACGCGCCGCGCTCCCAGGCGTCGAGGATGTGCCGGCCGACGCGGCCGTCGACCTCGAGGCATGCCGCTGCGCCGAACACGATGTCGGCGAGCAGTTCGGGGCGGTCCTCGGCGAGGGCGCCGGCCAGGTCGCGACCCGCGATCTGCTCGTGGACGGCGTCGGCCTCGACGTGCTCGTCGAAGTAGGCGCAGACGTCGTCGCCGAGACCGAGGCGGCGCAACCCCTCGGCGTAGAGGCGGTTGGGGATCGACGAGGTCATCTCGAAAGCGGCGAGATGACCGACGATCGCCCCCAGGAGCCGCCGGTTCAGGCCGAACATCGACATGGCGTTGTGGGAGGCGAGGGTGACCGCGGGCACGTCGTCCACGTACGCCCCGTAGGCATCGGACAGGCCGGCGGATCGCACCGCGCGAGCGAACATCTCGGCGTGCACCCGCTCGGGGCGACCGCCGCCGTACTCGTCGGACTGGATCTCGACGAGCGCCGCCTTGGGCCGGCCGCTCAGGCGCGGGATCGCCCAGGAATGCGGGTCCGCCTCGCGCAGCGTGTAGATCGTGCGGTGCACGAGGAACTCGTGGGCCTGCTCGAGCGAGGCGCGGCGGGCGAGATGGCGCGACAGACTCGGACCCGCGTCGGCGCCGGTGAGGGCGAAGAGGGCGCGGGCCACGGCATCCATCGTCGGTGCCGGCAGCTGCGGGACCGGAACGCTCCGGCGCAGCGCCGCCTCGAAGGCGTTCTCGATCACGCGTCGCGTGGCGATCAGGGCGGGGTCCCATTCGAGCTCCGCGCGGAAGGCGGGGACCGATCCGTACGAGGAGGCGTACAGGCAGAAGAGGGCGAGCTGGAGGTCGTCGTCGTGCTCGACGTCGACGGATGCCGAGACGGCTTCGTCGGCGAGGGCGGTGTGTCCCGTGCCCACGCCGTCGACGAGATGCTGCATCACCGCCGCGCTGACCGGTCCGCGCGGGTGGAAGGGCGGGAAGTCCTCGACGTCGAGGCGCTCCGCGGTGGGCAGGGGGGAGGACACGGTCGGGGGCACGAGAGCACTGTGAGGGTGGGGTGGGCGTCCCCTCCAGACCCTTGACAAGCCGCGAGGCGTTCCGCACGGGAGCGGTCCCGTGCGGAACGCTCCCGTGCGGGTGAGGGGGTTACTGCTCGATGGGCTGGGGCGTGCTCTCGTGCGCCTCGATCACGCCGTCGCCGTCGTCGGTGGAGACCGCGATGCGACGCGGCTTCGCCTTCTCGCTCACCGGGATCGTCACGCTCAGCACACCGTTGCGGTACGACGCGCTGATGCGCTCGGTGTCGATGCCCTGACCGAGGTTGAGCTGGCGGACGAAGGATGCCGTCTCGCGCTCGCGCGTGATCCACTTGACGCCCTCGCCCGAGCCGAGGGTGCGCTCGGCCCGGATGGTGAGCAGCTGGCCGTCGACGTCGATGTCGACCGACCCGGGGTCGACGCCGGGAAGATCGGCGGCCAGGACGTAGTGGTCCCCGTCGCGGTAGAGGTCCATCGGCATCCGTCGCGGACCGCCGCCGCGGCGGGCGTCGAGGAGGGTCGACGCGAGGCGGTCGAGGTCGCGGAAGGGGTCGTAGGTGGCCATGGTCGTTCTCCTTGTCGATCGGTCCGGACGTGGCATCCGGAGAGTTCTGAAGTTGAGTCAACTTCGCTCAACTGGTAGCAGATTAGCACTCGCGGGTGTCGAGTGCCAAGACTCGGGCGCGTGATTGTCGCGCCCCCGACGACCCGCCGCAACCCCCGTGTCGAACCCCTCGGACGGAACGTTTCGTAGCCCGCACGCGCCACTCCGGCCCCCTGACCTTCTTCCCGGCGCGGTGAGGAGAGACATGTACTTCCATCGTCAAGAGCTGCAGCACTCCGCCACCCCCGAGAAGCCGGATGCCGTCTACGCCCGCAAGCTCCAGGAGGTGCTCGGCGGGCAGTACGGCGAGATCACCGTCGCCCTGCAGTACCAATTCCAGGCCTGGAACATGCACATCCCCGGCAAGTACCGCGACCTCGTCTTCGGTATCGGCGCCGAGGAGATGGGGCACGTCGAGATGCTCGCCATCATGATCGCGCAGCTGCTCGAGAAGGCGCCGCTCGGGATCACCGAGGAGGCGGTGCAGAGCGACCCCACCGTCGCGGCCGTGATCGGCGGCACCGACATCCAGCACGGCATCGTCGCCGGCGCCGGCGCGCGTCCCGTCGACTCGATGGGCAACCCCTGGCAGGGCAGTTTCATCACCGCCAGCGGCAACCTGCTCGCCGACTTCACCGCGAACGCCAACGCCGAGATGCAGGGCCGCGTGCAGGTCGCCCGGCTCTACCACCAGACCGACGACCACGGCGTGAAGGACCTTCTGGCCTTCCTGCTCGCCCGCGACACGATGCACCAGAACCAGTGGGCGGCCGCAGCCGCCGAATTGCAGGCCGAGGGGCTGGAGAAGCTCCCCGTGCCCAGCAACTTCCCCCTCGACAAGGAGGACCGCGACGTGTCGTACCAGTACATCAACTTCAGCGACGGGAAGCAGGCCGGCGACGGCACCTGGGCCTCCGGTCCGACCCCCGACGGCAAGGGCGAGTTCACGTACGTGCCCGAGCCGCCCGCGGGCGTCCCCATGCCCCCGCCCACGCACCCCGACGCGCGGTTCTACGGCACGACCGAGCTGCCGAACACGGTCGAGAAGCTCGCCGGTCGCGCGCAGGACGCGCTGCACAAGGAATGAGCGGGGTGGATGCCGCGGTGCCGGGGCCCTCGCGGACGTCGGCACCGCGGAGCGGGGCGAGCTTCCCCGCGATGCGAGCGGCGAAGGTGCCCCGCTCGATCGTCGCGGGGCCCTACGGCCACCCGTTCCACCCGGTTGCGGTGACCATCCCGATCGGCGCGTGGTCGTCGAGCCTCGTCTTCGACCTGCTCGGCCTCGCCGCAGACGACCCGCGCGCGTTCGCCACGGGATCGCGCTGGCTCATCGGGATCGGCCTCGGCGGGGCCGTCGGCGCGGCCGTGCTGGGTCTGCTCGACTACTCGCGCATCCCGCGGGGCACGCCCGCCCGGCGCACGGCCCTGGCGCACCTCGTGCTGAACGTCACCGCGATGGGGCTGTTCTCGGTCGGTCTCATCGTGCGGATGCTCGATCTGGGCCGCGTGCCGATCGTGGCCTTCGGGCTCAGCGCCGTCGCCGCCGCGGGACTCAGCATCTCGGGATGGCTGGGCGGCAAGCTCGCCTACCGCTGGGGCGTCCGCGTCGCCGACGAAAACACGCAGCGCGAGGGATTCGAAGCGGCCGCGTGAGTCCACGGATCCCGGGTGCGGTGGCATCCGGGTTCCGGGGTTCGCGGGTCACGTGCGCCGGCTCGGGTTGCGGGCGTGCGGTCCGGGTGCGGGGTTGTGCGCCGGTTCGGGTCGTGGTTGTGGTCGTAGTCTCCTGGGTGGCGTCGGGGCCGGTGCCGCAAGGGCTCAGCGCGGGGCCCGCAGTGGGAAGCGCGACCAGCCGCCGCTCACCGCGCCCGGGTCGTGCCGGGGGTGCAGCACCGCACCCATGGAGCGGTCGGCGGGTCGCCGACGCAGGCCCAGGGTGAGCTGCAGGACGCGGATGAAGCGGTCGTACACGCGCGGCAGCAAGAACTGCAGCGGGCGGGTGACGAACTGCGCCGCGCCGACGCCGACCTCGTGGCGCGGTCCGCGGGTCACGCGGACGATCGCCCGCGCGACGCGGTCCGCGGATACCACCGGGGGCAGCGGGAACGGCCGCCGCCCGGTGACGTTCGCCGCGCGATGGTAGATCGGGGTGTCGATGCTCGCCGGGAGCACGATCTTGATCCGGATGCCGCGGTGCGCGAGCATCTCCTGCCGCAACGACCGTGCGAACCCCAGGAGTCCGTGCTTCGCGGCGACGTACGACGAGACGTAGGGGCCGGACACCTGCGAGAAGAGGGATCCGACGAACACGAGGGTGCCGCCGCCCCGAGCGCGGAAGTGGGGGATGACCGCCCGCGCCGCGCGCATCTGCCCGAGCAGGTTCGTCTCGATCACGCGGTCCCGAACGGCATCCGGGGTGTCCTCGACCGAGCCGTACGCGAACACGGATGCCGATGCCACCCACACGTCGATCCGCCCGAATCGCGCGACGGCGGCGTCGGCTGCGCGCTCGGGGCCGTCGGGGAGGGCGAGGTCGATGGAGAGGGTGTGGACCTCCGCGCCCCGAGCGCGGCACTCGTCCGCCGCGGACGCGAGGGCGATCTCGTCGCGGGCCACCAGGACCAGGCGCATCCCCTTCTTCGCGAAGCGCAGGGCAGTCGCCCGTCCGATGCCCCGCGACCCTCCGGTGACGACGACGACCTGGCGCATGCGGTTCCTCTCGGGTGGGGACGGGTTGGTCGGACGCTAAGCGGGCGCGGCGTGCGTTCCGCAGGGGGTTGACGCGGCGGGTGGGGGTGCGGGTGCGGGTCGGACGCTGCGGGGGCGTGCGTGTGAGGCGTTTGCGCGTGACGTGCGGCGGTGGGCAGTGCGGGTGCGGTGGGTGTGATGGCGGGGTGTGAATGCAGGCCGCGTTTGCGGTTGTGGTGCGAGGGCGGTGGATGTGGGTGGCGTCTCGTCGGTGGGGTGGTGCTCGTTCGTCGGGGCCGCCGGGCTTCGCGGGCAATCAGGGTGACCGACAGGCGTTTTCGCGGTGGGGCGGCGTGAGGTGAGTGGCGTCGGAGCGGTGTTCGGTGACGGGGCCTCCGAAGGTGAGGTCGGCAGATGGGTGTTCGTCGGTGGATGGGGCGTTGTCGGTGCGGTGTCTGCTCTGGGTGGTGACCGGGAACGGCTCCTCCCCAAGGGTCGAAACACGCGATCTGTCCACAGAAAGCCCCGGTCAGCGGTCCAATGTCGGAGGTGGGGGCTAGCATGCCTGCATGAGCTTCTCGATACCTTCACCTCCACCACCTGACGGGTCCGACCCGCTTGCGGTCGTGCTGGGCGAGGTGCTGGAAGCGGATGCCGCCCTCGCGGCCGCCGAAGCCCGAAAGACTCGAGCGTTGGCCCGGGCGGGGCGTCTGGCGCTGGATGTCATGGCCGGGCAGCGGGCGTCGTCTCGGGCGGCGGATATGGCGCTGCGGGAGGTGGCGTCGGAGATCGCGGCCGCGGGGTGTTTGTCGGATCGGTCGGTGCAGGCGCAGATCGCGAAGGCGTTGACGCTCGTCGACCGGTTCCCGGCGACCGTCGACGCGTGGGAGGCGGGAGCGTTGTCGCGGGCGCATGTGCAGGCGATCGTGGATGCCGGCACCCCGGTGCCGCTCGACAAGCGCGGGGAGTTCGATGTTCTCGCCGTCACCACCGCGGAGGGCTTGAGTCCCGGACGGCTGCGGGCACGGTTGGCGACTCTGGCGGAGCGGTTGCAGCCGACCACGATCACGGAACGGCACCAGCGGGGCCGTGAGGAACGATGCGTGCGGGTGGTGCGGGGCGAGAACGGCATGTCGGATCTCATCGCGACGCTGCCGACGGTGTTGGCCGTGGGGATCTATGACCGGTTGACGCAGCAGTCGCGGGCGCTGATCGATGCGCGCGATGAGCCCGGTTCGCCGGTCTCGGCGTGCGCCGATGGCACATCGTCATCAGGTTTGGGTCAGCCGATCGTCAGCGGCGCCGCGTTCGGGATCGACCGTGTCGGCGACGATTCCGACGAACGGCCGGAACGGGAAATGATTGGCGCCACCGACGTGCTGAAGCACGACGCAACCGTCGTAGGCGCTGTCGCTGTCGCTGTTGCTGTCGCCGTCGCAGGCGCAGCCCCCGGCGCAGCGGCAGCCGATCGTCGCAGTACCGACCAGGTGCGCGCCGACATCCTCGCCGACCTGCTCCTCACCGCCGCCCCCGACGCCGACCCCACCCGCACCGACGACGGCCCCGGCACCCTCGGCGCCATCCGCGCCCGGGTTCAGGTCGTCGTCCCGGCGCTGTCCGTTCAGGATCCGGGTCGGGAGAACATCGACCCCGCCGAACTCGTCGGTCACGGCCCCATCGATATCGACACAGCCCGGCGATTGGCTGAAGCGACGAGGGTGCCGTGGGATCGGGTGCTCACGAACCCTGTCACCGGCGCGGTCTTGTGCACCGACACGTATCAGCGGACCGCCGCGATCGACCGGTACCTCCGCGCCCGCGACCGGCACTGCCGGTGGCCAGGTTGCACGGCCCCGGCGGTGCGGTGCGAGGTCGACCACAACCTCGATCACGCCCTCGGCGGCAAAACCCACGTGTGCAACCTCTGCCACTTCTGCCAGAGACACCACACCCAGAAGCAATTCACCCGATGGCAGGTCCGGCAGCTACCCGGCGGGGTCATCGAGTTCACCTCACCCACCGGACGCATCTACACCGACCACCCCCTCCCGTACTCACCCGCCGTCCGCTTCGTCGGTGACGATTCCCCTCCGTCCGGGATCCCCGGACGACAACCCGCACCCTTCTGAAAGCCGCCCGTCCTCCACCGGTCACCCCATCCGGAGGGAGCCGTCCGACCGTCGGGCCCAGGGGCGGCCCACCCGCCGCCGGCCGGGTCGTGGCGCGCCGTCGGCGGAGGGCGAGCCCCGCGGCCCCGTCCCCGGTTTGGAGTTACCGAGCCCGCCGTCTCCGAGCCGCCGCCTCCCGAGCCGCCGCCCCCTGCGCCGCCGACGGCGTCCCGCGCTGCCGCCGCCGACCCGTCCCGCGCCGACGTCGCCTCCGGTGCCGACGCCGCCGAGCCGCTCCCTCCCGAGCCGCCTCCCCACCCGCGGGCAGTACCGCGCCTCGTGCCCGTCCGCAACCCCGTGGTCGAGCGCCACCGACCGCGCCGAGGGTGGCGCCCATGACAGGACCACAGCTCGGGCGCCCACGCGACGGCATCCGCGAAGTCGCCGACGGGGTGATGATGATCACGCGAGCCGTCACCAACAGCTACCTGGTCACCACCGACGACGGCATCCTGCTCATCGACGCCGGGTTGCCCCGCAGCTGGTCACTGCTCACCCACGCGCTCACCGCATTGCGGGCAACCCCCGGCGACCTGGTGTCGGTCTTGCTCACCCACGGACACTTCGACCACGTCGGCACCCTCGACCGCCTGCAGCGAGAGCATCACGTCCCCATCCACGTCCATCCGGCCGATGCGCCGCTCGTGCGGCATCCGTATCGCTACGACCGCGAGTCGTCGCGCGGGCTGTATCCGCTTGCGCATCCGGGCGGCATCCCGAACCTGGCGCGCATGACCTTCGCCGGCGCGCTCGGCGTGCGGGGCGTGGAGGCGCACGGCGACCTGCTGGCCGGTGAACCGACGCTGGGTGGTCTGCTCCCGGTGGCGACCCCCGGTCACACCTACTGCCACCTCGCCTTCCATCTGGCCGATCGCGACCTCGTCTTCAGCGGCGACGCGCTCGTGACCTTCGACCCCTATACGGGACGACCTGGGCCGCAGATCGTGGCGCGTGCGGCCACCGCCGACAGCCGGGCGGCGATGACCGCTCTGGCCGGTCTCGCCGCCACCCGGGCCACCACGGTCCTCCCCGGTCACGGCGACGTCTGGGGCCACGGCATCCATCGCGCCGTCGCGGAGGCCGTCGCGACGGGCCCGCACTGACCGAACACCCACCCTTCGACACCCAGACGAGGACCGACGCATGAGAGCGATGACGTACCGCGGACCGTACAAGGTCCGCGTCGAGGAGAAGCCCGACCCCCGCATCGAGCACCCGAATGACGCGATCGTCCGCGTCGAGCGGGCCGCGATCTGCGGCTCCGACCTGCACCTGTATCACGGCATGATCCCCGACACCCGGATCGGCCACACGTTCGGCCACGAGTTCATCGGTCGTGTGGTCGAGGTGGGCTCCTCGGTGCAGAACCTGACGGTCGGGGACCGGGTGATGGTGCCGTTCAACATCTCGTGCGGCACGTGCTTCTTCTGCGCGCGGGGACTGCTCAGCAACTGCCACAACGTCAACGCCAACGCCACCGCGCTCGGAGGGATCTACGGCTACTCGCACACCGCGGGCGGGTACGACGGCGGTCAGGCCGAGATGGTCCGCGTTCCCTTCGCCGACGTCGGTCCGCGCGTCATCCCCGAGTGGCTCCACGACGAGGACGCCCTGCTGCTGACCCACGCGTTCTCCACGGGATACTTCGGCGCGCAGCTCGGAGACATCGTCGAGGGCGACACCGTCGTGGTGTTCGGGGCGGGACCGGTGGGACTCGCCGCCGCGCGCTCGTCGTGGCTGATGGGCGCCGGCCGCGTCATCGTCGTCGACCAGCTGCCGGAACGTCTCGAAAAGGCGAGCACCTTCGCCTTCGCCGAGACGCTGGACTACCGGGAGCATCGCGATGTCGTCGTCGAACTGAAGAGGCAGACCGACCACATCGGCGCCGACGTCGTCATCGACGCGGTCGGCGCCGAAGCCGACGGGCACTTCCTGCAGCACCTCACCGGCGCGAAGCTCAAACTGCAAGCCGGTTCCCCGGTGGCGCTGAACTGGGCGATCGACGCCGTGCGCAAAGGCGGGACCGTCTCGGTGATGGGGGCCTACGGTCCGCTGTTCAGCGCGGTGAAGTTCGGCGACGCGATGAACAAGGGACTGACGATCCACACCAATCAGGCGCCCGTCGCCCGCCAGTGGCCGCGACTGCTCGAGCACATCCAGGCCGGACGCATCTCCCCGCGGGAGATGATCACGCACCGCATCCCCCTCGGGCACATCGCCGAGGGGTACCACATGGTCTCCGCCAAGATCGACGGCTGCATCAAGGCCGTCATCCTTCCCCCGACCGCCTGAGAGGACCTCGATCATGGCCTACATCGCCGACAAGCCCACCCCGCCGCCGACGGCGGAGGAACTGCGCGCGCGCATCCCGGGTTGGGGTGCCGACCTCGATCCGACGGATCGTCCCTCGGTCCCGAAGGAGCAGCCGCAGGACCTCAACGCGCACTGGACGTTCCCCGAGGAGCAGCCCGTCCCTGACGGCGGCCGGGAGCGCTCGATCGAGCACGGCCGCCTGACACCCGTGTTCGGCACGGCTCAACCCCTGCACGGCGTCTCGGGAGCCATCCGCCGCTACGCCTACTCCCGCTTCAGCGAGGCGCGAGCCGCGCACTGGCTGCTGCTGCTCGCCGGCGACCGCGTCGAGGCCGCCGGAGCGCACCTGCGATCGTTGGCGACGAGCCGACCCGACAACCCGATCACCGAGACGGGTATCGTCGCCGAGCGCCGCTGGGCGCCCCTCGCCGGACGCCGAGGACGCGTCGATGTGCGCCACCAGTGGATCGACCCGCTGCTGGTGGCGGGACCGTGGATCCTCGCCGCGGTCGGCGTCATCGCGGTGGGCCGTCGCCTGCTCCGTCGGTGAGGTCGCCGCGGCGTCGAACGTCGCGGCCCTTCGCGCTCCCGTCCAGAGCCGCGCGCGGTAGCGTCGTCGGGTGATGGATGCCGCGGCGGAGCCGCCTCGCGCCCGTGCCCCTCGTGGACGCGCGGGCGCCGTCGGGGCGCTGTGGGCGTCGACCCATCCGGGTCCCACCGTGGTCGTCACCGTCCTCTCCCTCGCACTGGGTATCGCCGCGGGCGTCGAGTCGGTGCGCCTCGCCCTGCTCGTGGTGGCCGTGTTCGCCGGACAGGTGTCGGTGGGACTGTCCAACGACGTCATCGACGGAGCGAGGGACGCCGCCGTGGGTCGCGCCGACAAGCCCGTCGCCGAGGGAGCGGTCTCGCTCGATGCGGCCCTCGCCGTGGCGGTGGGGGCCGTCGTCGCCGCGCTTGCGTTGTCGGCACCGCTCGGCCCGGGCCTTCTCGCCGTCCACGCGATCGCCCTGGCCTCGGCGTGGGCATACAACGCCGGTGCGAAGGCGACCCCGTTCTCGATCGTCCCGTTCCTGCTGAGTTTCGGCCTCTTCCCGTCCTTCGCGACCCTCTCCACCGCTGCGCCGACGCTCGCGGCCCCCTGGGCGACGACGGCGGGGGCGGCCCTCGGAGCCGCTGTGCACCTGACGAACGTCGTCCGCGATCTCGAGGATGACCGACGCACCGGTATCCGCGGACTGCCGCACCGGCTGGGCGCCCGCGCCTCGGTCCTGCTCGCCGCCGCCGGCATCGTGGCGGGGGCCGTCGCCGTGTTGCTCGGGCCGGACCGGGGAGTGGGGGCGCTCGACGTCCTCTTCTTCGCGGCGGTGGTGGTCGTGGCGCTGGTGACGGCGATCCTCGCGCTGCTCCGCCCGCCCGGTCGTACGGTCTTCCGGCTCACGATGCTCGCGGCGCTTCTCCTGGCCGCGCAACTGGTGGTGGCCTGAGCTCCGCTCGCGCGACGGAGGTCAGGTCCGGGCCGCGGCCCGATCGAACCGCATCGCGTACGCCCGCGCGAACGCCGCCCCGCCGGCGCCGCGCAGCCCGGCCCGCAGGACCCCGGAGCGCACCGCGTGCGTCGCTCCGCCGGCTGCTCGCCCGAGCACCGTGTTGAGTGCCGCGAGTCGCGCCGCGTGCCGCGCGGACGCGAGCCGATCGCGTTCCCAGCGTGCGAGTCCCGTCACCTCCCCGGACCGCACCCAGGCTCCGAGCAGCGGTGAGAGGGTCAGCGCGTCCAGCAGTCCCAGGTTCATGCCCTGACCGCCGATCGGACTCACCTCGTGCGCGGCGTCGCCGACGACGACCACCCGCCCGCGTCGCAGGGCGGGCGCCACGGCGCGCCGGACGCGGAAGGTGCTCGCCCCCGCGATGTCGACACTGATGCCCGCCCTCGCGGCGACGGCGCCGCCCAGGAAGGCATCGGCATCCGGAATCTCGTCGCGCCCGGCCCAGGCGACGAGCCGCCGCCGACCCCCGGGGAGGGGGAACGACTCCACGACCCCGCCCCGCTCGAGGTGCACGCGGGCGACCGGCCCACCGGGAGCGAGCACGTCGGCCATGACGTACCGGTCGGGGTAGTGGTGCGTGCGGACGGCACCGGACCGATACACGAGGTCCCGTCCGGCCCACCCGGATGCCACGACCACGACCCCCGCGCGGATCTCGCCGCCGTCGTCGAGCCGCGCCCGCACGCCCGAGGCGTCCTCGCGCAGCCCGGTCACGGTCACGCCCCGCCGCACCGGAGGGGCGAGGCCGGACAGCACCGCGATCGTGTCGGATTGCGGCAGCGCCGCGACATAGGGATGCCGCGCCCGCAGACGATCGAACCGGATCTCGGCGAGCACCCGACCGTCGGCCCGCGCCTCGCCTCGCGCGATGCGCACGGCCCGCTCCCGGATCCCGTCGGTCGCCCCGGAACCCTCGAGCAGCGTCAGGGCGGGGGAGTGGATGCCGATCGCCCGCGTCCCCGCGCCGGGGTCGACGCGTCGCTCGACGATCTCGACGTGGATCCCGCGCCTGCGCAGGTCGGCGCCCAGCGCGAGTCCGACGGGGCCCGCACCGACGACGAGCACCTCAGGCATCGGCACGCCCTCGCGCGACCGCGAGCAGCCGGAAGGGGGCGGGCGTCTCGACCCGCCAGGGGGTGCCGAGGGCGGCGGCCAGCTCGGGGGCCCGATAGCTGCGCCGGATCGAGCGCAACCCGTCGACCCGCAGGAACGTCCCGGCCGACAGCGGCGCGATGCCCACGGCGTACAGCCCGTAGGCGAGACGACCGCGCGCGATGTCGGCGTGCAGCACCGCCCCGCGCGACAGTGCGAGCGAGTCGTCGGCGAAGGACGAGAGCGCCGCAGCGTCGAGGTGGTGCAGGACGTGGTTGGACAGCACGAGGTCGAACCGCTCACCCGCGGCCAGCAATTCACCCGAACCCTGCGCGGTGAAGCGGATGCCGTCGCGCTCGCGTTCGCGTGCCGCCTCGAGCGCCCGCGGGTCGGGGTCCGCCCCCACCCACTCGACGTCGAGACCGTCGCGCGCGGCGAGACCCGCGAGGCGCGCCACCACGTCGCCGCCTCCGCAGCCGAGGTCGAGCACCCGCGCCGGACGGCCGAGAGCCCGAAGCTCGGGTCGCACGCGCGCGCGGTACACGTGACCCCAGGCCGAGACGAGCCGGTTCACCAGGTCGAAGCGCCGATAGGTGGCCGCCAGCGCGCGCGGGTCGCACGCCGGATCGTCCATCAGCTCGGTCAGCGCCGTGTCGCGCCGCGCGAGCGTGCTCACGCGCGCCGCAGCGTGAGACGCGCCGCCTCGACGGTCAGCCCCGGACCGAAGGCGAGGGCTGCGACCCGGTCGCCGTCGACCCGATCGGTGTCGGCGAGCAGGTCGCGGAGGATGAACAGCAGCGTCGCGCTGGACATGTTGCCGTGTCGGCGCAGCACCTCCCGCGACGGGGCGAGGGCCGCGGCATCCAGGTCGAGGGCGTTCTCGACCCGATCGAGGATGCTCCGACCGCCGGGGTGCACGGCCCACGCGTCGACGGCGCCGAGATCGCCGACCACGTCAGCGGCGATGGCCGAGATCTCGCGCCCGATGATACGGGGCACCTCGGGCGTCAGGGTCATCTCGAAGCCTGAGTCCCCGACGGTCCAGGCCATGTCCTTCTCGCCCTCGTCGGTCACATGCGTCGCGAAGCCGTCGAGGTCGAGCCCCTCCCGGGTGGGATCCCCGGATGCCACGACCGCGGCGGCCGCGCCGTCGGCGAACACCGAGGCGGCGACGATCTGATCCGGGTGCGACGACGTCTGCCAGTGCAGAGAGCAGAGCTCGGCGCACGCCACCAGCACGACCGCGCCGGGATCGTCGCCGACGATGCGCGCCGCGAGCCGCAGACCGGGGATCGCGGCCGCGCACCCGATGAAGCCGAGGTGGTAGCGCTCGACGGTGGGGGACAGATCGAGGTCGCGCACGAGGTGGTAGTCGGGTCCGGGGGCGAACATGCCCGTGCACGAGACGGTCACGACGTGCGTGACCGCCCGGGCGTCGAGGCCCGATTCCGCCAGCGCGGACCGGGCCGCCTCGGCGAAGAGCTCCGGCGCACGGCGACGGTACTCGTCGTTGCGGTCGCCCGTGGAGGGCATCAGCAGACGGTCGCCGTCGCGCACTGGCAGGCCGTCGCCCGATCCTCCCGCCAGTTGCGGAAGGACGGTGTGGCGGGTGTCGATCGCGGCGGCGTCGAAGGCCGCTCCCACGAGGCGCTGGCTCTTGCGGTCGAAGCCGGGCTGGGCGGCGAACAGGTCGCGCAGTGTCGCCTGGCTGACGCGGGTGTCGGGCAGGGCCGTGCCGATCGACAGGATGCGGGCGGTCATGCCTCACTGTAGACACGCGCCGGGACCGGGGCCGCGGGGATGGCGCGGGTGTCGGCCTCCGTCTATGGTGCGACGCCTGTCAACCCTCTCCGAGCCGGCGTCGAGACGCCCCTACCGTGGCCGTTCCCCACGGAGAGGAACCACCCATGACCGGCCCCCGTCACACCGACCCGACGCGCGTCACCGAACAGAAGGCCATCCGCGAGCCCAACGCGAAGGCGTGGTTGCTGGCATCCGGCCTCCTCGCCGTCATCGCGATCGTGCTGTTCGCCTTCTCGATCCCCATCGTCGCGGCGTGGGCGTGGATCGGGATCGCGTTCCAGGTGGCGATGTTCGCGGCGCTGCTGGTCAACGGCCTCGGCGGACGCCGCACGTCGTACCAGGGGTACATCTTCGCGGTGCTCCTGTGCGTGCAGGCGGCCGTCGCCCTGCTCGTGATCGTCATCATCGCGATCGCGGCCTGGGCCCCCCTCGGCTGAGCGACCGAGGGGCGCCCCTCGGCTGAGCGGCCGAGGGGCGCCGCGTGGGATCGGGTCAGCCCGAGACCGCGCTGCTGACCTCGGTCGGGCTGTCGAACTCGTCGACCTTCGAGGCGCGCAGCCGCTCGAGAATCTCCTCGGGCGCGCCGTTGTCCTCGGCGATCCCGATCAGTTCGTGGCGGCCGACGGGATAGTCGACACCGCCGAGGTACTTCTGCAGTTCGATGGCGTTGGGCAGATCGGCCATGGGGTTCTCCTTCTTCTCGGGGTTCAGAGGATCGGCTTGCCGCCGGTGACGGCGACGCGGGCACCCGAGACGTAGCTGGCCTCGTCGGAGGCCAGCAGAACGTACACGGGAGCGAGCTCGGCGGGCTGGCCGGGTCGGCCCAGCGGCACCTGCTCGCCGAAGCTCTCGACCTTGTCCTCCGGCATGGTCGAGGGGATCAGCGGCGTCCAGACCGGCCCGGGGGCGACGCTGTTCGCCCGGATGCCGCGGTCGGCGAGCAACTGCGCGAGCGAGGCCGTCATGTTGGCGATCGCGGCCTTCGTCGCCGCGTAGGGCAGCAGCTGCGGGCTGGGCATATCGGAGTTCACCGAGCTCGACGCGATAATCGAGGCCCCCTCTTTCAGGTGGGGCAGCGCCGCTTTGACGAGGTGGAAGTAGGCGCTCACGTTCGTCGCCCACGTGAAGTCCCACTCGGCGTCCTCGATCTCCTCGAGGGTGTCGTGGCTCATCTGGAACGCGGCGTTGCTCACGAGCACGTCGAGAGCGCCGAGCTGGTCCACGGTCTTCGCGACGAGGTCGCGGCAGTGGGCGGGGTCGGAGATGTCACCGGGAAGCAGGATCGCGCGGCGACCGGCGTCCTCGACGAAGCGCCGGGCCTCCTCGGCATCCTCGTGCTCGTCGAGATAGGCGATCGCGACGTCGGCTCCCTCGCGGGCGAACGCCAGCGCGACGGCCTTGCCGATGCCGCTGTCGCCGCCGGTGATGAGCGCGACCTTCCCGGCGAGCCGACCGGACCCGCGGTAGCTGTCCTCGCCGAAATCGGGCTTCGGGTCCATCTCCTGGTCGCTGCCGGGGACCTGCTGCTGGGCGGGCTGTGACATGGCGCCTCCTTCGATAGGGAAGCCCCACCCCACCGCTCGTCCGCGGATCGCGCACGAGGGTTGACAGCCCCGACGGCTCAGTCGAGCGGCGGCTCCGGAAGAGGGGCGCGCGCGGGGTCGACATCGAGGTCGAAGAGGCTACCGCCGGTGCCGTCCACGTCGAGATCGAGACCGGCGTCGTCCGCGCCGAGCGGGACGACCTCCCCGTGGACGAGGCGAAGCCCGGACGGGGTGGCGGGAAGGAAGGTCATGGCCTCCATCGTGCGCGCGCCGGCGCAAGAACCGCCACGCGCGCCCGCCGCGCGCCCGCAAGGTCAGCGCAAGATCGTCGCAGGTCCGCTCACGCCGCGAGCCGCTCGACCACCAGCAGCCCCATGATCGCATCGCGGTACTCGTCGATCATGCGTCGACGGTCCAGTCGTCCTCGCGCGGCGAGAGCCGCCGCCCGCAGGGCCGGTCGCAGCGCCAGCGCATCGCCCCACGCCTCGGCGACCGCGTCGGCGTCGCGTGCGGTGACCAGTCCGAAGCCCTCGACGACGCGCGCCGCATCGCCCACGTCGGTGGTGACCGGGACCGCGCCGGACGCCGCCCCCTCGACGAGGCACAGCGGCGAGGCCTCGCCGAAGGCGCTGGTGAGAGCCACGACGTCGGCGACGCGATAGAGCTCCGGCATGTCTTCGCGCAGCCCCAGGGCGTGCAGCGCGATGTCATGGCCGACCCCGCTCTCGCGAAGCAGCGCCGCGAAGGCGGGGTTGGCGCGAGTCATGCCGGAACCGCACACGACGTAATGCGTCGCGGGGGAGCGCCGCGCGTGACGAACGACCGACCGGAGGAACAGCCCCGGATCCTTCATCGCGTCGAAGCGGGCCGCCAGCAGCACCACCGGCGCCGACTCCGGGATGCCGAGACCCGCGCGGATCCGTCGGCGTTCCGCGCGCGTCCCCGGACGGAAGCGGCGCGTGTCGATGCCGTTGTCGATCACCCACGCCGTCCCGGCGGACACGCCCGCCCGTGCGTAGGCGTCGGAGGTCGACTCGGCGCACGCGATCGTCGCGGACACCGCTCCGGATGCCGCCGACTCGGCGAGCCACCCCAGCGCGGGACCGGAATGGGCGGGGTCGGACCGGTGCAGGCACGCGGCAAGAGGGCGATCGGCCAGCAGGCCGTGGCGCTGCAGCGCCACGATCAGGCTGAGCGGCTGCTCCTTCAGCGACAGCACCACATCGGCGTCGGAGATGAGCCCGGCGGCGCGGTGGAGCTCCGCGGGGGTGAAGTCTGCGGGCGTCACGGGTGAATCACCCGCAACACGATCGAAGGTGTCGATCGTGACCCCCGCCTCACGGAGGCGGCGGAAGCGGGTGTCGTCCGCGGCATGCTGCACAGACGCGTCGCGCCGCGCGGCCGAGGTCAGCGACAGCACGTGATGCTGCTGCACCCCGTCGCGCGAGAGACCCGCGACCACGTCGGAATGCAGGATCCGGGCGCCTCCGGCGAAGAAGCCTTCGTACAGCGACAGCACGCGGATCGGTCGAGTCATCGGAGGGTCGCTTTCGAGCGGGGGCGAGGACCGCGGGTGCGGTCGTCCCATGCTGAGGGCTCGACCCCGCGCGGTGGGTTACGCCCGGGCGACCATCGTGTGAACGCCCCTGCACGAGAACCCTCCCCGCCTCAACGAGCCGACGCGCCGACTCCAGGGGGATGGAGTCGACGCGCCGGGGAGGGGGGCGGAGGTTCAGGCGCGGCGGCCGGTCACCATCGCCTCACCGGCATCGCGCGTGCGCGACCAGGGCCAGCGGCGCGACGCGCGCGCCGCCGTCTCCTCGGTCGATCGCGGCAGGATGCCGTTGCCCATCGCGCTCGACAGGGCGATGCTCCACACCGCTCCTGACTGCTGCTGGTGACGATCGTCGTAGATCATGATGCTCTCCTCGCTCCCGTCTCCCGACGGGGTGCCCGCCTACGGACGGGTGGTCATGGTCCAGTCATAGACCCGCGTGATCGGGCGCGAGACCCGCTTGACAAGGGAGCCGCCGTGAGCGTGCGCGAGAGAGCGAGTGTCGGCGAGCCGCGGCGCAAGTGGCAGGGATCGCCACGATGCACTGAGTACGATCGGCTGTCGTGCAGATGTCTACCGAGCCTTCGTCGTCGTCCCCGTCAGGGGCGGCACTCGGGCGTGCCCTGCTGGCGTACTGCGAGGCGCGCCGTGTCGCCGACGCCGAGGCGCGTCGGGAACTGTCCCTGAACGAGCTCGACGCCCGGGCCCTGATCTTCGTCGCCGAGAATCCCGGAGCCCGCCCTTCGCACGTGCGCGATCACCTCGGGATCACGTCCGCGGGTGTCACGACCCTCATCGACCGGCTCGTGCAGCGCGGGGCCGTGCGTCGCGATCTGGACGCGGAAGACCGTCGCGTCAACCACATCACCGCGATCGTCGACCTCGACACTCCGCCGTGGTCGCGCCTGCGCGCCTTCGACGCCGGTATCGAACAGGCGCTGTTGCAGGTCGACCCGAGCCGAGCCGCGCAGGCGGCCGAGCTGATGGAGCACCTCACGGCGGCCGCATCCCGCTGACCGAGCCGCCCGATCCACCGGGCCGGTGGCGACCCCGCCCCTCAGCCGTGGGTTGCGAGGAACGCTTCCGAACGCGCCTGAAGGAACGAGCACAGCGCGGAGAGGGTGGCCAGTTCGCTCGCCAAGGCCATGACGCGTCCCGCGGGGAGGGGAGCCGCGTCTTCACGGGGTTCGAAGGTGACGGCCCACTCGGTGGACCCGGCCTCGTTCCCGGGGGCGACGTAGAACGTCGTCGAGACGCTGCGGAGCTTGGCGGCGATCAGGCCGGCGTCGGCGCCGTCCTCCGTCTCCTGCGGGATGACGCGCAGCATCTCCGCGTCGCCGTAACCGAGGGCGCGGAAGTCGTCGACCCATGCCTGCAGGGTCGTCATGGTGCGGAACGGCATCGGCATCCCCTCGCTCGGACGGGTGCCGAGCGGCGACCCGCATTCATTATGCGGGTGTCTGTCCGCTGTTCAGCAGCGACGTCCCGGCGCGGGGTCACGAGCACCGCGCCGGAACGTCGTCGACCACCGCGCCGGGGAACGGGAGCGGTCGATCGCCGCAGGAATGCGGCGTGAGGGAATGCTGTCCCTGAATGCAGCGCAGGGCAAAGCCGGAACGACGATTCTGCGTCTGACGGCCTTTTGCGCGCGCACTCCGGCCCTTCAGCCCGAAATGCGCATTTCTCCGGATCCGCGGGATACGGTGAATGTCGGGTGGGGGTCATCCGGGTTGATCGTTTTTCTCGCAATGGTTGCGTGAGAGCGGTTCCATAGCCGTCTTCGCCCCCTGGCGCAATGGTCTTGCCGCATATTCTCGGACGATTTAGGAAACCTGCGTGGAGCACACCAATATCGAAACGCGCGATGCGGAAACCGTCGAGCACCTCTGGCAGACGGTCGTGCCGGGTGCCCGCATCTCGCGCGCGGAGGCCATTCAGCCGGCGTTGTCGTGGCATGCGGTGTCCGAACCCGGTTTCGCCTTCTGTGACTACACGATCGGCTCGACGATGTTCGTCGAATCGGATCCGCTCGATCTCGTGGTGCTCGGCCGTATCGCCGGTCCCCGTGTCGCCGGGGTCTACCGTCGCGAACGCATCGACACGAACATCCCGTTCATGGTGGTCGACCGTCCTCTCGAGGTGTCGTTCACGGGACGCATCGCCGGAACGGCGGTGTCGTTCACCCGATCCGAGTTCGACGACGCGGCCCGTCGCCTCTCCGGAGACGACACGCTGCGTGTGCGCGCGACAGGCCACGCCGCCATCAGCGAGCAGCGTCTGCGCTACTGGTCGCGGACCTGGGAGTACGCGCGCGACGTGCTGCTGCGCTCGCCCGAGCGCACCCCGCTCATCGAGAAGCAGGCGCGCACGCTCCTGCTCGAGGCCTCGCTGCTGACCTTCCCCACCACGCTCACCGAGGCGCTCGCCGCCGGCCGCCCGTCCCGGCCGCTGCCGGCTCCGGTGCGCCGGGCCAAGGCCTACGTCGAGGCGCACGCCGCCGAGCCCGTCGTCCTCGCCGACATCGCACAGGCGGCGCGTCTGTCCCCGCGAGGACTGCAGTACGCGTTCCGTGCGGCCACCGGGCGCACGCCGATGCAGTATCTGCGCCGGGTCCGCCTGGATGCCGCACGTTCCGAGCTGCGCAGTGCCGATCCCTCGGTCGAGACGGTCGCGGCGATCGCCGCGCGCTGGGGGTTCTCGAACCTGGGTCGCTTCGCCGCGATGTACCGCGGAGAGTTCGGCGAGACCCCCTCGACGACGCTGCGCTCCTGACCCTCCCGCCCGCACGGCTGAGGGCCCCGCCTGTGGTCAGTGGCCCGCGCCGAGACCGCCGCTCAGGCGCTCGTGGAGGCGCGCGGCCGCGGGGTTCATGCCCTCCAGCTCCACCGTCGTGCCCAGGTGCGCGTACTTCGTCTGCACGGCGTCGAGGGCGGCGACCGTCGAGGCGTCCCACACGTGCGAGCGCGACAGGTCGATGACGACCCGCGCCGGATCGCGGTGGTACGCGAACTTCGTCGTGAGGTCGTTGCTCGAGGCGAAGAACAGCTCGCCCTCGACGGTGTAGCGCACGCGGTCGGTCTCCTCGACGCGCGTCACGCTCGTGAGGCTCGCGACGCGTCGCGCGAAGAGCACCGCGGCGGCGACGACGCCCACCCCCACGCCGATCGCGAGGTTGTGCGTCCACACCGTGAACGCGACCGTCAGGACCATGACGATCGTCTCGCTCAGCGGCATCCGCCTCAGCGTCGACGGACGGATGCTGTGCCAGTCGAAGGTCGCGATCGACACGACGATCATGACCGCGACGAGCACCGCCATCGGGATGATCGCGACGACGTCGCCGAACACCAGCACGAGCACCAGCAGGAACACGCCGGCGAGGAACGTCGAGATGCGGGTGCGCGCACCCGAGGCCTTGACGTTGATCATCGTCTGGCCGATCATCGCGCAGCCGCCCATGCCGCCGAACAGGCCCGACAGCACGTTCGCCGCCCCCTGCCCGAGCGACTCGCGCGTCTTCGACGACGGGGTGTCGGTGATGTCGTCGACCAGGGCGGCGGTCATGAGCGACTCGAGCAGTCCGACGATCGCCATGGCGACCGCGAAGGGCAGGATGATCCCGAGCGTCTCGCCGGTGAGGGGGACGTTCGGCAGCAGCAGTGCCGGCAGGCTCTCGGGGAGGGCGCCCTGGTCGCCGACGGTGGGCACCGAGATACCGAAGACGACCGCGGCACCGGTGAGCAGCACGATCGCGACGAGGGGGGCCGGCACGACCCGGGTCACGCGGGGGAGCAGGTACATGATGGCGAGCCCGGCCGCCGCGATCGGGTAGACCGCCCACGGCACGCCGATCAGCTGCGGCACCTGAGCCGTGAAGATGAGGATCGCCAGGGCGTTCACGAACCCGACCATGACGCTGCGCGGGATGAAGCGCATGAGCTTGGCGACCCCGAGCAGACCGAGGACCACCTGCAGGATGCCGCCGAGGATCACCGTCGCGAGCAGGTAGTCGACCCCGTGCTCACGGGCGACGGGCGCGATGACGAGCGCGATGGCCCCGGTCGCGGCCGAGATCATCGCGGGGCGCCCGCCGAGGAACGCGATGGCCACCGCCATCACGAACGACGAGAACAGCCCGAGGCGCGGGTCGACGCCCGCGATGATCGAGAACGCGATCGCCTCGGGGATGAGCGCGATCGCCACGACGAGACCGGCGAGCACCTCACGGGTGAGCAGGCGAGGCGAGCGCAGGGCGCCGAGAACGGTCGGTTCTGGGCGTGCGACGACGTCGGTCATGGGGAGCTCCCGGGGAAGATGAGACCCGCGCGGCGGCGGGGAAGAATGGAGGGGTCGTGAATCGCGACCGAGAGAGACTCTACCGTAACGAGAGGGTTGCGGAACGGGAGATGCCATGAACGACGCGCGACCGATGCAGATCGGCGAGCTCGCGGAGCGGACGGGGCTGTCCATCCGCACCCTCCGCCACTACGACGAGATCGGCCTGCTCCGACCCTCGGCCCGCAGCGAGGGCGGTTTCCGCCTGTACACGGCGGACGACGAGTCTCGACTGCTGCTCATCCGGCGCATGAAGCCGCTCGGCTACTCGCTCGAGCAGATGGGGGAGCTGCTCTCCGTCGTCGACGGCCTGGACGCCGATCCCTCCGACGCGGCGCTCTCCGCGCGGTTCGACGACATCCGCGAAGAGGCGGTCCTGCGTCGCGACGATCTGCGCCGCAAGCTCGCCGCCGCCGAGGAGTTCGTGCACCAGCTGGAGGCCCGATGACCGCCCATGACCTCACGCTCGAGGGTCACGGCATCCGCCTCACCCCCGCCGAACCCGTCGACGCGGCCCAGGCGTGGCCCCTGACGGATCCGTCGCTGTGGAGTCGCATGACGACCCCGTGGGCCGACTCCGTCGAGGCGTACGCCGATCGCGTCGAACAGCAGCGTAAGACTCCCGGCCTCTACGCCTTCACGGTCCGGGATGCCGCGACCGGTGAGGTGCGCGGAGCGACGACGTTCTACGAGTACGTGCCCGCGCAGGGTCGCGTCGAGATCGGGACCACCTGGTACGGCCGCGCGTTCCAGGGAGGGCGGACCAACCCGGCCGCGAAGCTCCTGCTTCTTCAGCACGCCTTCGACCAGTGGCGGGTGAACCGCGTGGCGCTGCGCTGCGATGCGCGCAACGAGCGCAGCGCGCGGGCCATCGAGCGCCTCGGCGCGACGCCCGAGGGCCGGCTCCGCCGGCACCGCATCGCCCCCGATGGCAGCGTGGCGGACACGCTGTACTTCTCGATCCTCCGTGAGGAGTGGCCCGCGGTCCGTGCCGGACTCGAGGGGCGCCTGCGCGGCTGAGCGGGGCTGCGACGGGAGGAGCGTCGCGGAGGGGAGGACGCCGTCGCGGGGGGAGTCTCCTCCGTTGCCCGATTCTCCTCCGTTCAGGGGCAGGGCTCTCAGCCGGTCGCGGCCTCGGCGGCCCGGCGGCGGGCGAACTCGCGCGCCTCGGTGAACAGCTCGAGGTCGATCTGCACGTGCCGGCGCGCGAGCTCGGCGGCCTCGTCGGGCGCTGCCTGCACGATGGCGTCGACGATGGCGTCGTGCTCGCGCGCGGCGCGCGTCTCCATACGGCGGTGACTCTCCCGATCGCCCCACGGGTGCGCGGGGGCCGAGAGCGAGAAGTGCCGCTCGTGTTCGAGCAGGATCTCGCGAAGCGCGTCGTTGTGCGCCGCGTCGATGATGGCGAGGTGCAGCAGGCTGTCGGCGCGTTGCTTCGGATCGCCAGACTCGGCGGCGTGGAAGTCGGCGAGTCGGCTGCGCATCATCGCGATGTCGGTGTCCGTGCGCCGCTCGGCGGCGAGCCGCGCGAGCGACGCGTGAAGCATCGAGCTCGCCGTGCAGGCGTCGACGAGATCGCTCCAGCGCTCCTCGAACCACCGGTCGACGCCCACCACGATCGAGGCGGGCCAGTCCTCGGCGACGAAGGTGCCGCCGCCGCGTCCACGGCGCCGCTCGATCAGACCCCGGGTCGACAGATCGTCGAGGGCCGCACGCACGGTCGTCCGACCGACGCCCAGCAGAGGGGAGAGGTCGCGCTCGGCGGGAAGTCGGGTGCCCGGGAGGAACTCGCCCACCGCGACGGCGGTGATCAGTCGCTCGGTCACGCGCTCCACCAGGGAGGCGTCGTCGGTGTCGGCCATGGGCTCCCGTCGTTTCTCCCATGTTAAATCCGCAGAAAAGGTTTGCCAACGCACCTTTAACGGGTCCACGATGACTCCATGCAACGCGAGATCACCGTTCCCTTCCACGACGGCTTCACCTGGGCCCGCCTCACCGAACCGTCGGAGACAACCGGGAAGGCACCGCTGTTCGTCCTGCACGGCGGGCCGGGGATGGCGCACGACTACGTCTCGAACCTCGACGCCCTGGCCGACCTCACCGGGCGCACCGTCGTGCACTACGACCAGATCGGATGCGGCAGGAGCTCCCACCACCCCGACGCTCCGGCATCGCAGTGGGTGCCGCAGCTCTTCGTCGACGAGTTCCACAACCTGCGCGAGGCGCTCGGTTTCGACGAGTACCACGTGCTCGGCCAGTCCTGGGGCGGCATGCTCGGTGCCGAGATTGCGGTCCGTCAGCCGGAGGGGCTGCAGAGCCTCGAGATCTGCAACTCCCCGGCATCCATGGCCCTCTGGCTCGCGGGTGCGGCGCGGTTGCGTTCCGAGCTGCCCGTCGAGGCGCGCGAGGCGCTCGACCGGCACGAGGCCGCCGGCACCCTCGAGGACCCCGAGTACGCCGAAGCCACCCGCGTCTTCTACGAGCGGCACGTGTGCCGCGTGACCCCGATGCCCCAGGACTTCGTCGACAGTGAGCAGCAGATGCTCGCCGACCCCACGGTGTACTTCACGATGAACGGCCCCAACGAGTTCCATGTCGTCGGCACGGGCCGCGACTGGACCATCATCGACCGGCTGCCCCGAATCGCCGTGCCCACCCTCGTCGTGGCCGGCGAATTCGACGAGGCCACCCCCGAGACGTGGGAGCCCTTCGTCGAGCACATCCCCGGCGCACGCTCTCACGTCTTCGCCGGAGCGAGCCACTGCACCCACCTCGAGATGCCCGACGCGTTCCGCGCGGTCATCGCCGACTTCCTCGCACCCCTTCCCTGACACCCGCGCCACCCCACCCGAACCAGGAGACCCGATGTCGCACCCCGCCCCCGAGGCCCAGCAATCGCTGGAGGCCTTCGGCTACAAGCAGGAGCTCAAGCGCTCCATGTCCACTCTCGACCTCGTCGTGTACGGCCTGGTCTTCATGGTGCCGATCGCCCCCTGGGCCATCTTCGGCGTCGTCTACAACGCCGCGAGCGGCATGGTGCCGCTGGTCTACCTCACCGGCGTCGTCGCGATGATCTTCACCGCCCTGGCGTACGCGCAGATGTCGAAGGCGTTCCCCATCGCCGGTTCCGTCTTCTCGTACGTCGGTCGCGGCATCCATCCCACCGTGGGCTTCTTCGCAGGCTGGGCGATCCTGCTCGACTACCTACTCGTGCCGACCCTGCTCTACGTCTTCGCCGCGTCGTCGATGGCGGGGATCTTCCCCGATGTGCCGCAGTGGATCTGGGCCGTGGCGTTCGTGATCATCAACACCGTCATCAACGTGCTCGGTATCGGCTCGATCAAGATCGCGAACCGCGTCATGCTCGCCATTCAGCTCGCCTTCGTGGTGATCTTCGTCGTCATCGCCATGGTCGCCCTGTCGTCCGGCACGATCCCGGGAGCGCAGTTCACGATGGCCCCGCTGTGGGACGCCGAGAAGGTCAACCCCGCGCTCATCGCCACCGCGCTGTCGATCGCGGTGCTGAGCTTCCTCGGTTTCGACGGCATCTCGACGATGGCCGAGGAGTCCACGGGCGACCGGAAGTCCGGCGGCCGCGCGATGATCATCGCTCTGCTCGTGGTCGCGGTGCTCTTCATCACGCAGACCTGGTTCGCCAGCGCCCTCGCCAACGGCACGATCGCCTTCGGCGACGACGAGGTCAACAACGCCTTCTTCGTCCTCGTGGCGAAGGCCGCCGGCAGCGGGTGGGCGACCGCCTTCCTCGCGGTGAACGTCATCGCGGTGGGCATCGCCAACGCCGTGGCGGCCCAGGCGGCGACCTCGCGTCTGCTCTACTCGATGAGCCGCGACCGCCGCCTGCCCGCCTTCCTGTCCACGGTCACCGCCCGCCAGGTGCCGATGGCGGCGATCCTGCTCGTCAGCGCGATCTCGCTCGTGCTCGTGCTGTTCTTCGTCGGTCAGATCGCGGTGATCTCGTCGCTGGTGAACTTCGGCGCGCTGCTCGGCTTCCTGCTCCTGCACGTGTCGGTCGCGGTGTACTACCTCGGCAAGAGGAAGTCGAAGAACTACCTGCTGCACCTGGTCGTCCCCGTCATCGGGTTCCTCATCATCGGCTACGTGCTGCTCAATGCCGACATCACGGCCAAGGTCGGCGGCATCCTGTGGCTCGTTCTCGGCGGCATCGTCTACGCCGTCTTCGCCCGCAAGAACGGGGGAGCGACCGGCCCCCTGCCCGAGCATGCCACGGCGACCGCCGGCGAGGGCGGCGGAGAAGTGGCCCCCCGATGACCGTCGAGCACCGGCTCGGCAAGGAGCACGGTCGCCCCGGCTACGATGCCTCGGTTCCGCCGGTGCTGCGCGTCCGCCCCGGGACCGGCGAGACGATCGCCTTCGAGACCGACGACGCGGTCTACGCCGAGCTGCACGAGCACGGCGACCTCGGCGCCCTGCGGGCTCCGATCAACCCGGTGACCGGTCCCGTGTTCGTCGAAGGCGCGAAGCCCGGAGACGCACTCGCGGTCCACGTGCACGAGATCCGCCTCGGCGGGTACGGGTGGTCGCAGAGCCTCCCCGGCGCCGGGGCGCTGCAGCACCGCATGCCCGATCACGTCGTCAGCCGGCGTATCCCGATCGACGCCGCGGGGGTGCACCTCACCGAGCGTCACGTGGTGCCCGCACGGCCCATGATCGGCTGCATCGGCACCGCCCCCGCGACGGGGACGAACTCCACCGTCATGCCCACCACCGCACTCGGCGGCAACATGGACCTCACCGACGTCGCCCCCGGCGCCACGGTGTACCTGCCCGTCGAGGTCGAGGGCGCCCTGCTGTCGATCGGCGACATCCATGCCGTGATGGCCCGCGGGGAATCGTCTTTCGTCGCGATCGAGGCGGCGGGCGTCGCCGTCGTCTCGATCGATCTCATCCCGGATGCCGGGCTCCGGGCGCCCCGTGTCGAGACCGACGAGGAGTGGATCTTCGTCGGCCTGGGCGACCCCGTTCAGGAGAGCATCCGCCGCGGCTACGAGGACGTCTTCGACCATCTCGTCGACCAGCGCGGCTGGGACAGGATGGACGCCTACGCCGTCATGAGCGCTCTCGTGCACAGCGAGCTGGGCGGCCCGACGGGTTCCGAGGCGCCCGACCCCCTTCACCCGTTCCGGGCCGTCGGGGCGGTCACGCTCCACCGTCTGCCCAAGAGCGTGCTCTGAGCGAGCCCCGACGACGGGCGCGGTTCGATCACGACGCGAGGGCCGTGTAGGATCGTCCCTTGGAAGTGTGTCCGAGCGGCCTAAGGAGCATGGCTGGAATCCATGTAGGCGGGGTAACTCGCCTCGCAGGTTCAAATCCTGTCACTTCCGCCACCAGAAGAGCGTCACCCCGGTTCCGGGGTGGCGCTCTTCCGCGTCAGGACACCGGCTCCCGCTCGTCGGCGACGTCGACGGCACCGGGGCGCACGACGAGCGACCGGGGCAGCACCCGCGCCCTGATCCGACGCGCCGTCGTCGTCCGCGTCGCGATCGCGCCGGTCACCCGCTGCAGCGCGGCGACGAGGGCCGGGCCCCGCGCGGGATCGACGGCGAGCTCCGCGTAGCTCGCCCGCTCGACGGCTTCGCGCAGCAGCCCGACGTCGTCCGCGTCGGCGCCGTGCTCCGCCACGAGCCGCGCGGCGAACGCCCGCGGCGACTCGGCGCCCGGGGCCGGGATGCCGAGATCCACAACCTCCTCCTGCAGAGCCGTCCACGCCGCGACCGGGTCGCCCGCGCGCGCCGCCGACAGACGCCGGCGCCGCTGGACGACACGGACGACCGCGGGCACCGCCGCCAGCAGCAGGAGCGCCAGGACGAGCACCAGCGGCAGGACCCACGATGTGGCCGGACGCGCGCCGGGGGCGGTCACGGTGCCCTCCTGCGCGTCCACGTCGCCGCGATCTGCCTGCGAGGGCGCCGTCGAGGGCTGCGCGTCGGGGGAGGCGGCATCCTGCTGCGGGGTGCTCGGCTCGGTGCCGCCACCGGAGGTCGATCCCGAGGCGAAGTTCGTCGGCACTCCGAGGCTGTTCGTCGGCTCGAACGGCACCCATCCGATGCCCTCGAAGTAGGCCTCCGGCCACGCGTGCAGCTGGCTCGACGACACCGTGTACTCGGTTCCGCCCTGCTGGGCGATGCGGGATGCCGTGCCGGGGAGGTACCCGATCACGATCCGGGAGGGGATGCCGAGCGTGCGCGCCATGACCGCGAACGCCGAGGCGTAGTGCACGCAGTAGCCGGCGCGCACCTGCAGGAAATCCGCCACGGCATCCAGGCCCGCGCCGTCGAAACCGGCGTCGACGGGGGCATCGAGGGAGTAACGGAAAGCGCTGGAACGGAACCACGTCTGCAGCGCCGCGAGCTGGTCGTAGGGGTTCGTGGCGTTCGCGGTCACCTCGCGCGCGGTGTCGCCGATGACGGCGGGCACGTCGGCGGGCAGCGCCGTGAGCGAGGAATCCACGCCTGCGCCGCCCGCCGCCCGCGAGCGGATCTGCTCGAGCGTGGGGCGGGGCACGTTCGCCTGCACCTGGTACACCTGGTCGCGGGTCGAGCCGGCGCGCGTGACCACGGTGCGGTTCTGCGGCATCCCGAGCCACTCGCCCGTGAGGCCCGTGACCGCGGAGGCGGGATACGGGACGGGGAGCCACGGGCTGTCGAGCTGGTCGACGGTGACGGTGGTGGTCTGATCGGCGAGCGTGATGTCGCCGTCGACGCCGACCCGGTCGAACACCGCCCCGTCCCCGGGGACGGGCACGGTGTCGGAGCTGTCGGGCTGCCAGACCGATCCGTCGAAGCTCGAGAGGGTCACGGCGCGCAGGTACGGCGCGCTCGGCGCGGTCGTGGTGACCGTCAGCACGTCGACGTCGCGCGGCTGGCGCAGGTCGTTGCCGAGCTCGAGGTTGGGATTGATGGTCGTGCCGATCCCGCCGGCGCCGCCCGTGGCGAAGCGGATACCCGGCTGCGGCAGCAGCGGTGTGGCGACCACGGCGACGATGACCGCCACCGCCGCCACTCCGAGCGCCGTCGCCGACACGCCGAACAGCCTCGGCGCTCCCGATTGCTCCCGCGCGGTGGTGCGCGAGCGGGTGTCGATGCGCAGCAGGAACAGCAATGCCGCGGCGAGCAGGACGAAGCCCGCGACATCGACGTCGGAGGGGATGGCGATCGTGGGGATGAGCGAGACGGCGACCAGGCCGACGCCCGCCAGCAGCGGCATCCGGGCCGTCAGCACGACGTGGTCGAGGACGATCGCGAGAGCGCCGATCGCTCCCACCAGCAGGAACGACAGGCCGGTCTCCGCGGCGACCGGCGCCACGCCGTCACGGATCTCCTCCGACGCCCCGGCCAGGAGACCCGGCACCGACGCGAACGTCGCGGGCGTGGGGATCAGCCCCAGCAGTGCCGTACCGCCGCCGAAGATCGCCGTGAGCAGCACGATCCACACCGCGATCTCGGCGACGCTCGCGAGCACCGCCGGCAGGCGCGACAGACGCACGACGAGCCCGGCGCCCAGCGAACCCGCCGTGACGAGCACTGCCCCGGCGACCCACGGACCGGGCGCGATGACGGAGAAGACGGGGAGCATGGCCGCCGCGATGGCGGCGAACAGCCCGAGGGTCAGCAGCGACGCGTCGCGGCGACGGCGGGGGGTGCGCAGCACCGTGACGTCAGCCGACACGGGCGTACCCCTGTTCCATCGCGTCGTCCCAGGCGCGGGCGACGTCGGCGCCGGGCGCGAGGGCCACCGCCCGCCAGCCACCCTGCCGCAGACGGTCGAGATCCGCGCCGTCGGTCACCGAGATGAGCACCGGCATCGCCGAGTGGTGGGCGACGCCGCCCAGGGTCGACCGGTCCTCGGGCGACAGGGCGCCCGTGATCACGACGACCGGGCCGGCGAGGGCGGCCGCGGCAGCCGGCACGACGCGGCGCGCGGGATCGTCCGCCCGTGCGCGCAACGACGCGAAGCCCGCGGCCAGGCGGCGCGCCTCGACGTCGTCACCGCCGTCGACGGGTTCGGTGAGCAGAGCGCCGTCGCTGTCGACGACGTCGACGGTGTAGCCCTCGTGCACGAGCCGCGCGACGATCGAGACGCACGCGGTGACGGCCGTCTCGAACGCCGGATCGCTGCCGGGCGCGTGGGCCGACAGCGCACCCCACCGCGACCCGGTGCGGTCGAGCACGACGGTGGCGGCGGGGCTCGACTCCTGCTCCTCCTGGCGCACCATGAGCGTGTCGCGGTGCGCGGTGGCGCGCCAGTGGATGCGCCGCATCGAGTCGCCCGGCGCGTACGGGCGGGCGACGAGGTTGTCGGCGCCCTGCCCCACCTGCAACGTCGTGGACTGCCGGGTGCCGCCGGCCTCTCCCGACGCGGAGGGGAGGGGAGCGAGGTCCACGATCGCGGGAGCGACGGTCACCGGCGTCGACCGCCCGAGAGCGAGCCGGCGCCGCAGCATCCCGAAAGGATCGGTCGTGGTGACCTCCAGCGGACCGACCGAATGGATGCCGCGCTTCGCGCCGACGACGTCGTAGCGCACCTCGATCCGTCCGCCGGCGCCGGCCAGCGTCGACCCCGTCGCGGGCGACGAGCCCTCGGCGCGCCCCGACAGCCCCGCGGGGAGGGCGTCCCGCCATCGGCCGGGGCCGCTCGGGAGCGCGGTGCGCAACCGCGCTCGCACGACGATCGTCGCGGTGCCGCCCACCTCGGGCACCTCGGGCGTGATCACGCGCGACACCTCTCCGTCACCGCGCGCGGCCAGCAGTGCGACGGCGGCGGCCACGAGGAGCGCCGCGAGCAGCGTCGCGAAGTAGAGAAGCTCGGGGATCCCCGCCCGCTGCGCGATCACGAAGGCCGCGATCGCGAGAAGAGCGGCCCCGGTGCCGCGGACGGTCAACGGCCACCAGCGGCGCACCCCGGCTTTCACGTGCGGGACGCGAGCGGCACCCGCACGCTCGCGGCGATGCGCTCGAGCGCATCGGCCACGACGACGGCACCTGCACGGCCACCGGCCGCGGAACGGTTCGCGATGAGGCGGTGGGCGAACACCGGCGACAGCAGCGCGGTGATGTCGTCGGGGATGACGTAGGCGCGGGCGTCGAGGGCGGCGCGCACCTTCGCCGCTCGGACGAGCTGCAGGGTCGCTCGCGGGCTGGCCCCGAGTCGGATGTCGGGATGACTGCGAGTCGCCTGCGCGAGCGCCACGACGTACTCCTCGAGGGCCGGGGCGATGTGCACGCTGCGCGCCCAGGCGATCATCGCGGTCACCTGCCGAGCCGTCACGACGGGGCTGAGACCGTCGAGCGGGTTCACCGTGTCGCGCTGGCGGAGCATGAGCGCCTCGGCCGCGGCATCCGGGTACCCCATCGACACGCGCAGCAGGAAGCGGTCGCGCTGGGCTTCGGGGAGGGCGTACGTGCCCTCCATCTCGAGCGGGTTCTGGGTCGCGACCACGAGGAACGGCGAGGGGAGCACGTGCGTCCGCCCGTCGACGGTGACCTGTCGCTCCTCCATCGCCTCCAGCAGCGACGACTGCGTCTTGGGGGAGGAGCGGTTGATCTCGTCGGCGATGACGATGTTCGCGAACACCGCGCCCGGGGTGAATTCGAACTGCCGCTGCACCGGATTGAACACCGCCACCCCGGTGATGTCGCCGGGCAGGAGGTCGGGGGTGAACTGGATGCGGCGCACATCGGCGTCGACGGTGGCCGCCAGCGCCCGCGCGAGCATGGTCTTGCCCACGCCGGGGACGTCCTCGATGAGCAGGTGCCCCTCGGCGAGGAGGGCGATCAGGGCGCTGCGCACGGCGTCGGGTTTGCCGTCGATCACGCGCGAGACCGAGGCCACGATGCGGCCGGTGAGCTCGGCGAACGCCTCCGCATCGAGCGGGGTGTCGAGGCCGGGGCGGGCGGGGGCGGTGTCGCTGCGTCGCAGGCGCGTCGCCGCCTCGGGCGTGGCCGTCTCGTCCATGGCATCCCTCGTGTCGTGGAAGCGGGGGCGCGTCCTCGCCGCCGCCGTGACCTGATCGTAACCCGCGGGGATGCGGCGGAGGGCGGGATTGCACCGGCGCACAGGCGTCACACGGGCGATGCACCGGCCCCTAGGATCGGGGAGCGTCGGTCCACCCGAGGAGCCCGCGTATGTCGAATGCCAGCCCGTCCCTGTCCGCCCCCGCCCACGTGCTCGCCGTCGACATCGGCGGGACGAAGGTCGACGCGGCCCTGGTCTCCACGGACGGCCAGGTGGTCCGCGCGAGCGTGACCCGACGTCCCACGGGGCGCGGGAACGACCGCGACACCATCGCCCGGCACATCCGCGAGGCCGCCGAGGCCGCGCTCGCCGCGGTACCGGGCGCCACCGTCACCGCGATCGGCGTCGGCAGTGCGGGCCCGGTCGATCTGCGCTCGCGCTCGGTCTCGCCGCTGAACCTCCCCCTGGCGGCGGGACTGCCGATCGACGACGTGCTCGGCGGGCTGGTCGACGGGCCGATCCACCTCGCTCTCGACGGCACCTGCATCGCCCTCGCCGAGCACTGGCGCGGAGCCCTCGTCGGCTGCGACGACGCGATGGCGATCGTCGTGTCGACCGGCGTGGGCGGCGGTCTCGTGCTGGGAGGTCGACCCGTGAGCGGGGCGAGCGGCAACGCCGGCCACCTGGGACAGACGTTCGTCCGCACGATCGAGGACGGCCGGGCCGTCGAGGCGACGCTCGAGGCGGTCGCCGCCGGCCCCGGCACCGTGACCTGGGCCCGGGCGCAGGGGTGGGAGGGCGAGACCGGTCTCGATCTGGCCGCCGCCCACGCGGCAGGGGATGCCACGGCGATCGCCGCCGTGAGCCGATCGGCGGCCGCGGTCGGCCAGGCCATCGCCGCCGCCGCCACACTGTGCGACCTCGAGGCCGTGGCCATCGCCGGGGGCTTCTCGCAGGTCTCGCCCGACTACATCGATCAGGTGCGCGTCGCCGCGGAGGCCGCCTCGGTGCACGCCTACGCGCGCCGCTGCCGCATCGTCGGCTCCGGTCTCGACGGCGACGGACCGCTGCTGGGGGCTGCGGCTCTCGCCCTGCAGGAATGAGAGGGGTCGGAGCCCGACCGGGCGTCGGGTAGGCTGTACTCGGCTCTCCGCGTGGCGGCATCCAGGCCAACTCCCCCAGGACGGAAACGTAGCAAGGGTAACCAGGCTCTACCGGGTGCGCGGAGGGTCTTTTCTTTGCCCGGAAACGGCTCCGGATGCCACGATCCCGCCCCTCAGCGGCGGGCGAAGGGCCCGTCGAGCACCGCCCACTGCAGCAGCATGATGGTCTTGGCATCCTGGATGGAGCCGGCGCGGATCATCGACAGCGCCTCGTCGATGTCGTACTCGAGGATCTCGATCTCCTCGCCCTCCTCGATCAGGCCGCCGCGGTCGCCCTCGCGGTTCGCCCCGTCGTAGCCGGCGGCGAAGAAGTGCAGGCGCTCGGTCACCGAGCCGGGGCTCATGTAGACGTCGAACACGTGCTGCACCTCGTCGACGCGCACGCCGGTCTCCTCCTCGGCCTCGCGACGGATCGCGGTGAGCGGGTCGTCGTCGTCGAGCAATCCCGCCGCGGTCTCGATGAGCATGCCGTCGGGGTGGTCGTTGACGTACACCGGGTAGCGGAACTGCCGCGTGAGCAGCACCGTCCGACGCGTGGCGTCGTAGAGCAGGATCGTCGCGCCGTTGCCGCGGTCGTAGGTCTCTCGCGTCTGTGTGACCCACTCGCCGTCGTCGCCGCGATAGCGGAACGTCGTCGCCCGCAGCACGTGCCACCCGGCGGCGAGCAGCTCGACGCCGGTCACCTCGACGCGCGGGTTGCGGTCGAGGTCGCGCCCGGTGAGGTGCAGACCGGTGCGGCCGCGGTGGTCGGGGACGGTGGTGCCGGGTGTCGTTGCGCTCACGGTCGCGAGCCTAGACGCGCTCGTCCTGATCACTCGACGCCGAAGCAACCCCGGAGCGGTGTCGGGGCCCCGCAATAGGCTGGTCGCGTGACGCAGAGCATCTACATCACGTCGGCCGAAGGTCATTCGGGCAAGTCCTCCGTGGCCCTGGGAGTCCTCGACGCGCTCAGCCGCGTCACGCCGCGCGCGGGGGTGTTCCGCCCCATCGCGCGCTCGACGGCCGAACGCGACTACGTGCTCGAGATGCTGCTCGACCACGACAGCGTCGACCTCGACTACGACGACTGCGTCGGCGTCACGTACGACGACGTGCGCGACGACGCCGACGCGGCTCTCGCCCGCATCGTCGAGCGCTACAAGGCCGTCGAGGCGCAGTGCGACGCGGTCGTCATCATCGGCAGCGACTACACCGACGTCGGGAGCCCCGCCGAGCTGGGCTACAACGCCCGCATCGCGGCCAACCTCGGCGCTCCCGTGCTCCTCGTGCTCGGCGGTCGGGCTCAGCAGGGGCACAGCGAGACGCTGGGCATGTCGGTCGCGCGCACCCCGCAAGAGGTGGGGCAGATCGCTTCGCTCGCGGTGTCCGAGCTGCAGCACGAGCGGGCCGCGCTCTTCGCCGTGATCGCGAACCGCGCCGATCCCGACCGCCTCGACGAGATCACGGCATCCGTTCGTCAGGTCGTCGACGCTGGGGCGGTCGACACGCCGGGCGAGCGCCGCAGTGTCCCCGTGTGGGCGCTGCCCGAAGACCGCTTCCTCATCGCGCCCTCGGTGCGCGGCGTGCTGCGCTCGGTCGAGGGCGAGCTGATCAAGGGCGACCCGGCGCTACTGACCCGCGAGGTTCTCGACGTGGTCGTCGCGGGCATGTCCATGGTCAACGTGCTGCCGCGGTTGAAGGAGTCCGCGGTCGTGGTCATCCCCGCCGACCGCAGCGAGGTGCTCATCGCCGCCCTGCTGGCCAACGCCTCGGGCACCTTCCCCTCCCTCGCGGGGATCGTGCTCAACGGCGGGTTCGAGCTCCCCGACCCGATCGTGCGCCTGATCGACGGTCTCGGCTCGCCGCTGCCGATCATCGCGACCGACCTCGGCACCTACGACACCGCCGTGCGCATCATGAACACGCGAGGCCGGCTCGCCGCCGACTCGCAGCACCGCTACGACACCGCTCTCGCGCTGTTCGAGCGCCACGTCGACACCGAGCTCCTCACGCGCGAGCTGGGCGTGGCCCGCCCGAGCGTGGTCACCCCGCTCATGTTCGAGTACGGCCTGGTCGACCGCGCGCGCAGCGACAAGCGGCGCATCGTGCTGCCCGAGGGCAACGACGACCGCGTCCTGCGGGCCGCGGCAACCGTGCTCTCGCGCGGCATCGCCGACCTCACGATCCTCGGCGAACCGATCGAGGTGCGCGGGCGCGCGATCGAGCTCGGCATCGACATCCGCGATGCCGAGGTGCTCAGCCCCTTCGACGCCGTCCACGTCGACAAGTTCGCCACCGAATACGCCCGCCTCCGTGCGCACAAGGGCGTCACGCACGCCCAAGCGGCCGACACCGTCACCGACGTGTCGTACTTCGGCACGCTCATGGTGCACCTGGGTCTGGCCGACGGCATGGTCTCGGGTGCCGCGCACACGACGGCCCACACCATCCGTCCGGCGTTCGAGATCATCAAGACCGCGCCCGGCGTCTCGGTCGTGTCGAGCGTGTTCCTCATGGCCCTCGCCGATCGCGTGCTGGTCTACGGCGACTGCGCCGTCATCCCCGACCCCACCAGCGAGCAGCTCGCCGACATCGCCGTGTCGTCGGCCGCCACCGCCGAGCAGTTCGGCATCGCGCCGTGCGTGGCGATGCTGTCGTACTCGACGGGGGAGTCGGGCACCGGCGCCGACGTCGAGAAGGTGCGCACCGCCACCGCGCTCGTGCGCGAGCGGGCACCCGAGCTGCTCGTCGAAGGACCCATCCAGTACGACGCCGCCGCCGATGCAGCGGTCGCCCGCGCGAAGATGCCCGACTCCGAGGTGGCGGGCCGAGCGACAGTGTTCGTCTTCCCCGACCTCAACACGGGCAATAACACCTACAAGGCCGTGCAGCGCTCGGCCGGCGCCGTGGCGATCGGCCCCGTGCTGCAGGGACTCAACAAGCCCATCAACGATCTGTCGCGCGGCGCCCTCGTCGACGACATCGTCAACACCATCGCCATCACCGCGATCCAGGCCCAGGGGGGCACCCAGTGAGCGTCGTCCTCGTCGTCAACAGCGGATCGTCGTCGTTCAAGTACCAGCTGCTCGACATGACCCGCGAAGAGGTCCTCGCCTCCGGGCTCGTCGAGCGCATCGGCGAGGGCATCGGCGTCGCGAAGCACACCGTCGCGGCGACGGCCCTGGCCGACCCCGATGGTCCTGCGCCGACCGCGACGGATGCCACGTACACCATCGAACGCGAGATCCCCGATCACACCGCCGGGTTCGCCGTCATGCTCGACGCCTTCGCCGCGCACGGTCCCTCGCTCGACGAGCACCCGCCCGTCGCCGTGGGCCACCGCGTCGTGCACGGCGGGGCGCGCTTCTTCGCCCCCACCGTCGTGACGCCCCTCGTCGAGATCAACATCGACGAGCTCTCGGTCCTGGCTCCGCTGCACAACCCCGCCAACCTCGCGGGCATCGTGGCGGCCAAGAAGGCGTTCCCCGACGTGCCCCACGTCGCCGTCTTCGACACCGCCTTCCACCAGTCCCTCGCCCCCGAGGCGTACACGTACGCGATCGACCGCGAGGTCGCCGAGGCCCACCGCATCCGCCGCTACGGCTTCCACGGCACGAGCCACAAGTTCGTCAGCGAGGCCGCCGCCGCCTTCGTCGGGCGCCCCGTCGGCGAGCTCAAGCAGATCGTGTTCCATCTCGGCAACGGCGCCTCGGTCGCGGCGATCGAGGGCGGCCGTTCGGTCGACACCTCGATGGGCCTCACCCCGCTCGAGGGCCTGGTGATGGGCACGCGCTCCGGAGACCTCGACCCCGCGGTGCTGCTCCAGCTCGCCCGGCGCGCCGACATGTCGATCTCCGACCTCGACACCCTCCTGAACAAGCGCTCCGGCCTGCTGGGACTGGCGGGGGTGTCCGACATGCGCGACATCGGAGAGCGAAGGGATGCCGGCGACCCGGCCGCGCAGCTCGCCTTCGACGTGTACATCCACCGCCTGCGGGCCTACGCGGGCGCCTACCTCGCGCAGCTCGACGGCGTCGACGTCATCTCGTTCACCGCGGGGGTGGGGGAGAACTCGATCCGCGTGCGAGAAGAGGCCATGGCCACCCTCGGCTTCGCGGGCGTCGAGATCGACCGCGAGCGCAACGCGGCGCGCGAGCGCGGCATCCGGCGCATCTCCACCGACGCCTCGCGTGTGCAGGTGCTCGTCGTCCCCACCGACGAGGAGCTCGAGATCGCCCGCCAGACGCTCTCGGTCACGGCCTGAGTGGCCGCCGACCCTCGTCCCTCCGGTGCACGTCGCCGACGACTACCCTGAGAACGCCGCGCACCGGCGCGTGACCCGCACCCCGATCTGGAGCCCGCCGTGACCGACAGCCCCGACCTGCCCGACCTCACCGCCTTCGACGGCGTGCTGTTCGACCTCGACGGCGTGCTCACGCCCACAGCCGAGGTGCACATGCGCGCCTGGAAGACGATGTTCGACGAGCTGTTCGCCGCGTGGAAGATTGAGCCGGCTTACACCGACCGCGACTACTTCGAGTACGTCGACGGCAAGAAGCGTTACGACGGCGTCGCGAGCCTGCTGCGCAGCCGCGACGTCGAGGTGCCGTGGGGCGACCCCTCCGACGACCCGTCCGAAGACACCGTGTGCGGGGTCGGCAACCGCAAGAACGTGGTGTTCTCCGAGATCCTGCGCCGCGAGGGCATCGCCCCGTACCCCGGGTCGGTCGCCCTCCTCGACGTGCTGCAGGCGGCGGGAACGCCCATCGCCGTGGTGTCGAGTTCGAAGAACGCCGTCGAGGTGCTCGAGGCCGCCGGCATCCGCGAACGCTTCCCCGTCGTCATGGACGGCGTCGTCGCCGAACGCGACCACCTGGCATCCAAGCCCGCCCCCGACGTGTTCGCCGAAGCCGCCCGCATGCTGGGCGTCGACCCCGCGCGCTCGGTCGCCGTCGAGGACGCCCTGAGCGGCGTGCGCTCGGCCGCCGCGGCCGGTTACGGGGTCGTGGTCGGCGTGGACCGCGGCGTCGGAGCCGACGACCTCGCTGCCGCCGGGGCGACGGTGGTCGTCGACGACCTCGCCGCATTCGTAGACTGAGCCGTCGCCTCCGCGCGACGAACCCGATCCGCCGCGTTCGCGCGGCCCCGCACCTTTCCCACGGAAGGCTCTGAATGATCGATCGCGATCGCTTCCCCGTCGACGAATGGCGCCTCGTCGAGACCGAGTTCTCGCTCGAGGACGTGGGGGTCACCGAGACCCTCTTCGCCGTCGGCAACGGATACCTGGGTCTGCGCGGCAACTCGATCGAGGGGCGCTTCGCCCTCGAGCAGGGGACCTTCATCAACGGGTTCCACGAGACGTTCCCGATCCGTCACGCCGAGCAGGCATACGGCTTCGCGGAGGTCGGCCAGACGATCATCAACGCCCCGGATGCCAAGGTCATGCGCGTCTACGTCGACGACGAGCCCCTCTCGCTCGACGTCGCCGACGTGCGCGAGTACGAGCGCGTTCTCGACATGCGCCAGGGGATTCTCCGCCGCACCCTCCTGTGGGTCACCCCCTCGGGCAAGAGCGTGCGCATCGAGGACGAGCGCTTCGTGTCCTTCGACGAGAAGCACCTGGCGGTACTGCGCCTGACCGTCACCGTGCTCGACGCCGACGCCCCCGTCACCGTGAGCAGCCAGCTGCTGAACCGTCAGGACGGCGAGGGCATCTACGGCGGCTCGCCGATGGCATCCAAGCAATCCGGGTTCGACCCGCGCAAGACCGAGAAGCTCACCGACCGCGTGCTGCAGCCGCGCGAGTACTGGCAGGACGGCGACCGCTCGGCGCTCAGCTACGAGGTGAACGAGTCGGGCATGACGCTCGCCGTCATCGCCGACCACCTCGTCGAGACCGAGAACGAGTTCACGGCGCGTCAGCTCGTCGAGCCCGACATCGCCAAGAACGTCTACCGCGTGCACGCGAAGGCGGGGGTGCCGACGACCATCACCAAGTTCGTCAGCTACCACTCCTCGCGCGGCGTTCCCACCGGGGAGCTGCTCGACCGCTGTCGGCGCACCCTCGACCGCGCCCGCGAGAAGGGCGTGCAGCGTCTCATCGACGAGCAGATCGCCTGGTACGCCGACTTCTGGGACCGCTCCGACGTGCGCATCGGCGGCCAGGCCGACCTGCAGCAGGCCACCCGCTGGTGCCTGTTCCAGCTCGCCCAGGCCGCGGCCCGCGCCGACGGTCAGGGCGTCCCGGCCAAGGGCGTGACCGGCTCCGGCTACAGCGGCCACTACTTCTGGGACACCGAGGTCTATGTGCTGCCGTTCCTGGCGTACACCTCGCCGCTGTGGGCTCGCAACGCCCTGCGCATGCGGTACCTGATGCTGCCCGCGGCGCGCAAGCGCGCGCACCAGCTCAACGAGGCGGGCGCGCTGTTCCCGTGGCGCACGATCAACGGTGAGGAGGCATCGGCCTACTACGCCGCCGGAACCGCGCAGTACCACATCAACGCCGACGTCTCCTTCGCCCTGGCGAAGTACGTGCGAGCCACCGGCGACGAGGAGTTCCTCGCCCGCGAGGGGGTCGACATCGCCGTCGACACGGCCCGCCTGTGGTCGACGCTCGGGTTCTGGCGCTCCAGCGACGACGCCCCGGACGGCGAGCACGACTCGTTCCACATCCACGGCGTCACCGGGCCCGACGAGTACACCACCGTCGTGAACGACAACCTCTTCACCAACGTCATGGCGCGCTTCAACCTCCGCTTCGCAGCGCGCACCGTGCGCGACCTCGCCGAGAACGATCCCGACGCGTACGCCAAGATGGCCGACCGCATGAACCTCGACCCCTCCGAGCCGGAGCGGTGGGACCGGGCGGCCGAGGCCATGCACATCCCCTTCAGCGAGGCGCTCGGCATCCATCCCCAGGACGCCGTGTTCCTCGAGCGCGAGATCTGGGACCTCGAGAACACCCCGCCCGACCAACGCCCCCTGCTGTTGCACTTCCACCCGCTGGTGATCTACCGGTACCAGGTGCTCAAGCAGGCCGATGTGGTGCTCGCCCTCTTCCTCCAGGGAAATCACTTCACGGATGCCGAGAAGCTCGCCGACTTCGAGTACTACGACCCGCTGACCACGGGCGACTCGACGCTGTCGGCGGTCGTGCAGTCGATCCTGGCGGCCGAGGTGGGGTATCAGGACCTCGCGCTGGAGTATTTCCGTCAGGCCGCGTTCGTCGACCTCGGCGACCTGCACCACAACGCCTCGGACGGCGTGCACGTCGCCTCCGCCGGTGGGGTGTGGACGGCGCTCGTCAGCGGCTTCGGCGGCATGCGCGACCACTTCGGTCTGCTCACCTTCGACCCGCGTCTGCCCGCGGACTGGCCCGAGCTGTCGTACGTGCTGCACTGGCACGGCACGCGCCTCGACATCACCGTGACCGCGACCGCGCTGACCCTGCGTGCCGGGGGAGAGGGCGGCCCCGTCTCCTTCGCCGTGCGCGGCGTGGACTACACCGTCGCGCCGGGAGAGACGGTGCGTGTGGCGCTGCACGGTCAGGGACCGGTGCGTCCCGGCCGGCCGTCGATCCGTCAGCTCGAGGGCTCCGTCCGCGAGGACGGCACGCTGCTGTCGGCCTCGGTGCCGATCGTCACGACGGCGATCCCTCTCGTCAGCGACGACGACGCCCCCGTGGCCGTCGGCCTCGACGGCGGCTTCTGACCCGCACGGACGCGGCGGCACCCTCCGGGGTGTCGCCGCGTTCGGCGTTTCCGGGGCGTGGTGCGGTGGGGGAGGGCGCGGGGGCGCGCTGTGGCGGGGGAGGGGAGTCGGTGGGGGGAGGATGCGTCGGGGGTGCGGCGTCCTCCCGTCGCGGATTCTCCTCCCGTGAGGGTGGGCGCGGCCCGGCGGAGGCGGCGTCTCGCGCACCAGCGGGCGGCGCGAGCCAGGGTCCGTGGTGCGGTGGGGGAGGGGAGTCGGTGGGGGGAGGATGCGTCGGGGATGCGGCGTCCTCCCGTCGCGGATTCTCCTCCCGTGAGGGTGGGCGCCGGCCGGTGACCGGGGCCGGCGGAGGCGATGTCGGAGGGACGCCGTAGGCTGTTCGGGTGACGACAGCCCTGTACCGCCGATACCGCCCCGAGGCGTTCGGCGAGATGATCGGGCAGTCGCAGGTGACCGAGCCGTTGATGACCGCGCTGCGCAGCGATCGCGTGGGCCACGCCTACCTGTTCTCCGGTCCGCGCGGCTGCGGTAAGACCACCTCGGCCCGCATCCTCGCGCGCTGCCTCAACTGCGCGGCCGGCCCCACCGATACCCCGTGCGGCGTGTGCGACAGCTGCGTCGAGCTCGGTCGTGGCGGCGGCGGTTCGCTCGACGTGGTCGAGATCGACGCCGCCAGCCACAACGGTGTCGACGACGCGCGCGACCTGCGCGAGCGCGCCATCTTCGCCCCGGCCCGCGACCGCTTCAAGATCTTCATCCTCGACGAGGCCCACATGGTCACCCAGCAGGGGTTCAACGCCCTGCTGAAGCTCGTCGAAGAGCCGCCCGCGCACGTGAAGTTCATCTTCGCCACGACCGAGCCCGAGAAGGTGCTCGGCACGATCCGCTCGCGCACCCATCACTACCCGTTCCGACTCGTCCCGCCCGCGGCCATGCTCGAGTACGTCCAAGAGCTCTGCGAGAGCGAGGGCGTCGGGGTCGAGGCCGGGGTGCTGCCGCTCGTGGTGCGCGCCGGTGGTGGCTCGCCGCGCGACACCCTCTCGCTGCTCGACCAGCTGATCGCCGGCTCCGACGCCGACGGCGCGGGTCACGTTCTCGTGCGCTACGAACGTGCGGTCGCCCTGCTCGGCTACACGCACTCCGAACTGCTCGACGAGGTCGTCGACGCCTTCGCCGCGAACGACGGCGGGGGAGCCTTCGCCGCCGTCGACCGCGTCGTGCAGACCGGTCAAGACCCTCGTCGCTTCGTCGACGACCTGCTCGAACGATTGCGCGATCTCATCGTGGTCGCGGCGACCGGTGCCGGAGCGTCCGCGGTCCTGCGCGGGGTCCCCGACGACGAGCTCGAGCGCATGGCGCGACAGGCGACGGCGTTCGGTACCGCGCGCCTGTCGCGGACCGCCGACCTGGTCGTCGCCGCACTCGACGAGATGACCGGCGCCACCTCGCCCCGACTGCAGCTCGAGCTGCTCGTGGCCCGGGTGCTCACCCACGCCGGTGTCGCGCATGGCACCTCGCCCGCCACCGCGCACGAGCTCGACGTCTCGCGCGGGGCAGACCAGGCCGTCGCACCCGCGACGGGCCGACCGGCCTCGCCCGCCGCCGACATCGCGGTCCCCGCAGCTGCGGCCCCGGCACGCACCCCGTCGGTCGCGTCCCCCGGGTCGCCGCGCATCGCGTCGCCGGGAGGGTCGCCGAGCGCGACTCCACCGGCCGTGGCATCGCCCGCTGCGGCGTCTCCGGCTGCGGCGTCTCCGGCCGCGGCGTCTCCGGCCGTCGCGTCTCCTGCGCCGCCGCGCATCGCTTCGCCCGGCGGAGGGCCCGCCGTGGCCGCGCCCGTCGCTGCTCCGGGGGCGATCGCCGAGCCCGGGCGCACCTCGCCCGCTGTCGCGTCGCCGACGGGTTCGTCGCCGGCCGTGGCTTCCCCCGGTCGCGGTCCCGCCGCCTCCTCGCCCGTCGCCCCGCAGACCCGCCCGGCCGCTGCGCAGACCCGGCCCGACGCCCCGTCCGACGACGATGCGCCCCCGCCCTTCACCGACGACGACGCACCGCCGCCGTTCGACGACGGCGAGCCGATGCCCGCCGACCCGGGCCCCGCCGCCGCGCCGCGCCGCCCGAGCACAGCCGAGACGCCGGCTTCGACCCCGGCCGACGAGGCACATCCGTTCGACACGGCCCCGACCCCCGGATCGGCGTCGGCGGACGATACCGACGCGACTCCCGAGCCGACCCCGGCGGCTGCGGCAACCCCCGCGGCCCCGGCTCCGGACGCAGCGCCGGCTCCGACCTCCCCGGTTCCGGACGCGACCCCGGCTCCGGCCTCCCCGGTTGCCGACGCGGCCCCTGCCTCCGCTGCCCCGGCCGCCGACGGCGCGGCGGAGAACGCAGCGCCGGCTCCGGCATCCCCCGTTCCGGACGCGGCCCCGGCCGCCGACACCGCGACCCCGGACGCGACCGCGGCCTCGGCCCCGGTCACCGACACCGCGGCGCCGGACGCCGACACCACGCCCCTCGAGCCCACCGCCCCCACGCCGCCCGTCACGCCCGTCGGTCCGATCGAGCTCGCCCACGTCCGCGACGCGTGGCCCGAGATCCTCGGCCAGCTCGAGGTCGCCAGCCGCTCGTCGTGGCTCATCGTGTCGACGTCGTCGGTGGTGGCGTTCGACGACGACGTGCTCACCCTCGCGTTCCGCACCGCGCCCGATCTGTCGGCGTTCAAGACCCGCACGCCCGAGGGCGGGCCGAGCGAAGACCTCCGCCACGCGATCCAGGCGGTGCTCGGCGTCCGCGTCAAATACCTCGCGCGCCTCGACGGCGACGCCGGCCCGGGAGGCTCCGGGGGCGCTGGGCGCGGCCCTTCCGGTCCTGCGGCGGGCCGCGGTCCGGGTCCTTCGGGGGCCGACGCCGCGCGTGCCCCCGGGGGCACGGCATCCGGGGGCCGATCCTCGGCGCCGTACGCGTCGAGCGTGACCGAGTGGGCCGTCGCGCCCATCCCCGCCTCCGACGCCGCCACCGCGCCCGGAGCCGTTCGCGCGCCCGCCACGACGGCGCTCGCGGTCGACGACGAGCCCGACGACGTGCCGCCGGCCGACGCATCCCCTCCGCTGCGCGAGGGGGCCGTGCTGCCCCCGCGCGAGGTCGTCCCCTCGGTGCCCGCGCCCGACGAGGTCGACGACGACGACGTCATCCCACCCGTCGATGACGCCGACGGGCCCCTCCCTCCCGTCGTCGTGCCGCGCATGGCGCCGCTGAGCGGCGGTGTGCAGCGCTACGGCGAGGCGGTCGTGCGCCAGATGCTCGGTGCCACCTACGTGCGTGACGAACCCTACGAGCCCCCGACGAGGTTCACCTGATGTACGACGGAATCGTTCAAGACCTCATCGACGAGTTCGGTCGTCTGCCGGGAATCGGGCCGAAGTCGGCGCAGCGCATCGCGTTCCACATCCTGCAGTCGCCCACCTTCGACGTCTCCCGGCTGTCGACCCTGCTCGGCGAGATCCGCGAGAAGGTGAAGTTCTGCGAGATCTGCGGCAACGTGTCGGAGCAGGAGCGCTGCTCGATCTGCCGCGACCCGCGCCGCAACGCGACCCTCATCTGCGTGGTCGAAGACGCCAAGGATGTCGCGGCGATCGAGCGCACGCGGGAGTTCCGCGGCCTCTACCACGTGCTCGGCGGCGCGATCAGCCCCATCGCCGGCATCGGTCCCGACGACCTGCGCATCACCTCGCTCATGCAGCGGCTCGCCGACGGCACGGTGCAGGAGGTCATCCTCGCGACCAACCCCAACCTCGAGGGTGAGGCGACGGCCACCTACCTCAGCAGGCTGCTGCACACCCTCGAGATCCGCGTCACCCGGCTGGCATCCGGTCTCCCGGTCGGCGGAGACCTCGAGTACGCCGACGAAGTGACCCTCGGCCGCGCCTTCGAGGGCCGCCGCACGCTCTGATCCCGATCGCCGGAAGCCGGCGCGCGGAAGCGTTGCGGGCTGGTGAACCGCGCGTTCACCCCCTGCTCCCGCCGCGGTCACCCGCAGGCGCGACCTTCATCACTGCGGAACAGTGCCGGTCGACCCGAACCCCCGGTGCGCAGGTCCGTCAGACAGGGGCCTTTCGTGAGCGACATGCTCTCCGACACGCGTGCGCGCCGCGGCCGCGTGATCTTCGACACCTTCCGCTCGGCACGCGACCCGCGCCTGAGCGCGTGGCTGCTCTTCCGCTCGTACCTCCTCCCCGAGCTCGCCGTCACGCAGCTGGCGCTGACCGAGGCCGCCCCGCCGGCCCTGGCCGCCCCGCTCGGGGTGTTCGGTGTGTGGCGTCTGCTCGCGACGAACAATCGCGAGCTCGCCCGCTGCGCGACGGTCTTCGCCGATCCGACCGCCGCTCTCGTCGCCGCCCGCGCCGCGCAGGCGGGGGCGGGTGAGATGAGCGTGTCGACCGTGCGGGGCCCGGTCTCGACGAAGCACGCCTGGCTCCTCCGGCGCGGAGACCGCCCGGTCGCCACCGCCGCTCGATGGTACGAGTCCGCCGGCGAGGCCGCCGCGGCCGGTCGTGCCGCCGTCACGGTGCTCCAGGACGCCCACGTGGCTGAGGGCGTGAGCATCGGCACCGCGTCGGGCCGCCGCTCGCGCCTGGTCGCCCAGCCCGCGTGAACGCCGCCGGTCGACGGCGCCGTCCCGGCGGGACGAGCTGATGGACGACGCGGTCGACACCAGCGGCCTCGTCGCCGGGCGGTTCCGCGTCGAGGGTCTGCTCGGCTCCGGGGGAACGGCATCCGTCTTCCGCGCGTACGACACGGAGACCGGCCGGACCGTGGCGCTGAAGCTCCTCCATCCCCACCTGTCGCAGAGCGACCTGCTTCGCGAGGCGTTCCTGGTCGAGGCCCAGCGCGCGGCGCGCGTGCGTCACCCGGGTATCGTCGCGGTCCTTGACACCGGCACGTTCGAGGAGCACGGCATTCCGATCGCGTGGATCGCGCAGGAGCTCGTCGACGGCGTCACCCTCTCGGAGCGGGTCCGCGTCGAGGGTCCGCTGTCGTCGGCGGATGCCGCGGCCGTGGCGTGCGACATCCTCGACGCCCTCGCCGCGGCGCACGCCACCGGTCTCGTGCACCGCGACGTGTCCCCGGCGAACGTGCTCGTGCGCCTCGACGCTGCCGCGGGCCGGCGCGCCACGCTGCTCGACTTCGGTCTCGCCGATGCCGCCGGCGCGACCGCGCACGGAGACGACGTGCTGCGCAGCACCGTGTCCCCTGCGTCGGCGGGTGTCGTCGGCAACGTCGAGTTCGCCTCTCCCGAGCAGCTCAGCGGCCGACCGGTGGGCCCGGCGGGAGATCTGTATCAGGTGGGCGGTCTGCTCCACTTCGCCCTCACGGGGCGCGCGCCCTACGCGGGGGCCGACCGGGCGGCGGTGATCCGCGCCCACCTGCACGCTCCGCCTCCCGTGCCCTCCGTGGCAAGACGCGACGTCCCGGCGGGGCTCGACCGTGTCGTCGTGCGGGCCCTGCTGAAGGACCCGGCGGCCCGCTTCGCCGACGCGGCCGCGATGCGCGATGCCACGCTCGCGGCCGTCGCCGCGTCCCGCGCGCCCGTCGTGGAGGAGAGCTCGAGCGTGACGCGCGTGCTCGGTGTCGCGACGCGCCGCGTCGTCGCCCCGCTGTCCTCGGCCGCCGAGGCCGCCCTCGCCTCGTCGCGTTCGGCCGCGGCGTCCGGGCCGGGTCCGGCGGCGACCGAGCACCGCGGTCCCGGATGGGGCGCCGTCGTCGCACTCATCGCGGTGCTGGCCGCGGCGGCCGCAGCCGTACCGTTGGTCGCCGGTGCGGGGCGGGCGGCTCCGACCCCGGTGGCCGTCGAGGCACCGCCTTCGCCCACCGCGACGGAAGTGCCCGAACCGCTCGCCACGGCGGCCACCCCGGTGCCGGTCGCCACCACCACCGCCGTCCCCGCGCTCGACACCCTCGACGCGTTCCGCGCCGCGCTGACGGGGGCGGGACTGCAAGTCGCCGACATCGCCCAGAGAGACGCGCCGTCGCCCGCCGGTACGGTGCTCTCGACGGAGCCCGCGCCGGGGAGCGTGGTGCCGCGCGGCTCCTCCGTGCGCCTGGTCGTGGCATCCGGAGCGAACACGGTGCCCGAGGTGGGCGGAATGGATGCCGCCGCCGCCGCGTCCGCGCTCCGGGCGGCCGGGTTCACCCCGGCGCAGACCACGGCCGTCTCGTCCCACCCGCCGGGGACGGTGGTGGCCGTCGAGCCCGCCGCGGGCGCCTCCGTCCGCTTGGGTGGGACCGTGACGGTGACGATAGCGGTCTCGGCACCCACCCCCACCCCGACCGCGACGATGCCCGCGCCGACCCCGATCCCGACACCGACGGCGACGCCGACCGCGCCGGCGCGGTGAGCGCCGGAGCGGCGTCGTCCGTCGTTCACCTTTCCGCCTCTGTCGTTCACCACCCCGCCAGGCGGTGTGGACGGAGCGAGCCGGTGTCGTTCACGACCGGCTCCTACCGTCGCTCCTGCCGGTACCCGAGCCGGCTCCAGGGGAAGCGAACAGTCGCGACACCCGCCGGTCGACCGGCGCCCCGCGACTCCTCCTCGCCCGTCGAGGGCGAGCGGCGCGGACGCCCGCCCGCACCGGCGCGATCGATGGAGGACGTATGACGCAGGTCACCGAGGTGCTGCCCTCGAGCGAGGCACCCGTTCCGCGCTCGCTCAAGAGCGCACCGGTCGTCGCCGACCGTGTCTTCCGCTCGACCGCGTACGCCGCCGGTGGCATCACGGTCGCGATCATGCTCGCCGTCGGTGTCTTCCTCACCGCCCGGGCCGGGGATGCGCTCGCCGTCGCGGGGCCGTCGTTCCTCACCACGCAGGAGTGGTCGCCCGAGACGGGGACTTTCGGCGTAGCGGCGGTGCTGTTCGGCACGGTCACGATCGCGCTCGTGGCGATGAGCATCTCGGTGCCGCTCGCCCTGGGTACCGCTCTGCTGATCAGCGAGATCGTGCCGCCGAGAGCCCGCGGGCTCCTCATCACCATGGTCGACCTGATGGCCGCGGTCCCCAGCGTCGTGTTCGGCCTGTGGGGCGTGTTCTTCCTGCAGTCCGGGGTGATCCCCGTCGCGCAGTGGATCTCTATCTACTTCGGATGGATCCCCGTCTTCCAGGTGACCGACCCGACGGGCGCGCGTCTGACGGATGCCGGTGCCTTCACCTCTTCGGCGTTCATCGCCGGCATCGTGGTGGCGCTGATGGTCGTGCCCACGCAGACCTCCGTCATGCGCGAGGCGTTCTCCCAGGCGCCGCTGGGCGAGCGGGAGGGGGCTCTGGCCCTCGGATCGACGCGCTGGGGGATGATCCGGGCGGTCGTCCTGCCCTTCGGGCGCGGCGGCATCATCGGCGGGACGATGCTGGGCCTCGGCCGGGCGCTCGGCGAGACGATCGCCGTGGTGATGATCATCTCGCCGATCTTCACGATCAACACGCAGCTGCTGAAGACCGGCACCAACTCGGTCTCGGCCCTGATCGCCCTGCGTTACGGCGAGGCGAGCCAGTTCGGTCTGTCGGCGCTCATGGCCGCCGGGCTGGTGCTGTTCGTCATCACGCTCATCGTCAATTTCACCGCGTCGACGATCGTCGCGCGCAGCCGGTCCGGAGCGGAGAGCAACTGATGGCGATCGTCACTCCCGAGGCTCCCACGTCGCCCGACGAACCCGACCGCCTTCCTCACCGCACGACCATCCCGTTCCGCGACGGTCGCGTCGGCGAGCGCCGCGACCTGCGCACCGTCCCCTTCGGCGATCGGTTCGACCTCGTCGGAAGCGCCGCGGCCGCCGTTGCACTTTCGACGCTGCTGTTCGGGTGGCTCACCCCGATGACGGGCGTCGTCGGCTGGGTGGTGCTGTCATTCATCGGCTTCCTGGGCATCTACGCGGTGATGACCTCGATGCGCGCCGACCGTCTGGCCGTCAGCGAGCGCATCATGACGGCGCTGTTCTACTCCGCCGGGGTGGTGCTGCTCGGAGCCCTGACCTTCGTGGTGTTCTTCACCCTCGGCCGCGGGTCCTCGGCGCTGCTGAACCTGAACTTCTTCACCGAGACGATGAAGCTCGCGGGCCCTCTCGACCCGCTCACGATGGGCGGCATCGCCCACGCGATCGTCGGCACCCTCATCCAGATCAGCATCGCCCTGGTCATCACGATCCCGCTCGGGGTGACCACGGCGGTCTTCCTCAACGAGATCGGCGGCCCGTTCGCCCGGTTCGTGCGGACGATCTCGGATGCCATGACCGCGCTGCCCTCCATCGTCGCGGGGTTGTTCGTCTACGCCGCCGTGGTGACCCTCATCACGAATCAGCGCTCCGGGTTCGCGGCATCCCTTGCCATCAGCGTCATGATGCTCCCCATCATCATCCGCGCCTCCGACGTGGTGCTGCGCCTGGTGCCGAACAACCTGCGGGAGGCCTCGTACGCCCTCGGCACCAGCCGGTGGCGCACCGTATGGAGCGTCGTGCTGCCCACCTCGCGCTCGGGGCTGGTCACCGCGGTGATCCTCGGGACGGCGCGAGGGATCGGTGAGACCTCGCCGGTGCTGCTCACTTCCGGCGTGACCGCCGAGATGAACCTCAACCCCTTCTCGGGACCGATGATCTCCCTCCCGCTGCAGGTCTTCGACTTCGTCAAGTCGCCCGAGCCGAACATGATCGCGCGCGGCTTCGGCGCCGCGGCGACCCTCGTGCTGCTCGTCCTGACGCTGTTCATCGTCGCCCGTCTCATCGGCGGGCGCGGGCCGGGACAGCTCTCGGACCGTCAGCGTCGCGCCGCCGCCGCCGCATCCGCTCGCGACCTCGTCCGCATGAGCGGCGACGAAGCGAGCACCCGCGCGGCGCAGCGCGCGACGCCGAAGGGGCGACCGCCCCGCGATCTCTCCTGGCGCCTCGCGCAGCGCGCCCTCACCGCTCGCCCGAACCGACCCTCCGAGGAGAACCCGTCGTGAACGTCCCTCCCCGCCTGAGCCGCCTCGCCGCGGTGCTCGCGGTCGTCTCTCTGGTGGCGCTCGCGCCGACCCCCGCCCAGGCGGACGGTTACGTCCCCATCTCCGGCTCGGGCTCGACCTGGTCGCAGAACGCCCTCGATCAGTGGCGCAAGAACGTCGCCAGCAACTACGGCATGACCGTGAACTACTCGGGGACGGGGTCGAGCGCGGGTCGCACGGACTTCCGCAACAGCACCGTCGACTTCGCGATCAGCGAGATCCCGTTCCAGGAGAAGCCGGAGGACGGCTCCCCGCCCGAGACGACGTTCGGCGACGGGACGCCGCTGCAGGGCAAGTTCTCGTACATGCCGATCGTGGCGGGCGGTACCTCGCTCATGTACAACCTCAAGATCGGCGGCAAGCGCGTCACCAACCTCCGACTGTCGGGGGAGGTGATCGCGAAGATCTTCTCGGGGCAGATCTCGAAATGGAACGACCCCGCCATCGCCGCCGACAACCCGGCTCTGGCCATGCCGGATCGGCCGATCACGCCCGTCTACCGTTCCGACGGGTCGGGCACGAGCGCGCAGTTCACCCTGTGGATGTCGAAGCAGTACCCCTCCATCTGGGATCGGGGCATGCTGTCGCAGTTCCCCCAGGTGAACGCCTCGTTCAAGGGCCAGAACGGCTCGCTCGGCGTGGCCGGCTACGTCAGTCAGAGCTACGGCGAGGGAGCGATCACCTACGTCGAGTACTCGTATGCGATGAAGTCCGGATTCCCGGTGGTGAAGGTCCTGAACAAGGCGGGGTACTACGTCGAGCCGACGTACCAGTCCGTGGCCGTGGCACTCATGTCGGCCGGCATCAACGCCGACCTCACCCAGAACCTCGACGGCGTCTACAACAGCACGGATCCGCGTACGTACCCCATGTCGAGCTACTCGTACATGATCGTGCCGACGCAGACGAACAAGCTCTTCACGACCGAGAAGGGCAGGACGCTCAGCAAGTTCGCGAACTACATGCTGTGCGAGGGGCAGCAGCAGGCCGCGGCGCTCGGCTACTCCCCGCTGCCGATGAACCTGGTGCAGGCCGGTTCCAAGGTGCTGGAGACGATCCCCGGCACCGAAGGGGCGGTCGACTTCAACACGTGCAACAACCCCACGTTCAAGCCGGGTGACTCGCCGGGCAACAATCAGCTCGCCGCGACCGCCCCGAACCCGCCGGACTGCGACAAGCAGGGCCCGACGCAGTGCGTCGAGGGGACCGGCGGCGCCCAGGAGGCGACGCCCGCGACCGGTGCCGGGGGAGCGAGCGGCGGTGCGAACAGTGCGGATGCCGCGGCGGGAGCCGCCGGCGGGGCCGCCGGGGCGACTGCGGCGTCCTCGGCCGGAGCACAGACCGGCTCGACCGCGGAAGCGGTGTACGACGCGAACGGCAATCTGATCTCCGGCGGCGGCGGCGCCGTCAACGCCGCGGTGTCCTCTCCCTTCACTCTCGCCGAGGACGGCTGGAGCACCCCGCAGTTCGTCATGCTCGCAGCGGGTCTGCTGCTGGTCGCCGCCATCCTCATCCCGCCGATGGTCTTGCGCCGCTCGCGCGGTCGCTCCCCGCGGGCATAGGCGCAAAAATGCCCTGATCTGGTTTTTTCAAGCGTTCGCAGCTAGAGCGCACCCCGTCGGCGCTTCGTTACCGCCGAGTTCATCCCGCCGTCACCGGCACGCTTTTCACTCTCCGAGGGTGCGTCGACACCCCCTGTCCGAAGGATTCCCTGGTGCCCGAAACCCGCGATCGCAACGCCGCCGAGCCCGCCCCGGCGGTGCCGTCGAGCCGACGTTCCCGGGCGGCCTCACCGGTCGCCGCGACGAAGGCCCGCCTGTCGCTGCGCGGAGCGGTCCGACGGTCGGCGGCTTCCCTCGTCGCCGGGCTGGCCGTGGGCGCGACGGTGTTCGCCCTGGTGTCCAGCGCCGTGGTCGCCTCGCCCCCGTCGGCGGCGGCGGACACGTCATCGGCGGTCACCGTCACGGCGAAGCAGCAGGACGAGGCGATCGACTCGGCGCCGATGCCCGACCTGTCGGTGACGGTGTCGCAGACGCGCGATCTCGTGGCCCAGGGCATCCGCATCGAGTGGACCGGCGGGAAGAAGTCCGTCGCCCCGTCCGCCGGGGGCAATGGCGGTGAGAACTTCCTGCAGATCTTCATGTGCTGGAAAGAGGATGCGGAGCACCCGGGCAAGCCCGACCGGACCTCCTGCCAGTACGGCGGAGCGGGCAGCGTCGGGGCCACGCGCGACGATTTCCGCAACTTCTCGTCCATGGACCAGGTCCCGGCTCAGGACGTGGACTACACCGTTCCCGGCGCCCGCGTCTTCCCTCCGTACACCTCCATCCCGTTCATCGCCCGTGACGGCACCCGGGTCGACTCCATCTCTCGCGATCCCGCCACCGGCACCAAGACGAAGAACGGCTCGGTGAACGTCAACGCCAACCAGTTCTTCACCTCCTTCACGACGAACGAGATCCCCTGGGTGGGCTCGGGCGACGACGGTCGGGGCTCGGTCGTCTTCGAGACGCAGACCACCGTGCAGTCGAACGGACTCGGGTGCGGCACGCCGGTCACCTCCGCCGGAGCCACCGTCGGCGCGTCCTGCTGGCTGGTCATGCTTCCCCGCGGCACCTCGGACAACGGCTCCACGAACATCACCCAGTCGGGCCTCTTCCACGACTCGTGGCAGCACGCTCTCTCGGTGAAGCTCGACTTCGCGCCGGTCGGCTCGGGATGCCCCGAGGGGCGCGCGGAGCAGCAGATCGCCGGAAGCGAGCTGGCGTCGCTCGCCGTGGCATCCTGGCAGCCCGTCGTCTGCAACCAGGACGGCGGATCGGTGTACTCCCTCATCACGAGCGCGGAATCCGATGCCCTCCTGTCGGCCGCCACCCTGCCCACCGCTCCTTTGGCTCTCACGAGCTATCCCCGGTCGGGCGAGGGGGAGGACCCGCTCACGTACGCGCCCGTCGCACTCTCCGCCATCGGTGTCTCCGTCGCCGTCGACCGGCTGCCGGACCCCAACAAGAAGGATCTTCCCAAAGAGTGGCAGGACCGCGCGCGGACGCCCTTCACGAGTGTCAACCTGACCCCGCGCCTGCTCGCGAAGCTGTTGAGCTACTCCTATCGGTCATCCATTCCCGTCGGGGCCGATCAGGGCTATCTCACGGGGACGAACGAGTACAACGTCACCCGTGACCCCGACTTCCTCGCGGTGAACGACCCCGAGTGGAAGGCGCAGGACCTGTCCGGTCCCGCGATCGCCGACATCATCGTCCCCCAGGGGCGCTCGGACACCGCCCGGGCGGTGTGGCGGTACATCGCGTCCGATCGGGATGCCGCGGACTTCCTCGCCGGCAAGCCGGACCCGTGGGGGATGGTCGTCAACCCGTGGTACTCGACCGACCCGGAGACGAACCCGACGAAGACGGCGTTCTCCCTGGACCGGGACGACTTCCCGAAGGCCGACCCCGTCGAGGTCGCGCCCCAGAACCAGGGACCGGTCAATCTCGTCACCTGGCGCCCCTACGCGAACGACCTCTCCTCCATCGCCTCGCTGACGCTGCGCGGCGACGGCCAAGGACCCGGGTCGTGGGACAGCAATGCGACCCCGCCCAAGTACCTGAAGGCGGCGCGGATGCTGCCGGGCTCCCAGCGCCTGCTCGGAATGACCAGCGTCCCGGCCGCAGCCCGCTTCCAGACGGTGACCGCGTCGTTGCGCAACTCCGCGGGGAGCTTCGTCTCGCCGACCGCGATGTCGATGTCCGCGGCCGCCGAGGCGATGACCTCCGCGGGCGGCTCCGACCAGGTGGTCGCATACGACCCGGCATCCGAGCGGGCGAAGGGGGCTGCGGACGCCTACCCGCTCACCATGCCCGTCTACGCGGCGACGAACGCCGCCGTCGCCGACCCGGCCCTGCGCTCCACGTACGCCGATCTCATCCGCTTCGCCGTCAGCAGCGGCGCGCAGACCCCCGGTGTGGCGCCGGGACAGCTTCCCGACGGCTACGTGCCCCTGCCCGCGGCCTGGGTGCGCCAGGCCGAGGAGGCCGCCGACGTCATCCGCACCGGCAAGCGGCCCGCCGCGGGCGGCGACTCCGCGGCGGAGGGCTCGACCGCGTACGTGCCCGCTCAGCGTGCGCAGCCGACGACGGGCGGCGCCGTCGCGGCGCCCGCGGGGGCCGCGACCGACGCGGCGCCCGCGGTGGACGCCGCCGCGACCGGTGCCCCGGCCGCAGCCCTGGCCGGGGGGAAGACCCCGGACGACCCCGACAGCGGCGCGATGACCGCCGCCCTGCCGGTCAGCCTGCTCGCGGGTCTGGCGAGCGCGGCCGGGGTCCCCCTGATCACCCGTCTCCGTAGACGGGTCACCTGAAGCCCGCACCGTCGGCTTCTGCACCACCCTCTCAGCACCCGAACAAGAACAGGAAGTCATGAAGCTCAAGCGAATCGTCGCCCTCGGCGCGGCCCTCGGTGTGGCCGTCGCCGGCGTCGGCGTGGCCTCGGCGGCGAATGCCGACCCGGTCACCGATGGATACTCCATCGTCGGTTCCGACACCCTGCAGGACGCCGTCGGAGCCCTCGCCAACGGAACCAACATCACCGGACCGTCGGTGCGTCTGTCCGGGGATGGAAAAGCCCTCGGATCCTGGGACGCCTTCACGCTCGGCGTCGCCGGCGGCGTCGGCAACATCCAGACCAAGCCCTACGGCCCGGTCATGAAGCGCCCCAACGGCTCCGGCGCGGGTCGCAACGCCCTCGCGGCGTCCGTCGGCGGCACCTCGGGCCAGGCCTTCACCTGGGAGTCGGTCAACGTCAAGGACCAGGTCGACCTCGCCCGCTCCTCGTCGCTCGGCAGCACCGCCGGCTCGCTGCTGACCTACGTGCCCTTCGGTCAGGATGCCATCGGCTACGCGTTCAAGATCGGCGATGCGTCGGGTGCGGATGCCGCCGCCGCCAAGGCCGTCGTCGAGGATCTGACGAAGGCCCAGCTCACGAGCATCTACTCCGCGGGAACGTCGTCGGCCGCGAGCGCCGCGGTGAGCGGAACGGGCTACACGATCAAGCCCCTCGGGCTGCAGTCGAGCTCGGGTACGTGGACCACGTTCCTCAACAAGATCGGGGTGACCTCCCTGGGCAACGCCGTGGACACCCGCAGCAACAACATCCCCGAGAACGACGGGCGCGTCCTCACGCCCGCCGTGAACGAGATCCAGATCGTGCCGCTGTCGGTGGCCAACTACATCGGTCAGCTCAACAACGCCGCGCGCATCAACACGTTCTCGGGGGTCTCCCTCGGTGCGATCGGCGGGGTGCAGGCCACCACCGGCACCGCTCCGAACCTCGCTCCCAGCACCTCCTACTACACCAGCGCCGACTGGGGTCGCACCGTCTACATCGTCGTCCCCACGGCGAAGATCACCGACGGCCCCTCGTTCGACCAGGGCATCGCGAGCCTGGTCGACACCACGTCGCCCTCGAGCCTCACCTACTGGGGCTCCTCGGCGTCACCCGCGACGACGAAGGCCGTCAAGGCCAAGTTCGGCTTCAGCGCGCCCACCGGCACCGTCGTCACCCGAAACAACTGAGTCACCGAAAAGGTAAAGGGTCAGAACTTCCATGAAGATCACGCTGAAGACCGGCGCGAAGGGACTCGGCGCCGTTCTCGTCGCCGCGAGCCTCGTCCTCGCCCCGGCCGTCGCCGCCAACGCGGCCGTTCCCGCCACCACGGGCTCCGCTCACCCCGTCTACCTGACCGACATCGAGACCGGGAAGCTCATCGCCCCGGGTACCGTCCTCGGCTGGAACAGCGACGCCATCGGCTCGCCCGAGGCCGGCGATGAAGACTTCAACAGCTTCTTCGCCATCCCCGAGGGCGCACAGTCGGTGCGCACGTTCATCTCGCCGCGCGGTCAGGAGACCAATCAGGCAGCCTGGAACGCCTCGGTCGCCCTGGGCTTCACGACGAGCGGCATCCAGATGCCGAACCTCAAGCCCAGCGGCAACCTGCAGGCCGGCACCGGCACGCCCTCGGGCTCGGGTGCCGTGGCCAACGCCGGTGGCGATTACTCGCTGGGCGTCGCGTTCCTCAACGGCAGCAAGGTCGTCGAGGCCAATTTCACCTTCATCACGGTGACGGCCAACGCGACCCCCTCCAAGGCGACCTGGACCTTCGCCACGCCGGCCGCTGCGGCCACCGCCCCCACCATCACCACGGCCTCGCTCAATGCGGCCACGGTCGGCACGGCCTTCTCGCAGACGCTGACGGCCGACGGCACCGCTCCGCTGACGTGGTCGGTCAAGTCCGGGACGGCTCTGCCGGCGGGCCTGTCGCTCGACGCCGCCTCGGGTGTGGTCTCGGGCACGCCCACCGCCGCGGGCGCGTACGCCGCGACCGTCGTCGCCACCAACAGCGCCGGATCGAATGAGAAGGCGTTCTCGGGCACGGTCTCCGCTCCCCCTCCGACCGCCCCGGTCAAGCCGACCGGCTCCACCCCCAACAAGGTCGACGTCGCCGATCCCGCCAAGGGCGCGAAGACGGTCTCGGTTCCGGCCGGCTCCGCCAACGCCAACAAGACGCTCACGGCGTGGGCGTGGTCCGACCCGACCAACCTCGGCCAGGTGACGACCGACGCGAGCGGCAACGCGACCGTCGACATCTCGTCGCTGCCCGCCGGTGAGCACACGATCGCGCTGACGCAGCCCGGCGACGCGAGCTTTACCGTCCTCGCCTGGGACACGATCACCAAGGTGTCGGCATCCGGTGACACCACCTCCGACACGGTCGACCTGACCGCGGCCGTGACCGCGAGCGACCTGTGGTCGCTCAACGCCGAGGCCGCCAAGGTCGACTTCGGCAGCGTCGCGCGCAACGCCAGCGTCACCAAGGCGCTCGGCAAGATCACCGTCGTCGACGACCGCAACGTGCTCAAGGGCTGGAACCTCGACGCTGCGTGGAGCTCGTTCAAGAACTCCGCCAAGGACGAGATCCCCGCCTCCGCGCTGACGCTCACCCCCAAGGTCTTCGCCGGTTCCACCCCCATCTCGGGCGTGGCGCTCGGTACGGGCACGAAGATCGCGTCCAGCTCGGCCGTCTCGACGCTCACCGCCGGTGCGCTCTTCGACGCCGATCTCACCTTCACGGCGCCCAAGGACGCCCAGACGGGTGACTACACCTCGACCCTGACCGTCACGCTCACCTCCAAGTGAGCTGACGCCCGGATCGACTCGCAATGAGCCGTGCGGGGAGGCCGACACCGGCCTCCCCGCACGGTGCGAGCCGCGTCGACGACCGGCTCACCCCCCATCAGACCTCGTTCACCATCGCGACACACCTCCGTCGCACTCATCTGCGGAGATATACCGTGCTCTCCTCGACCTCGCGGCGCCGCTTCCCGGCTCTGGGCGCCGCTCTCATCGCCGTTGTGGCGACCCTCGCTCTTCTCTCGCCGTCGGCGCCCGCAACGGCCGCCGAGGGCGACACCGCCGCCACCGTCGGCGTGGCGACCCGCCCCGCGGGGGAGGACGGCCGCCCCGACGGTCGCTCCCGCTTCACCTACACAGCCGACCCCGGTCAGAGCGTCACCGACCGCGTGCTGGTGGGCAACACCGGCACCGCGCGGCAGGACTTCACCGTCTACGCGACCGACGCCTACAACGGCGACGACGGCGGCTTCGCCCTGCTCACCACGGCGGAGACGCCGACCGCCGTCGGCGCCTGGCTGCGCTTCGACGACGGCAGCGATCGCGCGACGTTCTCGCTCGAGCCGAACGAAGTCCGCCTGCTCACCTTCACGATCGCCTTCCCGGCGGACGCGACCCCCGGCGACCACGTCGGCGGCCTCGTGGCATCCGTCGTCGAACCTGGGCAGCAGGTCACCGTCGACCGCCGCGTCGCCACCACGATCTCCGCCCGTGTCTCCGGCGAGCTGCAGCCGCAGCTGAGCATCAGCAGCTACGACGCCTCGTACGAGGGCGACTGGTGGAACCCGTTCGCGGGAGACGTGCGCCTGCGCTACACCGTCACCAACCCGGGCAACGTCGCGCTCGCCGCGAACCTCACCTCGGGCGTCAGCACGTGGTTCGGACTCCCCGCGACGGGCATGCAGGGCGGCAGCATCCCGGTGCTGCTCCCCGGCAGCACCGCGACCTACGAGTTCACGCTGAGCGGGGCGGGCCAGTGGCTCTTCCTCAATCCTCGCACGGTGCTCAGCCCCTTCGTCGACTCACCCGACGCCTCGCAGCAGGTCTCGGTCACCCCTGTCAGTCGGGATGCCATCGCCTTCGCCGTCCCGTGGACGCTGCTGATCCTGCTCGCGGTGGCGGCGGGGGTGTTCTTCCTGCTGCGCTGGCGTCGCCGTCGTGACGAGGCGCGCGCTCAGGAGTGGATGGATTACATGGAGCGCGCGACCGCGGCCGAGGCCAAGGAACTCGCCGCCGCGGCCGGCGCGGGAACCCCGTGAGCCGCTCGCGCGGACCCCTGCGGATCGCACTCGGCCTCGTTCTCGTCGCCCTGGGGGCGACGGGCGTCGCGGCTCCCGCGCTGGCGGGGACGGATGCCGGTTCGGGGACGCCGCTGTCGGTGACCATCACCGACGGGTCGACGCCCGCGCCGACGTCCTCGACATCGTCCCCGTCCGGGTCCGGGTCCACCGGCGGCGGCTCGCCCACGGGGGGTTCTCCGTCGAGCGGCACCCGCGGAGCCGGTGCGTCCACCGGTGGTGCCGGAACGACCTCCGGCTCCTCGACCGGGGGCTCGACCGACCCGGCCGGCGGCACGACCACCCCCGCCGGGGCGGTGAGCGCGGGCGGCGGCCTCTTCATCGGCGGACTCAACGGCGCCGGAACACCCGCGGTGAACCCGGGGGGCGGCACCGTCGACGTCTGGTTCACCGTGTACAACGCCTCCGGCTCGACCATCGACGCCCGGGCGGACTTCTGGATGGACGTCCCGATCTTCGGCAACCGGCTCGACGGGGCCGACGACGTGGCGATCGACGCCCTGCAGCCGGGGGAGTCCCGTGTCGTCTCGGCGCGGCTGCGCGGCGCCGGCCAGTGGACGCTGCTCGCCACGCACGTCACCTTCACGCCCCCCGAGACGGTCGACGGCATCGCCGTCACCGCCGTCACGCGGGACGCCCTCGTGCCCGTCTTCCCCTGGCTCGTCGTGCTCGTCCTGGTCCTCCTGATCCTCGCCGCGGTCATCGTGCGCATCGTCCGGGCCGCTCTGCCCCCGGTTCCCGCGGCGGCGATGCCATGACCCTCTTCGCGCCCCGCACGACGCCACGGGACGACTCCCCGCCGCCCCCGCCCCGCCGTCCTCCCCGTCGTCGACCCGAGTACGCGCCGCTGTCCCCGGTCCAGGTCTTCCTGCGCGGGACGCTCGTGTCCGTCTCGGTGCTCGTGCTCGTCTTCCTGATCAACCTGTCGGTGGTCAGCCACATCGGTCACTTCGCCTCGCAGCAGCAGCTGCGCGACACCTTCCGGGCGCAGCTGTCGGCGGGCACCGCTCCGGTCAGCGAAGGCGACTTCGAGGACCACCTGCTCGACGACGGCGCGCCCGTGGCGCTGCTGTCAATCCCGCAGCTGGGTATCGACGAGGTGGTCTCCGAGGGCACGACCTCGGGGGTGCTGATGCAGGGCCCCGGCCATCGTCGAGACACCGTGCTGCCGGGCCAGGCCGGCGTGAGCGTCCTGATGGGTCGCACCGCGGCCTTCGGCGGCCCCTTCGGTCGCCTGCAGACGCTGCAGCCCGGCGAGACCTTCACGGTGCGCACCGGGCAGGGCGAGCAGGAGTTCGCGGTCCTCGGCGTGCGGTACGCCGGCGACCCCACGCCCCCCGCGCCGGTGAAGGGCGAGAGCCGCCTCATCCTCTTGTCCGCGCGCGGAGCCCCGTACCTTCCGTCGGGGGTCGCCTACGTGGATGCCAGAGCCACCGGCGACGCCTTCCCCGCGGGGGCGCGCCAGACCACGTCGATGACGTTGCCGCCGCAAGCGCGGCCCCTCGCGACCGACCTGACCACGGTGTGGGCGCTGGTGTTCGCTCTGCAGTTCCTCGTCCTCGCCGAGTTCGTCGCCGTCTGGGCCTACCGACGCGTCGGGTGGCAGAAGACCTGGGTCGTGTTCGCCCCGGTCCTGCTGCTGGGCAGCGTCTTCGTGTCCGATCAGCTCATCCGCCTTCTTCCCAACCTCCTCTGACCGGAGCCCGCATGTCCTCCACCCGAGACCCCGAATCCGACGACCGCGACCGCCCGGACGCGCTCTTCTCCGACGCCCTGCGCAGCGATGCGACCGAGGGCCCGCTCGACCCGTTCGTCACCGATGTGATGAGCCCGGCCGACGCGCTCGCCGATCCGTACATGACCGACGTGGTCACGACGGAGGAGCTCGAGATGCTCACCCGGGTCGAGCACGCGGCGCCGACGAGGACCGCCGCCCCGGCCGGATCCGTCGCCGAGATCGCCCGTCGATCCCGTCGCACCACGCGCCTGTTCGGCCGCCGCGAGCCGTCCGCCCCCGACGACCGGACCGACGTCCTCCCGGTCGGCGTGTCGTCCGTGCCCGCATTCGCGCCCCCCGCGCCTCCCGTGGTCGGTGCGACCGTGGCGCTCGCGGAGGCGCCCGTGGCGACTCTCGAACGGCCGGCGGGCGAACCTCGTGCGTTGTCCGAGCTCGACGCGCGGTCGATCTCGGCGTGGTTCGGTGACCACCAGGTGCTCCTCGACGTCTCGTTGACCATGCCCGCCGGGCAGGTCACCGCCCTCATCGGCCCGTCGGGCTGCGGCAAGTCGACGTTCCTGCGCATCCTCAACCGCATGCACGAGCTGGTGCCCTCGGCATCCCTCGCCGGGGAGGTGCGTCTCGACGGCGACGACATCTACGACCCGGGGCACCGCCTGATCGACGCGCGCAAGCACATCGGCATGGTCTTCCAAAAGCCCAACCCGTTCCCGGCGATGTCGATCTACGACAACGTCATCGCGGGGCTCAAGCTCACGGGGCTGCGCGCCTCGCGCGACGAGAAGGACCACCTCGTCGAGACCTCGCTCGCCTCGGCGGGTCTGTGGAAAGAGGTCAAGGACCGCCTGCGCGCCCCCGGCGGCGGGCTCTCCGGCGGCCAGCAGCAGCGCCTGTGCATCGCGCGCTCCCTGGCGATCAAGCCGAAGGTGCTGCTGATGGACGAACCCTGCTCGGCCCTCGACCCCACCTCCACGCGCGTGATCGAGGAGACGATGGGTGAGCTGCAGAAGGAGCTCACGATCGTCATCGTCACCCACAACATGCAGCAGGCGCAGCGCGTGTCGCAGCAGTGCGCGTTCTTCCTCGCCTCGCAGGGCCAGCCCGGCCACATCGTCGAGCACGGCGACACCGAGGCGATGTTCGACTCGCCGATCGACCCGCGCACCTACGACTACGTGAACGGTCGCTTCGGGTGAGCCCGCAGTGAAGTCCCGGGATGCCACGACCCACGCCCCGTGCGGCGCGGGGGCGTGGCATCCCGAGGCTAGCCCCGCGCCCGCGCGCGCACCCGCGTCACGCTGGACAGCGTCGCGCGCACCGGCTGGCCGAGATAGATGCCGAGCGACGCGCCCACGGCCAGGGCGATACCGATCGTCGCCGCGCCGGCGAGCGTCGTCACGCCGGTCATGAGCACCGCGGCGTCCTCGCCCGACTCCACGATCCCGAGCAGGCCGCGGAACACCGCGGCACCGGGCACGAGCGGGAGGATCGCCGCGGTCGTGATGGCGACCGAGGGGACGTGCAGCCGATAGGCCACGACGATGCCGGCGAAACTGCCGACGAACGCGCCCACGCCGCTGGCCGCGGCCACCTCGAAGCCGACGCCCGTCGCGGCGACGTACCCGGCCCAGGCCACGAGGCTCAGGGCGGCGCTGACCACGACGATGCGCGCGCCCGCGCCGTTGTAGACCGCCACGGCGATCGCGATCACCGCGGCCCCGACGAACTGCACCGACACCGGACCCAGCGGCAGGGCGTTCGACGGCGGCGACATCCCCATCCCGATCACGCGCACCGTCTCGAGACCGGCGAGGATGCCCAGCACGACGCCGAGCGTCTGCGTGGTCAGTTCGAGGATGCGTCCCGTCGCGGTCAGGGCGAAGCCGTCGATGGCATCCTGGGCCGCACCGACCACGGTGAGGCCCGCGAGCATCAGCACGATCCCGGATGCCACGATCACCGACGGTCGGATCGCCGCGGCCGCATCGAGACCGGTGTAGCGCAGCAGGGGCGACAGGGCGGCGAAGACGGTGAGGACGAAGCCGCCGGCGATCTGCGCGAAGAAGTACGGCACACGGGCTCGCGCCATCACGTACTGCGTCGTCGCCGCGAGGGCCGCGGCGAGGAACGACAGCACGAGGGCGAGCCAGTTCGCCCCGAACATGATCGCCACACCCGCGGCGAGCGACGCCTGCGAGGCGATGACGATCGGCGGGCGGTACCGGAACGGCAGACGCCGGATGGCGCGGCAGCGCGCGATCGCGTCGTCGAGGGCCAGACCGCCGGTGATCTCGGTGACCAGGGCCTGCAGACGCTGCAGCTTGGCGTGATCGGGGACCGAGCCGCGCACGACCCGCAGCAGCGTCGTCGGGTGGCTCGCCCCCGGACGGCTGTGCGCGATCGTGATCGAGTTGTACGTCACGTCGACGTGCACCGGATCGAGCCCGTACGCCCCGCACACCCGCACGATCGTCAGCGTCACCTCGTTGGCCGGGGCGCCGACGACGAGCATCGTCTCGCCGATGCGGATCGCGAGGTCGAGGATGCGGGTGGCAAGCGCCTCGTCGATGACCGGCAGCAGCGTCGTGTCGAGCGACGCCGCCTCGTCGTCGGTGTGGACGAGTCGTCGCAGCGACGTCAACCAATGACCGGGGGAGAGCGGCATGCGGATCGCTCCAGGGGGAGGGGGTGGAACCCCACGATCCTAACCGCGCGCCGCTGCGCGTTCGCATGACGGGGCGGGAATGCGGGCGCCTCTAGGATGATCCTCGGGCGCGGCACGAGCGCCCCGTCGTGGCATCCCGACGCACGACCTCCCCGGGAGTTCCCCTCATGGCTCTGATCGTCCAGAAGTACGGCGGTTCCTCCGTCGCCGACGCCGAGAGCATCAAGCGCGTCGCCAAGCGCATCGTCGACACCCGCCGCGCCGGCCACGAGGTCGTCGTCGCCGTCAGCGCCATGGGCGACACCACCGACGAGCTGCTCGACCTCGCCGGTCAGGTCGCGCCCATCCCGGCTCCCCGCGAGCTCGACATGCTGCTGTCGTCGGGCGAGCGCATCTCGATGGCGCTGCTGGCCATGGCCATCCACTCGATGGGCTTCGAGGCCCGTTCCTTCACCGGCAGCCAGGCCGGCATGATCACGGATGCCACGCACGGCGCGGCCCGCATCGTCGACGTCACGCCGGTGCGCCTGCGCGAGGCGCTCGACGAGGGCGCGATCGTCATCGTCGCCGGCTTCCAGGGCTTCAACCGCGACACCCGCGACATCACGACGCTCGGCCGCGGCGGCTCCGACACCACCGCCGTCGCGCTGGCCGCGGCGCTGAACGCCGACGTGTGCGAGATCTACAGCGACGTCGACGGCATATTCACCGCCGATCCCCGTGTGGTGCCGCTGGCGCGCAAGCTCGAGCGCGTCGGCAGCGAAGAGATGCTCGAACTCGCCGCCAACGGCGCGAAGGTCCTCTACATCCGCGCGGTCGAATACGCGCGGCGCCACGGCGTGCTCATCCACGCCCGCTCCACGTTCAGCTCGAGCGAGGGCACCTGGGTGCTCGACTCCTCGAAGACCTCCCCCCTCGTCCCCGAAAGAGAAGCCATGGAAGAGCCCATCGTCGCCGGCGTCGCCACCGACCTCAGCCAGGCGAAGATCACCGTCATCGGCGTCCCCGACGTCCCCGGCAAGGCCGCCGACATCTTCAAGATCGTCGCGAAGTCCGGCGCGAACGTCGACATGATCGTGCAGAACGTTTCGGCCGCGGCCACCAGCCGCACCGACATCTCGTTCACGCTGCCCAAGACCGACGCCGCGACGGCGCTCAAGGCGCTCGCCGGGGAGCAGGCCGAGGTCGGATTCGAGAGCCTCGTGCACGACGACCAGATCGGCAAGCTGTCGGTCGTCGGTGCCGGGATGCGCACCCACTCGGGCGTCTCGGCCACCCTGTTCGAGGCGCTGAGCCTGGCCGGGGTGAACATCGAGATGATCTCGACGTCCGAGATCCGCATCTCGGTGGTCGTGCGCGGGGTCGACCTCGCCGAAGCCGCGCGTCTGGTGCACACGGCGTACGGTCTCGACGGCGACGCCGAGGCCACCGTGCACGCCGGCACCGGGCGCTGACCCGCCTCTCCTCCTTGTGCGGCGTGCCCGCTTCGCCGTTCGCGGAACTCCTGAGTTTCCCGCCGCGGAGGCTCGGGGGCGGTGGAATTCCGCCAACTCGCGCCGCATTCCGGACCGATTCTCCGGAGTGCAGGCGGCGTGAGCGCCCCGCGCTAGTCTGACCCGAACGCCGCCGTCGCGGCATCCGCTCACCCGAACACACCCGAGGAACTCGCATGACCCGCATCTCCGATTCCGGACTCTCCCTCGCCGTCGTCGGCGCCACCGGTCAGGTCGGCACCGTCATGCTCGAGATCCTCGCCGAGCGCGACTTCCCGATCCGCGAGCTGCGCCTGTTCGCGACGGCGCGTTCCGCGGGCACCTCGGTCGACTTCGCCGGGCACTCCGTCGTCGTCGAGGACGTCGCCACCGCTGACCCCTCGGGCGTCGAGGTCGCGCTCTTCTCGGCCGGCGCCACCGGCTCCCGCGCCCACGCCCCGCGTTTCGCCGAGGCGGGCGCGCTCGTCATCGACAACTCCAGCGCCTGGCGCATGGATGCCGAGGTCCCCCTCGTCGTGAGCGAGGTCAACCCGCACGCGATCGACCAGGCCGTCAAGGGCATCGTCGCCAATCCCAACTGCACGACCATGGCCGCGATGCCGGTGCTGAAGGTGCTCGACGCCGAGGCCGGCCTCGAACGCCTCATCGTCAGCACCTATCAGGCGGTCTCGGGCTCCGGCCTCGCCGGCGCGCAGGAGCTCCTCGGCCAGGTCGAGGGCGTCCTCGCCCAGGGCGACGTCGAGCGCCTCGTGCGCGACGGTTCGGCGCTGGACTTCCCCCAGCCCGAGAAGTACGTCGCGCCGATCGCCTTCGACGTGATCCCGTTCGCGGGCAACCTCGTCGCCGACGGCCTGAACGAGACCGACGAAGAGAAGAAGCTGCGCAACGAGAGCCGCAAGATCCTCGAGCTCCCCGACCTGCGCGTCGCCGGCACGTGCGTCCGCGTCCCCGTCTTCACCGGCCACTCGCTCAGCATCAACGCCGAGTTCGCCCGTGAGATCACGCCCGAACGGGCGCGCGAGCTCCTCGCGGACGCCCCCGGCGTGCGCCTCGAAGAGGTGCCCACGCCCCTGCAGGCCGCCGGCACCGACCCCAGCTACGTCGGCCGCATCCGCGCCGACCAGTCGGCCCCCGAGGGCAAGGGCCTCGTGCTGTTCATCAGCAACGACAACCTCCGCAAGGGCGCCGCGCTCAACGCGGTCCAGATCGCCGAAGTCGTCGCGCACCAGCGCCTCGCGACCGCGTGACCGCAAGGTGTCTCGACATCGAACCGCTGGTTCTCTTGATGTCGAGACACCTCTCGGCTCGCACCTAGAATCGTCGGGTGACTGAAAACGTCGACGTTCTGCTCATCGGTGGCGGCATCATGTCCGCGACTCTCGGCACGCTGCTGAAAGACCTCCAGCCCGATCTCAAGATCGCGGTGCTCGAGCGCCTCAGCGACGTCGCGCAAGAGAGCTCGAACGCGTGGAACAACGCGGGCACCGGTCACGCGGCGCTGTGCGAGCTCAACTACATGCCCGAGGGCAAAGACGGTTCGCTCGACCCGGCCAAGGCCGTCGCGATCAACGAGCAGTTCCAGCAGAGCCGTCAGCTGTGGGCGTCACTCGTCGCCGAGGGCGTGCTCGACGAGCCGTCGACGTTCATCAACGCGACGCCGCACATGACGTTCGTGCGCGGCGAGAAAGACGTCGCCTACCTCCGCAAGCGCTACGAGGTGCTCAAGGAGCAGCCGCTGTTCGCCGGCATCGAATACAGCGAGGACTCCCGCGTCATCAACCAGTGGGCGCCGCTGCTCATGCAGAAGCGTCTCAAGAAGGACGAGCCCTTCGCGGCCACGCGCGTTCCCGCCGGCACCGACGTCGATTTCGGCTCCCTCACCCGCCAGCTCTTCGCGAACCTGGGCGAGAAGGGCGTCGAGGTCGCCACGAACCACGACGTCAAGAAGCTGAAGAAGCAGAAAGACGGGTCGTGGGAGGTGTCGTACCGCCACGTCATCGGCGGCACACCCGGTTCGATCAACGCGAAGTTCGTCTTCGTCGGCGCGGGCGGGTGGGCGCTCAAGCTCCTGCAGCGCTCGGGGATCCCCGAGATCAAGGGCTACGGCGTCTTCCCGATCGGCGGGCAGTGGCTGAAGACCTCCAACCCCGACATCGTCTCGAAGCACCGGGCCAAGGTCTACTCCCAGGCGTCGGTCGGAGCCCCGCCCATGTCGGTGCCGCACCTCGACACGCGCGTCGTCGACGGTGAGGCGGCGCTGCTGTTCGGGCCGTTCGCCACCTTCAGCCCCAAGTTCCTCAAGAACGGCTCGATGCTCGACATCGTCACCCAGGTTCGCCCGCACAACATCTTCCCGATGCTGAAGGTCGCCGTCGACAACCCGAGCCTGATCAAGTACCTGGTCAGCGAGCTGCTGAAGACCCACGCGAAGAAGGTCGACAGCCTGCGCGAGTTCATGCCGACCGCGAAGGACGAGGACTGGGAGCTGCTCGACGCCGGTCAGCGTGCTCAGGTGATGAAGCGCGACAAGGCCAAGGGCGGCGTGCTGCAGTTCGGCACCGAGGTCGTCACCTCCGCCGACCACTCGATCGCCGGGCTCCTCGGCGCTTCCCCGGGTGCATCGACCGCGGTGTCGATCATGCTCGGCCTCATCAAGGAGTGCTTCCCCGAGCGCATGGCCGAGTGGGAGCCGCGCCTGCGCGACCTCATCCCCAGCTACGGCGAGACGCTCAACACGCGTCCCGAGATGGCGCGGAAAGAGCTGGATGCCACCGCTCACGCGCTCGCGATCAACCCCTGAGTCCCGCGTGGCGAAGCTGTACTTCCGCTACGGGGCGATGAACTCGGGCAAGTCCACGGCCCTGCTGCAGGCGGCGTACAACTACGAGGAGCGCGGACAGCGCGTTCTGCTCGCCAAGCCCGAGATCGACACGAAGGGCGCCGATCAGATCGAGAGCCGACTGGGTGTCACCCGTCCCGTCGACTTCCTCGTGGCCGCCGACGACGATCTGCGCGCGGTGTTCCACGCGGCCGCCGGCCACGCGCCGGTGGCTTGCCTGCTCGTCGACGAGGCGCAGTTCTTCACCGCCGGCCAGGTCGATGATCTGTTGCGCATCGCCGTGCTCGACGGCATCCCGGTGCTCGCCTACGGCATCCGCACCGACTTCCGCACGGAGGCCTTTCCCGGATCGGCGCGGCTCATGGAGATCGCGCACAGCCTGGAGGAGCTCAAGACGATCTGCCGGTGCGGACGCAAGGCGATCTTCAACGCCCGTCTCGTCGGCGGTCGGTTCGTCTTCGACGGCGACCAGGTCGCGATCGACGAGGGGCAGATCCAGGGCGAGGTCACGTACGAGTCGATGTGCGCGGCCTGCTACCTGCGCGAGTCCGGCGGGCGCCTCGACGGACGGTGACCCCACCCGCCGAGCGATAGCCTGGAGGCATGCGCGTTCTCCTGGCCGGCGGTGCCGGTTACATCGGCACCCACACCGCCGTCGCCCTCCTCGAAGCCGGTCATGACGTCGTCCTCCTCGACGACTTGTCCGGAACGCACGCGGTCGCCGCCGAGCGGGTCGAGAAGATTACCGGCAAGCCGGCCCCCCTCATCGTGGGGGATGCCGCCGATGAGGCGGTCGTCGCCTCGGCGTTCGACGCGCACGGCCCGATCGACGCGATCGTCCACCTCGCCGCCTTCAAGGCCGTGGGAGAGTCGACGCAGAAGCCGCTGGAGTACTACTCCAACAACCTCGACACGACCTTCGCGCTGCTGCGGGTCGGTATCGCGCGCGGCATCCGGTCGTTCGTCTTCTCGAGCACCGGCACCGTCTACTCCGACCCGGCCGATCTGCCCTTCACCGAGGAGTCGACGACGAGCATCGACCTCTCCAACGCGTACAGCAAGTCCAAGCGCATGAACGAGGTCGTCCTCGCCGACGTGGCACGCGTGAACCCCGAGCTCAACGTGACGGTCCTGCGCTACTTCAACCCGGTGGGCGCGCACCCGTCGGGTCTGATCGGCGAGGACCCCGCCGGCATCCCGAACAACCTCATGCCGTACGTCTCGCGCGTGGCCATCGGCAGCCTCGACGAGATCGGTGTCTTCGGCTCCGACTACGACACCCCCGACGGTACGGGCCTTCGCGATTACATCCACGTCGTCGACCTCGCCGAGGGGCACGTCGCCGCCCTCGAGCAGGCGCAGCCGGGCCACCGGGTGTTCAACCTGGGCACGGGGCGTCCGGTGAGCGTGCTCGAGCTCGTCGCCTCGTTCGAGAAGGCCGTCGGCCACGAGCTGCCGAAGAAGATGCTCGACCGCCGCCCGGGCGACGTAGCGGCGACGTATTGCGACCCCGCCAAGGCGGGCGAGGTGCTCGGATGGCGCACGCGTCTGACGATCGACGACGCCTGCCGCGACTACTGGAATTGGCAGACCACGAACCCCGCCGGGTACGCCACGGCCGCCGACGCCTGACGATCCGCGCGTAGGGTGGTGTGGTCCGGCCACACCGTCACGACCGGTCGAACGGGGGATGCCATGGCCGACACCGCACAACGGGCGTGGCAGGTTGTGCTCGAACGAATCGAGGGCGATCTGCGCGACGGTCGACTGTCGCCGGGGGATCGCCTAACCCCCGAGCGCGAGCTCGCGGCACAGGTGGGCGTCGGACGCTCCAGCGTTCGTGAAGCCGTCCGCGTGCTCGAGGTGCTGGGCGTGGTCCGCACGGCGACCGGGTCGGGTCCGACGGCCGGCGCGATGATCGTGACGACCCCGCGCGGCGGCCTCGCGGCGTTCCTGCGCCTGCAGGTGGCCGCGAACGGGTTCCCCCTCACCGATGTCGTCCGCACGCGTATCGTGCTCGAGTGCGACGTGGCCGAGCGGCTCGCGCAGACGTCCGCCGATCTGACCGAGATCATCGGCATCCTGGATGCCATGGATGCCGACGACCTCGCTCCCGCGGAGTTCCTCGCTCTCGACGCGCGGTTCCATCAGGCGCTTTCCGAGGCGTCCGGCAACGCCGTCGTCTCGGCGATGATGGCGGGGCTGCGCAGCTCGATCGAGGCGTACACGAGCGCGGGTGCCGCCCGTCTCGACGATTGGGCGGACGTCGCCCAACGTCTGCGCCGCGAGCACCGGCACATCGTCGACGCCGTCTCGCGTGGCGACGCGGTCGACGCGCGCGAGACGGTCCGTGCGCACATCACCGACTACTACACCGAGGTCGCGCAAGCTCTCAGCCCGGGCGATGCCGCCGACGGCGCCGTCGGCGAAGCGGCACGTGCCGCGGTGCGTACCGCGAACGAGTGAGAGGAACACCGTGACCGATCGTCCCGCGCGCCCGCCGCGCCCCCAGCACGTCCTGCACGTCGTCGACACCGAGCGACTGACTCCTCACCTCGTGCGCATCCGGGCCCGGGGCGAGGGTCTCGTCGCGTTCCGCGAGAGCCCGCACACCGACGCGTACGTCAAGATCACCTTCGTCAAGCCCGAGCTGGGTCTCGAGCCGCCCTACGATCTCGCCGCGCTGCGCGAGACGCTCGCTGCCGACGACCTCCCCGTGACCCGCACGTACACGGTGCGCGCCGTCGACGGCGACGAGCTGACCATCGACTTCGTGGTCCACGGCGACGAGGGCCTCGCAGGCCCGTGGGCGGCGCGCGCCCAGCCGGGGGACCGGCTCGTCGTGTCCTCTCCCGGCGGCGGCTACGCCCCCGACTCCGCGGCAGACTGGCACCTGTTCATCGGCGACGAGTCGGCGCTGCCGGCCATCGCCCGGGCCCTCGAGGCGCTGTCCCCGGATGCCGCCGGCGCGGCGTTCCTCGAGGTGCAGAGCCCGGACGAGCAGGTGTCGCTGCAGGCGCCGTCGGGCGTCGAGGTCACGTGGGTGCACCGCGGCGACGCCGAGGCCGGCGCGACGCCCGTCCTCGCCGAGGCGGTGGGGCGGTGGCATCCCCTTCCCGGGCGCGGACAGGTCTTCGCGCACGGCGAGCGCGAGGCCATGAAGGCGATGCGCGATCTCGTGTTCTCGCGCTGGGGTCTCGCCCGCGACCAGGTGTCGCTGTCGGGCTACTGGGCGTACGGGCGCACGGAGGACCGGTTCCAGGCCGAGAAGCGCGAGCCCATCGGTCAGATCCTCTGACGCGAAAGAGCCGGTTCCGAACGCGTCAGGACCGGCTCTTTCGCGAAGACGGGTGCTCAGGCCGCGGTACGCTCCGGCAGCGTCGGGATGAGCTTGTCGAGGAACGCGGCGGTGTCCTCCCAGCCGTGCACCGCCTGGCACTCGACGCCCATGGCCAGGACCGGGTAGTCGTTGCCGTCGGGGTCGAGGCGGTCGCCGACGAAGAGCATGTCGTCGAGGGGGATGCCGGTGGCCTCCGCGAGCTTGTTCATCCCGTAGGCCTTGTCGATCCCGCGGTGGGTGATGTCGACCGAGGTCGATCCGCCGGAGCGGACCTCGAGGTCGGGGATGCGAGCGGCGACGGCCTCGCGAAGGGAGTTCTTCTTCTCGCCGGTGGGGTCCCACGCCATCTTCGCCTCGAGCGGAGCCGACTGGCCCAGCGCGGAGAACGTGATCTGCGACCCGCGGTCCTCGAGGATGTCGCCCCAGGGCTCCGCCTCCCACAGCCCGAGTCGTTCAGCCTCCTCGCGCACGGCGGCGAGGGCGCGCTGCTTCTCGTCGTCGGTCAGCGGGTGCGCGTAGACCGTCCGGATGCCGGCGGGCGTGAGGCGGTAGTACTGCGTGCCGCATGTGGGCATGAGGTGGACGTGCGTCAGCAGCTCGGGCGAGGCCTCGGGCAGGCGCTCGACCACCTGGCTGCGGAACTGCTGCAGCTGACCGCCAGAGATGATGGCGACCTCGACGCGCTCGGCGAGGGCGAGCAGCAGGTCACCGATGCGGGGGTCGATCGCGGTCTTCGAGGGGGCGAGGGTGTCGTCGAGATCGAAGGCGACGAGGCGGGGCGAGGCGTCGGACACGGTGCTCCTGTCAGGCGGGAAGAGGGACCCTCGACGGCGCCGCGGTCCACGCCGCGTCCGCGCCTCGAGTCCGCGGGCAGCGGGCGGAGGTCCGCCGTCCATGATATCCGGCCCTTGCGGCTGCCCCCGACACCACATGTTGACGTGGCCATGCCTCGGCGGTGTCGCATTCACCCGCGGTATACCTCGCAACCACGGGGACTCCTCTCGGCGTCGGTACGTTCGCCGCGCCCCCGGCAGCAGGGGGCATCGTCGCGAAAGGACCCCTCCTCGATGAAACGTCTGTCCCTCCGAAATCCCCGGACCGTCGCCGCGGTCGCCGTGGTGGTCGGAGTCACCCTCGCCGCCGTCTCGCCGGCCGTCGCCGCCTCTCTCAGCAGCGCGGTCTCGGCGGCCTCGGGCGGTACCTACGCCGGCCTGGGCGCCGCGCAGCCGACCCTGCTCGAGAGCGCGCACGCCACCGGCAAGGTGGCGCAGATCGGCGACCCGAACGCGCAGGTCTCCAGCGCCCCCGGCGCGACCGAGCGGGCGGCCGCCGCCATCGAGTCGATGCGCACCTCGGATGCCGCGGCGCTGCGCGCTCAAGCACTGCGGCTGTACCCGGTGGCAGGCGCGACGAACGTCTTCGTCATCGCCGATCAGAACGACCGCGCCCTCGCGCGCTCGCGCAACGACGTCTCGACGTTCCGTTACCTCACCACCACCTCCGCCGCGGACGCGGCGAAGGACCCCTACGCACAGTGGGAGGCGCGTGACGCCGGCAACGGTGCGGTGGCCCTGGTGAACGTGCAGAAGGATGCCGACGGGCAGGCGGCCGCGCTCGATCTGTACAACTGGAAGACCGCCGACGGATCGGAGGTGCAGACCTACACGCTGAACACCGCCGGTGCGGCCGTGCAGCAGTGGCGTCTGCGCTCCCTCGTCCCCACCGTCGCCACCAGCACCGTCGTCGCGGCTCCGGGCGCGGTGCCCGCGATGCCGACGGGGCTCTCCGCGCAGTACAGCTGGGGGATGTCCACGCCCCTCACCACGGTGGCTTGGCGCATGCCCGATCCGTCGGTGTGGAACAGCGCGGGGACGGTCACCGTGTCCGGCACGTCGACGGGTTTCTTCGGGGAGAACGTCGACCTCTCGGTCACGTTCGCGATCGGTGCCCCTGGTGACGCGACGGACTCGACGCTCTCCTCCTACGCCGGGGCGACGGTGAAGGAGCTGCAGATGCGCGCCCCGCGGACGGTGTCGCGTCCCATCGGCGACACCGGTGCGCGCGTGACCGAGCAAATCACGTGGAACTGGAGCGCCGTCTCCGATTCGACGCTGGCCGCCCCCGGCACGGTCGTCGTGCCGGCGACCTCGACCGCGTTCGCCGCTCGACTCGTCATCACTCTCAGCGCCGCACAGCGCGTCAACCTGCTGCGTCAGCCGGGCGTGCACGTCGACTACCTCGCCAAGGACTCCACGGTTCTCGCGCTCACGGACGGCAACCGCAGCGTGACCGGCTTCGCCGACTGGCGCAGCGGTGGTTCGGCCAACCGCGTCAACCCGAACCGCGTGTCCTTCTCGTTCGACCAGCCCCGCCAGATCACCGGCGTCAACGTCTACGACATCGGCGGCAAGCAGAACATCGGCGCGGTGACCGTGCAGTACCGCACGCTCCTCGGCGGCTGGAAGAACCTCCCGAGCGGCGGCACCTGGCCCGTCGCGAACACCGCAGCCAACCTGTCGCTCGAGACCACCTCGCAGCCCGTCGTCGCCACCGGCGTGCGCGTGATCATCACCAACAAGTCCTCCGCGACCTGGATGACCCTGTCGGAGATCGAGGCCTACGGTCCTCAGCCGACGCCGGCCTCTTGACCCGCTCCCCGAAAGGCTTCCCGTGAACACCCTTCTGCCCGTTCGTCCGCCCTCGCCGCGCCGCTCGGTGCGCGCCGCGACCGCGCTCGCCACCGTCGCCGCTCTGGCGGCATCCCTCCTCGGAGTCGGCGCCGCCGCCCCCGCTACCGCTGCCGAGGCGCGGACCGCCTCGACGGCCGCGCCGACCGCGACCCCGCGTTCGAGCTTCGTCCTGCCGGTGCTCCCCGACACGCAGTTCTACTCCCGCTACAGCGCCTCGCAGTTCATGCCGCAGTACGGCACCAACCCGTTCGAGGTGCAGAACCAGTGGATCGTCGACAACAAGGCGGCCCTCAACATCCCCTTCGCCTTACAGCTGGGCGACGTCGTCGACCAGCAGTGGGTGTCGGGGGAATGGGATGCCGCGGACCGGGCCATGAAGATCCTCGAGAACGGTCGCGTGCCGTACTCGATCATTCCCGGTAACCACGACGTGGCCGACCAGAGCGCCCGTTCCTCGACGGGGAACGCGGCGAACTACCTGGCCCGATTCGGCGCGACGCGACTCGCCGCCCAGGCCGGCAGCACGCTGCTCGGCACCTTCCAGAACGGGTACTCCTCGGCGTACCGGTTCACCGCCGAGGGGCGACCGTTCATCGTCCTGTCGCTCGGCTGGAACGCCTCCGACGACACCTTCGCGTGGGCGCAGGGCATCCTCGCCTCCCAGCCGGGCGTCCCCGTGATCCTGACGTCGCACGCCATCATCGGCATCGCGCAGGACCAGGTCTCGCCCGAGAGCTGGTGGTACGGCGACCTGCTCTGGGACAAGCTGATCCGCAAGAACGACCAGATCGTGCTGACGCTCAACGGGCACTTCCACGGCTCCACGATGCGCACGCTGACGAACGACGCCGGCCATCCCGTCTACGAGATCCTCGCGGATTACCAGATGGCCGCCGACGGCGGCAACGGCATCATGTCGCTGCTCGAGTTCGACCTGAGCGGCAACGCGGTCTCGCTGTCGACCGTCTCACCCTGGGTCGGGAAGAAGAGCTCCGGTTCGCGCACGTCGACGGACACGCCCGTGCTGACGGGACCGGGACAGAACATGCGCATGGACGTCGACTTCGCCGGGCGCTTCGGTTGGACCGCGCCCGCGGCATCCGACGTCGACGACGTCGATCTCACCGCTCTGGCGAAGCAGATCGTCTCGACGGGGTGGACGGCCGGTACGACGCAGGACCGCCGGGAGGCGGCGGGCTCGCCCGAGGACTACCACCGCGTCGCGGGCACGATCGCGCACTGGCGGTTCGGGACGGTCCCCGAGGGTGCCGTGGGCGACACCACCGTCATTCCCGACATCGCCGGAGCGAGTCCGATGTACCGCAACCCCGTGGATGCCACGGACGCCGACGACAAGCCCGAGGACCTGACGATCACCCACACCAATGTGCCGTTCTACTCGGCGGACAAGGGTGCAGCGTGCTTCTCGAACGTGCACCGCAACAGCGGCGCACGGGACAACCTGTCGTACCTGACCACGGAGTACGGCGCCCCGGCCACCTTTGCGAACCTCACGGCCGGATCCGGCTACACAGTGGAGACGTTCGTCCAGCTCAGCGGGGACTGGACGGAGGCGGCGAACCGCTGGGGTGCCGCGATCACTCGGGGCGGAGCCCGGCAGTGGATCGGGATCAACGACACCTCGGATGCTGGGGCCGGCGCGGCATGGCTGGGGATCTCCAACCTGCGCGAATACCAGTTCTCCGCGGCCGACACGCAGACGAAGAACTCGTACACCCTGTGGTCGGGTGAAATCATGCCCGGAAGCTGGCACCACGTGGCGATCGTGGGCGACCCGCGCGCGCGCACCGTCATCATGTACGTCGACGGCGTGCCGGTGCTGCGCAACGCCGCGAAGGTCGGCGGCATGATGGCGGCCGACTTCATGCCGTGGATCCTGGGCGCCTCCACCTGGAACACCGAGCCCGAGCACGGCTGGAACGGGTGCATCGGCGAGACCCGCATCGTCGACCACGCGCTCGCCCCGCAGCAGTTCCTCTTCGAACGGCAGGACATCGCCGCAGACGGTTCCGGTTTCGCCGTGAGCACCGATCTCGCCGGGGTCAAGGCGTCGGGAACGAGCATCGCCGAGGTCACCGGCACCGGCTCGGCGGGCACCACCGTCGGTCTCACGGTCGACGATCGCGCCGCCGGCTCCACGGTCGTGGGCGCCGACGGCACGTGGCGGATCGTGCTGGATCGTCCGCTCGCCGGGGTGGGGCTGCACGCGCTGGCATTTTCGCAGACGCTCGGCAGCCGCACGGGAGCTCCGTACAAGACGAGCCTGACCATCGGCGTCGACGACGCGTGGCGTCCGTCCGAGGCGGGGTTGTCCCCGGCGGCCGAGAACAAGGTGACCGTCGCACCGGCGCGGGTCGAGCACGCGAACCCGGTGACCGTCACCGTTCCGACCGCCCCCGAGGGCGGCGACCTGCACGCCTACCTCTTCGCCGGCACGACCCGTCTGGGCCGGGCGACGGTGACATCGGGGGCGGTGACCTTCACCGTGCCGCGCGCGGTGGCCGCCGGTTCGTACCGGATCGCCGTCTACACGTCGACGGGGGAGCTCCTCGGCTGGCAGACGCTCGCGGTGACCGCCGACGTGCCCGATCCGGTCGCGCCGACGCAGCCTTCCGGATCCACCGCCGGCAAGGTCGACGTCTCGACCCCGGCGCCCGGGGCTCGCACCGTGGTGGTGTCGGCGGGCGCGGCGAACGCCGGGAAGAAGCTCGACGTCTGGGCGTGGTCCACGCCGACCAAGGTCGGGACGCAGGTGCAGGCGGACCCGTCCGGACGCGTCGAGGTGGACATCTCGACTCTTCCCTCGGGTCACCACACCCTCGCGCTGACCCAGCCGGGCGACGCCGAGTTCACCGTCCTCGTGTGGGGTGAGTTCGACAAGCCCATCACGCCGGGCGAGGACCGGCCGGAGGCGCTCGATCTGGCCGCCGCGGTCACGGCGAGCGACCTGTGGTCGCTCTCGGCCGAGAAGACGACGGTCGATTTCGGAGCCGTCGCTCGCGGGACCCGTGCCACGCGCCCGCTCGGCATCGTCACGGTGGTGGATGACCGTGCCGTGCTGCGCGGATGGGAGCTGTCCGCGAGCTGGAGCGACTTCCGCGGCGAGCAGACCCTCGACCGGGGAACGCTGACTCTCGTGCCGACGACCGCCGCCGGGTATGCACCGCCGTCGGGCGTCTCGCTCGGCGCCCCCGGGTCGACCGCGGGTACGCAGAAGATCGCCGACAGTGCGGCGGTCAGCACCACACTGACCGGTGCACGCTGGGGCGCCGACCTGACGTTCGCCCCGCCGGCGAACGTCGCGGCCGGGACGTATGCGTCGACGCTCACCCTGACCCTCGTGTCGAAGTGAGCTGAGGACGCCTGAGATACAGGCGCACCGAGTGCGGGAGCATGCCGGCATCCGCACTCGGTGCGGACCTCGTCGATGCGGACCTCTCGCGGACATGCAGAAGGGCCCTCCACGTCCGTGAAGGGCCCTTCTGGTGATGCAGTGGTCGGGGTGACAGGATTTGAACCTGCGGCCTCGTCGTCCCGAACGACGCGCGCTACCAAGCTGCGCCACACCCCGTTGCAACCAGTAAAGTCTACCCCGTCCGGAGGCATGCTCCGAACCACGGGCGCGCCGGGCGCGTCACGCGTGCGTCAGGGAGACCGCGCGGAGCTCGCGGTGACGGGTGCGGGATGCGACCGCGCCGAGCTCGACGTTGCGGGTGCGGGATGTGACCTCGCGGAGGTCCGAAGGGGACGGGCGCGGGGATGCGACCGCCCGCCGCAGGACGCGGACGGGCGGTCGCGACCGGGCACACCCGGTCAGGCCTGCGTCGTCGCCCGACGTCGCATCGCCCGCCACGCGAGGAGGCCGACGCCTGCGACCACCGCGGCAGCGCCGCCGGCACCCCCGAGCGAGGCGACAGATGCGCCGGTCGCGGCCAAGGCTGCGGGCGCGGCGGGAGGCGCGGGGGGAGCGGTCGGAACGGCCGGCGCCGGGCTCGTCGGGGTGGGCGTCGGCGTCGGAGTCGGGTCGTCCGGGGGCATCGGGACGAGCTGCTCCGTCTGGGTCGGCGTTGCGAAGCGCTCGCGCCAGAAGAATCCCGGCGGCAGGTGCGGGACGACGTCGGCGTCCTGCGCCGCGCTGTCGATCCGCCAGACGGCCGTGTAGACCCCCGGTCCGGGAACCCGCCCGCTGGCCACCTCGTAGGCGCCCGCACCTCGCGCGGGATCGGTGCGCAGGTCGAGAGTCATCACCGGCTCGAGGTTCGCGGGTATCTCTTCCGACTCAGCCGGGAATGCGCCGGTGCGGTAGAGGTCGGCCGTAGCGGAGATCACGACGAACGAGCCGTCCTCGTGCCGTGGCCAGACGCCGTCGGCCGGGGACACGCGGACCTCGTCGACGAATCGACCGTCCTCGATGCGCGCGGTGGTCTCGATACGGGGGGAGAAGCGCACCGGGCGGGGCGCGGCATCCTGAGCCGACAAGTCGAACCGCAGGGGATCCGCGGGACCGGCGGACTCCTGCTGATCGGGCGTCGTGTAGTACCGGATCGCGGCCTGTCGCACGGAGAACGTCGCGTCGGCGCGCACGGTGTAGGGGCGGCCGTCGTCAGAGGCCGTCGCCGGTGCGACGATGTCGTACACCTGGCCGGTGCGGACGTCGCCGCGGTCGGGTGCGCCGGTATCGGCGAACACCGCGTTCTGCAGGCGCAGGGTGCCCGTTGCGGCGGGGTCCACGTCGGCGACGACGGTTCCGTGCGTCGGGTCGTTGTCCGCCGTGGTCAACGACAGCGAGCCGCCCGCCCGCGGCACCGGTACCGCTTCGGCCTCGGCCAGGTACTGCAGTGCGCGCTCGCGCACGGCCTGGCTGTTCTCCGGGCTCGCGCGGCGCATGATGTAGTCGATCGCCTCGCCGAGGTCGTCGCCCGTGTAGCCCCACGAGTGCAGGGTGGTGTCGCGGTCGGCGACCGCCTTGACCGCCCAGCTGACGGCGGCGGCCTGCACGGCGTCGCCGGTCTGTCCGTAGGTGCTGACGAGGTGGTTGATCGAGACGAGCTGCTGCGCGTTCAAACCCTCGACGTTCGAGGTCGTCCCGTGGTCGGTCGACGGGTCGGTGGCGACCGGGCGGCCGGGATGGATGCAGTACGTGTGCACGCCGTCGACGAGCATCGAACCGTGCCAGCCGGTGCTCGACAACGGCGCCCACGTGCCGAAGCCGGCACCCCTGTCGGCGGCACGGGCGGCGGGGGCGGCGAGACCGATGCCGCCGAGGAGGACGGCCGCGGCGGCGAGGAAGGCGGGCAGTCGGCGCCGGAACGGGGGAGGGTGGTGCATTCGAGGTCCTTTCGGTCGAGGAGCCTCGATCGTGCGACATCGAGCGGCGCCGGAAACGACCGAAGGGACCGATCCGTGGATGGATCGGCCCCTTCGTGGGATGTGCAGGAGGGTCAGCGCGGAAGCAGCGTCAGCAGCGTCGCCTCCGGGCGGCACGCGAATCGCACCGGCGCGTAGATGGAGTGGCCCAGACCCGCGCTGACGTTCAGCGGTACCGTCCGCCCCTCGTGCGTCCACTCGCTCAGACCCCGCGCCTGCTCGAGCGGGATGTCGCAATTAGACACGAGCGCCTTGCGGCTGAAGGGCACGCGTACCTGACCGCCGTGCGTGTGACCCGCCAGCAGCACATCGGCGCCGAGGTCCACGAACGTGTCGAGCGTCCGCCGATACGGCGCGTGCATGACGCCGAGCGTGAGGTCGGCGGCATCCAGTTCCTCGAGGACCGGAGGGATGAGCTCGGGGTGGTCCCACCGGCGATGCGCGTCGTTGACGCCGAAAGCGGTGACGCGCAGGCCGTTGATCTCGATCGAGACGGCCGTGTCGTCGAGGATGCTCCACCCGAGGTCGTCGGTGAAGAAACGATCGAGCGCATCGACGTCGAGATGCTTGTGCTTGGGCACATTGCCCGAGGGGCCGAGAAAGTACCGTAGCGGGTTCCTCGGTGCGGGCTCCTGGTAGTCGTTCGATCCGTGCACCACGAGTCCCGGGACGCCGCGCAGCGGAGCGAACGCCGTGCGGATCCCGGTGAGTCCGTCGCGGTGGCCGAGGTTGTCGCCGGTGTTGACGACGAGGTCGGGGGCGAGCTCGACGAGGCGAGCCATCCACTCCTGCTTGCGGTGCTGCCACGGCGCCATGTGCGCGTCCGAGACGTGCAGCACGCGCATCGGCTCGGAGCCCTTCGGGAGCACCCTCAGAGCGTGGTAGCGCACCGTGAAGAGATACCGTTCGACCCCGATGCCCCAGGCCGCGGCCCCGACGGCGGCCGCCCCCGCGACCCCGAGGGGCGCGAGGGCGGCCGTCACGAGCGGGCGCGTCACGGACACTGCCGGGCGACGACCGTGAGGGCGATCGCCGTGCTCTTGTTGGCCGCGGAATCGGCGGCCGGGTTCGTGCCGGTCACCTGACCCTCCGGCGGCGCACCGGGCTCGCTCTGGCACGAGCCGATCGAGACGTTGCCGAAGCCCGCCGCGGCGAGGCTGGCGCGGGCCGCGTTGACGTTCTGCCCCGCGACGTTCGGCACCGTGGCGCCCTGACCGTTGCCGGGGCTCAAGGTGATCACGGAGCCGGCGGGAGCCGAACCGCCACCGGGGCTCTGAGCGGCGACCGTGTCGGGACCCGAGGGCGAGTCGACGGGATCGCCCACGTTCACGCGGAAGCCCGCGTTCTGCAGGGTCGATGTGGCGGCCGAGATGCTCTGGCCCACGACGTTCGGCAGATCGCGCTGCTGCGTGCGCAACAGGTTGGACACCGGGTCGGGGAAGCGGTCGCCACCGTAGAACTCGTTCGCGGCACTTTGGATGTCGCGGGCCAGGATGTAGCGGATGCTGCTCAGCTCGGTGCGGTTGTAGTACTTGCGGAACAGGTCGACATCGCCCTCCCAGTTGCCGACCCACACGGCGGTGGTGGCGTTCGTGGACGACTCGATCATCCACGTCTCGTGACCCTCGTGGGTACCGGTCTTGCCCATGACGGGCGTGCCGTCGCCGGGGTTGGCGGCCACGCCGGTGCCGCCTCGGGCCATGACGCCCTGCAGGGCGTATGCGGTGGTCGCGGCGATCTCCGGGGTGAGGGCGGTCGTGCAGGTGCGCTCGGGGATCGGGCGCTCCTCGCCGCTGGCGGTGGTCACCTTGTCGATGACCTTCGGCTGGCACTGGCTGCCGCCGTTGGCGACGGTCGCGAACGCCCCCGCCATCGCGATGGGCGAGACGTTGTCGCTACCGATGACCTCGTTGGCGTTCTCCATCTTGATCTCGCGGCCGTCACCCGTCTGCACGCCGAGCTTCTTGACGACCTTCGAGATGTCGCAGAGGTCGAGCTCGGCGGCCATGGCGAGATATCCGGTGTTCAGCGAGTCGCGCGTGAACATCATGGGCGTTCCGACGTAGCCGGGGTCCTGAGCGAAGTTATTGATGCGGATCCCACCAGGATTGACCCAGTTCCCATAGCAGGAGTTCGTCATGTTCGGCACGGGCTGGAGCCGCCCGTTGAGCGTCTCATTGAGCGAGTGGCCCTTCTCGAGCCAATCGACGAGCGTGAAGAGCTTGAACGTCGATCCGACGCTGAAGCCGATCGAGCCGCCGTTCTCCGAGTCCCCGGCGAAGACGATCTGATTGTATGACGGGTCTGACTTCGAGAGCTCGGAATCCTGCGTGAACTTCGTGTTCTGGGCGATGGCGAGCACACGCCCGGTCTTGGCCTCGAGGCTCACGGCGGTCGAACCGAAGTTCATTCCCTCATAGCTCTGTGGCGCGTTCTCGTTCATCGTGTTCTGAGCGGCATCCTGCATGCGCCAGTCGAGCGTCGTCTGGATCGTCAGACCGTCCTGGCGCAGCGCTCGGACACGGTCATCGGTCTCGGCGCCGAAAGCCGGGTCGTTGAGGATGGTCGAGACGACGTACTGGCAGAAGTACGGGGCACCCGAGGAAGCGCACCCCTGCTCGGTTTCGGAGATCTGCGGTGTGATCGGCTCGACCGCGTACTGCACGTACTGCTCGTGCGTGATCTTGCCGTCGGCCTCCATGCGGCTGAGCACGTAGAGCTGGCGTCCCTTGGTCTCGCTGTAGCCGTCGGCGGCGGCGACGAGCTGGTCCTGGGTGATCTCGCCGTTGTCGCGCAGCGTGTACAGACCCTGGATCGTGCCCTGGTCAACGTCGTCGATGGAACCGTCGGGAGCCTTGTTCTCCGACGTGCCGTCCCCGTAAACGATCGAGCCGTCGGGGCGGTCGATGCGGAAGCGGTTGGGGTTCTGCACCATGCCCGCGAGGACCGCGGCCTGACCGACGTTCAGATCGGCGGCCGAGACGTTGAAGTAGCGCTTCGCTGCGGCGTCGATGCCGTAGGTGACGCCACCGAAGTTGGCGATGTTGAGGTAGCCGAGAAGGATCTGGTCCTTCGTGTACTCCTTCTCGAGCTGGATGGCGTAGCGCATCTCCTGCAGCTTGCGCTGATAGCCCTCGGCGCCCTCGGCCTGCACGGCCGCCAGGGCGCACTGCTGCAGCGCCTCGTCGCGGGTCATCGCGGCGGTGGTCTCGGTGGCCTCGGTGGCGCGCGCGTCGCGCTCGCATCGCTGCACGAGCACGTTCTTGACGTACTGCTGGCTGATCGAGGATCCACCCTGCGTCTCGCCGCCCGAGGCGTTGCTGAGCAGAGCGCGCGTCGTACCGATGAGGTCGACACCACCGTGCTGGTAGTAGCGCGGGTCTTCCGACGACAGGATCGCGTCGTACATGACCGGGTTGACCTGGTCGAAGGTGACGGGGGAGCGGTTCTGGTCGTAGAACTTCGCCAGCACCCGGTCACCCGCCATGAGCGTCGTCGGCTGCATGAGCTCGTCGGGCTGCAGGTAGCTCGGCATCTTGTCGAAGAGCGTGATGGCGCTGGAGGCAGCGGCACCGGAGACGGCGATGGCCGGCGTCACGGCGGCGGTGACCAGGAGTCCGGCGACCGCGCTCAGGCCGACGAGGCCGACGATGCCGCCGAGGGCACCGCTAGCCGTTCGTTTGTTCTCGGGCATAGGCTTGATGCTAAGCGACGTTGCTGGGCGATGCCTCGAAGGCGTGCGCTCGCGCGCGTACGCGTCCATCCCCGCGCGCGACACCCGCGCGCTCCGACCCACCGCCGGGAGCCCGACATGACCACGTGGGAGTACCTCACCACGCCGCTGCTGATCCACAACACCGCCGCGATCCTCAACAACTGGGGCAAGCAGGGCTGGGAACTCGTGCAGGTGGTGACCGGTCCCGAAGGCGGCCTCGTCGCGTACTTCAAGCGTCCCACCGGCGGGGGCGCGGCCAACGCCGGGCTCGGTGCCGCCGAGACCGCCGCACGCCAGTTCGAGGGCCAGCAGTGAGCGTCTCGGAGCGCCTCGCCGCGCTCGGCGTCGACGTCCCGGCGGTCGTGCCCCCGGTCGCCTCCTACATCCCCGCCAAGAGGTACGGCGACCTCGTCTACACCTCCGGTCAGCTGCCCATGGTCGAGGGTGCGCTCCCGGCGACCGGCAAGGTCGGGGAATCCGAGGGTCTGGTGGCCCCCGCCGACGCAAAGGCGTACGCCCGTCAGTGCGCGCTGAACGCGATCGCCGCGGCCGCGGCCCTCGTCGGCGGCGTCGACAACCTCACCGGAGTCCTCAAGCTCACCGGCTTCGTGGCATCCGTCCCCGACTTCACCGGCCAGCCCGGCGTCATCAACGGTGCGAGCGAGTTCCTCGGCGAGGTGTTCGGAGACACCGGGGCGCACGCGCGCTCGGCCGTCGGTGTGCCCGTGCTGCCGCTGGACAGCCCCGTCGAGGTCGAGGTCGTCTTCACCGTCGCCTGATCCCGCGACCTTCGTCGTTCGGAGCGTGAGTTTCCGCCACGGCGCTCAGGACGCCGGGGGAGTGGTGCCGGAGCCCGCGGGCAGGATCGGCGCGAGATACGTCCTCGCGAGTCGTCTCCGACGTACAGCAGCGGCATCCGTCGCTCGGCTGGAAGGGCTCCGGATGCCGCGAGCTCAGCCCGCCGGCATCCGGAACCGGGCGCTCACTTCACCTGGGCGCTGATGACGCTCATGACGGCGGTGTCCGCGAGCGTCGTCGTGTCGCCGACCTCCCGGCCCTCGGCGACGTCGCGAAGGAGCCGTCGCATGATCTTGCCCGAGCGGGTCTTGGGCAGTTCGCCGACGATGTAGACGTCGCGGGGACGCGCGATCGGTCCGATCTGCTGGCCGACCCAGGTGCGCAGCTCATCGCCGAGGCCTTCGACGGGGTGCTCCTTCAGGTAGCGGCTCTTGACGATGACGAACGCGACGACGGCCTGGCCGGTCGTCTCATCGGACGCTCCGACGACCGCCGCTTCGGCGACACCTTCGTGGCCGACGAGGGCCGATTCGATCTCGGCGGTCGAGAGGCGGTGGCCCGACACGTTCATGACGTCGTCGACACGACCGAGGAGCCAGACGTCGCCGTCGTCGTCGAGGCGCGCGCCGTCGCCCGCGAAGTAGTACCCCTTCTCAGCGAACTTCTCCCAGTAGGTCTCGCGATAGCGGTCGGGGTCGCCCCAGATGCCGCGCAGCATGCTCGGCCACGGCTCGGTGACCACGAGCAGGCCGCCGCTTCCGTTGCCGACCGGCTCGCCCTGGTCGTCGACCACGGCGATCGAGATCCCGGGCACGGGGACCTGTGCCGAACCGGGTTTGGTCTCGGTGACGCCCGGGAGGGCGGAGATCATGATGGCGCCGGTCTCGGTCTGCCACCAGGTGTCGACGATGGGGGTCTCGTCGGCGCCGATGATCTCGCGGTACCAGACCCACGCCTCGGGGTTGATGGGCTCGCCCACCGAGCCGAGCAGGCGCAGCGACGACAGGTCGAACTTCTGGGGGACGTCGCGACCGATCTTCATGAAGGAACGGATGGCGGTGGGGGCCGTGTAGAAGACCGTGACCCCGTGCTTCTCGATGAGTTCCCACCAGCGGCCCGGGTGCGGGGTGTCGGGCGTGCCTTCGTACAGCAACTGCGTCGCGCCGTTCGCGAGCGGGCCGTAGGTGACGTAGGTGTGGCCGGTGATCCAGCCGATGTCGGCCGTGCACCAGTAGACGTCGGTCTCGGGGTGGACGTCGTGCACGACGCGGTTGGTGAACGCCGCCTGAGTGAGGTAGCCGCCGGAGGTGTGCAGGATGCCCTTCGGCTTCCCCGTCGTGCCCGAGGTGTAGAGGATGAACAGCGGCGTCTCGGCCGGGAACGCCTGCGCCTCGTGCTCGGCGGCCGCCTGCGGGACCACGTCGTGCCACCAGAGATCGCGGTCCTCGGTCCAGTCGACCTCGTTGCCGCCCCGCTTGACGACGAGCACGTGCTCGACGGTCTCCTGGATGCCGGAACCGTTGCGGTCGGCGAGAGCCTGGTCGACCGCGGGCTTGAGGGGTGACACCTTGCCCTTGCGCCATCCGCCGTCGGCCGTGATGACGACCTTCGCACCGGCGTCGTCGATACGGGCGCGGAGGCTGTCGGCGGAGAACCCGCCGAACACGACCGAGTGCACCGCGCCGATGCGGGCGACGGCGAGCATCGAGGCGATGGCCTCGGGGATCATCGGCAGATACAGAGCGACGCGATCGCCCTGCTCGACGCCCAGGTCGATGAGGACGTTCGCGAGACGCTTCACTTCGTCGGTGAGTTCGGCGTAGGTGACGTTGCGCTGGTCGCCCGGTTCCCCTTCCCACCGCAGAGCGATGCGGTCGCCGTGGCCCGCCTCGACGTGTCGGTCGAGGCAGTTGTAGGCGACGTTGAGCTCGCCGTCGGCGAACCATTCCGCGAACGGCGGGTTCGACCAGTCGAGAACGTGCGTGAAGGGCGTGTGCCAGTGCAGCTCGCGGGCCTGGTCGGCCCAGAAGCCCTCGCGGTCCTCGGCTGCGCGCTCGTACAGGGCGCGGTCGCCGACGGCGTGGGCGGCGAACTCGGCCGACGGGGCGAACCGGCGGGTCTCGGTGAGGAGGTGGTCGATCTGGCTGCTCATCGCGGCGCTCCTTCGCGGTCACGAGACGCGCGCGACCGTGCGCGACGTCTTCATTGCGGTCACGTTAGTCACCGCCTCCGACAGCGGCCACCTCCGATAGTTGGCATCTCGCGACCCGGGAAACAGGTGATATATCGCGATGAATAGGTCGTGTCGTTTGGCTGCGCCCTGCCGCCCGCGTACGCTGTCTACCGCCCGAACATCGCTTCCGGCGCTCGCGTCGGGGGGAGCCCCCCAATTTTCCCCCGACGCGTGGCGGCATCCCTCGCCCCCCACTGACGGGATGCCGCCCCCTTCTTTTTCCGGCCCGATCGGGTCGATCCGTCCGGCCGAACGCCCGCGCCGGCACGAGATGGCGCTGGTGCCGCGGCCGTTCCTCCCCAGCCGGCGGCGACCCGGACCCGTCCACGGATCCGGCCACGGCCGCCGCGGAGCACTCCGGGTCGTCCGTAGGTTTCCGGCATGCCTTCGCCTCGACCTCTCCGGCTCCTGCCCCGTGTCGGTTCCTCTCCCGCGTGGAACGACGACCCGGCGTTGGCGTTCCTGGCGCCGTTCCTCGCCGATCCGGCCATCACCGACGTCTTCGTCAACGGCGAGAGCGGATTGTTCGTCGACCGCGGCGAGGGGATCGAACGCGTCGCCTCGTGGAGCGCGTCCGAGAGCGAGGTGCGTCGGCTCGCCGTCCGCCTGATCGCGCTCGGCGGGCGCCACCTCGACGACGCGTCGCCCTGCGTCGACGTGCGCCTCGACGGCGGTATCCGTGCGCACGCCGTGCTCGCCCCGGTCGCCGCCCGCGGAACCACCCTGTCGATACGCGTGCCCCGGTGGGCCGCTCCCGATCTGGAGACGCTGCAGCGGGGCGGGATGTTCACGACCCGTCAGCGCGAGAAGCTGGAGGCCCTCGTCGACGACCGGGAGAACATCCTGGTCACCGGATCGACCGGTGCGGGTAAGACGACATTGCTGACCGCCCTGCTCTCGCACGTGCCGGTGGGGGAGCGGATCATCACGATCGAGGAGGTCGCCGAACTGCGTCCCGCGCACCCCCATCACGTGGTGCTCGAGGCGCGCCAGCCCAACATCGAGGGCACCGGCGGCATCGATCTGGCCCGACTGCTGCGCGAAGCCCTGCGCATGCGGCCGGATCGCCTCGTCGTGGGCGAATGCCGCGGCGAGGAACTGCGCGAACTGCTCATGGCCCTCAATACCGGCCACGACGGCGGTGCCGGGACCCTCCACGCGAGTAGCCTCATCGACGTCGCCTCCCGCCTCGAGGCACTCGGTGCGCTCTCCGGAATGGATGCCACGACCACGGCGCGCCAGGTGGCCAGCGGCGTGGGAGCCATCGTTCAGGTCGAGCGCGCGGCGGGCCGCCGTCGCGTGGGGGGATGGGGGCGGCCTCTCGTCCGCGACGGTCGTCTCGTCATCCAGCCGGAGCGGTGGTCGTGATGCGAGCCGGAGGGACCACGCGTCCCGACGGCGCGCGGCGTGTGCGCCGCGGCCCCCGGGGCACCGGCAACGTCGATCCCGTCGAGACGGTGATGCGCCTTGCCGTCCTGCTCGCGGCGGGTCTCACCCCGGCGGGCGCGTGGACGCACCTCGCCGCGGGCGCATCCGACGGCCCCCTCCGCTCGGTCGCCGACGCCGCCGCGCGCGGCGCGGACGTGGGTCATGCGCTCCGGTGCGGCGGCGACGCGTGGGTAGAGATCGCGGCGGTGTGGACCGTCGCCGTCGAGACCGGTGCGCCGCTCGCCGAGACCCTCCGCGGCGTCGCCGTCGCCCTCCGGGACGCGAAAGAGGTGGCCGCCGACGTGCGCGTCGCGCTCGCCGAACCCGCGGCCACCGCGCGTCTGCTCGGTTGGTTGCCGCTGCTGGGCATCCCCATGGGGGCCGCGCTCGGGGTCGACACGGTCGGCGTCCTGACCACCGAGCCGCTCGGGGCGGCCTGCCTCGGCGCGGGTCTCGCGCTCGTCATCGCCGGACGGCTCTGGTCCCGGCGGCTGACGCGCTCGGCGTCTCCGCCGCCCGCGATCCGGGGCCTGCGCGCCGAGTTGTGGGCGGTCGCGCTGTCCGCCGGCGCCTCGGTCGATCGTGCCCGCGTCGTCGTCGCTTCTTCCCCTCTCCGCGCCGCGGGGTCGCCGGCAGACGAGAACGAGGCCGTCGACGCCACCCTCGGGCTCGCGGTGCGCGCGGGTGTCCCGGCGGTCGAACTCCTGCGCGGCGACGCCTGGCTCGCACGCCACCGCGCCCGCGCCGACGGCCGCACGGCCGCCGCCCGGTTGTCGACACGGCTGCTGATCCCTCTCGGGGTGTGCACGCTGCCGGCATTTCTCCTTCTCGCGGTCGCCCCGATGATGCTCGGCATCCTGCGATCTCCCGTTCTTCTCTGACCGCCCTACCGATATCCCCGAGGAGCTCCTATGAATCCGTTCTTCCGTCCCCGCACCTCCGCCGCTCTGCCCCCGCTCACCGGCGCCCGCGCCGGCGCCCTCTTCCTCGACGAGCGCGGGGCAGCCACCGCCGAGTACGCGATCGCGACCATGGCCGCCGTGGCGTTCGCGGGACTGCTCGTCGTGATCATGCGCAGCGACGAGGTGCGCGGCATCCTGACCGACCTGGTCCGTCGCGCCCTCACGGTGCAATGATCGGCCGCCCGCTCGACGAGCGCGGAGCGGTGACGGCCGAGTTCGCGGTCGCACTCCCCGCGGTGGTGGTCGTCCTCGCGCTCGGCGTCGGCGTCCTCGGATCCGCGGCGACCGGCGTGCGCCTGCAGCACGCCGTCACCGAGTCCGCGCGGCTTCTCGGCCGAGGCGACGACGGAGCGCTCGCCGCCGTCGCCTCGGCCGGTGGTGACGCCACGGTCGACCGACGCGACGGGACGGTGTGCGTGTCGGCGACCGTCCCCGTCCCGGTGGCGCTGCCGCTTCCCCCGGTGTCGGCGCGCGCCTGCGCCCTCGACGGAGGGCGCTGATGGCGGGGGCGATCTCCACGGTGGGGGTCGTCGCCGTCGCCGCGGGCCTCACCGTCTCCCTCGCGATCGTCGGGGGAGCGGCCATCGCCGCCCAGCGGCTGGCGGGCGTCGCGGACGCCGCCGCACTCGCCGCGGCCGACGTCGCCAGCGGAGCGGTCGCGGGGGTGCCGTGCGAGCTGGCTTCCCGCATCGCCGCAGAGGGCGGAGCGCAGCTGGAAGAGTGCGATGTCGCGGGCCTCATCTCCACCATCACCGTCGCCGGGGCGTACGGTGGAATCTCATTCGATGCGCGCTCGCGGGCCGGACCCCCCGAAACTCCGAGCCCGTAGTCCTCCCGGATCCCGAACAGGGAGGCGTGTGTATGGTGTGCATCGACGAAAGGACCCCAGTGGCAAACGGCAAGAAGCTCGTCATCGTCGAGTCCCCGACGAAGATGAAGTCGATCCAGGGATACCTCGGCGACGACTACGAGGTGCTCAGCTCGGTCGGTCACATCCGAGACCTCGCGTCGAAGAAAGAGATCCCGGCCGACAAGAAGGCGGCGTACGGCAAGTACTCCATCGACGTCGAGAACGACTTCGACCCCTTCTACGTGGTCAACGACCGCAAGACCAAGACGGTCGCCGAGCTCAAGCGCGCGCTCAAGGGGGCCGACGAAGTCCTGCTCGCCACCGATGGCGACCGCGAAGGCGAAGCCATCGCGTGGCACCTGCTCGAGGTCCTCAAGCCCAAGGTTCCCGTCCGCCGCATGATCTTCCACGAGATCACGAAGGACGCCATCAAAGAGGCCGCCGAGCACACGCGCGAGCTCGACGTCTCGCTCGTCGACGCGCAGGAGACGCGCCGCGTGCTCGACCGCCTCTACGGCTGGGACGTCTCGCCGGTGCTGTGGCGCAAGGTCGGCTCCGGCCGCGAGGGCACCGCGCTCAGCGCCGGGCGCGTCCAGTCCGCGGCGACCCGCATGGTCGTCGAGCGCGAGCGCGAGCGCATGGCATTCGTGTCCGCCTCCTACTGGGACGTCGAAGCCCTCGCCTCCCAGGCGGGCTCGTCCTTCACCACGCGCCTGAACCGTCTCGACGGCGCCCCCATCGCCCGCGGCGGCGACTACGACGACAACGGCCGGCTCAAGAAGGCCGTCGTGGTGCTCGACGAGACGCAGGCCCGTGCGCTCGCCGAGGCGATCACCGCCGCCGGCACCGCGACCGTCGCCAAGGTCGAGGCCAAGCCCGGCACGCGGAGCCCGCGCGCCCCCTTCACGACCTCCACGATGCAGCAGGAGGCCGGTCGCAAGCTCTCGATGAGCGCCAAGCACGCCATGGGCGTCGCACAGCGGCTCTACGAGAAGGGCTTCATCACCTATATGCGTACCGACTCGGTCGCCCTCTCCGGGCAGGCCATCTCGGCAGCACGCGCTCAGGCGGTCGCGCTGTACGGCGACAAGGCCGTCCCCGCGAACCCGCGCGTGTACAAGAGCAAGTCGAAGAACGCGCAGGAGGCTCACGAGGCCATCCGCCCGTCCGGCGAGACCTTCCGCACGCCCGCCTCGTTGGCGTCGTCGCTCGATCGTGACGAGCAGAAGCTCTACGACCTGATCTGGAAGCGCACGATCGCCAGCCAGATGGCGGATGCCAAGTACGAGACGACCACCGTCACCCTCACGGTGAAGGCCGGTGCGCAGGTGGCCGAGTTCACGGCATCCGGAACCGTCTACACCTTCAAGGGTTTCCTCGAGGCGTACGAAGAGGGTGCCGATGAGAAGCGCAACGACGACGACGCCGACCAGTCGCTGCCGGCGGTCGCCGTGGGCGACGAGCTGCGCGTCAGCGACGTCGAGCCGAAGGGGCACAGCACGTCGCCGAAGCCGCGGTACACCGAAGCGAGCCTGGTCAAGGCGCTCGAAGAGAAGGGGATCGGTCGCCCGTCGACCTTCGCCAGCATCATCGGCGTGATCCTCGATCGCGGGTACGTCACCAAGCGCGGTCAGGCCCTGGTGCCCAGTTGGCTCGCGTTCAGCGTCGTGCGGCTCCTGGAAGAGCACTTCGCCGACCTCGTGGACTACGACTTCACCGCTGCCCTTGAAGACGACCTCGACGCGATCGCCCGCGGCGAGCAGCGGCGCACCGAATGGCTGAAGTCCTTCTACTTCGGTTCCGAGAAGCAGGTCGGGCTTCGTCACATCGTCGACAACCTCGGCGAGATCGACGCGCGCGAGCTGAACTCGACGCGCATCACCGACACGGCCACGCTGCGTTTCGGCAAGTACGGACCCTACCTCGAGGTCACGGAGCCCGGCGCCGACCCCGACGCCAAGCCCCGCATCGTCAACATCCCCGAAGACCTCGCCCCCGACGAGCTCACCCCCGAGAAGGCGCAGGAGCTCATCGAGGCTCCCGTCGCCGGTGACCGGGTGCTCGGCGAGAACCCTGACAACGGCAAGCTCGTCGTCGTCAAGGACGGGCGCTTCGGTCCCTACGTGCAAGAGGTCGACGCCGAGGAGCCCGACGAGGTCGATCAGGCCACGGGCGAGGTCGTCGAGGCCCCGAAGAAGCGCGGCGCCAAGAAGGAAGCCGCACCCAAGCCGCGCACGGCGTCGCTCTTCCGCTCGATGTCCGTCGACACGATCGACCTCGGCACGGCCCTCCAGCTGCTGTCGCTGCCGCGCGTGGTCGGTGTCGACCCCGAGACGGATGCCGAGATCACGGCGCAGAACGGCCGATTCGGCCCGTACCTGAAGAAGGGCACGGACTCGCGTTCGCTCGACAACGAGCAGCAGATCTTCGACATCACGCTCGAAGAGGCGCTCGCGAGGTACGCCGAGCCCAAGTACGGAGCCCGCCGTGCCTCCAGCGCGCTGAAGGAGTTCGACGCCGATCCGGTCAGCGGCAAGCCGATCAGGCTCAAGGACGGCCGCTTCGGTCCGTACGTGACCGACGGCGAGACCAACGCGACGGTCCCGCGCGGCGAGAACGCCATGGAGATCACCTTCGAGCGGGCGGTCGAGCTGATCGCCGACAAGCGCGCGAAGGGGCCGGCGCCGAAGAAGACGGCAGCGGCGCGGAAGCCGGCGGCGTCGAAGACGGCCGCGGCCAAGACGGCCGCGGCCAAGACGACCGCGACCAAGTCCACTGCCACCAAGACGACGGCGACCAAGACGACGGCGGCGAAGTCCACCGCGGCCAAGACCACCGCGGCGAAGAGCACGGCGGCCAAGACGACCACGGGCGACACGGCTGCGCCGAAGACGACGGCCCGCTCGACGACGACCACGCGCAAGGCGCCGGCGAAGAAGTCGTGACCGACGACCGCGACCGGCCGCTGCACGCCCCGCGGGCGGCGGCGGCCGGTGGTCCCGGACTGTTCGTCACCTTCGAGGGCGGCGACGGCGCGGGCAAGACCACGCAGGCGTCTCTTCTGGACGACTGGTTGCGAGATCGAGGCCGTGACGTCGTCCGCACGCGCGAGCCGGGCGGGACCGACGTCGGGGTGCGCATCCGCGAGATCGTGCTGCACCACCGCGGCCACATCGATCCCCGCGCCGAGGCGCTGCTGTACGCCGCTGACCGCGCGCACCACGTCGAGACCGTCGTACGACCCGCCATCGCGCGCGGAGACGTCGTGATCCAGGACCGCTACCTCGACTCGTCGGTGGCGTACCAGGGTGCGGGCCGGGTCCTCGACGCCGACGACGTGCGCGCGCTCTCGCTCTGGGCCACGGACGGGCTCCTGCCCGACCTGACCGTCCTGCTCGACCTCGACCCGGCCGCCGCGCGACGCCGACTCGACGCCGACGACAAGCCCTTCGACCGGCTTGAGGCCGAGAAGGAGGACTTCCACACGCGCGTACGGACCGCCTTCCTCACCCTCGCCGCCGCCGAGCCGGAGCGCTTCCTCGTCCTCGATGCGACGCAGCCGGCCGAGGCGCTCGCGCAGCGCGTACGCGATGCCGTGGCGGCGCGGCTGGGCTGAGACGGTCGCAGGGCCGCGGGTCTTCTCCGTCCGGTCTGGACTCACGGGGGCGCCTTCGCGACGCGGGCCGGCCCAGACGATCATGCGCATGCTTCTCTGCGGGCCGCGCGGAAGCACGGCGCGCGACCGCCCGTCCGCGCCGCATCCACAGGCGACCGCCAGCGGCGGTGTCCGACCCCGCGGTTAGGGTGGAACCCATGTCCGTCGCGCTCGACCCGTCCCCGCCGGCCGCCGCGGCGGCGCCGTTCCCCTGGGACGCCGTGTGGGGGCAAGACGAGGCCGTCCGAACGCTGCGGGCCGCGGCATCCGACCCCTCCGCCCTTGCGCACGCCTGGTTGATCACGGGCCCTCCCGGCTCGGGACGCTCCACGCTGGCGTACGCCTTCGCCGCGGCGCTCATCGCCGACCCCGGCGACGAGCGCGCCCAGCACCAGGTGCTCGCGCGCACGCACCCCGATCTCACGGCGCTGCGCACCGAGCAGGTCGTCATCCGCATCGAGGAGGCCCGACGGCTCGTCGAGCGCGCGTCGTTCGCTCCTTCGCTCGGTCGGCACCGGGTGATCGTCGTCGAAGACGCCGACCGAATGGCCGAGCGCACGTCCAACGTGCTGCTCAAAGCCCTCGAAGAACCCCCGGAGAAGACGGTCTGGGTGCTGTGCGCCCCCAGTGACGCCGACCTGCTGCCCACGATTCGCTCCCGCGTGCGCGTCCTGCGGCTGCGCGAACCCTCCGTCGCCGACGTGGCGGCCCTCATCGTCGAGCGCACCGGTGTTCCGGCCGACGTCGCCGAGGAGTCCGCGCGACACGCGCAGCGCCACATCGGCATGGCCCAGCGGCTCGCCACCGACGACGACGCCCGCGCGCGCCGCGCCGAGACGCTCGCCGCGGTGCTGAACGTGCGCGGCATCGGCGACGCCGTCGACGTCGCGGGACGCATCGTGCGGCTGGCCACCGACGACGCCAAGGCGCTCACCGCCTCCCGCGACGACGAAGAGCGTCGCGCCCTCCTGCGCATGCTCGGCGTCGCCGAGGGGGCCGCGGTCCCGCCCTCGGTGCGCGGGCAGGTGAACGCCCTCGAAGACGATCAGAAGCGTCGCGCCACCCGCAGCCTGCGCGACGGCATCGACCGGGTGCTCACCGATCTCCAGTCGCTCTTCCGCGATGTCGTGATGATCCAGTACGGCCGTGACGGCGACCTCGTCAACAGCGAGCGTCTCGACGCTCTTCGCGCCCTGGCCGCCGAATGGACCCCGTCACGCACGCTGGGCGTGCTCGACCGCATCTCGGTCACCCGCCGCAACCTCGAGCAGAACGCCGCCCCCTTGCTGGCGTTGGAGAGTCTCATGATCACCGTCGCGAACGGCTCCGCGCCGTGAGCGCGCGCCGCCGCCTCGCGACGGTCGTCGCCGGTGTCGCCACGCTCGTCCTCGCCCTCTCCGGCTGCCTGTACGCCCAAATCCCGCCGGTCGCCCCCGATACGGGACGCTCGCTCGCCCCGCAGACCCAGGGTGTCGACGAGGCACTCCTGCCCTACTACGGACAGACACTCGCCTGGAGCGACTGCGGCAGCGCGGGCTTCGACTGCACCACGGTCACGGCGCCCCGCGACTACGCCGACCCGTCCGCCGGCGACCTCACCCTGTCGGTCATCCGCCACCGCGCGACCTCGGGGGAGCCTCTGGGCTCGCTCCTGACCAATCCGGGCGGTCCGGGCGTCAGCGGTGTCGACACGGTGCGCGATTCCCTCGGGCTCGTCGCCGACGAGGCGCTGACGCGTTCCTACGACGTCATCGGATTCGACCCGCGCGGCGTGGGGCAGTCCACCGCGGTCACCTGCTTCGACGACGCCGGCATGGACCGCTTCCTGTACGACATCCCGCCGGGCGCGCGCGGCAGCGACGAGCGCGACGCGGCGCTCGAACAGCGCGCCGCCGACTTCGCCGACGCCTGCGAGGCCAACAGCGACGGCATCCTGCCCTACATCTCGACCGAGAACGCCGCACGCGACATGGATCTGCTGCGCGCCGTCCTCGGCGACGCGAAGCTGAACTACCTCGGTTTCTCCTACGGCTCCTTCCTCGGTACGACCTACGCGGGACTGTTCCCGGAGCGGGTGGGCCGCATGGTCCTCGACGGCGGCATCGACCCGAGTCTGCCGGGCAGCGAGAGCGGTCTCGCGCAGGCCGTCGGATTCGAGAACGCCCTGCGCGCGTTCATGGCCGACTGCCTCACGACGTCGGAGTGCCCCTTCTCGGGCACCGTCGACGATGCGATGAACGACCTGTCGAACCTGCTCGCTCGCGTCGACGCCCGTCCGCTCGCCGGCGGCGACGGCCGTCAACTGGGCGCGGACTCGCTCGTCACGTCGATCGTCGCAGCCCTCTACAGCGACCAGAGCTGGCCCTATCTGCGCGCGGCTCTCGCCGACGTGCAGAACGGCGACGCCTCGGTGGCGTTCCAACTCGCCGACTTCTACAACGGCCGCATCGACGGCCGGTACGCCGACAACACCATGCAGGCGCTGCGCGCCTACAACTGCATCGACTACCCCGACGAGGGCGACGACGACGACCCCGCCCTGCAGGCCGCGCTCGAGGAGCAGGCTCCGGTGGTCGCCCCCTATTGGATCGGCCCCGATCCGTGCGCGGCGTGGCCCGCCCCGCCCACCGGTACACGCGAGGCCATCACGGCACCCGGCTCGCCGCCCATCGTTGTCCTGGGGACCACGGGAGACCCCGCCACCCCGTACAGCGAGGCGCAGGCACTCGCCGACCAGCTGTCGCAGGGCGTCCTGGTCACGTACGTCGGCGAGGGGCACCTGGCGTACAACAAAGGCGACTCCTGCGTGAACTCCGCCGTCGACGACTACCTCCTCGCCGGGACCGTCCCCGCCGAGGGTCTGCGCTGCGAGTAACGCCCGCGCCCGCCCCGCCTAGGCTTGATCCGTCACGAACGAGGAGATCCCGATGACCGCGCCCACCGCCGACCTGGCGACCTACATCGACCACACGCTGCTCAAGCCGGAGGCCACCCGTGCCGACGTCGAGCGCCTCATCGCCGAGGGAGCGGAGCTCGGCACCTACAGCGTCTGCATCTCGCCGTCGTTCCTGCCCGTGGAGCTCCCGGCCGGCCTCAAGCTCGCCGTCGTGTGCGGCTTCCCCAGCGGCAAGCACCACGCCGACATCAAGGCGGCCGAGGCGAAGCTCTCGGTCTCGCAGGGCGCGGACGAGATCGACATGGTGATCGACGTGGGTGCGGCCGTCGAAGGACGCTACGACGTCGTGGAAGCCGAGATCCGTGCGGTTCGCGACGCGGCCCCGGCCCCGACGGTGCTCAAGGTCATCATCGAGTCGGCCGTCCTGTCCGACGAGGCGATCGTGGCCGTCTGCGAGGCGGCGGTCGCCGCGGGCGCCGACTTCGTCAAGACGTCGACCGGCTTCCACCCCGCGGGCGGTGCGAGCGTGCACGCCGTCGAGCTGATGAAGCGCACCGTCGGCGACCGTGCCGAGGTCAAAGCCTCTGGTGGCATCCGCACCCGTGCCGCCGCCGACGAGATGATCGCCGCCGGCGCGACGCGCCTGGGGCTGTCCTCGAGCCGCGACATCCTCGCCGACCGTTCCGCCACGGGCGACTACTGATCGCGTACCGCGGAGCTCTCCGGAGCATGTAAGGTAGATGATCGTGCACGCGTCAGCGAGCACACGCCGCCTTAGCTCAGACGGCAGAGCGATTCACTCGTAATGAATAGGTCAAGGGTTCGATTCCCTTAGGCGGCTCCGAAGGCCCTCACCCGCTTCCACCGGGTGGGGGCCTTTCTGATGTTCCGTGCACGCTCGCGGCCTCCCGATAGGCTGAAGCCGCCTCGTTCCGCGATCGCGTGACGGCCGTCTTCCGCCCGCTGACCCTGCTGGAGCTCCCGTGTCGAACGCCCTCGATGCCGTCATCGAGATCTTCACGTGGGTCGGGTTGGGCGGCGGACTGCTCCTGGCCTTCGCGGCGGTCTGCCTGCTCCTGGCGGATGGCACCTGGCTGCCCGCGCGTGCGGTCGTCGAACGTGTCGACGGCGGGCGAGTGGTTCGCTGGTTCGACGCCGACGGGGGAGTGAACGAGGCGCCGCTGTCGGCGGACGACGAGGTCGAGGTGGGTCGAGCCGACATGGCCGACATCTTCTACCGTCGTGGGACGCCGGATCGCATGCGGCTCACGCATCACTCGCCCGTGGTCCGCTTCGTGTCCCGCCTGGCCGCGGGAGTGCTCGGCCTCGGGGCGGTGGCGTTCGTCGTCTCGATCGTCGTGCTCTTCGCGCGGGGCTGACGGGCCGGTACCGGGGGATCGACGCGTAGGCTCGACGCATGACGCGCGCCCTGTTCATCGTCGATGTCCAGAACGACTTCACCGAGCGCGGGGCGCTCGGGGTCGAGGGCGGTGACGCCGTCGCGGAACGCATCTCGCGCTTCCTGTCCGAGCACGCCGACGACTACGCGCTGGTGGTCGCCTCCCGCGACTGGCACGACGGCGACGGCGACAACGGCGGTCACTTCTCAGCCACCCCCGACTTCGTCGACACGTGGCCGGTGCACTGCGTCGGCGGCACGTACGGCGCCGACTACGACGAGGTGTTCGACACCGCGCGCGTGAGCCATCACCTGAAGAAGGGCCAGGGCAAGCCCGCTTACTCGCTGTTCGAGGGCGTGTCCGACGACGGTGAGACGGCGGCATCCCTTCTCGAGGCGCACGGCATCCGCGACATCGACGTCGTCGGGATCGCGACGGACTACTGCGTGCGGGCCTCCGCTCTCGACGCGCTGGGCGCGGGGCGGCGCGTCCGCGTGTTGACCGACCTGGTCGCGGGAGTGCATCCCGACTCGAGCGCGGCGGCCCTGAGCGAGATCGAGGCGGCCGGAGCGGAGCTCGCGACCTCCGACGACTGAGGGCGCCCTCAGACTCCCGGAGCGGGATCGGGCTCGTCGTCGGCCCGAGGGATGGTGATCGTCACGCGCGTGCCCTCCCCGGGCGTGCTCGCGATCCGCAGGGTCCCGCCGTGCGCGCTCACGATGCGCTGGACGCTGGACAGGCCGATGCCCCGCCCGCCGTCGGCGTCGTTGGCGAACCGCCCGCGCTGACCCTCCTGCGTGATGGCCGCGAGGTCGTCGGGATGGATGCCGCGCCCGCTGTCGCTCACGCGGACGGAGGCGCCCTCGTCGGTTTCGAACGTCTCGACCCGGATGAGGTCGTCGGAGTACTTCGCGGCGTTCTCGAGCACGTTGGAGACGGCGCGGCGCAGCCCCAGGACGTCACCGCAGATCGGAACGGCATCCATCTGCCCGAACACCACGCGTCCGTGGCCGTCCCCGGGGAGGACGAGCGCGACGGCGCCCCGCGCGATGAGGTCGACGCTCGCTCGTCGGCGGCCGCGTTCGGTGCGGGAGTTCGCGTCCGCCATGAGCGATTCCGCCATCGCGACGATGTGGTCGCTCGCCTCCCCGGCGAGGCGCAGCAGCCGGTGATCGGCGGGCAGTTCCTCACCGAGGAGGTCGAGATAGCCGCGCAGGGCGGTGACGGGGGAGAGGAGGTCGTGGGCGAACGTGCGCTGCAGCGCTTCGCGCTCGTCGGCGGCCTGCTTCTCGCTCGTGAGGTCGCGCACGATCTTGACGAAACCGAGCACCTGCCCCTGATCGCTGCGGATGGCCGAGATCGTCACACGCGCCCAGAACTCCGTGCCGTCGCTGCGCACGCGCCATCCCGTGTCCTCCACGTGCCCGTCGCGTTGGGCCGCCGCGAGCAGCTGGTCGGGGATTCCGCGGCGGCGCGCGTCCTCGCGGTAGAAGCGCGAGAAATGCGAGCCGAGGATCTCGTGCTCGGTGTAACCCTTGATGCGTTCGGCGCCGAGATTCCACCCGCGCACGAACCCGCCGCTGTCGAGCTTGACGATGGCGAACAGGTCGACCTGTTCGTCCCAGTCGCGCGGGATGGATCGCCGGATACCGGTCACGGGATGGGTGGTCGCGGCCGACGGGGCGATGGACTCATCGGGAACCGTGCTCATGCGAGAGCACCACGACGGTGCGGATTGCGCGCGGAGACCATTCCCCGATGATGCCCCGCGGAGAAGCCGGTGAGACAGAGATTGACATCACCGGTGGCGCGGGGCACCGATCACGACGTGACGGTGACGAGCGTGCGCTGCCAGCCGCTGGAACCGTCGGGAGCGATGGGGGCCTGGTCCTGGATCTGGAGGTTGCCCTGCTTGTCGGTGGCGCGGACGGCGATGTAGTGCGTCCCCGCCTCGGCGGTCCAGTCGAACTTCCACTGCACCCACGACTGGTCGTTGATGGGGGTCGACAGCTGCGTCTCCTGCCACTCCCCGTTGTCGATGCTGACCTCGACCTTCTGAACGCCCACCGGCTGGGCCCAGGCCATGCCGGCGACCGTGACGGCACCCGCGGCGACCGGTGAGCCGATCTTGGGGGTGTCGACGCGCGACGACATCTTGATCGGGGCTTCGGCGGAGTATCCGCGAGGCGTCCAGTACGCCTCGTCCTTATCGAACCGCGTCACGGTGAGCTTGGTGACCCACTTCGTCGCCGAGACGTAGCCGTACAGGCCGGGTACGACCATGCGCACGGGGAAGCCGTGCTCGAAGGGCAGGGGCTCGCCGTTCATGGCGACGGCGAAGATCGCGTCGAGATCGTCGTCGACGAGCGCCGAGAGGGGGGTGGAGGCGGTGTAGCCGTCGACGCTCTCGGACAGCACCATGTCGGCATCCGCCTGCGGTCCGGCCATGCGGAGGATGTCGCGGATGGGGACGCCGGTCCAGATGGCGTTCCCGACCAGGTTGCCGCCCACTTCGTTCGAGACGCAGGTGAGCGTCACGCCGTACTCGTCGAGACCGCGGTTCACGAGGTCGTCGAAGCTGAGTTCGATGGGGGTGTCGACCATGCCGTCGATCTGCAGGCGCCAGGTGGTGGGGTCGACGTTCGGCACCGTCAGAGCGGTGTCGACGCGGTAGAAATCGCTGTTGGGCGTGATGATCGGCGAGAGGCCCGGGATCTCCCAGTTCGCACCGTCGGGCACCGTGACCGTGGTGCGCGCGGCCGGCAGGCGCAGGGCGTCGCGCGCGGCGGCGACCGAGGCGGTCGTGGCGTTCCAGATGCGCGAGCCCACGCCGACGACCACGGCGCCCAGGGCCGTGACGCCCGTGAAGACGAGGAAGCGGCGGCGGTCGACGCCCGCGGTCTCCTGGTCGCCGGCGCGCGCGGCATCCATCCAGTGCTTCAGGCGCTCGACGGCGAACACGAGCACGACGATGCCCGCCACGGTGCCGAGCACGGGCGGCAGCCACGCGAGGGCACCGGCGCCTGCGCGCGTGAGGATCGCGGCGGTGGCGAGGACGCCGCCGATGAGCAGCAGGACGGCGCCGACGAAGCGGAAGCGGTACTCGAGCACACCCGCCACGGCGGCGGCGACCGCGGCGCCCAGACCGACGCCGACGAGGAGCGCGATCTTGTCGGACTCGCCGAACAGGGTGATCGCGAGCTCCTTCAGCGGACGCGGCACGATGTCGACGATGAAGGAGCCGACGGCGAGCACGGGGCTCGCGGAACGGGCGACGAGCGCGGCGAACAGCTCGGCTACCGCGAGAAGCGCCGCCGCCGCGACGATCCCGGCCAGGGCGGCCCAGGGCCACGCGTGCGGTCGACGGGTGGGCTTCGTCTGCGTGGTCGGTGCCGCAGTATCGGTCGTCATGGCATCCCTCATCTCCGGCGGCGCGCGAGCGCGATCCGCCTCATGAACTCTTCGGAGCGAGGGGGGAATCGGATGCCGTCACCCGGCCCACACGCGCCCCGTCCGGCGCGAGGGCGAAGGCGGCCACGCCCGCGACGATGAGCGCGAGCGCCAGGGCGAGGCCGGCCGACAGCGGCTCGCCGAGGAGGGGCACGGCGACGACGGCCGTGAGGACGGGGCTGAGCGCTCCGGCCGCGGCGGGAATGCTTCCGCCCAGGTTCTTGACCGCGACGACGTAACAGGCCGTCGACAGCAGACCTGTCCCGACGCCCTGCACCAGGGCGTAGGCGCCCCAGGTGGCGGGAGCAACCTCGCCGGTGAGCAGGTGCGAGGGCATCGCCCCGCTCACCGCGAGCGCGAGGGCGGCGATCACCGAGGTGAGCGACACGATCGCGATCACCCCGATCGGGTCGAGACGCGTGCGCGCGAGCCCGAGCGTGTAGGCCGCCCAGACGAACCCCGCGGCGAGGAGGACCGCGATCCCGGCCGGGCCGGCGGGGCCTCCGGTGAACAGGGCGCTCGAGGCGACCCCTGCCACGATCGCGGCGAGGGCGACCCTTCGCGCCCGGGTCGGCGTGCGGCGGTGACGGAGGAAGACCAGCCCCGCGACGAACAGCGGCACGGTGCCCGGCACGAGGAGCCCCGTGAGGGCCGCCGAGGTGAGGTGCGCTCCCCACGCGAACAGCAGGAAGTGCGGCAGTCCCGCCAGGAGGACGAGAGCCAGGATGCCGGCGCGCTCACGGCGGAGGACGCGCAGCGTGCGCGGGATCCAGGGCGACAGCACGACCGCGGGCACGGCGAAACGCACGATCGCGGCATCCGCCACGGTGAGGCCGGCCCCCTCGAGAGCGCGTGTGGACAGCGCGAACGACGACCAGAGGCACACGACCGCGATCAGCGCGGCGGCCCCGACGACGGCGCTACGGGACGGGGTTGCGGTGCGGCGGGCGAGGGTGAACGTGGTCACCCATCGAGCGTAGGAAACGGACCGGCGCAGCGGATTGCGAAGATTGCTCGAGGACGCCGGCGTTTGGAAGAATCTTGCGCATGAACGCCCTCGACGACATCGATCGACGCATTCTGCGTGAACTGCAGCAGGACGGACGCCTGACCAATCAGGAGCTCGCCGACCGCGTCGGGCTCTCCCCGTCGCCGTGTCTGCGGCGCGTGCGCCACCTCGAGAAGGCGGGGGTGATCGAGGGGTATCGCGCCGTCGTCGCGCCGAAAGCGGTCGACCTCGCGATCACCGCGTTCGTGCGCCTGCGTCTGGCTTCGCACGAGGGGGCGACGGTGGATGCCGTGGAGGAGCGCCTGCGCGTCATCCCGCAGATCGTCGAGGCTCACCTGCTCGCGGGGGACTGGGACTATCTCGTCCGCATCGTCACGCCGAGCTTCGAGGAGTACGAGCGACTGCTGCGCGAGCACCTGCGGGCGATCCCCTCGTTGTCCGCCATTGACACGACCTTCGCCTTCGGGGTCACCAAGCCCGTCTCGCCCCTGCCGCTCGACGCGGTGCCCGGGCGCGCGTGAGGCCCGGGTCGACATCAGCGACCCGGGCCCCGGCCCGTCAGCGCGTCGAGCGCTGCTTCAGCACCTTTGCCTGCACCTTGCGGCGGATCTTCTGAACCTTCGGGTCCTTCCAGACCCGGTAGGCGACCGTTCCGGCGGCGGCCGCACGGCCGATCGCCGTGCGGGCCAGGACGGCTCCGGCGAGTCCGACCGCTCCGGTTCCGATCCAACGTGCGACACCCATAGCGCCTCCTCGATTCGCGTGTGGACTCTCACCTCACACGATGGAGTGACGGATGCCGCGCCGCTTGCGCCGACGCTCCGCTTATGCGTCGGTCAGCGCAGTGATCCGCCCGAGGGGGCGGCGAACGGCTCGAGGGCGGCGATGACGTCGTCGTGCAGCGTGGCCTTGCTCGCCTCGACGGCGTCGTCGATCTGGCCGGGGCGAGAGGCGCCGATGATCGCGGTCGTGACGACCGGGTCGCGCAGCACCCAGGCCACGGCGAGCTGCGGGATGGAGAGACCGGCCTCGCGGGCGACCCCGTCGATGCCGCGGATGCGCTCCAGGTAATCGTCGGTGAGGGCCGACTCGTCGAGGAAGCGGCTGTCGGCGGCGCGCGAGTCGGCGGGAACGGTCCCGTCGAGGTACTTCGCCGTCAGCAGCCCCTGAGCGAGCGGCGAGAACACGGCGCTGCCGACCGACAGCTCGCGCAGCGTCGGGAAGAGCTCGGACTCCGGGGTGCGGTCGAACAGCGAGTACCGGGGCTGGTGGATGAACAGGCGCACGCCTTCGGCCGCGAGCAGCTCGTGCGCTCGACGGGTGAGCTCGGCCGGGTAGTTCGAGATGCCGACGTAGAGCGCCTTGCCGCTGCGCACGATGTCGGCGAGGGCGGTGACGGTCTCTTCGATCGGCGTCTCGGGGTCGACGCGGTGCGAGTAGAACACGTCGACGTAGTCCGTGCGCATGCGCGTGAGGCTCTGCTCCAGAGAGCGGACGAGGTACTTGCGCGATCCGCCGTCGCCGTAGGGTCCCGGCCACATGTCGTACCCGGCCTTGGTCGAGAGGAACAGCTCGTCGCGGTACGGACGCAGGTCGCTGTCGAGCACGGTGCCGAACGTCGTCTCGGCGGCGCCGTAGGGCGGGCCGTAGTTGTTCGCGAGGTCGATGTGCACGATGCCCCGGTCGAACGCGTGGCGCAGGATCTCGCGCTGCGAGTCGAGCGTGCGTCCGCTGCCGAAGTTCTGCCAGAGCCCCAGCGAGATGCGGGGGAGAGGGATGCCGCTCGCCCCGGCCCGCGCGAACGGCACGTCGTCGTATCGGGTGGAGGATGCCGTGAAGGCGGACGTCAGGCGGGGGTCATCGGCGGCGATGGGCATGGTTCTCCTCGGCGGTGAAGGGGGACACCGTCGACTCTGCCACGGAAGGCGCGGCTCAGGCGGAAGCGCGCGCGAGCTCTTCGCGGAGGAGGCCGGCACCCGCCGACAGTGCGCTGAGCTTGTCGAAAGCGACCTGGCGCGGCAGGGGCGCCATGCCGCAGTTCGAGCTGGGAATGAGCTTGTCGGCATCCACGAACTGCAGGGCCCTCCGCAGGGTGGCGGCCACCTCTTCGGGGGTCTCCACCTCGTGGCTGGCCACGTCGATCGCGCCGAGCATGACGTTCTTGCCGCGGATGAGCTCGATGAGATCGATCGGCACATGCGAATTGTGGCTCTCGAGCGAGACGGTGTCGATGCTCGAACGCTGCAGCAACGGGAAGGACTCCTCGTACTGGCGCCATTCCGAGCCGAGGGTGGCCTTCCAGTCGGTGTTGGCCTTGATGCCGTAGCCGTAGCAGATGTGCACGACGGTCTCAGCGCGCAGGCCCTCGGCCGCGCGCTCCAGGGTGGCGACACCCCAGTCCTTCATCTCGTCGAAGAAGACGTTGAAGGCGGGCTCGTCGAACTGGATGATGTCGACGCCGGCCGCTTCGAGTTCGCGCGCCTCCTGGTTGAGGATCGTTGCGAACTCCCACGCGAGCCTCTCGCGGCTGCGGTAGTGCCGATCGGCGAGGGTGTCGATCATCGTCATGGGGCCGGGAAGGGCCCACTTGATCGGTCGATCGGTCTGCGCGCGGAGGAAGGCCGCATCGTCGACGAAGACGGGCTTGCGCCGGCTGACCGCGCCGACCACCGTGGGCACACTCGCGTCGTAGCGGTCGCGGATGCGGACCGTCTCGCGGTTCTCGAAGTCGACGCCGTCGAGGTGCTCGATGAAGGTCGTCACGAAGTGCTGTCGCGTCTGCTCGCCGTCGCTGACGATGTCGATGCCGCGCAGCTCCTGTTCCTGCACCGCCGCGCGGAGGGCGTCGTGCTGACCCTCGACGAGGACGTCGCCCTCGAGCTCCCAGGGCGACCACAGCACCTCGGGCTTCGCGAGCCACGCCGGCTTGGGGAGGCTTCCGACGATGGCCGTGGGCAGGAGGGCGGGCACGGGGGTCCTTTCGGCGGGGACGGGGAGGGTGGTCGGGGCGGTCGTCACGGCGGTCACCGGAGGACCGCGTCGACGTCGGCGGCCCACTGCTCGAGCAGAGCGCGGTGCGGCTCGACGAAGTGCTCCTGGGCGTACCGGCCCTGGACGACGGCGAGCTGGCTGCGTTCCTCGCGGTCGTAGGTGACCTCGGTCGGGGAGAAGTCGCTGGCCTCGAGGCTCGGGCGGTAGACCTCGTCGGCGGGAGTGTGGGCGTTGTAGATCTCGGGGCGGTAGATCCTCTGGAACGTCTCCATCGTGCTGATCGTGCCGCTCAGCTGCAGGTCGGTGTAATCGCTCAGCAGGTCGCCGCGGAAGTAGAACGCCAGCGGGGCGACGCTTCCGCGCGGCATGAAGTAGCGCACCTCGAGGCCCATCTTCCCGAAGTAGTCGTCGGTGAGGGAGTGCGTGCCGTCCTGTACGTACTCGACGCCCAGCACGGGGTGGACGACGCCGTTGCGACGGTAGGTGCGGCTCGTCGACACGCTGATGCAGATGACCGGCGACTGCGGGTAGCGCTCGCGGTAGGCCGCGGAGTCGAGGAAGTGGCGGAACAGCTTGCCGTGCAGGTCGCCGAAGTCCTCGGGGACGGTGAACACGCCGCCGGCTGCCTCCTTGGCGGCGGGGAGCACGACGCTGAAGTCGTAGTCGCGCAGGTACGACGAGAAGTTGTTGCCGACGATGCCCTGGTGGCGGTTCCCGGTGACGCCGTCGACGATGTGCACGTCGAGCACCTCGATGACGGGGAACTCCTCGTCGTCCGCGCCGTCGCCGAACTGCAGCTGCACGGAGACGATGTCGAGCTCGACGCAGTAGCGGTCACCGTTCGGGTTGTCGGTCGAAGCGAGGGCGTTCAGCCGCTCCGTGATCATGGTCAGCGCGTTGCGCAGATTCTGCCGGCGCCCCTCGCCCCGCGCGAGGTTGGCGAAGTTCGTCGTGATCCGCGACCCCTCGGCAGGGGCGTAGTCCTCGTCGAAACGGGTGGTGGTGATGCTGAACGTGATCTCGTTCGCCATGAGGATGCCAATCCGGAAGGGCGGGACCCGTGCGATCCCGCGGAAGTCGGTGCCCTCATCGTCCTGCCGAGTGAAGGTCATCGGGTAATTCGGGTCGACTATGCCTTGGTATAGCGTTTGCCTATGGCAAAACGGGCGAGCGGCATCACCCTCCAGCAGCTGCAGTACTTCATCGAGGTGGCGGCGGAGGGGTCGATCTCCGCGGCCGCCGACCTGCTCTACGTGGCTCAACCGACGATGTCGGCCGCGATGCGCGATCTCGAGCAGCGGGTCGGCCGTGATCTGCTGACGCGGTCCGCCCGCGGTGTGACTCTCACGACCGACGGGGTGGAGTTCCTCGGCTACGCGCGTCAAGTGGTCGAGCAGGCGGAACTCCTCGAGCAGCGCTACCTCGGACGTCCGCCGTCGCGGCGGCTGCTCGGCGTGTCCACCCAGCACTACTCGTTCGCGGTCGACGCGTTCGTGCGCATGGTGAAGAGCACCGGCGCTCCCGTATACGAATTCTCTCTGCGGGAGACGCGCACCTTCGACATCATCGAAGACGTCCGTACGCTCCGCAGTGAGCTCGGCATCCTGTTCCGCAACGATTTCAACCGCAACGTGATCGACAAGCTGCTTCGGGATTCGGGGCTGGCGTTCCATCCGCTCTTCCTGGCCGAGCCTCACATCTTCGTCTCCCGCCGCAATCCGCTCGCCGCTCAGAAGCGGGCGACGCTCGACGACCTGGTCGACCTGCCCCGCCTCACCTTCGACCAGGGGGCGAACAACTCGTTCTACTTCGCCGAGGAGATCCTCTCCACGCTGTCGAGCGCCCAGGAGATCCGCGTCTCGGACCGGGCGACCATCTTCAACCTCATGATCGGTCTGGGCGGCTACACGATCTCCACCGGCATCATCAGCGACGACCTCGACCCCGAGATCGTCGCCGTGCCCCTCGACGTCGACGAGCGCATCGAGATCGGCTGGATCGGCCGGACCGCCGTGCCCCTCACCGAGCAGGCGCAGCGTTATCTCGCCGAGGTGCGCGAGGTCGTCGCCGGCTTCGGAGTGGAACTCCTCGACTAGCGGCCCGGTCCCGCGCGCCCGGGTGACTTCGTCGCGCGAGCGGGTGAATGGCGGGAGGAAGTTGAGTTTGGGTCTTTTCGGAACGGGCGTGAGCGCGTGGGAGGTTCTCGTCGCGGAATGAAAACGCAGAACTGGGCGCGTCACCAGCGATTCCTGCGGACCTGGGGGCCTCGGGTCTTCTAGCCGTTCGTCGGCGACGTGGGGTGACGACGCTCTTCCGCTGGCCCCTCATCACACCGGACGGTGGACAGCCGCTCGGCCAGGCTTGCTCACCAGCGGCTGCCCCGTGTGCATGCCGTCATTACTTCATCGCGACGAGAGGGAACATCATGCGTACGTCGATCAAGAGGTTGGTGATTGCAGCAGCGGTCACGGCAGCACTCGGTGGAGCGACGTTGATTGCGGCACCAGCGGCTCTCGCGGACAACGGATCATGCGGGTATTACTCGGAGTCGCGCGCTGTGAACAGCACCTCGTTCTGCGCCAACAAGGTCGTGCAGAGTCAGGTCAAAGCGGGCGGCAAAATCAACTACGGGCCCTGGGCTCGGAAGGGCGAGACCTCCTGGCAACGGGCGAGCTATGCGAATGTCGAGTGGTACACGTACGCCTTCCACACGGTGTGAGTCAGGCCGTGCAGAATAGGCGGCTGCTCGCAGCAGTGCTGGCCGGCATCGCCTGCATCGGCGCCCTCTCGGGGTGCGCCGATGCGGGCACAGCCCCGGAGGTGCCTCTGGGTCAGGACACCTCGCAGAACGTCGGCACCGCACCCCGTTTCGACGGGCCCTGGTCCGACTGGTTCACGCGCATCTACGAGTCGAACGACACCACGGAACCCCAGCGCGCGATCCTCGCTGACGGAGTGGTCACGGATGCCGAGTACGCCGGTCTTCGCGCCGCCTTCAAGACGTGTCTCGAGGATCTCGGCGTCTCCGTGGAGCTGTACGCCGACGGAGGATACGCCGTGGAGGCCGACGGCGAGCTCACGGAGTCGCAGGTGACCGGGGACGCCGTGCCCGGGTGCGAGAAGAAGACCGTCGGCGCTGTCGCGATGCTGTACGAACACATCCGGCGGAATCCCGAGGAGAGAGACGAGGCGGTCATCGTCGTCGATTGTTTCAAACGCAAGGGAATCGTCTCCGACGCGTACACGGTCGCGCAGTACAACAAGGATGTCGCCGATCAGACGGGGCTGAACTGGTCCGCGATCGAGGTGCGGCGGTGCGCCCAGGATCCTCTCGGCGTTCTCGACGCGCCGTGAACCAGAGAAGGACAAGATGACACGCCGTTCCCGCGAAGGGCGCCAGCGGACGATCATCCTCGGCAGCGCCCTCCTGCTGTCGGTGTGCTGTGCTGCGATCGTCGGATGGTCGGTGGGGCGGATCGCCCTTCCCGCCGAACTGGAGCGTCCTGTTGCCATCGAGCGTTCCGGCGTCAGCGTGGAGGAGTTCTCCGATCGGAGGACGGTCGACCTGAGCATCACCCTCGAGCCCAGCGCGAAGGTGACCTCCCCGTCCGGCGGGCTGCTCACCTCGAGCACCTGCTCGCCGGATGCCGTCATCGAGCACGGCGGTTCGACATTCGCTATCGACGGCACCCCGCTCGTCGACCTGGCAACGGCGCATCCCTTGTGGCGCACTCTCGAGGTCGGTGCGAAGGGCACCGATGTTCGCGAACTTCAGGAGTCGCTCGCGCTCCTCGGTTTCGAGGGGGTGATCGACGGGGTGATGGGTCCTCGCACGATCGCTTTCTTCAACGGCCTGCGACGTGCGGCGGTACCCGATGCGCCCCTCGTCGACGCGATCGCGCCGTCGAGCGTGGTGTGGCTGCCGAGCGACGCCGTCACGGGCGGGACGTGCCTCTCTCACATGGGCGCCGTGCTCCAACCGGGCGATGCTCTGGTCGAGCTGCCACCTCGAATCTCCGCGCTCCGACTGGGCACCATGCCGCGGACGCTCCCCGCCCGGCCGCGGGTCGTATCCGTCGACGGCGTCCCGGCCGGCATCGATGAGCAGGGGAACGTGGATCGACAGGCGTGGCCGGCTCTCGCATCGACGCCCTCTTTCCGGGCGTTCGTGGCAGACCCGAAGTCGGTGGCCTTCAAGGGAGAAGTGCAGTTGGTCGACCCGATCGAGACCGTCCGAGTACCTCCGTCGGCGATCGTCGGAGCAAGTGGCGATCGAGGATGCGTCTGGGACGGCGACGTCGCCTACGCAGGCGCAATCGTCAGCAGCCAGTTGGGGTACACCTTGATGACGTTCGACGACGACCCGCCCTCCGAGGTCGAGATCGCACCGGGGGCGGGGCGGACATGTCCCTGATCCTCAAGGACGTCGGGCACGAGTACGAGTCCGGCCGGCGGCTCTTCGCGGGGATCGACCTGACGCTGATCCCGGGACGCAGCTACGCGGTCGTGGGTCCCTCGGGGGCGGGGAAGAGCACCCTGCTGGGCGTGATGGCGGGCGATATCCACCCCGCCCACGGGTGCGTCCGACGTCCAGACTCGTCATCAGCCAACTGGGTGTTCCAGAACCCGCACGGGGTGGCGGGCAGGACCGCGCTCGATCATGTCGCCCTGCCGTTCCTGGCTCGAGGTCACGAACGGCCCGCAGCGGAGGAGGGGGCGATGAGTCTCCTCGAGGAGTTCGGTCTGGAGGCGGTCGCCGACGAAGCGTTCCGATACTTATCCGGCGGCGAGGCCCAGCGACTGATGCTCGCGCGTGCGATCGCCGCGGCACCCGACCTGTTGTTCGTCGACGAGCCCACGGCCCAGCTCGATCTGCGAACCGCGCACACGGTCAACGATTTTCTTCGGAGGATGGCCGGTCGGGGGTGCATCGTGGTCATTGCGACCCATGATGCCGGGACGCGGGATTCCTGCACCGACGTTGTCGACCTGGCCGCCTTCCAACCGTGAACGACCTCGGATCCGCGATCTCCGCGCGGTCGTTGCGTTCCGAAGCGAGGCGCAACCTCGAAACGGGAACCACGCGGGCACTCCTTCTCGGCATGGTGTGGTGCGTTCTGCTTTCCGGTCTGCTGGTGTGGAACGTCGCCGTGACGGTCGATCTTCTCGAGTCGGCCCGGAGATATCAGGACGCAGGGGCATCGGTGACCGTCGTCGATGCCGCGGGGCGCATCGACGGGCAGCAGTGCGCCAGCCTGGCAGCGCTCCCGAATGTGCGCGGTGCGGGCGCGCTCCGCGCTGATCCGGCTCCTCTCACTCCCGCTGTCACCCCGGGCGTCGAACTGCCGACTTTCGAAGCGACTCCCGGCCTCATCGGCATCCTGCTCCCCGACGCGCGCGAGCGGAACGGGATCTTCCTGTCCGATGCCGCGGCTGACGCCCTCGGTGCGGGCAGGACGTCGCTGGCGCTGGGGGACCGCTCCGTCGATATTGCCGATACGTTCCCGTACCCGGAGGACGGCCGTCGACCTCTGTTGGGATACTCCGTCGTCGAGACCGTGCCCGATGCCGGAACCTTCGACCAGTGCTGGGTCGAGGTGTGGCCGGAGTCGCCGCGCGTCCAGTCCATCGCCGGCTCGGCCGTGGTCGTCGACGAGGACGCGGGGCAGGGGCCTCCCACCGTGGGGCAGCTGAACTCCTCGCTCGGACGCACCTTCGACGGTGAGGCCTCGTATCGGAATCGGGCGACGGCATTCCTGCCGGGCGCGCTCGTCCTCGTCGGCGTCTCGTTGGGGTTCCTCGCCGTGCGCATGCGAAGACTCGAACTCGCGGCGGCGCGGCTGATCGGCATCCGGCCGTCCGATCAGGGCGTCATGCTCCTCATGGAGTCGGGAGCGTGGATCGCGGCGGCCTCGATCATCTCCCTCGTTCTCACCCTTGCGGCGTCCGTGGCGATGACGGGCGGGCTGCTTCCCTCGGCCCTCGAGTTCTCCGTCGTCGCCTTGCTGGCGGGCGGAATCGGCGTCGTCTGCGGGGTACTCGGAGGAATCGCGTCGATCAGTTCTCGGCGAGCGCTTCGTTACTTCCGGGACAGGTGACGCTTCGCTCCGCTGCGCGCGGAGGCAGCGTGCGAGAAACAGGAAGGGGTGGGGCTGGTTCGGAGGTACTCGAATAATTCGACAGGGGTGGCGAGGCTCCGCCAGCTAGCAAGTCTGGAGCCAAGCCGAGTCGCAGTTGTCAGTCGGCCTGTACTTCGCAAAGCTCGACGTCTGACTGACGACGAGAAGATGGCGTTCGTCGAGGGCTACAAGCGGGGAGAGCAGATTGCCGTCCTCACCAAGCGGTTGATGGTACACCGGACAACACTCGACACGCTGGTTCCTCGTCTCGAGCTGAGCCGCGCTGACCCCAAGGAGGTGCCTACAACCGTTCGGGCTGCGATCGTAGATGGGTACCGTGTAGGGGAGTCGTTGGCGGCTATTGGTGAACGGTTCGGCTTCAGCGCAAACAAGGTGCAGCGGCTGCTCGTGTCGATGGGTGAACCGATCCGCCCGCGCGGCCCGAAGAAGCCAGCGGTCACGCACGAGCAGGTTCAGCGAATGGTCTTGCAGTACGAGCAGGGCGAAGCGATCGCGAACATCGCAGTGTCGGTTGGTGTGAGCTACGCCCAGGCTCGAGGCCGCTTGCTCGACGCGGGCGTGAGTATGCGGCCGCGTGGGGGAGTGCAGTGATTTAGGCCGCGTCATTCTTCTCTGCTTGGTCCTGCGCAACGGCGAGCAGGACCCGGGCTAGTTTGTCGAAATCAACGTCTGTCCGGACGAGTCCTTCGGCGCGGATGACGTATGACTTAATGGTGCGCCTCCGACCGGCAGGCCTCTTCGGTGGGGGTGGTGTCGCGCCCAGCTGCTCAATCACCTTGATGAACTCCGCAAACGCCTTGCCCGCACGCTGCGGGAGGCTTGGCCACTTCGCTGTGACCGCCTGGCGATACCTGATGGCCTGAACTTCCGTGAGGTCCATGCTGGGTTGGTAGTAGTCGTGCCGGGTGCACTGGTCTTCGAAACTGAGATTAGACCAGCCGTATTCATGCCGCGTCCACGAGTCAGTCAGAGTTGACCTTCGCTTCAAATAAGCACCGTTGGTTGTACGTGGCATCTGGACTTACAGATTTTCTTTCATCCAATCCGCGACAGTTTGGGCATGTGCGACCAAGCGGCCGAACGGCCCGTTACATCTACGACGAAGATCGGATCGTCCGCATCGGCGCCGTTTGCGAGCAATCCATCGACAATCTGCGCGTCCGTAAGGCGCTCTTCACGAGAAATTGACTTTTTAGAGGCTTTGCCCAGTAACCAAGTGACTTGATGTAAGTAATCACTCTCTCATATTCTTTACCCGTCTTGCTCAGGTCGTAGCTGATCAATTTTGTGTTCATTCTTTACCTCCTTTTAGTTGTGCGGCCTAATATGCTCTCGTTGCATCATCTCGTCAAGAGCATTTCGCTTACGGTAAAATGTCTGATGGTGTTTGTCAAACAATCCTGTTACAATTGGAGACACTTAAACACGGGGGGCCAATGATGGCATCGAAGCAAGGTATAACCGCACCAATTTACAAGATCGACGTAGATGCTGCTCTTGACGTCGTGGGGGCCAACGTCAAGATTTCAGCACTATCGAAAGCGTTAGTCGATCTTTACAACAAAGAAAAAGGTGCGATCGTTTACAAGCTAGAGGGGACCGCCAAGATCGATGGCGCAACCCTACACCTCTATCGAAATGACAAAGCTCGCCCAAACACTAGCGGATGGGTCTCGTTCTTCGAGGGGTCAGGCATCAAGCTCAAGAGTATTAAGAACGAGATGCAGCACCTGGTGTGTTTTGTCGAATTAGGTGACGACCTTTACGCGTACACAGCGGGTCAGTCAGCAGTGGTCTTCGAACGGTTCACCGATATTTCTTTCCCGATCGATGTGGGGCGACGTATCGCAATGGCTGAGGTAAAGGGTGCAAAAGCGAGTCAGATTACCGGTAGCACTCTCGCTAGTAACATGCAATTCCGTGACGCGCGACGAATCACTTATACCGAGTCTCTTGACACTGTCTGGACTGCCTTGAGCGGTCAACTCCAGCCTGGGGTCCTTGATGAGAAGGCGCTAGTCCAGATATTCGACGTCAAGACAAAGATGCGCTTAGACGTGACAAGCGCTGTCAAATTAGGACCCAAAGTCGAGACGCCTGAGAAGATGGTGGCTCTTATTCGGTGGCTTGCAAAGAAGGCAGAGGGACCACTTCCTACTGATGATGGATGGGGTTGGCTCGACGCCATCAAGGTATTGAGTCCACGCAAGAAAAACGATTTGATTGCGCAGCTGCGACGCACTTTAGCAACTCGAATCTTCGTCGACAAGAAGTTCGAGAATATAGCTGTATCCCACACTGAAGCGTCGCTGTACGACAACGCAACTACATATGCTCTGACGCAGGGTAGCGAGAAGTTCCTGGAAACGAGCGAGCGGCCAGAACTAAGAGAGATCGTCGCAAAGATGAAGGTAAACACTTCAGACGTTGTGGCGAACTTCGATTCGGTCCGTATCTCGACGTCGAATGACGACTATGGTCCTGGTTTTGGAACTACAGGAACACTTCTCAACCACTTGCACGGTGAGATACAGAGCGGGACAAATACCTACTATCTCCTGGCCGGAAAGTGGTATGAGGTCGACGCGAGCTATATCGATGAGGTAAAGAAGGACTTCCTTCACCTCTTCGACACTCTAGACCTGCCAGCGTCAAACATAGGTCTCAACGTCTGGGCGAAAGCTGACTCAGAAGGTACATACAACAAGAACTCCGTTACTTCTGCTAATTTTATCAATGGTGATCGAGTCCTAACTGATAACGTAGAGCTGTTCGACTCCCTCGTCTGGGATAAGACGGACCTGTATATCGTCCACGTCAAGCGTGGATTCGATGTGAAGGTCAGGGATGTCCGCTCTCAGATCGTGAGTTCAGCGCAAATCATAGAAAACGATTTGCGAACGGGCGGGGTTAAACTCAAAGAGCATCATAGCCACCTCGTTAGCAGAGGGAGAACTAAGATGAGCCAAGCGAATTTCTTACGCCTTTTCGAAAAAACCCGCTCGTACGTACTTGCATATGGAACGCCGGACAGGGTAGATAAAACCTCGATCGACAAATTCCAATCAAGTGTTGCTCGAATGGAGGTTGTCGCACTTAATTCCCAATTCAGGCAGCTGAGCAGCCTTGATAGTCAAGCTCAACTGCAAGTAACCTGGATCCCGATCAAATAGTAACTGCGTAGCAACGTGTACAACGGCGTCGGTACATCCTACAGGTGTGAGTGATTGTCAAACTTGATGCACCGATGACACCCCTCATGGATGACTCGAAATTTTCCAACAGGGGTGAATGAAATTTCGTTCCTGCGCAGAAATGTACCGATCCGTCGCCTTGAGCATAAAACCACCCCTGTCAAAGGGGTGGTCATTGTAAATGTTAATCATTCTTGGTGGGGCTCGTTCAGTGGTACTCGAATAAATCGGGAAGGGCTTCCCACCTCCGTAAGTTGGCAGCTGCGGGACGTGGCCGGCGCCCGGATGCGCAGCGAAGTCTGCCTCGGGAGGCGCGACAGCTGACTGACAACGAGAAGATGGCGTTCGTTGAGGGCTCCCAACGGGGCGAGCCGATCGCGGATCTGGCCACGAAGCTCGGCGTCCATCGGACAACTCTCGACAACCTGGTCAAGCGTGTCGAGCTATCGCGCGAGGATCCGGACGCCGTCGCTCCGGCGGTCAAGGGTGTGGTCGTTGCGTCATATCGAGCAGGGGAGAAGCTTGCGGCCATTGGCGGCCGGCATGGATTCAGTCCGAACAAGGTGCAACGGTTGCTGGTCGCGGTGGGGGAGCCGATCAGATCTCGTGGGCCGCAAGGTTCCCGGCTGACGAGTGCGCAGGTACGGGACCTCGTGGATCGGTACGAGCTCGGGTCCGCGATGGGAGATATCGCGGAGGCATTCGGTGTGAGCTACGCATGCGTACGCAAGCAGCTCATAGGTGCTGGTGTGCAGCTTCGGGCACGCGGCGGTGCCCGGTGAGTCGTCGGCTACTACGCTCACACTCACGCCCGACCATGTCCGCGGCGAAGGCGAGCAATGCGCGTGAGAGCTTGTCGAAGTCGACACCGGGCCTCACGAGACCCTCGACGTGTACTTGGTAGCCCTGCTCCACTCCCTTGAGCTTCGTGAACAGGGCCGGTCGAGGAGATGTCAGAGCAGTAAAAAGGCGTACAAACGCTCTTGCCGGCCCTCGCAGGGAGCGAGGGCTCCTTGCCTGTGATGTCGGATCGGTGCTGGAGTGCCTCGTGTTCAGGAAGGTGCCACGGAGCGCCGCGCGCGCGGTGTCGGAGGCCGCACTTACTCTTGGCCCATGAGTAGGTGGTGCGGTTCGCGTCGAGAGGCGAAGGAGCGCGCCGCTCGAATCCGGCTGTTAAACGCGGACCTAGAGGTGCTCCGCGCGGCCTCCCTCGAACGCACCCGACAGACTGAGACAAAAGCTTCATTCATCGTGGTAGCCGCTGGTGTTCTCGCATCAGCAGCCGGGATCGAACTCATCACCACCGATACGTGGCTCGTCGGATTGCTCCCTTTTGGGCTGACTATCGCGACAGTCGTGGTCTCGACAGTCGCCCTGTGGCCTAGGAAGCTCGACGTGCCCTCCGCCCGAAGCATCGTGAACCGGTGGGTCGACTCCAGCAAATCCGTCGCGGAACTGGATGACTACCTACTCGAAGTGAAAGCCCATGAGGTTGAGCTTCGCGACGATCAGAACGAGTTGCGGATGAAGTGGACCAAGCGTGGGTTCAAGCTTCTGCTGCTCAGTCTCCTCACCGCTCTACTTGTTGCCGCCGCTAACGCCATAAGTCCACTTTGGAGTGACCAGCATGACCAAGAACGAATCGAAACCCCAGTCCAATCCGAAGCCGTCGTCTCGGCCTGACGTGGCCGAAGATTTCAAGCCGCTCACCCATGGTGACGAGTCGGGCGTGAGCTTCAAGGCCGACGAATGACTGATGAGAAGCCTGCCAAGCCACGTCCCGACGTGAGTCCGGACTTCAAGCAGGTTCATGCCGACCAACACGACAAGCCGCGTCACCTACGCGGTTCCTAGTCCGACCGCACATCCCGGATACGGTTTGTTGTCCGCCAGCGCCTCGGGTACCACCCTACGTGCCCGGTGCTGCTAGGGTGACCGACCTACTCGCGCATCGTGATCCGCGATGATGACACGGCGTATCTCCTTGCCGGACGCACCGTGCTCACGCAGACGACGAATGGTTGAAACGAGCCGCGCGCGGTCGATCCAGTCAGTGACGAACCGGTGGGCACGCAGGTGGATGAGGACGGAGCGCAGAACGAAGAGCGCAGCCAACCAAGGGGTGTGGGGGAGAACCTCGCCGAGGAGGCTGAGCGGATCTTGCACGGGAAACTCCAACGCCGACCGACCGGGAATCTCCCGGGATCAGTCAAACGGCGCATCATGGTCTCCGTTGCAAGGTGGCTCCTCTACTCATTGCGGTCGGGAAGTCGATAGTGGCAGCAAACCTCGTGATAGTCAAGAAGTTCCCGTAGGACTTCATCGATTCCTGGCTTGGGTGTCGCTCGGGGTCGGGGTCCCCTGCGTCAGACCACACCCAGGTCGTGTACTCCTCGCCGCAAGCTCGGCCTAGCGTGGACGCAGTGTTCGCGGGGCTTCGCGAGAACCCAATGCCGCCCACGCACAATCGAGTCTGAGTTATTTGCGGCGCTGATCTTGTGCTTGTCCGCACCGTGAACTGAATCCGGTTGTTGTGATTTCCGCGTCTTCTGAAGTCTGGTCTGTGCGTGCATAGTGAGGGGCACCATGACTTCGGATCATCCCTCACCGACGACGCGCCCGACCTCCGTCTTCGGCACGCACGCACGAACGGACACGGCGCCGTCTAGGCACACGGAGTCCATCTACGCCTTCCTTCGTCGTGTGGCGGGGCCTGTCTGGGATCAATGTCGAGCGCTCATCGATGAGTGGCTCGCCGAATACCCTGCCGACGATCGTGTTGCGTTAGCTGCACGGTTGCGATCATCCGATGACCGAGTGTTCACATCGGCCTTTTGGGAGCTGTACCTATACGAGATGTACAGACGCGATGGTTGGGCGATCGACATCGAGCCAGCCGTGGAAGGCGTTGCAACTCGTCCAGACTTCCTTGTTTCGAAGGACAGCGTGAGCTACTACGTCGAGGCGAGGTGCACGTTCGAAGGAGAGGATCGCGGTGCGACAGCCAGGCTCCAGACGGTCTACGACTTGTTGAACGGCATGGACAGCGGTGCGTTCCATCTCGCAGTAACGTCGATTCGCGTCGGCACTCAGGCGCCGCCGACGTCAAAGCTCCGCCGGGCACTCGAAACGTGGCTGTCGACGCTCGACCCCGACGCAGGCGATTTCTCGCTGAGTGACGAGCGTCCAGAGCGTCGCTTCGAGTGGGTCTGGCATGACTGGCATCTCCTCTTTCGTCCGATGCCACGGTCCGTGAACGCACGGATGACCCCTGTCCGACGCGCGCTGGGCGCCTTTATCCCGGACGCCGCCTCGTTTGTCGATGACATCACTCCGCTCCGCGAGGCGCTGTCTGAGAAAGGCTCCAAGTACGGGAAGCTGAACCACCCGCTCGTGATCGCGATCAATATCGGCAGTGGCTTCCACGATGATGAGGACACAAAGCAGGCGCTCTATGGTCGAGTTGGCTGGCGAATCAACATCGATGATCCCGATGCCGAGGCGACGCCTGTGCTCACCGATCCGGGCTACTGGGGCTGGCCCGGGCGACCAGCTCACGAGCATGTGGCCGGCCTTCTCCTTGCTGGGAGCATGCACTACAGCCGCGTCGCTCGGTATGCGCCGACCTTCTGGCTGCACCCGTACGCTGCTCAAGCGATTGCGCCGCTGCCGAACTGGCGAGTCGCCCGCGCAGCGTCTGAAGGCATGGAGTACACCGACCCCGCCGTTCTCCCGGACCAACACTTCGACCTACCGGCGGGCTGGCCCGTCGGCGAGCCATTCCCGCGATCTTCTCGCGGCGCGTGAACGACCTTCTGGTTTGAGACCAGGAAGTCAGGCGCTATCGATTTCGATGTCGGAGGCCCGCCGCCGGGGGCGCGCGCGGTCAGCGGGGGCTTCGAAGACGTTCGGTGACCGCGAGGACGAAGCGGTTGATCGCGTCCGTGTCGGGACGGGTGGCGAGGGTGCGCAGCGCTTGGCCGAGATCGGCGTTGCGATAGCCGGTGCGCTCCAGCTGCTCTAGTAATTCTTCGACAGTGTGCGCAGCGCTTTCCGGGGACGGGTCGCCCGTCTGCACGGGCTCAAGTAGGAGGTCGTCGAACAGCCGGGGTTGAGTCGAGACGGTCGCGGGTCGGGCGGAGCTGGACGTATCTGAGACGCGGGCGCTAGGGGAAATGCCACGCGAAGCCTCGCGGTCTTGTCGGCTGAGCGGGACGTTCCCGGGCGGCAGAGGGCGCGGCTGGAGACGGTGTTTGACGAGCACGGACTGCCCGAACGATGTCCGCGCCCATACCCAGATTCCGTCCTTGTTCGCGGCGGCTTCTCTGGTGATCCGCAGCCTGCTGAGTCCGGCGAGGGTGAGTCCCTCATGATCGAGTCCGACAGCGTCGATAGCAGACCGCGGTGGTTCCCAGCGCAGCAGGTCGGGGTAGGGGAAGACGTCGACGGGCCGCCCCATGGCGATGGCGTGGAGTCGGTGGGCTTCGCTGGCGAGATAGTCGGCATCAAGGACAGGGCTGAACAGGTCGCGGGGGGCCGCGGCACCGACGATCGCGGCTGCCATGGTGCCAATCGTGTCGGTGTCGGTGTGCAAGTGTGCGGCGGCTATTTGCGCGGACTGCGCGGGATGGTCAGGGAACGCTGATGCCAGCAAAAGTGCAGTCGCTGCTGTGAGCGTTCCGCTTCCCCGCACTGTTTTGTCGTCTAGACGCAGAATCCGCACGAGTTCGCCGTAGCCGCGGATGGCTTGGTCGCGGTCCCCACCGGCGGCATACATGAGCGCCCACGCTGGAGCCGCGGAGGAGAGGATCTCGCCGACTTCGTCGACGGTGTCGAACCACGCGCGCTGGAAGGAGGTCTGCGGTTTGCGCTCCCACTGGGGAAGCCAGTATCCGGCGAGTTCGGGCTGGCGAAGGAAGCCGTCGAACGCGTCACGGGTCGCCGCTAATAGCGACCCGAAGCTGCGAGGGCACGGCACGGTTCCGCGGTCGAGAGTGAACGTCAAGGTGACCGCGTGAAAGACGGCGCCGACGATTCCTCGGGGGGTGGCCGTGGGTGACGATGGTGTTGCGGATGACGTCGTCAATGTGCGCGAAGGAGCTGAGCTCCGACGCAGCGTACACGTGCGGTTGAATGCGCATGGCTGCGCCGTTTCCGCCGGCGTTTTCCCACCCGTCGAAGAAGTTGTTGGCCCAGTTTGCTTGCTGTTTAGTCATGGCGGCGGCGGCAGCTTTGCTGGCGCGGCCCCCTCCGAGTGCGTAGCTGGGCCAGACTGGGAGTTCCACTCGCGCGAACGTTTCGACGTCGAAGCCGTGGTTGCTGATGGCTCGGGATGTCGATAGGCGCAGTTGTGTGTCGTCGGAGTAGCAGCCCTCCGGGAGGCCGACGCGCACCCCCATCCGTCCGCCGACGATCCTCGACCACGGCATCGGGCGGACCAGGTCCCGTCCCTGTGTGCGGCGGCGCAGGTTTTCTGCCGTGGTGAGCTCGGAGATGAATCCAAGGGCGTCTGCCCATGCGCCCCACATCATCGAAGAGCGAATGCGTTCGAGCCGTGTGGTCACAGGAACGGGACTGCTGAGGGTCTTGGTGACTCTTCTCGTTAGGCCGCGGACGCGGCTGGTGTGGTCATGATGGCTTCGAACTCGACGGGCGTCAACTTGCCCAGGACGCGCTGCCGGCGTCGGCGGTGGTAGGTCCGTTCGATCCAGGTCACGATCGCGAGGCGGAGGTCGTCGCGGGTCGCCCAGCGACGGCTGTTGAGCACGTTCTTCTGGAGCAGTGCGAAGAACGATTCCATGGCCGCGTTGTCACCGGCAGCGCCGACGCGACCCATCGATCCGACGAGCCCGTTCCTATCGAGTTCGGACTGGAATCGCCGTGAACGAAACTGGCTTCCCTTATCGCTGTGAACGGTCGTGCCGGTCGGGTTGCGCCGCTGGATCGCCATGCGCAAGGCGGAGACGGCCAGCTCAGAGGTCATCCACTCGTTGATCGAGTACCCGACGATCCGGTTCGACCAAACGTCCTTCACCGCGCACAGATAGACCTTGCCCTCACCGGTCGGATGCTCAGAGATGTCAGTGAGCCAGAGCCGGTTCGGGCAGGCCGAGGTGAACTCGCGCCGGACGAGATCGTCGCGCACGGGAGGTCCGACGAGGCGCCCCTTGCCGCGCCGCTTGCGGACGAACGCGCTGAAGATCTCGTTCTCCGAACACCCCCGCCACACCCGCCTCTCCGATGCAATGAAGCCAGCCTCAGCGAGCTCGTCGGCGATGAACCGATACCCGAACGCGGGATCGTCGGCATGCACGTCGATCGCCGCGTTGATCGGGTGCGCATCATCCCAGTCCCGGCGCGAGACAGGATCCTCCAGCCACCGGTAGTAAGGCTGTCTCGCGAACTTCAGCACCCGACACGTCACCGCGACGGGGACACCGTCGGTGGCGAGTTCGCTCACGAGCGGGTAGAGCCTTTTGGGCCGGACAGGTTTGCCTGCGACAGATACGCCGCCGCTCGGCGAAGAACTTCGACCTCCTGCTCGAGGAGCTTCACGCGCTTGCGCAGCTCACGGTTCTCGGCCGCTTCGCTCGAGCTGGCACCGGGCCGCCGGCCCCCGTCGACCTCGGCGATCTTCACCCATCGCTGCACGCACGACTCCGAGATCCCGAAGTCGTTCGCGATCTGAGCAAACGACGACTCCCGTTTGAGCGCGATCGCAACGACGTCGTCCCGGAACTCCTTAGGGAACGGCTTAGGCATGATGACATCCTTCCAGCGGTGACGAATCACCACAGATCAGGAGTCACCCAAACCCTCAGCAGTCCCCTGTTCCGCCGCATCTATGTCGAAGTTGACGAGGTGACGGGAGCGGAACTCAACGCGCCATTCGACGCGCTCCCGAAGGCCGACGCCGCGTTCCAACAGCAAAGCACCCCCGCTGATGACGAGGGTGCTTCAATGTCGGATGGATCGCGCGAAATCCTAAAAATCGCTTTGGACGATTTTTCTAGTAAGCGCGACATGGTGGGCCCCGTGGGGCTCGAACCCACGACCCGCGGATTAAAAGTCCGATGCTCTACCGACTGAGCTAGAGGCCCGTGACCACCAGCCTACCGGGCCGCGCGGAGCGGTTCGTGCAGATGGTGGCACAAAGGAGCGAGCGCCGGACCCCCTCGCCTGGGGTCCGGCGCTCGCCGTCATTCTCGGTCGATCATCGACCGATCGGTTGCGTGGAGTTCACGCACCGAGGACTTACATCGGGGGCATCAGCACCGAGTCGATGAGGTACACCGTGGCGTTGGCGGTCTGGACGCCACCGCAGATGACGTTCGAGGAACCGTTGACGGTGATCGAGTCGCCCGAGCCGGCGACCGTGACGTCCTGGCCCTCGACCGTGGTGTGGGTGCCGTCGATCTCGTCCGGAGCGATCTGGCCGGGGACCACGTGGTACGTGAGGATCTTGGTCAGAAGGTCGGTGTCGGTCTTCAGCGTGTCGATGGTGGCCGAGTCGATCTTGGCGAACGCGTCGTCGACCGGAGCGAAGACGGTGAACTCGCCACCGTTCAGCGTGTCGACCAGGTTCACGTTGGGGTTCAGCTGGCCGCTGACCGCCGCGGTGAGCGTGGTGAGCAGCGGGTTGTTCGAGGCGGCGACGGCGACCGGGTCAGCGGCCATGCCCTCGACCGAACCGGCACCCGAGGGGACGGCGGCGGCGTAGTCGGCGCAACCGGGGCCCACGAGGTTGGCGGCGGGGTCCATGGTGCCGGACGAGGCCGACATCGACGGCGACGCAGCCATCGAGGGAGCGGTGGTCTCCTCGGTCGAACCGCCGGCGGTCGAGCCACCCGAACATGCGGTGAGAGCGAAGGCCGAACCCAGAACGAGGGCGAGACCGGCGACGACAGGCTTCTTGTTGGTGAGCATGACATTCCTCCGAAATCGTTCGGATCGCGGCTGCGACCCGTCAGGGACACCCCGGTGCGAGGGGCGGTTCGCCGTGGAGCGGCTTACACAGGGTCTTCGGGACCCCCTCGGTATCGGATTGCGAAATATTGCGGATCGGGGGCTCAGGTGGCATCCGGTCAGTGAAAAAACCCAGATCAGCGGGGCCTAAATATTCTTGCGAATATTTTTCGATCCGTTGGATCACCACGGTTGCGAGCGGTCGGCGGGGCCGGAGATAACGGTTTGCTTGCGCTCTCGCCTTTCTTCGCGCGCGCACGCGAGGACGCGCGGCGGACGTAGGGAATGATGGATGCCATGGTGATCGACGGCTTCGACCTCCCCGACGACGGGACGGAGAACGTGGATCACGTGGGTGCTCTGCTCCAGCGCGTCGCCGGCGGTGACCGCGCCGCCTTCGCCGAGCTCTACGACACGCTGTCCGCGCGGGCGTTCGGATTGATCCTGCGGGTGCTCGTCGACCGCTCGCAGAGCGAGGAAGTGCTCCAAGAGGTCTTTCTTGAGATCTGGCAATCCGCTGAGCGCTTCACTCCGAACAGAGGTCAGGGAAGATCGTGGGTTCTCACGATCGCGCACCGACGAGCGGTGGACCGCGTGCGGTCGTCGCAGTCGAGCGTGGATCGGGATGTGCGCGCGGGATTCCGCGATATGGACGTCGCCTATGACGACGTCTCCGAAAAAGTAGAGCTCAAGATGGAAGGGCGGCGCGTCGTCGATGCACTGGCGACGCTTCCCGACGCTCAGAAGGAAGCGCTCACGCTGGCCTATTTCGGGGGGTACAGCCAAAGTGAGATCGCTACCCTCGTCGGAGCGCCGCTCGGTACGGTCAAGACCAGGATGCGCGACGGACTGTCGCGTTTGAGGATGGAAATGGGGGTGGACAAGTGAACGAGAGGGATTTCGCCGACCTCGCCGTCGGACATGCGCTCAACGCGCTATCCGAGGCAGATGAACGCGCGTACCAGGAGGCTCTGGCGGGTAATCCGCATTGGGACCACCACGTGCGGGATGCCGCTGACACCGCTTCGGCGATCAGCGCCTCCGTCGAACCCGTCGAACCGCCCCCGTCGATCCGTGCGTCGCTGCTGGCGCGCATCTCCGACCTTCCGAAGACGGATTCCCGCGCTGGCGGCGGACACGACGACGAGGACTACGCCGCCGCGGGCCCCGCTCCGATCGAGCCGGAGCGCGAGGTCGCGTCGACCCGTGCGTCTGCGGCATCAGGATGGGGGGCGAAGCGCTGGTTCGCTCTCGCCGCCTCCTTCGCCGCGGTGCTCGTCCTCGGATTCGGTGCGGTGACCGCCAGCCAGCTGTTCACGCCCCCGGCCGCCGTCGTCGCGCTGCAGGAGATCGAGAAGGCTCCCGACGCCCAGCAGGCCTCCGCGACGATGGCCGACGGCACCGTCGCGACCGCGCACTGGTCGCCCTCGACGGGACGCAGCGTCCTCGTCGCCGACGGGATGCCCGAGCTTGCCGACGGGACCACGTACGAGCTCTGGTTCGTCCGGGACGAGACGCCGATCGCGGCCGGCACCTTCAAGCCGGGTCCCGACGGGAACGCGACAGCGGAGCTCGTCGGCGAGATGCACGTCGGCGACATCATCGCCGTCACCGTCGAACCCGACGGCGGCTCGCCCGACGGTACGCCCAGCACCGCCCCGATCGTCGCCGTCGCCACCGCCTGAGCCGGGGAGTGCGGCCCGCTCGTGCGGGCGCACGGCCTAGCCTGGAACGATGAGCGATTCTCCTCGCGAGTTCCACAAGCCGGTCCGGCGTCCCGCCGAACTCTTCGACCGGTTGTTCTCGGCCGACGACCCGGCAGAGGTGTCGCGCGTCGCGCACAGCACCGCTCACGCGCTGCTCTCGCGCGTTCGCGCGGACCCGAGCGCCGGGGTCGTGGAGCGGCTGGTGGCGTTCACCGACGATCACGGCATCGACGACATCGCGGAGTTGTGGTCGCGTTCGCCCGCTCGATCCCTGCCGGGCTCGCTGTGGCGGCTCTACCTGCTGCAGTTGATGATCCACGACGACTCCGCCACGGCCGCCCTGCTGTACGAACGCGGCCGTGTCGAGATGAGCACCGTCGACGCGGTCGTCGCGGGCGCCCCCGCGCCTGCGGGACCGGAGGAGCTCGTGCAGCTGATCGACACGATCCTGCGCGGCCTCTTCGAGGGCGACTTCGCCGTCGCGCTGGAACGCGCAGCCGCGTTCTGTCGCGTGCAGGCCGCCGGATCGACGCACCTGGCCGACGACTACGAGAACACCGAGTCGGAGCGGGCGTCCGCGCTCACCACCCGCGCCCTGCGTCTGGCCACCTACGCGGACGACCTCGCGGCATCCGCTGTCCTGTGGCGTCGAGACGCGCTGACCTGACCTACGCGGGGCGGAGAAGAGAAGTGCCGGACCGCAGAACGCCTCTCGGCGCAAGGCCGCTCATAGCGGCAGAAGATGGAGCCCGGGGTTACTGCGGCCCGGCTGTAGAAGTGTAACAAGCGAGCCCGCAGGACATTCCCTCGGTCGGCCCCGTTGACACGCCCCGGGCGTGTCGGCAAGGGCGCGTAGGCTCGCTTCATGGCTTGGCGTTTCGCTCTCGTGATCGACCCCGCGGCATCCGACGATCCACGCACAGATTTCGAGGGGTCGTTTCGCGTGATCGACCCGGCCGCGCCGGCCCTCGTGGTGGGCGAGCTCAGCGCGCAGCGCGGCGACGGCGTCTTCGAATCGCTCGGTGTCGTCGACGGACACGTGCAGGAGGTCGAGCCTCATCTCGCGCGGCTCGCCCGGTCCGCCGAGTTGTGCGACCTGCCCGTTCCGCACCTGGCGCAGTGGCGGGCCGCGATCGCCCGCGTCGCGGCCGAGGCCGGGCCGGGGGAGTCCGTCGTGAAGCTCCTGTACAGCCGCGGCGTCGAGGGCGGTCCCGCGCCGACGGCGTGGGTCACCCTCGCGACCGCCCCCGACAACGCCCGCGCGCGTCGGGACGGCGTGCGCGTCGTGACGCTCGACCGCGGCTACGCCCTCGACGTCCCCGCTCGGGCGCCGTGGCTCCTGCTCGGCGCGAAGACGCTGTCGTACGCCGTCAACATGGCCGCGATCCGCGAGGCGCAGCGCCGCGGCGCCGACGACGCCGTGTTCGTCTCGAGCGACGGTTTCGTCCTGGAGGCGCCCACGGCATCCGTCCTCCTGCGGTTCGGCGACCGTTTCGTCACTCCGGCGCCGCACGCCGGCATCCTGCACGGGACGACCCAGCAGAGTGTGTTCGAGCACCTCGCGAGGCGCGGCTTCGAGACGGGCTATGAGACCGTACCGGTGGCCGATCTCGGTCGCGCGGATGCCGCGTGGCTGCTGTCGAGCGTGCGTCTGGCCGCGCCCGTGTCGGTGATCGACGGCGACGACCTGGCGGTCGATCACGCGCTGACGGACGACCTCAACGCGTATCTGCTGAGCCCGCGCGACTGATCCGGGGCGTCTCGCACGTTCGGACGGTGTGCCGCCGGCATCCGGGAACGACGAAGGCCCCGCCGGAGCGGGGCCTTCGGGTGGGCGGCTTATCCGAAGCGGCCGGAGACGTAGTCCTCGGTGGCCTGCACGGTGGGGGCCGTGAAGATCGTGGCGGTGTCGTTGTACTCGATGAGCTTGCCGGGTTTGCCGGTGCCGGCGATGTTGAAGAACGCCGTCTTGTCGCTCACGCGCGACGCCTGCTGCATGTTGTGCGTCACGATGACGATCGTGTACTCGTTCTTCAACTCCGAGATGAGCTCCTCGATCGCGAAGGTCGAGATCGGGTCGAGCGCGGAGCAGGGCTCGTCCATCAGCAGCACGTCGGGGGAGACCGCGATCGCGCGCGCGATGCACAGTCGCTGCTGCTGACCGCCCGAGAGGCCGCCGCCGGGCTTGTCGAGGCGGTCCTTGACCTCGTTCCAGAGGTTCGCGCCCTGCAGCGATTTCTCGACGAGCGCGTCGGCGTCGCCCTTGGACAGGCGCTTGTTGTTCAGGCGCGCGCCGGCGAGGACGTTCTCGCGGATCGACATCGTCGGAAAGGGGTTCGGGCGCTGGAACACCATGCCGACGTGGCGGCGCACGAGCACCGGGTCGACACCGGGGCCGTACAGGTCGTCGCCGTCGATGAGCACGCGGCCCTTCACGTGACCGCCGGGGATGACCTCGTGCATGCGGTTCAGCGTGCGCAGGAAGGTGGACTTGCCGCAGCCGGAGGGGCCGATGAACGCGGTGACGGAGCGGGGCTCGATGTCGATCGAGACGCCCTCGACCGCGAGGAAGTCGCTGTAGTAGACGTTGAGGTCCTGGACCTCGATGCTCTTGGACACGAGAGTGCCTTTCTGGGCTCAGCGCGCCTTGGGCGCGAACACCGCCGCCACGATACGGGCGATCAGGTTGAAGATGACGACGAGGACGACGAGCAGGAACGCGGCTCCCCAGGCTTGGGCCTGGGAGGCGTCGATGTCCTGACCCGGGAAGCTGTACGCGGTGTACGCCATGACGGGCAGGGTCTGCATCGGACCCTCGAACGGGTTGGCGTTGAAGTTGTCGGTGAAGCTCGCGGCGATGAAGATCGGCGCGGTCTCGCCCACGACGCGGGCCACGGCCAGCACGACACCGGTGATGATGCCCGAGGCGGCCGTCCGCAGCACGACCTTGATGATCGTGGCCGAGCGGGGCACGCCCAGCGCCAGGGACGCCTCGCGCAGGTCGGCGGGGACCAGACGCAGCATCTCCTCCGTGGAGCGGATGACGATGGGGATCATCAGCACGCACAGGGCGATGGATGCCGAGAACCCGCTGAACGCCTTCGGTCCGACGATGAGGCTGAACAGCGAGAACGCGAACAGACCGGCGACGATCGAGGGGATGCCCGTCATGACGTCGACGAGGAACGTGATCGCCCGGCGCAGCGGGTTGTTCGGCTGCGCGTACTCGACCAGGTAGACCGCGGCGAGGATGCCGATCGGCACCGAGATCAGCGCGGCGATGCCCGTGATGATGAGCGTTCCGGTGATCGCCTGCCACGCGCCGGCGGTCGCGACGACCTCGAGCGTGTTCGGGTCGAAGGCGGTGCCGCCGACCTGCGTGATGAATTGCCAGTTGACGACCTCGAGCCCCTTGGACACCACGGTCCACAGGGTCGAGATCAACGGCGCGACCGCGAGCAGGAAAGCCACCGTGACCAGTCCCCGGACGACGCGGTCGACGGCCTTGCGGCGGTTCTCGACGATCGACGAGCCCACGCCGACGGCGATCAGGTAGAGCACGGCGGTCAGGATCAGCCACACGGCGAGGTTGAAGTCGCCCATCAGCAGCTGGACGCCGGCGACGACCACCGCGACCCCGGCGAGCAGCATCGGCTCGATGTAGCGGGGGAGCTGGCCGCTGGTCAGCGCGAGGGGCGCGGAGGGTGCGGTGACGGTCATGAGCGCTTGCCCTTCTTGCGGCCCTTGGCGCCCGGTCCGGTCGCGCCGATGATGTAGCGGGCGAACATGTTCACCGCGAGCGACACGACGAACAGCATCAGGCCGGTGCCGATCAGCGCCGAGCGCTGCAGATCGGTGGCGATGGGGAAGTTCAGCGCGATGTTGGCCGCGATCGTCTGCGAGTTGTACCCGTCGGTGAGCAGGAGCACCGAGTAGATGAGGCTGGGGGAGAGGATGAGCGCGATGGCCATCGTCTCGCCGAGCGCGCGACCGAGCCCTAGCAGCGTGGCCGAGACCATGCCGCTGCGGGCGTAGGGGAACACCGCGAGGCGGATCATCTCCCAGCGGGTCGCTCCGAGCGCCAGCGCGGCCTCCTCGTGCAGACGGGGCGTCTGCAGGAAGATCTCGCGGGTGATCGACGTGACGATCGGGAGGATCATGACGGCGAGCACGACGCCACCGGTGAACATCGTCGATCCGGTCGTGGAGACGGGGCCCTGGAAGAGCGGGATCCAGCCGAGGTAGTCGTTGAGGAACTGGCTCACCGGCAGCAGCAGCGGGCGCATCACGATGATGCCCCACAGGCCGAAGACGATCGAGGGGACCGCGGCCAGCAGGTCGACGATGTAGCCGAGCGCTCCGGCGATGCGGCGCGGGGCGTAGTGCGAGATGAACAGCGCGATGCCGATGGCGATCGGCGTGCCGATCACCATGGCGATGAGCGCCGCCCAGATGCTGCCGAACAGCAGCGGACCGACGTACTCCCAGAAGCTCGACCAGTTGCCGTTCTGGTAGCCGGCGAGGTCGCCCTCGCTCCAGTTCGCCGTGATGGCCGGCAGGCCCCGCAGGATCAGGAAGATGGCGACGCCGGCGAGGATGATCATGATCGACACGGCGGCGGTGGTCGACAGACCGAGGAAGACGCTGTCGCCGACGCGACGCTTCCCGACGATGCTCGTGCGGGCGGGGGGCGGAGACGACGGGGCGGTCTCGGTGTCAGCGACGGTGTCAGTCACGGGGGACCTCGCGCTCGGCACGTGTCATGGATGCTCCTCGATCGGGTGTTCTCTGAGGAATTCGGCTCAGCGGAGCGTTCGACGGTGGTCGACCGTTCCGATCAGCCCGACGCGACCCGCACGGTGCGTGCGGGTCGCGTCGAGTCCGAAGAGATGTTTACTTGATGGCCGAGAGGGTCTCGGCGGCGGCCTCGAGCACCGAGTCCGGCAGCGGGGCCGAACCGGCGTTCTTCGCCGCGACCTGCTGGCCGAGGGTGCTGGTGACGAAGCCGAGGTACGACTTCACGAGCTCCGCCTGGGCCGCGTCCTTGAACGTCGAGCAGGTGATCGCGTACGACACCAGCGGGATCGGGTAGGACTCGGCGGTCAGCTTCGAGTAGTCGAACTTCTTCGACAGGTCGCCCGCGACGCCGTTGCTGGCGTCGACCGCGGCGGCCTCGAACGTCGCGGTGACGGCCTCGGCGCTGTAGGGGACGGCGGTGCCGTCGGTCACGATCGCGGCGGCGTTGAGGTCGCCGATGGCGGAGTGGTCGGCGTAGCCGATCGTGCCGGAGCCGGCCTTGACGGCCTCGACGACGCCCGAGCCGCCCTTCTGCTTCGAGACGTTGCCCTCGATGGGCCAGTCCTTGCCCGCGGGGGCGGTCCACACCGACGACTGGGTCGCAGCGAGGTAGTTGGTGAGGTTCTGGGTGGTGCCCGAGCCGTCCGAACGCGCGACGGTGGTGATGGCGCCGGCGGGCAGCTCGGTGCCGTTGTCGGCGGTGATGGCCGGGTCGGACCAGTCGGTGATCTGCAGCGCGAATATCTTCGCGATGGTCTCGCCCGAGAGCTTCAGCTCGGTCACGCCGGGGATGTTGAAGATGATGGCGACACCGTCGAGGTAGACGGGGATGTTGACGCCGCCCTCGGTGCACAGCGCGGCCGACTGCGTGGTCTGGTCGGCGTTCAGGGGGGCGTCGGAGCCGGCGAAGTCGTACGCGCCGCTGAGGAAGTTGGTGACACCGCCGCCGGAGCCCTGCGACTTGTCGTAGTTGATCGTGACGCCCTTGGCCTGAGCGTTGTAGGCGCTGGTCCACGCGGCCTGCGCGTTGGACTGGGCGCTGGAGCCGCCGGCGGTGATCGTGCCCGACAGGTTGGGGTCGATCGCGAACGCCACGTCGGACGACGAGGGCGACGAGGACGAACCCGCGGCGTCGCCGGAGCCCGAGGGGCCGGCGCAGCCGGCGAGAGTCAGGGAGGCCACGGCGGCCAAGGTGCCCAGCTGGGCGAGTCGGGAGAGCTTCACGATGTGAATCCTTCGCATGTTTGGGGACGGAACCCGGTGCAGGGCTCGACCGGAACGCTAAACATCGACTCTTAAGAGTCTGCGTTGCACGGGTGAACGGAAGGTGAACCGGGGCGGCCGTTCCGGGGTGTTTTCCTGGGCGTTGTACTGTTCACCCCCGTGACGACCTCTGCTTCTCGCGCGCAGGCTCCCTTGGATCGGACGGATGCCGCGCCGCCCGCGCGCACGCTCATCGACCTCCTCGCGGGAGTGGCCGCACGGCATCCGGAAGCGTCCGCGATCGACGATGGATCCGGGGCTCTCAGCTACCGGGAGCTGCTGGCACGCGTGTGGCGGACCGCGGCGGCCCTGCACGAGGCCGGGGTGCGTCGGGGCGACCGTGTGGGGGTGCGGATGCCCTCGGGATCGAAGGAGCTGTACGTCTCGATCCTCGCCGTGATGGCCGCCGGAGCCGCGTACGTCCCCGTCGACGCCGACGATCCCGACGAGCGGGCGCGTCTCGTCTTCGGCGAGGCCGGGGTGCGTGGCATCATCGCGGGTGCGGGCGAGTACGTCCCCCGTGATCCGGATGCCGACCTCGTCCCCCTCTACGACGGTGCGGCGCCCCACCCGAGCACGAACGCGGTGCCGATCGTCGCTCCGCCCACCATCGATGACGACGCGTGGATCATCTTCACCTCCGGGTCGACGGGTGTGCCGAAGGGTGTGGCCGTCACGCACCGCTCGGCCGCGGCGTTCGTCGAGGCCGAGGGGCGCATCTTCCTTCAGGGCGAGCCGCTCGGTCCGGGTGATCGCGTGCTGGCCGGACTGTCCGTCGCCTTCGACGCGTCGTGCGAGGAGATGTGGCTCGCCTGGGGGCACGGGGCGTGCCTCGTGCCGGCTCCGCGCTCCCTCGTGCGCTCGGGCGAGGACCTCGCCCCTTGGCTGCTGCGGCAGGGGATCAGCGTCGTCTCGACCGTTCCGACGCTCGCGGCGATGTGGCCGGCCGAGGCGATCGAGAACGTGCGTCTGCTGATCTTCGGAGGCGAGGCGTGTCCTCCCGAGCTCGCGGCGCGTCTGGTGGCCGAGGGACGTGAGGTGTGGAACACGTACGGCCCCACCGAGGCGACCGTCGTCGCGTGCGCTGCGCCGTTGGACGGTTCCCTCCCGGTGCGCATCGGTCTGCCGCTCGACGGGTGGGCCTTGGCCGTCGTCGACGCGGACGGCTCACCGGTGGCCGAGGGCGAGGTCGGCGAGCTCATCATCGGCGGCGTGGGGCTGGCCCGGTACCTCGATCCGGCGAAGGATGCCGAGAAGTACGCGCCCATGCTCTCCCTCGGGTGGGAGCGGGCGTACCGCTCCGGCGACCTCGTGCGCTTCGACTCCGCGGGACTGGTGTTCCAGGGACGCGCCGACGACCAGGTGAAGGTCGGCGGGCGGCGCATCGAGCTCGGCGAGGTGGAGTCGGCGCTGCAGGACCTCGACCGGGTGAGCGCGGCGACCGTCGCGGTGCGCACCACCGACGCCGGGGTGCCCGTGCTCGTGGGATACCTCGTGATGGACGACGGTGTCGAGCTGGACCGGCACGCGGCCCGGGCGGCGCTGGCGGAGCGTCTGCCCGCCGCGACCATCCCCCTTCTCGGGGTGGTGGACGCCCTTCCCGTGCGCACGTCGGGAAAGGTCGACCGGGATGCGCTCCCGTGGCCGTTGCCGGGCGCCGACATTCCCGCCGCGACCGACTTCTCACCCGACGAGGCGTGGTTGGCCGAGCAGTGGCAGGCGGTCCTCGGCCTGAGCGTGACCGAGAGGAAGGCCGACTTCTTCGACCTCGGCGGGGGATCGCTCGCCGCCGCACAGCTCGTGTCGCGCATCCGGGCGCGGGTGCCGGAGTTCTCCGTGGCCGACATCTACGACGTGCCGCGCCTCGGCGCGATGGCGAAGGCCCTCGGGCCGCAGCTGCGCGAGGACACGCCGGCGACGTTCCATCGTGCCGCGCCGACCCCGCGCGCGACGCAGTGGGTGCAGACCCTGCTCGGTGCGCCGCTGTTCATCCTCTCGGGCGTGCGCTGGCTGCTGTACCTGCTGACCGCGTCGGCGATCCTGCGCCTGATGCCGGGGTTCGACGTTCTGCCGGCGGTGTCCCCGGCTGTGCTCGTGCTCGGGCTCCTGGTCTTCGCGACGCCGTTCGGACGCATGGCCATCGCCGTGGCATCCGCTCGTCTGCTCCTGGGCGGGGTGCGACCCGGGGATTACCCGCGCGGCGGGTGGGTGCACGTGCGCCTGTGGCTCGCCGAGCAGATCGCGGATCAGGTGGATGCCGTCGGCCTCGCCGGAGCGCCCTGGGTGTCGTACTACGCCCGCGCGTTGGGTGCGCGGATCGGGCGCAACGTGGACCTCCACGCCCTGCCCCCGGTGACGGGCATGCTCGTCGTGGGGGACGGGGCGTCGATCGAGCCGGAGGTCGACCTGACCGGCTGGTGGATCGACGGTGATCTCGTGCGCATCGGCGAGGTGCGCATCGGCGCCGAGGCCACCGTCGGGTCCCGTTCGACGCTCGCACCCGGGACGCGCATCGGCCGTCGCGCCGAGATCGCGCCCGGCTCCGCCGTCTTCGGTCGTGTCAAAGCCGATCAGTCGTGGGCCGGGTCGCCGGCGGTGCGCGTGGGAGGGGCGACGGGAGGATGGCCCGCGGAGCGTCCCGCTGCGCCGACCCGCTGGCTGTGGGCGTACGCCGCGTCGGCCGTGGTGCTCGCTCTGCTGCCGCTCGCCGCGTTCACGGTGGGCGGTCTCGTCCTGGCGCAGGGGATGCGCGGCGCCGCCTCTCTCGCCGGGGCCGTCGGGACGGGGTTCGTCTGGCTCGTGCCGGCCGTCGCGGTCACGGGCCTCGTGTTCGCGGCATCCGTCGTGCTTCTCGTGCGGGCGCTGTCGATCGGTCTCGTCGAGGGCACCCACCCGGTGCGCAGCCGGGTCGCGTGGCAGGCGTGGACGATCGAGCGCCTGCTCGACGCTGCGCGCACGATCCTGTTCCCGCTGTACTCCTCGTTGTTCACCCCCGTGTGGTTGCGTCTGCTCGGTGCGCGCGTCGGACGCGACGTCGAGGCGTCGACGGTTCTGCTCCTGCCGTCGATGACGCGTATCGAGGACGGCGCGTTCCTCGCCGACGACACCATGGTCGCCTCGTACGAGCTGCACGCCGGATGGATGCGGATCGGTCCCGTGCGGATCGGCAAACGCGCGTTCCTCGGCAACTCCGGGATGGCGGCTCCGGGCCATCGCGTTCCCCGTGACGGCCTGGTCGCCGTGCTGTCGGCGGCGCCGGCGAAGGCGAAGCCCGGGTCGTCCTGGCTCGGTTCGCCCGCCGTGCGCCTGCGCCGCCTGTCGGCCGAGGGCGACGAGTCGCGCACGTATCGCCCCAGCGCCTCGCTGCGTCTCGCGCGCACGGTGTGGGAGCTCTGCCGGTTCGTGCCGGTCGTGGTGACCTGCGGTATCGGGCTCGGCGTGCTCTTCACCCTCGCCGCGCTCTGGTCGGCGTGGGGGCCGGTGTGGGCGCTGCTGCTGTCGGGGATCGTGATGCTGGCCGCGGGTGCGGTCGCGGCGGGCGTGTCCACCGCGGCGAAGTGGGCGATCGTCGGTGTCATCCGCGCCGGGGAGCAGCCGCTGTGGTCGAGCTTCGTGTGGCGCACCGAGGTGTCCGACACCTTCACCGAGATGGTCGCGGCGCCGTGGTTCGCGCGAGCTGCCGCGGGGACTCCGGCGCTCGCCGTGTGGCTGCGCTCGCTCGGGGCGAGGATCGGTCGCGGCGTGTGGTGCGAGAGCTACTGGCTGCCCGAGCCCGATCTCGTCACGCTCGGCGACGCGTCGACCGTCAACCGGGGGTGCGTCGTGCAGACGCACCTGTTCCATGATCGAATCATGAGCATGGACACCGTCGAGCTCGAGCCGGGCGCCACCCTCGGTCCGCACAGCGTGGTGCTGCCGGCATCCACGCTCGGAGCGCACGCCACCGTCGGGCCCGCGTCGCTCGTCATGCGCGGTGAGACCGTGCCGGTCGGCTCGCGCTGGAGCGGCAACCCCATCGGCCCGTGGCGCGCGGTCAAAGTGCGCGCGTACCAGTCGACGACGTGAGCGCGGCCGATCCCTACGCCCCGCAGAGCGGCGACACGTCGTACGACGTCGAATCGTACGATCTGTCCCTGAGCTACCGGGTGCGCACGAACCGTCTCGAGGGCGTGGCCCGGATCACGGCGGTCGCGCGCGAGTCGGCGACCTCGTTCGCCCTCGACCTCGTCGGGTTGCGCACGTCGCGGGTGCGTGTCGACGGAGAGGTCGCGCGATTCGCGGCCGGTCCGCGCATTCTGCGGGTGACTCCGGCTCGGGCGCTCGTCGCCGGCGACCGCTTCGAGGTCGAGGTGACGTACGCGGGGGCTCCCTCGCCGCGGCGCTCCCGCTGGGGCACGGTGGGCTGGGAGGAGCTGACCGACGGAGCGCTCGTCGCCGGACAGCCGATCGGTGCCCCGACGTGGTTCCCCTGCAACGACCGGCCCGACAACCGGGCGCGGATGCGCATGGAGATCACCGTGGACGACGGCTACACCGTGGCGGCCACGGGCGTCGCGTCCGGGGTGACGCGGCGCGGGGGACGGACGGCGACGACGTTCACGTCGGAGGTGCCGACGGCGACGTATCTCGCGGCGGTGCACGTCGGGCGGTATCGCACCCGTGCGCTCGCGGGGAGCGGAGTGGACGTGGTGCCCCCGGTGCACGTCACGGCGCCGCCCGCCCTGACGCCCGGTGCGGATCGTGCCTTCGCCGCGGTGCCCGACATGCTGCGGCTGTTCGACCGAGCCTTCGGCGCCTACCCGCAGGAGGCCTGCACGCTCGTGGTGACCGCCGACGAACTCGAGATCCCCCTCGAGGCACAGGGACTCGCCGTATTCGGGATGAACCACCTCGTGCCCGCCGCGCAGCGCCTGGTCGCGCATGAGCTGGCGCACCAGTGGTTCGGCAACAGCGTCGGCATCGGTCGGTGGAGCGACATCTGGCTCAACGAGGGTTTCGCCTGCTACGCCGAATGGCTGTGGTCGGAGGCGTCGGGCGGGATGACCGTCGACGCATGCGCGGCAAGCCACTACGGGCGGGTGGCCGCGCAACCACAGGACCTGCGCGTGGTCGATCCCGGACCCGACGACATGTTCGACGACCGGGTGTACAAGCGTGGTGCGCTGACCCTGCACGCGCTGCGCGGGCACCTCGGTGACGTGGCGTTCTTCGCGCTGCTGCGCTCGTGGGTGGCCGAGCATCGGCATGGCCTCGTGACGACGGACGACTTCCGCTCCGCCGTGGGACGAGCCGGGGGAGAGGATGCCATGGCGCTGCTCTCGACCTGGATCGATCACGTCGAGCTGCCCCCGCGCGTCTGAGCGGCAGGGGTTCGGGGCGCGGCAGGCGGGCCGGCAGAGCCGGCGGGCTGGGCTGGCGGGCTGGGCGGGCTGAGGGCGTGGGTTGGCGGGCTGGGCTGGTGGCCGGGGCCGCGGGCTGAGGGCGTGGGTTGGCGGGCTTGGTCCCCGGCCTGGGCTGCGGGCCCGGGTCGGCGGGCTGGCCCACCGAGATCAGCGCGACCGGATGGGCGAAGCACGGGGCGTGGTGAGTCGAGGTGGCGACGCGGGTCGGTGCTTTGTGGAGGTCGCGCCGCGTCCTCCGCGCCGAGCGGAGTGCAGATGGCCGCGCAAGGGCGTTTTCGAAGCAACGTACTGGCCGTGCCCGCGCACCCGAAAGGCGGCCTCCCCATCTCAGAAGGGTGCGGGTTGTCGTCCGGGGATCCCGGACGGAGGGGAATCGTCACCGACGAAGCGGACGGCGGGTGAGTACGGGAGGGGGTGGTCGGTGTAGGTGCGTCCGGTGGGTGAGGTGAACTCGATGACCCCGCCGGGGAGTTGTCGGACTTGCCATCGGGTGAATTGCTTCTGGGTGTGGTGTCTTTGGCAGAAGTGGCAGAGGTTGCACACGTGGGTTTTGCCGCCGAGGGCGTGATCGAGGTTGTGGTCGACCTCGCACCGGATGGCGGGGGCCGTGCAGCCGGGCCACCGGCAGTGTCGGTCGCGGGCGCGGAGGTACCGGTCGATCGCGGCGGTGCGCTGGTACGTGTCGGTGCACAGCACCGCGCCGGTGACGGGGTTCGTGAGTACCCGATCCCAGGGCACCCTCGTCGCCTCGGCGAGGCGCCGGGCTGTGTCGATATCGATGGGGCCATGTCCGACGAGTTCGGCGGGGTCGATGTTCTCCCGCTCGGGATTCAGGACGGACAGCGCCGGGACGACGACCTGCACACGCGCGCGGATGGCGCCGAGTGCGCCGGGGCCGTCCTCGGTGCGGGTGGGGTCGGCGTCGGGCGCGGCAGTCAGGAGCAGGTCGGCGAGGATGTCGGCGCGCACCTGATCCGCGCTGCGAGTATCCGGCTCGGCATCGCAGCTCCTCCCCCCGCTGGGAACCGGGCTGCCCGGCACTTCCGATACAGGCGGTGGCGCGTCGATGTCCTGCCGCGCATCGATCAACACCCGCGACTGCTGCGTCAACCGGTCATAGATCCCCACCGCGAGCACCGTCGGAAGCGTCGCGATCAGATCCGACATGCCGTTCTCGCCCCGCACCACCCGAACGCATCGTTCCTCACGGCCCCGCCGGTGACGTTCGGTGATGGTGGTGGGCTGCAACCGCTCCGCCAGAGTCGCCAACCGTGCACGCAGCCGCCCGGGACTCAACCCCTCCGCGGTGGTGACGGCGAGAACATCGAACTCCCCGCGCTTGTCGAGCGGCACCGGGGTGCCGGCATCCACGATCGCCTGGACATGCGCCCGCGACAACGCCCCCGCCTCCCACGCGTCAACGGTCGCCGGGAAATGGTCGACGAGCGTCAGCGCTCGCCCAATCTGCGCTTGCACGCTCCGATCCGACAGGCACCCCGCGGCCGCGATCTCCGACGCCACCTCCCGCAGCGCCATCTCCGCCTCCCGAGACGACGCCCGCTGCCCCGCCATGACGTCGAGAGCGAGACGTCCCGCGCGGGCCAGCGCTCGCGTCTTGCGGGCTTCGGCGGCCGCGAGTGCGGCATCCGCGTCGAGCACCTCGGCAAGCACGACAGCAAGCGGGTCGCGCTCGTCGGCTGGTGGTGGCGGAGGTGTCGGAAAGCTCATGCAGGCATGCTAGCCCACACCTCCGACATTGGGGCGCTGACCGGGGCTTTCTGTGCATAAGCCGAGCGGAAAGGCGACTGTGGAGAAGCCGTCGCCGCCACGTATGGCGCGCGAAACCGGATCCCTTTGGCGCGCCTCCCACCTCACCCCGGCGCAGCTCGCCTCAGCCCCACGCCCCACGCCCCACGCCCCGCGCCCCACGCCCCGCGCCCCGCGCCGTTCGCTTCAGCCCCGCGCCCCGCGTCTTACGTCCCGCCCCTGGCGCCTTTCACCGCTCAACGATCCGCGCGCCGAACGCCCCGTGCCCCACCCAGTGTCCATGTGCCACGCCTCGCGCGCTTCGCTCCACCCCCATGCCCTTCGCCCCAAACCCCACGCCCCACCCCCATGCATCAAGCCCCGCGCCCCAGGCGTCCACCCACCCCGGTCACCCGACTGAACGCGAACACCCAGCCCTCACCCCTCACCCGAAGCGACCCCCTGATCCACCGCCACGGCGATCACAACGCCCTCCGGTCCGTCGACGTCCCAGCCGGCCCATCCGCCGACCCCATCGATCGCGGCGGTCCATCCGTCCGTGCCGTCGTGCACCTCGACCCGCCGCGGATCGACCGTCAGTCCGCGCCCGTCCGCCTTCAGGACCGCCTCCACTCGAGCCCAGGCGCGTTCAGAGACGGCGGAGCCCAGCACGCGATCCAAGCCGATGGCGCCGAGAGGAACGGCATCCACCCCGATGCCTCGTCCTGCGACGGTCGACACCGCGGCCACGGCCCATCCTCCGGCGTACGAGACGGACACGGCGGCATCCCCGCCACGCACCCGAATGCGGCCGTGTTCGCCTCCGCACGCCGGGCAGCGCGAGACCATGTCGGCGCCGGGCAACAGCTCGGCGAGCAGAGCGCGAGACGTCTCGCGACGCGCGGTCGCCGGCGGGATCCGACGCCACGCGACGCGGATCCCGGCGGGCGGGGTCACACCCGTGGCTCGTGCGTCTCGATCGCGACGATTCCGGCACCGGGGTGCTCGACCGGTACGTGCACGACCGAGAACGCGCCGGGCGACAACGCCGACGCGCTGCCGAGGTACGAGCCGCTCATGGTCCCGGTGGCCAGGGCGAGCTCGTGGAGGATGTCGGGCAGCACCGGGCCGTGGCTGGTGAGCACGACGGGTTTGCGGGCGCGCACGCGCTGTCCGACGACCGTGCGCGCATCGGCGCGTCCGTCTTCCCAGGCGTCCTGGCTGATCTCGGGGCAGAGGTGCAGGCGCTGTCCGAGCGCCTGGGCGATCGGGGTGGCCGTGCGCACGCACCGTTCGGCGGGGCTGGAGTACACCCGTCGCACGCCGAAGGCGAGGAGCGGGCCGACGATGGATGCCGCTTGCCGGCGTCCGCGGGGGGTGAGCGGGCGCGCGCCGTCGGCGCCGTCCCAGTCGTCGCGGGAGAGCGCCTTGCCGTGGCGGAGCACCACGATGGGGAAGGTCGGAAGCGCGTCCTCCTCGACGATCCGCGTGAACTCGTCGAGGATCTCGATGTCGACGGGGTAGCTGAGGTGCTTGCGCGCCTTCTTCAGGCTCATCCACTCGATCGCGGCGACCTCTTTGTTCGGGACGAACGAGGAGGTGCGCACCGCGGCGTCGGTGGCCTCGGCGGCCCAGTAGTGCACGATCTTCGTGCGCGAGTTCGGCATCCGGTACCGAGAGACTCCGACCGGCACCCCGAGGGCGACACGGATGCCGGTCTCTTCGCGGATCTCGCGCACGGCGGTCTCGGCCAGCGTCTCGCCGGGGTCGACCTTGCCCTTGGGCAGGGTGAGGTCGCGGTACTTCGTGCGGTGGATGATCAGCACGCGGAGCTTGCCGTCGACCCGTCGCCAGACCACACCGCCCGCGGCGTAGACGGCCGTCTCCTTGCCGGAGGCGGTCACCTCGCCGTCTTCGCGGATCATGACCGCGCCACCCGCATGAGGCGTCACCGGGCCGTCCGCGTGCGTCGACGCCGCTGAACCTGCGCCATGGTGTGCTCCTGCAGGTCGATGAGCGGGGCGCCCGCGGCGTCGACGCTGTGGCGCGTCCACTCGCCCTCGGGGCCGAGGTGCCACGAGCTGGTGCCGTCGTCCATGGCGAGGTCGAACAGCGCGGTCAGCTCGCGCAGCTGGTTCTCGTCGACGACGCGGACGAGCGCCTCGACGCGACGGTCGAGGTTGCGGTGCATCATGTCGGCGCTGCCGATGAAGATCTGCGGGTCGCCGTCGTTCGCGAAAGAGAAGATGCGCGAGTGCTCGAGGTAACGACCGAGGATCGAGCGCACCGTGATGTTCTCGCTCATGCCCGGAACACCCGGTTTGATGGAGCAGATGCCGCGCACCCACACCTCGACGGGGACGCCCGCCTGGCTGGCGCGGTACAGCGCGTCGATGATCTGCTCGTCGACCATGGAGTTGACCTTGATGCGCACTCCCGAGGGCTTGCCCTCGAGGGCATGACGGCGCTCCTTGTCGATGTGGCGCAGCAGACCCTTGCGCAGGTGCAGGGGAGCGACGAGCAGGCGCTTGAACTTCTTCTCGATCGCGTACCCGCTGAGCTCGTTGAACAGGCGGGTGAGGTCGCGGCCGACCTGGTCGTCGACGGTGAAGAGCCCGAAGTCCTCGTAGATACGGCTCGTCTTGGGGTTGTAGTTGCCCGTGCCGACGTGGCTGTAGTGGCGCAGCCGCCCCTCTTCCTCACGGATGACGAGGGCGAGCTTGCAGTGCGTCTTGAGCCCGACGAGTCCGTAGACGACGTGCACCCCGGCCTTCTCGAGCTTGCGCGCCCAGACGATGTTGTTGGCTTCGTCGAAGCGGGCCTTCACCTCGACGAGGGCGAGCACCTGCTTGCCGGCCTCGGCCGCATCGATCAGTGCCTGCACGATGGGGCTGTCGCCCGACGTACGGTACAGCGTCTGCTTGATGGCGAGCACGTGCGGGTCGCGCGCGGCCTGCTCGAGGAAGGCCTGGACGCTCGTCGCGAACGACTCGTAGGGGTGGTGCACGAGCACGTCGGCCTTGCGGATCGCCCCGAACAGGTCGGCGCGGCCGTTCTGCTCGGGCGGCTGGAACGCCAGCGCGGTCTTGGGCACGTGCGGCGGGTAGTGCAGGTCGGGCCGGTCGATGCGCGACAGATCGAACAGGCCGCGCAGGTCGAGGGAGCCGGGGAGACGGTAGACCTCCTGCTCGGTGATGTCGAGCTCGCTCAGCAGGAGCGCGCGCGTGACGTCGTCCATGTCGTCGGTGATCTCGAGGCGGATCGGCGGACCGAAGCGCCGGCGCAGCAGTTCGGCCTCGAGCGCCTGGATGAGGTTCTCGGTCTCGTCCTCCTCGATCGTCATGTCTTCGTTGCGGGTGAGGCGGAAGGCGTGGTGATCGAGCACCTCCATCCCGGGGAAGAGGTCTTCGAGGTGGTTCGAGATGAGCTCTTCGAGCGGCAGGTAGCGGACCCCCGGCCCGTCTCCGGCGACCTCGACGAAGCGCGGCAGCATGGGCGGCACCTTCAAGCGCGCGAACTCCTGGCGCCCGGTGCGGGCGTTGCGGATGCGGATCGCCAGATTCAGCGACAGCCCCGAGATGTAGGGGAACGGGTGCGCGGGGTCGACCGCGAGCGGCATGAGCACGGGGAAGACGTTGCGCTGGAAGTACTCGGTGAGCCGTGCCGCCGTGTCGGCGTCGAGCGAGTCCCACGAGACGACCTCGATGCCCGCCTCGGCGAGGGCGGGGCGGACCTTCTCGGTCCAGGCCGCGGCGTGGCGCAGCTGCAGGCGGTGCGCTTCGGCCGAGATGTCGGCGAGCACGTCGAGCGGGGCGCGGCCCACATTGGTGGGGACGGCCAGGCCCGTCACGATGCGGCGCTTGAGACCGGCGACGCGCACCATGAAGAACTCGTCGAGGTTGCTGGCGAAGATGGCCAGGAAGTTCGCGCGCTCCAGGACCGGGACGGTGGGGTCTTCGGCGAGCTCCAGCACCCGCTGGTTGAACGCCAGCCAGCTCAGCTCGCGGTCGAGGTAGCGGTGATCGGGCAGCTGGTCGTCCGCCGCCTCGACAGCCTCGTCGAAGTCGTCGTCGTCGGCATCGCCGAGGCCGGCATCCAGCGCGTCGTGTTCGATCATTCCCACATCATTGCAGGGGTCGGTGACACGCGAGTGAACTCGTCGTGCGCGCGCCCTCAGGAGGGGGTGGATGCCGCTGCCGGCGCCGCATCGTCCTCGTAGACGTTGAAGCGGTAGCCGACGTTGCGCACGGTGCCGATGAGCTGCTCGAGGTCGCCGAGCTTCGCGCGGAGGCGCCGCACGTGCACGTCGACGGTGCGGGTGCCGCCGAAGTAGTCGTAGCCCCACACCTCGCTGAGCAGCTGCTCGCGCGTGAACACCCGCGACGGGTGCGTCGCGAAGAAGTGGAGGAGCTGGAACTCCTTGTAGGTGAGGTCGAGGGGCTTGCCGTGCACCTTCGCGGAGTACGACGACTCGTCGATCGTGATGCCGGAGGTCTGGATGCGGGTCGACACCTGGTCGACGGTGCGGCGACCCATGGCCAGACGGATGCGGGCGTCGATCTCGGCGGGGCCCGCCCCGACGAGCACGACGTCGTCGATGCCCCAGTCGGTCGACACCGCGGTGAGCCCGCCCTCGGTCACCACGAGCACCAGGGGGGCCTCGACCCCCGTGGTCGACATGATCTTGCACAGCGATTTGGCCCCGACCAGGTCGAAGCGGGCGTCGACGAAGATGACGTCGGCGCTCGGGGCGTTCACCAGCTGTGCGGCTTCGGCAGGGATCTGCCGCACGCGGTGGCTCAGCAATTCGAGCGCGGGCAGCGCCGCGCCGCCGCCGGGGGCGGAGCTGAGTACCAGAAGCTGAGCCACATCGACCTCCAAGCGCAGTCCTGCCGCGCACCGATCATCTTAGGGCGAGGCGCCGCCCGCCTCGATTCGCGGCGCTTCGCGTGCGCGCGCACGTCCTCCTGGGCGATGATGGGGGCATGTCGACCCCCGACCTCGCTCCGCGCCGCACGTTCGGCGGCATCGTCGCCGTCTGGGTGCTGGCGGCCGTCGCCGGGGTCGTCATCGGTGTGTTCGTCCCCGCGGGGTGGCGGGCGCAGTGGATCACCGTCGCGATGGGGGCGTGCCTGATCCTCTCGTTCGCCGTCCAGCTCTGGTACGGCCGGTCGCAGGCGTTCATCCAGCGCATGGCGCTGTCGACGCTGGGCGCCCTCGTCGTCCTCGGCGTGATCACGGCCGGGTTCGGGCTGGCGGCGCTGCTGGCGGGCTAGAGTAACGGCATGGACCTTTTCGCGCTCGAAATGTTCTTCGTAGGACTTCTCGGCCTCGCCTCGCTGGCGATCGCCTTCGTGTCGGGAACAGTCGTCTGGAACCTCTACCGCGGCCAGCGCTGAGCGCGTCGTGATCGAGATTCCGACCGACCTCCCGGCCGACCTCGTCCCGCTCTCCTGGCTCGTCGGGGTCTGGGAGGGCACCGGGGTCATCGACTACGAGGCCGACGGCCGATCCTTCTCGGGCGAGTTTGCGCACCGCGTGAGCTTCAGCCACGACGGGGGCGGGTTCCTCAACTACTCCGCCGACGCTTGGCTGCTCGACGGTGACGAGCGGCGTCCGCTCGTCTCGGAGATCGGTTACTGGCGCCTCGCGCGCCCGGTCGGCGACGCCGACGCGGGCCCTGCGCTGCTGCCGGCGACGGCCCCCGCGGTCGTGCGCACCGCCGACGACGTCGAGGCGCTGCGCAACGCCGACGGCGGCTTCGACATCGAGGTGAGCCTGGTCCACGCCGACGGCGTCCTCGAGCTGTACGTCGGACAGGTGAAGGGGCCGCGCATCGACCTGGCGACCGACGCGGTCGTCCGTACCGCCGGCGCCAAGCCCTACACCGCGGCGACGCGTCTGTACGGTCTCGTCGACAACCACCTGTTGTGGGCCTGGGACATCGCGGCTCTCGGGCGCGAGCTCGGCTCGCACGCCTCGGCTCGTCTCGCCCGGGCGGAGTGACCGTGGCCGCCCTCACCGACGTCCCCGGAGCGGTCGTCGACGACCGCGGCCTGCGTCACGTCGGCTCACCCGTCGCCGAGCAGAGACGCCTGGCAGCAGGCACCGCCGTCGCCCCGCTCGGCGATCGGCGCGTCGTGTCGGTCGGCGGCGAAGACCGTCTGAGCTGGCTCGACTCACTCTCCTCCCAGGCACTGACCCGCCTCCCGCCGGGGGTGTCGACCGAGCTGCTCATCCTCGATCCGCAGGGGCGCGTCGAGCACGCGGCATCCATCGTCGACGACGGCGAGACGGCCTGGCTGATCGTCGACGCGACCGACGCCGACGGACTGGTCGGCTGGCTGACGCGCATGCGCTTCCGCCTGCGCGTCGAGGTCCGCGACCGCTCCGGCGAGCTCTTCGTCGTCGGGGGCACCCGCGCGGCGGTGGCCGCGCTTCGCACCGCGGCCCCGGTCTGGATCGATCCGTGGCCGGACGTCAGCCCCGGAGGGTGGGCCTACGCCCGCGTCGATCCGCACCCGGGTGCGGACCGCGACTGGGCCGAGGCGATCGTGGATGCCGAGGAGTTCGGGCGTCTGATCGATGCGGCGGTACGCGGAGAGACGGCTCTCGCCGGTCTCGACGCCGTCGAGGCGCTCCGCGTCGCCGCCTGGCGTCCCCGCGTCGGGGTCGACGCCGACGAGCGCCTCCTTCCGCATGAGATGGATTGGCTGCGCACCGCCGTGCACCTGTCGAAGGGCTGCTACCGCGGTCAGGAGACCGTCGCCAAGGTGCACAATCTGGGCCACCCGCCACGCCGGGTCGTCGCTCTGCAGCTCGACGGCAGCGACAACGTGCTGCCGGCCCGGGGCGACGAGGTCCGCGCCGGCGACACCGTGATCGGCGCCGTCACGTCGGTCGCCGTGCATCATGAGGAGGGGCCGATCGCCCTCGCGCTCGTCAAGCGCACCGCGCCCGAGGGAGTGCCGCTGGTGGTCGACACCGCCGACGGCCCGCTCGCCGCCGCCGCCGAGACGGTGGTCCCCGCCGATGCGGGCGCCACCGCCGCCGTGCCGCGCCTGCCGCGCCTCGGCCGCCGCCGCGCCGCGGAATGACGAACGACGAGTCCTCGACGACCGTCGGGGTCGTCGTCCCGCGATCGCGACTGAGGTCGACGCTGTCGCGTCGCGTCGTGCGCGTGCGCGAATCCATCCCGGCGATCGCCCAGATCGTGGTGGCCGCCACCGCGGCGTACGCCTTCGCGCATTTCGTGCTCGGGCACCCGGTGCCGTTGCTCGCGGCGACGGTCACGGTGTCGAGTCTCGGGTTGGTCCGTGACGCCCGCCCGTGGCGCGTCGCCGAGACGGTCGTGGGGATGCTCGTCGGCATCCTGATCGCCGAGGTCGTGCTCGTCACCGTCGGCAGCGGCTGGTGGCAGATCGCGGTGGCGATGACGGTGACGCTCGTGATCGCGCGGTTCCTCTCCCCGCAACCGGGCTTCGCCCTCGCCGCGGTGGTGCAGTCGCTCATCGCGCTGGTGGTGGTCACGGGCGCTCCGTTCCTGCGCCTCGCCGACGGTGCGATCGGCGGCGTGGCGGCGCTCATCGTCACCGCGCTCATCCCGCGGACGCTGCGCCGCACCGAGCTGCGCGACGCCGACGAGCTCTTCGACGCCTTCGACGTCGCCGTCGAGACGATCGTGCGGGCGCTGCGGCGCGGGGACAGGGCGCGCGCCGAGCGCGGACTGGAGCGGGCCCGCTCGCTGCAGACCTACGTCGACGCGTGGAGCGGCTCTCTCGAGTCCGGACGGGAGGTGGCGCGCATCTCGCCGTTCCTGCGTCGGCAGCGCACCGAACTGCAGCGGCACGAGCGCGTCCGCGCGGCGTTGGACCTGGCCACACGAAACCTCCGGGTGGTGGCCCGCCGCGCGGCGTATCTGTGCGCCGACGGCGAGAGCCGTCCCGTCCCGGCCGATCTGCTCGCCGAGCTCTCCCGCGGTGCGCAGCTGGTCCGCGACGGTCTCGACGACATCTCCCTCGAACCCGTGGCGCGCGACACCCTCGCTGCCATCACCCGCCGCCTCGACCCGGCGGCGATCCTGCCCGACGGCAGGGTCGGCGAACTCAATCTCATCGCCGCGCTGCGCCCACTCGCGGTCGATCTGCTGGTCGCCGCGGGGATGCCGTCGGCCGACGCCCGCGCCCTGCTCCCGCGCATCTGACCGGACGCGGGGCGTGGGTCGCGTCCAGGCCGGCCCGATCGCGTCCCAGGCCCGCCGGGCGGGCTCTCCGTTCTGATCTAGCCCGGCGCTACGGCGCCCCAGGCCACGCCGACCTCCCCGAGCCGCCAGCGCTCGCGCCGGACCAGCGGCCACCCGGCGTCATCGAGGGCCTGCATCGCCGTGCGCCAGCGGTGCACCGCACCGAAGGGCGCGAGGGCCGCCGCCCGCGTCCACTCCCGGTCCACGGATGCCAGGAACGCGTGCACGCGCTCGCCCTCGACGTTGCGATGGATCAGGGCTTTGGGCAGACGCTCGGCGGCGATCGCGGGGGAGTCGAGCTCGGCCAGCCGGAGCGAGACGGTGAGGCTGAGCGCCACGGCATCCGCCCCCACCTCCACCCAGGTGGCCACCCGTCCGATCTCGTCGCAGGTGCCCTCGACCAGGATGCCGCCGGGCTGCAGGCGGTCGCACATCTGAGCCCACGCGCCGGCGACGTCGTCTTCGTCGTACTGTCGCAGCACGTTCATCGCGCGGATGACGGCGGGCCGTCGCCCACCGGCGACCGGTACCTCGAAGCCGCCGCGTGCGAAGGAGACCCCCGCCACGCCCGCGGCCTGCTCGCGCGCCCGCGCGACGCGGTCGGGGTCGATCTCGAGGCCGAGGACCTCGGCATCCGGTCTCTGCCTTCGCAGTCGAGAGAGCAATTCGAGGGGCGTGACCGCGCTCGCCCCGAAGCCGAGGTCGACCACGAGGGGGTCATCGGTGCGCCGGAGGACCGGATGCCGAGCGATCCAGCGGTCGATCCGGCGGAGGCGGTTGACCCCGGTCGTACCGCGCGTGGGGCGGCCGACGGGGGAGGAGCTCACCCCGACATGATGCCAGGTGCGGCTCGGGCGGGCGGTCGTCGCGTCGATAGCATGGAGTCATGCCTCACACGCTGATCCTCCTCCGCCACGGGCAGAGCGAGTGGAACAAGACCAACCAGTTCACCGGCTGGGTCGACGTGCGACTCACCGACCAGGGCAAGGCGGAGGCGAAGCGCGGCGGCGAGCTGCTCGCCGAGTCGGGCGTCCTCCCCGACGTGCTGCACACCTCGGTGCTCAGCCGTGCCATCCAGACCGCCAACATCGCGCTCGACGCGGCCGACCGCCTGTGGATCCCCGTCAAGCGTTCGTGGCGCCTCAACGAGCGCCACTACGGCGCCCTGCAGGGCAAGGACAAGGCGCAGACCCTCGAGGAGTTCGGTAACGAGCAGTTCATGCTCTGGCGTCGCTCCTTCGACGTGCCGCCGCCGCCGCTGCCCGCCGACGACGAGTTCAGCCAAGTCGGCGACCCCCGCTACGCGGGCATCGACGGCGAGGTGCCCGACACCGAGTCGCTCGCCATCGTGATCGACCGCATGCTGCCGTACTGGCACAGCGACATCGTCCCCGACCTGCAGGCCGGCAAGACGGTCCTGGTCACCGCGCACGGCAACTCGCTGCGGGGCCTCGTGAAGCACCTCGAGGGCATCAGCGACGCCGACATCGCGGAGCTCAACATCCCCACCGGCATCCCGCTGGTGTACCGCCTCGACGACGAGCTCAAGCCGCTCGGTCCGGGCGAGTACCTCGACCCCGAGGCCGCCGCCGCCGGAGCCGCGGCCGTGGCCGCCCAGGGCAACAAGCACTGACACCGAGACGAGAAGAGGGGTGGATGCCGGTCGGCATCCACCCCTCTTCTGCGCGGTGCGGTCAGATGACCGGGCTGGGCTCGTGCGCGGTCTCGTCGTCGGCACCGGCCCAGTCGCCGGTGGCGAGGTACATGACCTTCTTGGCCACCGAGACGGCGTGGTCGGCGAAGCGCTCGTGGTAACGGCTGGCCAGGGTCGCGTCGACGGTCGCTGTGGCCTCGCCCTTCCACGAGTCGCCGAGGACCTTCTCGAACACGCTGACGTGCAGTTCGTCGATGTCGTCGTCGGCGTCGCGGATCGACTCTGCGATGCGCAGGTCCTGCGTGCGCAGCAGCTCGGCCAGACGGCGGGCCACCTCGACGTCGAGTTCGCCCATGCGGGTGAACGTGGTCTTCAGCCCCTTGGGGACGGCGCGCTCCGGGAAGCGCGACCGGGCGAGCTGCGCGATGTGCTCGGCCATGTCGCCCATGCGCTCGAGCGAGGCGCTGACGCGCAGGGCGGTGACGACGATACGCAGGTCGCGCGCGACCGGCTGCTGGCGGGCGAGGATCTCGATCGCGAGCTCGTCGAGCTCGACGGCCTTCTCGTCGATGATGGCGTCGGCTTCGATGACCTCTTCGGCCAGGGCGACGTCGCTCGTCCCGAAGGCGCGCGTCGCGCGGTCGATGGCGATGGTCACGAGGTCGGCGATCTCGACCAGTCGGCTCTGAACGTCCTCGAGGGACTGGTGGAATACTTCGCGCATGGCGGGTACCTTCCTCGTCGGCGGCACGGCACATAGGTGTCCCGCAACCCTCCGGGATTCTTCCCAGCGAAGGTTAACGAGTGGTGCTGTGACAGTGAATAGTAGCCGCTGCTGCCGCTCTCCCGGGGGTGAACGGCCGGTGACGCCCGAGGGGCGCCCCTACGCTGGAGGCATGGAACAACCGCAGCTCGTGCTGCTCGCGCTCCTCGCAGGACTCCTGGTCGGGGCGGCGGTGGTCGGCCTCGTGGTCGCAGCCCTACGCGCTCGCGACCGCTCCCTGGCCCAGACCTCCGCGGAGGTGCCGGAGGGTGTCGAGGCCATGCTGGGGGCGATGGACGACCCCGCCTTCGTGTGCGACACCTCCTCGACGGTGCTGGCGCTCTCGCCGGCCGCCGAGGTGTTCGGCGTCCAGTCCGGAGAGGTCATCGCCAGCGAAGAGCTCAAGCGGGTGGCCCGCGTGGCGCGCGACACCGGGGCCGGCATCGCGGAGAACCTGCGCCTGCGCCGGGGAGCTGCTCCCGCCGAGCCGCGCCTCGTCGCCGTGCGCGCGACGCCCATCTCCGGCCGCCTGACGCTCCTCGTCCTGCGCGACATCACCGAGCGCGAGCGGGTGGAGGAGATGCGGCGCGACTTCGTGGCGAACACCAGCCACGAGCTGAAGACGCCGGTGGGAGCGGTGAGCCTGCTCGCCGAGGCGATCGAGTCCGCCGCCGACGACCCCGCCCAGGTCCGCCATTTCTCCACCCGGCTGCAGGCCGAGGTGACGCGCTTGGCCGCCCTGGTCAATCGCATCCTGAGTCTGTCGCGTCTGCAGGCCTCCGACGAACTGCGCGACGTGCGAGACGTCTCGATCGACGAGGTGGTCGCGGCGGCCGTCGAGGGGTACGCGGTCCAGGCCGATGCGGCCCAGGTCACGGTCGTCCGCGGCGGTACGAAGGGCCTGTGGGTGCGCGGGGAGCCCCAGATCCTCACCGAGGCCGTCGGCAACCTCGTGGCCAACGCCATCGCCTACTCCCCGGAGGGATCGAAGGTCGGCGTCGGGGTCAAGCTCGACGACACCGTGGTCGAGATCGCGGTGACCGACCGCGGCATCGGCATCCCCGAGGGCGACCAGCACCGTGTCTTCGAGCGCTTCTACCGTGCCGACCAAGCGCGCTCCCGGCGGACCGGCGGCACGGGCCTGGGGCTGTCGATCGTCAAGCACGCCGTGCAGCGCCACGGCGGCGAGGTGCGGCTGTGGTCGCGTCCCGATCGCGGCTCGACCTTCACCATCCGCCTGCCGATGTCGGAGGCTCCCGATCTCGAGAGCGTCCGCCCCAAACCCCGCCGCAAGGGCCGCAAGAGCTCCGCGACGACCCCCGTACCCGCGAAGGGAGACACCGCATGACCCGCGTTCTGATCGTCGAGGACGAGCCCGATCTGGCCGACCCGCTGGCCTACCTGCTGCGCCGGGAGGGCTACGAGGTCGAGATCGCCGAAGACGGCGCCCTCGCCCTGACCGCCTTCCGCGAGCGCGGTGCGGACATCCTCCTGCTCGACCTCATGCTGCCCGGCATGCCCGGCACGGAGGTGTGCCGTCAGCTGCGCCTGACCTCGCAGGTCCCGATCATCATGCTGACCGCGAAGGACTCCGAGGTCGACATCGTCGTGGGTCTCGAGCTCGGTGCCGACGACTACGTGACGAAGCCCTACTCGACGCGCGAGCTGCTCGCCCGGATGCGGGCGGTGCTGCGCCGGCGCACCCCCGAGGACGGCGATCTCGACGAGCGCGTCCTCTCGGGCGGCCGGGTCGTCCTCGACATCGACCGTCACACGGTCGCCGTGGACGGGGCGGAGATCGGCATCCCCCTCAAGGAGTTCGAGCTGCTCGAGGTGCTCATGCGTAACGCCGGTCGCGTGCTGACGCGGGGCCAGCTCATCGACCGCGTGTGGGGGACCGACTACTTCGGCGACACCAAGACGCTCGACGTCCACATCAAGCGCATCCGCTCGCGCATCGAGCAGAACCCGAGCGAGCCGAGCATGCTGGTCACCGTCCGGGGGCTCGGCTACCGCTTCGAGGCCTGACGCCGCCGGGAACGACGAAGGCGCCGACGATCATCGTCGGCGCCTTCGTCGTGTGGGCGTCAGCCCGCGGGCGTCGCGGTGGGGCTCGGGGTCGCGACGGGCGTCGGGGTCGAGGTGATCGTGACCGTCGCCTCGGGCGTGGGCGCGAGGGGAGCGAGGTACTCGAGGGCGCCGTCGAGCACGGGCACCTGCATGAGCGAGCCCTCGCCGTCGCCGGACTGGAAGTACACGGGGACGGTGCTGCCGGGCACGGCGTCGATGTCGGACAGGCGCAGCGGCTCGACGTCGTTGGCCAGGTCGCCGAGGCTGAGGGTGCGGTTGGCCGGCACGGTGACCGTCTCACGGACGGCCGAGGTGCCCTCGCCGACCTCGATGTTCAGCGTCAGCTGCTCGGTGGTGTCGTTGACGATCGCGGCGACGAAGTTGCCGGTGGTGCCGTCGTCGTTGGCGACGATGAGGGCGTTGCGCACCGAGAGCGGGCCGGCCGAGGCGGGCACGTTCACGCCGTCGGAGGCCGAGTAGTCGATGGTCGTCGCCTGGGGAGCGATGAGGTTGCACCCCGTCGTGCCCAACAGGACAGCGGCACCCAGGGCGACGGACGCGATCAGGCGCGTTTTCACGGATCCTCCAAGATCGACGGACGGCATTCCCTCCTCATCCTACGGGGTGCGTCACCGCCTTCCGGCGCGCCCTCGCGCGCGCGAGGGCGCCGGGGGAGGGCGGAACCTTAGCGCATGCGGGCCTGTGGTATCCTGGATGTTGCCGAAAGGACATAACTCCATGCTTTTTGAGGTTGGCGAGACCGTCGTTTACCCGCACCATGGCGCGGCCACGATCATCGAGGTCAAAGAACGCGTTATCAAGGGCGAGACGAAGAAGTACCTGAAGCTCAACGTCACCCAGGGAGACCTCGTCATCGAGGTCCCGGCTGACAACGTCGACCTCGTCGGCGTTCGCGACGTGATCGGCAAAGAGGGTCTCGACCGCGTGTTCGAGGTGCTGCGCGCACCCTTCACCGAGGAACCGACCAACTGGTCGCGCCGCTACAAGGCGAACCTCGAGAAGCTCGCCTCGGGCGACGTGATCAAGGTCAGCGAGGTCGTCCGCGACCTGTGGCGCCGGGATCAGGACCGTGGTCTGTCCGCGGGCGAGAAGCGCATGCTGGCGAAGGCCCGTCAGATCCTGGTGTCGGAGCTCGCTCTGGCCGAGAAGACCGACGAAGACCGCGCGAGCGTCGTGCTCGACGAGGTCCTCGCGTCCTGATCCCGCTCGGCGCGTCGCCGCTTCGGCGGCGCGCTAGCGTGAACGGGTGACTCTCACCCCCGTCCCGCGTCTCGCGGTCATCGTCGTCGCCGCCGGCTCCGGCACCCGCTTGAAGGGTGGCGCGCCAAAGGCGTTCGTCGGCATCGACGACCGGTCGATCCTGCACCACGCGCTGCGCGGGGTCTTCGCCGCGACCAGTGCGCAGGTGGTCGTCGTGGTGCCCGAGGGGTACGAGGGCGAGGCGCTGACCGACGCGAGGGATGCCGCGGGCGATCGCGCCGACCTCGTCACGGTCGTGGTCGGCGGGGCGAGCCGGCAGGAGTCCGTCGCCGCGGGCCTCGGTGCGCTCTGGGCCGACGTCGAGACCGTGCTGGTGCACGACGCGGCGCGAGCCCTGACCCCGCCCGCGGTGTTCGACCGGGTGGTCGCGGCCGTCGACGCGGGAGCCGCTGCCGTCATCCCCGTTCTGCCCGTCGTCGACACGATCAAGCGCGTCGACGACCAGGGGCGTGTGGTCGCTCCCGTCGACCGCTCGGAGCTGGCGGCTGCCCAGACCCCGCAGGGCTTCCGCCGCACCGTCTTGGAGACCGCCCTCGCGTCCGCCGGTGCCGACCACACCGACGACGCGGCCGTCGTCGCCGCGGCCGGGCATTCCGTGGTCACGGTCGAGGGTGATGCCGTGGCGTTCAAGATCACGACCGGCCCCGACCTCGACCGCGCTCGCGCTCTTCTCACGGCGGGCGCCGTGGCATCCGTCTTCGCCCCGCCGGCCCGCTCGGCACCACGCGTGGGCATCGGCACCGACGTGCACGGCTTCGGGGGAGAGGGCACCCTGTGGCTCGCGGGTCTGGAATGGCCGGGGGAGCAGGCCCTGTCGGGCCACTCCGACGGAGACGCCGTCGCGCACGCGATCGTCGACGCGCTGCTGGCCGCGGCGGGTCTCGGCGACATCGGCACGCACTTCGGCACCGACCGGCCCGAGTTCGCCGGAGCGCACGCGGCCGCCTTCCTCGCGCACACCGTCGGGCTGCTGTCGGCGGCGGGATGGCGCATCGGCAACGTGTCGGTGCAGGTCCAGGCGAACCGTCCGCGGTTCGCCTCGCGCCGCGTCGAGGCGGAGCAGGCCCTGTCCGCGGCCCTCGGCGGCGCCCCCGTCTCGGTGAGCGCGACGACGACCGACGGTCTTGGCTTCACCGGCCGCAGCGAGGGCGTCGCCGCTTTCGCGACGGCTCTCGTGCTGCCGGCCTAGAGCTCGCGCGTCATGAACGTCGACAGCGGATCGGGCGCGTAGGGCGCGAACGCCGGGCACTCCACGAACCCCTCGCTCGCGTACAGGCGCCGGGCCGGCACGAAGTCGTCGGTGCTGCCCGTCTCGAGCCACAGGCTCCGGATACCGCGCTCCCGCGCGTCGTCCATGATGTGCCGCAGAACGGCCCGCCCGATGCCCTGGCCCAAAAACTCCTGAACGACCCGCATCGACTTCAGCTCGGCCCGACCGGCGTCGAGGTCTTTGCAGGCGCCGATGCCGGCCAGCTCGTCGTCGACCCAGGCGGACCACACGGTGACGCCGTCGGAGGTGAGCCGATCGACGTCGAGGGCGTGCACGCTCTCGGCGGGGGTGTTCTCGAGCATGCCCGCGAGGTGGGCGGCGACGAGGGCGCGCGTGGCGTCTGCGGAGAGGTCGTCGGGGCGGATCAGAAGAGGCACCCCCGCACCCTAACGACCCCATGTTTCACGCACGGGTCGCGTCGAAGACCGGCCGGTAGGCTGGGGCGGTGACTGTTCGGCTGTACGACACGAAGACGCAGGGACTCCGCGACTTCGTCCCCCTCGACCCCTCGAACGTCACGGTCTACGTCTGCGGTCCGACCGTCCAGTCGGGCCCGCACATCGGCCACGTCCGCGCCGCCCTCGCCTTCGACCTCCTGCGTCGCTGGCTCACGCACCGGTACGGCCGGGTCACTTTCGTGCGCAACGTCACCGACATCGACGACAAGGTGCTCGCGAACGCCACCGAGAGGGAGCCGTGGTGGGCGCTGGCCTATCGCATGGAGCTCGAGTTCTCGCGTGCGTATGACGCCGTCGGCATCCTTCCCCCCACCTACGAACCCCGCGCGACGGCGTCGGTGACGCAGATGCAGGAGCTCATCGCCGAGCTCATCGAGCGCGGACACGCCTACGCGGCGGCCGGCGACGTGTACTTCGACGTGCGCTCGTGGCCCGCCTACGGCGAGCTCACGAGACAGAGCCTGGATGCCATGGAGCCCGCGGCCGACGCGGATCCCCGGGGCAAGCGCGATCCCCGCGACTTCGCCCTGTGGAAGAGCGCGAAGGCGGGAGAGCCAGCGTCGGCGACCTGGGCCTCCCCGTGGGGCGAGGGTCGGCCGGGGTGGCACATCGAGTGCTCGGCGATGTCGCGCCGCTACCTCGGTGCCGAGTTCGACATCCACGGCGGCGGTCTCGACCTGCGCTTCCCCCACCACGAGAACGAGATCGCGCAGTCGACCGCCGCGGGCGACGCCTTCGCCCGCTACTGGGTGCACAACGGCCTCGTGACGGTCGACGGCCAGAAGATGTCGAAGTCCCTAGGCAACTTCACCCTCGCGGCCGACGTCCTCGAGGCTCATGACCCTCTCGTGGTGCGCTACGCCCTCGCCGCGGCGCACTATCGCTCGAACCTCGACCTGAGCGAGGCGTCGTGGGCCGAGGCCGAGACCGCGCTCGGGCGCATCCGCACGTTCCTCGATCGGGCTCGTCGCCACGTGCAGCCGGGATGGCCCGAGGCGAAGGAGGGGCTGCCCGAGGAATTCGTCGAAGCGATGGACGACGACCTCTCGGTTCCCCGGGCGCTCGCGGCGATCCACACCAGCATCCGGTCGGGGAATGCGCTGCTGGACGCCGGCCGGTACGATGAGGCGAAGCAGCACGTCATGGACGTCATGCAGATGACGCTCGTCCTGGGTCTCAACCCTCACTCTTCTCAGTGGGGTGACACCGGCGGGGGAGCGGAGACCGCCGCTCTGGACGCCCTCGTCCAGACGATGATCACGCAGCGCGCGCAAGCCCGCGCGGACAAGGATTGGGCGGCCGCGGATCGCATTCGAGACGCGATCGCCGCCGCAGGAATCACGCTGGAGGACACTCCGGCCGGAACGCATTGGAGTATCGATGGCTAAGCCTGGACGCCCGGGAGCACGCAACCCCGGCAAGAAGAAGGGCCCCCTCAAGGGCACCGGCGGACACTCCCGCAAGGCGCTCGAGGGTCGCGGACCCACCCCGAAGGCGGAGGACCGCGCCTGGCACCCCGCCGGAAAGCGCAAGGCGGCCGAGGAGCGATACGCCGCGGCCGGTGGCAAGGGACGGCCGGGTGTCCGCGCCGTCGGCAACCCGAACCGCAAGAGCCCCAAGGCCGCCGACGACACCGAGACCGTCACCGGGCGCAACTCGGTGCTCGAGGCGCTGCGCGCGAAGATCCCCGCCACGGCGATGTACATCGCCCAGCGCGTCGAGATGGACGACCGCGTCAAAGAGATGCTGTCAATCGCGACCAACCGCGGCATCCCCGTGCTCGAGGTGACCCGTCCCGAGCTCGACCGCATGGCAGGCTTCGACGGTGTGCACCAGGGAGTGGCGCTCAAGGTGCCCCCGTACTCCTACGCGCACCCGCAGGACCTGCTCGAGAAGATCATCGACCGCGGTGAGGTCCCCCTGCTGGTCGCGCTCGACGGCGTCACCGACCCGCGCAACCTCGGGGCGATCATCCGCTCCACCGGAGCGTTCGGCGGTCAAGGTCTGATCATCCCGCAGCGTCGCTCGGCGAGCGTCAACTCCGCCGCCTGGAAGACCAGCGCCGGAGCCGCCGCCCGCATCCCCGTCGCCCTGGCGGCCAATCTCACCGCGACGCTCAAGGAATTCAAGAAGCAGGGTGTCTTCGTGCTCGGCCTCGACGGCGACGGCGACGTGTCGCTTCCCGCACTCGAGCTCGCCGATCGCCCCGTCGTGATCGTCGTCGGATCCGAGGGCAAGGGCCTCTCGCGCCTGGTTACCGAGACGTGCGACCAGGTCGTGTCGATCCCCATCTCCACCGCCACCGAGTCGCTCAACGCCGGCATCGCGGCATCCGTCGCCCTGTACCAGGTGTCGACGCTGCGCGGCGCCGTCTGATCCACCGAGAGGAACGCCCATGCCCCGCATCGCCGTCATCGGAGGCACCGGTTACGCCGGCAGCCACATCGTCACCGAGGCCGTCCGCCGCGGCCATACCGTCGTCTCGATCGCCCGCTCGGTGCCCACCGAGCGTGTCGAGGGCGCGACCTACCTCGAAGGGACCGTCCTCGACGTCCCCGGTCTCGTCGCCCAGCTCGAGGGCGTCGACGTGGTGGTGTCGGCCGCCGCTCCCCGCGGCGACATGGAGGGCAAGCTTCGTCCCGCGATCGCCGAGCTCGTCACGGCGCTCCCGGAGAACGTCCGCGTGGGCGTCGTCGGCGGCGCCGGCGGTTCGCTCGCGGCCGAGGGCGGACCGCGTCTGATCGACACGGACGGCTTCGCCGAGGAGTACAAGCCCGAGGCGCGCGAAGCGATTGGCATCCTCGAGGATCTGCAGGCCGACGACACCGGCCGCGACTGGTTCTACGTGCACCCGGCCGGCGGCTTCGGCTCGTGGGCGCCGGGCGAGCGCACCGGTTCGTACCGCGACGGCGGCGACGTGCTCGTGGTCGACGACAACGGCGACTCGTTCATCGGCGGCGCCGACTTCGCGATCGCCGTCCTCGACGAGATCGAGAACCCCAGGCACACGCGCGAGCGCTTCACCGTGGGGTACTGACCTCCCACGCGACGTCGAGGCCGCGGCATCCGGACTGAACTCCGGATGCCGCGGCCTTCGTCGTTCCGTGCGAGCACCTGCCCCTGCGACGGACAACCCCGCGAGGACACGTGACCTGGACGAGATCCCACGAATTCGCGTGCGACCTCGTCCAGTCACGTGATCTCGCGCGCGATCGCCCCGAGGACACGTGATCTCGCGCGCGATCGGGCGGTCAGACCAGGTCGCGCCAGTCGACCGTGTCGGTGTCGGTCGTGGGTACCTCGCCCGTCGCGGGGGCGTCGGCGTCGGATACCGTCGCCAGCGACATCGTGTCGGTGGGCGGGCCCATCACCGTCGCCTCGTCGCGCCGGTGGCGCAGGACGTCGTCGATGTAGGAGCTGACCACCTCGGCGAGGGGCACCGAGCGGCCGCGCGCCTGCGACATGTACCAGCGGTGCTCGAGCACCTGATGGAAGACCTCGGCGGGCTCGAGCTTGGCCCGGAGGTCCCACGGGATCGCCATGACGATGGGCTCGAAGACGCGGGTCAGCCACTCGTGGGCCACGCGCTCCTCGTCGGCACCGAGGCGCGAGACGCGCGCGCGGAACTCGTCGAGATCGTTGAGCAGGCGGCGGGCCTGATTCTCCTCGACGTCGAGGCCGGTCAGGCGCAGGAGGCGACGCTGGTGGTGTCCGGCATCGACCACCTTGGGCTGGATCGACACCTGGGTGCCATCGCTGGCCGTGCGGATCGACATCTCGCCGATGTCGAAGCCCAGCGCGTTCAGACGGTGCACGCGCTCGGTGATGCGCCACGACTCGTCGACGGCGAACGACTCCCGGTCGGTGAGCGCACCCCACAGCGAGTGGTAGGACGAGACCAGTCCGTCGGCGATGGCGATGGCATCCACCCCGCCCTCGAGGCGTCCCCCGGCTTCGAGGTCCATGATCTCGCCCGCGATGTTGACACGGGCGATGTCGAGGTCGTGCGCGCGCTGACCCGGGCTCAGCCGGTTGCCGTGCAGCTCGCCGGTCTCGGCGTCGACGAGGTACGCGGCGAACTCGCCGGCATCACGGCGGAAAAGGGTGTTCGACAGCGACACGTCGCCCCAGTAGAAGCCGACGTTGTGCAGACGTACGAGCAGCACCGCGAGGGCGTCGACGAGACGGGTGGCGGTGTGGGGCCGCAGCACCTGGGTGAACAGGGCCCGGTAGGGGAGGGAGAACCGCAGGTGCGCCGTGACGAGGGCCGCGGGCAGGGGGCGCCCCGACGCATCGGTCCGACCGGCGATCACGGCGACGCGCTCGACGCAGGGGGCGTCGAGGCGGTCGAGGTTGCCGAGCATGTCGTACTCTCGGCGCGCCATCTCCTCCGTGGTCTCCTTGATGGCGACGACCCGCCCGGAGAGGTTGGCGAAGCGCACGAGGTGCCGTGAGATGCCCTTGGGCAGCGCGACGATGTGGCTGCTCGGCCAATCCGCGAGCCCCGTGGACCAGGGCAGCTGCAGAAGGCCGGGGTCGACGGTGCTGGCGGTGATGCTGAGCGATTCGGACACGGAGGACCTCCGGGAAAAGCGGTGCGGCGCGCCCCCGGCCCCGACGGATCGGGATCGAGGACGCGCCGCGTCGGTGCGTGGATCAGGCCGAGGCGATGGCCCGGTCGGTCAGGCGCTCGCCCGACTCGAGGTCGAAGACGTGCACGTGGCCCGGGACTGGCGCCAGCACGACCGTCTCACCCGCGTTGGGGTGACGGCGACCGTCGACACGCGCGACCAGGTCGGTGCGCTTGCCGTTGATGTCGGTGTGACCGTAGAGGTAGCCGTCGGCGCCGAGCTCCTCGACGAGGTCGACGACGACCTTCAGGCCGCGGCCGTCGGCCGGGGCGACCTGGATGTCCTCGGGACGCACGCCGATGGTGACCTCGGAGCCGTGGGCCTTGCCGATGGTGTCGGCCTCGACGGGGACGACGAGGTCGCCGAAGCGGACGCCGCCCTCGGCCAGGTCGGCCGTGAAGAGGTTCATCGCGGGCGAACCGATGAAGCCGGCGACGAAGACGTTCTTCGGGGTCTCGTAGAGGTCGCGCGGGGTGCCGACCTGCTGCAGGAGGCCGTCCTTGAGCACGGCGATGCGGTCGCCCATCGTGAGCGCCTCGGTCTGGTCGTGGGTGACGTAGACCGTGGTGACGCCCAGGCGGCGCTGGAGCGACGCGATCTGGGTGCGCGTCTGGACGCGGAGCTTGGCGTCGAGGTTCGACAGCGGCTCGTCCATGAGGAACACCTGGGGCTGACGGACGATGGCGCGGCCCATGGCGACGCGCTGACGCTGACCACCCGAGAGGGCCTTGGGCTTGCGCGTCAGGTACTGCTCGAGGTCGAGGAGCTTGGCGGCCTCGAGGACGCGCGCGGCGCGTTCTTCCTTTCCGACGCCGGCGATCTTGAGCGCGAAGCCCATGTTCTCGGCGACGGTCATGTGCGGGTAGAGCGCGTAGTTCTGGAAGACCATCGCGATGTCGCGGTCCTTCGGCGGCACGTCGGTGACGTCGCGGTCGCCGATGAGGATGCGGCCGGAGTTGACCTCTTCGAGGCCGGCGAGCATGCGCAGCGAGGTGGACTTTCCGCAGCCGGAGGGGCCGACGAGGACCAGGAACTCGCCGTCGGCGACGTCGAGGTTCAGCTTGTCGACCGCGGGGCGAGTGCCGCCCGGGTACAGACGGGTTGCGTTGTCGAAGGTGACGGACGCCATGTTTTCTTCTCCTTCACCGGCAGGTACGTGCCGGACGATCCGTAGTGAATGGAATGAACGGGGGCGACCCCGTGCGCCCGCCATTGGACGCAGGGTCAGTATGGCATGTGTCTGGCCATTTCTCAGCCAGCCTCGTTAGCATCGATGCTCGTTCGCCCACCCGAGCGTCCCCCCATTTTCCACGGCGTCGTCCGTGCCCCGGAAGGTTCCATGTCCCACGACGAGTCCCCGAACGTGCCAGCCGAACGCGACCGTCGTGAGGCGGTGCGCGAGAAGGCGCAGCAGGTCAAGGCCAAGCAGACGCGCTGGCGCATCGCGCGCCGCTCGCTCATCGGTCTGGGCGCCGTCGCGGTCATCGGCGTCGGAGCCGTGGGCGTCTCGATGGCGTTGAACTCCCGCGAGGCCCGTTCGCAGGCGCTTCCGGATGCCGCGAGCGACGACGGCTTCGTCGTGACCACCGCCTCGGCGGTCGCCGACCCGCGCGCCGACCAGACGGTCGACGGCAGCTCCGCGACGATGGCGGCGGGTGCCGCGCCCACCGCGTCGGCCACCCCCGAGCCCACCGGCACGGCGGCTCCGGTCGACATCCGCGTGTACGTCGACTACATGTCGACCGAGGCCCGGGAGTTCCAGGCGGCCAACGCCACCCAGCTGTCGAAGTGGGTCGGTGACGACGCCGCGAAGCTCACCTACTACCCGGTCGCCATGCTGACCTCGAAGTCGAACGGCACGAAGTACAGCCTGCGCGCAGCCGGTTCCGCCGCGTGCGTGGCCACCCACGCGCCCGACCGCTTCTTCGCGTTCAACCACGAGCTGCTGACCAATCAGCCGGCGGTCGACTCCGACGGGTACAGCGACCAGCAGCTCGCGGACATGGCGCAGGGCGCGGGCGTGAGCGACATCGCCACCGTCCGCCAGTGCATCGAGGACGAGACGTTCACCGGGTGGGCCAAGGCCGCCACCGACCGCGCCATCAAGGGGCTGCCCGACACCGACGGTCAGGCGCTGACCGCGACGCCCACCGTGCTCGTCAACGGCACCCCGTACGTCGGCAGCATGGACGACGCGAAGGAGTTCGCACAGTTCGTGCTCACCGTCGACAGCAACGCCTACTACTCCACGGCGACCCCCACGCCCACCCCGACCGCGACCCCCGAAGGCTGAGCGGTTCTCTCGCCCAGGGCTGCTCGTGTGCGATTCTGTTGTCATGAACGATGAGATCGAGGACTCCCCGCCGCGGCGGTCCCGTGATCAGCTGAAGGCGTGGGTCCAGGAGTTCCGCGAGCAGGGGCACGTGGTCGCGGGCAACCTGAAGGTTGTCGACCAGGAGGACGCCGACGGCCAGGACACCGGGCTCGTGGTGATGAACCTCTCCAACACCAAGGCCTCGGTGTACATGCAGCCCCGCGGCTACGACGAGCCGTTGTGGGAGGCGACCCTCACGGGCCGTCCGGATGACACGACGCTGTCGCCGCACGAGATGGCGAGCCTCGCCGCCGAGCTCGTCGTCGCGGGCAACCTCTGCTCGTTCCTGCAGTTCAAGTCGCTCGAGTGGGACCGTCAGAGCGGCAGGCACACCGACTGACCCGTCGAGGGTCGGGGTCTCGGACGCCCTAGACTCGTGCAGCGAGGCCCCGCCTCATCCGCCGGCTTGGCGCAATTGGTAGCGCACCGTACTTGTAATACGGGGGTTGCAGGTTCAAGTCCTGTAGCCGGCACGTCGTTCCGCCGTCCTGCGCAGGGCGGGGGCTTGTCCGGATGCGCAGCGCGAGGCACATAGCGACGAGCGGGCGGACACCGCTTCCTGCTCGGGATGCGGCCCGCGAACCGTCGCGATTCGCGTCCGCTCGGCCCCACGGATCATAGGATCGACTCATGACGCTCCCGACCCGCCCGACTCTGGCTGACCTGAGCGGATGGGTCGAGGACTTCCCCCGCGCGGACGTCCCGCAGCTCGGCCTGGCCCGCGTGCTGCCGACCGACGGCGCGGACGAGACCGGCGAAGGCATCGTGGTGGTCCATCTGCAGCACGCGCCCGCGGCGGTGTACCTGCAGCTCGGCGCCGATTCGGTCTGGGTGGCCACGTTGACGGCCCGCTCGAACGATCTCACCGGGACGAGCCTCGATCTCATCGGCCTCGGTGCCGAGGTCTCCGCCGCCGGAAGGCTGTGCGCGTACCTTCAGCAGCGCACCGTGGAAGCGGCATCCGCCCTGCGGTGAGCTCGCGCGCGATCGGCCGCCCGTGTCAGTCCGCGTGTTTCGCGGTCCATTCGCGGAAGGGGGCGGCGGCGTCGTCGACGGCGATCCGCTGCGTGGGGAGGGTGCGCTCCGCGACGGGCTTGGCGTACTCGTCGTAGAACGTCGCGAGGCTCATGAGGCGGTTGCCGTCCTCGTAATGCTCGCCCTCCTCCTCCCGCGTGACCGCGAAGACGAGGCGGTCCGGCTGCGCGTAATACACGGCGCCGAGGCACATCGGACAGGGGTAGGCGGTGACGAACATGTCGTACCCGGCGAGGTCGCCGATGCCCTGCTCCGCCGCGGCGCGGATCGCGCGGATCTCGGCGTGCGCCGTCGGATCACCCTCCTGCGCGACGTGGTTGACCGCCTCGACGACGATCTCCCCGTCCTTCACGATGAGACAGGCGAAGGGTTTGCCGCCGGCGCGGACGTTCTCGCGCGCGCGGGAGATGGTGAGCGCGGACAGCTCGTTGTCGTTCATGGCCTCACGCTAGGGGGCCGGGCGCCGAGAGAGCGGCCCTGCCGTCGACGTGGCATCCGTGCTATGGCTGTCGTGCGTCAGGAGAGGGTGCGGGCGAGAGCCACGAGGAAGATCCCGGCCGCCGCGATCGTTACCAGCCCTCCCAGCAGAGCGCCCGCGAACGCCGTCCACCGCAGGGGCCCCGGGTGCCTGCACGCCTCCAGGGCGAACAGCAGCGCGGCGACCGCGACGACGAGCATGACGAGGTCGCCGACGATGCCCGCGGGCGCCCACACCACCGCACTGACCGCGATGATCCCCGCGGCCAGCGCCGCGAGGTGGCGCACCGGGGCGCCCGAGGGCTCGTCCACGGGATCAGCGCGTCCGCACGCGCAGCCACCGCACACCGTGGGCGGGCACGGTGAGTCCGGCGCCCAGCCACACCGGTCGCGAGTCGACGATGTCGAGCGCCTCGGGAACGAGACCGGACAGGGTGAGGGCCGCGATCTCGACGGGGGAGTCGGCCACGTTCGCGACGACGAGCACCGAGAACCCCTGCGCGCCGGGGCGCAGGAACGCCACGATCGACGCGACGCGCGCGTCGAAGGCGATCAGGTCGTTGCCGGCGAACTCCGGGGCGGCGCGGCGCACGTCGATCAGCCGCGTCAGCCGGGCGTGCACCCGTCCGGCCGGGGTCGCGGCATCCGTCCTGTCGGCGTAGTTGTGCTCCGGACGGTGCGGGCGGTGCACCCACCGGCTGTCTCCCGCCTCGTCCGCGCGTTCGACGTAGGTGTAGTCGTTGAGCTGGGCGACCTCGTCTCCGAGGTACAGCAGGGGGATGCCGCCGGTCGAGAGCGCGAGGGCGTGCGCGAGGATCACGCGGTCCTCGCCGCCGGCGTCTCCCGCCTCGATTCCGGCGAGGGATGCCGTGGTGCCGGTGACGCGCGCATCGCCGGTGCGGGGGTTCTCCTGGAACGGCACGCCGCGTGCGAACGTCCCCTCGGCCCGTCCCACGTAGAAGTCGTTGAGGAAGCGGCGGTGGGGGTAGCCGTCGATGCCGAGCTCGGCGGCATCCTCGTCGGCGAAGGTCCAGCCGATGTCGTCGTGGCTGCGCACGTAGTTCACCCAGGCGGTTCCGGCGGGGAGGGCGTGACGCCGCTCGAGCGCCTGCTGCAGGAGGCGGCCGTCGCGAGTCGCTAGTGCCTCCCAGGTCAGGGCCATCTGCAGCGGGTTGTACGAGATCTGGCATTCCTCCGGCGAGATGTACGAGATCACCTCGTCGGGGTGCACGATCGCCTCGGACTTGAACAGCAGCCCCGGCGCCGCCATGCGCAGCACGGCGTTGAACGCCTGCAGCAGCAGGTGGGCCTCGGGAAGCGATTCGCAGGTCGTGCCGAGCTGCTTCCAGATGAACGCCACGGCATCCATGCGCAGGATCTCGACGCCCTGGTTCGCGAGGAACAGCATCTCGCCGGCCATCGCCTCGAAGACCGCGGGGTTGGCGTAGTTGAGGTCCCACTGGAAGTGGTAGAACGTGGCCCAGATCCAGCGACCGTCGTCGAGCTGCACGAAGGAGCCCGGGTGGTCGTCGGGGAAGATCTCGCGCGTGGTCTGCTCGTAGGCGTCCGGCATCTCGCGGTCGGGGTAGATGAGGTAGAAGTCCTCATACCCCGCCTCGCCCGCGACGGCTTTCTGCGCCCATTCGTGCTCGTTGCTGGTGTGGTTGAAGATGAAGTCGACCACGAGCGAGATGCCCGCCCGCCGCAGCTCCGCGGCGAGGGAGGCCAGTTCTTCCATCGTGCCGAGGGCGGGGTTCACCCGCCGGTAGCTCGACACCGCGTACCCGCCGTCGCTGTTGCCCTCGGGGCTCTCGAACAGAGGCATCAGGTGCAGGTACGTCAGTCCCAGCTCGCGGAAGTACGGGATGGATTCCCGGATGCCGCTGAGCCCGCCCGCGTATCGGTCGACGTAGCAGACGCCCCCGAGCATGCGCTCGCTCTCGAACCAGTCCGGGGCGCTTTCGCGCTCGCGGTCGAGCGCCTTGAGGGCCCGGGGACGTTCGGTCCAGGAGCGACGGGCGAGGTCGACGACGGATGCCAAGCGCTCGACGCCGTCGAGGCGCTCGCCGTAGAGGCGCACGAACAGCTCGTGCAGTCGCGGCAGGTGCGCCTCGGCGTGCGCGAGGAACTCCGGATCGGCGCCCGCGGCGGAGAGATCGCCGAGGAGGCGGGAGACGTCGTGGGGGCCGGGGCTGAGCTGGGTCACGGGGAAAGCCTGGCGTATCCGCGGCCGTTCCGTCGACACGGAGGTTGTCGCCGTGTGTCGGGTGCATCAGCATGGGGAGATGTCGACGCGTCGAACCACTGTGCTGATCGCCACGGCCGGGCTGCTGGCGGTGTGCGCGTACGCGGCCGTCGCGTTAATGCAGATCCTCGTGTGGAACCCCGAGGCCGCCGTTCCCGGGCTCACCGCCGACCAGATCTGGGCCGAGGTCGCCGCGGCGCAGCAGGGACCGCCGGGAGTGCTCGTCGTCGGGATCGTCGTGTTCGGGCCCTTGCTCGCCGCGGTCATGTTCGCGCTGTTCGTCGCGACCGACGCGGGCGTATGGCCGACGGTCGCCGGGTACCTCGGACTTCTCGCGATGGGGGCGGTCGGGTACTTCTTCGCGTCCTTCGGGCCGGGGATGGGCCTCGCCGACACCTACTTCATCAACGGGGGCGACTATTCGCGGGCGTCGCTCGCGCTGGCCGCGGCCAGCGCTCTCGCCGTCGTCCTGCTCCTCGTGTTGTCCGTCGGGGCGGCTTGGCGCGCCCGGCGTGAGCGTCTCGCGCTCGCACGCGCCTGAAGCGGGCGCCCAGGCAGCGGGCGGATGCCGGGCGTCGTACGATCGACGATGGCCCGCGCCGCGGGCGCGAGGGGAGAACCGTGTCGGAGCGCGGATCGATCGGCGTCGCCGTCGGCGGAGCGGCCCTCATCGGCGCCCTCACCGCCCTGCAGGCGCGCATCAACGGCACGCTGGGAGCGGAGCTCGGTGACGGGATCGTCGCCGCGGCGGTGTCGTTCAGCTCCGGCCTCGTGATCCTCGCCGCGCTGTCGGCGCTCGTGCCCGAGGGGCGACGCGGCTTCGGGCGCCTGGTGCGCGGCATCCGGGAACGCAGTATCCCCCCGTGGATGCTGCTCGGAGGGCTCGTCGGCGCGTTCACCGTGGCCAGTCAGGGCCTCACCGTCGCCACGATCGGCGTCGCGCTGTTCACCGTCGGCTTCGTCGCGGGCCAGACCACCGGCGGTCTCGTCCTGGACCGGGTGGGTTACGGACCGGCGGGGGTCGTACCGGTCACGGTGCGCCGGCTCGTCGGTGCGGCGCTGGCCATCGCCGGAGTGATCGTGTGCCTGTCGGGTGACGCCCTCGGCGGAGTGCCCCTGTGGATGCTCGTCGTCCCCGCCGTCGCGGGGGCCGGGGTCGCCTGGCAGCAGGGCACGAACGGACGTCTGCGCGTGCGCGTCGAGAGCCCGCTCACCGCGACATTGGTCAACTTCATCGGAGGCACCGCGGTGCTGCTCCTCGCGGCGGTCGTGCACGTCGCCGTGGCCGGAGCGCCGCGCGCCGTCCCGAGCGAGCCCTGGCTCTACCTCGGCGGCGCCGTCGGCGTGATCTACATCTTCTTGTCGGCGGTCGTCGTGCGCCGCACCGGGGTGCTGCTGCTCGGCCTCGGATCGGTGGTGGGCCTGCTCAGCACCTCGGTGGTGCTTGACGCGCTCTGGCCCGCGCCCGCAGCCCCCACCACGGCCGTAGCCGTGCTCGCCGCTGCGGTGGCCATCGCCGGGGTCGTCGTGGCCGCGGTGCCCTGGCGTCGCCCCGGCCGTCGCTGACCCCGCGCGCCGTCGGGCCCGCGCCGAGACCGTAGCCGTGACCCGAGGCCGCATGCCCTGGGCCGCGAACGACCGCGGCCTCGTCGATCAAATGCGTTCTCGGCGCTCGACGGCGGGCGGCGGACGACGACGCCGCCCGGGGGAGCCCCGGGCGGCGTCATGGCGTACGAGCGGGTCAGGCGCGCGCTTCGTCGACCTTGCGTCGCTTCTTCCCGCCGGGCATGCGGGAGATGTGCTTCGCGGCATCCACGGTCTTGCGCCGGACCGGACGCGAGCGCTGCGGTTTGCCGCCGACGTAGAGCCACCCGAGCAGCACCTCGTGCTTCGCGAGCCCGTGGGCCTTGGCGAGCACCTTGCTGCGGGTGTTGTCGTCGGTGCGCCAGAACACGCCGAAACCGGCCTCGTCGAGCGCGAGGCTCAGCATGTGGGCGACACCGGAGGCCACGGCCTCCTGCTCCCACGCGGGGATCTTCTTGGAGCCGAGATCAGCCACGACCGCGAGGATGAGCGGGGCGCGGCGCGGCTTCGACGAGAAGCCCTTCTTGCCGTCGGCCTTGTTCAGCGCACGAGCGAGCAGGTCGCGGTCGCTGCCGCGGATCTCGATGATGCGCCACGGCCGGAGCGTCTTGTGGTCGGCGACACGCCCCGCGGCGGCGACGAACGCCTCGAGCTCGGGACCCGAGGGAGCCTCGTCGGTGACCTTCGACCACGACCGACGGTCGCGCATCGCCTCGAGAGCGCTCACGCCTTCTCGTCGGGGGTGAAGGTCAGCGACAGCGAGTTCATGCAGTACCGGTCGCCCGTGGGCGTGCCGAAGCCGTCGGGGAAGACGTGACCCAGGTGCGAGCCGCAGTTGGCGCATCGCACCTCGGTGCGCTGCATGCCGTGGCTGTTGTCTTCGAGGAGTTCGACCGCCTCGGGGCGGACCGATTCGTAGAAGCTCGGCCACCCGCAGTGCGAGTCGAACTTCGTGCCGCTCTGGAACAGCTCGTTCCCGCACGCGGCGCAGGTGTACAAGCCGGCGCGGCTCTCATCCAGCAGCTCACCGGTCCAAGCGCGCTCGGTACCGGCCTGGCGCAGCACCGCGTACTGCTCGGGGCTCAGCTCGGCCCGCCACTGATCGTCGGACTTCTCGACGGCGTAGGTCATGGTGTCTCTCCTTCGTCTCCTCTATTCTCCCGTGCCCGAGGACCGTCAGGTCGGAGCGGCATAATTCCCGGGTGGACCAGGATGCCGTGACCCCCGTCGTCGAACGCTACGAGCGCTTCGCCCGCGAGGAGGCGCCCGGCCGATCGGCCCTTTACGAGGCGTGGGCGCGCCGCGTCGCCGACGACCGGACGGTGGCGCTCGCGCTGTCGCGGATCCCCGAGACCCGTCGTCAACCCCCGCTCGTCTTCGCCGTGATGCGCCTGTTGGGTGCACCCCTGGACGACGTCGATGTGTGGGCGCGGTGGGTGCCGGAGCATGCGGACGCGCTCGTGTTCGAGTGCGGTCGGCGCAGCGTCCAGACGAACGAGCCACTGCGATGCGCCGCGCTGCTGCCGGCCCTCGCACTCGTCGACGGACCGATCGCCCTGCTCGAGGTCGGCGCGAGCGCCGGCCTGTGCCTCTACCCCGACCGGTACTCGTACCGCTATCGCCGAGGGGACGAGGTCACCGCTCTCGATCCCGTCGATGGGAGGAGCGGGGTGATGCTCGAGAGCGACCTGGAGGGGACTCCCGACCTGCGGATGCCGGAGATCGTCTGGCGGGCCGGGATCGACGTGAACCCCCTCGACGCCCGTGACGTCGACGACCGGACGTGGCTGTCGGGCCTGGTCTGGCCGGGGGAGGACGGACGGAGAGAGCGGATCGTCGCCGCGCTCGACATCGCCGCCGCCGAGCCCCCACGTCTCGTGCGCGGCGACGGTGCCGCGGCGTTGCCCGCGCTCGCCGCCGAGGCGCCGCGCGACGCCACGCTCGTGGTCACGACGCCGGGGGTGCTCGCGCACGTCCCACGCGCGCGGCGCGGTGCGCTGATCGCCGCGGCGCGGGCGGCGGGACGCTGGATCACACTCGACGCGCCGGGGCTGCACGACGGGTGGACGCGGCGCCGGGAGTCGCGCCGGGGCGGGTTCTCGCTCGCCCTCGACGGCGAGGTGCGGGCCGAGGTGGATCCGCTCGGGGCGTGGGTGGCGTGGCATCCGGGATCGACGCCCGCCCCGCAGTAACGTGGCGGCGTGCCTCTGACCGACCGCGACCTCGCCTTCCTCGCCTTCGAGGGGGAGTGGCGTCGCCATGCCGGAGCGAAGGAGGAGGCGATCCGCGCCCGGTTCGGGATGCCGCCGGCGCGGTACTACCAGCTCCTCGGCCGGCTGATCGATGCCCCCGAGGCGCTCGCGCACGACCCCATGCTGGTGCGACGGCTTCGCCGCCGTCGCGACGAGGCGGCCGCCGCGCACCGTTCCCGACTGGGTCGGACGGCGACCCGCTGACGGGGCGTTCGGACTCCGACAGGTAGCATTCTCGAATGGCCAGATCGACCTTCCCTCGGGATCGCTTCGACGACCTGCCGGAAGCCGCCGGTCGTGTCGGCGCTCACCGGGCCGAGCGGCCGCGCTCGCGCGGGTGGATCGTGTTCCTCTGGGCCGCCATCGCCACGCTCGTGCTCATCATCGCCGGGATCTTCGCGACGCTGGTCGTGTCGGGGCGCATCTCGCTCGGTGACGACCCCTCCGTCGCGCCGACCGCGTCGGCGGAGCCGACCACCGCCGCGGTCGTCGACACCTCGTACTCGGTGGTCGTGCTCAACGGCACCTCCGATGAGGGTCTCGCCGCTGCCGTGCGCGATCAGATCCTCGCCGCCGGGTGGGCGGGCGACACGGTCGAGACGGGCAATTCCGACAGCACCGACTTCGCCGAGACGACGGTCTACTACCTGCGCGAGAGCGACCAGGCCGCGGCCGAGGGGCTGGCCCAGACCATCGGTGGCGCCGAGACGGCGCAGAGCGACTTCCTCCAGCCGACGGACGACCCCAACACCCCCGACGACGAGAGCGACGTCAAGCGCCTCATCGTGGTGATCGGCATGGACCGCGCCGCCGGCGAGACGAGCGAGACCCCGGCAGGCTGACCGCGTCCGTGAGGGCGTGTTTCCTGGGCGTAAAAAGTTGGATTCCCGCGCGTCAACAATGACCCCGGGGCCCGGTTCCGCCCTGCGTCCCGTGCTTACGATGACCTCGTCGTTCAGCAACAGGAGATTCGCATGACCCAGGGCACCGTCAAATGGTTCAACGCCGAGAAGGGCTTCGGCTTCATCACCGTCGCCGACGGTCAGGACGTCTTCGTCCATTACTCGAGCATCGAGATGTCCGGCTTCCGGGTGCTCGAGGAGGGGCAGGCGGTGGAGTTCACCGTCGGCACCGGACAGAAGGGACCCCAGGCGGAGTCCGTGCGACTGGCCTGAGTGCCGTACCGAACGCCGTGGCATCCGACAGCGGATGCCACGGCGTTCGTCGTTCCGGGGCGACTCCGGCGGCTTGCACTCCCCAGGGGCGAGTGCCAGAATGAGTTAGCACTCGCTTTCGTCGAGTGCCAAAATCTGGAAGTCACCCGTCCGGGAGGGACGACACACTTATGGCAAAGATCATCGCTTTCGACGAAGAGGCCCGCCGTGGCCTCGAGCGCGGCCTCAACACGCTGGCCGACGCCGTCAAGGTGACCCTGGGCCCCCGCGGTCGCAACGTCGTGCTCGAGAAGAAGTGGGGCGCCCCCACGATCACGAACGACGGCGTCTCGATCGCCAAGGAGATCGAGCTCGACGACCCGTACGAGAAGATCGGCGCCGAGCTGGTCAAGGAGGTCGCCAAGAAGACCGACGACGTCGCGGGTGACGGCACCACCACCGCCACCGTCCTCGCCCAGGCGCTCGTGCGCGAGGGCCTGCGCAACGTCGCCGCCGGCGCCGACCCCATCTCGCTCAAGAAGGGCATCGAGAAGGCCGTCAAGGCCGTCACCGACGAGCTCCTCTCCTCCGCCAAGGAGGTCGAGTCGAAGGAGCAGATCGCCGCGACCGCGTCGATCTCCGCCGCCGACCCCGCGATCGGCGAGCTCATCGCCGAGGCCATCGACAAGGTGGGCAAGGAAGGCGTCGTCACCGTCGAGGAGTCCAACACCTTCGGCACCGAGCTCGAGCTCACCGAGGGTATGCGCTTCGACAAGGGCTACATCAACCCCTACTTCGTCACCGACCCCGAGCGCCAGGAAGCGGTCTTCGAAGACCCCTACATCCTGATCGCCAACCAGAAGATCTCCAACATCAAGGATCTTCTGCCCATCGTCGACAAGGTGATCCAGGAGGGCAAGGAGCTCCTCATCATCGCCGAGGACGTCGAGGGCGAAGCTCTCGCGACGCTGGTGCTCAACAAGATCCGCGGCATCTTCAAGTCGGTCGCCGTCAAGGCTCCCGGCTTCGGCGACCGCCGCAAGGCGCAGCTGCAGGACATCGCGATCCTCACCGGCGGCCAGGTCATCACCGAAGAGGTGGGCCTCAAGCTCGAGAACGCGACCGTCGACCTGCTCGGCCGTGCGCGCAAGGTCATCATCACCAAGGACGAGACCACGATCGTCGAGGGTGCCGGTGAGTCCGAGCTGATCGAGGGTCGCGTGACCCAGATCCGCCGCGAGATCGAGAACACCGACAGCGACTACGACCGCGAGAAGCTCCAGGAGCGCCTCGCGAAGCTCGCCGGTGGTGTCGCCGTCATCAAGGCCGGGGCCGCGACCGAGGTCGAGCTCAAGGAGCGCAAGCACCGCATCGAAGACGCCGTGCGCAACGCCAAGGCCGCTGTGGAAGAGGGTGTCGTCGCCGGTGGTGGCGTCGCGCTCATCCAGGCCGGCAAGAACGCCCTCCAGAACCTCGAGCTCTCGGGCGACGAGGCGACGGGTGCGAACATCGTCAAGGTCGCCATCGAGGCCCCGCTCAAGCAGATCGCGCTCAACGCCGGTCTCGAGCCCGGTGTCGTCGCCAACAAGGTCGCTGAGCTCCCCGTGGGCCACGGCCTCAACGCCGCGACGGGCGAGTACGGTGACCTGTTCGCACAGGGCATCATCGACCCCGCCAAGGTGACCCGCTCGGCGCTGCAGAACGCCGCGTCGATCGCCGGCCTTTTCCTCACGACCGAGGCCGTCGTCGCCGACAAGCCGGAGAAGAACCCCGCTCCCGCGGGTGACCCGACCGGTGGCATGGACTTCTGATCCACGCTGACGCCTGAGAACGCCCCCTCCTCCGGGAGGGGGCGTTCTTCGTTGCCGGGGGCTGCACCGGGCCGCAGCGAACGGGGCAGGCGAGAGCACACGATCGGCACGAGATCACGGGCTCCGGGGGCGTCGCGCGGTGTGCTGTCGCACCGTTCGTGTGCTTTCGCGGTGCCACGGCGCAGCCGGGGCGGGGCGCAACGGGGCGGGGCGACGTGTGGGACGGCGCGACGCCGGGCAGGGCGGGCGCGACGTCGGGGCGGGAAAGCGGCGCGCGGGGCGGTCAGGCCTCGGGACGGTAGTCGTCGGGGAGGCGTTCGAGGGGCTGCGTCTCGATGAGCGCGTGCTCCTGCGCGTCGCGGCGATCGGCCAGCGGCAGCGAGACACGGAACGTCGCGCCACCGCCCGGCGTGTCGACGACCTCGACCGTACCGTGCAGCAGGTCGACGATGGACGCCACGATCGACAGACCGAGACCCGAGCCGCCGGTCTCGCGGGTGCGCGAAGTGTCGGCGCGCCAGAAGCGCTGGAAGATCTGCTCGCGGATCTGCTCGGGCACGCCCTCGCCGTGGTCGATGATCTCGATCCACCCCATGTCGGTCTCGGCGTCGACGCCCACGCGCAGGCCGATGGGCGAGTCGTCCGCCGTGAAGCGGCGGGCATTGCCGAGCAGGTTCGCCACGACCTGCCGCACCTTGTTCTCATCGCCGAGGACGATCGGCGCCAAGCGCGGGGATCGGACCACCGCCGGCGGGGCGGCCGGGGGAGCGGGGACGTCGACGGCGGACGGGGAGGCCGGGTCGGCGGCATCCTTCTGTCGACGGCGCAGGCGCGACAGCGTCGCCCCGGCGATCGCCATAGCCGAGGTCGTGGGCGCCACCCTGCGGCGACCGGTCTCGGTGGCGGGCTGGCCGCCGGAGTCAAGGAGTGGGTCGAGCGTGATCGTGGGGAGGACCTTCTCGCCGCGCGACGTGGTGTCGTCGACCGTCACCTCGCGCTGCGGGGAGGTGACGCGCAGGTCGAGGGCGGCATCGCGGGCGATGGGACGCAGATCCAGCGCGGTGATGCTCACGTCGCGGCGCTCGTCGAGGCGCGCGAGTGCGAGCAGGTCCTCGACGAGGGCGCCCATGCGGATCGCCTCCTTCTCGATGCGCTCCATCGACTGCGCGACGTCCTCGTCGGAGCGGATCGCGCCCATCCGGTACAGCTCCGCGTAGCCGCGCATCGTGACGAGCGGGGTGCGCAGCTCGTGGCTGGCATCGCCGATGAACCGGCGCATCTGCCGCACGGTGGCATCCCGCTGCCCGAGGGCGCCGTCGATGCGGGCGAGCATCGCGTTGATCGCCGTCTTCAGACGGCCCACCTCGGTGTCGGGGACGATGTCGGTCAGGCGCTGGCTGAAGTCGCCCGCGGCGATGTCCATGGCGGTCGTCTCGACCTGGCGGAGGTTGCGGAACGCGAGCGTGACCAGCCACCGGGTCAGCAACGCGGTCGCGATGAGGATCAGCAGCGCCACGAAGGCGTAGATGCCCACGTAGGCGGCGACGATGCGGTCGGTCGGCGCGAGCGGCTGGACCACCATCTGCGTGTAGACGCCGGGATTGCCCGGCACCTGCAGCACGCCCACCCGCGCAAGGAAGTGCGCCCCGGAGTCGGGGTCCTCCAGGTCGATGCGGCGATCGATCTGGCCGTAGGTCTGCTCGACCGTGAAGGTCGACGGCAGTTCGGGCAGCACCTTCGAGGAGGTGCCGTTGTAGAACGCCTCACGCTGACCGTCGGGGCCGTAGACGACCACCATCGACCCGATCTGGGGAGCGTTGTCGACCTGCGAGAAGACGATCTGCCCGTCGACCGGCGCCGTGGTGAAGATGCTGTTGGCGATGCTTCCCGCGGCCTGTTGCGCGAGCTGCTCGTCGAGGTTGTTGACGAGGGTCGTGCGCAGGAACACCATCGTCCCCACCCCGGCCGTGAACAGCCCGATCGCCAGGAGCGCGACCGTGACGCCGGTGACCTTGGTCCGAAGGCTCAGACCGCGCCACCAGCGCGTGAGGGCATCGTCGGGATGCGACAGGGCGGGCCTTCCGGTCAGGCGGTCTTGCCCGACTTCAGCATGTAGCCGAAGCCGCGCTTGGTCTGGATCAGCGGCTCCGAGGAGTGCGGGTCGATCTTGCGGCGCAGGTACGAGATGTAGCTCTCGACGATGCCCGCGTCGCCGTTGAAGTCGTACTCCCACACGTGGTCGAGGATCTGCGCCTTCGACAGCACGCGGTTGGGGTTGAGCATCAGGTAGCGCAGGAGCTTGAACTCCGTCGGGCTCAGATCGATCGACACGTCGCCGACGCTGACGTCGTGGGTGTCCTGGTCCATGGTGAGCTCGCCCGTGCGGATGATGGACTCCTCGTCGGCCTGCATCGTTCGGCGCAGGATCGCCTGGATGCGGGCGACGATCTCGTCGAGGCTGAAGGGCTTGGTGACGTAGTCGTCGCCGCCGGCGTTGAGCCCCATGATCTTGTCCTCGGTCTCGTCCTTCGCGGTGAGGAAGAGGATGGGGGCGGTGTAGCCGGCGCCGCGCAGGCGCTTGGTGACGCTGAAGCCGTTCATGTCGGGCAGCATCACGTCGAGCACGATGAGGTCGGGTTCCTCCTCGAGCACGGCCGAGATCGTCTGTGCGCCGTTGGCCACGGCTCGCACCTGGAAACCGGCGAAGCGCAGGCTGGTGATGAGCAGATCGCGGATGTTCGGTTCGTCGTCGACGACGAGGATGCGAGGAGCTGTCATGTGCTCATTATCGTGACCGGACCCAGCAATGCGCTGGATATGGAACGGAAAGCCGCACCCTGGTATGGGTCAGGCGGCGGCCGCGTCGATCGTGTCGGCATCCAGGATCGTGTAGGCGTAGCCCTGTTCGGCCAGGAACCGCTGCCGGTTCTGGGCGAAATCCTGGTCGACCGTGTCGCGCGCGATGAGCGTGTAGAAGCTGGCCGTATGGTTCGACTGCTTGGGTCGCAGGAGTCGACCGAGGCGCTGCGCCTCTTCTTGCCGCGATCCGAACGAGCCCGACACCTGGATGGCGACGGAGGCCTCGGGGAGGTCGACCGAGAAGTTGGCGACCTTCGAGACCACCAGCAGCGGGATGCTGCCGTCGCGGAAGCCCTGGAACAGCTCCTCGCGCTCGGGGATCGGCGTGGCGCCCGTGATCTGCGGGGCGCCCAGGGCCTCGGCGAGCTCGTCGATCTGATCGAGGTACTGCCCGATGACCAGCACGCGTTCTCCGGGATGCCGCTGCACGAGGCGCCGCGTGACGTCGATCTTCGCGGGGGCGGTGGCCGCGAGCCGGTAACGGTCCTCGTCGGCGGCGGCGGCGTATTCGAGGCGCTCGTCGGCGGGGAGGTCGATGCGCACCTCGTAGCAGGCCGCGGGGGAGATGAACCCCTGCGCCTCGATCTCCTTCCACGGCGCGTCGAAGCGCTTCGGCCCGATGAGGCTGAAGACATCGCCCTCGCGGCCGTCCTCGCGCACGAGCGTCGCGGTGAGGCCGAGGCGGCGTCGCGCCTGCAGATCGGCGGTGAGCTTGAACACCGGCGCGGGCAGCAGGTGCACCTCGTCGTACAGCACCAGGCCCCAGTCGAGGGCGTCGAGCAGCGCGAGGTGCGCGTACTTTCCGCCGCGCTTGGCGGTGAGGATCTGGTACGTCGCGATGGTGACGGGCTTGATCTCCTTCACCTGACCGGAGTATTCGCCGATCTCCTCGGGCGTGAGGGTGGTGCGTCGCAGCAGCTCGTCGCGCCACTGTCGCGCGCTCACGGTGTTCGTGACGAGGATGAGCGTCGTCGTGCGGGTGTCGGCCATCGCGCCCGCGCCCACGAGCGTCTTGCCCGCGCCGCAGGGGAGCACCACGACGCCCGAACCGCCCTCGGAGAACGAGTCGACCGCCTGCCGCTGGTAGGGGCGCAGGTGCCAGCCGTCTTCGGCGAGGTCGATCGGGTGCGGGGTGCCGGGCGTGTAGCCGGCGAGGTCTTCGGCGGGCCAGCCGATCTTCAGCAGCTCCTGCTTGATGTGGCCGCGGGCCCACGCGTCGACGAGGAAGCTGTCGGGGCCGGGACGACCGATCAGCAGCGGGGCGATGCGCTTGTTGCGCGACACCTCGCCGAGCACGGCCGCGTCGGTGGAGCGGAGGACGAGCTCGCCCTCGTCGTTGCGCTCGATGACGAGCCGGCCGTAGCGGTTGACCGTCTCGCGGATGTCGGTGCTCACCGACGCCGGGACGGGGAAGCGCGACCACTTGTCGAGCGTCTCGAGCATCGCCTCGGCATCGTGCCCGGCCGCGCGGGCGTTCCACAGGCCGAGGCGCGTGATGCGGTACGTGTGGATGTGCTCGGGTGCGCGCTCGAGCTCGGCGAAGACTGCGAGCTCGTGCCGCGCCGTCTCCGCCTGGGGGTGCGCGACCTCCAGGAGGACGGTGCGGTCGCTCTGCACGATGAGGGGGCCGTCAGCCATAGCGTTCGAGTCTACCGGGGTCGCGGCGAGCGGGACGCCCGCGTCGGTCACTCGACGAGGGCGACTCCGTCGATGTGCGACAGCGGGAGAGTGCGTTCCACGTCGGCGCCGCGGTCGCGACCGCGCAGACGTCCGCCGCCGAGACCCGTCGCCTCCAGGCGGAACACCCGGGCCGAGCCGTCGGGCAGGCGCACGGTGACGTCGACGACCGCGCGGGCGCGCACGGCCTGATCGAGCTCGCGCTCGAGCCAGGCGGCATCCGAATCTCCCGCCCCCTCGCGCAGGCGTTCGAGCAGCGGCGCGTACGTCTCGACGGGGTCGATGCCGGGCCGGGCGTCGGCGGCGAGCTTGGCCCTCTCGAGGGTGCGCGGGCGCCCGTCGGCGTCGACGGCCAGTGCCGGGTAGTGCGCGTCGGTCAGGGCCCAGAAGACCACGTCGGCCGAGACGTGCGACACGAGTTCGCGGTCGGTGCGCGTCAAGGCGATAGAGCGCAGGGACTGGTCGACCTCCATCGAGCGCAGGAGCGTCTCATCGTCGGTGGTGACGCGGGTCATCTGCGATGCGGGATCGGAGGTCACCCGCACGCGACCGTGCTCCGCGGACGTGCGCTCGATCACGTAGGCGAGTGGTTGGGGGAGACCGGTGAGCGAGATCCCGGTGAGGAACGACCGCAGCGACTCGGCGGTCTCGCCCGCTGTGATGGCCGCACCGATGGTCGCCGCGCTGAAGCGGTAGCTCGACGCCTGCGCGCGTGATTCGCGCGCGGCCATGGACCGGAGTCGCACGTCGAGGTGCGGGGCGAGGGGGCCGGGCGCGATCGCGGTGAGATCGTTCTGCAGGTACACGCGGTCGACCTCGGGCGGCAGGAGGTCGCGCAGGGCGGCCGTGTCGACGTCGTCGCCCTCCGCGAGCGGCACGGCCCACGGGGCGAGGCGACCCGCCGCGTCGAGCAGGCCCCACCGCACCAGGCGGCGAGTCCACAGGGTGGCGCGCTCCGGACCCTCGGGATCGAACGGGGTCGCGCCCGCCCACTCGTCCGTGGGGATCCATCCGCCGTTGGAGCGGCGATACGCGCGTGGCAGGGCCTCGCGCAGGGCCAGGGCGGTGCGGTGCCAGCGCTCGAGCGTCGGCAGGCGCAGCCACTCGCGCCCGACGGGGGACACCAGCCAGGCGCGCTCGTTCGCACCGAGCAGCCCCACCTCGGCGGCGAGACCGACGAGGAGGTCGGCCTCGGCGGGCGTGGTGACGGCTCCCGAATCGACCAATCGGCGCCGCTCGGTCGCTCCGAGCGAGCCCGAACCGATGCGCCCCAGGGGTGCCTCGAGCGTCTGCAGCAGGATGTCGGCGACGCTCGCGGCGTTGGTGAAGGCGGCTTCGGAGGCGGCGGCGGCCGTCTCGGACGTGGCCGGCGCTCGTCGTGGGGTCGCGGCATCCGCGAGACCGTCGGGGAGGGCCTCGCGCGCCGCCTCAGCGACGCTGGGGAAGGGCAGTCCGTCGTCGGAGACCAGGGCTCGGGATGCCAGCGCCTCGCGCTCGGACCCGGATGCGGGCACCCCGTCGACCGCCGCCAGGAGCGCTGCCGCCTCGGCGCGCGTGAGCGCGGGTAGGGCGCGTGCCACCGAGCCGGGCTCCAGGAGCGCCTCGGCCGCGTCGAACATGTCGCGCCACGTGCTCGACGGCGAGACGTGACGGTCGGCGAACAGCTGCGCGAGGTCGCCGTCGGCGCGCGCGCTCAACGAGACCGCCAGTGCGCGTTGAGCGGAGGTCTCGGGCACGTCAACGAGCCTTGTTGGCCCGGGCCCTTCGCACGAAGCTCATGATGAGCACGGCCAGCAGACAGCCGAACGCCACGGGCGGGGCGATGAGGATCAGCAGGCTCACCACCGGCCAGAACCCGGTGGCGGTGTCGGCACCGGCCGAGGAGCCCGCGATGATCGCGAAGAAACAGACGACCGACAGCACTAGCAGCCCCAGCGACATGAACGCGAGGATGCGGTCGATGCGTCGGACGGGGACGTCGTCGCCCGGTGTGCTGCCACCGGTGGTGCGGGTGCTCATCGGGCACAGCCTATCGCCTGGCGCCGGTGTCGTAGGCTGGAAGACCGGGATCCGATCGGGTCCCGCGTTCCATCGCGCGTTCCGCGCAGACAACCAGCGAGGTGTCCATGCCCACCGGCAAGGTCAGGTTCTACGACGACGAGAAGGGCTTCGGCTTCATCAGCACCGATGACGGCCAGGACGTGTTCCTGCACGCCACGGCTCTGCCCGCCGGGACCCCCGCGCCCAAGGCCGGGACCCGTCTCGAGTTCGGCGTGGCCGACGGCAAGCGCGGTCCGCAGGCGCTTTCGGTCCGCGTCCTCGACGCACCCGTCAGCCTCGCGAAGCGGTCGCGCAAGCCGGCCGACGACATGGCGATCATCGTCGAAGACCTCGTGAAGCTCCTCGACGGCATCGGCGGCGACCTTCGTCGCGGCCGATACCCCAACGGTCCGCACGCGCAGAAGATCGCCGCGGTCCTGCGCAAGGTCGCCGATGACTTCGAAGCCTGAGCAGGTCGACGAGCGCCTCACCGGCGCCCACGACCTGGCTCTCGCCGCGCTGCACGAGATCACCCCTGCCGACACCGTCGGCCCGGCCGCCGGTTACACGGCCGAAGACGACGGCGTCGTCTCGCTGAGGTTCCACACCCGTCTGTCCGGGTACCCCGGCTGGTACTGGACGGTGGCCGTGGCGGTGGTCGAGGACTCCGAGCCGACCGTGCTCGAGGTCGAACTGCTTCCCGGCGACGGCGCGCTGCTCGCGCCCGACTGGGTGCCGTGGGCCACGCGACTGGCCGAGTACCAGGCGGCGCAGGCGGCCGCGGCGGCGGCCGACGAGGACGACGACGAGGAAGACGACGACCTCGACGACGACTCCGACGAGGACGACGACGAGTCCGACGAGGACGACGATGAGGAGCCCAAAGCGCGGTTCCACGCCGGTGACCTCGACGGTGTCGACATCGACGAGTTCGACGAGCACGCCGGCGAGGGCGATGGCTCGTCCGTGCGCGGGGCCGAGGCGTCCGACGACGCCGATCCGGCGCACGATGACGACGCCGATCCGGCGCACGATGAGGACGACGATTCGACCTACGGCGACGATGACGACGACGACGTCGATGACGACGATCGGGACGAGGGCGAGCGCAGCTACTGATCCCTCCCTGAACGACGAAGGCCGTCCCGCGGTGTGCGGGACGGCCTTCGCCGTTCGGGCGATCAGGCGCCCGGCAGGTTCGCGATCGTGTAGTCGATCGCGCCGATGAGGCGGCGGACGTCGCCGGGCTCGATCGAGACGAAGGTCGCCACGCGCAGCTGGTTGCGACCGAGCTTGCGGTACGGCTCGGTGTCGACGATGCCGTTGGCCCGCAGGCTCTTCGCGATCGCCGCGGCGTCGATCCGGTCGTCGAAGTCGATCGTGACGACGACGGGGGAGCGGTCATCGGGGCTCGTCACGAACGGGGTCGCCACGTCGCTGGCATCCGCCCACTCGTACAGCGCCGACGACGACTCCGCGGTGCGGGCGCCCGCCCACGCGAGACCGCCGTTGTCGAGGATCCAGCCGAGCTGCTCGTCGAGGAGAAGCAGCGTCGCGAGGGCCGGAGTGTTCAGGGTCTGCTGCAGGCGCGAGTTGTCGAGCGCGTTCTTCAGGCTCAGGAACTCGGGGATGTAGCGTCCGGATGCCGCGACCCGCTCGATGCGCTCGATCGCGGCCGGCGAGACCGCCGCGTACCAGAGACCGCCGTCGGAGCCGAGGTTCTTCTGCGGGGCGAAGTAGTAGACGTCCGCCTCGGCGACGTCGAAATCGATGCCCCCCGCGGCGCTGGTGGCGTCGATGACGGTGAGCGCGCCCTCGTCGCCCCGGACGCGCTGCACGGGTGCGGCGACGCCGGTCGAGGTCTCGTTGTGCGGCCAGGCGTAGACGTCGACTCCCTCGACGGCCTCCGCGATCGTGCGGGTCCCCGGCTCGGCCTTGCGAACGTCGGGGGCCTGCAGCCACGGGGCGGCCGCGGCGGAGGCGAACTTGCCGCCGAACTCGCCGAAGACCAGGTTCTGGCTGCGCGACTCGATCAGGCCGAAGGCCGCGGCATCCCAGAAGGCGGTCGACCCGCCGTTGCCGAGGATGATCTCGTAGCCGTCGGGGAGACGCAGCAGCTGCGCCAAGCGCTCGCGCGTGCTGGCGACGAGGTTCTTCACGGGGGCCTGGCGGTGCGAGGTGCCCAGGATCGACGCGCCGCGGGTGACGAGCGCCTCGAGTTGCGCGCCGCGCACCTTCGAGGGGCCGCACCCGAAGCGACCGTCGGCGGGAAGGAGATCGGCGGGAAGTTCCACGTGCGACATGGCTCGATTCTAGGGTCCCGGCTCGCCCGCGCCCGCGCTCGTGTCGGAGGGGGTCGGTAGGCTGGGAGGACTTGCCGCGCGACATCGAGGACACCCGAATGACCGACCTGATCGACACCACCGAGATGTACCTGCGCACGATCCTGGAACTCGAGGAGGAGAAGATCGTGCCCCTGCGCGCGCGTATCTCCGAGCGCCTCGGCCACTCCGGACCCACCGTGTCGCAGACGGTGGGGCGCATGGAGCGCGACGGCCTGGTCGTCGTGTCCGAGGACCGCCGACTCGAACTCACCGACGACGGTCGCCAGAAGGCGGTCGACGTCATGCGCAAGCACCGTCTGGCCGAGCGCCTGCTCAGCGACGTGATCGGTCTCGACTGGGCTTACGTGCACGACGAGGCGTGCCGGTGGGAGCACGTCATGAGCGAGCAGGTCGAGCGTCGTCTCGTCGAGCTGCTGGGTCACCCCACCGAGTCGCCCTACGGCAACCCGATCCCCGGCCTCGACCAGCTCGGCGACGCCGCCAGCTCCACCTTCGACGACGGCGTCATCGGCCTGGTGCGCAAGCTCACCGACGCCGGCGCGCCCATCTCGGGCACCATCCGTCGCCTCGCCGAACCGGCCCAGGTCGACCCCGAGCTGCTGCAGCAGCTGAAGGCGGCGGGTGTCCTGCCGGGCGCGCGCGGCGACTACCGCTTCAACGAGGGATACGTGCTCGTTCAGATGGAGGGTGTCGACGAGGGCCTCGAACTGCCGGTCGAGGTCGCCTCCCACATCTTCCTCGTCGCCGAGGACTGAGCCCCGTCCGGCGGCCCTCGGAAGAGGCCCGCTGCGAAGACGCTGACGATCGACCCGGAACGGTCGTCGGCAGCTGTCCGAAGCGTGACATGTTCGTTATCTTCGGGTAGCCTCTGAGAGTCCACAGGCTGGAAGCCCGCCGTCGGACCCCTCGCGGTTTGCCTCCTCGGCTCGTCGTCCGCGCAGGGCCCAGCCCGCACATCGTGCCCCCAATCGAGTGCTGACGAGCCAGCGTCACCCGAAGACGCAGAGGCGCCGGAGGAACTTTGGCTGAACACAACGATCCCGCCGCGGACCTACCCGAGGTCGCTGCGACGGGCCCCACCCGCAGAACCACCCGCACCGCCGTCGCCCGAACGACGAAGCGCCCGGTGCGGACCGCGGCCCCGACGACCGGAACGGTCGCCCGCTCCGCCGCCGCATCGCGCACCACGGCCCCGCGTCGCGGAGGCAAGCCGCTGCGCAGCGCCGTGATCCTCTCGATGGTCGCCGGCCTGGTCGCCACCGTCGCCATCCCGGCGTACGCGGCCACGGTGCCCGCCGCCGAGACGGTGACGCTGCAGCAGATGTCGGCTCCCGACAACCAGTCGCTGGTCGTCGCCTCCGACGCCACCGCCGAGGGTCTCGACCGCAGCAGCTACTCGGCCACCACCGCCGAGGAGATCCAGAAGAAGAAGGACCAGGAGGCCGCCGCGGCCGCCGCCGCCGAGCGCGCGCGCGAGCTCGCCGCCAAGGCCTCGCAGGCCTCGACCTCGGTCAGCTCGGTCGACCTCAACATGACCGCCCCCGGTTCGGGCGAGGTGCGCTGGCCCCTCACGAGCTACACCCTCGGCCGCGGCCTGTGGGATTCCGGGTACCACCAGGGCGTCGACCTGCTCGCCCCCGGCGGCCAGCCGATCTTCGCCGCCGCCGCCGGCGTCGTGAGCGTCTCGCAGGAGAGCTACGGCGGGTACGGCGTCGCGATCGTGATCGAGCACGTCATCAACGGCCAGAAGGTCTCGACGACTTACGGCCACATGACCTACGGCAGCCGCCAGGTGCAGGCGGGTCAGACCGTCGCCGCAGGTCAGCTCATCGGCCTCGTCGGCTCCACCGGCAGCTCGACGGCCAACCACCTCCACTTCGAGGTGCACATCAACGGGTCGGTCGTCGACCCGTACGCCTGGTTGCAGCAGAACGCAGGCTGATCCTCTTCTCGAAGACGGCGTGCCGGAGACGATCGTTCTCCGACACGCCGTCTTCTGTTTCCTCCCGCGCCCGACCCCGGGCGTGTCGCAGTGGGTTAGCCTGTCAGCGACGTCGGAAGAACCGGAGGGAAAGCCGATGAACACCAGCCCGCGCATCCGCACCATGGATGCGCTCGGGCTGCTCGTTCTCCGGCATCGCGGTTCCGGATGCCGCGGCCTCGCCGCGACTTCTCAGGCGCTGTCTGTCTAGACAGCGCCTTTTTTCATCCCTTCGCACCTTCCGCCGTCGAGAGTCGAACATCCGAGAAGCCGTCTCGGCCATTCGAGAGGAAACGGAATGCGCACACTGGTGCTGAACGCGGGCTACGAGCCCCTCGCGATCGTGTCGTTCAAGCGAGCCCTCGTGCTCGTGATGAACGAGAAGGCCGTCGTCGTCGAACGCATCGAGGAGGACCCCGTCTGGGCCGCCGCGGGCACGTACGACCGTCCGGCGGTGATCATCCTGACGCGGTACGTGCGCGTGCCGGGTGCGCGCCGGGTGCCGGTCACCCGCCGCGGCGTCCTGCGCCGCGACGCCCACCGCTGCGGGTACTGCGGCAAGGCCGCGTCGACGATCGACCATGTCCTGCCGCGCTCGCGCGGGGGCAAGGACACGTGGGAGAACCTCGTCGCGTGCTGCCTGCACTGCAACAACGTCAAGGGCGACCGCACTCCGCAGGAGATGCGCTGGGAGCTGCGGCTCGTGCCGGCGCCCCCGCACGGTTCGTCGTGGACGGTGCGCGGCGTCGACAAGAGCGACCCGCGGTGGGAGCCGTATCTGGCGCTGGCGGCCTGATTGCGACAACCCGGTTCCCCTGCGGTGAAGCGTCGTTAGGGTGGAATGGTGGCCCCCGAAACAGCCCGTCCCGCCTCCGCCGTGCAGCGCACCGGTCTCATGGATTCGCCGCCCGAGGAGCGGTTCGACCGCATCACCCGGCTCGCGCGCGAGTTGTTCGACGTCGACTACGCCCTCGTCAACATCGTCGGCGACGACGTCGTGTACACGAAGTCTCAGCCGCCGGGACCCCGGCTGGGTCGCTCCGCGCGTGACGACGTGTTCTGCGGCGAGACGGTGAAGCAGGACGGCATCCTCGAGGTCGACGACGCGGCCCGCGATGCGCGCTTCCGAGACCGAGCCGCGGTCACCGAGTACGGGCTCCGCTTCTACGCGGGTTTCCCCCTGCGCGCCGACGACGGCACCGCTGTGGGCACGCTCTGTCTCCTGGATGCCGACCCGCACCGTCTCGACGACGAGCAGCGCCGTTCCCTCGAACAGCTCGGACGGTGGGCGCAGGCCGAGGTTCGTCAGAGCGAGACCGCTGCCGAGGGCGAGGCCGCCGCGCTCGGCCGTACGACGCGCGCCGACGACCGGACCGCCGACGGCGTCGAGGTCGCCTCCCTCGCCATTCCGCACGGCGTCGTCAGCGGCGACCGCAGCGGCTGGCAGGAGGTCGGCGGGCGCGTGGTCGTGACCCTGGCCGACGTCATGGGCAAGGGCGAGGCGGCGGGCGCGGTGGCCGAGCGGCTGCTGGCGGCGCTGCAGGAACGCCGCGACATGACGCCCGTCGAGGCCATGCTCTCCGTCGAGGAGGAGGCCCATTCCGACGGACGCTATCGCGAGACGTTCGCGACGGTGTTCCACGCGGTGGTGGATGCCGCCTCCGGCACCGTCGACTACGTCGATGCCGGACACGGTCTGACCCTCGTGCTGCACGCCGACGGCACCTCGGAGCGCCTGACGTCGCGCAACCTCCCGCTGGGGCTGCGCCCGGCCGAGGTCGAGTGGGAGGCGGGTCGTGTCGAGGTGAGCCGAGGGGACCTGCTCGTCAGCGTCTCGGACGGCGCTCTCGACGCCTACGACTCGACCCTCGAGAGCTTGCGCCTCATCGGCGACGACCTGCGAGCCGCCGCCGACGCGCACGGCTTCTTCGACGACCTCGCCGTGCGGGTGTCGACGCACCAGGTCGACGACGATGTGACCGCCGTCGTGCTGTCGGTGCACTGACGCGTCTTCGCGTCCCCCGTCGCTTCGCCGAACCCCTCGTCGAGGCCGCGGTGGCGGCATCCGGGATCGTGCCCGGCGTCACCGCGGGATGACGGAGAAGAGGAAGCGCTTGCGGACCATGAAGAGGATGAGTCCGATCACGACGCTGTGAATGAGCGTGCCCTGCCAGAGACTGCTGCGGTCGAGCCCGGGGATGTTCGCGACGGCGAGCACGAAGAAGACGTGCACGATGAACACGTACAGGCTCGCCTGGCCGAGGGGGATCCACAGCCAGCCCATGCTCGTGGACAGTGGTTTCCAGGCGACGGTGAGCACCGCGTAGGAGCACATGATGACCAGGGGCAGGTCGATCAGGCGGCCCCACTCGAGGAAGATCCGCTGATATCCCGAATCGTAGAGCGAGCCGTACAGATCGGCGGAGAAGGGGACGGGCTCGAAGCCGTAGGTCTGTCCGGCCCAGAGGTACACCAGGAACCCCGCGTAGCCGACGACGAACACGCCCGTGCCGATCTTGCCCGGGATCGAGGTGAGGGCGCGGATGATCCGCCGACGGTAGAAGCCGATCACGAGGCCGTGGGTGAACAGCACCTGCCAGAGCGCCAAGGGGAACACCGCGTCGAACTGCGAGGGCAGGCGCAGGGCCTCGGGTGCGAGGTAGTGGAGGGCGTAGACACCCCAGCTGAGTGCCAGGACGAGCCACCACAGCTTCCTCTTGATGAGCCACATCAGCGCGGGGTACGCCAGGCTCAGCACGACGAACAGGCCCATGATGTTGAACGGCCACGGGCCCATCTCGAGCAGCAGGAACTGACGCACCGCGTACCAGGGCGGCGGGTAGTCCAGCAGTCGCTCGGCGTTGGGGTAGAGATCGTAGACGCGTCCGCTGTCGCCGGTACCGCCCTCGCCGGTGCCGCGGTCGGTGAACGTCGAGATCGCCGACGTGTCGACGAAGGGGACGAAGCCGACCGCGAAGATCAGCAGGATGACGGCCAGGGCGACCAGGTACTGCTTCCGTGCGCGTCCCCACGCGGCCAGGGCGGCAGCCCATTCGCCGCCGCGTGCGACGGCGGCCGGGAACACCATGCCCAGCACGATGCCGCTGAGCAGGACGAACAGCTCGGCGCCGGTGATCGCCCCGACCGCTTTCAGCGAGGCGTAGGCGAAGGGACTCGTCACCTCGATATGGGTGACCACCACGACCACGATGATGAAGCCGCGGATCATGTCGATGCGCAGATCGCGGCTCGCGGAGGAATCGTCGTAGCGCCATTTCGGGAAGACGCGGCCCACGATCCCGGATGCCAGGAAGGCCACGGCCAGCACCGCCGCGCTGCCGGTGATCCAGTTCATCTCGTCGTTCGGCTCGGCCCCGCCCTGGCGGACCTGCACGGTCGCGGCGGAGGCCTCCTCGGGGGTGACGACCGTGGTGACGGGGCCCCAGCGGATCAGCCCCGCGGCGTCGAGGTCGGCGCGCAGCGCCGCGGCGAGTTCGCCGTTCGCGGTCGCCCGCCAGTCGACCACCTGACCGCCCGCCTCGGCCTCCTCCCGGGCCACCTCGAGCCAGGTGATCCCGGTGAGCAACGGATGGTCGGGGAGCTCCGCGAGGACCTGCCGCCACCAGCCCTGCTTGACCGCGAGCTCGGTGTCGCCCTCGCGCGCGAAGTCGTACAGCGCCCCGGTGTCCAGCAGCATCGGCTTGTCCTCGCCGGCCGCGAAACGGTCGTAGAACGAGGAGCGTTGGCCGGTGGCGTAGCCCCAGCTCTCGTCGAAGCGCGCGGCGACCTCTCCGTCGGCGGGGGCGCTGTTCGTCTCGAGAGGGACGTCTCGGCCCGCCGCTGCCGCCGATTCGCCCTTGCCGAAGTAGTACATCGACAGTCCGACCCGGTCGACCGCGTCGGCATCCGGGAAGTACGGACCGTACGGATCGTCGGCCTCGGTGATGAGGCCGTCGCCGTCCGTGTCGAGGGTGACCCGGTCACGCGCGGTGACGTCGTCGAGGCGACCGTCGGCACGCTCGAAGGGGTATCCCGCGGCATAGGACGGGCTCCACACGGTCTCCGCCTCCGAGGAACCGGCGTGGATCGCATCAGCCACGAGCTCGAACGCGCGCACGTAGGCGGTCGGCTGCTGCCCCCACGAGACCCACGACCCGTTCATCTCGGGGGCGAAGCGCACCAGTTGCACCGCGTCGTTCTGCGAGCGGTAGCTCTCGAGCCGCGCGTTCAGCTCGGCGGCGTCGTCGTCGGTGAGATCGTCGAGGTCCACCGTCGGCTCGAGGGTCAGCACGAGGCCGGCACCCTGCCGGGCGACCTGCGTCGCGGCACGCTCCCACTCGGCGTCGGCCCGGGCATCGAGCGGATAGGACAGACGCACGCTATACATCGCCGGTTGCTCACCGAGGCGGCCGCGGTAGCCGTCCGGACCGTCGTCGCCCCAGTTGAGCTCGGGACCGAAGCGCACCCCGTCGTCGGCGGGGACCGCGGCGGCGGCCGGAGCCGCCACCGTCAGAAGGAGCGCGGCGGTGACTCCGAGCGCCGCGGCGACCCGCTGTCCGGTCCGCCTCACCGTCTCTTCGACTCCAGGGTCCACACGTTCCGGTCGCCGTCGCGTCGCAGAGCGACGTCGTCGACGGTCGCGCTGGCCAGCGCCAGGCCCCGTCCGCTGACCTCGTCCTCGTCCGCCATGCGCACGGCATCCAGATCCAGCAGCGGCGGATCCCCGTCGTCGCGGAACGTCGCGGCGAGCACCTCGGCATCCGCGAACAGCTCCAGGGTGAATCGTCGCGCCGCGGCATCCCCCCGCGAGTGCTCGACGATGTTGCCCGCGATCTCGATCACGGCCGTCTCGAAACCCAAGCGGGTCACGGCGGGCACCTCACCCACCTCGGGCCACCACTGCGCGAGCAGGTCGAACACCGCGTCCAGGCTCTCCGGGGCCACCGCCGTCTCCAGGGAGCGGCGGGCGGCGGGTTCAGTCACGGAAGGCCTCGTCGACGCTCGGGCGCGGACGCAGCACGCGATCGAGATTGGTCAGCCCGAGCACCATCGTGACCTGTTCGGAGGGAGCGGCCAGGCGCAGGTCGCCGCCCGACTGCCGAGCCGTCTTGAGGCAGGCGACGAGGGCGCCCAGGCCCGACGAGTCGACGAACTCGGTCTGCGAGAGGTCGACCACGACGATCTCGCCGGAACCGCGGTCGATCTCGGCGGTCACCGTCTCGCGGAAGGATTTCGCGGAGACCATCGTCAGCCGGCCGCGGGGGATGACGACGGTGCCCCCGTCGCGCGTGTCGATGTCGACCTGGAGCATGTCAGTAACCCTTCGGTTGGTGGTCGGAGGCGGAGTACAGCACCGCGCGCACGATGATGCTGAAGACGGCGAGGTCGTACAGGACCCAGGCGATGTTGATCAGGGGGGCGATGCCCTCGGCCTGGCCCGCGGCGTAGCGGATCGCGACCACCCCGAGCGAGGCGACCATCGCGCCCATCACCCACAGCTGCGGTTTCACCAGATCCCACCGCGGACGGTTCTCGAGCGAGCGCGTCTTCGGCGTCACCGAGAAGCCCAGCGACCGCCCGCGGTACACGTTGTCGAACGCGCTGGTGACCGCGCGGATCCACACCGGGAACAGCGCGAGCGAGTACTGGGCGCCCCGCCAGGTCGGCCGGCCGTTGGCGACCACGAGGAACAGCACCTGGTTGATGACGAAGAAGGGGATGAAGCGCGCGAAGAAGTCGACGCTCCACGCCTGCACCGGCATGACCCCGAACGACAGGTACAGCACGGGCGCGGCGACGTAGACCAGCGCGGCGAAACCGGAAAGGTAGCTCCACATCGTGCCGAAGTACATCAGGCGCTGACCCCAACTCAGGCCCTTCTGCACGAGCGGGTTCTCGCGGAACATGACCTGCATCGTGCCCTGCGCCCAGCGCAGGCGCTGCGTCAGCATCGTGGGCAGGTCCTCGGGGGCCAGCCCCTTCGCCAGGACCTCGTCGTGATAGACCGACTTCCAGCCCAGTCCGTGCAGGCGCATCGAGGTCGCCATGTCCTCGGTGACCGAGATGGTGGCCAGCGGCATGATGGCCTGCGCCTCCTCTTCGCGGCCGACGTCGAAGGAGTCCACGAGCATGCTCACCGACTCCACCGCCGCCAGGGGCGAGAGGCTCCGCTCGCCGAGGGCGTCGAGGGCGAGGTCGTCGATCGCGGCGAGAGCGGCGGGATCGCCCGTGACGGCCGCCAGCTCGGCGAGCTCGGCACGGACGCCGGCGATGTCCTGGTCGGCGAGTTCGCGGCGCACCTCGAGGATGCGGCGCTGGAACGCGTAGGTGAGGTCGGCCAGGGCGTCCCCGCGGGCAATACCGGTCTTCAGGTCGTCGAGGGCGTCGGAGACCGCGTCGAGCGACGCCGCGATCCGCGGGTCGGAGCCGTACTCGCGGCGGGCGCGGGCCAGGACCCGACGCGAGGAGCGGATGCCGCGGTTGACCGCGAGCGTGACCTCGCCGACGTAGCGCGAGACGCCCAGCTGCATCAGCGCCTCGCGGCGGAGGATGGCGTTCGACCCGCAGAAGAAGGCCGCGTTCCAGCCGTCCTTGGACTGCTGGATCGGGCCGTAGAACAGGGGGGCCTGGCTGCCCAGGGGATCGCTCACCGGGACGTTGACGAACCACTGCGGTGTCTGGACGAGGGCGACGCGCTCGTCTTCGAACCACCCGAGGGTGCGATGGAGGATGTCGGGGGAGGGAACCTGGTCGGCATCCAGGATCAGCAGGAACTCGCCCTCGGTGACCATGAGCGCGTTGTTGAGGTTTCCGGCTTTCGCGTGCCGCGGGCGGTTCCGCCACGCCTCGGAGCGGGTGACGACCCCGATGCCTTCGGCCTCGGCGAGGGCGCGCAACTCGGGCCGGTCGCCGTCGTCGAGGATCCACGTCTCGTGCGGGTAGCGGATCGCCTTCGCGGCTCGAGCGGTGTGCATCACCAGATCGAGCGGCTCGTTGTACGTCGTCACGAGCACGTCGACGGTGACGTCGTGCTTCAGCGGGGGCGCGTCGTGGCGCTCGCGCAACCGCCACGCACCCAGACCGAACAGCAGGGAGTCGATGAGGCTGTACGTCTCGGCAAGCACCAGGGGGACGGCGATCCACCACGACTCCCAGTTCACCGAGGCGAGCCACCTCCAGGTGATGTAGTTCAACCCTGTGGCGAACGACAGGACCACGACGATGCGCACGAGCGCGAGCCGCCGCGTCCGCGCGAGCTGGCGGCGCCGAGCCTGTCGTCGCAGGTCGTCGCGACGAATCGTGGTTTCGACGATCACGTGGGGGGACCTTTCCGTCTGCTTCTCATCTTCTGGGAAAGGGCGACGGCTCGCCTCGATCCTTGACGTGCGTGTCGTCGAAGCGAGAAGGTTCGTCTCTTCGGGCCGTGTCGCTTCACGCGGATGATGGGATGGGGGCATGACACGTGCCCTCCTCGTCATCGACATGCAGCGCGGCTTCGACGACCTCGCTTTCTGGGGTCCGACCGCGAACCCCGAGTGCGAGCGCCACGTCGGCGCCCTGATCGACGCCTGGTGCCGCGACGGAGAGCCGATCGTGCTCGTGCGCCACGATTCGGCGTCTCCCGCCTCCCCGCTCCATCCGGACGCGGAGGGCAACGGCCTCGTCGAGGCGGTGGCCGCAGCCCCCGCCGCTCTCGTCGTGTCGAAGAACGTCAACTCGGCGTTCTACGGCGACCCCGACTTGCACGCCTGGTTGCAGGAGAACGGCATCCGGGAGCTGGTGATCTGCGGCATCCAGACGAACATGTGCGTCGAGACGACCGCGCGCATGGCCGGCAACCTCGGCTACGAGGTAACGGTGGTGCTGGATGCCACGCGCACCTTCGATCTGAGCGGAGAGATCGCGGGACTGGGTACCGTCACGCGCACGGCCGCCGAGCTCATGGCGAGCACCGCCGTGGTGCTGCAGCAGGGAGGTTTCGCGCGGATCGCCGCGACAGCCGATCTGATCTGAGACGGGAGCTTCGGGCCGAGCGCGCCCGTTCTGTCGCGCGATCGGGGCTTTCCACGCGATGTCGGAGGTCGATCGTATCTTCGACCCACAGGGATTGAGGTCATCGAACAGATGTTCTAACCTGTGGGAGTGAGGGCGATCGTGAGAGACCAGGTACAGGCCGTACCCGACATCCATGCGCTGCGCGATCGCCTCGAACGCATGCAGGGGCGGCGCATGGACGCCCCCGTTCTTCCGACGCACCCGGCGTTCTCGCCGTTGCTGCCCGGCGGGGGGCTGCGGTCGGGGTCGGCGTACGCACTGGCCCGTTCCGCCTCGCTCCTGCTGGCGCTCATGGCCCGTCCCTCCCAAGACGGTGCCTGGTGCGGGGTGATCGGCATGCCCGAGCTCGGAGCCGAAGCCGCCGAGAAATACGGTCTCGACCTCGACCGACTCGTGTTCATCCCCGATCCGGGCCCCCGGTGGCTGGCCGTGACGGCGACGATCACCGAGGTGCTGCCGGTGGTGGCCGTGCGACCTCCCGCCGGGTCGTCCGCCGCGCGCGGGGGCGCCGAAACCACGCGACTGGCCGCGCGCCTGCGCGATCGCGGGTCGGTGCTGCTCGTCCAGGGCGCGTGGCCGCAGGCCGAGGCGGTGATCGACGTGGCCGACCCCCGGTGGTCGGGGATCGGGCAGGGGCACGGGTATCTCGCCGGCCGCGAGCTGACCGTCTCGGTGACCAGCCGCCGTTCGCCGAACGCCCGGCGCGCCCGCATGCTGCTGCCCGCCGCCGACGGCTCGATCGAGCTGCTGGGTGCTCCCGCCGAGCGCCTGATGCCGCGCGAACGCGACGCCTTCCCCGTGCGGGCGGTGGGGTGATGCACGCTCCCACCCGCAGCCTCGTGCTGTGGTTCCCCGATTGGCCGATCACGGCGTTCCTCGCCGAGGCCGTGAGCCCGCCCCGACCGGATGCCGCGGTGGCGGTGTTCGCGAACAACGTCGTCGTCGCGTGTTCGTGGGCGGCGCGGGAGCAGGGCGTGCGCCGCGGGCAGAAGCGCCGCGATGCGCAGGCGCTGTGTCCGGGGCTGCAGGTGGTCCCGGCCGACCCGGTGCGTGACGCGCGCGCGTTCGCCCCGGTCGTCGCCCGGATCGAGGATCGTGCCCCCGGGGTGCAGGTCGTGCGGCCGGGCCTCTGCGCCCTCCGCGCACGGGGACCGGCCCGCTACTACGGCGGCGAGCTCGAGGCGGCTCGCATGCTGATCCGCCTGCTCGACGACGACGGCTTCCCGGGTGTGCGCGCGAGCGTCGCCGACGGGGTGTTCACCGCCGAGCAGGCCGCACGCACGACGCGGCCCGACGACCCCGTCCGCATCGTCGAGCCCGGTGGGGCGGCCGCCTTCCTCGCGCCCCTGTCGATCGCCACCCTCGACGACGACGAATTCGGCAGCCTGCTGTCGCGATTGGGCGTGCACACCCTGGGCGAGCTGGCGAAACTCCAGGTCGAGCGGATGCGGGAGCGGTTCGGCGAGAGAGGGGTGCGCCTGCACGCCCTTGCCGGGGGCCTCGACTCCCAACCGGTCCAGCCGCGCACGCCCCCGCCCGAGCTGCATCGCGACGTCGCGTTCGAGCCGCCGCTCGAGCTCGCCGACCAGATCGCGTTCGGCATGCGCGTCGCGGCCGAGGAGTTCATCGCCCAGCTCGGCGCGCACGACCTCGTCTGCACCGAGCTGCGAGTCGTGCTCACGGGGGAGCGGGGTGAGCGCAGCGAGCGCGTGTGGCTGCACCCCGGGTCGTTCGACGCCGCGGGGGTGGTCGACCGCGTGCGCTGGCAGCTGGCCGAAGACGCCCAGGGCATCTTCGGCAGCGGTGTCGCGGGCGTGCACATCGAGCCCGAGGCCGTCGACGCCGCGGCGCACCACGCCAAGGGGCTGTTCGGCGCCGGGCCCGACGAGCGCGTGCACCACGCCCTCTCGCGCGTGCAGGCCATGCTGGGGCACCGCGGGGTCGTGACCCCCACGATCGGGGGCGGGCGCTGGCTCGCCGAGCGCCAGGTGCTCGTGCCGTGGGGCGATCGTGCGGTCACCGAGAAGGTGCGGACGCGGCCGTGGCCGGGCAGCCTCCCCGACCCCCTGCCCGCCACCGTCTATCCCGAACCGCGTCTGGTGGGCGTCACCGACATCGCGGGGGCGCCGGTCACGGTCGGGGAACGCGACGTGCTCAGCGCTCCACCCGCCGTGCTCGAGACGGCGGGACAGCGGCGGCGCATCAGCGAATGGGCGGGACCCTGGCCGATCAACGAGCGGGGATGGGATGCCCTGCGCGCACGCAAGGCACACCGGTTCCAGGTGGTCGACGCCGATGGCGGTGCGTGGCTGCTGGTGGTGGAAGAGGGCGAGTGGCGAGCGGAGGGGCGGTATGACTGACGCGCGACACGGCCTCGGGATCGGGGTGCGCTGATGGGCTGGACCAACCCTCCCGTGAAGTGGTCGGAGCTCGAGCGCCTGCTCAGCGACGCCCGTCGTCCCACCGGCGCCCCGCCGAACGGCGACGGCGGCGACAGCCCCGCCTGGTCGCACAAGCGCGGTGCCTACGTACCACCCTCGATCGAGCGGCCGTCCGACACCGTGCCGTACGCCGAACTGCACGCGCACTCGTCGTACTCGTTCCTCGACGGTGCGTCCTCTCCCGAAGAACTCGTCGAAGAGGCCGAACGGCTGGGGCTGCACGCTCTCGCCCTCACCGACCACGACGGCTTCTACGGCATCGTGCGTTTCGCCGAGGCCGCCGAGCAGCGCGCCGTGAACACCGTCTTCGGGGCGGAGCTCTCGCTCGGGCTCACCGGCCCCCAGAACGGAGAAGCCGATCCGGGCGGCTCCCACCTGCTCGTCCTCGCCCGACGAGAAGAGGGCTATCACCGTCTCGCGGCGGCCATCACCCACGCGCAGCTCACCGGCGCCGAGAAGGGGCGACCGGTCTACGACCTCGAAGACCTCGCCGAGCGCGCCGGCGGACCGCGCGACCCGCAGTGGGCGGTGCTGACCGGATGCCGGAAGGGGGCGGTGCGTCAGGCCCTCGCCTTCGAGGGGCCGGCCGGGGCCGCGCGAGAGCTCGACACCCTCGTCGACCTGTTCGGCGCGGAGGCCGTCTACGTCGAGCTCATGGACCAGGGCGACCCCCTCGACTCCCGCCGCAACGACGTGCTCGCCGGTCTCGCCGCCGAGCGGGGCCTTCCGATCCTCGCCACCAACAACGTGCACTACGCCGCACCGCAGAAAGAGCTGCTGGCGGCCGCGGTCGCCGCCGTGCGGGCGAACCGCGGTCTCGACGAGCTCGACGGGTGGCTCCCCGCCCACGCCGGAGCGCACCTGCGCTCCGGCGTCGAGATGGCGGCGCGGTTCCGGCGGTATCCCGGAGCGGTGGCCCGCACGGTGCAACTGGCCGACGAGATCGCCTTCCCCCTGCGTCGGGCCAAACCCGCTCTGCCGAAGCAGAAGGTGCCCGAGGGGCACACCCCCATGTCGTGGCTGCGGCACCTGGTGTGGGAGGCCGTCCCGCGCAAATACCCGAACCTGTCCGACGACGACCGGCGGCGGATCGAACGCGAACTCGGCGTCATCGAGATGAAGGACTTCCCGGGGTACTTCCTCATCGTCTACGGCATCGTGGCCGAGGCCCGACGCCGCGGCATCCTGTGCCAGGGGCGTGGATCGGCGGCCAACAGCGCGGTCTGCTACCTGCTCGACATCACGGCGGTCGACTCGATCTTCTACAAGCTGCCGTTCGAGCGGTTCCTGTCGAGCCTGCGCGACGAGGAGCCCGACATCGACGTCGATTTCGACTCGGACCGCCGCGAGGAGATCATCCAGTGGGTCTACCAGGAGTATGGGCGCGAGCGGGCGGCGCAGGTGGCCAACGTCATCCAGTACCGCCCGAAGAACGCGGTGCGCGACATGGCCCGTGCGCTCGGACACTCGCCGGGCCAGCAGGACGCCTGGTCCAAACAGGTCGAGCGGTGGGGAGCGACGCTCGAGACGGGAGCCGATCACGACATCCCCGATCAGGTCATCGAGTTCGCGTCCGAGCTGTTGAAGGCGCCGCGGCATCTCGGCATCCACTCCGGGGGCATGGTGCTCACGGATCGTCCGGTGGGCGAGGTCGTGCCCATCGAGCACGCGCGCATGGAGAACCGCACGGTCATCCAGTGGGACAAAGACGACGCGGCGTGGATGGGGCTGGTCAAGTTCGACCTGCTGGGCCTCGGCATGCTCGCGGCGCTGCAGTACTGCTTCGATCTGATCCGCGATGCGACGGGCGAGGACTGGGAGCTGTCGACCCTGCCCAAAGAAGAGAAGGCGGTCTACGACATGCTGTGCCGCGCCGACTCGATCGGGGTGTTCCAAGTGGAGTCCCGCGCGCAGATGGGGCTGCTCCCGCGGCTGCAGCCGCGGAAGTTCTACGACCTCGTCGTGCAGATCGCCCTCATCCGGCCCGGGCCCATCCAGGGTGGCGCGGTGCACCCGTTCGTGCGGCGAAAACTCGGGCAGGAGGAGATCACCTACGTCCACGAGAAGCTGCGCCCGGTGCTCGAACGGACCATGGGGGTGCCGGTGTTCCAGGAGCAGCTCATGCAGATGGCCGTCGCCGTCGGCAACTGCTCCGCCGAAGACGCCGACCTGCTGCGCCGCGCCATGGGGTCGAAGCGCGGGCTGGAACGCATCGACTCGCTGCGCGAGACGCTGTACAAGGGGATGGCCGAGAACGGGCTGGTCGGCCGTGTCGCCGACGAGCTGTACGCCAAGATCCAGGCGTTCGCGAACTTCGGGTTCGCGGAATCGCACTCGCTGTCGTTCGCGCTGCTCGTGTACGCGAGCTCGTGGATCAAACTGCACTATCCCGCGGCGTTCCTCGCCGGGCTCCTGCGTGCGCAGCCCATGGGGTTCTACTCGCCCGCCACGCTCACCGCCGATGCCCGCCGGCACGGGGTGGTCGTGCGCCGGCCCGATCTGCTGCGTTCGGGCGTCGAGGCGACGCTCGAAGCGGTGGACGACGCCCCGGATCGGGCGGGAGCGCAGCGGGGGGATGCCGCCGGGCGCGGCGCGCCGACCGGACTCGACGCGTGCGCCCGAGCGGCCCAGCCGCCGACGGGGGAGTTCGACCCCTCGGAGCCCGACGAGACTCTCGCCCATCGCCGGGACGGGGGATTCGCCGTGCGGCTCGGACTCGCCGGGGTCACCGGGATCGGAACCAGGGTCGCCGAGCGCATCGTCGCCGAGCGCGAGGAGCGCGGCGCCTATCGGGACCTGCGCGACCTCGTGCGCCGTACCGGACTCGTCACCGCACAGCTCGAGGCCCTCGCCACGGCCGGAGCGTTCGACTGCCTCGGGCACACGCGCCGCGAGGCGATCTGGTTGTCGGGCTCGGCCGCCTTGGACCGCCCGGAGTTCCTCCCCGACTCCCTCGTGGCCGTGCAGCCGCCGCTGTTCACCGACCCGTCGAGCTACGAGATCCTCGCCTCCGACCTGTGGGCGACGGGTCTCTCGGCCGACGACCACCCGCTGACCCACTTCCGCGCCGCGCTCGACGCCCGCGGGGTGCTCACCTCTCGAGAGCTGCGCACGTTCGAGACGGACCGGCGCATCGAGGTGGCGGGACTCGTCACGCATCGGCAACGGCCGGCCACGGCCTCCGGGATCACGTTCCTCAACCTCGAAGACGAACACGGTCTGATGAACGTCATCTGCTCGGTGGGCGTGTGGAACAGATACCGACGGGTCGCCCGCGAATCGCCCGCGCTCATCGTGCGGGGGATGCTCGAGCGGTCGGTCGAAGGCGTGACCAACGTCGTCGCCGACGGGTTCACCGATCTGCGCGTAGGAGTCGCCCACGCGTCCCGCGACTTCCGGTGACGCCGGACGCCATCACTAGACTCGGGCCATCTCGCCCGGTTCCGCACCTGACAGGGGAAACGACATGACTGACACTCCCACCCCGCCCGACGGCTGGTATCCCGACCCCGCGGGAGGCGGCGGACTGCGCCGGTGGGACGGCGCCCGCTGGACCGACGAGCTGCGCGCGGCCGACGGGTCCGCGCCGGCGCCTGCCGAGCCCTCGCGCGAGAGCGTCGACTCCGACGCGGCGCACGACCCCGCCGTCGCCGCGCACGACCCCGCCGTCGCCGCGTACGACCCCGCCGTCGCCGCGTACGACTCCGACGTCGATCGCGGTCACGACCCCGCCGTCGCGTTCACCGCGTCCGAGCCCACCGAGTCGGCAGCCCCCGCTTCGCACGACGCTGCTGTGTCGCATGACGCCGCTGCTTCGCACGACGCCGCTGCTTCGCAGGGCGCCGCCCGCGCCGGCGACGGGCATGCTGACGCCGACTCGACGGCGCCCGAGAGCGTGTCGACGGCGGCCGCGACCGAGGGCGCGACCGAGGCCCCGCGAATCGTCGAGCCCGCGGCGACGGACGGCACCCCGAGCGCCGCGCCGGCCACCCCTCCGGCCCCGCCCACCGCCACCTCCCCGGCCGACGCCGCCCCGGCCGCCCCGACCCACGCCGCG